>DAOTVQ010000017.1:0-106711 GCA_034436355.1 Anaerolineae bacterium
CGATGATCTCCACCCGCAGCGTGAGCGTGCCAACCACACCACTAACCGTCAACGTGGTGCTGCCGCCGGCTGGCACAGAGACTGTGCCGCTTTGGACAGTGGCACCGCTGCCATCCACGATGGTGTAAGGTGCATTGGTCAGCGCCGTGCCAGTTGGGTTGTTCAGGGTGAAGGTTGCCTCAAGCGTTGCCGAGCAAACACTGCTGATGTTGAGCGATGGCACCTCGGTGGGCGTGGCAGTGTTCGTTGCCGTTGCCGTATGGGTGGGCGTGGCTGTGGGTGGGGGTGTTTCGGTCGGTGTCGCGGTTGGTGGTGGCGTATTGGTCGGCGTGAAGGTCGGCGTTGCTGTGGGTGCCGCGATGCAGGTTGCGTTCACGCTCAGGCTTGCCGAGATGAAGGTTGCCGAAACGTAGTTGATGGTCATGCTGGAGTTACCTGCATACGGACCGTAATACAGGAACTGACCGGCATTGATTGAGAAGTTACCACTACCGCCGGCACCACCGGGCTCGTTAACAACCCATGTGCCGCTGACAGCGGTTGTGCCGCTGAAGTAGCCGATCACGAAGGTCGCAGTGAGGTCAGCATTGCACTGCACACCCAAGTTCAGGATGGCATCCGCACTTTGGGTGTTGGTGGCTGTGGGGGTGTTGGTGGGCAACGGCGTATTGGTTGGCAAGGGTGTGTTGCTCGGTGTGCGCGTTGCTGTGGGTGGTGGCGTGTTGCTCGGCGTACGCGAGGGCGTGAAGGTCGGCGAAGGACCGTCCGTCGCAGTTGCCGTGGGCGTGCGCGTGAAGGTTGGTGTATTGGTCGGACGTGGTGTGTTCGTCGGGCGCGGCGTGCGTGTTGGCGTGCGCGTCGGTGAAGGTCCGGGTGACGGTGTAAAGGTCGGCGTGCGCGTCAGGGTTGGGGTGCGGGTGTTGGTTGCTGTGCGCGTTGCCGAGGGCGTAAACGTCAGTGAGGCTGTCAACGTTGCGCTTGGCGTCAGGGTGGCTGTCGCCGTGGGCTGGGGAATGCATGTACCGGTTGCACCTAAGGTTACGGACGCCAATTGTGAGGTGCTATAAAGGACGGTAATGCTTGCATTGCCAGCAAAAGTGCCAATAACGCTACCTTGTCCAGCAGGCACATTCAACCCACCCGTTGAGGTTGTGCCGGTGTTCGGGTCAAAGACGCTGTAGGTGGCATCGGCTGCCCCGCCGCCGATGTTGAACACGCTAAAGGTTGCCGTTAGATCAGCGTTGCAGGTGATGAACAACTGCAATTGCGGGTCGTTCGGGTCAACGGTTGAGACGGGTGTGGGGGATGCCAATGGCGTGGGTGAGGGGCCGGGTGTGTTAGTTGCAACCGCCGCGACCTCGCCGCCATCGGGCGTCCCTTCGACAGCTAGACCGGGCGGTGTTTCCGTCGGTTCTTCGGTGGGTACTTCAGTGGCAGATGGCTCATCGGTAGCCGTTGGCACGACGGGCAGCTCTACTGTTGCCTGTGGCTCCGCCGTAGGCGCTTCCTCAGTAGGTGGCACCTCAGTAGGTGGCACCTCAGTGGGTGGCACCTCGGTGGGTGGCACCTCAGTGGGCGGCACCTCAGTGGGCGGCACCTCGGTGGGTGGCACCTCAGTGGGCGGCACCTCAGTGGGCGGCACGGCTGTAGGCGGCTCTGCCGTAGGTGGTTCCGCCGTGGGTGGTGGCGGTGGTTCTTCTGTTGGCGGTGGTGGCGCTTCGGTGGGCGGTTCATCGGTCGGTCGGGCAACGATTTCTTCAGGCGTGGGCGTTACGTCCACAGTACCTTGTTGAAATGTTCCTGACAAAACAACGACAACCGCTGCCACAATGAAGACAACCGCGCCAATGATGAGAAACAATTGACGGTTTCTCTGACTCATAGACACGCTCCTTGTGATCAACATGACGTCCACACATACTATAAGTGAGCCTTGTCGATTCCACAAGCAGTTCTAGGCGAATTTAACAAGAAGACAACGAGGTTTTTGAGAGTTTTTACACGATCAGCATGACATTTTAGTGAGGAATCTGAACTGTTAATAATTTATAAAATAGACCTTTTGTAGCTTATAAAGATTGTAAAGATTTAGCAAGAGGATAAGATTCTAGACGTATAAAAACATTACTTTTCTATAAAGTATAGAAAGATAGATGGGTGCTAGGAGAAGACCAAGATGTGGGGATGGGTCCAGCAGGATTCGAACCTGCAACCAGCCGGTTATGAGCCGGATGCTCTGACCGTTGAGCTATGGACCCGCAGAGCGGCTGACGGGATTCGAACCCGTGACATGCAGCTTGGAAGGCTGCCGTTCTACCAGCTGAACTACAGCCGCGAATGCTTGGCACACCCTTAAGTATACACCATTCAGCGCTGATCTCAAGAGGCAGGTTAGGGTTGCACCCAACGGCGCAAGCCTAGCGCACCGTTTCAGCGTTGGGCTGCCCTTCGCGCCCACTGATCACTTGGGCAAGGCGCTCTACGGCGATGCGCTGCTTGCGATAGAAATCCGCGTCGCTCATTGCCAGCTTACGAGCAACATCGCGCACTTTTTGCCCTTTCACGAAGCGCAACTCAAGGATGTTGTAGAGTGTCCACTCGGCGGCGGTCAGGCTGTAAGTGCCTTCAGGCTTCAAGGACTCGATAGCGCGGTTCAGCACGGCACGGACTGCCTTTGCGGCATCGCCACCATGTTCGGCGAGGCTGGTCTCCACCTGTTGAAGGCGCAGCAAGCGGCTGTCAGTAAGGCGCGGGCCGCCCCAGTAGTCACGGAGTGCGCCCCAGATCACCTCGCTGAATTCGGGCGATCCGTCAGCCACTGCTTGTTGGGTCAGCCGTGCCGCCTCTGCTGCGTTGCCATAGCGCACATTTTCGCTTGCCAACTGCACGGCGGCGCTCGTCTCGATGATGTCTTCAAGGCGTGCGAATAGGTCTGCCTGCAAGCGCATATCGTCTAGCACACGCGCCACACGCTGATGCAGCACACGGAAAACAGCCTTTTCTTCAACTTGCAGATCAGGCGTGCTGCTGCGCGCCCACACGCCCATCACGCCGATTAAACGCCCACCACGCCCACTTCGCAGCGCGATCAACCAGAAAGATTGCCACGCCACAATCTCAATGGGCGCCTCAGCGTGCGGCAACGTGCCGTTGCCATTGCTGTAAAAAAGGCTGCTGATGTGGGCTGCCTCAAGGGCTTCAGCAGTCGGTTGCAGCGGTCCGACCTGCTGTTCAAAGGTAACCGTCTCACCGTTCAGTGCGGCGACGAAAGCACTTGGCACGCGCAGATAATCGCAGACGGCAGCTAAGGTTGCCTCTAAAAGTTGTTTGCCGTCATCGCGTGTGAGCAGGTGTTGGCTGAGCGCCTGAAGCTGGCGTGCCTGCTCTTGGTCATCCGTATAGATAAGTTTTTGCTCAATAATGGGGATGGCAAGCGTAAAAAACCACTGCAAGCCCATCACAGTGGCAACCGCCACGAAAGGCATCAGGGCGCTGCTGGGAATGCCAAAAACAGTCAGGCGCGGCACATAGAGGATCACCACTAAGACAGCGATACCCGTGATCGGACCACGCAGCATAAAGCTGAGCAGTTCTGCCTTAATCATGCGGTCGGGCTTTTTGGGCCCGAAAAAGGCAAGCGGGTATGCCATGAATGCCAACATCAGCACAATGCCCAAATTGCCAACATTGATCAGCAGCCAGATGAGCGCAGCGCCTGATTCAGTGGGATTGTGAAAAAGCAGCGAGAACGGAAAAATGCCCGCCATGGGCGTGATGAGCGCAAAGAGCAGGTAAGTCATGCGGCGGTATGTGGCACGGGTCAGGCAGCGGCGGCGCGCACGCAGCACATTGTTAAAGGCAAAGAGCGACGCCACCACAAAATAGGCTATAAACAAGCCGAACAACATGCCCGGCTGCATAATCTCTAGCGGTTGCAGCAGCAGATCGCGCACGATCAGATCGGTGGTGCAGGCAAGCACAAAGAACAGTGTGGCAAGGATGTAGAGCAAGCGCACCACGCGCCGCCGCCTGCCACGAGAGCGCAAGCCCGTCGTTGCCAACAGCGCATCTGAAAGGTGAAAGAGCGCAGCGGGTGCAAAGGCAATGCCGATCCACTCAAAACGCAGCAGTGCCTCGATGGTCTGCGGCGCACGGCTGATCGCCACCAACACATCGCCGGCGTAGATGGCGCTCACACAGCCAAGCAGCACGCTGGAAGCACGAGTCACACGGTCACGCGGACCATGCGAGAGGTTATAGAGCAGCATCGAGGTTGCCACAATCACGGTGGCTGCCGTCAATACCTCATTAATCTGCCGCGAGAGCAGGATAAAGAGTTCGTTCGTCATGGTCTATCTTCACAGCCGCACCGTCTGACCAAAAAAGAGCGCTACATCACCATTGGCAAAGTACAAATCGTTATAGCCACAGAAGACCAAGCCGTTTTTCTGGCAGAAGCAAATGGCGGGATAATTTTTCGTCTGAGTCTCAACAGAGAGATGGCGCAAGCCGTGCGTTTGTGCCTGTGCATAAGCAGCATTCAGCAGTGCCGTGCCAACCTTTTGGCGGCGGAACGCCAAGCCAACGCCAATCTCGGCAATCCATGCGGCGCTACGCGCTAGGTCAAAGCGCATTAATACATAACCACGCAGCACGCCACCTTTTTCCGCCACAAGGAACGCACCATAGGCGCGCTCCCAGCCTAAGGCAGCCTCTAGCAGGGTTGCTGCACGTGGATAGCTGACGCGCATCAGACGCGGCAGGCGCGCTGTTCGCAGCCCGACGGCAATCGCACCGCTTTCGTCGCCACGCACGTCAATCTGCCAGACGTAATCCGTCTCATAAGAAAGATCAAGGGCGAGGCAAGCAGCCAAATCATCGGGTGTTGCGGCACGGATGGTTGTCGACCCTATGCTTACCATAGGTGCGCTATTTTACTCGACTCTGTCGCAAAAGTGTAGCGCCTGTGTTGTAACAAAAGTGTAAGCTGCCTACCAGGCGGCACGGCTTGGCAGCCGCAAATTGGCACGACTGAGCGCTGCTGAGAGGTTATCGCCATAGCGCACAAGGTAAGTCGTCACGCCGCCGATCTCAAGGCGTGCGCGTGTTTCTTCTGCGCTGCGCCCTGAGGTTGCCACACCAAAACTGTGCGGATCAATCAACACAGCGATCACTTGCAGACCGCGCCGCACCAACAGATGCGCCTCTGCCAGCCAGCCATCGCTCATATCAGCGCTGATGAGGAGTGCTGTTGCACCACGGGAGAGGGAATGCCCTTCTAGGCTGATCACCTGTGCGAAGGGTAGATCGCTCTCCACTTTGGCAAGCGCCAACGTCTCTAGGATGCGCGTCAGCTGCCGTGCGCCGCGATCAGGCTGCATGGCGTTGCGGTGCGGCGTATGCGCTAAGAAGCCAAGCGCACGCTCTTTCACCAAAAAGTGGGAGCTGAGCGAGGCAGCTAAAGCAATGGCATACTCGGCGCTGTCTGGCGGCAGAAAAATTTCTCCGTCTGCCACGCCTTCCACGTGATAGGGGCGCGCAACGTGCGCTGCCGCACTCAGATCAAGCATGATCCACAGTTCCGCCAGCGGATCAAGCTCAAATTCTTTGACGATCAGCTTATCTTTGCGGGCAGTGCTGCGCCAATGGATGCGGCTGAAGCCATCGCCCGGCGCATAATCGCGGATGCCGGCGGCGTTGGTCGTCACGAAGTAGGCGCGCTGACGTTGGGCATCGCCACCTGAAAGAATGCCGCCGGGCAAATGGAAATCTGCCAACTGCACAATGGCAGGGTAGACCAAGACGTTGGACGTGGCGGGAATGTGGCGCGTTGCCTGATATAAACCAAACGGATCACCGCTGATGAGCGTCAACCCACCTAGTCGGAACTCGCCGCGCAGCGCGCAGGGCGTATGCACCGACCAACGATAGGCGCCGCGTGGTTGCAGCGTCGGCACGATGGTGCTGGCACGATGAGCGGGCAGCGTGCTGTAGTCGCGCACTTCCAGCCAAAGTTTAGGCAGCAGGCTGTTGCTTTGCACGGTGAAGTATTCATCCAACGTCTTGCCAACTTGTGCGCGGCGGGCGCGTGTGTTGCGGGCAATACGCACGTTGTTAACCGACAACCACGACCACAGCCATGCGAAGATCAGCAGCAAGCCGAACAGATAGGCAAGGCTGAAGAAGAAAGTGCGCCCTGTGGTTACGCCGCCAAAGAAGCAGGCGATGATCAAGGCATAAATTGCGTTGCGGCGCTTAGGCATGGCGCACCTGTGGGCTGCGCGCACGGCGCAATACGAACGCCAGCAGCGTAACTGCCGCATGTGCCGAAAAGAGAAACAGCAGCGGATCGGTAGGTGCGCGGTAGCGCGTGGCAGGGATGTAGACCACATAAAAGGCGGTCATTGCCAACTGCACAAACCACAGCAGCGAAACTTCGCGCCATTGGCGAGCGCTCAACAGGATGCCGCACAGTGCCAAGATCAACAGCGCGCCGAAATAGAGCCGATGCACCAAGCGCCCGATCACGTCGAACAGGGCGCCTGAATAGGCAGCCACCGGGTCATTTTCGGTGATCGTCACAAGCGAAAATTCCTCGCCCGCATCGGTTTGGAAGCGCAGTTCACCGCTTGGATCAGCAATCGGCACGGCGCCGGGAATCGGATTGCGCGTTGGGAAAACGTCTATGCTCCAGTAGGCAAGAAATTTTACCCAGAGCAGTTCGGGCAACTGGCTTGGATTTTCGCGCAGATAGGTCAGCGCAAGTTGATACAAGTCATCATTGGCAAGGCGCGTATCTTCAGTGCGGATCGGTGTTTGCGGTCTGATCCACTGTGGGTGGAAGCCGGCACGCACCAGTGGCACCGTCAGCGGATTGCTGCCAAACCAGAAATTCATGCCGCCGTTGGTGGCAATCGGCACAAAGGCGCCGTAAACGCCATACGCCCACACCACCCAGGGCAGCACAAGCAGCGCACTGAAGCCTGCCACAGGCAGCAATCGCCGCACGGATTCCCACCAATTCAGGCGGAACAGAAACCATAACGCCACCAGCGGCGCCAGCGGCACAATCACAGGGCGCGTCAACGCGCCAAGCGCCAGAAGCACGCCACCCAAAATGCCAAAGGCAAGGCTGCGCCGTTCGCGCAGATGGACGGCACACCACAGGAAACCATGCATCAGCGTCATGAACAGCGGCGTATCAATCAGCGTGAGGTTTTGGAAGATCAGATATGGGTAGAGCGCATAGAGCAAGCCTGCGAGCAGCCCAACGCGCCGACTCAGCAGTTTGCTGCCAATGCCCACGAGAAAATAGATTGACAGGCAATCCAGCAGGCTGTGGAAAATGCCCACTTGCAGAGAGCCGCGCCCAAACATGGCGTAGACCGCCGCCAGCACATAGCTGTACAAGGGCGGGATGGCAGCATCTGGCACACCAAGCGTCCGCCCATAGATGCCTGTGGCAAGTAAGTTCTGGGCATAGGCATCATATGCCTCTGAGCCGTGAATGGCATCGGTCTGCTCAAAGGCAAAGACGGCAGGAAAAGCAATCAGCACGCCAAGACGCGCCGCAATGCACAGGGCAAGGATCAACGCCAGCCATGAGAGGCGCACCTTGCCTAGCTGTAAACCTGTTTCACGAAAAATCATGGATTGCCTGTGTTAACTCGTCCCGAATTGTCTATCACCGGCATCGCCCAAGCCCGGCACAATGAAGCCGATCTCGTTCAAGCGTTCGTCAAGGGCGGCAAGGTGAATTGGCACATCGGGATGTGCTTCTGAGAGCGTTTTAACGCCTTCCGGTGCGCCGATAATGCCGATGAATTTGATGCGGCTAACGCCCCAGCGCTTCAGCACATCCACGGCGGCAGTTGCCGAGCCACCAGTGGCAAGCATTGGGTCTAGCACGAAACACATCTGCACACGCGGTTCGATGGGCAGTTTGTTATAGTATTCAACAGGGCGCAAGGTTTTTTCATCGCGGTAAAGCCCTAAGTGCCATACTTCCGCGTTCGGGATCAGCTCCCAAACGCCTTCGACCATGCCCAAGCCCGCCCGCAAAATCGGCACCAAGCCAACAGAGTCAGCAAGGTGCGCGCCGTTTGCCATGCCCATCGGTGTTTGCACGACCAGCGGGCGCAAACGCAGGTCGGCAGATGCCTCATAGCACAGCAATGCCGCCAATTCGCGCACCAACTGGCGAAATTTGTGCGGTTCAGTGCTAGTGGCGCGTAAGATTGCCAGTTTGTGCTGAATGAGTGGATGATCGGTCACATGCAGGTTAGCCATAAGCGGCGCCTCTCTCCCGTTCAAAGCGCGCCTGAGATTGTACGCACCTTGCAGGGTCATGTCAACGCACCTAGACCTGAGGGTATACCATACCGCTCACTGTAACACAGATTGCCTGAATGTCTTGTTGATGTATTTTTCAAACTTTGAACATATAATGTAAAAGAATGTCGTAATGTGACGTTGAGGAATTCCTTGTGACATGGAAACCGTTTTTGATGTAAGCCGTGCTTTTATCCGCGAGCAGCCAGCCGTTCCGCCGCTGTATAATCCGCCTTTGATACCTATCCAAGAGGCGGCTAGTCGGTTCACCCTTGATAGCCGTACACCATTACTCAGGGCGACGGTGGCAGGGCGCACCCTCGTGATCAACACCGTGCATTTGGTCTATTTTCATGTTGTACAGGGCGTGGTGGAAAATACACCATGGCTGGCATCCTTTTGCCTGATCTGTAATGCAGGGGCGTGCTTCTCGCCCGTGATTGATGGTCAGGTTCACCATTTCAGCGAGCGCGGGTTGTATAACGCTATGACGCTCTTGGGCGATGCAGAAAGCGGCTCGATTTGGGATCACTACAGCGGACGGTGTTATCACGGTCCGCTGCAAGGCAGGCGCTTGGAGACGCTCTCGGCGCTGCAACACACCACACTCGCACAGGCAATCAGCCTGGTGCCGGAAGCGCTTTTTGTTGTCTCGGCGCTGGAGGGCGAGGCGCAGGCAACTGCCGAGTCGTGGGACGATTTTCGGCGTTCGCCCACCCCTGAGCTGACACCGCGCACGGCTGCCACATTGGACAAAGAAGATGACCGCTTGCCACGTTTTGAAGCGGGGCTAGGCGTGTGGGATGGTCAGGATACCTGTTTCTACACCTATAAAGCATTGAACGCTGCCGATAATGTGCTGTTCGATACCATCAATGGGCAAGGGATCATCGTTTTCATTGATCCACTCACGCAAAATCCGCAAGCCTATTTCACAGAGGCGAAAAGTGCCACCTGGCGCGGGGACACATTAGTGCTGGATAACAAGGACTACATCTGCGATAGTCTGTTCTTCAAACCCAATGGGCAGCGCGTGCAGCCGCGCCAACCCGAACAGCTTTTCCAACGTTGGTATAGTTTCGCGCTGCGCTTCCCCAACCCCAGAATCCACGGCGCTTGAGCGCACGCTGCCGTCACAATGTTTTGTCTGAGGGCGTCTAGACGCCCTCTCATGCTGTGTGTTGCCTAGACCACACTTTTACAAGGTAACTTTCTTTTAGACTCCTTCTAGGCTTGTTGTGTAAGGTTTATCGTTTTGACCAAGCCCGATTTTTTGGTAGACTGAGGGAGAAAGTTCATGCACAAAAAGTGGCAACTGGCACTGATGCTTGGCGCTTTGAGCGCACTGGTGGTGCTTATGAGTTCAGTTACCCATGCACAGCAAGGCAGTTGTGGCGACCCGTTTAAGGATGTGGGACGCCTGCGTTTTTCGACAGCCTTTTGGCAAAAAACAGATTTTTGCAAGCACAGCGTACCTTACGCTGAAATTTTTAGTGGCGGTCCGCCGCCGGATGGTATTCCGCCCATTGATCGCCCGCGCTTTGAGAGCATCGCTGAGGCCGCACAGTGGCTTAACGATCAATCCCCGCTCATTGCGCTAGAGATTGAGGGTGAGGCACGCGCCTATCCGCTGGCAATCTTGATCTGGCACGAGATCGTCAATGATAGCGTTGGCGGCGTGCCAGTGGCAGTAACCTTCTGCCCGCTTTGCAACAGTTCCATCGTCTTTGATCGGCGTGTGGACGGGCAAACGCTGCGCTTGGGCGTTTCGGGCAACCTGCGTAAGAGCGATATGATCATGTGGGATGAGCAAACGCAGAGTTGGTGGCAGCAGATCACGGGTGAGGCGATTGTTGGCGCGCTGACCGGCACGCGGCTGAGCCTGATTAGCTCACAAGTGGTCAGCTTTGAGGCATTCAAGGCAGCCTTTCCCGAAGGCAAGGTGCTAAGCCGCGAGACGGGGCATGATCGCAGCTACGGGCGTAATCCCTATACCAGCTACGACTCGAACCCGCAGCCCTTCTTGTTTGAAGGCGAGATTGATCCGCGCCTGCCCGCTACCGAGCATGTGCTATCGGGCATTGTGGGGGGTGAGGCAATCGCCTATCCGTTCAGCCTGCTGGCGCGGGAAGGTGTTATTAACGATGTGGTGGGCGGTGTGGCAGTGGTTGCCTTCTGGCAGGATGGCGCCGTGAGCGCCCTTGATCGCGGCGATATTGATAGTTCGCGGCGGGTAGGCATGGCTGCCCTTTATGAGCGCACCCTTGATGGGCGCAGCCTGACCTTTGAGCAAAGCAAAGACGGCGTGCTGCGCGATGTGGAGACGGGCAGCACATGGAACGTCTTTGGGCGCGCTACAGATGGCAGCCTGAAAGGCGCACAATTGGAGCGCGCCTTTGCCAACCCGCACTTTTGGTTTGCATGGGCAGCCTTCCGCCCTGAAACACGCATCTACGGGCAGTAGTTTAACGGGCTAGGGTGCAGGGCGTCCGGCAAGGTCGGCTATCGAAAAATGGTAGAGGACGGCGCCGGATGCCACAAAGATATTATCGCGGTCGGCATAAATGCCCGTCATATTGCGGAACAGATTCGGGTCGGTGGCGCGGAAGCGGTAGCGGAAGGCGCCTGAGAGCGTCACCTGATAGACCGATTGATCGGCAGCGTCTAGTAAGTAGATCGCGGGCAGCGGTGAATCGCCATCAAGGTACATAGCGCGCCCGCTTTTCAGGCTCATCGGCGCGGGCATTCCGCTGAGCGCAAAGCGCTGCTCAGTGCCGCCTGTGAACTTCCTCAACTGTCCATCTTCAAAGAAGATATAGACGTTCCCGTTTGGATCAATGCCGAAATCAACGGCGGTGGTCAGGTCAGGTTTTAGTTCGCTATCGAAATATTCCTCCGGCGGGTTGGGATAGCTGCTGCCAAGCGGACGGTAGCGCCAAATCTGGTTTGCCGCTGGGTCAAGCAGGTAGAGGTTGCCGCGCCAAGTGGCAAGCGCAATCGGTTTGCCCCACAGGTCGGCGCCGGCCAGCCGCTGCGCCGTAGCAGGCGCAAAGGTTGGCGAATAGGTGATCAGGATGCCTTGCGTATCAAGGGCTGCCAGCACATTGGCGCGCTGCACGCCGCCCTCTGCCAGCCAGACCGTATCCACCACCTCGCGCACGGAAAAAGCACCGACTGCCTGCCCACGCTGCACGACGGGCTGTGTGTTGCGCGTGATGAGCGTCACCGCCTCCGGCGCCAGCGTATCGCGGTAAATGGCGCTGCGGCTGACATCCAGCGTATAGACATCTGCGCTGCCGCGGATGATTGGGTTGACGAGCTGCGCGCCTTCGCCAAAATTCCGCAGCGGCGTGGGCGTGCGGCGGGTGACTTTATCAAAGCGATCCAGCACGCCTTGCGCCTTTGCCCGAATGCGGGTGAGCGTCGGATCATTGGTGCGCCCGCCGGTCGTCTCCACATATGCCACACGCTCTAGGATGCCGAGCCATGCTGTGCGTGCAATTGGTTCATTCTCCAGCGAGATCAGCTCTGCTTGGCGGGCAGCCTCTTCCACTTCACGCACCATCTGCTCAAACTGAGTGAGATCGAATTGCGAAAGTTGCAGGGCAACCATCACAAAGACGACAATGACCGGGATCAGAATTGCCAAGACTGCCGCCAACATGGTCGGGATGCGCGGCGCGCCATCTTCGCTCGGCTCTGGCAGCAGGCGGCTAAGCGCACGGTTCAGTCCCTTCGCAAAGCTGCCCAGCAGGTTGCCAGTGGCAGCGGTGGCACGCTGCGCGATGGGTGCTTTGGGCGTTTCGGGTGCGTTGGCAGGTGGTGGATCAGCAGGTGCGTCTGCGCTAGGTGCTGCCTCAGCAGTGGGTGTTGCAGGGGGGGCTGGCTCTGCGGCAATCAGCGTAGGCGGCTCAGGGGTTGGCAGGGGTGTGCTTTTGCGCGGCTGCGGAATCGGTGTGGGGTCGGGTGTTTCGGGCGTGGCAAACTCAATGATAACAGCCTGCGCCTCTTTGCCCGCCAATGCCTTCAACGGCTCAATGACGGCGGTCAGGTCTTCGGCGGTCAGGGCGGCGTTCAGCGCAGCGCGCTCAGCGTTGGCAAGGTTGCTATCGCACAGCACCATCCTATCGCCGGGCATCACCTCACAGCGCGAGAGTTTCACCTCTGGCGAGGGCGTTGCGCCAAGTGGCGCGGAATCACTCGGCGAATCAGGGTAGCAGGTGAAATCACCGTTTTGGCGCAATAAACAAGCGCTTTGTGCCGTGCGTGCGATGTAGACCTCATTGCCGCGCATCACCGCACAGATCATGTTCAGGGTGTGGCGCTGCCCTGCCTCTGAGATTTGGCTGTTGACGGTGTAGATTGCTTCGCGCAATCCACTGGTCACACTGCCGCCACTGCGGAAGTAGACATCTGCGGCAAGGTGTGCCAACGCCTCATAGACGTTGGCAGTGGCGTGTGTTTTGCCGAAAGGCGTGATCAGCGTGAAGAAGGTATCTGCTTCACGGCTGCGCTGCACCTTGCGCGGCGGCAGCTCTACCAATGCACCAGGTGGCGTCGCACTAACTGCGCGCCCGCCCACCACAAACAAATAACCTACCAATGCCTCGATTACATCTATCATGGGCTTTGCATCCTAACCTAGCGCAAATTGTAGCGCAAAATTGCAGCACGTCAGCACTTTGAGCAGCAGCCTTGTGCCTAGCCACCTGAGGACATCGCCCAAATAGGCAGGCTATGCTATCATATCAGCATCTCAAGATGCCCACTTTTCGGGCTATCTGCTGCATGAGGTATCGGCATGGCGACGAAAATCATCCCACGCTACAAGTTGCTGCTGCGCTATAACATCAACCCTGAAACACACGACAACTACTATGCGTTCGTCACACAGGAATTTGTGCCAAGTATGCAAGCACTAGGACTCTATATGTTCCGTGTGTACCACACTGCTTATGGTGAACAGCCGATTCGGCAGGTGGAATTTTTGGCAGAAGACCTTGATACAGTGCGCCTTGCGCTGAAAAGCAGCACCTGGCAGCGCTTGGAAGACAAGCTGAAAGGCTTCATTTCCGATTACAGCCGCAAGCTGATCAGCTTCCGCGATGGCTTCCAACTATGACCTTACGGCGTTTGCGTGGTGCGCTGCTGCGGCGCAGCCTAGAATCGGCATTGAGCGTTGGCGCGGCGGCAACCGCCAAAAGTTTTCGCCAAGTGTTTACTGTGCAGCCGCCGATCACAGTTTACGTGCGCGCCAGCCATGCCGAAGTTACTATAGTGCACGGCGCGCCGCACAACGTCTCGCTAGAGGCTGACTTGCACGCCAGCTTTGGCTGGGAATTTGCCACCGATCAAGATGAGGCGGGCGTTTACATCGTGGCGCGCCGCAAGCCGATTGTTGGCGCGCTTTCGTGGGCAAAGTTCAGCCTGACTGTGCCGCTCGGCGCACACCTTGCCCTAAACCTGACGCCGGGCAGCGTGCATCTGGCGCAGGTGAATGGCAAATTGATCCTGCCCGCCGAAAACGTTTAGCCGTTTGCTCGTTGCTTGGCGTTCCATTGTAGTTCGATTCAGCTGCTTTGCCGCTTCGGATTGCCAGAGAAGGTTTCGCGTTGTGCCACAGCGCGGTACACTAGGCGCGGCAAGTGCAAGGTGAAAGGAAACACCTTCCATGATTAAACGCATTGCAGTCCTAACCAGTGGTGGCGATGCGCCGGGCATGAATGCTGCCATCCGCGCCGTCACGCGCTCTGCGATAGAGCAGGGCTGGTCGGTGATGGGTGTGCAAGAAGGCTATCTCGGCTTGGTCACTAACCAATTCAGAGAACTTGATGCGCGCTCCGTCGGCGGCATTATTCAAATGGGTGGCACCCTGCTCGGCAGCGCCCGCTGCAAAGAATTCCGCGAGGAAGCAGGGCGCAAAAAGGCGCTGCACAACCTCAGCACACACGGCATAGACGCGCTCGTCGTCATCGGCGGCAATGGCTCGCAGACGGGCGCTTATGCGCTCTACCAGATGGGCTTTCCCGTCAATGGTGTTGCCTCGACCATTGATAACGACCTGCTCGGCTCGGACATCACCATCGGCGTAGATACGGCGCTCAACATCGCCCTAGAGGCGATTGATCGGCTCAAAACGACTGCCTCATCACATCGGCGCGCCTTCTTGGTGGAGGTCATGGGGCGTGATTGCGGCTATCTGGCGCTGATGAGCGGTATTGCCGGTGGCGCGGAAGCGATTGTTGTGCCAGAGTTTGAGACGACCCCAGAACAGGTGGCACAGATCATCAGTGCTGCCTATGCACGCGGCAAATCACATGCGCTGGTCGTGGTGGCTGAAGGCGCGAAATACGAGGCGGATGCACTCTTTAAGTACCTGAATGAGAACTACAAAGAGGAACTCGGCTTTGATATGCGTGCGACGACGCTTGGGCATGTGCAGCGCGGCGGCGCACCGCTTGCCTATGATCGGCTGCTGGCGTCTCGCTTGGGTGCGGGCGCAGTCGAGGCGTTGGCGCGTGGCGAGTATGGTGTGTTGTGTGGCACACGCGGCGGGCAAATCACCACAACGCCGCTGGTCGAGATCGCCGGCAAGACTAAGACCCTTGATGAGCGTTTGCTAAAATTAGCACAGACTTTGGCGCGCTAAACAAAGGCTCATGCAACCTTGCAGGCGCCCTTGCGTACAAGGCGCAAGAGAAACAATCTATCAGAGAGCGTAGAGGATTCACCATGACGCTAAACGGTTCTGGGCGCGTGCCAGTGCTGCGGACAGTAGCTGTAACCAAAGATTTGCCACTCGGCGCTGAGACAGTGCATATCCTGCGTGGCATCAGCCTAGAAATCTATAAAGGTGAGCGCGTTGGCATCATCGGACCTTCAGGCAGCGGCAAAACAACGCTGCTCGGCTTGATGGGTGGCTTGGATACGCCGACCAGCGGTAGCATCGAGATTGACGGCATCAACATCTCGCGCCTTTCAGAAAGCCGCCTCACCGAAGTGCGGAACGAGAAGATCGGCTTTGTCTTTCAGTTCTTCAACCTTGTGCCAACGCTCACCGCGCTGGAAAATGTGGCACTGCCGATTGAATTTGCCCGCAAGCCACGCTTTCACCCGCGCCGCCGCGCCACCGAACTGCTTGACCTGCTCGGCTTGAAAGATCGCCTGCATCATCGCCCCAGCCAACTGAGCGGTGGTCAGCAACAGCGCGTTGCCATTGCCCGCGCCCTGGCAAATAATCCGCCGCTGCTGCTTGCCGATGAGCCAACCGGCAATCTGGACACGGAGTCGGGCAAGGTTGTGCTGAAGGCTCTCCAAGACGTGCAGCGCGAAACTGGCACAACTGTGATCGTCGTCACCCACGATCCGCGCATTGCCAACCAGATGGATCGCGTGCTAACCTTACTAGATGGTCAGCTTGTGGCACATGCAGAGGCGTTTGTTTGATGAGTGAGCGCAGCACCGAACGGTTACACTTCCCGCTAGACACTGAACATACCGGTATTCGTTTGGCGCTGCCGCTAATTGCCGTCTTCAGCTTTGTGTTATTTTTGTGGCTGTCAGGCAACCTCTTTAGCAGTGAAGAAGGCGGCTGCCTAAACGCCTCAATAGCAGCAATAGGCGCTTTGGGCGTCATGGCGCTCTCGGACGGTCTGCTAAAGCGTTTCTGGAAAAGTGGGCGCGCCCTCACCTTAACAGAGAATCGGATCACACTGCAAGATAGCCGCCGTAACCGCCCACCTGAGACCCAGATTGACCTGACGCAGCGTGTGAACGTGCTGGCATGGCGCTTCACGGTGAAGCGTGGTTCGGCGCGTGCTGTGCGCGGCTGGATTGTGCTGGCGCTGCAATTGGTGCAAGATGAAACCAGTATCGCGCTCTATACCTTGATGCCTGCCAAAGAGGCTGACCAGCCGCAGTTTGCCGATTTTCTCCAGCTCATTCCGCGCAGCGTGATTGCCAAAGGCGAACTGCCACTCCGCGAGATGACCCAGCAGCGCCGCTTGCTGCAAGCAGAAGATCAGCGCTGGCAAGATGGCGCTGAACTGCGCCGCCAAGATTTTGTCAGGCTGCTTGCTCACCTGAATGCCCGCCAACCCGATTGGGCAAAGGGCTGATCGCGCCGCACCACCGCGCTCCTCTCAACTTTACCTTCTCTGCATTCTTGACATGCACACTAAGGCGCTTGCCTAGCCGATTGACCTGTGGTATACTCCGAACAAACGTTCTTATTTGACAGTTGTACGGCTGCTGCCTTATTATTCAATCCGTCTGTGATCAGAAGCGACGCGAGAAAACACCCGTGACCACACCTACTATCGGCTCGATCAGAACCGTAAACATTGATGAGCAAATGCGCGAGGCATATCTTGACTATGCCATGAGCGTGATCGTTGCCCGCGCCCTGCCCGATGCCCGCGACGGCTTAAAGCCTGTGCAGCGGCGCATTCTGCACGTGATGTATGATATGGGCTTGCGCCCTGACTCGCCCTACAAAAAGAGCGCCCGTATCGTCGGTGAAGTGCTAGGCAAGTTCCACCCGCACGGCGATCAGGCAATCTATGAGGCGATGGCGCGCCTTGCCCAAGATTTTTCCGTGCGCTATGAGTTAGTAGACGGTCAGGGCAATTTTGGCAGCATTGATGGCGACGCGCCGGCTGCTATGCGCTACACCGAAGCGCGCCTGACGCCCATCGGCATGGAGCTGCTGACCGATCTTGACCGCGAAACAGTTGATTTCGTGGATAACTTTGACGGTTCGCTGCAAGAGCCTTCTGTGCTGCCCGCAGTCGTTCCCAACCTGCTGGTGAATGGCTCTAGCGGCATTGCCGTTGGCATGAGTACGAATGTGCCGCCCCACAATTTGGGTGAGGTCTGCGATGCGCTGGTGTACATGCTTGCCAATTGGGATGCGCTTGATGAGGTAGATGTGCATCACCTGATGCAGTTCATCAAAGGTCCCGATTTCCCGACCGGCGGCTTGATCTTTCGCGGTGGTGATGGCAAAAATGCCACCGAATATGAAGATATGTTGGTGGCAGCCTACGCCACCGGACGCGGCAAACTTACGGTGCGCGCCAAAGTGCATATCGAGAGCCTTGAACGCGGCAAGACGCGCATCATCGTTAGCGAAATTCCCTATCAAATCAACAAAAACAGCCTGATTGAGCGCATTGCCGACCTTGTGCGCGACGGCAAGATTGACGGCATTAGCGATCTGCGCGATGAATCGGATCGGCAAGGCTTGCGGATGGTGATTGAGTGCAAAAGTAACGCCGACCCTGCGGAGGTGCTAAAGGATTTATTCAAGTATACGCCGCTGCAAAGCACTTTCGGCGTGATTATGCTGGCATTGGTGGATGGCGAGCCGCGCACACTCACCCTGAAGCAGGCGCTGCGCGTCTACCTTGATCATCGCCTCGAGGTGGTGCGCCGCCGTTCGCTGCACGATCTAGGGCGCGCACGCGCACGCGCACACATCCTTGAAGGGCTGCTTATTGCGCTGCGCTTCTTAGATCGCATCATCAGCACCATCCGCGAGAGCGAGAGCAGCGAAGAAGCACGCGGCGCCCTCATGAACGAGTTCTCGCTCTCAGAGGCACAGGCAAGCGCCATCCTTGATATGCAACTGCGCCGCCTTGCCGCCCTTGAGCAAGAGAAAATCCAGACCGAGCACCGCGAGAAGCAGGCGCAAATTGCTTACCTTGAGCAGTTATTGGCAAATCCCGCCCTGATGCGGAAAGTGATTGCCGATGAGCTGATGGACGTGAAAAAGCGCTATGCCGATCCGCGCCGCACCACCATCCTAAATGGTACCGCCGGCGATGTGCGCCCTGAAGACCTGCTGGCGCACGCTGAAAGCACCTGGGTTGCCCTGACGCACGGCGGCAAGATCAGCCGCACCTATCAGGACGCGCCGCCTAAGATCACAGCGCAGACCGAAGACCCACCGCGCTTTCTGCTCCGTAGCAACACAGCAGATATCCTCTACCTATTCACCTCCGGCGGGCGCGCTGCCACGATCCCTGTCCAAAACCTGCCGCTGACCGATGATCCAAGCAGTGGTGGTGATGTCGTTTCGATGTGCGATCTGCGGGAAAGCGGTGAAGTGGTTGGTGCGCTGAGCTTGCTGCCTAACTTTGAAGAGAGCTACGTCTTCTTGGCAACCGAAGGCGGTGAGGTCAAGCGCATTCGGACGGCAGATTTGCCCGGGCTTTCGGCGCGTGCCTTCCCTGTCATCAATCTGGGCGAAGATCGGCTAATTGCAGCGCATTTTGCCCGTGAAGAAGATGAGGCGATCCTCGTCACAGCAGAGGCACAGGCAATTCGCTTTAAGCTGGCAGAGGTGCGCCCAACAGGTTTGCCCGCTGGCGGGATGCGCGGCATTCGCCTGACCAACGGCGACAAAGTGGTGAGCGCCGTACTTGCCCTTGAAGGCGGCGCGCTCTGGACGGTGACGGAAGGCGGCACGGCAAAAAGCTCACCACTGGTTGAGTATCCACTACAAGGGCGCGCTGGCGCAGGTGTAGTGACCATGCGCCTAATGCTTGGTGATCGGATCGCGGCTGCCACTATCGGCACACTCAACGATCTGGTCATTGTGTTGACGGCGCACGGGCGCTTCCGCGTTGTCAAATTCCGTGATGCACCGCACGGCAAGCGCGACTTGAAGGGCGATCTGGTCGGCATTCGCATGAACAAGAGCGACAGAGTTTATGCCGTGATGCAGATCATTCAGCGCCCAGAAGCGCTGAGCGCCGCGCCGCCGCCCGATCACCGCAACGGCGCAAGTGACGGGTCAGAGTCAAGCGCCTAGAGTGGCTTTTTGGCAGGCGTGCCGGGCTTACGCGGGTAAGGGCGCGGCGTTGCTGCAATTTTATCAATGACGATCAGGTAGTGCGGCTCGGCAACATCGGGCAAGTTCACGGAGGTAAGCTGTGCCACGCGCCCGCCCAAAATGCGGAGCGCGTTGGCAGCCTCGCGCACTTCGCGTTCGGCGCTCTCGCCTTTCATTGCCACACACTGCCCACCAACGCGCACCAAAGGCAGCAGATATTCTGCTAAAACGGGCATATGTGCCACTGCCCGTGCCACCACCACATCATACTGTTCGCGTTGATCGGGCATTTGTCCTGCTTCTTCGGCGCGTGCGTGCAAAAACTGCACACCCTCAATGCCCAGCAGCGTTGCCAGATGCTGCAAAAAGGCGATCTTTTTGCCGGTTGCTTCTAGCAGCGTTAGGCGTAGATCAGGGCGCACAAGGCGCAGCGGCACGCCGGGAAAGCCCGCCCCTGTGCCAACGTCAATGAGGCTGGCGCCTTGCGGCGGATTGACGGCGCTAAGCACCGAGAGCGAGTCGAGGAAGTGGCGCACCTCCACCGCCTCAATCGCCGTGATCGCAGTCAGGTTGGCGCGGGATTTATTCCACGCCTCTAGCTCGGCGGCATACTGAGCGAACTGCGTCTGCTGCTCTGCCGAGAGTGTGATGCCAAATAAGCGCTGTGCGGCGGCTGCCAAGCGTTCAGACATGGCTCAGGCTTGGCTGGGCGAGGCAGCATTCAGCACTTTTGCCACCAAGGGTGCGCTGCAAAACGTCTCGCGCAGTTGTGGGTCACCAATGCTTTGTGCCATGTCGTTCAGGATACTGGCGGCGATGCTATAATGCATAGCAGACGTCTCCGGCTGCGTGCGGCTGAAGGCCTGCCCAAGCGCGGCGTGCGTCTGCCACATGATGGCACGGTCTGAGGTGCGCTGCGATTCGACAAACGCCTCGTGAAGGTATTCTTGGGCGGTCAGATCGTCGCTGGTGGCAAGCAGGCAGTAGCCGATCACCAGCTCAGCGCGGATCATGTGGCGCGTCGCGTTCAAGGGCTGCGCTGTGGTCAGCAGTTCAAGGGCAACCGCCCTAGCCCGTTCATAGTCTTCGGTCTGCAAAAGCGCCTCTGCAAGGCTGGCAAGCGCTTGGAGTGTGTTATCTGCCTCGCCGTTCGTCTTGGCAATCTCAACGGCGCGCTCTAGGTAGGCTAAGCCTTCTTCCACGCGCCCAACCGCCACCATATCCACACCAAGATTGCGGGCAAGATCGCTAGAGAGGTTGCCTTCCACCAGATCGCTGGCGCGCTGATGATAAAAGAGCGCCGTCCGCATGGCATACAGCTGCTGATAAGCCTCCCCGATGTTGCTGCACACAATGCTCAAACCGAAGCGCTCATCCAGCGTTTCGTAAAGCTGAATGGCGCGTAGCCAATACACAATCGCCTGATAGTAGTCCCCCAGATAGGTGTAGATGATGCCAAGGGTGTTCAGGGTGCGCGCACGCCCTTCAGGCTGATCAATACGCTCGAAAAGTGCCAACGCCTGCTGTGCAATTGGGATAGCGCGTTCAACCTCGCCGGATAGCCACATCACATCGGCGCGGAAACGCAGCACATTCGCCAAGCCCGCCGCATAACCGCAGGTTTGGGCAAGGCTGGCAGCCTCATCCAAAAAGCGTTTGGCAGCCTCATATTCGCCACGCCGATAGCTCAGGCGCGCCCAAATGGCAAGGTTATCCACCTTCCCTTCAGGGCGCGGTGTGGCAGACGCCCACTCATCCAACGTCTTTTGCATCTCGGCAAAGTCGGCACGCCGATCATGGCATTCTGCGCTCTGCTGATAGGCGCGATCAAGCAGGATTGCCCAACGCGCCTCGTTCGCCAAGAACTGCTGCGCCATCTTCAAGGCATCTTGGGCAAAGCCCAGTGCCTCTAGATATTGTGTAGCGCGGTAGGCAGCTTTGGCACGCATCAGCAACACCTCAGCGCGCCCATAATCATCGGTTGGTTGGGAAGTTTTTCTGAGCATAATCGCATCATCTCGCTAAGGGCAGGTTATGTTTATTGTGGCGGAAAGCAGCCTGCCTTGCAAGATGATTTAACTCAAAATGGTAGGCAATTTTGACAAAACCGCCTACCTGTGTAAAAGATGCGACGCTGCCTCCGAAAAGTGGCTGCTGGCAGCTAAAATAAGCGCGCCTGCCAAGCTGGGCGTTTGCCATCAATCAAGATGTAGGGTGCGGCGCGTTCTGGTGCGGCGATGCCAAGTTTGCGTAACTCTGCCAAAGCGGTGAGTTTGCCTTGCCGCCGCGCCTTCAGGATTGCCTCTGCACCTTTCGGTCCGATGCTTGGCACGCGCAATAACTGAGCGCGGTCTGCTGTTTGCAAATCCACAGGCTGCTCGCGTAGGTGTGCCTCTGCCCACGCCTTTTTGGGATCAACATCGGTTGGCAAATTGCCATTTTGCTCAAAGGGAAGCTCCTCCACCGCCCAACCGTAATCGCGCAGTAAAAAGCTCGATTGATAGAGCCGAAACTCGCGGATGGAGTCGGTTGGCATCAGGTTTTCAAAGGGCGTTTGCAGAATGGGATGAAAGGCAGAGAAATAGGCGCGAGCCAGCCCCAAATGGCGATGCAGGGTGTTGGTCAGCGAGAGCAGTTCGAGGTCGGTATCGCCCACAGCGCCAACCACAAATTGTGTCACAGTGCGCGCCAGCTTTTCGTGCGGATGTGCGCGGCGAATTTGCTCTGCCAAACGCACCATTGCCAGCAGTTCTTGCTCAAGGTGCTTTTTCGGCGCCAGCGCGGTCAGCCGTGCTTGGGTGGGCGCCTCCAGATTGACCGATATGCGATCTGCTAACTGCATTGCCCGATGGAGTTGCGCTGCCTCAATGCCCGGCATGATCTTGAGGTGGATATAACCGCGATAGCGGTGCTTGCGGCGGATAATTTCAGTAGCGTCGAGCAGTTTATCTTGCGTTGAGATGCTCCCTTTGATAATGCCCGATGAGAGGAACAAGCCATCCACTGCACCGCCTTGCTGCAACGCTAGAAACGCCTTTGCCAGTTCATCGGGCGTGATGGTCAGCCGCCGCGTTTTGGTGCGCCCTGCACGAAACGGGCAGTAATAGCAATCGCGCTCACAGGCTGTGGTCAGCATTGTCTTGAGGATGGGCTTTTTGCCCGTTGGCGTGCTGACGTTGGTGATGCATTCGGCAAGGCTGTGTGATTGATACCTGCTCGTTGGAACGTGCGCTTTTTCCGAAAAAGGCTGATCACCCGCCGGTTCATAGCGCGTCACAGCGCCCATCTGAGTGATCTTTTGAATTGGATCAGGAGCAATTTGAATGTTCGCCATAAGGCTATTATAGCGAACATTCGTTCTGAAGTCAACTGGGCTATTGCCTAATGGCTTTGGGCAGCCTGATTTTGGCGCAGGGCGATGGCACGATCAATGGTCTTGACCAGCGCATCCATGCTGGCAGGCTTTGGCACCACCAGATCGGCACCCGCTTCCACGCGGCGCGCTTCTAGATTGCTAGCTTGGTAAGCCGTGATGAACACAATCGGCATGTTGTGGGTGGTTGGGTGCAGGCGCAGCATCTTGCAGACTGTGAAGCCATCCAATTGCGGCATCATAATATCCAGCAACACGCAGTCGGGCTTTTCGATCTCTGCCAGAGTCAGGGCATGGGCAGGATCAGAAGTGGTGATCACTGCATAGCCAACGATCTCCAGCATCATTTGCAAAAGGTTGAGGGTGTCTACCTCATCATCAACGATCAAAATGCGTTTCATGGTTTAACGTCCCTAAGGCGTAGGTGTCGGCGTTAGGCTAGGCAGCACAATCACACCACGCGATGGATCGGTTGCCGAAATGGCTGCCAGCGCCGCAAAAATAGCAACTCCAGCGAATATGGTGGCAGCGGTGCGGTCATCCCGCCCGCGCAGCAGTGCAAAGGTGCCGGGCAGCACCAAGACGAAAAAGAGCGAGTAGAGAAAATAGACCCAACGCAGGTCTTCCCCGGCGAGAGTCCGCAGCAACCAAACCACCAAACCCGCCACCCCCAAAATTGTTCCCGACCACATAGCACCCCAGAAATTACCGCTTAGCCCATCGCCGCGCAGCGCATTCAAGCCCGCCCACAACCCAAGCGCAAGGCAGAACAGGATGTAGGCATTGCTGAGAATAGCACCCAGTGTATCGAGAAAGTTCGTCATGAGTCGTTTGTGAGTCCTGTTTGCAGAAGGTTTGGGCGAATTATAGCGAATTCTGCGCCAGAATGTTAGAGGGTAGCGCACTGGACAGGGAAATTGTGTGGCAGATAGTGTGCCAACCGCTTCGGGCAGTCTTCCCTACTTTCACCATTGCCCTCAATTTTGCCAAACGGCTCGTCTGGCGTAATAATATGCGCGCCTATACGCCAAAACGGAGGCTTATGTGTTCAGAAAAATCGTGATATGGGGCGCGTTGCTGTGTTTGGGCATCGCCTTGCTTGGGCAACTGCCAAGTGCACACGCCCAAGAAGCCACACCCATTGCCTATGGCGAACCTGTTAACGGTAATTTTACCCGAGCAGGGGAGCTGCGCTTCACCTTCACAGGCAGCGCACAAGATGTAATCTACATCTTTCCTCAAGCCACGGGCATGTTTTCGACATTAGCATTTAATCTCAAACTGACCAACAGCAGCGGCGAAGCGCTTGGTAACGTTTACAACAAAGAGCGCCTGCGCCCCGTCCTGTTGGCAGAACTGCCCGCCGACGGCACGTATACCATCACCCTGACGGGCGACAGCGCCGGGGAATTTTCACTGCTGCTTCAAAAGACTCAAGACCTGCTGCCCGGCGTTCAGATCACCAACACAATCGAGCCAGAAGGCTTCCACTTCTACCGCATCCTCAGCCCACAACCACTCACGATAGAACTTGAATATCTACGGCTAGAAGGCACCTTCAGCCCTGAACTGCGCATTGAGGATTTCACCCAGGGCATTCCGCGTGAAGTGGCAGCCGTCTCAGGGCGTGTGCTGCAAGATGCGCGCTTGCGGCTGAGCCTAGAAGCTAATGTCGAATATCTAGTCACCATCTCAACAAAGCCCTTTGACATCGCCAGCATTCTAGAGGTGATAACACCTCTCAACTACGGTCTTAACGTGCGCGCCAGCCGCGCACAATAGCCCTACAGTCGGGCGTGCTGCCTTAGGCACGCCCTAGCCCTTTGATCGCATACAAGCTACAATTGCCCTTAATTGTTATAGCCGCAATCGGAGATTCTCAACATGGCAAAAGAATACGATCTCGTAGTGCTGGGCGCAGGCCCCGGCGGCTACGTTGCTGCCATTCGTGCTGCCCAACTCGGGCTGAAAACAGCCATCATTGAAAAACAGTGGTGGGGTGGCGTTTGCCTGAATGTGGGCTGCATCCCTTCTAAGGCGCTGCTGCACAACGCCGAGTTGGCGCACATCATCAAACACCGTGCCGCCGAATTCGGCTTCAAGGTGCAAGGCGAGGTCGAACTCGATTACAGCGTTGCCTTCAAGCGCAGCCGCCAGACCAGCAACCGCTTGGTGAAGGGCGTGCAGGGCTTGATGAAAAAGAACAAGATTGACACCTACGATGGCTGGGGAACGTTCACGGCGCCCAAAACGCTGCAAGTGACCCTGAACGACGGCAAAACTGAGACGCTCAACGCCAAAAATGTGATCATCGCCGTTGGCTCTGAGGTACGCACCCTGCCGAACACGCAGATTGGTAACCGCGTCCGCACCTACCTAGAGTTCATCATGGATGACAAGCTGCCGCGCAGCGTGATCATCGTGGGTGCAGGCGCCATTGGCACAGAGTTCGCCTATGTGATGCACAACTACGGCACTGAGGTAACGATGGTGGAATACATGCCCACCATGCTGCCCTTAGAAGATGAAGAAGTCTCCGAAGAACTCAAGAAGCAGTATACGCGCATGGGCGTGAAAGTGCTGACTAACGCCAAAGTGGAGCACATCACCGAAGACGCCGACGCTGCCACAGTCACCCTCAGCGTTGATGGGCAAACGCAAACGCTGCGCGCCGAGATGGTGCTGCAAGCTGTCGGCTGGAAGCCGCGCACAGGCTACGGATTGGAGGCAACCGGCGTCAAGCTGGACTCACGCGGGTGGATCGAAGTGGACGACTTCATGCAGACCAGCGTCCCCGGCGTCTATGCCATTGGTGATGCGACGGGCAAATTGCAATTGGCGCACGTTGCCAGCGCGCAGGGCATCATCGCTGCCGAGAAGATGGCAGGCGCCGAGACCATGCCGCTCAACTACATCATGATGCCGCGTGCCACCTACTGCAATCCGCAAGTTGCCAGCTTTGGCTACACCGAAAAGCAGGCACGCGAAAAAGGCTATGAGGTGAAAGTTGCCAAATTCCCATGGCAGGCAAACGGTAAGGCGCTTGGCTTAGGCGATTATGCAGGCTTTGTCAAGATCATCAGTGATGCGCGCTATGGCGAGATTCTAGGCGCACACCTGATTGGACCCAACGTGACCGAGCTGCTGCCCGAACTGACCCTTGCCCAGCTTTGGGAATTGACACCTGCCGAGATCGCCCGCAACGTCCACGCGCACCCTACCCTCAGCGAGGCGATTATGGAAGCCGCACACGGCCTTGAAGGACACATGATCAACCTGTAAGCTGAACACCTTTCCGCTTTGCCACAGGCGTCTGTCCCCGTGGCAAAGCGCCTACCCAAAACAGGACTGCTCACCTATGCGATTTGATCGGAAAGATTCCCGCGCTTATGCCCTGCTTGGCTCTGCGGTGCGTGCCGCGCCCGACTTGCTGCGCCATGCGCTTGATGCCTGCCAACGTATGAACATCGCGCCGCAGCTTGCCGAACCGAATGCAACACGCCAAATTGATGACGCCGGCTTGTTCATTGGCATTTATCCCGAACCGCCGACACCGGAAACGGCCGCCGAATACAGCCGCGCCGCTGCCCGTAACACACCTTGCCTGATCTTCTTGCGCGAAGGGCTGCCTGAAAGTGAGGCACTGGCAACGCTGCGCGCCGCCCCTGACGTGATCACCTTCCGTGAGGCTGCCGACCTCCGCGCCGCATTGGTGAACCGCCTTGCAACCCTGCGCGATCTCAAGCTGGAGTCGCTGCATTATGTCGGTGCTATCCCAACACCACCCGAAGTCTACATTGCTCATCCCTACACCCTGCTGCCTTCCAGCCAGATGATCGGTCGGCGCACGCAGCTTGAAGTCCTCTCGGATTGGGTGACCGAGACCAACCACAAGGTGCGCCTGATGAATGTGGTTGCCATTGGTGGGATGGGCAAAAGTGCCATGACGTGGCACTGGTTTAGCGAGATTGCACCCACACTGAGCGACTTCAGTGGACGCCTGTGGTGGAGTTTCTACGAGAGCGACGCCTACTTTGAAAACTTTGTGATCCGTGCGCTTGCCTATGTGACAGACTCACCCGAGGAGGAAATCCGTGAGATCAGCGCCGCTGAACGTGAGCGCGAGTTGCTCGACATCCTAGACCGCGAGCCGTTCCTGATCACGCTAGACGGCTTAGAGCGCATCCTGATCGCCTATGCGCGTATGGATGCCGCACGCCTAGATGATGACTCTTTGGATGAAGAGACGGCAAACGTTGTGGCAGGCGCGCTTGGCATTCCCAAAGAGGCGCAAGGCACCATCTTCACGCCTAACCGCCTGCGTAAGACGGCTGATCCGCGTGCTGGTGCCTTCTTGCGGAAGCTGGCAGGCGTGAACGCCTCGCGCATCCTGATCAGCACGCGCTTGTATCCCGCCGATTTGCAGCACGCCAGCGGCTACCCAATTCTAGGCAGTTTCGCCATGTTCTTAGGCGGCTTGGAGGATGCAGAGGCGCTTGCCCTGTGGCGCGCCTACGGATGCAGCGGCGAGGACTCCGAACTGCTGCCTATCTTCAACACAATCCAGAACTATCCGCTGCTCATCCGTGCGCTTGCCGGTGAGGTGGCTGCGGCTGCCAACGGCGATTTTGCCGCATGGCGGCGTGCCAACAGTGGTTTTGCGCCGCTGCGCCAAAGCGCGGACTCGGTGCGCGCACACCTGATGAGCTACGCCTTGCGCGGTTTGGATGCAGGCGCACGCCGCACGCTGGAGACAATTGCCGCCTTCCGTATGCCAACCTTCTACGAATCGCTGGTGCCGCTCTTGATGAAGCCTGCTGAGGC
Organism: Anaerolineae bacterium; assembly: GCA_034436355.1. GTDB lineage: Bacteria > Chloroflexota > Anaerolineae > Aggregatilineales > UBA2796 > CP2-2F. Next base: position 27,366 of record DAOTVQ010000017.1, read on the forward strand.
AACCGACGCTGCACCAAAGGCGCAGGGCGGCTTGCGCGGCGCACTCGGCGGCTTGTTGGGCAAGAAACCACGTGAGACGTTCAGCGGCTTCAGCACGGAGGCAGAACTCGACGCGGCGCTAACCGTTTTAGAAGGGCGCGGCTTGGTGGGTTGGGATCAGCGCGCCAACCGCTATGACCTGCATCCGATTGTGCGCGGTGTGGCATGGAACGCGCTGGATGCACAGGCGCAGCAGGGCTTGTACGCTGCCCTGAACGCACACTTCAACGCGATGCCCGCCGTGCGTGTGGAAGACGTGCGAAGTCTGGACGACCTGACGCCTTCTATTGAGCTATACAACACACTGATCGGCATGGGTGAATATGATGAGGCATACGCACTCTACGATGCACGGCTGGGCTTGCCCATGCTGCGCCGTCTGAGCGCTAATTTGCAACGCGCCGAACTGCTCGAACAGCTTTTCCCCGAAGGGACGGAGAAAGCACCGCGCCTGACTACCAAGATTGCCCAAGCACGCGCCATTAATGATCTGGCACTTGCCTACCAAATGAGTGGGCAGCCTGCCCGCGCTGCACCGCTTTATCTACGCGCTGTGCATATGGCGGAGTATGAGGGTGTGCCGCGCAACGTCGCCATCGGGCTGATGAACTTTGCCGAGGCGCTGCGGCAGATTGGCGATTTTTACCCCGCGGCGATATCTGCTAGCCGCGCCCTGCTGATTGCGCGCACCGTTAACAACATCGCTGATGAGGCAACTGCGCTCGGCGTTTTAGCGCTCACACGCATGGCATATGGCGCTTATGCAGATGCCGAGCTTGCCCTAAAACGCGCCATACGCTTGCAGGCAAGCCAGAACAATCCGCAAGGGCAGAGCGTGATGTATGCCTTCCTTGCCCAACTTGCCGTGTGGCAAGGTGACGCTGAGCGCGCTCACCAATACGCTGAGCAAGCCTGGGAACTTGCCCAGACGCTTCAGTATGAGGCGGATGTGGTGCGGGCGCGGCGCTTTCAGGGCGAGGCAGCGCTGCTGGCGGGCAACCTGAGCGCGGCTGAGGCAGCCTTCACCGAGACGCTCGCACGGGCGCGGGCTGCCAGCCTCACTGAACAAGAATTGGCGGCGGTCGTTGGGCTGGCGGCAGTGCGCCTGCACGAGGACATGCCCGAAACAGCGCGCACCACGCTGGAAGATGTGTGGGAGGCAGCCGAACGCGGTGGCTTCCGCATGGCACAGGCAGACGCGTTGAATGTGTTAGCCCATGCGGAACGCGCCATTCAGCGCGATGAGGCTGCCGTGCAGGCAGCACAGGCAGCCGTCCAGATTGCGTGGTGCAACGGCGAGCCGTATGCCTACGCGCATGGCATGGCACAGGCACGCGCTACACTCAGCGCGCTTGGCGCAGACCTGCCCGAAGGCTTGCCAACCCTTGACTTCAGTCAGTTTGGCACGCCTATCGAAGTCGAGATTGATCCGCCACAGGCTTAGGGTGCTGCCTTTCCTAACTGTCACTTGCATCTATTCGTGAAGTAAAGTATAATGAAGTTTAGATTGTTCAGAACGTTTTGAACGATCTAAACTTTGTGCAGCGTTTGTCCTCCAAAGGAGATCAAAGCATATGAAACACTTGGCGCGCCTCTTGGCGTTTATCCTCGTTGTGGCGCTCAGCCTGAGCGCCTTTGGCACGCTTACCGCGCAGGAAAACCGCACTGTGCGGCTTGGCTATGTGCCGGTCATGATTTATGCGCCGCTCTACATTGCAGCAGAGCGCGGCTACTTTGCCGATGAAAACATCAGCGTGGAGCTAACGCCGCTGCAAGGCGGCTCAGATTCTGTGGTGCAGCTTGCCGCCGGCAACTTTGATGCTGCCGTTGGCGGTGTGGGCGCTGGCTTGCTGAACGCCGCCAACCTCGGCTTGGAGTTCCGCATTGTGGCGCCAATGCACACCGAGCGCCCACCAATTGCCAGCCCGTTGGTGATCGCTGCCCGCCGCGCCGATGAACTCAAGAGCGTTGCCGATTTGAAAGGCAAGACCGTTTCGATCAACGCGGCAGGCGCCGCTACGGAATATTGGGTTTACCTTGCCCTGACCAAAGCAGGCTTGACCATGCAGGATATTACGCTGACCACTGTTGCCTTCCGCGATGTGCCAGCCGCCCTTGAAAGCGGCGCGGTGGATGCCGCCATCTTGGGCGAGCCGTTGGTGACGCTTCAGAAGGATCAAGGTGTGGTCAGTGTGCTTGCCGATGATTTCGTGGAAGGTATCACCGTCACCTACCTCTACATGAGCCTGCCACTGCTCAATGAGCGCCCTGAGGTTGCCGAGGGCTTTGTGCGTGCCTATCTGCGTGCGCTGCGCGATCTGGATGATGCAGGCTGGCTCAATGCCGAGACTGCCGCCATCATCGAGAAATATACCAACGTGCCTGCCGATGTGGTGCTGCGCGCCAACCGCCCCTACTACGATCCGAATGGCGTGATCCCAATGGCAGACCTTGAGGAACTTCAGCGCTACTTCCTTGAGCGCGGCGTGCTAGAATATACTGAAGCCATTGATCTAGCGCCGTTTGTAGATACCTCATTGGTGGAGAAGGCAATCGAAACCTTGGGCGAATATACGCCAAAGCCTGCTGCCACACCTGATAACCAGTGAGGGCTGCCATGAAACGCTTGCTTTTGTCAGTTTTTATGGTGGCGCTGCTCGTCTTTGCGATGCAGCCGCCTGCCCATGCCCAAACCGAGAAGGTGCGGCTGGGTTACCTGCCCGTGATCACCTATGCCACTTTCTTCGTCGGCATTGAGCGTGGCTACTTTGCCGAAGAAGGCATTGAGATTGAGTTGTTGCCACTACCAAGTGGTGGTGGCGATTCCATTGTGCAGCTGGCTGCCGGCAACCTTGACGTGGCAGCCACCGGCGCCGGCGCCGCCTTATGGAACGCCATCGCGCTCGGCTTCGAAGTGAAAATCGTTGCGCCGCTGCACACTGAGCGCCCGCCGTTAGCAACACCGCTGGTTATCGCCGCCAAGCGCGCCGATGAGATCAAAAGCGTGGCTGACCTGAAAGGTGGCAAAATCGCCATTAACGGCGTTGGGTCAGCCGTTGAGTATTGGGTCTATGCGGCACTGAAACGCGAAGGAATCAGCATGGATGAGGTAACAACCGTTGCCATGCCCTTCCCACAGATGGCAGCCGCGCTGGATGCTAACGCTGTGGATGCAGCGGTCATCACCGAGCCGCTGGCAACCTTAGGGCGTGATCAGGGCTTGCTCACCTTCTTGGCAGATGATTTCATTGATGGCATCACCGTGACCTATGTGTTCATGGGCGAGTCCATGCTCACAGAGCGCCGCGCCGTCGCAGAGGCGTTTATGCGCGCTTATCTGCGTGCTGCACGCGATCTGCAAGGCGACATTGACGAGTCCATCGCTGCCATCATCGAGAAATATACACAGGTACCTGCGCCCGTCGTGCTGCGGATGAACCGCCAATACTACGATCCAAACGGTGTAATTCCCATCACAGACCTTGACGAAGTGCAGCGCTACTTCAAAGCACGCGGCTTGTTGGAATACGCCGATCTGCTGGACGTGCCTTCACTGGTGGATGGGACGCTGGTTGAGGCAGCCTTAGCCACCCTTGGCGAATATGTGCCAGCGCCAGCTGCCACGCCGACTAACTAAGCACATCACCACGCTGCGCGCTGCTGTGCTAGGCAGCGTGCAGTGCTTTTCAACCTTCGGTTATCCGTCCGTTCTGGCAGCCACCGAAGGCGTTGTTGGTGTTCATGATGGGTGATCGCGCAAGAGCGCCTGTGCTTGGGCAACGTCTTCAGGCGTGTTAAGGTTCAAAAAGGCATGTCCGTGCGGATCATGCTCTGCCAGCACAGCAGGTGCGATAAACACCGCGTTCAGGCGCTCAATAAAGGCAGTGATGCGCCGTTCGCCGCTCGCCAGCATCTCGCCGAGCAGCTTGTAGCAATCGCGCCGATAAATGGCATGTAACGGCTCTAGGGCGCTGTGGTTGCGTGTGGTCTGTGCCTCAGTATGGCGTGGCACAAGCACCTCATACGGTGTTGGATAGGCAAGCATTGCCCGCAGCAGGTTCGCATTCAAAAAAGGCATATCCGCGCCGACTACAAGGCAATACGCGTGCTGTGCTGCCATCAAGCCGCTATACAAGCCGCCTAGCACGCCCGCGTCAGGCAGGCTATCCCGCACAAGGCGCGCAGGCAAGTGCTGCCATGCCTCAGGATCGTTCAACACGACGATCACCTCAGTGCATAAGGCTGCCAGCACCGCACAGGTATGTTCAAGCAGTGTGGGCGCAGTTTCACCCCATAGGCGCAGGGTTCGCTTATCCACACCCATGCGGCGGCTGCGCCCACCCGCTAAGATAATGCCAGAGTACAGAACGTCCTGCATGATCAGCGCTTATCGGTCAAGGATAGCCAAGCAATTTCTACTCCAAGTGCGCTGTTCGCGCAAGGCAGTGCGCGCTGCCTTTTTCACTCGTTTTGCCAGAAGCGCTTAAATTGTATGCCCAATTCCCACGCCCTAGTTGCCCACTTTGCCAAGCAGTGCTAGACTTAAAGCGGCTGTGATGCGCTCGGCACGCTTCAACGGTGCGCCGTGCCGAGCAGAATTGGCGCACGCGCACAGGAGGCACTTATGCGGCAACATGCGTTCCAATACGTGGGATTCGCCGCCTTGTTGGCGTTGCTCTCGCTCACCCTTAGCGGCTGTTTTCAGCCCATTGGGACTGCGCTGCAACCGACGGCGGTCAGCAATATTTCTAATCCTGTTTTCGTCCCGACTGAGGAGACGGTAGTTGCACTTGCGCCAACGGAGACAGAAACCGTTGAGCCGCCGCCTGCCACTTCTGAGTTGTTCCCGCCGACGGCAACCTTGCCACAACAACCCACTTTCACGCGGACACCCAGTGAAACACCCGTCCCAACCGATGTGTTTTTCGTAGCGACCTTCACGCCGTCGCCCACCGAAACACCCACGCCCACGCCAACCTTTACCGATACACCCTCCGCTACGCCAACGGAGACGCCGACGGAAACACCAACCGAGTTGCCAACGCTCTTTATACCAACTCTAGAGCCTGCCACCCCAACGGAAACGCCCTTTAGCCTGCCCTTAGTGCTAACGGAAACACCGACGCCAACCCCTTCAGCAACGCTCTTTATCCCAACCGCAGCACCGCCGCCCACCGAAGTGGCACAAGTGTTCCCAACCAGTGAAATGCAGGCAACCCTAGATGCACAGGCAACCGAGATTATCGGGATCGTGACGGCAACCGCTGAGGCGAACGCCACCGCCACGAGTGCAGCGCTTGGCACAGGTGTGCCACTGCCCTCAGGCTTTGAGACGCCTGTCGTCCCTGTCACGGCTATTCCGCCCTTCGGCACCCCCATTGCAGGTGCAGGGGATGGCGCCGGCGGCGTGCTGGATGACCGCTGCTACTATACCGTGGTGCCGGGCGACCGCCTGATCCGTATTGCGCTGCGCTTCGGCACAACGATCCGCGCTTTGGCGCGCGCTAACGGCATTGTCAATGTGGACTTGCTAAGCATTGGGCAACGGTTGCTCATCCCGAACTGCGCCATTGAGTTTGCGCCGCCGCCGCCAGCCATCCCGCCCACTGAAATGCCCGTGGTGGGTGGCTTGCGCGAATACGTTGTGCAGAAGGGCGATAACCTGTTCCGCCTCTCGCTGCGCTTTGGCACGACGGTTAACCGCCTTGCCGAGATAAACCGCATTCGGAATGTACACCTGATCTACACTGGGCAACGCCTATACATTCCGTGATCAGGTAAGGCGTTCGTGCGCTACCTCACAGCACCTGTACACGGCGGCTTGCCTGATGAGCCGCCGTGTACAGCGCATTTTCAACATCTTGGAAAGACACGCCTACAGCAAGCCTACATGGAGCCTGAAGAACAGCATGAGCCAAACTGACGAGCCAAACGCCCGCCTGACTGAAGGTCAACTTCACAGCCAACTCATCTATGATGGAAAAGTCGTTCACCTTTATGTAGATACAGTGAGGCTGCCCAACGGCAACACGACACGCCGTGAGATTGTGCGGCACGGCGGTGCGGTTGCCATCGTGCCGATTGACGCGGAAGGGCGCATCGTGCTGGTGCGGCAATATCGCTATGCAGCGGGGCGCGTGCTGCTCGAAATTCCCGCCGGCACCTTGGAGGCGGGTGAATCACCTGATGTGTGCGCCGTGCGCGAACTACAAGAAGAAATTGGCTACCGCCCCGGCAAACTGCAAAAGATTGGCGGTGTTTTCGTGGCGCCGGGCTACACCACCGAATACATTCATTTGTATCTTGCCACGGAGTTGGTTGCTTCGCGCCTTGATGCCGATGACGATGAATTTTTAGAAGTGCTGCATTTGCCCATCGCCGATATTTTGACGCGCATCAAGCGCGGCGAAATTGCCGACGCGAAGACCATCAGCGCTGTTTTGCTTGCTCAGGAGTATTTGAAGTGACTGCACGCCTATTCGCTGCGCTTTTGATCGCCTTGCTGCTGCTGACAAGCTGCCAATCAGCGGCGGAGGCACCTGCCACCAACACACCTGACTCTGCGCTGAGTGTGAGCGCCACTCAAGCCGACCTGCCCGAAGATGCCGCCGATCAGGAGGCGATCTTCACCACCGTGCCAGAGCGCGCTGCGGATTTTCTGGCGCGTGGCATCGCCCACAGCAGGCGCGGCAGACGCGCTGAAGCGCTGGCAGATTTCACAGCCGCCATTGAGCGCGATCCCGCGCTTGCTAACGCCTACTTTCAGCGCGGCGTGCTGAACTTTGAGCAGAACAGCGCCCTTGCCCTTGCCGACTTTAACACCGCCGTCTCGCTCGATCCCAACAATGCCGAGTATGTTCATTGGCGTGGGCGCGCCTATTCTTGGCTGGATAATATCGAGGCTGCCCTTGCTGATTATTCCCGCGCTGTTGAACTGGCGCCAGACGTAGCGGATTATTACTTCTGGCGCGGCGCTGCCTATGCCTTTAAGCAAGAGCAAGCGCCCGCCATTGAGGACTATACACAGGCGATCCGCCTGAACCCCAATAGCCCTGATTACTACCACTGGCGCGGCATGGCATATGCTGCCAGCAATGAGCTAGACCGCGCCATTGCCGATCACACCCGTGCTATCGAGCTATCCAGCGAGGTGGCAGAGTATTACTTTGGGCGTGCGCGTGCTTATCATCTAAAAGGCTTGCTGGATATTGCCCTTGCCGATTATTCGCGTGCCATTGAGATCAATGCCGAACGTGCCGACTACTTCTACTTTCGCGGACTCTTATTCAAGGATGGCGGCAACCCTGAAGCAGCCCGTGACGATTTGCAGCGCGCCGCCGACTTAGGCAGTGAGGCAGCGCGCAGCGAATTGGCAAACTTGCCCTAGCCGCTAAGCCCTGCAAACAGGTCATCCTCAGGGGCGTTGGCGGGCAACGGCACGCCCGCCACAAGCGCGAAGCGCTCTACGCTGCGGAATGCGTTCCACAGTTCGGCAGGCAGGGCGTTTAGCGCCGTGTTCGGGAACAGCTGCGTGCGGTGTTCTTCTAGGGAACGCCGCTTCAGGTCAAGGTATTCCGCCACATACACCGTGTGCGTGATGCGCTCATCTGCCAAGCCCATTTGTTCAAGGTCCACGCCGGGAAACGGTGACGGGATGTTGTGTTGTGCCAAGAACTCGGCAAACTGCCTGATCACGCCACGTCCAAATGAAGCGTAATAGAGCCGTGCAGGTGCAAAAGCTGCACCGTCTCGCGGATACTGCGCTGCGTCGGCAGCGGCGTGAAATGCCGCTGTCGTCCAGCGGCAGATCGCCAAGTGGTCAGGATGCCCATAGCCGCCACTTTCATCAAAAGTGATGATCAAGGTTGGCTTGAAGGCGCGGATCACGCGCACAATGCGCCCAACTGCCTCTTGCGGATCCGCGTTCACAAAGGCGCGTGGGTCGCTGTTTTCAGCGGTGCCTGCCATGCCCGAATCGCGGTAGTCTAGGAAGAACACATCCTGAACGCCGATTACGTTGGCGGCACGGCGCATCTCTTGCTCACGGACTGTGCCAAGTGTTTCAGGTGTGGCAAGGGTGGCATCGGCAATTTGCCCAACTTCGCCGCGTGTGGCACACAAAATGCCTACGCGAATGCCCTGCTCCACGCAGCGGCGCAAAAAGCCCGTCACGCCTTGCTCATCATCGGGATGGGCATAACAGGCTAGAACTGACCAATCAGCGCGCTCAGCCATCTTGGCTATCCTCACTCAGAAAGACGGGCAGATGCCCAAGCGCGATCACATCTGTCCACTTAGCACGGTCGCCTTCGGTGAAGATAGCCGCTTGCGCCACGACGCGCCCGCCCGCCTTCTCCACAATCAGGCGGATGCCTTGCAACGTGCTGCCCGTGCTGATCACATCATCAATCACGGCAACTTGCCGCCCATTCAGAAGGTGCATGTCTTTTTCGTCAAGGTAGAGCTTTTGTGGTGCGCCAGTGGTGATCGAGAGCGTTTCTGACTCAAGGGCGCTGCCCATATAGGGCTTGTATGCCTTCCGCAGCACAACATAGGGCAAATCCATGATGGCGGAAAGCTCATAAATGAGCGGGATGCTTTTCGCCTCAGCCGTCACCAACACTTCCGGATTGCGGTCTGCCAATTTAAGCGCCAGCTCACGGGCAGCGTGCTTCACCAATTCCACATCGCCCAAGATGTTCACAATGGCAATTCGCACGCCCTGCGCCACCTCAAACAAGGGCAGCTCGCGGGAAAGCCCTGCAACTTGCACGTTATAGGTCTCACAAGATTCAGGCATGGCTCACTCTCTTTGTGCTAGGCAAAGAACACTTTTATCACATAAAGTGTTGAGAGTATACCGCACCGATCCCATACAGGTAGCACCTATCGTCCGGAGGGAATAGGTCTAGCAGCTTCTTTGCTTCGAATAGGCAAAAGACAAACTGCCCAAAATCGGCTATGCTTATAGCAAGCGTTGATTGGCACACAAGGCATGGAACCGCATGGTAAAAATTTTAGTGGTGGAAGATTCACCCGATACACGGCAGATGATGACCGATCTGCTCGAAAATCTTGGTCACAGCGTCTCTGAGGCGCGCGATGGCTTGGAAGGCGTGCGCATCGCCCTCTCCGAACGTCCCGATCTGATCCTGCTCGACCTGATGATGCCGACCGCCTCTGGCGACTCAGCGCTCAGTTTCATGCGCGGCACGCCCGGTCTCACCGAGATTCCGATCATGGTCGTCTCGGCACACCCTGATGTCGAGCAGATTGCGACGCGGCTGGGCGCTAACGGCTGGCTTGCCAAGCCCATTATGTTTGATGAACTGCGCCGCCGCATTAACGAGATGCTGGCTCAGTCTTCGGCAAGTTCCAGCAGCGCCTGACCGCGCTGCACCACTTCGCCCGCGCTGCACAGCAGGCGCACCACACGCCCATCGTGCGGCGCGGCAACCCGCAGCTCCATCTTCATCGCCTCCAGCAGCAGCAAGGGCTGCCCACGCTTTACTGTGTCCCCTTCTGCCACCAAAACGCGCACCACCTGCCCATGCATGGTGGCGCTGAGGTTGGCAGCACTACCTGCCGTCGCTCTCCGCTGACTGGATGGTTTGGCGACGTTCAGCGTGAAGGTCTGTCCCTTCACAGCCACATGGAACATATCGCCATCGCGTGCTACGTGCGCGGTTAGCACCTGATCGCCGATCCGAAAGGCGAGTTCACCGCCAGCCGCACGCACCAGATCAACGAGGTAAGTCCGTTCGCCAATCCGCACGCGGAAACTTTCGCCATCGCGTTCAGCGCGCACGCGGTGCTGTGTTTTGGCATGTTCAAAGCGAAATTCCATCGCCTCACGCTCCCACGCGGAAATTATCAGGGTATGCCCATGGGCTGAACGGATCAGAGGCGGCGGCGGCCGCGCCAAGCGCGGGTGCGCTGCTCTGCAAGAGGGCGCTGAGCGCCGCTGCGATCAGGGCAGAGTCGGGCAGGGGCGCAAAAGGTGGCTGCCAATCGGCAAAGACTTGCTCGACAAGGTGTGTGGTGGTGTTGCCGATCACAAACTCAGGGTGTGCCAGCACAGCGCGCAGAAAGGCGATATTGGTCGTCACACCAAGGATGGTGTAAGCAGACAAGGCAGCATCAAGGCGGCGAATTGCCTCATCGCGTGTGCGCGCATGTGCGATCAGCTTAGCGATCATCGGGTCGTAGTGAATGCTGATCGTGTCGCCTGTCCGCACGCCGCTATCCACGCGAATGTGCGGCGCGTTTGGCGGTTGCACACACAGCAGATCGCCCGTGGAAGGCAAAAAGCCCGCGGCAGGGTCTTCGGCATAGATGCGGCACTCAATGGCGTGCCCGCGTTGGTACAAATCGCTTTGGCGGAAGGGCAGTGGCTCACCAGCGGCGATGCGCAGCTGCATTTGCACAAGGTCAACATCGGTCACCGCCTCAGTCACCGGATGTTCAACCTGCAAGCGCGTATTCATCTCTAAGAAGAAGAAGTCGCCCGTGTGCGCGTCAAGGATGAACTCCACCGTGCCGGCGTTGGTGTAGCCAACGCTCTGTGCGGCGCGCAAGGCAGCCTCACACATGGCAGCGCGCAGTTCGGGGCGTGTTTCCAAGTAGGGCGAGGGCGATTCCTCGATGATCTTCTGGTGGCGGCGCTGCACCGAACACTCACGCTCAAAGAGATGCACCATATTGCCATGCGAATCCGCCAAGACTTGTATCTCGATATGACGCGCCGATTCAATGTAGCGCTCTAAGAACAGGCGGTTATCGGCAAATGCCTTGCCCGCTTCACGCGCCGATGCCTCCAGTGCCGCCGCCAACTCCGCCGCAGCGCGCACCACGCGCATTCCCTTGCCGCCACCGCCAGCAGCAGCTTTCACCAACAGCGGATAGCCCAGCTGATCGGCTGCCTGCTGAAAATCCGCGAGCAGCCCTTCACCGTCATAACTTGGCAGCGTTGGGACGCCAGCGGCGCGCACCCTTGTCAATGCCTCTGTTTTTAAGCCCATCGCACGGATTGCCTCAGGCTCAGGTCCGATGAAGATCAAGCCTGCTGCGCGCACCATCTCGGCGAAGGCAGCGTTTTCGGCAAGGAAGCCAAAAGCGGGATGCACCGCTTGGCAAGCAGTGCGGCGGGCTGCTTCTACAATGCGCTCAGCGCGCAAATAGGAGTCGCTCGGCGGCGCAGTGCCGATCAGCACGGCGTGATCAGCCAGTTGAACAGCCCACGAATCAGCATCCGCCTCTGAATAGACGACCACTGCCTCAATGTCCATCTCACGGCAGGCGCGGATGATCCGCACGGCAATCTCGCCACGGTTGGCGATCAGGATGCGCTTGAACATTGCCTAATCTCCTGTGGCAGGCTCAGGCGTGGCACCTTCGGCGGCTTGCGTCGCAGGCTCAGCGGCTTTAGGCTGGGCATCTTCAAAGGTGATGACGCGGAATGCCTCTGCGTAGTCCATCTCCAGCCCTTTGGCACGCTCGGCTGCCCAACCCTTCACCTGTTCAGTTGGATCCCAATCGCCCATTTGGCTTATGTGTGCCTTCAAGGCGGCGATCTTCAGGTCAATCGTCGTGCTGATGTCCACATAGTGCGTTGCCTGATCCCACGCCATCACAAAGACTTTATAGACCTTGTGAGCGCTTAAGCCTTCTTCTGCCAATTCTTCAAAAAGATTGGGCTGCCCAGCGGCGGGAAAGATCGCATCAATGGCTGCTAAGGCTGCCGCACGGTGATCAGGGTGATTGATATAACCCTCGCCAACCCAGAGTGCTTGTGGATCGCCGCAGATGACGGCATCAGGTTTGAAGCGGCGAATTTCGCGCACCAATTTCTTCCGCAGTTCAAGCGTTGCTTCCAGCATCCCGTCAGGTTCGCGCAGAAAGACAACTTCGTTCACGCCGACGATGCGCGCTGCCTCCCGCTGCTCTGCCTCACGGATTTCAGCGGCGCGGGCTTTGGTCATGCCCGCCTCTGCAATGCCGACATCGCCGCTGGTGCAAAGTACGTAACACACTTCAGCGCCTTCGCGCACCCAGCGGGCAATTGTGCCAGCGCAAGAGAACTCAATATCATCGGGATGGGCAACAATGACCATTGCGCGTTTGGGAAGGTAAGTGCGTGCCATAGCGAACTGTGACTCCTCAAAAGGTATGCCAAAAGGTGCTTACTCTACACGAAAGACGCTGCGTGCGGCAACTTCGTTACCCGCGCCGATATACAAGCGGATTTCATACTCACCAGCGGGAAAGCCTTCTGCCTGCCCGAAGAAGAAAGTTGCCCGCCCTTCAGCGCGCAAGCCCCACAAATAGCTTGCCTGCTGCATCACTGCGCCATTATAGAGCAGTTCGCGCCGCCACAACACACCACTTTGCAGGTTCACATAGCTCACCGTGAAATAGAGGCGCGTGAAGGGTGGCACAAGGCGCTGCGCTGGGTTGGCGATGGCGCTGCCATCCGCTGTTAGGCGCGTGCCGACCGCCGTGATTGCCAAGCGTGCGGCTGCATCGGGCGTCACGCTCGACTCAAGGGTTGGTGCGCTCAGCAATGCCAACGGCACCAGGGTTGGGCTTGGCGTGGCAGTTGGCGTTGAAGTTTCGGTTTCGGTGGGCGTTGCCGTTGGGCTAAGGGTGAGCGTTGGGCTTGGCGTTGCCGTGAAGCTGGGTGTGAGGGTTGGTGTGAACGTGCGCGTAGGGGTTGGCGTTGGTGTAAAGGTTGGTGTGCGCGTGGGCGTTAGGGAGGGGGTATGCGTTGGCGTGCGTGTTTGGGTGAGGGTTGAGGTTGGCGTGGCTGTCGGGCTAGGGATGGGCGTCTCAGTAGCGGGAAAGGCAATTTGAGTCCGCGTCAGATCGGGCGTTTCGGTGATGCTGGTAAAGGGCGCAGGTTCTGTGGTGGGAATGGGCAGTGTGGCGATCAAAGTCAGGGTTGGCAATGCTGTTTCTGTAAAAGTGGGGCTTGGGTCAAGGGTTGGCGTGGCGCTGGGTAGGTCTAGCACAGCGGTTGGCACGCCAGCGGGGAAGGCAAGCCATGTGGCAAGCGCAGTCGTGATCCACAGCATCGTGCCAGCGAAGGTCATCACCACAGCCCACACGAAGAAACGAAAGCCTGCTTGTCCGGCGGCGCGGCGTTGCCGCCAAAAAGCGTTGCGGCGGCTGCGGCGAAACATCACGACCGAGACAGCAAACATCAACAGCCCAAGCCCAAGCAGGACTGCCACAAGAATTGGTGCGATGGCTTGTAGGCGTTCGATGGTCGTCACGCTGCATCCCTCATTTCTGTATGCCGCGCACAGATTGTACCACAAGGCACGCTTTGCACAGTCTCGCTTTTCTAAAGCTGAGGGGCTGTGAGCATTGGTAACCAATGCCCACAACTTGATAGGGTGGGAAGATGCCGAATAAAGGTGGTTTGAGGAGGCGTCCTGCGGCTACTACGCGCTGTAATCAGTCCGAAACCATGTCTCGACCTGCCGCATGATCTGCTCGGCAAGGGTAGCTCGCTGCCCATCAACAAGACATGCCTCAAAGTGAGCATTCAGTTGTTCGGCTGTGAAGCTCTCTGGTGCGCCGATGGCGACCAACTGCGTGCGCGGCAGTTCATCGCCCCATGCCTCACCAATGGTGTATGAGGCGCGGCTGCCCACCACCTGCAACACCACACGCCGTTCAGGGGCTTCCTTCACATAGACCACACCCTTACAGCGGAAAATGCCAATCGGCAAACTGCTCACGGCACGTTTGAGCGTTTGCATAGAAAGCGGCGCGTGCTGTGTCCAACTCCATGAGCTGTAGACGAGTGTATGATCGTGATGATGGTGATCCGTCTCGGCATGGTCGTGATGATCATGATGGTCATGATCGTGATCCACTGGCACACCTGCCTCGTGTACGTGAATATCTTTGCTTTGGCGTTCCAACAGTGCTTCCGGCGTATAACGCCCCACACCTAAGACCAACTCCAGCGGCACCTGCCCATAGGTTGTTTCAATGATGCGCGCACGCGGATACGTCCAGCGCGTTTTGAGCGCTTGCAGCTGTTCGGCAGTGACCAGATCAGTCTTGTTGATCACGATAATATCCGCCGTCACGAGTTGTTCGTAGGCAAGGTAGGAGTCGTTGCCCTTCAAATGCTGAAACTGTTCGGCATCCACCACAGCGATGATGCTATCCAGCCGCAGAATCGGGCGCAGTTCTGGCAGCAAGAACGTTTGAGCAACCGCTACAGGGTCTGAAACGCCGCTTGGCTCAATGATGATATATTCAGGCGGTTCATCGCGGCTTACCAACTGCAACACCGCACGCAGCAAATCGCCGCGGATGGTGCAGCAGATGCAGCCATTGGCAAGGTTGATCATGTCATCGCCTTGCACACCAACCACAAGCTGCGCGTCAATGTTGATCGCACCAAAATCGTTGACCAACACGGCGATCCGCAAGCCGTGATCGGCGTGCAAGATGTGGTTCAGCAGGGTAGTTTTGCCCGCACCTAAAAAGCCTGTTAGCAGTGTAATTGGAATCGGTTGTGGTTCACTCATATGACACTTCCTTTACTAGGTGATGCACAGCACGCACAGTTGGCGGGATGTGTACGGCGTGGTGTGCTTTCGCTTGGCAGGGGCATTTCGCTGCGGCGTGTGAAAAAGGTGCTGGTGAACGTCCTTTGCCGCTGGCAGGGCGCGCCACACAGCGGGCAAGCAAGCGGATCATCCACCGCTTCGACAGGGCGGCGTTCCTCGATCTCAACAGCACACTCAGGGCAGACGAAAACATAGAGAGGCATAGCAACTACACCGCACTCAGATAATTTTGATACATTGTATCATTGTTGACTAATCCTGTAAAGCGTGGCGGCTTCCGTTGCACTTTATATCTTGACAAGTAAATGATATTTAGTATCATTTACTTGCTCAAATTGTGAGAGGATGCACCCTATGCAAATGAATCATGCGCCGCTGCCTGTTACAGTGCTTTCAGGCTTTCTTGGTGCGGGGAAAACTACCGTCCTGAATCATGTCTTGAACAATCGGCAAGGGCTGAAGGTCGCCGTGATCGTCAATGACATGAGCGAGGTGAATATTGATGCCCAGTTGGTGCGGGAAGGTGGTGCAGCGCTCAGCCGCACCGAAGAACGCTTAATTGAGATGAGCAACGGCTGCATCTGCTGCACCCTGCGCGACGACCTGCTGCGCGAAGTGGCAGCCCTTGCCCGTGAAGGGCGCTTTGACTACCTGCTGATCGAATCAACGGGCATCTCCGAGCCACTGCCGGTTGCCATGACCTTTAGTTTTGAGACGGCAGAAGGCGAATCGCTTGGGCAGTTGGCAAAGCTCGACACAATGGTGACGGTGATTGATGCTTACAACTTCCTGCGTGACTACGGCTCGGCGGACATGCTGCACCAGCGCGGCATGGCAACGGGTGCTGAGGATCAGCGCACCGTGGTTGATTTGCTCATTGATCAGGTTGAGTTTGCCAATGTCATCTTGATCAACAAGATTGATCTGGTCACTGTGGCTGAGCTTGAACGCTTGAGAGGCATTCTGCACCACTTAAATCCAGAGGCGCGCCTGATCGAATGCCGTGAAGGTGCTGTTGATCCTGCTCAGATTCTTGCCACTGGCAGCTTCGATATGGATCGCGCCTCGCAATCTGCTGGTTGGCTGAAAGAGCTGCAAGGGCAGCATGTGCCAGAGACGGAAGAATATGGCATCACGAGTTTTGTCTACCGCGCCCACGCACCCATGCATCCCGACCGTTTTATGAAACTGCTCCGCAGCGGCACACTGGCGCAGGTTCTGCGTGCGAAAGGCTATCTGTGGCTTGCCACACGCGATTACCCAGTGCTGTACTCACAGGCAGGCGGCGTAAAACGGATGGGCGCCTCCAGCTTTTGGTGGGCAACCGTGCCTGATGATCAACGTCCCGCCGATGATCCCGAATTTCAGGCATACCTTGCTAAGTATTGGCGTGACCCTTATGGAGATCGGCGGCAAGAGGTCGTCTTCATCGGCGTGCATATGGATCAGGCAGAAATCACGACACGCCTTGAGGCATGTTTGCTCACACCGCAAGAAATTGAGCGTGGCAAGTGGCACACCTTGCGCGATCCCTTTCCTAAATGGCGCTAGGCAGAAAGGTTATTCCCAATGGCAAAGAAAGACGTTCGTATTGTGATCAAGCTGGTTAGCACAGAAAGTGGGCATGTCTACTACTCGCAGAAGAGCAAGCGCAACGACCCACAGCGGCTTGAACTGCGTAAGTATGACCCGATTCTGCGGCGGCACGCCCTCTACCGCGAGTCCCGTTGATGGAGGGCAGTGCGTGCTTTGGGCGGCATGTCCACGGCGTCACCCTCACTCGCAGCGCGTCCAGGCAGAGAGCAAACCAACCTTTATCGCGTTGAAATCGCGCAGCAAGTCGCCATCGGCGCTCAGCACGCGCAGCCGCTGCCGCGCTGAACCACCTGTGTTGGTCAGCGGCGAGGTCAGCAGTGCCACCTGCTCATTATCCGGTGACCACAGCGCCATCGTCGAGCGCCGTTCGTCTTCATCAATCATGGTGGCGCGCTCGCCATCGCCCACTGCAATCTGCAAATATTCGCGCCCTAGGCTATCGGCAGACATGATGATCGCCGCCTGTCCATCGGCTGCGCTGAACAGGATCGGCGGATTGCTGCCACGCCCTGAGAGCAGCCGATAGCGGTAGGTGCGGTCGCCGTTCGGCATGTAGCCATCAAGGTAGGTTTGCCCATCTTGGGCGCGCCACCACAGCGTCAGCCAGCCAGTGGCAGGCTCTTGGCGCAGCATTTCGTAAAGGCGCTCAGCGCGGATCAAGGTTTGTTGCGTGCCGCTGATCACGTCTACATGACCGATCACAAAGACGCCGCCTTCCTGCGCAACATAGCTGAGCGCCTGCGCGCCGCGCAGCCACAGCACTTCTCGGAACTGCTCATGCGTTGTGAGGTGCGTGTGTGCGCCGCTTGCCACGTCCAGCACTTCTAGCGCCATGCGCGCCCCAACCTGACGCACCAGCGCAACTTGCCCGCGCTGATGGCTTTCATAAGCAGCTGTGACTGCCTCTCGGATGGGCATAAGCTGCCGATCTGCCAGCCTGTAGCGCATCAATTCGCCTGTGCCATCCCGATTGCGCTGCACAAACGCCACCGATTCGCCATCGGCTGCCCAATAGAAAGCGCGCAAGCCATCGCGCAGCATCAGGTCGCCGCCGGTCGTTACGCCGCCGATGGTGCGGTGCGTCTCGCCTGCCACTGTATATATGCTGAAATGCCAGTAGGGCGGATCAAAGTGGTAGATACCAACCGCTTCGCCCGTTGGTGACCAATTAAAGCGCCAATCAATATGTGGCGGCAAGGTCTCGCGGCGCTCAATGCCGCCCTCCGCCGAGATGACATACAGGCTTGGCACACCGCTTGCATCCGCGACGATGGCAGCCGCACGCCCAACCTGTGGCGCAACTGCAAAGGCGATGTAGGGCGGTACACCGCGCACCGCACCGATTGTATAGCTATGAATGGCATCCTCACGCGGCGACCAAAAATGCAGCGTCAGGCGGAATAGGTTATCCTGCGTGCTGAATAGCACATAGCGCCCTGCTTCCGCCCAGCCGTGAAAGTGCAGGTAATCGCCAACCACTGCCTGCTCAGCGATCAGCGCGCCGTCGGGCGTGTTGGCAGCCGCTTTGATCACGCCGCTGCGGACGAGCCAGACATAGCCGAGCAGATCGCTGTGCGGCGCCCAGCCCATGCCGATAACGGGTGTGCTGAGCTGCAAGCGCTGCGCGCCTGTACGCGGCGGCTGTGAGCGCCAGCACGTCATCAAATCGTTGCAGAAGGAAGGCGCATTCTGGCTGGGCGGCAGATCGTTGGGCTGCACATAGAGGCTGTAGCGCCCGGTGTGCGCCTGATTAACATAAGCAATGTGTGTGCCATCGGGCGAGACTGCACCGCGCCGAATATCCAGTGGTGAGCCAGTCACCCGCCGATCATGCATGTAAACGCCGCTGTTCAAATCCATCACCCAGTGTTGGCGCGCATTGTAGTAAAAGCGCAAGCAGGCATACTCACGCTGCGTGGCACGTGCCACACCGACCGTCAGCCCGACCAACAACACAACTAAGGTGCCTAGCAAGGCAGCCCGCTTGAAAAGGCGCTTCGGCATACTCTTTTCAGCCCATGCCCTAATCACCCACTGTTTGAATGCGCCGCCGCGCCAAGATCAGACGCGGCAGTTGCAAGACTTCTTCCGTCCGCAGCAGCACCATCATGCCTAAATACACCACACCGCCGATCCCGATTTGGGCGCCCGCCTGCACCAACAGCACCAAGCGCCGATCAAAGGGCAGCGCCACCGATTCGATGATCGGCGCGGCTGCCAGCATTGCGGCAACCATCACCGCTGAGCCGATGCACGCCTTCAGGATGCTCTTGAGCAGCGCGCCCTCATCCATGCCTTGCCAGCGCCGCCGCAGCACCACGACTAAAATCGAGACTTGGACGCCAACCGCGATGCTGTTTGCCAACGCCAAGCCCGCCGTCCGCAGCGGCTGC
This sequence comes from Anaerolineae bacterium, assembly GCA_034436355.1. Lineage (GTDB taxonomy): Bacteria > Chloroflexota > Anaerolineae > Aggregatilineales > UBA2796 > CP2-2F. The sequence continues at coordinate 45,985 of DAOTVQ010000017.1, forward strand.
GTCAGGATAAGCGCCAGCACAAGGAACAGCGCCGTTTCGATTGCCGCCGAGATCAACGGCGTGATCATATCTTTATCAGCGTAGAAGCTGCGCGCCACAATCTCTAGTGCGCTCCACGTCAGGATGCCCAGCGCAAACATCTGCAAAACCGCAAAAACACGATCTGCACTGGCAGGATCAAAGGCGCCGCCCTCTAAAATTGCCACCAATGGTCGCCCTGCCACCACCATCATCAAAGCAGCAGGGATCGAGGCAATCAGCACAAAGCGCAGCGCGCCAGACATGGCAGCCCGTTTCCCGTTTAGATCACCATTGGCGCTGAGCGCGGCAAGCGTTGGGAAGATGACAATGCCCATCGCTGTGCCGATCAGCGTTTGGGGAAGCTGCATCAGCGTCCAGCCGCGATTGAAGGCAGACACTGAGCCAGACTCAAAGGTAGAGGCGATGTTGTAGGCGATCAGCAAATCCACATTGGCAAGCCCTAAGCCAAGCGCACGCGGAATCATCAGGCGGATGACCTCGCGCAATTCGGCGTTACGCCAGTTCAGGTAGGGCAGCCAGCGCGCCCGCACACGGATGAGCGCCGGTATCTGAATGCCCAAATGCAGCGCTGCACCGATCACCGCGCCGATTGCCGCGCCATAAATGCCGAAGAAGCGCGCAAGGAAGGCGACGCCAAGCAAATTGCCCACGTCATACATGATTGGCGCAACGGCAGGCGCCACAAAATGCTGATGGGTGTGCAGAATGCCGCTGCACAAGCCACTCACCGAGAAGATCATCAGGCTGAGCAGCAAGATTCGCATCAGGTTGGCAGTTTGCATCACCAAGTCAGGGCGCGCTATGTAGAGGAACAACTCGCCGCTGAGTGGATCATCAAGGGCTTGGCTTGGTGCAAAAGGTGCGGCAAAGCCGGGCGCGATCAGGGTGCTGATGAGCTGCGGCGCAAAAATAAAGACCACAGTGCTGAGCAAAAGCGCCGCCAAAAAGATCGTATTCAGCACATTGGCAGCCAATTTCCACGCCTGATCGCGGTTGCCACGCGCCAACATCCCGCTAAAAATTGGGATGAAGGCGAAGGCAAGCGCGCCACCGCCGATCAGGTTATAGAGTTGTTCGGGCAATTGGTTGGCAGCCGCGAAGGTATCCCAATCCACGCCGACGCCAAAGCGATCCAAGCCGATCCACTTCTCAGAGAGGCTAAAGAGTTTGCCAAAGGCGAGAATGCCTATCACGACGACGGCAGAACGTGCAATCTTGCCCGCGGATGGCGCGCGGGTGTTCTCTGTGGTCATAGGGCGATCCTGTTCAGGTACGGGTTGCCTACTACCATACCGCATCCTTGGGCAGCTTCACAAGCGACGCTTGCCCAACGCTTCAAGGACGCTGCCCTACACCGTGAGCGTGCCAGTCAGCAGCGGCGGAACTCCCCACGTTTGACATTCACCACCAACTCGTGTAAGATTCGCTTATGACTGTCTCTCTAAACCTTAGTAACTAAAGGGTTGAGACCAATATGATTCAGCAGGTTTGCTTGTGTCTGAAGCAGGGGCGTAAGGCTTTGCTTCAAGGCACGCTGAACTGAGCGTTTTCCCTAGCCGTTTAAGCTAGGCAGCGCACACCAGCCGACATTTGAAGCGCCGAACGTCCCTGAATAAGCGCCCGCAGGCGGGCAGCTTATTTGGCATTCCGAAAGGACGTGCGGTGTTTTTTTGTGTCTATGGCTTGGTGTGCGCTTTTTGTTTGTCCGAGGCACGCAGAAGATGAGAAACAACGGAGAATGATCCGAATGGCTGTGCAGGCTTTTCCAAATGTTAACACACGCAGCACCGATCTTGAATCGTTGATCGGCAATACACCGCTGCTGCATTTGCAGCACATAACGGCACACTTGCCACCAAACATCGGCATTTATGCGAAAGCCGAATGGACAAATCCCGGCGGCAGTGTGAAAGATCGTGCCGCCTTAAACATCATCCGCACCGCAGAGCGTGAAGGCAAGCTGCGGCGCGGCATGACGTTGGTAGACAGCACCAGCGGCAACACTGGCATCGCCTACGCGATGCTGGGTGCGCTGCGCGGCATTCATGTGAAGCTCTTTGTGCCTGCCAACGCCAGCCCAGAGCGCCTTGCCATCCTGAACGCTTACGGTGCAGAGTTGGTGCTGACCGATCCGCTGGAAGGCTCTGATGGCGCCATCCGTGCCGTGCGCGCATTAGTTGCCCGTGAGCCTGAGCGCTACTTCTACGGCGATCAATATAACAATCCCGCCAACTGGCAGGCACACTACCACAGCACCGCCGTCGAGATTTGGCAGCAGACCGACGGCAGAGTCACGCACTTCATCGCCGGGCTAGGCACAACGGGTACCTTTATGGGGACGAGCCGCCGCCTGAAGGACTTCAACCCAGCCGTGCAGGTCATCGCTGTGCAGCCCGACTCGCCTTTTCACGGGTTGGAAGGCTTAAAGCACATGGAGACAGCTATCCAGCCGGGCATTTACGAGCCAACCCTCGCAGATCGGCAGCTTGGCATCAGCACCGATGAGACCTACGCGATGGCGCGCCGCTTGGCAAAAGAAGAAGGCGTGTTGGTGGGCATTAGTGCCGCGGCGGCGGTGGTCGGCGCGCTGCAAGTGGCAGAGGCGCTGGCTGCCCGCGAAGAATCAGGCGTGATCGTCACCATCTTCCCCGACTCCGCCTACAAATACCTCTCGCACGCGCCGTGGCGCTAGTGGGTAAAACAATGTGGGCGGCTCTACAAAGAGCCGCCCGCATCATGTGCGCGTTTTGACCTAGCGGATTAGCGTCCGGTGATGAACTTCACGCAGACCGTTGGGATATAGCCTGTGCGGGGACCCGCCACATGCACTTCTGTCCATTCATTGTAGAAAGTGCTGATCTGGGCTGGCACAGACTTGGGATTCGCAAACCACGTCTGCCCGTTCTTCAGTTTCGCCGAAGTTGGGAAATCTGGGTTGGGCAGTTGGAAGACGGTCACATCGCAGGTGATCTCTGCCAACACAAAGCCCGCCGGGGTCGGGAAGCCCTCGAAGCCGCAATTCTTGGAGATTGAAGCAAAGATGGGAATGAGTGGGCTGTACTGCCACGTATCGGCATAGATGAGCGTGCCATCTGGCACTTCTGGGAAATCCATGGAGAGCGTCAGGTTACCGTTAGCGTCCACTGTCTGAGATGGCACAAGATCAATAAAGCCTATATCGGCAACAAAGACGAACAAATCATAGCGTGCGCCAGCTGGTGCGCCTGTAATGCGTAAGATCACAGTCGAGCAGGTGACGCTAAAGTTTGCTTGCGCAGCGGCGGCGGCAGGTTTCACATCCACGGCGCCTGTAAAAGTAAGCATGAGAGCAGCTAGAACTAACAAACTACGTTTAAGGTTCTTCACGGAAAACTCCTCCTATGTGGTGGTGATCACCTAAGCGTATAGCACATTATGGTTTGTAATGTTTATAGATGTCAAGCAATTGTTTATGAAAAAATTGTAAAGAACCTGTAGCTAAACCATCTGTTCATGGCTATAAACGGCGTGTGTTTTATGAATTTTGTAAAGAAAAAGAGATGTGTATGGCTGGTATGACCTTGCAAACTTGAGCCTGTTTCAATGCGTATCAGTTTGCGTTTCGCTTGTAGGTAGCGCTATGGACACCCTATAATGTGGTGATCTCGAGATGTGTTCCTCTCAAAATTACCGTTAATTATTTTTGAAATGCCTTCTGAAGGATCGGGCAATCCGCTTGTGCAGACTCACAAACTAAACTTTTGCCCGTTCAGCCTTGCTCATCGGCTGTTGGCTGTGCCGATTCGAGACCCACCAGACCGCGATCCGCTTTGAGGTGCAGCCAATCGCCGTTTTGGATATGCCGTGTGGCAGCGCGGACGTTGGTCACGGCGGGCAGCCCAATTTCGCGCAAGAGGATCGCGCCGTGCGACAGATCGCCGCCGGTTTCGACCACCACGCCCTGCACATGGACAAAGGTCGGCATCCACCCGATATCTATCGAGCGCGCCACTAGGATGATCGGCGCGTCGAAGGGCGGTGGCGTCTGAGAAGGCTCTTGCAGCACCCACGCCCGCCCAGAAACTTCGCCCGCCGTCAGGCTGATGCCGCGCAAGTGCGGCGTCCGCGCCTCAGGCGGCGGATCGCGCTCCAGATCGTCGAAGCGGTGCAGCAAGTTCGGCACGGGCAACATTTTTAGGCGTGCGATCTCGGCAATACGCTCAGCAAAAAAGACCGAATCGGGCTGCCAGCCGCCATCAAGCAGCACAACTTCCTCAATGGTCAGTTCCCAGATCGACTCAGCGGTAGGCAGTTGTCCGCGCTCGGCGGCAGCCGCAGCAAGGTGCAACACAGCGGCACGCAGCCTATCAAAGGCGGTCATAGCGTGGTAGTGCAGCAGTTCGCGGGCGCGCACCGTGCGGTTTGCCTGCCACGCCAGCGGCAGCGTCAACAGCCCTTTGAGGGTGCGGCGCAGCGGTTGGGTGTGTATGGGCGGCGCAAGGATGGCGCTGAACAGCGGCGCAGGTTGCTCGTGAAAGCGCGGGCGCGCCAGATCGCCCTCGTAGATGCCGCGCTGCCCGTGCTTGGCGATGTATGCCTGCCACGCGGCGCGGAACTGATCATCATCGGGTAGTTCGCCGCGCTGGAGCGCCTCGCGCACGGGGCTATTTTGCGCCGCCCTTTCACGCAGCGGCGCTAGATCAGTGTAGAGTTCGGTAGTAATGCTGCGGCTGCGCGCACTGTGTTCTGCCAAAACGCCCAGCCGCCGCATGATCAGGATGGGCAGGCTGATGGCTGCCGTCAGCGAGAACATGCCCATCACCAACTGCGTGTAGGTCTCTTGTGCGGTGCGGATTGTTTGCTCAAAAGTCTCGAAAGGCTGGGCGCTCTGCTTAAGTATGGTCTGCCACGTGCGGCGGGCGGCACGCGCTGCAAAAAGCTGCGCCATGCCCAAGTGCAGCAACGGGATGATCTTCCGCAGCATCTGGCGCAGGTTGGCGGGATAATCACGCCCAGCCTCACCACCGATGGAATCGGTCACCAATTTGGAAGGCAAGCCGAATGTCCGCATCATCTCAACTATCAGCGAGAGGTTGATGTAGGGACGTCCGTTAAAGACCTCGATAAACGGGCGGTTTTCAGGCAAATCGCGGTCGAAGCGGCGATAGTAGGCAAAGAGGCGATCCGCACAAGCAGCAATAAGGCTGGTCATGAAGATGGAGGGCAGCGGCGGCAGAATCTCTTTATGGTTGGCGATGGTGAACATCTCGTTACGGCGCGTCGGGCGCGTAAGCGGGCGAATTTGGATCAGCCAGCAGGTCGTGCCGTCGTCTACCCACTCGATCTCCCAATCACGCCCACTGCCCTTGTGGCTGAAGATGCGCCGTACAGCGCGCAGCAGCCCTTGCAAACGCCCCGCCCAAGGCGGCAGATGGCTATCGGGCTTTTCGCTGCGCCGCAGCTTAGGCAAACTGAGCGCCTCGCCCGCCACCGCGCCACTGGCTAGCTTATCCGCTAAGCCTTCAGTAAAACTGACCCAATCATCGGCGTGGGCGTGTTCGGTGAAGGCAACGCCGCTGTGTTTGGCGTCTACCATCCGCAGCAGCAGCACGTCACGGCGCAGTTCGCCGTGCTTTTCAGCGTAGCGTACTGCCGATTCCCAGACGGCGCACAGCGCTTCGGCAAGCTGAGCAGGATCGCGGGCATCCACGTTCAGACGCGAGGTGAAATAGCCCGCCATAGGCTCGGATGCACCGTCCTCTGCTGAAAAGGCTGCGCGCACCGCAAACGGGCCGGGCAGCTCCCACTCAAAGTTTGGGAAGCCGATGGAGAAGATCAGGCGAGATGGATCGGGCGCGCTGACCGCACCGCTATCGCTGCGGCGCACCAAGCCACTACCCAGCGCACGCCGCCATGCCTCATCCACCAGCACGATGCCGGGTGGCACAGGCAGCCCATAGCGCCGCGCCACGTCCAGCAGTGCTGCCTTTGCGCCAATGCCATACTTTGCCGCGTTGCCATAGCCAAGCGGCAGCCACAAACGTTCTTTTTTGCCTGTCAGTGTGCCGTAGTAGCTCACGCTCATCCTGATCGGCTGCTCCTGTTGCTAATTGTTCAAGCCCGCCTGCTAAAACGTCCAGAGATAGGCGGAGACAGTGCGCCCCACGCTGATCAGCCCTTCCCCGTTGGTGGCGTCGTAGGGCAGCGGTTCGGCTTCAGTCAGGACGAGGCGGAAGGTATCGGTGCGGTAAGGCTCACTCAGCGTGAGCGCACCACGCCATACCGACTCGGTGTGTTCCGTCTCGGTTGCCACGAAAGCGGCTGGCTCCCACGCCAGATCGCCCGTCATATCTGTGCGTTTACGCTCAAGGCGCGCCTCGATCAGGCGGCGCGGCGTCTCTGCGTTCGGGCGGTAGCTGATGCCTTCAAGGGCAAGGGCGATCTGCTGCTTATCGGCGCTGAAGGTGAGTTGCAATGTCCGATCTGGTGGCAGTTGGGCAAAATCGCTCAGAACAACGGGCGAAAGGTGCGCGTCTGCGATGCTATTGGGTTGGTAGCGCGCCAGCGCCAAACGCACGAATGGGAAGTAGGCAGCGCCGACGTTCAGCGTCACATCGGCATACCACAAGCTGCGCTCTGCATCATAGCTGACGGGATATGGCGCCACGCCGATTAGATTAGATTGATCGCCACCCTCTGCCAGCGTTACGCCAAAATGCGGCGCAGCGTTTAGGAAGTTCTCGGCGCTTGCCAGCGCAACGGGTGCATTGCTCTCCCACAGCGGATCACTGCCCCACTGCGTCAGGTAGGCGCGCATAGCAGCAGGTATTTCGGCGAAAGGCGCACGGCGAAAGACCACGCCAAGCATCTCGCCTGCGCCGCTGCTGAACCACGGACGCTTCAGGTAAATGCGGAGGCTGCCGCCTTGCCGCATAAGGGCTACCTGTGCGCTGCCATCAGCGTTTGGTATGTGCTTGGCAGCCTGCCAGCCAAAGCTCGGCACGATGTAGGCAATCTGCGGCGGCAACGGGCGGGCGCTGTTCAAAATGGCGATCTGCTTCTCGCCGATGCCTTGTTTACGTTCTTCGGCGGTTGGGCGCACACTTTCAAGCGTAGCATCATCTGCAAAAAGCGCGGGATCAAAGTGGGTGTTGAACCGAGTGGCCGCAATGGGCGTATAGGTCACTTCGCGGTATTTGGTATCGCCAAAGTGCTGCAACACATCAGCAAAGCTGAACGAATCCTGATCCGTGGCGACGGGCAGCGCACCGAAGATCGCACTGCGCTGCTTGGCAGCGTCGAAGGGATGCACGGGATCATCGTGTGGTTCTGTCCATGTGGCGAGCAGATCGAGCTTGCCCGTGCTGGCGGCGTGCAGCGTGGCAGTGCCGCTTAAGCGCACCGCCGTATCACCATAGGTTCGCGCCGCACTCAGTGCCGTGATCTGCGGTGCAGCGAGCGGCTGCGCGGCAGCATGGATGAGCGTCAGGCTGCGGAAAGGTGTTAGGATCGGCGTCGGATCGGCTGTTTCGTTCAGCCATGCACGCAAGCCGTGCGCTTGAAGGGCTGCTTCATCGGCGTAGGTGGCATAGCGCACTTGCCGCACTTCCCCGGGGCGAAGTTGCACTGTGAGCAGGGCAGAGGCGTTCGGAATACGCACGCCATACTGCGGCGGCTGGGGTGTCTCGTGCGCGCCGATGGCGACAAGGCGCAGGCGGAACGGCAACAAGTCGGGATAGCTGCCTTCAAACGGCACACGGAACGGCTCACCTTCTGGCACGCCGGGCAAGCCATAGAAAACGACGCCGCGCCCTAGCGCATCGGGCAGATAAAACGGCGTGAAATCCAGTTCGGGCATCAGCCAGAAGCCTTCTTCTTGGCGCAGCCCATCGAAGGCAACCTTACGTCCGAGCGCATCGGGTTGGTAGAACGGCATGAAGTCCACCTCGGACATCAACACAGCAGACTCTGGCGGCTGTTCGCCAACCACTCTGAGCGCCCGTTCGCGCAATGCTTGTGCCTCTTCAGACGTTTTGCCGTCGAAGGCACCGTACCATTCGGCGTGAAGCAGATCGAGCGGCGGCGGTGCAAAATGCCGTTCACTACGTGCTGTATCGTGATCGCTGCCTGCGCCGCTGCGGACGACCAACGTCTCCAGCGATTCGCCATAAGCAGGCACGCTGCGCGGCAGCACAATCGGCGGGGCAATCGGCGCGTGGCGCTGAAAGGTGATCGGCGCGCTGCATTCCGCCTGCGTTTGCTGAAACTCGGCTGTGTTGGGCATAAAAACGCTGTTGCCCGCTAAATCCACGGCGCGCAGCCGCAGCCGATAGCTTCTGCCAAAGCGCAAGCGTGGTAAGGTGCGCGGCGCAGCGCTAAAGTGCGCCGCTATGCCGAAGGGCGTCAGCAGATCGCCGTTTGCCGCATTGGATTCATCCTGATGGTTCGATGCCTTGCTTGGGCGCGGCGCGCTCAAACTCCAGCCATCCCAGACCAGAAGCATTTCGTCGGCAACCAGACCTTTGCCATCTGCCGCCTCACGCAGGCTGACTTGGGCAAAGCCTTCGCTGATTTGTTCATCGGTCACGCGGATTTTTGCGCCGCTCGTACCGATGAAATCGAAAGCACTACGCCGCTGATGGGTGCTGTGCCAGCGCTTGGAGGACTCATCCCACACATCAAGGCGGAAGCCGCGCAGCACATCCTCAGCATAGAGTGCAGCCGTTGGCGCGCTATTCGCCTGCAAGGCGCTGTTCAGCGCCTCAGCGTGGCGAGCGCTTGCTTGGAGTTGTTCGGGTAGATCGCGCTGAAGGACTGCCAAACCAACCGTCCGCAGTGGTGGCAATGTGCTGCTGTGCAGGGCGTGCAGTGCCGCACTGACCACATCCACCTGCTGTACGGCAAAGCGCGCCGAGTTGTCAAGGCGGAACAGCCCATGCCGCAAATAAGACTCAGGGCGCGGCGCGGCGATGAAGTGCGCGTCGTTCAGGATGTAATGGGTGCGCGGGCTGTAGTTATGCGTGTTGGCAAGTTTTGGCGTCCAATGCGCTAACACCTGCACACTAACGCCTTCGGTGGCAGCCGCCGCACGCGGAATCGCGGCAGTCAGCGGCACTTCCAGATCAACCACCAAGCCGAGCGCACGCAGCAATTCAGGAAAACTGCCCAGCAGGGCAAGCACCTGATGAAAGTCTAGGAGGGTTGCTAAATCAGCTTTGGTGAGTGTGCTTTCAGCAGCCAGTGCCGCCTGCAATTTCTCAAGGGCGCCTTCCGCGTCGTGATCAGCGATCTGCCCGCCCTGTTGGAACGTTTGCCGCAGCACAGCACCCAGCGCGCTGATGGGCAGCCGTTCAAAGGGTGCGTTGGCAAGCGCCTCAAACTGATAGGGCGCAAAGTACGGGAAGTCTTCCACGTAGGGCGGTTGTTTGAACAGCACTTGCCACATATCAGCGCGCAAGGCATCCGTATTCGCCCGTTTCAGATCGCTGAAGGCAGCGCCGTTCTCAAACTGGACGGTGAAGGTCATGCCTTCCACTTGGGCGGGAAAATCCCAGAAATCGGGAAACTGCTCTAGCGAGAGCGACCGCACCGTGCCATCTTGAGTCCACAAGCGCGGCGCAATATAAACCGAAAGGCGCAATTTATCTGCCGCGATGCCGTTCGGCAAGGCAGTGAAGATCAAAGTTTGTGCGTTCATACGCGGTTAAGCCTCCGTTGTGGCGTCATCATCGGCAAAGGCGGCTGCATAAGCAGACCACTCTTCATCACTGGGATAGGTGCCGCTCAGAGTGCGGTGCAGCGGCAAACGCACGCCGCGCTCAAAGAAGGCGAGCGTCGGGTTTAGGTGCAAGGTTGCCGAACCAAGCGGCTTGCTGGCAGCAGCATAGTAGCTTATTGGCAAAACGAAAGTTGTGCTGAGCCGCACAATGCCAAGCGCCCTCAACATGCCATAGCCGCGCACAACACCGAAAAATGTGGCGGGCGTGCCGCGCTGATAGCTGAGCGCGACCGCACCGTAGGCGCTGCTGGTGGCGGTTGTTTCACCCAGATCGAAGGTCATCGGTGCGCTGAAAGTGGCGGCAGCCTCCGCGTTGCGAACGCCACCAGAATCCATCTCGACGTGGCTGTAATTGTCGCTTGTTGGCGTGCCAACCGTCACGCTCAACAAGAGTGGCGCGCTATCCATCGGCAGGCGCAAAGCGGCGCGCATTGGCAGGCTGTGCGTGTGGCTGAAGCCAAGCAACACGCTAGGCAAAGCCTGTGTGTAGTCCACAGCGAGGTGACTGGCGGTGTAGGTTTGGCTGCCAAAGCGGCTGAAGCCTTCGGGAATTAGGGCGCTAAGGGCGGGCTGCAACAGCGCCAGCACGCCGCGCAGGTGCGCGTATTCAAGGTGTATATCCGCACGGTAGGCTACGCCGCCACGCTCAACGGCTGCCACGCGCTTAAACGCCAGAGTCAGTAAGTTGTCAGGCGTCAGCAGGCGGAAATCTTCTAAGGCGGCACGGACGCGGTAAGCATCGCCGCTATCCAGCGCCAAGTGCAGGCTGCCCTTTTCGGCGGGCATGAAAAAGCCCGTCTCTCGCAGATGAGCGCGTTCGGCGTGCCAACGGTAGCGAACGCTGTGGGCGCCTGCCGTCAAAGTGGGGATAGCAGCGGCATTCAAGGCTTGGTCAGCAGCAATTGTGCTGATAAGTGACTTTATCGGAATGTTTCCCAAAAGGGTTGCATGTTCGAGCAGTTGGGCGGGCAAAAACAAGCCATCCCGCAGATTTTTCAGGTCACCCACTGCACCGTAGCGCCGTGAGATGCCTTCGACCACCATCTCAAGCGCTGTGATGCCGCCAAACTGGCTGGGCGCAAAGCGGATCGGGAGTGGGTCTACCAAGCGGGCAAAGACTTCACTCGCATTCCCGAACTGTTCGGGATCAGGTTGCGTGGCGTAGCTGTCTTCCCACACAAGGCGCTGCGGCTCGGAATCCGCCACGCCGAAGGCGCGCAGTGCTGGCAGCGTTACGCTTGCCGCCACTAGGCTTGGCTGGAAATAAGGCGCTTCAAGGGCAAAGGCTGCACCAAGCGTCAGCGTGTGTGCGTAGAGTGTGGTATCCCCTTCGGTGCGGCTTGGCGCAAAAGCAATTGGCTGGGCGTGGAGCGCTAAAGGCTGCACCGCGTTGTTATATGCCTCAATGACGCGCTTGATGCCTGTCAGCGCACCGCTGGCAGGATCGGTGAGCACCTCTGCCACAAAGACCAATGGCGCGCTAAAGCGAACGACGCGGTCTGCATGATCAACCGCCTCGAGCTGGAAGTGATAACTGGCAAGGTCACCCTCAGCAGGCAGCTTGATCCAGAAGGCGCGCTCACCCTGATCGGCAAGGCGCACTGCCTCATGATCGCGTGGATCGGCAAGGTCAGGCGTGTAGGGCGTTACGATGCGGATTGCCTTGAAGGGCAAATCACGGCGATTGAAGGTGCGTTCGGGCTGCTGCACGGCAATATAACGCCCTGCGACCAGCGCGGCAGCCTGATCGGTGAAGCGGCGCTGCGAGCCTTCCACCAACACCGCCGCATGACCAAAGGGCAGCAAATAGCCGCGCTCACCACTGATTTGGGCAGCAGTGCGCCCTTGTGCGCCGTGCGCTGCCCAGCCGGCTGGGCTTAAACCGAGCCGCGCAGCGTTTGAGGGCGCAAAGGTGAGGTCAAAGGTTGCGCCGAGCGCGCTGAGCGTTAGCACCTCCACATTCAGGGTTGGGTTTTCAAGGCCGGGTGGCATGCTGCGCTGATCAGCCGTTTGGCGGGCAAGAATGGCGCGCTGCTTGCCCGCTTCGCCTTGTGGCGCCGCCAAATCTGCCGACCAAACCGCACGGGCAGCCGTGTGGGCAAGGTGCATATGCCAAACGGGTGTGCGTCCGGTGGCACGGTCGGGTTGGGGTAGGGCAATCGGGGTGAAGGCTGCCTCAGCGATGGGCGAAAGCACCAAGCGGTAAGGCGCTTCAATGGCAGTAAAAATGCCCTCTTGCACCTCTAGATGAATTCGATCTCGCCGTGCGGCGTGTCCGAGTGGTGCGGCAAGCCCCGCCGAAACAATCAGGTGTGCCTGCCCGCACGCCTCCAATAGGCGCGCTAACGTATACTCTAAGGGCAGCGCCTCAGGCTTCAACTGGTAAACCAGCACGCTCGGTTTGGCAAGCCGTTTGCCGTCTTGCTCACCAATGCTCTGCGGCGGCAAGTAGAGGACGATGTAAGAAGGTGCCTCGCGCAGCGCCACCAAACGCGGCAAGGCGGTCAGGTTGCCCTTGATCAGGCGCAAGTTGGCAAAGCCAAGCGTCGCCACAAACAGATCGTCAGGGCGCAGCACATTCACGGTGAAATCAAGCTGAATAGGCTCAGCCGTTGGCAGCGTGTTGGGTGCAGCAAGGCGCTGCACAAGGGCTGACAGGGCGTTCATGACGCGGTTGGCAGCCGCTTGCAGCCCTTTTAAGGGCGTTGAAAAATAGCTCATGCGTCGCAATTACCTCAGCATTCCGATCCAGCCTGATCTTATCCGTTCCTGCTCTGTGCGACAACCCGCCCGTGCCTGTTGCGCGGCTAAGGATGATCAGCTTGGTGAGTGGTGCAATCGTGCAGAGGCAACAGGGGCAGCAGACCCTGCCCCTATGCTGCTGGTGCGGAGGGAGAGCGATTCGAACCTGCTCACAAGCGTGGATCAACGGGTTCGCTCTCTAGTGCAAGCACGCCGAACACACACTCATGCACACGGCGCAACGGTTCGTAGCGCACGAAACGCTCCAACGCCTCGATACCGAGCGCAAACTCGCGCAGCGCCAACGAACGCTTGGCTGCTAAGGCGCGCCGACGCAATTTCTCGATTTGATCAGGTGCGGTGTATTCCGCACCATAGATGATGCGAAGGTACTCCCGCCCGCGCACTTTGAGCGCCGGCTGCAACACGCCGCGTTTGCCGCGTGCAATGAAGGCTGAAGGCTTCACCACCATGCCCTCACCGCCCTGATCGGTCAGCGCCTGCCACCACTGTGTGCCTTCGGCAAGGCTCGCCTCGTCCGTCACTTCAACGACGCGGTAAGCCGTGGGCTGAACAATTGGAGCCCCGCTTGTGCTAAGCCCCGCTAGGGTTTGCAGATGCCATTGGTGCGTTTTATCCACATGCACCACACCTTCGCTTGCCAGCAAGTGAAAAGGCGCAAGGCGCAGATCGGCAAGGCTGTTCACCGCCCAGCAGTAACGTTGGTAGGCAGCAATATACTGCCTGACCATGCTGTGCCGTGCTTGGTAGTGCTTCAGGAGCGCCGCGGCATCGGCATCACGTTCAGCAACGGGCTGTAAGGCGTGCAGTGCCTCGCTGAGGGCGTGGTGCGCTGCCGTGCCAACAGCCGCATATTGCGTCCGCAGCAATTCTTGTGCTTTTGCCGACCACGGCATCAGCTCACAATCTAGCACCAGCCAATGGCTGGCAAGGGTTCCCCACAGATCGGCGTGCGTGGCTGCTTCACGCAGGTGATCCAAAAAGGCGGCTTCTAGGGCAACATCGTTAAAGAAGCGCCGCCCCGTGCGCGTGTAGACACTGCCAATGCCTTCGCCTGCCACACCAAAGCGCTTGCGTGCGGTTGCTTCATCGCGGCACAGCACCACAACTGCCCGCGATCCCATATGTTTTTCTTGGCAGACCACCCGCGGCACCCCATTATTCCGAAAATAGCCAAATGCCTCGTTAGGGTGTTCTAGCAGATCGGGCAGCTTGCTGGTCTCCACGGGCGACATGGTTGGTGGCAGATAGACCAACCACTTAGGGTTGACGGCAAAACGGCTGATTACCTCTAGGGCGGCAGCGGCATTCTCTGCATGGATTTGGATGTTGTGTTGCAAGCGTGTGTTGATCAGGCGCTTGCCAAGGCTTTCATCGAGCGCCAGCACATCGCTGATATCGAGTGTAGCGTCGTGTTGGTGTTGGGCGCTCAGTAGCGCAGGCGGCGTTTCCGTCAGGAATGGGCGGCTGGCTTCTGCGTAGGTGTGGCGCGCTGGCACAGCAACCAGTTCTCGTTCAGGGTAACGCAGTGCCGTCAGCGCGCCACCAAACACACAGCCTGTATCAATGTTGATGGTGCGGTTTAACCACTCTGCCTGTGGCACAGGGGTATGCCCATACACAACCATTGCCGCGCCGCGATATTCAGCCGCCCAGTTGTGCCGAACGGGTAACCCAAACGCATCTGTTTCGCCCGTCGTCTCACCATACAGGGCAAAATCACGCACGGTGGCAGAAGCGCGCCCTATAAGGCTCTCTTTCATGCCGGCGTGCGCCACTACCAGTTTTCCATCGTCCAGCACATAATGGCTAATGAGCGAGTCGATGAATTGGGCAACCTGCTGGCGAAATTCGGGTGGCTCTGCCTCAAGCTGCTCCAGTGAAGCAGCCAAGCCGTGCGTAATACGCACATCCCTGCCGCGCAGCTTTTTAAGCAATTTCACATCATGGTTGCCGGGTACGCACAGGGCATTGCCCTCAGCAACCATATGCATCACCAAGCGCAGAACTTGCGGAATCTTATTGCCGCGATCAACCAAATCGCCCAGAAAGATCGCCTTGCGCCCTTCAGGTGGCAGCGCACGTGCGTTGGCAGCATCCACCTGATAGCCGAGCTTCCCCAGCAGAGCGACCAACTCATCGTAGCAGCCATGCACGTCACCGATGATGTCGAACGGACCGTGTTCGTGCTTGAGGTCATTCCACAGCGGCTCCCGTGCAAACTGCACCTGATTTACCTCCTCTTCGCTATGCAGAATGAACACACGGCGGAAGCCCTCACGCTCTAGCTGATTGATGCTGCGCTTTAGCGCTTGCTGTTGCCGTCGAATGACGTGTGCGCCAAAGGTGCGATCAGGGCGCTGTGTATTTCGGGTGACGGCAAGCTGCTCAGGCAGGTCTAGCACAATGGCGATGGGCAGTGCATGGTATTGGCGCGCTAGCTTGATGAGTGGCTTGCGCGCCTCAAGTTGTACATTCGTGGCATCTATGACGGTCAGCCTCATGCGGGCAAGGCGCTTGGCAGCAATGAAATGCAACACCTCGAAGGCATCACCGGTAGCCTCTTGTGAGTTTTCATCATCCGACACCAAGCCACGGCAAAAATCTGATGAGATAACCTCTGTTGGCAAAAAATGCCTGCGTGCAAAGGTAGATTTCCCACTCCCTGAAACACCAATCAGCACGACCAACGCAAAGTTGGGAACCGTGATCCTCATCTTAGAAATATCCTCTCAGGGCGTAACGCTCAGCCACCCGATCCAAGTGGTGTGCGTGCGCGCTCAGGCTTGATCCTTGATCACCCGTCTATTGAAAAAATGCCCATTTGGCTAGGTGCGCCAACCGTCGCATCTACCTCACCGATGGGCAGAAAGCGCACGCGATAGCCAAAGCGCTGGCAAATGCGCTGCGCCCACGTCTGAAATTCATGCCGAGTCCATTCAAAGCGATGATCTTTGTGGCGGAAGTTGCCGGCGGGCAGGCTTTCCCACATAACGTTATATTCAACGTTCGGTGTGGTGATGATGATTGTTTTTGGGCGGGCAAACTCGAATAGGCTGCGCTCGAAGGCGGCAAGGCGCGGCGGATCAAGGTGTTCGATCACCTCCACCACGGCAGCAGCCTCGAAGCCCTGCAAGCGCGGATCGCGGTACATGAGCGAGCTGTGCAGCAAACGAATGCGGTTGCGTGCTGCTTCGGGCAAGCGCTCGATGTTCAGGCGCTCGGCTGCTATTTCTAGGGCGCGGTGCGAAACATCCATACCCACAATCTCGCTGAAGTGCGGGTCTTTCAGCAGCATCGCCAACAAACGCCCTTCACCGCAGCCCAGATCAAGCACACGGCGCGCACCACTGCTTTTCAAGGCTGCCAGCACAGCACCCAGCCGCTGCTGATGCAGACTGGTGGTCTGTTCAACTGCGTCTTCTTCTGCTGCTGGCTGGTCTTGTTGCTCAGCTAACTGAGGCAGTTCAGGGGCAACCAAACGGTTTAACGCTTGATGGGTCAGGCTGCGATAATGGCGCAGATAGCGCCGTGTGATCAAGGTGCGCTCCGGGTGTTGGCTGAGCCAACCCTCGCCATGCCGCAGCAGTTTTTCCACCTCATCGCTACCCACAAAATAATGTTTGTCGTCGTCTAGCACCGGAATCAACACATAGAGGTGTGCAAGCAACGTCTGTAGCGTCTGCGTGGCGCGCAGGGTCACTGTGAAATAGGCGCTCTGCCCCCAAGTTGGAAAGGCGTTATCCAGCGGATACGGTGTAGCGCTGAGTGCATAGCCCAGTGGCTCAAACAGGCGGCGCAGCAGCGTCTCGCCCTCGCGGCAAGGCAACGCCGTAATACGCGCCTCTAAAGGGATAGGTGCTGCCGCCAGTTCAGGGCGCTCTTTGCTCTTACCATTCAGTGCAGTGCCATAAACTTCAGCAATCGCCACGCTCAAAAATGAGGAGGCTGCATAGGGACGATCATTGACGTACTGCTCCAGCGCGAAGGCGCTGCGGTTATCCCGCCGCACCAAGCCAACTGGCTCCACGTCGAGCAGCAGCACGGCTGTGCAACGTTCGGCATGGGCTTCAGGATAGAAAACGTGCGCTTTGCCAAAACTTAACGTGAAGGTCTGCAAGCGCGCAGGATTTTTGTGCAGCAAATAACCCAGATCCGTAGCAGGTATGTGCGTAGTGGTCAGGCTAAGCAGCATAGAGAGTCTTTCTCCAGTCGTCACGCTACATTGTAATGAATTATCGAAAGGTTAGAAAGGGTCATTTAGGGTGTCTCTATCAATCAATGCCATTCCAATCCCAGCCCTTTGCAGCGTTCCCAAACCAAAAACATTACCACTTGTGCTAGAATAGTTGCTCAGATACTGCCCTTCCCAAACAAATAAAGAGCCAAGATGACCACAAAAACCTTTCGTACCACGCTGATGCTGCGTCTGCGCCAACGCAAGCGCGAACGCTGGCTGGCAGATGGCGCACTGGTGAGCGTTGCCGCCATTTGGGGATCAACCTTCTTCATGATCAAGGATGCCACACAAGCGTTTCCCGTATTGGCATTTCTGACGCTGCGCTTCGCAATTGCTGCCCTGTGCCTGCTGCCCTTCGCGCTGATAGCCATTCGGCGGCGCGGTCTGCTGCCCACGCGCCGTGAGTGGGCATGGGGCATTGGCGCCGGTGCGCTCTTCACCGCAGGCTATATCTTCCAGACCTTTGCCCTTCGCACAGTGGACGCCGGACGGGCGGGCTTCATCACGGGCTTGTATGTTGTTTTCGTGCCGTTCTTAGGCTTGGTGGTGCTGCGCCAGCCTATAGAGCGCCGCGTCTTGCTGGGGGGTGCCTTGGCGCTGATCGGCATGGTGCTGCTTGGCTACGCGCCGGGTGGCACGCTGCTGGGCGACGTGCTGGCGATCATTTGCGCTTTCGCCTACGCCGCACATATCCTTGCCATCGGGAAGATGCCGCACAGCGCTGATTGGCGCTTTCTGGCGCTCGCGCAAGCGCTGACGGTGGCTGTGCTATGCGGCATTTTGCTGCCGATCATGGCGGCGGTGCGCGGCTGTGATGCTGAGCTTTGCACAGCCCTAACCCCTTTCGCCGATCCGCTACCTGTGGCGCTGCCGATCAAGGTGCTGTTGGTGGCACTCTTCACCGGGCTTTTAGCAACTGCCTTCGGTTTGATGGTGCAAGTGTGGGCGCAGCGCATTTTGCCACCAAGCGATGCGGCGCTGATCTTCGCCTTAGAGTCGCCTTTTGCGCTGCTATTTGGCGTGCTGTTCCTTGACGAAGTGCTAACCTGGCTGGGCTTGGCAGGCTGTGCGCTGATCTTTGCTGGCACACTCTCGGTAACAGTAGGTGGGCAGCAAGCGCTCGCCACTGATCAGAGCTTGGAAGTGGTGGCGAGCGATTAGGCTGCCCGCAGTGCATGGCAAGCAATACGGGCTACGTGAATGGTTGTAGCAGGCACAGCCTCTCCAGCACTGCACGCCCAAGAATTGCACAGAAAGCACCTTCCCGTTTAGAATTGGCAGCAATAGAACTGCCTAGTGCAAGGAAAAGACCTTTATGACACCCTCCGTCGGCATCGTTGGCATTGGCACCTATTTTCCCACGCAGATTGAAACCGCTGCCGACCTTGCGCCGCGCACCGGCATTCCTGAGGCGGTGCTGCGCGAAAAAATGGGCATTCGCCAACGGCACATCGCCCACCCACAAGAGAGCGTTTCCTACATGGCGACTCAGGCTGCCCTACGTGCGTTGGCGCACGCAAACATCGAGCCGGGGCAAATAGACCTTGTGATCTCGCACGGCAGCGAGTACAAAGATCACAACGTCTGGTGCGCCGCCGCCAAGATTCAACATAACATTGGTGCGCTCAATGCACACGCCTTTGATCTGTATGCGCTGTGTGCCGCTGCACCGATTGCAATGCAAGCGGCACGCGGCATGATGTTAGCAGATGAGTCTTTGCAGCATGTGCTGATTGTGGCAGGCAGCCGCGAGAACGACCTGATCAACTTTCAAAATGAGCGCGTGCGCTTCATGTATAACTTTGGCAGTGGTGCAGCCGCCCTGCTGCTCCAGCGCGATGCCGCGCAGAACCACATCATCGGCGTTGCCGCCATCACTGATGGCAGCCTTTCCGAGACGGTGACGCTCAGCCGCACGCCCGACGCAGTGGGCGATGCCGCCGAACACGGCGATCTACGCGGCAGGCTAGAGGTCAACCAGCCGGACTATATGGCAGAACGGCTCGGCGCTGTCTCCTTGGAAAACTTTGTGCGCGTCATTCGCAGTGCCGTTGAAAAAGGCGGTGCAACGCTTTCGGAGGTGCGCTTTTTAGGCATTACGCACATGAAGCGCTCGTTTTACTTAGAGATTTTGAAGGCAATTGGGCTAAGCGCCGATCAATCCGTCTATTTGGAAGATTATGGGCATGTGCAGAGCGCCGATCAAGCATTGGCACTCGAACTAGGCGTGGCACAAGGCAAGATCAAAGCAGGCGATCTGGTGGTGCTGGCGGGTGCGGGCGTTGGCTACACATGGAGCGCGGCTGCCATTCGGTGGGGCTAGACACTTATGACGACCAATCAAGATGAAATCTTTGACCTGCTGGGCGTGGAAGCAGGTGCGCTGACCATTCAGCGCGTGGAAATTTCGCTATGGGGAACTGAAGTGCAGCTTGATTGCGCTTATGAGAATGATCCCTTCCAACTGCTTTTTGAGGACGTGCGCTCCATCCAGTGGGACGTGCGTGGACATCCTGATGAGCGCGACGAACACGCCGATATTGCGGGCATTTTCTTAGGGGAGAAGGATCATCATGAAGCAGCGATCATCGTGACGGATGTTTGCGAGATCGCGGTGCTGTATGGCAATTTGCTGCTTGTGAAGGCGTGGTAGACAAACACGGGCGGAAGATAACTTCCGCCCGTGCCTCACTTGGTATGCCTAGCGGATAGGCGCCACAACAATTTCAAAGCTGCCTGATGTACCGCCCGTCAGGGCGCCGAAGCGCGTTGCCACGACGGTATAGCGTCCGTCGGCAGCGATGACAGCATCAATTTGAGCGTTGATATCGTTCGGTGCTGCGTCGTCGTTAAAGGCAAGCTGAATGCCTGATGGATCGAGCAGATAGAGCGCAGGATCGAGCGTGCCGCGTGTTGTCCGCATCAAAATGCGGACGCGATCTCCTGCCCGCGCTTGGAAGGTGTAGACGGTGAACGGATTGGCGGCATCAATGTTGCCGATGGTTGGACGCCCATACACAAGCGGCTCTGCCACATCAGCGCGATCCCGTATGTCACCCAGATCACGCGCCGCCTCATTGAAGAAGATGGCGCCCTGCCCAGCGCTGACCGATCCGTCAGCGTTGATGGTGAAGGTTGTCACGTAAAGCCTGCCGTTCAGTTCAGGCTGTTCCTGCACGCTCAGCACGGGCTGCCCGCGCACATTCACGTTCAGCGCATAGCTTGGCAGCAGGGTTTCACCGCACAGATTCCGCAACCAAACCTGCACCTCATAAGTGCCTGCCAACAAGCGGTCTGCCTGCCAGACGGCGTAGGTGATTGGCGCAGTGGTTGGGTTGGCGCAGTTCAGGTTATCTTGCCGCGCCAAAATGCCGCCGCTGCCAATGGTTGTGTTATCCGAGAACAGCGAACGATTTTCAGGATCACGGATCAGCAGGCGCACGTCGGCGCGGCTGTTCCACGTTAGGCTGACGTTCAGGGCGCCCACAGGCAAGCCTGCCAAGCCAACGCCGCCCGTATCTGCCGTCGGCAAGATAGCAGGCTGCCCGGGCAGCGGTGTTGCTAAGGGCACCGCCAAGGTCGGATTGATCGCCAAGCTGCCGGTGCCGCTGAGCGTGAGGGTGTAGTTGCCCTCTGTGCCACCAATGTTCTTGCCAAAGCGCGTTGCCACGATCAGATAGGCGCCATTGACGGGCAACACCTGATTGGCAATCAGCGCGTTGCGCGTGTTCTCGTTGGCGTCGTCGTTGGAGGCAAGCACGGCACGATCAGGGCTGAGCAAGATCAACTGTGGATCAAGGCTGCCGTCAAGCGCGTCCATCGCCACATTGACAACTTGCCCTGCCACGCCTTCAAAGCTCCACACATCTGCCTGATTATTGCGGTCAATGCGGCTTTGCACGCTGGTGCGCCCACCAAGTGGCTGCGGCGCGCCGATCTGCACAGCGAAGGGCGTCAGGTTCAGCAGCAGCGGGTTGGCACCGCCTTGCTGCACACTGACGGCATCTACCGACTCGATGATGAAGCTAGCCACATACTGCTCATTCAGGTTCAAGCGCCCCTGAATTGGCGTTTGTGCGCGCCCATTGACCGTCACCGTCACCGTGAAATCTACGGGAGCGGGTGGCTGGCGGCAGGCGCTGTTATAGTAGACCAAAATCTCGTAGCTGCCAGCTGGCACGCGCCCTGCTGCCCAACGGATGGTTTCGGTTGGATTATTGACTGTGTTGGTGCAGCCATTGTTCACATTGCTGCTGAGCGTGGCGCCGCCTGCCGCCGTGTTGCGGAAAAAGACAGCATTTCCAACGGGATCGCGCACCTCAAGATCGAGATCGTCAATCGTTCCCCAGCTGAGCGCTACGCTCATATTGTTAATGGTGAGTGGTGCGGCGGTTGGGATCAGTGTTGGTGTGACAGCCACGCCTGTGCTGAGCGTTAGGGTAAATTGCCCCGCCACGGCACCTTGTGCGCCGCTGCTCCGCAGCACTGTGACGTAGTACACGCCCGTGGGCAGCGAGAGGTTGCTCAGCGCGACATCAGCACCGTTTAGGTTCGCATTCTGTGCCAAGGGCAGTCCGCTGGCATCGGTCAGCGTTAGGGCGAGGGTTAGCCCTGCGGTGCTGCTGGTGGCAGTGATGGTGATGGGCGTGCCGCTTTGTGCCTCAAAGGTATAGGTTTGGGCAAAGGTTTGCTCACTGAGCGTGCCGCTGACGCTTTCGCCCACCGTTAGGCGGCGCGGAACGCCACCTTGAGCAGCCGCCAGCCCAACCACCGTGAAGGTTAGCAGCAGCACTAACCCAACTGTCCCTAGAAGCCGTGTGCGGCTTGTCAATAGCCGTTCTTTCAAGTGTAAGTCCTCCTCAAGCACAAGCAGCTAAAGCCTGCTGCGCGTGCGCCGTGAAAGTTTACCCGATAGTGCCGCACTTGGCGAGTCTGTGGTTGTTCGCGGGTGTGGTGAAGGACAGTGTGAGAGGACAATCACAGATGGGCGGCAACCCTACCCATGCCCGACCTGTCAACTACCGCCACATGCCCCCGTGATCATCAGGCGCTATTCATGTGTGTGGCTGATTGGTCAACCCACGATCAGCAGCCCTGATTTTCTGATCAGAAACTCACCCAGCATGGTATTTTGTGAAGAACCTTAGAGAGGCTATCGCTCCGTGCGAACTTCCAGGCGTTCGCCATCGGTGATTAGGTGCAGCCTGCCGTGCTGATCGGTGCGGAACAGCGGCACACTCAGACGCTCGATCAGCACCTCGGCAGGTTGTGCGTTCACATTCCCTAGCGCAGCAACCACCACCGCAACTTGCGGCTGCACCAGATCGATCCAGCGCGGCGGATTGCTGTTGGCAGCGCCATTAGCGGGCAGTTGCACCACTTGGGCGCGCAAATCATCGGTGTGTTGAAGCAGCATCCCGATGGCTTCTGGCGCTGCCTCTGCTAGCAGCAGAAAGCGCGCTGTGCCATATTCGGCGCGCAAGAGCAGCGGCGCAGTATCGGGGCGTGTGGCGCTTTCGGGCAAGCGGTGCGGCGCAAGGGCGCTGATCAGCACACCATCATTGGTCTGAAGGCGCCAACCCCCACCAATGGCTTGTGTTGGCATACGCCCTGCCTGAATTGCCGCTTCCAACGCGGCAAAAGTTGGGCTGCCAGTGCGCTGCCCATTGTGCAAAAGCATCCCGACGCTATAGCGTGCGAAGAGCGCTGGCAGCGCGCCAATCAGCTTATCATGTGGTGCGCTGATGATCACGACATCAAGGTGGCGTTTATAGAAGGGCAGCACATCGCCCAGTGCCTGCTGCAATCGGTTCGGATTTTCGCCACCATCAATCAGGATGTGTGCGCCGTGCGGCGTCTGGATCAACACCGCGCTGCCCTCGCCCACACCCAACCACCACACATGCAGCCTGCCATCCGAACGTGCCGCCGTTAACAGCCAAAGCAAGCTCGCCACACCACAGCCCAGCAAGCATAACGCCCCTGAATGCCCCGCTTGCCGCGCCCACCGCCACACCGTCCGCCGCACAGCAGGATGCTGCATGGCAAATGCCGTCCCACCGAATAGGACGGCGTAATAGAGCGCGGCAGCCAGCGGCGTGATCAGCAGCGGTGTGCTTAGGTTAGGCAGTTCGGCTGCACTCCGAATAATGCTGAGCGTATAGCTCAGCGGCAGCCCAACCAACCAACCCATCACCTGTCCTAGTGGCAGCCACAGCGCGCCAAGTGCTAAGGTTGCTAAGCCGATCAGCATGATGAGTGCTTGTGCGGGTGCCACCAAAACGTTGATCAACACACTCAATGGCGCAAACTGCCCATTGATCAGCAAGATGATGGGCAGGGTCGTGATTTGCGCCGCCACAGTGATTAACAGCCACTCCGCCAGCACATGCGCGGTGGGCTGCGCCTTTTCAGCACCGATCAAGCCTCTCAGGGCGCGCTCGCTCAAGCGCGTTAGCGGCGGCAAATAGACAATCAGCCCAATCGTTGCCGCAGCACTTAAGATTAGCCCTAGCTCAAAGAGTGCCAGTGGGTTGAGCAACGTCATCAGAAACACTGAGGCAGCCAGCGCCGTTAAACCATCATGTCGCCGACCAAGCCGTTCTGCCAGCAGCACGACCGTCGTCATGAGTGCAGCGCGCACCACAGAGGCTTCCGCACCGACGAACAGGGTATACAGCCCTACGCCACTCACCGTGATGCACAGCACGCCCGCTTTGCCTGCCAAACGGCGCGGCAGCAAACGGCAAGCAGCCATCAGCAGCGCCACAATCACTGCAATGTTTGCGCCGCTGATGGCGATCAGATGTGAGGTGTTTGTGCGCCGAAAGGCATCGGCAAGCGCTGTGGTGAGATGGCTCTCGTCGCCCAGCACAATGCCTGCGAGGAGTGCCGCTTGCGGATCAGGCAGCACATGCCGAATCAGATCATGCGCCGACTCACGCACGCTGTAAAGCGCTGCCAGCAGCGGATTGCCCTGATCGGGCTTGATCACGGTGACTGTGGTCTGCAACAAGACGCTGTAGATGCCTTGCCGTGCCAGATAGTCTCGAAATGAGAATGCATCGAAAGCAGGTGGCGTTTGTGGCGTGCCGCGCACACGGATCAGATCGCCGTAGCGGTAGTCGCCGTAGCGCTCAGCGTAGACAAGCGCCCTACCGCTGATAGGCTGTGTTTCGCCGCGCTGTGTTAGGCTGTGGACGCTGACAGTGAGCCGTGCGGCGTTTTCGCGGCGTTCGGGCGGTGCGCTGATCACGCCTTCTAGAATGGCTGTGCCGCGATCATTATAGAAGGGCAGTTGATCAGGGCTGAACGGCTGAACGGCTGCGTTGTAGTGCGCCATCCCTAAGCCACCTGCCGCTAGGCACATGCAGAAGCGGCGTAGGGTGCGCCTTGGATAATTAAGCAGGGCAAGTGCCACGCCACCGATGATCGCTAGGCTAGGCAGCAGGCTGTGTATGGCGGCAGACTCAGGGCGGGCAGCACTCAGGGCGATGCCGCTGCACCATGCCATCACCATGTAAAGCAGCAGCACACCACACCCTCACTTGCTAGGCAATTTTCTCAAGCTGCGCGATCAGATACAGCTTGAGGTGATGCCAACGTGGCGCGTCGGTCAGGCGCTCGTAGAGCAGCGCCAAGCGGAACAGCGGCAGCGAAAACGCCATATAGAATGGATTGCCCACATAGGCGATCTGTGCCACGCGCAAGCCTGCTTGTCCTGCGGCACGGCTGAGCGCACGCCGAGTATTGGCGCGGTAAAAAGTGGGGTGCGATTCGTGAGCAGGGCGGCGCAGCAGGCGCGTTAGGGCAACTTTGCGGGCAGCCTCTGGCACAAGGCGGCTGAGGAACGGTACATAGTTATGCGCGTTGGTCGTCAGCAGGATGATTTTTCCGTCAGGACGCAGCAGGCGCGCCATCTCGCGGAAGGCAGCCACAGGCTGCGGAAAATGCTCCACCACCCACTGCGAGGCGATCACGTCGAAACTTTCGGCACGGAAAGGCAGATGATAGGCGTTTGCCAAGACGGGCAACTGCACGGTATGGTTGTAGCGCAGATCATCCGCCACAAGGTCTATGCCCATGCTGCGCGCTGCACCGCGAATCGCCTCAGCCGCCAGCGAGTCCCGCCCGCAGCCAACGTCTAGCAGCGTCGAATCGGCGCTAACCGCGTCGGCAAGCCATGCCGCATAGCGCTGTCCAGCGTTCACAAAATGTGGGTAGCGTTGATCAAAGAGCGCTTGGCAACGCCGATAACGCGAACTGTCTGTGTAAGCGCTCATGCCTGCTCTAGCGTTTCACGATCATGCTGGTGTTGCCGCCCTGCTCACGCAGTTCGGCGCGCTGGGCATCGGTTGGGATGTTCATCAGCACGACAAGGCGCCTTGCCAACTGCGAGAAGGCAGGGGCGGCAGTCTCGCTGGCAAAGCGTCCCACTTTATCCAGCTTGATGAGGATGCTCACACGCGGCTCATCCGCCGGCAAAAAGCCGACGAAGGTTGCCATTTGCAGTTCAGGATCATACAAGCCGACGCACGTCGCGCAGTAGATTTGAGCAGTTCCCGTCTTGCCGGCGACGGTGTAGCCCGGCACACGCGCATCCTTGCCTTCGCCCACGTTCACAACCTGCACCATGATGTTGGTGATGCGCTGCGCGACATCCGCCGAGATCGGCGTGCGGACGGAAGCAGGCACCGCGTAGTATTCGCGGTCACCATCCACCGTCTTCAGGCGGATGTGCGGCTGCATCATCTGCCCGCCGTTGGCGATCACGTTCACGAATGAGAGCATTTGCAGCGGCGTCACGGTGAGGCCCTGCCCAAAGCTGTTGGTGGCAAGGTCGGAATCGCTCCAATACAGATCGTTGGGCAAGCGCAAAATGCCGGCTGCCTCACCTTCCAGATCAATGCCCGTTGGCTGACCAACGCCAAAGCGCCGCAAGCCTTCGTAGAACTCGGTCGGGCCGAGGACATCTACCGAGAGCCACGTCGTGCCGAGATTCCACGAGCGCACCAGCACATCCACGAAACTTTGCGAGCCGTGCGCGGCGCGATCCCAGTTAAAAATGCGCCTGCCGCCCACCACGCGGAAGTTGCTGCCCTCGTAGTAGGTCGAATCCTCCGAGACCTTGCCGGATTCAAGGGCGAGCGCGGCGGTCACCACCTTAAAGACCGAGCCGGGTTCGTAGCTATCGCTGATGGCAGGGTTGCGGGTGGCGTCTTTGCCTGCCTGAAAGTAAACATTGGGGTCAAAGGTGGGGTAAGAAGCCATCGCCAGCACTTCGCCGCTGCGCGGATCCATGATTAGGATGGTACCGCCCGTAGCGCCGTAGCGGTTGATGGCATCGTAGAGTTCGCTTTCGGCAAGGTGCTGAATGCTGCGGTCAATGGTCAGGTAAATATCGCGTCCGGGCGGCGGCAGATCGCCCAGAATCGCGTCGAAGGGGATGCGGCTGCGCTCTGTGATGCGGCTTTGCCCTGCCAAGTCATCGTTGTAGCCACCTTCCACGCCCACATAGCCGCGCCGAAGGTTACCTTCCCAACCCACAAAGCCAATGATGTGTGCGGCAAGGCTGTTGTGCGGATAAATGCGCTTCGGCTCGGGATCAATAGTGACGGCAAGCAGGTTCAACTGCGCCACTTTTTGTGCCACCTCTGCGCTAACGGGCTGACGGGTGACCAGTTCGTAGGGCGCACGGCTGTTGGCAAGCCGCAGAATGCGCTCTTCATCTTCGCCGAGCGCTTGGGCAAGTTCACGGGCAAGTTTCGCCTTGTCCGAGATGTAAACCGGGCTGATGCCGATCCGATATTCAGTGGTGTTGGCTGCCAGCAGTTCGCCGTTGCGGTCGTAAATGCGCCCGCGCTCTGGGAATCTGTCGTTGATGGTGCGGTAGTTGCTGCTGGCAATGCGCTGCAAATAGGCAGCCACATCCAACTGGAATTGGAATGAGGCAAGGCGTGCAAAGAGCAGCACACCACTCACGATGATCACAAAGGTTAGTAGGGACAGGCGTCGGTTAAAGCTGGATCGCATAGCCTCAGGCTCCTACGGCGTGCTGCCGCCGTTCATCCATTGTTCAAATTGGCGCAGCAGGGCGTCCCACTGCTGGCGCACCCAGCCTTCAAAGGTCTCATCATAGACCAAGGTTGGGGCAGGGGTGAGGAAAGGCGTTGGTGTGGCGCGGATGGGCGAATAGCCTTCCACAACGATGTATTCAAGGTCTTGGGCGGCGGCGGGCGCAAAGCCAAGCTGCTGGGCGCGCCCGCGCAGGGTGTTGATGTTGCGCTGCTGGGCGATCTGTGCTTGCATATCGCCAATGGCGCGCTGCAAAAATTCACGGGTGCGCTGAAGCTCTAGCAGGTTGCTGCCGGTGGTAGCGGTGACGGTTGCCTGCGCCAAATACAGCGCGCCGATGAAGATCGCCACGACCACGATCAAGCCAATGATGGCAATCGCCTGTGTGGGCGACCGCCACGGCATTTGTGGCACTGCTTGCCGAATGGGTGTCGAAGGCTCACGTCTGTCTGTCATAGCCGCACAGTATACCTAACTTTAGCAGACTGCCGCTAATGCGTATCGGTGCGATCCCCTTCGCTGGCGGGCGATTGTAAGTAGGCTGCCTGTGCGGCGCGGCTGGCATCTATGGCAAGGGCAGCCACCAGATAGGCAAGGCGGCGCGCCACCAGCGGGCGCTCTTTCCAGCCCAGCGTGCGGAGCGCCATGAGCGCCAACGGCGTGAAATATTCTGCCCAGTTGCCGCGCCGAAGCAAGCCGCTGGCGATCCGCCGCACTTCGGCAATCGGAATCAGGGCGTTGGCAAACGGCACATCCGGGTGGATGAGCGCAGAACTTGCTACATGCGGATCGGTGTAGCAGGCGCGGTTAAGTTGATCCAACACTGCGATCACCGCCCAGGCTGCCTCCCACGAGTCGGGCAATTCTGGCACCACCAACTCTAAGAGCAGGCTGATTTCGAGCGTCACCCAATCAAAGAGGGTGTGTCCGTCGCGCGTCCACTCAAAGTCAATCAGCCATGCCTCGCCGTTGCGCCCCACCAACACATTCCCCATGTGCAAATCGCCGTGCATAGAGCAGAACGATCCGCTAAGGCGCTGTTCCAACAGCCAGCGGTAGTTCTTCAGCGGATTGGGCAGGCGCTCTGGCAGCGCGTTATGGCGCGGCAGCGGATCGCGGATGAAATCGAAATCTGGGGCAAGGGCAAGCACCTGCTCTTGCAGAATGTCGTCGCGGGTGCGCGTCACGCTGCCCAGCACACGCTCAAGCATCATGCCGCGATGTAGGGTTGGGTGCGCCGCCAGATCGAAATTTTTGACATCCACGCGGGAGGCGAGGTTCATTGCCTCTGCGTTGCCGCCCGCCACAAACTGCACCGTATTGGCACGTTCAGGCTTCGCCTTCAGCACTGTAAAATTGGTCAGGCTGACCAACTCACCATAGCGGAGTGCGCCTTCTTCGCGCAGAATCTCGCTGAGCGGCGTGATCTTGCGTGCGCCGCTGCGTGGTGCCTGATCTGGCACTGCCTCTAGCTCTAAGGCAGGCGGCAACAGCAGTTCGTATTCTTGCCAGGCGGTGAAGGCGTAAGGCGTGCGTTGATCCCACCAAGTGTGCTTGAAGGCATCGTAGAGCTTTTCGCGCAGCAGGCGTGCCACCACTTGCGGCGGCTGGCTGAGGGCGAAATCCTTCAGGCTGGTGGATTGTGCATCCAGGCTGCCCTGCACAAAGGAATATTTCAGCCCACCAATCAGGCTGTTTTCAGGTAGCACATCCACCATGATGTGTGAGGTGTTGGCGGGCAGTTTATCGCGCACATAGTCGTTATAGCGCATTTTTTCCCATAGCACATGGCGCCTATCGTGCAGCTTGACGACGGATGGCGCTTGCTCACGCCCGCCCGCCTCATAAGCGCGCACCAATAGCACACGCGCACCGCTGTAGGAATTACCTTCCGAAGAAAGCACCCGCTCAATAACGACTCGCGTGCAGGTGCGGAATATTTGCTGAATAATGATGAGATCATCAGGCGGCAGTTCATAGCGCGGATCGTTGTTAAAGACTTCCGGCGGCGGCATGTTGAAATCAGCCGCGCTTTCCGCCTGCCAGGCTTTAACATCTGCCTCCAGCTGTTTGCGGCTGATGCCTAAATTTTGCAGCACACGCTTTAGCACAAGGCTATCGCGCTCTTCCACAATGGCAAGCAGCAAGGCACGCTCATCCGGCTGCATTCTGTTTGCGATGTGGCTCTGCGCCCTGGCAATGACTTTGGCGGCACGTGGCGTTGGAATGCCAAGATAGCCGGCAGTATCAGGGCTGCCGCTGGTTTGGGCTTGGGTGATGAACTGCACATAGCTGCTGGAGGCATCCTGCCGTGCAAAGATGTGTGCAGCAACACCGCCTTCCACGCGCATCAGCGCCAGCAACAAATGCTCCACACCAATGTAGTAGTCCATTTGGGTGGCGGATTCATGCCGTGCGATTGTGATCAATTCATCGAGTGAGGCGAAGCGTCGCTGTGCCACTTAGGGTCAAATCCTTGTGCTAGATGGTTGATTCATGCCATCTAGTATAAACGCTTTGGGCGGAATCTATGAAAAATCAAAGCGATGCTGTCTAATCAGTGTGGTTTGCACGGTCTAAAACCACAAAGTGTAAATTTTCTGAAAAAACACAACCGATGATGCACTTATAAGCTATACTGAAAAAGGTGATGGAATAGGTTGGAGAGTTTCTTATGATTCGTATGCAGAGTCGTTTATTTGCACTGCTGATGGTTTTTATGACCATCACCGCATTGGTCTTTTCTGGGCTAGGCACGCCTGATTCATCTGCTATCGCCGCCGACTGGACGCCAACACCTGAAGTGGCGCCGACCTTTATTCCGCGTGATCAGGAGTCGGGTGGCGGTGGTGGCACACCACGCGGACCTGGCATCAATGGTGAGCGCCGCCTTGTTGTGAAATTCTGGGATAATACGGGCATCCGCCTGCAAGGTGGCGTGCTGGTGCCAGCCGCGCCGGGCGTCAATGTGCAGCCGCTAGAGACGGCTGTGCTGGCAGTCGGTGCGACGCTGAATCGCCTATTCACTTTGCCAGAGGCAACCCTCGATGCACAGCGGCAGCAGGGCATTCAGAACAGCGGCAGGCAGCTTGCCGACCTAAACACCTACTACGCGGTGGACTTCCCGTTGAGCGCTACGGATGCACAAGTCTTAGGCTTGTTGGCAACCTTCCGTGCCGATCCGAGCGTGGAATTTGCCTATGAGGAACCGGGGCCTATCGCGCCGGGCAGCACCGATATTCCGCCGACCACGCCCGATCTGACCAGCGGGCAGTTCTACCTAAAGCCTGCCAGCAACAGCCCGCCCGGCATAGATGCTGAGTTCGCATGGCAGCGCGTTGGCGGCAATGGTGCCAACGTGCGCGTCATTGATGTCGAGTATGACTGGCAGGTTGATCATGAAGATTTGCCGACCAGCATCAATACGCTGTTGGCAGGCGAGCGCTATACCTTTTTTGGCAACGATCACGGCACGGCGGTGGTTGGCATTCTGGGCGGCTTGCAAAACGCCTACGGCATCACGGGCATCGTGCATGGCGCTGATCATCGCGTCAGTGGCATGTTCTTTGGTGGCAACTACAACTCCGCCAATTCGATCACACAGGCTTCGAACAATGCCGCATCGGGTGATGTGATCCTGCTGGAAATGCAGACTGCTGTGCCGAGCGGTGCTGCGCTGCCGCCTTGCCCAACGGGCTGCTCTTGCGGGGATCGCTTTGTGCCAATGGAATACTACCGCGCCAATTATGATGCCATCGCCACTGCCACTGCTAACGGGCGCATCATCGTGCTGACGGCGGGCAACGGCTTTAACGATCTGGACTGGTTCACGCCCGCCAACACAGGCGGGACTCTGGCGGGCTACCCGTTGGGCAATCCTTTTGATCGGTCGCTCTACGATTCAGGTGCGATTTATGTAGGCGCGGGCTTTTCAGGCGTGGGCAGCTTCACGCCGGCACGTTCGCCACACTGCTATAGCAATCACGGCACGCGCATTGATGTGCAGGGCATTGGTGATAACGTCGTTGGCGGCGGCTATGGCAATCATCCAAGTTTTCCTGCGGCTGCCTCTGGCTTTGATCCGCGCCAATACTACACGCACACCTTCAGCGGCACCTCCAGCTCCGGCCCGATTGTGGCAGGTGCTGCCGCCGCCTTGCAAGGCATTGCGAAGGCAAAGGGCTATATGTACACGCCTGCCCGTATGCGCGACTTGCTGCGGGATACAGGCGTCGCCCAAAATGGCACGCGCTTGATCGGGCCGCGCCCGAATTTGGCGAGCGCCGTCGGCACGATCAAACCGAATACCATCGGCGTGATGCGCGAGAACCGCTTCTTGCTGCGGAACTACAACACAACAGGCTTCGCCAACATTGACTTCTACTATGGTGCAACCGACGATCTGCCTGTGGCAGGCGACTGGAACGGTGATGGTATTGATACCATTGGCGTCTACCGTCCAAGCACTTCGCAGTTCTTCTTGCGGAACAGCAACACACCCGGCGCACCGGACATCACCATCACCTTCGGCAATCCCGGCGATCTGCCAGTCATTGGCGATTGGAACGGCAACGGCGTGGATGGTGTGGGCGTTTATCGTCCTTCGACCGGTGAACTGCTGCTGCGCAACAGCCTCTCGACCGGTTTTGCCGATTTTGCGATGATCTTTGGTAATCCGAGCGATAAGCCTGTGGCAGGCGATTGGGATGGCAACGGCACGGATAGCGTTGGCATTTTCCGTCCGTCGAACGGCTTGTTCTATCTCACCAATCAGGTCTGCAACTGCGTGCCAACTGCCAACTACATCTTTGCTCTGGGCGTTGGCACCGATACACCCATCAGCGGTGACTGGGATAGCGATGGTAAGGATAGCGCCGGCGTCTACCGTCCCTCGAATGGCATTGTCTATTTGCGGAACGCCCTTTCAACAGGCTTTGCCGATGTGAATATCGTCTATGGCATCGCCAGCGATAAGCCGTTGACAGGCGTTTGGGTGGCGCCGTAAACAGACGGCTTGTGAAACAAGTGGGCAGGGGCGGAAGAATTTCCCGCCCCTGCTTCTATTTTGCCCATGTGGATTGTGCTTGACGTATGATCAGCCATCGCTTGCGAGCAAGCATTTGGTAGCAAGCCCGTTTGTGTGTTATGCTCTTAAGCAATTCAGCACGCCGCGCCTTTTGTTTGGCGAATTTTTCGCGCCGAGCGCTTTTTAGCTCGGCTACGTGCGTGTTTTTAAGCCAAGCAGCGCATGCAGGCGTGATTTTGTCACGGGCAATGGGGAATTGTAAATGTCCGACCTAACCAAAACGTTGACCAGAGCAGAACTCATTGAAGTCTACCACCAGATGGTACTCATTCGCCGCTTTGAGGAAAAGTGCAAAGAACTTTACAATGCACGCAAGATCGGTGGCGTCTATTTGCACCTCTATAACGGACAAGAGGCAACCGGCGTTGGCGCGATTAAGGCGCTTCAACCAACTGACCATGTGATTACCGCCTACCGCGATCATGGGATTGCCATTGCGAAGGGTGCGGATGTGAATCGGTTGATGGCGGAAATGATGGGCAAGCGCACCGGTGTGAGCGGTGGCAAGGGCGGCTCGATGCACCTTGCCGATGTGAACGTCCGCATGTGGGGTGGCTATGCCATTGTAGGCGGGCATTTGCCCTTGGCAGCCGGCATCGCCCTGAAGTCTAAGTATAACAATGATGGCGAAGTGGTGGTCTGCTTTATTGGCGATGGCGCCACCAACAACGGCTATTTCCACGAAGCGCTGAATCTTTCTGCGGTGTGGGATTTACCCGTTGTGTGGCTGATCGAGAATAACTTGTATGGCATGGGAACGCCGGTGGAAGTCTCGAGCGGGCAGCCTGAGCTGCACAAGCGCGCCATTGCTTATGGCATGAAAGATTTTGAGCGCGTGGACGGCATGGATTTCTTCGCCGTCTATGAGGTGATGCAACAAGCAGTGGACTACGCCCGCACAACGGGGCCCGTCCTCATCGAATCGATCACCTACCGCTACGAAGGGCATGGCGTTTCGGATCGGCTGTATATGAAACGTGCTCAAGAAATGCAGACCTACCAGCAGCGCGATCCGCTGGCGGTGATGGCGCAGAAGCTGCGCGAGATGTTCCCCGATGTTGAGGCGGAACTTGCTAAGATTGAGCCAGCCGTCGCCGCCACCATTGAAGAAGCGGTGCGCTTTGCCGAAGCAAGCCCTGTGCCAACCGCAGAGGACTTGACGCGCCACGTTTACGCCTAACACATCAGCGAAGGAACGAACCTGAACATGGCAGAGAAGAATATCCCCATGCGCGAGGCACTGCGCGCCGCCTTGCGTGAGGAAATGATCCGTGATGAGCGCGTTTTTGTGATGGGGCAAGAAGTTGGCGCGTGGGATGGGACGCACAAGGTCACGCGCGGCTTTCTGGATGAGTTTGGCGAGCGCCGCGTGCGCGATACACCGATCAGCGAGATGGCGATTGCCGGCGCGGCAGTTGGCGCGGCGATGGCGGGCTTGCGCCCTGTGGCAGAGATTATGACCATTAACTTCGCCTTCCTCGCCTTCGATGCCCTGATCAACCATGCCGCGAAGGTGCATTATATGTTTGATGGACAGTTCAAGGCACCCATGGTCATGCGCTGCGCGACGGGCTGGGGCAATCAGGCAACGGCGACGCACTCACACACGCCTGAGCCGATCTTCGCACACTTTCCCGGCATGTATTTGGGCTGCCCTTCCACGCCTGCCGATGCCAAAGGGATGCTCAAGGCAGCCATTCGGGATGATAACCCAGTGTTGTTCACTGAGGTGATTGCGCTCTACTCCAAGCCGGGGCTCGTCCCTGACGATACCGATTTTGTGCTGCCCATTGGCAAGGGCGACATCAAGCGTGCAGGCAAGGATGTGACGATTGTGACCTTTGGGCGCGGTGTCGAGTGGTCACTGGATGCGGCTGAGCTGCTGGCGCAGGAAGGCGTCTCGTGCGAGGTGGTGGATGTGCGCTGGCTGCGTCCGCTTGATTTGCCGTTGATCTTCGAGAGCTTCAAAAAGACCAACCGCTGCGTGATCGTTGAGGAATCGCTGCCTTTCTACAGCTTTGGCAGCGAGGTTGCCGCGCAGTTGCAAGAGCATATGTTTGATTACATGGATGCGCCGATTAAGCGCGTCAGCGCGATGGACGTGCCGCTACCCTACGCCAAAGAAATTGAGCTAATGGCACTGCCCGACGCGCATAAAGTGGTCGCAGCCGTTAAAGATATCATCTAAGAGAGGCGGTTTGCATGTCCGAAGTTGTGAAAATGCCCATGCTTGGGGCAACGATGCAGGAAGGTACCTTCGTCAACTGGACGAAAGATATTGGGCAGAGCGTCCAAGCGGGGGAGGTGATTGCCGAAGTCGAGGCGGATAAGGCAACCATCGAGATCGAGTCGCCTTTCAGCGGCGTGCTGGTTGAAAAGTTGGTCAGCGCCGGTGATGTGGTTAACGTTGGCATGGCGCTTGCCCACATGGATACGGCGGGTGGCGGCGCAGCACCCAAAGCCGCGCCCGCTGCCGAGAGCGCACCGAGCAAAGCCGTAGCACCTGCGCCTGCACCGAAGGCTGTTGCCGCCGCTGAAGCTGACCCGCACCTGCCTGACGGCGTGAAGGCAAGCCCGATTGCCCGCCGCATTGCTCAAGAGCGCGGCATTGATCTGCGCGCTGTGAACGGCACAGGCCCCGGCGGACGCATTATCAAGGTAGATGTGGAGCGCTTTACGCCAACGGCTGTGCAGCAGGCTGCCGAATCGCTGAGTGCGCCCGCCAAAGCGCCAAGTGCCGCACCAGCGCGCACCGCACCCAGCGGTGAAGGCATCACGCATGAGCCAGTCTCGCGGATGCGCCAGCGCATTGCGGCGCGCACCGTAGAGAGCAAAACGACTATTCCGCACTTCTACCTGACCAGCGAAATTGACATGGCAGCAGCCCTTGACCTGCGTAAGCAGATCAACAGTGGCTTGCCCGATGAGCAGAAAGTGACCGTCAACGACCTGATCGTGAAGGCGGTGGCGCTTGCCCTGCGGAAGTTCCCGAACCTGAACAGCCATTTCTACGGTGATACGCTGGTGCGCTACCAATACATCAACATCGGGATTGCCGTGGCGCTGCCCGAAGGCGGCTTGGTGAACGTGGTGGCGCGCAACGCTGATCAGGTGGCGATCTCGCAGCTTGCCAAGCGTAACAAAGAGATGTTTGCCAATGTGCGGGTGGGCAAGATCAAGCCTGAGGATATTGAGGGTGCCACCTTCACAGTCAGCAACTTGGGCGCTTACGACGTAGAACACTTTGAGGCGATCATCAGCCCACCGGAAGCCGCTATCTTGGCAGTTGCCTCAGCGCGGCAGGTGCCAGTGGTGGTGGATGGGCAGATTACTATTGGCACGCGCATGAAGGTTTCGCTCAGCGTGGATCACCGCGTTAGTGATGGCGCGGAAGGGGCGCTGTTCCTGCAAGAGCTGCGCGCCCTGCTGGAAAATCCAATGCGCCTGTTGGTGTAGGCGAAAAGCCACTCTCTTGCACAAACCAATTCTGATGGCTCCCTCTCCGAAAAGTTGGTAGAGGGAGCCACCACACAGCAGCAGGTGTGAAGCGCATTAAAGCGCTTGCATCCAGTGGTGTCCCTCAACTACGGTTGCCAAGTGTGCCTTCTGTTTGGCATAATAGTGCGTTTAGAATAGCGTTTGGCTGAGCGCCCTCAGTTCAGCAGCGCCTAACGATACTTTCGCACACAACTAAGGAGCAAATTTAAGCTATGGAGTTCTTCATCGAAAACGCACGGTGGATCGTTGCCATCGTGGCTGTGGGTGGGCTTGTGTTCGCTTTCCACCAGCGTTCATGGGTCATGCAGCAGAATCCCGGCAACGACACCATGCAGAAGATCGCGGCGGCAGTCCAGCAAGGCGCCGCGGCGTTCTTACGCCGTGAATATTTTTATGTGGCAATGTTTGTGGTCTTGGTCAGTGCGCTGCTGCTCTTGCTCAGCAGTGTGCCAGACTTTAACCTCAGCCCATGGACGGTGGTTGCCTTTGTCAGTGGCGCGCTTGCCTCAGGCTTGGCGGGCTTCTTCGGGATGCAGATCGCAGTGCGCGCCAACAGCCGCACCACACAAGCTGCCTCAGAGAGCCTAGATAACGGCTTGCGCGTTGCCTTTGCCAGCGGTTCCGTCATGGGGACGACCGTCGTTTCGCTGGCGCTGCTGGGCATTGGCGCCCTGATCATCATTCTGGGCAACGTCATTGATAATCCGCAGTTGGCAGCCAGCGCGCTGACGGGCTTCGGCTTCGGCGGCACGGCAATCGCCATTTTTGCCCGTGTGGGCGGCGGCATCTTCACCAAAGCGGCAGATGTGGGCGCTGACCTTGTGGGCAAGACAGAGGCGGGCATCCCAGAAGACGATCCGCGCAACCCTGCCGTCATCGCCGATAACGTGGGCGATAATGTGGGTGACGTGGCAGGCATGGGTTCGGACTTGTTCGAGAGCTATGCCAGTTCGATCATCGCCGCGATCTCGCTGGCGGTGCTGGCAGGCAGCGGCATTGAGGCTGCTAAATCCGGCGCAGCGCAGGCGTATCCGCTGCTGATTGCGGCACTGGGCTTGGTGGTCAGCATTGGCTGCACCTTCCTTGTACGCGCTCAGGAAGGCGCCACGCAAGGGCAGCTTTTGGGCAGCCTGCGCCGTGCAGTCTACGCTGCCAGCGGCATCCTCGCCGTGATTATGATAGTCCTAGCGCTGCTGTTCGATCTGGGCATTGGTGTGGCAATTGCTGCGATTGCCGGCTTGGTGGCAGGTGCGGCAATTGGCTTCTCAACAGAATACTTCACCAGCGATAACTACCGCCCAACGCGCTACCTTGCCGAAAGCTCGGAAGGTGGTCCGGCAATTGTGATCATTCAGGGCATGGCGCTCGGCATGTTGAGCGTGGTGGTGCCGGCGCTGATCGTGATCGCGGCGACGCTCGTCGCCCATACGGCTGCCAACGGCTTGTATGGCGTGGCTATTGCAGCGGTTGGGATGCTCTCCACACTGAGCATCACGCTTGCCACTGATGCCTACGGACCTGTTGCCGATAACGCCGGTGGCATTGCTGAAATGTCTCACTTGGGCAAGGAAGTCCGTGAGCGCACCGACGCGCTGGACTCGCTCGGCAATACGACGGCTGCCGTTGGCAAGGGCTTTGCCATCGGCAGCGCACTGATGACGGCGCTCGCCTTGATCGCAGCCTTCGTCAGCGTGGCAGGCATCACCAGCATCAATATCCTTGACCCACGCCTGATCACGGGCTTCATTCTGGGCGGTATGCTGCCGCTGCTGTTCAGCGCCCAGACCATGACCGCAGTCGGCAAGGCAGCGCGTGGTGTGGTGGTAGAAGTGCGCCGCCAATTCAAGGAGATTCCGGGCTTGATGGAAGGCAAAGCCGACCCTGACTATGCGCGCTGCGTCGCAATCAGCACAGACAGTGCCATTCGTCAGATGATTCTGCCCGGCACTTTAGCAGTGGTGATCCCGGTCCTCTTGATTGTGGGTGCGCGCTTGGCACGCGGCACGGATTTTGAGCGCTTCATCAGTGCGGAGACGGTGATCGGCATGTTGATCGGCTCGCTGTTGGTTGCCTTCATGCTTGCCGTATTGATGGCGAATGCTGGCGGCGCGTGGGATAATGCCAAGAAGTACATTGAGCGTGGTAACTTGGGCGGCAAAGGCTCGGACGCGCACAAGGCAACTGTGGTGGGCGATACGGTCGGCGATCCCTTCAAGGATACGTCGGGCCCGTCGCTGAACATCCTCTTGAAGCTGCTGGCAATCGTGGCGCTGGTGATGTCACCGCTGCTTGCCTAGCCAAACTTTCTCCTCTCTAAAAACTTTATCAGATTGATCCCTATCCCTAACCCTTTCCCCGCAAGCGGGGACAGGGAACCAGCGGTGATCTGCAAAGTCCCGCCCTGTCTATGGGGCGGGATTTAGGGTGGGGTACATTCTGGCGCCGCGCCCTAGAAGGGCAGCCAGCGCCCAACCAAGCGCTGCAACAC
Organism: Anaerolineae bacterium; assembly: GCA_034436355.1. Classification (GTDB taxonomy): domain Bacteria; phylum Chloroflexota; class Anaerolineae; order Aggregatilineales; family UBA2796; genus CP2-2F. The sequence continues at coordinate 83,933 of DAOTVQ010000017.1, forward strand.
ATTTTGGCGCAAACTTACTTGCATGGCGTTGGCGGCGCGCTGTGGATTGCGTTCGGCGGTGGCGCGCCGCATCATGCGGATGACGGTATGATACCAAAAGTTCAGGTTGCCGGGCTGCTCAGGTTGTTTGGCGATCAGGAAGGCGCTGCCATCCCGCGCTTTGGCGGAAAGAATCTGCCGCCCTTCGGCACGCAGCGCCCCGATGTACTGTTCAAGGCTGCCGCCCTGCGCGGTGCGCGTTGCTTCAGGCAGCAGGCGGAAGGTCTGCGCGCTCAGGTCTACCACGCCCTGATAAGCGATGTAGTCGCCTTCGGTATTAGCAGAGATAAAGGTGATGTTTGGCTGGCTCACACGAAAATTTCCTTATGCTTTTGAAAGGTGTGGCTTTGAAACGTGCGGATTATCCGCAATCCACCAGCGCCACGCAATAGAGAACCACGGCTCAGGCACACGCTTGCCCAACCCGATGCGCGCACCCGTCCGCACGGCGGAATCAGGCACGGGCGCGCCTGCTGTGATCCACAAGCCGTTCGCCTCAGTGGTCATGTCCAGCGTGTTGTGCGCGCCGCTAATGTCTAGCGCAGCCGTCAGGCGCGCTGGTCCGCTCGTCCATTCGCGCTGAGGGCGCCCGCTGCGCCGTGCCGCGATGTGTTGAATGCCTTCCAACGGCTCCACCGCACGGATCAAAGCAGCGGCAGGCGTTTCGGCAGGCTCGGCAACCACATTCAACAGCCAGTGCAGCCCATAGGTTAGGTAGACGTAAGCATGTCCCGCCTCGCCATACATTGGCAGATTGCGCGGCGTGCGTTTGGCGCGCCCGTGCGAGGCGAGATCGTCCGTGCCGCTGTAAGCCTCAGTCTCCACAATGCGGGCGCGGATAAGCGCGCCATCGGCAAGGCGGCGCACCAAGACTGCCCCAAGCAGCTCGCGTGCAACGCGGGTTGCCTGCTGGGCGTAAAATTCACGGGTTAGGGGTGGATAGGCACTCATGGAAGGCTGCGCTCCGCCGCTTTGATCGTGTTTTCAAGCAGCATGGCAATCGTCATCGGTCCGACGCCGCCCGGCACCGGCGTGATGGCGCCTGCCACCTGCCGCGCCGCCTCAAAGTCCACATCGCCCACCAAGCGCGAGCCATCTTTGGTGCTTGGATCAGGCACACGGTTGGTGCCAACGTCAATCACCAGCGCGCCGCGCTTGATCCAATCACCCTGCACCATCTGCGGGCGCCCAACAGCCGCCACCAGAATATCGGCGCGGCGGATCACCTCAGGCAGATCGCGGGTGCGGCTGTGGCAGATCGTCACCGTGCAATCGCGTTTGGTCAGCAGCAGCGCGCAAGGCATCCCAACGATGTTGCTCCTGCCCAGCACGACGGCGTTGGCACCGGCAAAGGGCGCGTCGTATGCCTCCAGCAGGCGCATGACGCCGGCTGGCGTGGCGGGCAAAAAATCTGGCTCGCGCCCTTTCATTGCCAAGCGCCCGATGTTCAGCGGATGGAAGCCGTCCACATCCTTTGCCGTGCTGATCAGGCTTAGCACGCGCTGCTCATCAAGGTGCGCGGGCAGTGGCAATTGCACCAAAATGCCATGCACATCCGCACGCGCATTGAGCGACTCGACCAACGCTTCAAGGGCTGCCTGTGAAGTTTCGGCGGGCAGCTCATAGTAAAACGACTCAATGCCAACTTCAGCGCAGGCTTTGCGCTTCATGCGGACGTAGGTATGCGAGGCGGGATTATCACCAACCAGCACGGCAGCCAAGCCGCCGCGCACGCCGCGTTGGGCAAGGGCGGCGGCACGAGCAGCCACTTCGGCACGGATTTGGGCGGCAACTGCCTTGCCATCAATAAGTTTTGCAGTGGTTTCAGCGCTCATAAAGTTTTTTCCTGTTTCCTGCCTTTGCAAAAGGCATTTCAGCATGGGCAGAGTCTAGCGCACTTTTTTGTATTTATCATCTTCATAGGCTTTTCACAAAAACTTCATGCTTTTAACGTGCCAGATAAGAAAAGGATATGCTATGCTTGGAACACAAATTACTTCCTCAGGAGATATTTTGACATGCCGCAAAATTCAGCGTGGCTGATCGAAAAGCAAGTTCTGATTGCCTATGTGATAGGCGACATAACCATGGAGGAGATGCGCGCCTCTGATGCAGAAATCACTGCCTTCATCAGCTCTGGGACGCCGCCGGTTCACCTCCTTGCCGATATTAAGGATATGGGCAAATTCCCGTTCGATCTGATCGGGCTGCGGAAAACCACCACCTATCTGCAACATCCAAATATGGGGCATATTGCGGTGTATGGTGCTTCGCGCATGGCAAGCAGCTTTGCCCAAATGGTAATGAGCCTTGCAGGCGTCAAGGCGCGCTTCGTGCGTGACTACACAGAGGCAATCCACTATTTAGCATCGGTTGATCCGCGCATTAAGGAAGCCCTAGAAGCAGGTACCATTCCAGCGGAAGCCTAACTTGTACATCTAATGAACCCGATGATAAGGTCACACAATGCCCTACACAATCCGTTGGTTAGCTGAACCCTATGCCGTTATATTCAGTGTGATGGGTGATTTTCCCGTCACTGAAATCCGCCTATTTGATGCTGAGATAAACACCCTGATCAGCGGCGGTGAGCGCCCTGTTCATGTGGTCTCAGACCTCAGCCAAGTGAGCAGCTTTCCTTATAACCTTGTGGAACTGCGAAAAACAGTTACTTGTTTGCGGAATAGCCATCTGGGTAACATTGCCATCTATGGCGCACCACGCATCGCGTCTGCCTTTGCCCAGATGCTGATCAGTCTTGCCGGTATCAACGTACAGTTTGTGCGGAACTATAGCGAGGCACTTGCCCACTTGGCAGCGACTGATCCGCGCATCAAGGAAGCCTTGGAAGCAGGCACCATTCCAGCGGAAGCCTGATCTGTATTTGTATATTCGGCAGGCATACATGCTAAAGGGCTTCAGAAGGCCACAGATTGTCAGATGGCTGATTGAGGATTTTGTGATTTTTTCGCAAGCCATTGGCGATCTGGTCGCTGTGGATATTCAAACTACGGATGCCGAAATTCAAGCTATGATTGAGCGCGGCACGCCGCCAGTGCATGTCCTGACGGATGCTAGTCGGGTCGGCAAGTTTCCCCTTGATCTGGTTGGGCTGCGGAGGATGGTTAACTCGCTGCGTAATCCCAAACTCGGCTACACAGTCACTTACGGCGCGCCACCCATTGCCGCCAGCTTTGGGCAGATGCTCATACGCTTGGCAGGCGTGCGCGGGCAATTCGTGCGCGATTATGAGGCGGCGATCAGCTTCTTAGCAGCCCACGATGAGCGCGTTAAGCAGCAGTTAGCAGCAGGGCTGTTTCCCACCCAACCCTAACCATTCCTCTGCTTGCACAGCGCACTGATTCGGCTTATGCTTAGGGCAGGTTCTATTGGCTCTCGGCATGGAGCGTTTCTGATGCGTATCGCAGCGATTTTTTTAAGCATTCTCCTCATTGGCGGCTTGTTGGGTGTGCCTGCCGCACCCAGCCATGCGGCAGCCCCTGATCAGGCAACCGCCCTAGCCGCGCAGGGCGAGACGGGCATTGTGGCAGTCGTCAAGGCGGAACGGCTGAATGTGCGCCGTGCGCCGCGTGCCAAAGGCGCCTCGCTCGGGTTGCTCCCCCGCGAGAGCAGCGTGCCACTCCTTGGGCGCAATCGGCTTGCCACGTGGCTAGAGGCAGTCACGCCCTTTGGCGTCGGCTGGATTGATGCACGTTGGGTCAGCACCAATGCCAGCATCCTGAATTTGCCCATCACCGATGACCAAGTCTTGCCGTTTGCCACCGTCACCACCTCTGCCTTGGTTTACGTCCGCCGCGGACCCGCCGTTGAGTATGCCATTGTGGATCGGCTGCGGATCGGCGATGAGGTGGATGTGATCGGCTTGCACAGCAAGAACACGCACGTGCAGATCGTCACGCCACGTGGCAGAGAAGGCTGGGTGGTGCTGGAGGCAGTGCGCGTCGAAGGCAACCTATCGGAACTGCCCTTTAGCGACCTGACCACGACGCCACTTGCCAAGATCAACACTTTCCGCCTGCGCGTGCGCCAACTGCCCAGCGAGACAGCGCCCGTGCTAGGGACGGCGCGGTTGGGCGTGGCTTACGATATCGTGGGTGTTTCGGCAGATGGCTTGTGGTTGGAGATCACGGGTAACTTTGGGCGTGGCTGGGTGCTGCGCGGCTTTGTGATCGTGATTGGCAATCTGGGGCAGTTTGGGCTGGATCACTGAGCTGTGCCGACGGCGCGCACCTTACTCACCAAGCAAGGTGCGCGTTGTGCTTCATCATTGGCTGCTCAGCACACATAGCTCGCCTGCTGTGGCGCCTAACAATCGCGGTTGGGAGATTGACCGCGTGAGGCTCGGCGTGCGGCAGCACGGCGAGGCATTCAGATAAAAAGCCGTAATGACGAAGACACTGCTAGGGAATTTTCTATGCAAAAAGACTATCACCTTGAGACCCTCGCCATTCATGCCGGGCAGGCACCCGATCCCACGACCGGCGCCATCATGACTCCCATCTACCAGACTTCGACTTTCGTCCAAAGCGCCCCGGCCGAACATAAAGGCTATGAATACAGCCGCAGCGGCAACCCCACCCGCACCGCGCTGGAGGACTGCATTGCAGCCCTCGAAAAGGGACGTTTTGGGCTGGCGTTTGCCAGCGGGTTGGCAGCCATTGATACCGTGCTGCGCCTGCTTAGTCCTGGGGATCACGTAATCGTTGGCAATGATGTGTATGGCGGAACATACCGCCTGTTCGAGCGTGTGTTCGCCCGTTATGGGCTGTTGTTTAGCTGGATCGATCTCACCGACCTAGCTGCGGTGCAAGCAGCGTTTACGCCGCAAACCCGTTTGCTATGGCTAGAAACCCCAACCAACCCACTGATGGCATTAGCAGATATCAGCGCATTGGCACAGAGCGCGCCGAGCAATGTGCTAGTGGCTGTGGATAACACCTTTGCCAGCCCCGCAGTGCAGCAACCACTCTTGTTCGGCGCACACATCGTCATGCACAGCACCACCAAATATTTAGGCGGTCACAGTGATGTGGTGGGCGGCGCGTTGGTGGTGAATGATGAGGCGCTGTATAACACCCTGAAGTTCCTGCAAAACGCAGTGGGCGCGGTGCCAGGCCCGATGGACTGCTTTCTGGTGTTGCGGGGCATTAAAACGCTCACCCTGCGGATGGAACGCCATAGCGCTAATGCGCTGCACATCGCCCGCCTGTTGGAAGATCACCCTGCTGTGCAGCGTGTGTTGTACCCCGGACTAGAAACGCACCCGCAACATGCATTGGCGCGCCGCCAGATGCGCGGCTTTGGCGGTATGCTGAGCATCATTCTGAAGAGTGCTGAAGCCGCCCGTCGGATGGTCACACGGACGAAATTGTTCGCGCTGGCGGAAAGTTTGGGCGGAGTGGAGAGCCTGATTGAACATCCATATAGCATGACCCACGCCAGCACCGCTGCCAGCCCCATCGCAGTCGATCCCGCTTTGGTGCGCTTGAGCGTGGGGATTGAGCATGTGGATGACCTGATCGCCGATCTGTGGGCTGCCCTAGAGTAACTCCCGCCGAAGTGGGCGCCCCTCGGCGGTGGTGAATTAGGCGAGGACGCTATAGCAGATGGCAGGCTATCACTGGCTGGCGAGGAAATCAAGCAGATCGATCTTCGTCAGAATCCCGACCACGCGCCGATCCGTGCTGCCGGGAACGGGTTCTGTCACCAGTGCGATGTCGTGCGTGCCGAAGACGCTCATCACCGACTCGACGGAGGTCTCTGGGTGCAGGGTATAGACATTGCTGTCGATCACGCCTGCCTCTTCGATGGTGACCTGCGCGGCATCCGCGCCCGGCTGGCGAAGCAGGTAGCTGAGCAGGTTGATCTCGGTGACAATGCCAACCAGTTGGTCATGATCGCCGATCACCGGCACTTGCGAGACATCGCTGCGCTTCATCTTTGCGATCACCTCGCCAATCGGATCGTTGCTGCGCGACATGACCATTTCACGACGGGCTTTGCGCTCCAGCACCGCCCACACAGGCATCGTCACCCACTCGCTTTCCAAGAAGCGGTTTTCGCGCATCCAGTTATCATCAAAGACCTTGCTGAGGTAGCGCGAACCGCTATCAGGCAGCAGCACCACCACCAGCTTATCCGCCCCTAGGTCGCGCTCTGCTGCATAGCGCAGCGCCCCAGCCACCGCCGACCCGCACGAACCGCCCACGAAAAGCCCTTCCTCGCGCACCAGCCGCCGCGTCATCAGAAAAGATTCCTTATCGTTGACGCGCACCATGTCATCAATAACGTTAAAATCGTAATTGGATGGGATAAAATCCTCGCCGATGCCCTCGACCTTATAGCTAGCGGCTTCGCCGATTTTGCCGGTGTAGAAATAATCGTATAGGATTGAGCCAATCGGATCGACGCCAACAATCTGGATTTTAGGGTTCATCCGTTTAAGGTAGCGCCCGATGCCGGTGATCGTCCCGCCCGTCCCCATACCACAGACGACAACATCCACCTTCCCGGCGGTCTGCCGCCAGATTTCGGGCCCGGTCGTCTCTTCATGCGTTTGGGGATTGATCGGGTTATGATATTGATTGGCGAGGATGCTGTTGGGTGTTTCAGCCACAATCTGCCGTGCAACGCTGTAGTAGCTGCGTGGGTCATCCGGCGCGACATTCGTCGGCGTCACGACCACGCGTGCGCCATAGGCGCGCAGCACGCGAATCTTCTCGTCAGACATTTTATCGGGCATGACGAACACACACTTATAGCCCTTGATAATGCTTGCCAGCGCCAGCCCAACGCCCGTGTTGCCAGAAGTTGCCTCGACCACTGTGCCGCCCGGCTTCAGCAAACCCTGCTGTTCGGCATCCTCGATGATCGGAATGCCGATGCGATCTTTGATCGAGCCGCCGGGGTTCAAAAATTCTAGCTTGGCAACGATCTGGGCGCGCACACCCCGCGAGACACGGTTCAGCCGCACCAGTGGCGTATCCCCCAGCAGCGCCAAGACGTTATTGTGAATCTGTGGGGTGGTCGGTAAATCAGTAAGAGATGCTTGTATCATTGTAGCTTGCCTCTAATAGCTTTCTAGCTTAGTTGTCATTCTATTTGCATGTAGTCACCATGCAGCGCGGCTTTCCGCCTTGCCCGTCACCCAACCATCAGCTATCCAGCACAGGTCAGCCATCATCCGCATGGTTTGTCGGTGAAAACAGTGCTTGGTGGGTGGTTGGGCGTGTTGATAGTGAGGCGTGTGCGTGCGTAAACGGCAACGCGGCGTTCCGTCAGCAGGGGAAGGCGATCTCGGCTTGACACGCATCACCTGCTCGAAGGCAGACCAATTGGCATAGCGCGCCATGAACCCCTTTCCCCGCCATAACCCAGACCCCGTCTTTCTAGTCCCCCGCAGCCATCATTATCATATGAATGCGGTAGAATTGCAACAGTGCAGCACGCCGTGAGTGATGACCGAAGGTGCGGCGGCACAACCCGCCCTATTCACGGGGTGAGCGTTAGAGCGGAATAAAGGCTTCGCACGGGTTCAGCAGGGGCTAGGCAGCGCCTTATGTGGCATGTTCTGCTTGGGCGGGCAGTTCCAGCAGCGCTCGCGCCCCGCCTTCAGGACGGTTCTCAAGGTAAATGCTGCCGCTGTGCAGCGAGATCACCATCCGCGTGATGAACAGCCCTAAGCCCAGCCCACGCATGAAGCCATCGCGCAGTTTGGTGGTGAAGGTGGGCAGGAATGCCCGTTCCAAGACCTCGTTGCTAAAGCCATGCCCATCATCTGCGATGCTGAGCAGCACGCGCCCATAGCCTTTCGTCAAAGTCACTTGCACACGCCGTCGTGCCGCCTCCACGGCGTTATCCAGCAGGTTCAGCACGGCGCGGTTCAGCTCGGGCGCGGCGCCGCGCACAAAGATCGGATCGTCACTGCTTTCAAAGGCGATCTCGATGCGAGCGGCATTTTGGCGGCTGCGCGCCACATCAATCGCCGAAACCACCACTTCGCGCAGATCAACATCGTGGTTCAGCGTCTCGGATTGCGGATAATTCCGAAAGCGCGTGATCAGTGCGCTCAGATCGTTGGCGCTGGCTTGCAGGTCTTCCAAGTTTTCGCGCAGTGTGTCTGGCAAATCTTGGCTGTGCTTCAACACCTCAAGGTTCAGCACAATGGCAGACACGATGTTGCCCAGTTCGTGGCGCAAGCCCACAATCAGGCTGCCCATCATGTCGCGCTCTTGCAGCGATTGTGCGTTGTGCAGTTGGCGCTCCAACTGGGCAAGGCGTGCAAAATCTTGCCCGATGGCTTTGTGAGCGCGGGCTTCTTCAATGCGCTGCATCCCACGTGCCACCACTTGGGCAATTTCATCACCGCGAAAAGGTTTGGTGATGTAGGCAAAAGCGCCGCTGTTGAGCGCCTCTAGGCTGCTGTGGAGCGTGGCGCGGGCACTGATCATGGCGATGGGCAGCTCAGAGTTGCGGTCACGAATTGCTTTCAGCAGGTCAATGCCTGACATGCCCGGCATCCACACATCGCTGATCACCATATCAATCGGCAGCGCTGCCTCACCAAAAAGCAGGCTAAGCGCCTCTTGGGCGTTGGGCGTCTCGATAGCTGTGTAGCCTAGCCGCTCAATATGCTTGCCTAAGATCAGGCGTGCATGGATATCATCATCTACTATCAGAATAGTTGGCATAGGAACCCATCCAGTGAAGTAAGCGCCTCACTGCGCTTCTCTTTTTTTGGTAAGGCAAGGTCAGCCATCATCGTTTTCTACTGCGTTAGCCGTTATACTTTATACCGATTGTATGTGGGCTTAAAGAGGCTGTTCATAACAATCCTAAAACGTTTGGCTTTCGCTTAGAGAAAGGCTCGCCATGCGTCGCAAATTCCGTCTGCTACATTGGCTTTTGCTAATGGGCGTGTTGGTGGCTTGCAACACAGAGCCACCCCCACCCCTTCCGACTTTGGCAGTGCTGCCCACCTATCCTGATACGGATGCCATCGCCGCCGCACCTGAGGCAACGCCAACCGCTATTCCCGCCAGCGCCACACCCACCACGCCGCCACCAACGCTCACCATGACGCCCTTGCCGCCCACCTGGACGCCGCTTTTTGGCGGAGGCGAAGCTGCTACCGCCGCACCGACTGCTGCCGCGGCGGCGCTCCCCACCGCGCAGGCTGCTGCCCTCAGCGCGGATGCCATGCGCCTTGACGCGATCATTGCTAAGGTGGAGAACCGCCGCCGCATCAACTTCAGCCTGTGGCTAACACCCGTGACGCAGCTTGTGCAAAGCGCCACCCTACGCTACACCTACCCAATAGCAGGCATCACCGAAGAAAAGCGCGTGCCACTGCCGCCCCAAAAACTGGGCGAGACGCTCAAAAATCCGATCACGCACACGATGGGCATTGATCAAATGCCACTCCACGAAGATCGCATCCTCTATGAGTGGGTGCTGGAAGGACAAGATGGCAGCCAACTGGTCAGCCCGCGCCAAACGTTTAAGGTGACGGAAGCAATCACCGAAGAGCGGCGCGACGATCTGCCGATCATCCCTGCCGAAGCCGCCTTTGTGAGCGATTTTCCACGGCAAGCGCTGCTCAGTGTGCGCCTAACGCCCGAATCGCCCATTCGGCAGGCAAAAGTCTACTACACGCAGAACACAGGCTTGGTGCTGTTCTCGTTCAATGTGCGCGTGCCACAACAGCGCGCAGGCGAGGAAGTTGAGATCACCTTCACCTTCAACGATCAGCTCGCTTTGCAAATCCCTTGGCAAAAGCTGGAATGGTGGTTCATGCTGACCGACCAAAACGGTAAGCAATGGCGCACACAGCCTCAGTTCAACGAATATAGCGATACGCGCTTTCACCGCTGGACGCGCACCGAAGGGCGGCGTGCCGTCGTCTTTACCTATGAACGCAGCCCCGCAGACATTGACTTCATCGTCAAAGGCACCGATCACGCCATCGAGCGCTTAGAGAAGATGTTTGGCTACCGCCTGCTCTACACGCCGCACATCGTCTTTTACAATGAGGCACGTCATTTTAGGGCGTGGGCGCCAGCGCAACTCGCCGATATTTTCATCGGCTTGGCAAGCGGTGTGTGGGGCGGTGCAGTCGTCACCTTCTACGACTCGCTCGATTATACAGTCTATGCCGTCATTCAGCATGAGCTAACGCACTTGTTCCAATATCAATCTATGCGAAACGATGACGTGCCGCGTTGGTGGATCGAAGGCACAGCCAGCTACTTTGAAGAACGCAACCCTGAAGATCAACTGCTGCTGGCGCGCAACTATGTGCGGCGGCGCGGAATGCCCGATCTAACGCGCACCAACCGCCACCTTGTGGATACCAACATCAGTGTCACCTACTATGTGGGCGCTTCGGTGATGCAGTTCTTCATCGAGACTTACGGCATAGAGGCATTTCAGCGGGTGCATATCGCCACGGCGCGGTACATTCCCTTTGATCAGGCGTTGCAGAGCGCCATCGGCAAAACGCGCCGCCAACTCAGCCAAGCGTTTGAGGCGTGGTTGCAGCGCCAGTAGAGATTCACAGACGTTGGGCGGGAGCAGTCCCGCCCTGCTTGCGGGAACACTACTTTTTAGACAGATCAGATTTTATCCCTATCCCTAGCCCTTTCCCCTCGTGCGGGGAAAGGGAATCAGAGGTGATCTGTCAAGTCCGGCTCTGCACACGCGGCGGGATTGAGGGAGCTGTACAGTCGTCCTCTCAGCGGGGCGCCAAAAGCACATTCGCCGAATCTACGCTACACTTAGCGGCATTGTGCAAAAGAATACTTTTGAGGACATGGCTATGCTTAGCACAGTTGAAAAGATCGCCTTTCTCTTGCTGGCAGCGGCATCGGTTGCCTTTGCCCTGCGCGGCTTCCGCCATATGTGGCTGGTGGTGCGGCGCGGTGGCGATACACTCCACCTAGAGCGCTTGCCACAACGCGCCCTGCGCGCCTTGCGTATCTACCTCTCGCAGCAGACTACCCTCAAAACGCGCCGCTTGGTCAGTTGGCTGCATTTGGGCGTGGTGTGGGGCTTCACCTTCTATTTCTTGGTGAATTTTGGCGATGTGCTGGAAGGTTTTTTTGATTTCAAGTTCTTGGGCAAAGAGGGCATCCTCGCCGCAACCTACCGCTTGTTGGGCGATGTGCTGAGCCTTGCCGTGCTGATTGGCGTGGCGTATTTTCTGCTGCGCCGCTTTGTGTTCAGCGATAAGGCGCTCACCTTCCGCCAAAATGTGATGGTGCATCCGAACGTGGCGAAGGGTCATATTCGGCGCGACTCGCTGATCGTGGGTGTGTTCATCCTAGCCCATGTTGGCGCACGTTTCTTAGGGCAATCCGTGCAGCTTGCGATGGGCGAAGGCGTGCAGCCGCAGCCGTTTGCCACAGCCGTAGCGGCGCTGTGGTCGGGCATGAGTCCTGATCTGCTCTTGTTCCTTGATCACGCCTTTTGGTGGCTGGCGCTTGGCGGCATTCTGCTCTTTCTGCCCTACTTCCCTTATAGCAAGCACGCGCACCTGTTCATGGCGCCGCTCAACTATCTGACCAAGCCGCAGCGCACCTCGCTTGGCGAATTGGCGCCCGAAGATTTTGAGGACGAGACGCGGGAACAATTCGGCGTGGGCAAGCTAGAGCATCTGCCGCAAACGCACCTGATGGATGCCTTCGCTTGCATCATGTGCAACCGCTGCCAAGATGTCTGCCCTGCTTATGTGACGGGCAAGGAACTTTCGCCTTCCGCCTATGAGGTTAACAAGCGCTTTTTGGTGAAGGAAAAAATGGCAGCCCTTGCCAACGGCGCGGAATCGGCTGCGCCGCTCGTTGGGACGGCGCTCAGCGAGTCGGCGTTGTGGGCATGTACGGCGTGCGGCGCCTGCGTGGATATTTGCCCGGTTGGTAACGAACCCATGCTGGATATTCTCTACATCCGCCGCGATCAGGTGCTGGTGCAGGCCGCTTTCCCTGCTGAGCTAAAAGGCGCCTTCAACGGCATGGAACGGCAGGGCAATCCTTGGCAGATCAGCGAGAGCCGCCTGAAATGGGCAGAAGGCTTAGACGTGCCAACCGTCGAGAGCAATCCGAATTTCGAGATTCTCTATTGGGTGGGCTGTGCGGCAAGCTATGAGCCACGCGCACAGCAAACGGCGCGTGCTTTTGTGCAGATTTTGCGCGCTGCTGGCGTCAATTTTGCAGTGCTGGGCGAACAAGAGGCGTGTACAGGCGATACAGCGCGGCGGGCGGGCAACGAATTTCTCTATGCAGAGATGGCAAAGGCAAATGTGGAGACGCTGAACGCCGTTGCACCGAAGCGCATCGTGGCAACTTGCCCGCACTGCCTGCACAACCTCGGCAAGGAATATCATCAGTTTGGTGGCAACTATACCGTCATTCACCACACCGAACTGATCGAAGAACTGATCGCAGCAGGCAAACTGCCCGCCAGCGCACACCCAGATCGGCAGCCGAACGTCACCTTCCACGATCCGTGCTATCTGGGGCGGCAAAATGGCATCCTTGAGGCGCCGCGCAGCGCATTGACTCAAGGTGCAGGCGTGCGCTTGGTCGAGATGGCGCGCAACCGTCAGCAATCCTTCTGCTGTGGTGCCGGCGGCGCGCAGTTCTGGAAGGAAGAGGAACACGGCACAGCGCGGGTGAACCTGACGCGCTTCCAAGAGGCACAAGCGACGGGTGCAAGCACACTGGCTGTTGGCTGCCCGTTCTGTATGCGGATGTTCAGCGATGCACACGGCGAACTGGGCGGCGAGATGCACATCAAAGATGTGGCAGAGATCATCGCTGAGCGCCTGACATCGGCGGACAGCTAAGGCGAAAGGCGGCGCAGCCACACATCGCGGAAGCGGCACAGGCTGGAGGCGCGCTCGTAGTTGAAGGCGGCAATGTATAGGCTGCCGCTGCGCTGCACCAACGCCTGATGCGCCACCAAATCGCCGTTGAGGTAGACGATCACACCGTTGCCAACGGCGATCACGGTCAGGCGGTTGGTGGCGCCGCTTTGGCGGTTTGCTGTCTCGCGCAGATCGTAGAAGTTGAGCAGCCCGCCGCTGCCTTCTTGCCGCACGCCCACGCCGCCGCGCTGATCGAAGTAGACAAGGCTGTAAGCGACGCCTTCCGTAGCGCCAAAGCCAAAGGCGCAGGCGAAGGCGTCGTTATCGCTCTCCCAGATCACATCGGCGCTAAAGATCAGATCGCTGAATGTCTCTCCGCGTGCCAGCGGCGTATACAAAATGCCGCCCGCCGTATTGTTGGTGACAAACGCCTCTGGCAGGCGCAGCACGCCTAGCCCTTGCCCTGCTGTTAGGCGCGCTTCTGCCAGTGCCGCCGTGATTTGGGCAGTGCTGCCATTCCAGTTTGGCAGGCGTTCGGGCGGCAAAATTGGCGTGCTGCTGCTTGGCGCGGCAGGCACCGTGATGATCACATTGTCCCACAGGGTGCTGACGAAATTCTCAGGCGGTGCGCCACCGCCGATCCAAATGCCAACTTGTCCCGCCGCGCTGAAGGTGGCATCGCTAAAGGTGGCAATCTGGGCGCCATTCACCCAAAAGGTGAAACGTTCGCCCTCCAGCAGCACTGCCACTGTGAACGGCGTGCCAACGGCGGGCAGCGCCACACCCAGCGGCTGCCAATCGCGCAGTGGCTCGCTCACACCCTCCCGAAAGGCAACCAAGCGCCATTGGCGCAGATGATTCAGGGCAAGCCCATAGCCCTGCAAGCGCTCATTTGGTTCACTGGCACGCAGCAGCAGGGCAGCTTGCCAAGCGCCAGCACTCTGAATGCGAAGATCGGCTTGCAGGTAGAAATCGCGCAGCGGATCAAGCTGGGTGGCGGTGGTGTAGGCGCTGCCGTTATTGATGGCGACCTGCGCCAATAAGCGCCCTTCGTTCAGCGCCACGCGGCGGCGCGGCTCTTGCCACGTCCGAAAGACAGTGCGCCCGTCCATCGTATCGTTCAGCAGCAGCGTTGCAAAACCATTCAGCAGCGTCAGGCGGTAGTCGCCCGCGCCTTCACGGGCTGCCACCCGCAAGGTATAGCGCCCTTCACGCGGCGCACGGATGTTTTGCAGCGTCACGGTGGCGTAGCTGCTCAGTGCGCCGCTTGCCAGCAAATCCCCTTCGGGCGTGTAGAGTTCAAGCGTCGGCAGTAAATTCCCGCTGACTGCCTGCACCTGTGCGGCAATCGGCATTCCAAGCCGAGCGTTGAATGCCCACACCGCCTCAGCCTCAGCGGTGAGCAGGCTGCCGCGTACGGAGCGCAGCGGCGTTAAATTCACCGATTGGGCAGCGGCAGCTTGTGGCAGCAGGCATAGCCCAAAGACAAACAGCAAAAAGGCAGTTAAGGCACGCATGGCGCACAGTGTAGCTTGTTCAGGCGGGCGCGGCAACTTGCGGTATACTCACAATTATGCGACCCTTTGCCTACCATGATCTGATTGAGGCGTTTGCAGAAGGCGGCTGCCCATTGTGCCGCCTTGCGCTGCGCGCCGTCCACCGTTACCTTGATGCGTTGCTCTACGAGTTCAGCACCGACCCTGAGACACACCGCGCCTTCCGCGATGGGCGCGGCTTATGCAACGCGCACAGTTGGCAGCTTACCGAAATAATGGGCGGCGCGCTCAGCACGGCGGTCTTGTTCCATTCCGCGCTGCGCGAGGTGCAGCAGCTCACCAAGGCACCCAACGGCACGCCGCGCAAACAAGCCGATCAGCTTGCGCCGCGCCGTGCCTGCCCTGCCTGCCAACACCTGCACGACTCTGAGGCAGCCTGCCTTGAAGTCTTTCCGCGCTACCTTGATGAGCCAACTTTTAATGCGGCGTGGCACACTTCACAAAGCGTCTGTTTGCCGCACCTTCGAATGCTTTTGCCCAAGCTAACGGCGGGACAAGCGGCGCGCCTGCTTGTGCATCAGAAGGCGGTGTGGCAGCAGCTACAGGCTGACCTAGAAGCCTTTCAGCGCAACTATCAGGCGGAACACAGCAGCGAGCCGCTAAGCCCTTCAGCAGCGACCAGTTGGCAGCGCGTCATCGCTATGCTGACGGGTGAGCGCGGCGTGTTCAGCCTAGATCGGCAGGGCTAGAAGGCAGCGTGCAGCTTAGCGCGCAGATCAAGCACGGTCTGCCAAGTGTTATTCACATAAGGCAGCACGCTGCCTTTTTTAAGTGCTGCCTCCAGGTGTGCACGCACCACCTCGATAGCGCTTTGATGCACACACATCAGCATTTTTTCAAGGCGGATTGGGAAACTTGCATCCGCCCATGTGAGCTGACTCGGCGCGATGCCCATTGCCAGCAGGCGCGGCAGATAGGCGGCAAAATGTGCGCTGAATGCAGCGCTCCAAGCGTGATCGCAGCGCTCGATCAGCTCATAATGCTTGGCTTGCCACGTTTGTTCAAGGGCAAAGAGCGGCAAGGCATCGGCTTCGCAGCGCTCAGGGGAGGGCGGTGGCGCGGTCAGGTGCGCGATCAGGGCTTCGGCGGCTTGCCGAACGCTCAACACACGGTCACTATCTGCCACACGGGTTAGGAAGGGCAAATCGGCGGTGGATAGGTTGATCGAAAACTGTTCCACAAAGCTAGCACGGGCAGCAGGCTCTTCGCGTTCCCATGTGCTTTCTAGCACTGTGCGCGCACGCTCCGAGTCACTATAGCGCAGCGCGCCGAAAAACGTGCGGCGCGTGATTTGTGCGCCTGTCCGCCACGCAGAGTCGTCCTTAAGCTGAAAGGCAGCAAAGCGCCACGTCTTGCCGACCAACGCCGCCAGCCAGCGTCCGCGCACGCCTGCCACCAACGCGCCCAACGCTGAATTGTGTTTCTCGGTCAGGGTCAGCAGGTGGGGAAGGTTTTCCTCACGGGCGCGCTGGCGGTGCTTGAGGGCAAGTTGCAGCCACTCTTCGAGCAGATTAGGTTGGCGCAGGTTGATGAGGGCGAGCCATTCGCCAGCGAGCGCAGAGGTTGGTGGCAAGGGGTCGGGTGGGCAAGGCGGCGGCACGGCACGCCCAAACGGGGCAGGAATCACACCGACGCGCCGCAAGCTGCTCAGCACAGCCGCCATACTCAGCAGCGCACTTTCAGGATCAGCGCCGCTGAGGTGCGCGAAAGCCTCGCCCAGTGCGCCTTCTGCCTGTGGTGGCACAAAGGGCTGCCGATCTGTGCCAAGCAGCGCGGCAGACAACGCTTTTTGCCAAAGGTGCTCTACTGACTCAGCATCCATATTGCTACCTTCAGCCTACGGGCGCCCTACAAAAGGCGCCCGCCGCCCAAGAACGAGTGCCAGCGGTGATAGCCCGCCTTCTCGTAAAACTCTGGCACGCCCGTCCAGCCGATGTGTGCCACGCGCACCCCTTGCGCCTTCAAAAATTCGCTGCCACGTGCCACCAACGCCGCGCCAACGCCGACGGCAGCCAGCGAGCCAAGCGGTTCGCCCAGTTCTGCCCACCAGATCACATCGCCGCGCAGTTGGTGGGAGCGCGGCATGAACATGATCAAGGTGCCGACCACAGCGCCGCTTTCATCGCGTGCCAGCAGAATATCACGCCCATCGCCCACACGGATGAAATACTCATATTCGGGCTGCCAATTGCGGAACTCGCGGGCATGGAAGGCGATCACGTCGGCATAGTCCTCAGGCTCGGCGGTGCGGATCGTCAAGCCACTCTCGCGGATGCGCGCCTCAAGCTGCGGCGGCGTTTGGTAGGTGGCAAGGTCTTGGGTTAAATCCCAAACGCGGTTCTGCTCATTGTGCAGCGCAAAGCCTTGCGCCACGAAGAAATCCATCGCAGCGGGCAGGCAGTCTGGCACGCCGCAGAAGAAGCGCGGCACATGCCCACCCAGCCGCACCTGTGTGGCGCCTGCCTGCTGGATGGACTCGCAAGCGGTGCTGACTAAGGCGCGCCCAATGCCCTGCCGCCAATAGGGACGTGCCACACCAACCGCGCACAGGCTGCCGCTGAGCGGCTCATCGAGTGGTTTGACGAGTTGGGTGAAGGCAAAGCCGACGATCTGATCGGCATGGCGAGCGACGAAATGCTCACCAGGGCGGTAAGGTCCATCGGTGTGGGCAACAGCACGTAAGGCGCGTGCTTCAATGCGGAACTGATCCCCAAAGGTGCTGTGCCAAGCGGCAAGCACGCCGCCTTCATCGCGGGAGGCATCGTAATAATCTATGGTAATATCTTTCGGCAGCATAATTCGCTCCAAAGGGTGAGGGGTGCCGCGCATTCTTGCGGTTGAGCATACCGTTTTTGCCCGTATCTGTCGAGAGGCTGAAGCGCACCCTTGCCTCTTCTCAGGCGGCGCGGCTACCTGTTATACTTGAGCGTTCTGTCCGCAGCCCACGAGAGGATTTTTTACCGTGTTGGATAAAAAAGACGCCCAGTGGTGGCTACTCGAAGTGCAAAAACGCCCTGACTCCGCACCCGCCCTGATCCGCGCCCTTGCCGACCGCCTCGCTTTTTTGGATAAGCAAAATGAACAACTGCGCGCTGAGCTGATCGCCCTTCAGCGTGAAATGCAGGGCAGTTCGCCTGAAGTGGCTGCCTTGCAAGCGCGCATCCGCGAATTGGAAGCCGCCCTCCGTGAAGGCGCAGCCGAACGGCAGGTGATCCTCTACAGCGCCGATAGCATTTTGTTGAACGCACCCTTGCATGAAGCAATTGCCTACACGCCGCCGCGCCCCTATCCGCCACAAGTTGCCTTGCTCACGGCACGCCCTGCCGCCGAACTGCTCATCATCACTGCGGAAGCGCGTCTGTTCGCGCTTACCCTGAGCGATTTACCCGCACCTGCGCTTGGCAGCCATGCGCTACTGGGCAATCCGCGTGATGTGGCAGCTATCCTAAATCGCGCTGCTTTTGCCCAACAACGCTTTCTAACGCTCTATACGCAGCGCGGCTACCTCTACAGCCTGTTGGCGGGCAGGATCAACAGCGCAGCCGCCAAACACGAACGACTTATCCGCAACCTGCCAACCGACGATCCGATCATCGGCGCGCTGCCCTCTGCCAACGCTGATTTGTTTGTGCTGACCAACAAAGGGCGCTGGACGCGCTTCCCAGAGCGCAGCCTGGACGGCACGGGCAGCCTTGCCCTGCCGCTTGGCGAGGCTGAATATCTGATCGGTGTGGTGGCGCTGCCCACTGAGATGGAACTGTGTTTCGTCAGCAAGGATGGGCGCGCCTTCATCCGCAGCACAGCCGATATGCCTGCCAAACGGACGCATGGCACACTCGGCGGCACGCTGCTGCGCGGCAAGCACTTGTGCGGCGTGACGGCGGCGCGGGAAATGCTCGCGCTCAGCACGACAGGCAGGCTGATTCACACAGATTGGGAAACGCTTGGCAGCGCAGCACGCGGCGAAAACGGCGCGCTGCTCAGCCCGATGGCGCATGGTGAGCAACTCACCACACTGATAGGCACTGCCTGATGTACGCGGCACACAGCGCCCATCAGTTTACCGCCTTGCCCAGTTTCTCTAACAAGCGTTGGTAGCTGGGCGATTGCGGCAAAAACACATAACGGGCCGGGATCACCGTCGTTTGTGTGCCGCCGATGCTGCGTAAATGTGCCACTGCCGCCAACAGGTGCTTTTTATGGACAATGATCGTGGCGCTGAACCACCGTTCGGCAAGGTGTGAAGCGTAGATCGGCGCGACGGTCGGTCCTTGCAAGCCGCGTGTGATCGGGTTAGCGGCAACCGCGTGCGCCACAGCCTCTGCATCGTCGCCGCGCACGTTCGCCGTCAGTTGGTAGTAGTTCTGCCCACTGAGCGTGGCGTCGAACACTTCGAGCAAGGTGCGCGCTGTCTCCAGCACGTGCGGTGCATCGTGCAGGCGGCGCGTGTTGGCAATCAGGCAGGCGGTCGATTCCAGCAGCACGCCATCGGCAAGCGGCTTTAGGTGATTCTCGCGCAGCGTGGTGCCAGTGGCGCTGAGGTCAACCACCACATCGGCGTAGCCAAGCGTGGGTGCCACTTCGATGGCGCCCTCTGCCTCGACGAGGGTGAAATGAAAAATGCCGTGCTGGTGCAGAAAACGCCGTGCAAGGTTGGTGAATTTGGTGGCAACGCGCAGATTGCGGCGCTTGCTCTCGCGGAAATCGAGCGCCACATCCGCCAGATCGGTCATGGTCTCCACGTCAATCCAGGCTTCCGGCACGGCGATCACCAACTCGCATTCGCCATAGCGCAAATCCTCATGGATGAGCGTTACAGCATCGCTTTCGCCCACCAATTCATAGACAACATCCAGCCCGCTAATGCCCATATCCAACGTGCCATCAGCAACTTTGTAGACAATATCCGTCACGCGCTGAAAGAGGACATCAATCTGTGGAAGCGCCGCAATGCGTGCCACGTATTGGCGTGGGTTGGATTTCGAGACCTTCAGATCGCACGCCCTCAAAAACTCGGTGGTTGGATCGGCAAGTACGCCTTTGCTTGGCAGCGCAAGGCTAACGCGTGGCTCAGGCATGAGTCACCTCACGCTGAATGTATTCGGCAGCTTCGGCAAGGCTCAGGCGCACCTGCTCGGCACGGCGCATATCGCGCAGGCTCAGCCGATTAGCAGCCCGTTCTTCCGCGCCAATCAAGATGACGTAGGGAATGTTCCGCTTGGCGGCGTGTGCCAAGACTTGGGATAAGTTGCGCGTGGGCGGCGCATAGAGCGCGATGTTGCCGTGAGCGCGCAGCGCCATAGCAGTACGCGCTGCCTCTGCATCGTCAGCATCTTCAATTGGCACAACCAAGGCGATAGGCGCACTTTCGGCAGCGTTTGGCGTGCCAAGCGCCGCCAGCACGCGATCCAAGCCGTAGGCAAAGCCAATGGCAGGCGTATCTGCCGCGGCGCCTAACACGCGGATCAGCTCATCGTAGCGCCCGCCGCCACACAATTGATCGCCCGCCGCGCTGTAGACCTCAAAGACGATGCCGCTGTAGTAATTCAAGCCGCGTGCAAAGCCCATGTTCAGCCGCACTGCCTCAGGCGAGACGCCATAGGCAGGCAGCAGTTCGATCACAGCGCGCAGTGATGCACAAGCGGCGCGTGCTGCCGTCTGGTCGGGTGGGATCAGGCGCTCTAGGGCAGGCAGCACCACTTCAGGTGCGCCGTCTAAGGCGCAAAGCTGCTCCAAGAAGTCCAGCGCCTGCATCAGATCAGCGCGTTGGCTGGCGCGGCGCTGTTTGGTCAGCAGCCGCTTGGCAATATCGGTGCTGGTGCGCCCGACGCCGGTTGTGCCAAGATCAGCCGATTCCAAGAGCAGTTGCAGGGCGCTGCCAAGTTTATCCGAGTCCGTGCTGAGCGCCTCTGCGGAGAGTGCCGAATGATCATCCGCGCTAGGCAAACCGCCGTAAAGTTTGGCAAGTTCCGCCTCCACGTAAGCGCGCCCGCGCCCTGCCCGCCGCAAATTCTCCACCTGCCCTAGCACAAAGCGCCGCAAGCGCCGATCAAGGTTGAAGGGCGCGATCAGCAGCGCCAGCAAGCCCACATGCCCAACAACGAGGCGCAGCCCTTGCAAGCCAAGCGTCTGCAAGCCATGCATTGCCATGCCGAGCGTTTCAGCATCCGCACCAACACCACTCGCACCGATCAGCTCTGTGCCAAGCATGGTGAACTGGCGCGAATGGTTGCGTTGCGGCGCTTCATAGCGAAAGACTTCACCCAAGAACTGCCAGCGCAGCGGCTTTGGCTCATGCTGAAAGCGCTCCACATACATGCGTGCCGCAGAAGGCGTGAACTCGGAACGCAAGCACAGCAGGCGCCCATAGAGTTCAAAGGTGAAGAGGCGGTTCACGGCATCATCGCCGCTTTTGGTCAGGAACAAGTCGGCATATTCAACAAAAGGCGTCTCCACGCGCTGATAGCCAAAGCGCGTCAGGGCATCTTGCAAGCGTGCGGCAACCTGCGCGGCGGCGGCACTTTCGGCTGCTGTGCGGTCGTAAAAGCCCTGTGGGCGGCTAAAGGTTGGTGCGGTCATACATCCTGTCGTTCGTCAATTAAGGTGCGGATGGCGGCGGCGATGGCACGTGCGCGCAGCGGTGCATCGCCAAGGTGATCATCGGCGTGCATCAGTTCACGCAGGCGGCGCGGCGGCACAAACTCGGTCAGGCGAATATCGGCACACAGGCTCTCTACCAGCATGTGTGCGCCATGTTCGCGCATTTCTTGCCAAGCGTAAAGGCTGTGTTCACGGATAACTTCATGCAGCACTTGCCGATCACCACCACCGCGCACAGCTTCCATCAGCACGCGCTCGGTGGCAGCAAAGGCGCCGTAGTTCTCCAAGTTTTGCTGAATGGCGGTGCGGTTAATGCGTAAGCCTTGCAGAATGCGCGTCAGGCGGTGCAGCATTTCATCGGTGGCAAGGAATGCCTCTGGCAGCACGCTGCGGCGGTTGGCGGAATCATCAAGGGTGCGCTCCAGCAGGCTGTTGGCAGCGTTGTTCCATGCTACCGCAGGCAGTGCTGCCACAAAACGCGCAAGGCTATCAATATTTTCGGCATTGATTGGGTTGCGCTTGAAGGGCATGGCAGAGGAACCAACCTGAGCAGCGCCGAAGGGTTCGCTCCACTCGCCCAGCGGTGGCGATTGCAGCAGGCGTATATCAAAGGCGATCTTGTGCAGTGTCAGCGCCATGCCTGCCAACGTGCTGAGCGCTAACCAATCTTGGCGGCGCGAGTAGGTTTGGGTGGCAACCGTCAGCGCTTCAATGCCCAAACTGCTCATCACACGCGCCTCAAACTGCTGCGGCGTGACGCCTGTGCCTTCTAGCAAATGAGCATAAGCAGCCGATGTGCCAACGGCGCCTTTGAAGCCCTTGCCGCGCAGTTGCAGGCGCACCGTCCGCAGCGCCTCGAAGTCGGCGCATAGGTCGTGCGCATAGCAGGCAAGGCGATAGCCAACCGTCGTTGGTTCAGCCGGCTGAAGATGCGTAAAACCAATGGTCGCTAGATCGGCAGTCAGCTCAATCTGCTCGGCAAACACGCGCAGCAAGTCGCGCAGTTGGCTGCTGATCAGGGCGAGACTTTCGCGCAGGCGCAGCACATCGGCATTATCTTCGATATCAGCGCTGGTGGCGCCAAGGTGAATAATGCCGCCGCCAATGGCACACTGTTCGGCGTAACATTTGATCTCTGCCATCAGATCGTGGTGGATTTCGGCTTCAATTGCGTGGGCGCGTGCGATGTCTACCGCGTCCTTGTGGGCGCGCAAATCAGCAAGTTGGGCAGCACTCACCAATCCGATGCTGTGTTGTGCTTCTGCCAGAGCTACCCAGATCGTGCGCCACAGGCGGCGTTTATGCACCTCTGACCAAAGCTGGCGCATTTGCGGTGAACCATAGCGCCACGCAAATGGACTTAGATATGTTTCATGTGTGAACATTAGGGCGCCTTGTTGTTACTGTGCAATCTCCTCAAAGCGGCGCTAGTATGCTACCCTATTTCGGGAAGCATGGGCAAGCGGCGCCTTTGCGGGCATGGTCAAATGTGTGTGAAGCGCCCTATTCAGGCGCACCCGCTGTTTCGGCTGCCCATTTGTGCTATAATCTCTCTATCCTGAAGACTGACTGCCACACATCACGCTTATCGCCTTGGGAGGCTCAACGTTGTCCGGACAAGCGCTCTACCTGAAATGGCGCCCGCGTGGCTTTGACGAGGTGATCGGGCAAACGCACATCACGCGCACCTTGCGGAACACG
>DAOTVQ010000018.1:0-75653 GCA_034436355.1 Anaerolineae bacterium
GGTGAAGCAGGCTTCTATGTGCGTGGGGATGAACATACGGTGCGCGGCGCAGATGTTGCCTTCATCAGTTCGGCAAAGGTGCCGCCAGAGGGCTTGCCGACGGGCTTTCTGAAGATCGCGCCCGATCTGGTGGTGGAAGTGGTCTCGCCCAATGATCGCGGTGTGGAAATTGTGGAGAAGGTCGGTGAGTGGCTGGCGTTCGGCGTGGCGATGGTCTGGGTGGTCTATCCGAATACGCGCAGTGTGCATATCTACACTGATCCGCGCAGCAGCCGCATTCTGAGCGCGGACGATACACTTGAAGGCGGCGGCGTTTTGGCAGGCTTCAGCACGCCCGTCCGTGCCTTCTTCGAGGGCTAAGCTATCCTTCACCAACCTGATACGCCCATGTAATGCCCTTCCGTGCTATAATGCCCTGCATCGCATTGATCACGAAAGGTAGTTATCCCATGACGGCAAAACCACCTAAGCCTGTTTTTATCTACACCACAGCCGGCGATTGGCAAGCTACGGTAGTTGAAGGGCGCATTTTCGATACACGCGGCGAATATATTGGCTTCATCGAAGGTGTGAGCGCCTACACCCGCGACGGTGAGTGGGTCGGCGATCTCTCTAAGGATGGGCGCATTTTACGCAAGCGCGCCGCTAAACAGCGTCCCCTGCATCCCAGCCCGCCGCCCAAACCGACCATCCGCCCCGCCAATTTGCCCGCCCGTGCGCCGCTACCACCTCAAAATGGCGATATTACCTACGATATTGTGGATGTGCTGGAAGAAGATCCCGACATCTTCAAGCGCGTCAGCGACCGCCGTAAAGACATCGGCTGAGAGAGGCGTTGATGAGCGATACCCATTCCGAAGGGCGCACCGTTGCCGAGTCGCGGGTGCAGTTGGTGCAGTTCATGCGCCTTGAACATGCTAACGCACTTGGCAATGTGCATGGTGGTGAGATTATGAAGCTGGTAGATGAGGCAGGCGCCTTGGCTGCCATGCGCCACGCACGTACAGTCGTCGTCACAGTGACCATGGACTCGATGACCTTTACCGAACCGATTCGGATCGGCGCGGTGCTGACGGTTTCAGCAGAATTGACGTATGTGGGCAATACTTCGATGGAAGCCCAAGTGCAGGTCACTGCCGAAAATCCGATCACGGGCGAACGCAAGCACACCAACACCGCCTATCTGGTCTATGTGGCACTGGATGCAACAGGGCATCCCAAGCGCGTGCCGCCACTGATTGCCACAACCGACGAAGAGCGCGCCCGCCTTGCCGAAGGTGCAGCACGCCAAGCAGAGCGCAAACGCCGCCGCGCCGCTGAAGAAGCACGCCAACCAACCGAGAAGGCATAGCATGAGCAACCTGCCAAGCATTGATCCTGAGCGCGTCCCTGAAGGGCATTTGCCCTCAGCCCTGATGCGGATTCTGAGTGCTGCCAGCACGCCCGCCCTGCTCGCCAAATCCGCCAGCATTGATCTAGGCTTGGCAGAGCATATGCCCTTCCCTTTCCTCGCCTTAGTTGGGCAGACTGAAATGCGTGTGGCGCTGCTGCTAGCAGTTATCAACCCGAATGTTGGCGGTGTGCTGCTCATCGGGCCGCGTGGCACAGGTAAAACGACCGCCGTCCGCAGCTTGAGCGATATTCTGCCCGAAGTGGAAGTTAGCACCTGTGAAGAGGGCTGCCTGCCTGAAGACTTTGAGCGCAATGGTGAGGCAGGCGTCTGCCCAAACTGTGCCGCAAAGTTGACACGCGGCGAACCGATCACGCGCTGGACAGCCGTTAAAATGGTGGAACTGCCGCTGAATGCGCGCCTTGAGGATGTAGTGGGCGGCGTGAACGAACGCATCGCCATGCAGCAGCAGCGCGTGCGCCTAGAGCGCGGCATCTTGGCACGCGCTGATCAGAACATCCTTTATGTGGATGAGGTGAACCTGCTCGAAGATAATATCGTGGATGCTATCCTAGACGCGGCTGCCGCCGGCAGCTACACCGTGCGGCGCGGCGCGATGGTTGGCACTTACCGCTCACGCTTTGTGCTGATCGGCTCAATGAATCCGGAGGAAGGCAACCTGCGCCCACAACTCATGGATCGCTTTGGACTGCGCGTTGTGGTGCGCGGACTCATGACGCGTGAGGATCGCCTTGAGATTTACCGCCGCGTGAGCGCTTTTCGTGCTAACCCAAAGGCATTTCTGCGCCAATGGGCAGGTGTGATGGCGGAAGCGCGCACAGAGATTGAAAATGCCCGCGAATTGCTTAAACAAGTGGCACTGACTGATCAAGCGCTCGATCTTGGTCTGGCGTTGGTGCGCGAACTGGATATTGACTCGCACCGCGCTGAGTTCACGCTTTTTGAGGCAGCACGCGCCCACGCGGCGGCGGATGGGCGCACACAAGCAGATGTGAACGATGTGCAAGCTGTGGCAGCCATGGCGCTGCGGCAACGGCGCAGTGAATTCATGGTGCAGTTTGCACAGCAGCAGCAAGCAGAAGATGAGGCGATTCGGCAGCACGCTAAGGCAACGCTCAATGCACAGAAAGATGGGCAGAGCGCGTGATCAGTCGGCTCTCTAGCGCAGCCCTTCTCACAGCGCTGATCGGTTACTACGTAACTTGGGTCAATCATGCGGCAGCAGCGCTGAGCGCGAATGCCTTCGATTTAGCGGAATGGGTCGGCATCATACCGGCAGTGCGCTATGCCGATCCGCCGATGGTAGCACCCTTTGCCTTGCGGCTGGCGTTGGTGATGTTGGCGTGGCTCTTTGCACTGCATGGTGCGGCGGCACAGCGTCTGTTGGGTCGCGTTATTTTCGGCGTGATCGGCTTGGCGTTAGCAGCCAGCTTGCGCCCGCCAATTGCCTTTTTTCGCGGCGAGACGGCTGATCCGAACTATCAGCAGTTGGCGGGGCTGTGCCTGCTGGCACTGATCGGCGTGGCGCTCATTAGCGCTGCTGGATGGCGTGGCATGGCACAGCGCTGGTGGTGGCAGTTAATGGCGCTGCCGTTGGTGCTTATCGGCGCTGCCAGCGCATTGGTCGGCTTAAGCGGTGCATTAGAGGCATTAAGCCGCCTGCAAATTCCGATGCCATTAGGCGCCGGCGGCATTGTGTATGGAATCAGCGTTGGCTTGTATGGCGCACTGAGCGTGTGGCTTGCCCTGCGCGCCAGAAACAAAACAGGACGGCAATGAGCCGTCCTGCGCTTTTATAAAAGCCTGCGGTGATCAGCCGAAACGCCCAGAGATGTAGTCTTCAGTGCGCTTATCGGCAGGGCGCGTGAAGATTTGCGTGGTTGGGTTGAACTCGATCAGTTTGCCGATGCGTGTCTCATCGCTCAGGAAGAAGGCGGTCATATCCGAAACACGCGAGGCTTGCTGCATATTGTGAGTCACCAGCACAATGGTATAGTTCTTGCTCAGCTCGCGCATCAGGTCTTCAATGCGTAACGTTGAGATCGGGTCGAGCGCAGAACAAGGCTCATCCATCAGGATGATCTCAGGCTCAACGGCAAGCGTGCGCGCAATGCACAAACGCTGCTGCTGCCCGCCCGAAAGCGCCAAACCGTTCTTCTTCTTGTAGTCGTCCTTCACTTCGTCCCACAGGGCAGCAGCACGTAGGCTCGTCTCCACGATTTCATCAAGGGTGCGCGTATCCCGCACGCCCAGAATGCGCGGACCGTAGGCGACATTATCGTAAATAGACTTCGGGAATGGATTGGGCTTCTGAAAGACCATCCCAATACGGCGGCGGATTTCAACAGGATCAATGCCTGCTTGGTAGAGGTTCTGCCCACGAAAAATGACCTCCCCTTCTACGCGTGCGCCGGGAATTAGGTCATTCATGCGGTTGATGGCGCGCAGCACCGTGCTTTTGCCGCAGCCCGAAGGTCCGATGAAGGCGGTAATCTGCCCACGCCCGATGTTCATCGTGATCTCTTCAACTGCCTTATGTGCCGAATAGAAAACGTTCATGCCCTTCAGTTGAACGGCGTAACTCGCCCCATTTTGACTCATGATTACGTTTACCCTCTCAGATTCTTGCTCAGGCGCTGGCGCAGCACAATCGCCATTGTGTTCAGTGCCAGCAACACCACCAATAGCACAATGATCGCTGCGGCTGCTACATTGCGGAAGCCAATTGCCGGATCAGAAGTCCAACTATAGACTTGGATCGGCACTACGGAGAATTTTGAGAACGGTCCGTTCGGGTCAATCAGAGTGAAGGTCAGACCACCGACCACCAACAGCGGCGCAGTCTCGCCTACTGCACGCGAAACGGACAGGATCAAGCCGGTTAGGATGCCGGGAAAGGCAGCCGGCAGAACCTGCCGCGAAGTGGTCTGCCATTTGGTGGCGCCCACACCATAGCTTGCCTCACGGATGGAAGATGGCACAGCGCGGATTGCCTCTTGCGCGTTGATAATAACCACAGGCAAGATCAAGAGCGCCATTGTGAAGGCAGCCGAGATGACAGTACGCCCATTCGAGTCAGTGACGCCCACAAACAAACCGCTGGTGAGCTGCTCCAACGCACGGACGAAGATTGCCAAGCCGAGCATACCGTAGATGATAGACGGCACGCCTGCCAGATTGCGGATGTTCGTCTCGATCACGGCGTTGAGCAGGTTCTTCTCGGCATATTCTTCAAGGTAGACTGCGGCACCCACACCCAGCGGCAGCGCGATCAAGATCGTTAGGATGATCACCCACAGCGAGCCGAGCAACGAGGTACGCAAGCCGGTGGTGGCGGGCGATGCCGTCAGCTCGCTGGTGATGAAATCAAGCGAGAGCCACGAATGGAAGCGTAACTCGCCCTCAATCAATTGATCGGTGGCTGCCTTCTGAGCAAGGATGCCTTCATAGTTGGTGATCGATTCTAAAAGCGTCCACGCCTGATCATAGCGCAAGCCCGCCACATCCCGAACGATGATGCGGTAAAGCTGCGTGGTATCGAGGTTATCTTCCAGCAGGTCTATCATTTCCGAAGCGCTGAGCTGTTCATAGCGCTTGTCTGCCACCTCAGGGCGGAAGGTGCGGTTGGCAAAGAGCAGTTTAACAGGCTCGCCAAGCAGGAAGTCTACCGTTATTTTGCCATTTGGTGTGTTAGCCGCCAACAAGGCTGCCAGTTCCTCTATGCTCAGTTCGCGCAGCGTCTTATCCGCAATGGCAGGATCAAAGGCTTTGCCGGCAAAGGCAGTGCTAATCGGCTGATCAACGAGCGTTTCACGCGGGATGCCCAGTCCGAGCGAAAAGATGGTAAGGCGTTCGTTGGCACTGATGGTTGGGAAAGGCTTGGCGCCTAGCGCACGGCTAACGGTCTGATCAGTGCGCTCAGGGTCGAAGGCAAGGTCGGGGAAAATCTGCGTTATCTGCGCGCCGAAAAGCCGCGTGGGTGAAAATTGGCGGTTGAGCAGGTTATCGCGGGTGATGGTACGCAAGCGGTTGAGCGAAACCTTGTCTTCCAACAGGCGTGCCAGTTCAGGCTCACTCAGTTCTTCCAGCGGCTTGTTTGGGCTTAGCTCAGTAGGCTTGATCGTATAGTTGACCACCACATAGCCAAAGGATTGGTTGATGATGTTCAGCAATAGCACGATCAGGGCGAGCAAGCCAACAATATTGGCGACAAAGAAGGCTGTGCGCCACAGGTTGGCGGTTGTTTTGCGAGCGCGTAGGGTGCGCTGCAAGACGGACTCGGCAGGCATTAAGCCATTTTCGCTGCGCTCCAGCACTTCATCTTCTGCCCTGAACATGCCCGTCATATCGGGCGTGATGCGCCAAATATTCAGCGCAATGAGCGCGACAGCAAAGGTAACCCAATAGGCAATGCCGATGGCTGCCAGTGCCTCCAGCAAACTGCGCGTTACCTGCCCTTGATAGAGCAGGAAATAGACGAGGCTGATCAGGATCAGGATGCCTGCTGTGCGCGCCGCGGGCAGCGATATCGGCGGTGGTATAAAGCGCGCCGGGCGCAGGCTGCCAATGCCAAAGGCGGCGGGAATAGCACGCAGTGGCAGGATCAAAACCTGCAAGATAGGGCGCAAAATGCGCGGGAATGCCGCATAGATCAGAAAGAAGGCAGCCAGCAGAATGAGCCACATCGGCGCAAAGGCGCGGAAGCCACTGCCATTCAGTAACTGCACCCCAATCGGCGCAGCGGTGGAGTCTTCGGCAATCCACGGCAGCAGCAGCCAGGCTGCCATGAGCAGAACGGCGCTGCCTAGCAAAATCAGGATCAAAACGTAGAAGGGCAAGCCGCGCTTAGCGCTTTTGGCATCCACCAAGCCACGGCTTGGCTTAAGTGTGCTTTCGGTCATTGGTACACCTCTCTAAAGCGGCGGCGGATTAGGTTACTGATCAGATTCAACACAAGGGTGACGGCAAACAGCGTCAAGCCAATGGCGAACAAGCTGTTATAGTCCACCGAGTTAAAGCTCAAGTCGCCCGTGCTGATACGCGCAATGTGACCGGTCATCGTCTCGGCAGCATCCAACGGGTTCAGCGAGAAGTTCGGTCCCGCGCCGGAAGCAATTGCTACGATCATTGTCTCGCCGACTGCCCGCGAAATGCCTAGGATAAAGGCAGCCAAAATGCCTGAGAGTGCTGCCGGCAGCAGCACGCGGAAGACTGTCTCGCGGCGGGTGGCGCCCAAGCCATAGCTGCCTTCACGCAGGCTGCGTGGCACTGCACTCAGCGCATCTTCACTAACAGAGGCAATGGTTGGGATGATCATAATGCCCATCGCCAAGCCGGCTGCCAGTTGGTTATAAGCGCCAATGCCGCCTTCAAAAAATATCCCGCGCAGCGCCGGCGTGATCAGCGTCAGGGCGAAATAGCCGTAAACAACGGTTGGCACGGCTGCCAAAATCTCCAAAATCGGCTTGAGGACTGAGCGCACACGCGCCGACGCATATTCACTCAGGTAGACCGCTGCGCCCAAGCCAACCGGTCCCGCGATCAGCATGGCGATAAAGCTGGTCATCAGCGTTGCCATCAACAGCGGCAGCACGCCAAAATCCGCGCCTTGCGGCACCCAGCGCGTGCCAGTCAGAAATTCGATAATGCTGACCTGCTCACCTAAGAACATGGTGACACCTTCACGGTGCGGCTCAGCTTTTGTGCCAAGCACGCCGCGCTCCACAATCAGGGTTGTCTGGTCAACAATCCGCTCAATACGCATGTCTTCTTCATTAAATTGGATAATCTGCCCGACACGCGGTTGCGTCCCAACGCCGTTCACCCGAACCGTAGTCGTCTCAGCATCCAATGACTCGGTTAGCAGTTGCACCGAACTGCGAAAGCCGTAGCGCGTGAAGAAGTTGATCGCTTCGGTGGATAAGACCACCACAATACCCAACGTCGTTAGGATAGAGGTCAATCCACACAAGAACAGAGTTAGGCGGATGAAATCTTCAAAAGGGCGTGGGCGTTTAGCGAGGCTAGACATCTCGCCCGCTCGTGTGAGCCGATCCGCTGCGGTGGCTGTGCGGAAGGCGGAAGGTTCGGCTTGTGTTTCCAGTGTCATAGCTTATGGCGCTCCTAGAAAACAGGGGAATTATGGCGAGGCACTTGCCACACCGCGCTGAAACATAAACGGGAGACGGGCAGATGCCCGCCTCCCTTCCTTCAGGCGAAAACCAACCGACTTACTCGCCCGCACCCACTAGCCAAGTCAGCTTAGCAAGATTGATTGCATCAGCGCTAATTGGGAAGTAGTTGACCTTGCCGGGCTCGGTGCCGAGCGTGTTGCCAAGGTTCTGCAAGTAGAAGTTGATGAAGGCGGCAACCTGTGGCTTTTCCTGCATGATGGCAGGTGTGGTGTAGATAAACAACGGACGTGCCAACGGGTAAGCACCGGACTCCGCAGTGTCAAAGTTTGGCTCGACGCCTTCGATGTTCACAGGGCGAACTTTGCCCAGATTTGGCGTTACGTAGGCAAAGCCGAAGTAGCCAATCGCGTTCTTGCTACCTGCCACACCTTCCACCAGCACGTTATCGTCTTCGCTCAACTGAATGCCGGGTGCTTCTAGCAGCTTGGTGGCATCGCGGGCGAAGATTTCTTCCACAAAGTAGTCAAAGGTGCCGCTGTCCGAGCCGGGGCTGAACAGGGTGATTGGATCGGCGGGCCACGCGGGGTTTACTTCGTTCCACATCTTTACGCTGCCGCTGAAGATAGCAGCCAACTGCTCTTTGGTCAGGTTGTCCACAAAGTCATTCTCAACGCTCACCACAACACCGAGGGCATCAATCGCCACGTAGAATTCCAACACTGGCTCGCGCCCGATGGCGGCGCAGTCAGCGATTTCGCTGGCGCGGATGCGGCGGCTGGCGTTGGAGATGTCCGACTCGCCTGCCTTGCAGAAGCGCTCGTAGCCTGCACCGGTGCCGATGGACGCCACTTCAACGTTCTCGGCAAAACCTTCGGCGCGGAACAGGTCAGCGGTGGCACGGGTCAATGGGAAAACCGTCGAGCTGCCAGCGGTGATGATGTTGCCGGTCACGGCGGCAGGGTTCACTTCAGGCAGTTCGATCTCAGGGATGATGACCGAGTCAATGACGTGGATCACGCCGTTGCTTGCCTCAATGTCAGTCGCCACGATGGTAGCGCTGTTGATCTTGAGCGCCTCACCCAGCATGGTGAATTCGACTTCGCCACCTTCAACGGTAGCAGCCGTCTTGCCGACCATGCTCATGGCATCCGCAGCCATTGCCTTGCCGGGCAGCACATGGTAGGTCAGGATGCGCACCAGCAGGTCTTTGTTCTCAGGTTTGAGCAGGTACTCGATCACGTAAGCGGGAACTTTGGCAAATGCCTCGTCAGTAGGTGCAAAAACGGTGAAGGGACCTTCGCTGCTGAGCGTCTCGACCAAGCCAGCAGCCGTCACCGCAGCCACCAACGTCTTAAAGTTTTCGTTGCCAGCGGCAATATCCACAATTGTGTTGCCGCCCTGTGCGTTGATCGCAGCCAAGGGCGCGACCAAGACCGCAACCAAGGCGATCAAAGCAATGATACGAGCCTTCATGTATGGGTTTCTCCTGTATGCCTTAACTTTTCGCAAGGTGATGCTCACCATGCATGATAGAAGTTAGCGATGGCAGGTTAAGAGTCTTGGGCGAGTTGGTTAACTCAGCTTTAAGAGATAGCTAAGGTTAGGCGAATTCCATAACATTAGGATGTTTAAGAAAATGTTAAAAGCAACCGCACGAACGCCTCAGGGTGTGCGTCCGTGCGTGCCTTTCAGTCTATCTACCCACGCCTACCTTAGCTAGGGCTGCTCTATGGGCAGTTTGGCAACACCGCCGTAGGTGAACTCAATCTGGACGATGGATACCCAGCCATAGCGCCCCGACTCACGGTCACGGACGCGCACCCACTGCCCGTCTTGCGTACGTGCGAACGCCTCAAAGTTCTCCCCGAAAAACTCGGTGAAGTAGGTGGCGTTGTTGCTCGGTGCATTCCGCACATAGCAGCGTCGGACTGTCTTAAAGACTGCCAGCCCATGCACCGATCCGCTGCTGTAGAGGCTGAACACCCCGTTTGTACCATCTAAGGCGCGCACCACAATGCGATAGTCATCGCTGCTGCTTAGCTGCGGGATGGCGATCCGCAGTTCTTCGCCCTCGCTGCTGGCAACGGCATATGCCTCGCGCAGCCCTTCGCGGGTGTAGACTTCAAGGGCAGCTTTCAGCCGCGAGTCGGCAGTTGGGCGCAGCACAAATAAGGCAGCCCGTCCGCGTGGTGTGTAGCGCCATTCGGAAAGCCCTTGATCGCGTGTGCCGTCTATGGCTGCCCGCTGCACTTCCTCAAAGGGCAGGAAGTTAGGCGGTGTGCGTGTCGCTGTCGAATCGGGCTGCGTAGTGATCACGCTGAGCCAGAAGGCACGCTTGGTTGTGCCAACGCCGCGCCCACGCACCACAATCAGGTATTCGCCATCTTGGGTCAGCGGCACTGCCAAAAGCGGCTGGGTGCGGTTATTATCGGCGCTGCTGCTTGCTTCCACGATGAAGTTACGCGCCGAGTCGTACAGGGCAACGGTTGCAAAAACACTATCAGGTGGGCGGGCGGTTGGTCTGCCGACTGGCGGCGGTGCGCCGGGCGTGTTTACAGCGCCTGCTATCGGCAGATAGAGCGAAATGAGCGCTGTTTGCCCTGCCCTGCCGCTGAAACGATAGTAGATTTCTTCCGCTGCTGCAATTTGCCCTTGCGTGTAGCCGCTTACGGCAATCAGCTGCGCGAGGCTTGCCCGATCCGCGCCAAGTGTTGCCTCCACAACAGGCGTGGGCGGCAGGCTTTTATCCAGCAAGAAGAAGGTTAGCAAGTAGTCACCGGCGGCGCTTTCTTCCGTGCTAATCAGGCTGATGGCATACTGCCCATTTTGCGTAAGCGCTGCCTCTAGCGTCACATAGCCGTTGAGCCGTGTTTGGCGCACACCGCTTAAGGGCGTGCCGTCTGGCGCAAGCAGTTGTAGGTTGGGTGCATCGCTGCGCTGCGTCTCCAGAATGATCCGTACCTGCTGCGAATCACGCCCTAAGAAGCGGTAAATGGCAGAGTCGGGCGCGTTCAGGCGTCCGCGCATAATCTGCCCGCTGCTTAACGCGATGGTTTGCGGTGTTGGTGTTGGCGCGGGAATTTCAGCATTCAGGCGGATTGTGTAGGCGATCTCTTGGTTAGAGTCGTTGCGAATGGTGAGCGTGTAAATGCCCGCACGGTTCAAGGTGCGCTGCCACGCTGATGAGGTGGCACTGGTCGAGGTGTAGCCGAGTTCTTCCAGCCTACCGCTTGGGTCGGTCACGCTGACAAAGACGTTCTGCCCAACGCCGGGACGCCAAAAAACGAACAGGTCAACAATATCGGCAAAGCGCCCTTCAAACTTAAAGCTGACGCGGCTGCCGCCTGCCAAAAAGCTGGTAGTCTCAAGGTCGTTATAGCGCAAGAATTCCGGCACAAGTGGGATGTTGCGAAGGAAGGTTGCCAACACAGTGTAGTGCAGGCGTTCGGCGTTCACATAAATGGTATAGCTGCCATCTTGCGGCAGTTGGTAGGTGTTTTGCAGGCTGCGCTCGCGCCCAACAATGGTTGTGCCAAGCGCCTGCACCACGCTGCCATCAGGTGCCAGCAGCGGACCAAACGTAGCAGTACCGCTGCCAAACAAACGGCTGACGGTGAGGTTGATCACATCGCCTGCTTTGCCTTCAAACTGCCATTCTTGCGCCTGTGCTTCATCTGCCTCGCCTGCCACGCTGCCTTCATAGCGGAAGCGCGTTGGATTTTTCCACGCCACAGACGGCAGATCGTTGGAGAGCTTGTAGCTGAGCAGGAATGCGCCAGCGCTGGTGCCGATCTCGCCACCGGGACGGGTGACAACCACAGTGTAGACGCCCGACTCGCGCAGGAACAAGCCATCAATCAGCCCACCGCGATTTTCGGGATCAAGGCTGTTGTGAAAGGCGATTAGGCGTCCATTCGGTGAGAGCAGCAGCAGCAGCGGATCAAGGCGGCTGACGAACGTTGGACGTGCCTCAAGGCGCAGATATTGTCCCGCATTAGCAAAGAAAGTGTAGGTGTGCTGAGCGCGGGTGTTATCCACGTTAGCGCTGCGTTCTTCACCTGCATTCAGCGGGAAGAAGGTGTTATTCGAGCGTATATCAAGGCGATAATCGCCGTTGTTGGGACGGTAGGGCGCCGTAGAGAGCGTGAGGGTGAAGAAGCCTGTGGTTTGCAGCACAGTGCTGATCACTTCCACGTCATCGCCGGTGGTGCCTTGATTGCTCTCGTAGAGAAGGTCGTTGCTTTGGTTATCTATCAGGCGCATGAACGGATCAAGCGAATCGGATTTGCGGCGCGCCGTGATGATGATCGAGTCGCCGCGCCGTCCGAGGATAACAAAGCGGCGCGCTTGACGGTAATTCAGGCTGCCCGTCAATGTTTCGCCATAAGTGAGCAGTGGTTCGCCTTCGGGCAGCAAGCGCGGCGGCGGATAGCTGCCAATGGCAGGCACCAGCGGCGGCTCAAGGCTCAGGCGTAGGATGAATTCGCCGCCTGTGCGCCGTGAGTAGCGCGTGACGCGAATGCTGTAAGTGCCGTTGACAGGCAGCGTAAATGCCTCGATGCTGGCATCAGGAATGCCGTTCGAGTCATCGTTTTGGGCGATGATAACACCATTTGGATCGTACAGCTCTAGCATTGGATCGCCAATGCCGCCAATGCGCGCCGTGATGGTGACGCGATCACCGGCGACGCCTTCAAAGGTATAACGCTGTTCAGGTGCGCTGTCGTTCACAAAGCTGCGGATTGAGTCGCCATAACGCAGGAAGTTAGGCGGCACGGGCGTGAAATCGGGGCTGGTTGGCACGCGCTCTAAGCGCACGGTGTACTGCCCGCGTTCGCCGCCTAGCACGCCAACCTCAACGGTATACTGACCGTCAGCAGGCAGCACCAAGCGCGTCAGTTCGCCTTGTGGTGCGATCTCGCCGCTATCAGGCAGTCCGGGTCCTTTCACGGCAGCCCGCAAGGTGAGGTTGCTCTCGCCAAGCGGCAGCGCACGCAACGCGATCACCTCTTGCGCTTTGCCGCTGAATGTCCACTGATCAACGGCAGCGGCGGAAGGCAAGTAGCCGCCAAATTCACCGCCAAACTGCAAGGCGCGGATGGGCGTGCTGCTCGGCGTCAGGGTGAACGTTGGCAGCGGTGTGGGTGTTGCGCTTGGCACAGGTGTGGGCGAAGGCGTCTCGGTAGGACGCAAGCCGCTCTCTAGCAAGGTCACGTTGAGGATGTAACTGCCGCTGGTGGTGCCGCGCTCTAGGTTGCGGCGCGAGACGAAAATGATGTAGTCGTCATCTTTGGGCAGCGGGAAGGTGTTCAGCAAGCCACCGCTGTCGTTCCAATCAATGAAGTTGCCCTGCGAATCCAGCAGGCGCACCACTGGGATCAGGCTGCCACTGACCACACTCACGCTGATTTGCAGCTTATCGCCGAAGTTGCCGCGCAAACGCCACTCGGTGAAAGGCGTCTCGGAGTCAATGGCGCCTTCAACGGTCATGTTATAGCCTAGCGCACGGCGGGCAAGTGCCTCAGCGTTCACAGTCGGCGTGATGAAGGGCGTCGGCGTTGCCGAAGGTGTTTCGGTGGGCGTCAGGCTGGGCGTCGGGCTGAAGGTGGCGGTTGCCGAAGGTGTTTCGGTGGGCGTCAGGCTGGGCGTTGGGCTAAAGGTGCTGGTTGGCGTCGCGGTGGCGGTTAGGGTCGGTGTCAGAGTGAAGGTCGGTGTAGCTGTGGGCGTAAAGGTTGCCGTGAACGAGGCGACTGCCTGCGCGGTGCTGGTCTGGGCAAAGGCAAGCACTTGTTCGGCAACCAACGTCTCAAGCTGAACTGCCTGAGCAGTTTGCTCAATGATGATGGCAGTTTGTGTGGCGATGGCAGCCGCCGTCTGTGCCACAATAGCGCGCAAATCAGTGGTGGGTGTGTGCGTTGAAGTTAGGGTTGCCGTTGGGCTGGCGGTGGCGCTTGGCGTGTTAGTAGGCGCAATGGTTGGCAGCGCAGTCGGTGAGTTGGTGGCGGTGAGCGTTGGGCTAGGTGCTTGGGCAAGCTGCGTAGCAGCGAACAGCGTTGGTGCCACAGCCTCAAGGGTTGCCGTTGGCGGCGGGTCGGTGTTGGTGGGCAATGCGGTGGTTGGCACAAGCACCTGACTGGGCGTTCCTGAGACTTGGGCAATGCTGGGTGTGTTGGCAGGGTTAGTAAGCAGCAAGAACAACACGCCTGCTAACAATAAGATGATGAGCGCGCCGCCGATGAGCAGCGGCAAACGGCTGCTTGGCTGCGGCACAGGCTGGGGTGGCAAGGTCTGATCCGCGCCAAGTCCGCTTTGGCGTGGCAGCGCTTTGTCGGTAGGCGTCTGCGTGCTGATGAACGGTGTAGTGCGTCCTTCAAGGGCATCGCGGAAGGCAAGCGCTAAGTCACCAGCACTTTGGAAACGGTTGGCAGGCTCTTTGGCAAGCGCTCTTTGCAATACAGCATCTATGGCGGGCGAAAGATCAGGGCGGGCAGTGCTTAGAGAGGGCGGCGGCGTGCTGCTGTGGGCGTACATCATGGCAAAGGGTGTATCTGCCTTGAAGGGCAGATCGCCCGTCAGCATCTCATGAAGCATGATGCCCAGCGCATAAATATCAAGTGTGGGAGCGGGCGTTTCACCGCGCCACTGTTCGGGCGCCATGTAGGCAGGCGTTCCCATCATCTGTCCCGTCATGGTGACAGAAGTTACATCCGTCACGATCTTGGCAATGCCAAAATCGGTCAGGAAGACGTTGTGCATGGCATCCAGCAGCACATTTTGCGGCTTCAGGTCGCGGTGGATGATGTTCTGCCCATGTGCGTAATCCAGCGCGCCGCTGATCTGTTCAAGGATTCGCAGCACACGGTCGGGCGGCAACGCACCACGCTTCAG
This sequence comes from Anaerolineae bacterium, assembly GCA_034436355.1. GTDB lineage: Bacteria > Chloroflexota > Anaerolineae > Aggregatilineales > UBA2796 > CP2-2F. Next base: position 14,434 of record DAOTVQ010000018.1, read on the forward strand.
GGCTGCGGCAAGGCTGCCGCCGCTCAGCAGTTCCATCACCAAATAGAGCAAGCCCTGCTGCTGACCGTAATCGAACACCTTCAGAATATGCGGATGGCTCAGGTTGGCAACCGTCTGTGCTTCGCGTTCAAAGCGCTTGGCAAAATCCGCTGACTGCGCCAAATTAACCTTGATAACTTTGATTGCCACATCGCGGTTAACAGAGGCTTGCCGTGCGCGGTAGACGGTTGCCATGCCGCCTTCACCGACTAGCGCAGTAATCTGATACTGTCCGATTTGCTGCCCGATCAGATTTGTCATTGCAGGTATCCGTGTGCGTTCAGGGAAACATTTATATTGTAATGTGCTTGTTTGATAGACGCTAGTTTTTCATCAGTCTCTTTGGGAAAGCTGACGCAATCGCAGCTAAAATAAAGTAAGGTGTGGCATTCAGCCATGCTCTAGGCACATACCGTTTACCGAGTTATCTTTAGGTGCATTTTTATGGCTGATTCTCAACCACCAAGCCGACTTTCACGGCGCGGCTTCCTGATTGCGGTCACAGGCTCGGCGCTGGCAGCCGCTTGCCGTCCCGCTGATATGATCGTCCCAACCCTGTATGCACCCGGCAGCGCACAGGCAACCCACACGCCCGCTGCCACGCTGCCCACCTTGCCAGAGGCTGCGGACGCGCCGTTTAGCATCCTCACCTATGATCGCCCTGTCCTGACGGACGTTGCTAAACTCTACATAACGCAATATGACTATAACAACACACCCAGAGTTGACGGCGAAACATGGGCGCTCAGCGTGGACGGCTTGGTTGATTCGCCACTGACGCTCACCCTTGCTGATTTGCGTGCGCTGCCCGCCATCACCGAGACACGCACGTTGGAATGCATCTCCAACCCAACGGGCGGCAACCTGATCGGCAACCTGACGTGGCGCGGCGTGCTGTTCAGCGAGATCGTGGCGCGTGTGCAGCCCAAAGCCGCCGCAACGCACGTCAAGTTTGAAGCAGCAGATGGCTATTCGACCTCTGTCACAACCGAATGGATGCTGCACCCTGAAACGCTGCTTGCCTACGAGATGAACGACGAGCCGCTAACTGTTGAACACGGCTTCCCGCTGCGCGTGCATATTCCCGGCTTGTATGGGCAGAAGATGCCGCGCTGGCTGACGCGGATCGAATTTATTGATTACGACTATAAAGGCTATTGGGAATCACGCGGGTGGTCTAACGTGGCGGATATTCGCACCAAATCTATCATCCACACGCCGAGCGAAAACGCCGAGATCGCGGCTGGCACTATGCTTGTGCTGCAAGGTGTGGCAGTTGCGGGACAACGTGAGATCACGGCGGTAGAGGTGCAGATTGACGATGGCGAATGGATGCCTGCTACGCTTGTGCCAAGTGGCAGCTCACCCTTGGCATGGACGCAGTGGTACGTGATGTGGACGCTGCCCGCGCCGGGCATCTATCGCATTGGTGTGCGCGCCACCGATGAAAGCGGCTTTGTGCAGACCACAGAAGCACGCGGGCTGTTTGGCGGCGCCTTCCCGAACGGCACGGATGCCATTCACCGCCGTTCGCTGCGTGCTGTGTAGCGGCTATGGATAACTTACCCAACATCCCATCACCGCTGCCGCCTTTGGCAGCGGCAAACAAGCCGCGCCGCAGGCGTTGGCAGCTTTATCTGCTGGTAGGCTTTTTTGCGCTCATCGGGCTTGGCAGCCTGAGTTTTGTGGTTGCCTCGGCGCTTGAGGAACACGATACCTTCTGCATTAGCTGCCACACCGCACCAGAGATCACCTACTACAACCGCGCCTACTACGCGCTCGATCATCCTGCTGAGGCAATTCCCGATCTCTCCACCGTCCATTACCATGCCGCGCAAACCGCCAATGCTGAGCCGTTCAAGTGCATTGATTGCCATCGCGGCGATAGCAGTTTACCGCACCGCATCACAACAGTGGCGCTCGGTGCTTACGACGCGCTGATCTACTTAGCAGGGCGCGATGATCCAACCATCGAGAAACAGCGCACCAAGACGGGCTGGCTGGCAAATGCCTCCTGTGCCACTTGCCACAGCGAGGCGTTGCTGAAGCTGGACGGCATCAACAACCACTTCCATACTTACTTGCCACAGGCGCAAGAGGCTTTTCTGCGCGGCGGCAGCCTGACCATTGGCGCGGGCTTGCAGCAGGCACTTGCCGAAAGTGGCAACCCACCACCCACCCGCTTAGAGATAATCGAGGTGCAGCTTTTCTGCTCAGATTGCCATCAAGCACACAAGGCACAGCCGCTGAACGCCGACAAATTCTTCATGGATGAGACCCTGCGTAACACGGCGTGTGTAGCGTGCCATTTGGTAGCAAAGGTCGGTCCGCAGGACGTGCGCGAACTGAGTGGCGAATAAACAAGCTAGGGCGCTTGCTTAGCGCCCTAAATCCTGCCCGATGATCAACTTGATATCGATGCCGGGCGGTGCATCGGTCTCGACTTTGATTGCCGTACCATCCAAGCCTAGCACTTCGGCAAGGTAGCGCGCTGTTTGCATCTTTCCTGTGTAGACGTGAATTTCCGTCTTGGGGTAGGGAAAATCGCTCTTGATCGTGCCGATCTCGACCACGTTAAAGCCTTCGCCAATCAGCCTATCACGGGTTTGGGCAGCCAAGCCATCCACAAAAGCACCGTTCTCCACGAAAAGGCGTGCATTCTCCGCGCCAGCCGGCGAGCCTGACGGCGCACCTGTACCAGAGTCGAATAGGCGCACCACCAACGCAAACACTTCTTCGGCGATGGGCGAAAGCACTTGCTCACCGCTGGGCAGCGTGCTGTAGAGAAGCTGTCCGCCTTGCCCTTCACGGCGCAGCGTCAGCACGGCGGATTGAATGTCGTTGATCTCTTGGGCAAGGTTTGCCAGCGCCAAAATCTCATCAAAGGTTAAATCGGTGCGGATATTTTCGGCAAGCGATTCCCAGATCGCGCCCGCCTGCCCAAACAATGCCGCCACACCGCCCAGGCTGAGCGCACGCTCACGCACAGCGCGGATCACCTCTTGTTGGCGGCTGGCGCGCCCAAAATCATCGCCGGCATTGTGGCGCACACGTGCATATTGCAGCAGTTTGGTCGAGTCCAGCGCTTGGCAGCCGGGCTGAAATTCTACGGTGATGACGCCGTAGGTCTCATAGTCGGGATACTGATCGTCAAAGATGCGCTCCGTTGGGCAAACGGTCACCTCACCCAGCGCGTCAATCACCGTGCGGAATGCCTCAAAATTGACCAAGACATAGCGATTAATCGGGATGCCGAGCAAGCCTTCGACGGCACGTGCAGCCAACCTTGGTCCTGCACCATTGGGTGGATAATTAAGCTGATCGCCGATGAAGTTTGCCGCATTGATGCGGTTGGGCGAAAGCGGCGCGTTGATGTCGGGAATCTTCACCCACACATCACGCGGGATGGAGAGCATGGCAGCCGTTTTGCGGATCGGATCAACGCTCAGCACGATGATCGTATCGGTGCGGAAAGGTCCTGTTTCGCCGGGACGCTGATCCACACCCAAGATCAGGATCGTCACGCGCTTTGGGTCCGTCCAGACAGGAATAGCACTGCCGTCAGGCGGTGCCTGAGGGGTGGTCTGTACAGCAACGGGCGCTGCCTCAGCAGCGGCACTGGTGGTTGGTGTGGCAGCCAGCAGCGGGATAGGTGTTGGTTGCGGTGCGCCAACTTGCGGCGGCGGCGGCAGTTCAATGGGTGATTGCAGCACAAGTTGGCGCACACCGATGTAAGTAGCGGCGGCGGCACCAGCGGTTACCAATGCAGCAACAATCACGATCACCAGCACGAAAAGTGGTGAAATACGCATGGTTAGGTCATTCTCCTTGCCACGTGAAGGTATGAATCAGGCTCCACGGGCTGATGATCAAATAGCTGCCGTCGGCTTGTTCACGCGCTACGCCAACTTGCCAGTTGATGGTGTGCCGTTCGCCGCTTGGCGGCGCTAGTTCAGCGGGCAGGCGATAAGTGCTGGCGCGGGTGGTGTGCTGCCAGGATTGCTGGCGCGTCATATCTGACCAGATGATCACGTAAAACTCATCTGGCTGAAGGACGGTCACGGGCAGCCAAATAAGCTGCACGGTGCCGCTGACTGTTGCGCCATTGATAGGCGAGGCAACATTTGGCAAGGCATAGGGCGGCGTTGGTGTGGCTGTCTCCAAGCCACTGCGCGTGGGTGTGATGGTTGGTGTGGGTGTTGGACCTGGCACCTTGATAGCTTGCCCAACCACCACAATCGGGCGGCAGCCTTGCGCGCCGATGGGCTTGGTGAGATCGCAGCCTGTGCAGTTGATAACGCTAGGCGGGTTCATCGCACAGATTTCGCGCAAGGTGGCACCGCTGTTCAGTTGCACGGTGGTGATGTTCTCGCCTTCCTTTACGACGTAAGTTGCCTCCGCAAAGACGCGCAGCGGCAGATCAGGCAGTTCTTGCGCCACGGCGGTCTGCGTTGCCTCATAGCCGATGGGTGTGGGCGTGGGCGTGGGCAGCGGAATGCAATAGGTAGCCCCTGCCTGAATGTTATTGGAGCCGGGCGCCAAGCCGTTTAGCTCACGCATGGCAGCCAGCAACTCAGGCGATGCCTCAGCATACAAGCCGCTGCGTGCCAGCAAGCCAAAGAGTGTATCGCCCGGACGTGCCACAATACAGGGCGGCTGTGGTGTGGCTGTCGGCTGTGGCGCCTCTACGCGCATAACGGGCGTTTGCGGCTGTGTGGCAACGATCATCGGGCGCATTTGCGGCGGCACAACGGGCGTCGCCGTCACAGGTAGCGTTGCCGTTGGCGAAGGCGAAGCAGAGGGTGAAGGTGTTGGGCTAGTTGTTGGCGCAAGGGTTGGTTGCGGCAGCGTATCGGTTTGGCAGGCTGCCAGAAACAGCACAAAAGCGATCAGCGCGGCGCGGCGCGTTAGAAAGGGTATGGGCATGGTCATTCTCAGCGGCTTTGCCACGTAAAGGTTCGGACTTCGGTCTGCTGCGGGCTAGGGATCACGGTGCTGCCATCGCGCAGTGCCGCAATCGTGATCTGCCAGGCAAAGGTATGGCGTCTGCCATCAGTAGGCTGCCATTCGGCAGGCACTTGGAAGAATAATTCGCGGGTGGTCACATTGTAAGTGACGCCACTCGTGCGATCTATGACCGTCACAAGGTAGACCTCATCAATGCCGAGCTGTCCACTGGCGCGCCAGCGCAGCGTGGGCAGCTCGAACGACTCAAAGAGCATGTTATCGCTAGGGGACTGGCTAAAGGGCGCGTTCACAGTCGGTGTGGCGGTTGGGGTGGGCGTTTCGCTGCCGCTGAGCGTTGGGCGAACAGTGGGCGTGGGCGTGGGTGCAGGCACGCGCAAGCGCTGACCTTCATAGACCATCACACGGCAAGAGCCACCACCAGCCGGCAACCCGAAGTCGCAGCCTTCAAAGAGGACTTCAGGGTTTAGGTTGCTGAGAATGCTCATGGTGATGTTGCGATCAAAGACGATGCTCAGTGCCGTTTCGCCTTTTTTGACGGTGTACCACATCACGCCGGGCGGCAAGGTCGGTTCGATGCGCGCTGCGGCAAGCGGATCATCGCTGGGCGGCGCGGATTCGCCCGGCAAGCCACCAACGGCTGTTGGGCGCGGAATTTCAATTTCTTGCCCAACCTGAAGTTGGGAGGGGCTGCTCATGTTGTTGCGGCGCAGAATCACCTCAATAATGGCAATATCGCGGTGACCGCAGCGAATAGCCATGTCATAGAGCGTATCGCCGGCGGCTGCCTTCTGAATGCAAGGACCGAGCGTCGGTGTTAGGGTGACGGTCGGCGGCACAGGGGTTACGGTCGGAATATTCAGCGTTGGCACAATCAGGGCGCGTGTGTTGGTCGGCGGCGCAAGCCGTGTTGACTCAGGCACATCTGCCGCGAAGGTAGGTGAGGCGAAATCTGTAGGTGTGGGCGGCAGCGTGGGCAGCACGACCATAGCAATCGGTGTGATCAGGCTGCTCACGTCCACGCCGGGAAAGGGCGTTAGGGTAATGCTTGGCGTGAGCGAAGGCGTCAGGCTAGGCGGTATGTCGGTTGCAGTGGCGCTTGGCTGCGCGGCAACGCCCACTACATTGGATGGTGAATTTTGGCTGATGAAGGCTGACAAGCTGACGCCTAGCACCAGCAGGGCGATTAACGCACCAATCATCACGATAGGTAATGGTGAAGGGCGCAGCGCACCTTCATATAAATCCGCCTCGCCTGCATCAGAGTCGGCGGGCAGCGGCGCATTGGCACGAATCGGCGTGCGGCGCGGCAAGGGCGCAGCCGTCGGTGGTGTGGAGGCTGTGTGGGGCGTGCCGCGTAGTGCGGCACCGCACAGTGTGCAGCGCAGTGCCTCTAGTGGCTGGCGTGCCTCACAAATTGGGCAAGTTTGGGTCGGTGCATTTGCTCGTTTCATCGCGCCCTATTATAACAGGCAGCGTCAAGGTGAATCAAAAGCGTTGCCTAAGCGTCAGGATCGCGGCGCAACTTAGCAGGCAAGCCCTGCGTATGAAGTGCTATAAAGAGACATGGCAAGGTGATGTGAAGTATGTGGGTAGTCATTGCAGCCGGCGTAGCGGTGGCGCTGAGTGTTGCCTTTTGGCAGCAGATTGTGAACTGGGCAAACCGCACCCTAGCTGACTGGTTAGGGCAGCTTTTCGGCGAGGATGTTCGTGAGGCATTCGTGCTGCTGCTGGCAGCCGCCGACCGCCTGAATGTGGCAGCACAGCGCGCCCTCACCCTCTTACAGCAGCGCCTTGTGCGCGCACGCATCATCTTTCGGCGGGTGAACGAAGGGCGTTTGCACGAGAAAGTGGTGCAAGCAGCCTTTCAGCAAGCGGATGGGCAGCTTATCCAGATGGAAGCGGCGGAAGTGGTGCCTTGGCATGAACTGCCCGACGAGGTGCGTGAGAAGTTCATCCGCCGCCAATCGGCAGAGGTTGAGATCGAATTGAAGCTGAAGGATTAGCGCAGATGGTACAACAAGAAACAGAAAAGCAGCCCTCAGGCTGTTTGCTAGGTGTGATCAACTTCATTGTGCGCGGCATAATGCGTTTGTTTGGTATGGGTGTGCGCGGTGCGCGGGCGGCTGTGCTGCCGGCGGATGAAACATTCAAAGCGTATGTGGATAAGTGGGTTTCGGAGCGTGTGGCAGCCTGGTTGCACCAAACACGCGGCGAGATCAACGCAGAGGATGCCACCAAAATCCTGAATGGCGAAGGCGCGCACCTCACCGAAACGCGGCGCATGATTCATGAAACACTCATTGATGCCAAAGTCACCTTCTCGCAGCGTGAAGGCAAGCAATACCTAGAGGTGGAAGCATATATGGCGCCGCGCCAGCAGAACGGCAAGCAGCCGCAGATTTTGCGCTGGCGCGCCGAGCGCGAGATTGCTTGGCAGGATATTCCGAACGACGTGCGCGAGCGCTTGATCCGCCTGCGTGAGCCAGTGACACTTGGTTATACCATTCCACAGGGGTGAGAAATAGGCAATGGGTGGTGAGAGTTACGAAGCAGTACGTCGGCGTGTGGTGCAGCGCTTGCGGAAACGCGCACTTTTTTGGCTGCACCTAATTGCTTATCTCATAATCATCATCCATTCCAGCAATGTGATGAGACGCTTCGATGAGGCGTTACTCCTGTGGATCGGCGTCCTAGTCATTCATTTCATCAACGCCTTCGAGGTGTGGCAGCGTATTGTGGATCGCATGGTGCAGCGTGAACTTAGCAAAGGCGGCGTAACCGAGATCAAGCGCAAGAATGCACAGGTCGCGCTTGGTGAAGACGGCGAATTAGCCTTCCTTGACGAACTTACCGACATTGAAGACGAGGCGGCGCGCCCCAAGCGGCGCGAAAGGTATTAAGGCATGTTACCATTACTCACCGTTGGATTGGCACTGGTCGGGACGCTGCTCTTTTGGTCGGCGGTGCAGAACTGGCTTGCCGACCTGCTGCACCGCGCACAGGCACGGCTTGGCGTGCTGGCGGATGCACTGCAATCGGCATTGGTCTACCTTGATCGCGTTGTGGTGAATGGACGGCGTGCCTTCATCTTGACAGCGCGTGCCTTGTTCCGCAACGAACAGATGGATACGCCGCAGTTGGTGGAGGAAATGCGCGAGATTGCACCTGCTGATCTGCCTGCTGAACTACGGGCGCGCCTAGAGCGCGGCGAAACACTGGAATATGAACTCGCGCTTGGCTCGATGCAATTAGTGGAGAAGCCTAAACCGAATGTCACCTATCGCGTGGTCGTCCGACGGGCGGAATAGCCGCAGTAGACAAAGTGAATTATCCCAACCACCCACACCAGCAGAGCGCACCGCTGAAGATATTTCAGAGCGCATGACGTTGTTCACGCCTGAATTGCCGCGCCGCCGCCTTGCCGATTTGGTGCTGAGCGCCGAGACAGAGCGCGGCTTGCGCGTGGCACTCGCCAAAATTCAGCATCACGAAAAGCTCTACCATGCATGGGGACTCTCAGAGATTCACCCTGAAGGGCGCGGCATAGCGATCAATCTGTATGGGGCGCCGGGGACGGGCAAGAGTTTTGCCGCAGAGGCAATCGCCGCGCACTTGGATAAGCACATCATCCGTGTGGACTATGCTCAGCTTGAGTCGCGCTATGTGGGCGATACACCGAAGAACATCGCCGCTGCCTTTGATGCAGCACGCGCACACGGCGCAGTGCTGTTCTTTGATGAAGCAGACTCGGTGCTGAGCCAGCGCGTCACCAACATCACACAGGCGGCGGATTATGGCGTGAACATCTCGCGCTCAACGCTGCTGCTAAACCTTGATTCGTTTGAAGGCGTGGTGCTGTTTGCAACGAATCTTGCCCGCAACTACGATCCTGCCTTTGTGCGGCGTATTCTGGCACATGTGCAGTTCACCTTGCCCGATCAGGCGGCGCTCATTCGTCTGTGGCAGTATCATCTGCCGAAGGCACTGCCGCGCAGCCCAGAGGCAACGCCCGAAGTGTTGGCAGCACACAGTGAAGGGCTAAGCGGCGGAGATATTTTGAACAGCGTAATCTTGGCGGCATCGGATGCGGCAGCGCGTGAAGCAACTGCCGTGACGTTGGACGACTTCACGGCAGCCATAGCGCAAGTGCGCCGCGCCAAAGCGGAGATCGGGCGCGGCTTTGGCGCGGGCTAAGGTGTGGTTGGTGTGGTTGGGCGTTTTGCCACACCGCGATAAGGGCGTGGTCCATACTGATCCATGACCATTTGGCGCAAACTTTCATAGTTGCCTTCTGCCTCTTGCACGCGGCGGAACAACTCCATGAACCCGTGCGGCTTGACGAGGAAAATATCAATACCAATGCCAAACGCCTCATCAATCAGTTCACGGTGATCGTGCATGGTTGCCATGATCAAAAGCGCTTCCGGGTGTGCGGCGCGCAGTTTCGGGATAATCTCGACACCGCGTGCGTCGGGCAGTTGGTGGTCAATCAGGGCAAGGGTGAGTGGTTGTAGGGCTTCTGAAAAGGCTAATGCTTGTGCGCCGGTTTCAGCACCATGCACCTCAAAACCTGCCATTTGCATCAAACGCACCATAAATTCACGGTTTGCAAGTTCATCGTCAGCTACGATGGCGTGTTTGGCTGTCACAATGTCTCGTCCGATAGTTTCTAAGGTCTTCTAAGGGTTGTTTACTTGCCATGTTTGGTTAACATTTCCAGAAAAGCCTCAACACCAAACGGCTTAGCAAGATAATCGGTGCAGCCGGCTGCAAGGCAGCGTTCCCGATCACCCACCATTGCATAGGCGGTCAGTGCCACGATTGGCACATGCATTCCCGCCTCGCGCACACGGCGCACCAGCTCAACGCCGCTTAAACTGCCCGCCAACTCAATATCCATGAAGATCAGATCAAAGGCGCCAGCCAGAATATGCGGGCAAGCCTCATCCCCGTCGTTATAAACGCTCAACGTATGCGGCGTCATGCTCACGATACGCTCCACAAGCGACACATTCACCGCCTTATCTTCAAGGTAAGCAATTCGCATATCACGTCGCACTCACTTGGTTGGGTGTCTGTGCCTGTGTTTCAGGCTGTGCTGAGGGCAGCGTGAAATAGAAAGTTGATCCCTTACCGGGTTCACTTTCCAGCCAGATGCGCCCATTCATCAAGCGCAGCAGGTGGCGTGTGATTGCTAAGCCCAAGCCTGAGCCAGCACTCCCTTGCCGCCTGCCACTTTCCCCTTGCTTGAACTCTTCAAAGATTGTCTCTTGGTCTTGCGCTGCAATGCCAATGCCCGTATCCCGAATCCACAGGCACACCTCGCCATTTGCCTCACGGCGCCCGCCAAAGGTGATGGTGCCTTGTTGGGTGAATTTGACAGCATTGCTGGTCAGGTTGAGCATAACTTGCTGGATGCGAAGTGGATCGCCCAAAACTTCGGGCAAGCCTTCGGACGGCAGTTCCAACACCACTGTGATTGGTTTACTCCCGATCAGGCTGGTGGCAGTTGCTTTGACGGTATTGAAGATCGGCTCCAACGGCACATTTTCGATCAGCACATCAAGCCGACCCGCGTCAATCTTGGCAAGATCAAGGATATCGTTAATCAGCTGTAGAAGCGTTTTACCGCTGTTGTAGATCAACTGGATATCATGCCGATATGCCTCTGGCAGCGCCACGTTTTGGTACATCATGGGATACTTCAACATGGTTTCGCTGAAGCCGATGATGGCGTTCAGCGGCGTGCGGAGTTCGTGGCTCATGTTGGCAAGGAACTGCCCACGAAAGTTTTTCGCCTCTGCCTCTGCTGCACGCGCCGCTTCAAGGGCAACGTTGGCATTTTGCAGCTCATCGGAGAGGGATTTTTGGCGCATGTAGCTGCGTTGGATTTCCTGCTGCGTGTCGAAAAGCTGATCTTTGAGTTGGCGCTCTTTCTGGTAGCTGCGGAGTGACCATTCGGTGATGCTGTACATTTCGCTGGCAAACTGCACCGCAATGCCAACTGTGAACAGCATGAGCAGGATAGAAGCCATTTGGATGCTGTTAATTACAAGAGCGGGCTGGCGCAGGTTAGGCGCAATCACTGCAATGGCAATCCCAATCGCTAACCCGATCATCGCTTCACGGAAAGGCAGCAGCAGCGTAACTGCCAGCACCACACATGGCAGGGCAAGGGCAGCAAGGCTGGACTGTGGGTCGCGGGTTGCCCCAGCCCCCTCAGCATAGAGCAGGACGCCAATGGCTAAATACAAACCACCGGTATACGCCCAGACTGCCCATGTGTAGCGGTTACGGTTGAGAAAGGCTAAGGTGAGGAAACACCCAGCAATAATTATGGCGCCTGCCACCAATGTATCGCCCACCCGCGCCAACTCTGCTGAGGTTGAGATGACTAGCAACGCCCAAAAGACAAGGAAAACAATTACAGCCGTGAGCTTCCAAAGGAGTGCTAGGCGGTCAGCGCGGACTTGATCGGCAAACGCCGTTGGATTTTCACCCTGTGTGGGTGTTGGTGCAGGTGTTGTAACCATTTCAAAAGCTCTCTTAAAAAAGATTAACGGATTGTGCCAAAGTTACTTGTCGGACAGTATAACAAGTTTGGCTGGTTAAGTGCGTGTAAAAAAGGTTACAATTTTATCAACTTTGTGCATTTTAATGGTCTGCGCCACTGCTTGTTTGAAAGACTTGGGCTGCGCCGACGCAGCCCGATACACGTTAACGGCACAGCGACTCGCACGGGATGCCATTCCCATCCCGATCAAGGCGTTCGTTGCCCGCCCGTAAGCACGCCATCGCTTGTGCGCAAGAGGTGAACTGCGAACAGGTGAAGGTTAGATCAGGGCATTCGGTTTCATTGGGTGTTGGCGTAATGCCTGCTGCTGCGGCATCACAAGTCACGTTAGTTGAATTGCCGCCAGCGCTGAACACACGGTCAAATTCCTGTTTGTAGAGCCTTGCCACTTGTGGACTGCGGATGATCAGAATGCTCTCATCGTTGATCGTATCGGCAGCGCGTGTGTGGTTAAACGAGCCGGTGATCACCGTGTTATCGTCAATGATGAATACTTTGTGGTGCATGGTGTAGGAATTGCCATCCACACGCACCCGTGCGCCATTGCAAAAGAGCGTTGGATAAGCGCCCTGTGAAGCACCACGATTTTCAATGACCCCTTCCACAGGAATACCCGCCGCCTTGCGCTCCAAAAGTGCCGCTGCGAGGTCAGGGTGTGTGAAGGTAAAGGTCATAAAGCGCACTGAACGGCGTGCCGCTTTCACCTCTGCCACGATTTTTGCCATCACGCCATCGGGCGGCGCAAAGTAGTTTTCCACCACCACGCCATCAATGGTCATGCGCGGTGTTTGTGCGCCTTCAGGTCTGCGCCTACCAAACAGTTGCGCCTCGTACATATTATCGAACACGCGCTGATAATTGGCGATCAGGCGTTGGTTGGTGATCCGCAAGATGTTGTTGTTGTTGCGAAGTGTGTCGTTCCAAGAGGCATTCCACGATCCAACAAACAGCACGGTGTTGTCAATAATCAACAGCTTTTCGTGCATCAGCCCGCTGGAACGCCCGCCATCCACGAACGAGAGATTAGCGTTCTTGAGCGCTGCAAGAGCATCAAAGGGATCGCGCCCGCGTGCGGCTGGCACATTTTGCGAGCCATTCTGCACATCCAACACAAGGCGCACTTCCACACCGCGCCGATGTGCATTGATCAGCGCGTTCACGATGCTGGGCAAATTGAAATCGAAAAAGGCTGCATCAATGCGGCGGCGCGCCGCGTTAATCAGCGGCACAATCTGCCGATCCACACCGTTGTTCACCTGATCAGGCGGATCAGGATTAGTGAAATAGACCGAGAGCCACGGCAGCACATTACCAGCATCCAACGGCAGCACGCCGCCAGCGACTGCTGTTGGTGGGATGCTTGTGGCGGGCGGGCTGGTGGGCTGAGAGACAACGGCACCGCCGCACGCAGCCATGATCAGCGCGAAGGCGATCAAGGTGAGCAATGCGGCGGCACGTGGGACGGCAAAACGAATGTTACTTTTCATCAGAATGTCCTTGTTCAGCGTCAGGTGGTGAAGGTTCGGAGTCGGAATTGTCATCTGACAGGCGGGCAAGCTGATCAGTGGGCAGGAAGGCACTCAGTGACTCGGCAAGGTTGCCAATGGTGCTGCGGAGCATGTCAAGCGCCTGCTCCACATTTTGAACTGCCTCTATTTGGGCGGGCGTCAGTGGCTCGTCCTCTTGAATGGGCGGGCGCACATTTTCGGCAAAGTCAAGCAGGGCGCGCAAGGCTGCTACATTATCGGGCTGAGCGCGCATAATCGCGCCAAGTTCTGGCACAATCGGATGCTCTGAAGCATCCAGCGTACCAAACGTAGTCGCATACTGTGCTAAGAAGGCTTGGAGCAGGTTCATCAAGGTTGACTCAGAGGCGGTGCGGTAGCGCGAGAGCAGGGCATTGGCGGCGCGCAGCGTATCCATCAGCGCGCCAACTTTCTGCCAGCCAAGCCTTTCGTCTTCGATCTCTGCCACAAGGCTTGGCAGCTTTTGCCCCGCCCAGTTAATTAAATAGTTTGCTTCTGCATCGCCGAGGTTGGCAAGCAGCGACGTATTCTCCAGAATTTGATCCATTGCCAGCGAAACATCCATAGGGCTGATTCCTCCCTTTTTTGGCGCAGCATGTCTCAGTTTACCCATAACCCACCGATTTTCCCAACGCCTGCCCTAGCCACTATCGCCATGCAGCATATTTTCGGCTATCATAACTACTGTGTGAGGGCTTGCTCACCAAATTTCTGATTCGGGAAGATTCGATGAATGCCGATAGTTACAGCCGCTGATAACCTGACCATCCAATATGACGCTGCGCGCTGGTATCTTTATAATGGGCGCGGCGAGTCGGAAATGCCTGCTGCCTCTGCGGCGCCGGGCGGCATGGCATACACGCCTGCTTTTGCTTTCTCCCGCCGCTTGCCAGAGGCAGGCTTTCTGCCTGTTGACCACGTGATGCTTGTGGCGTTGGGCTATGCTGCTGAAGATTCGGCGTGGCATTTAGGCGTTATGTTGACGCCAGAGGCAGCTGCCACACGCGGCAGCCGTTGGTGCGGCTTGGCACGTTGGCAAGCTGATGATGCCGTCGCGGCTGAGCCGACCGCCCGTGCGCTTGCCAACTTGTGGGAAAAGCCTTTCAAGCTAATCCCGCCTTCCACAGTGGATGTGCCGCCGCCTACGGCTGCCCCTGAAGACAATGGCTTGACCGATCTTCCGCTCATGCCGCTGCCCATCTTGGCGGATGATTGGCAGTTCAACCAGACGGACACCACCTATCAGCTTAGCCGCAGCCCTGATTGGCGGCGTGGGCTTCTGCTGCGTGCTATCTTCTTCAGCATTCTTGCACCGCTGTTTGCCTTGCTCTCTCTTGGTGCGCTGGCAACGCCCTTTGCCCGCGTTAGCCCAGAATGGCTGCCCTTCGTTGGCTTAGCCATCGCCTTTCTGATGCTTGGGCTTGCCGTGTGGCAGTTCCGCACCATTCAGCGCGAGAGCGTCGTTGTTTTAGATCGACGTGGGCAGTTGGTGCGCCTAACCACCCGCAACGGGCGCCGCGTGCGCTTGCAGTTTCCCTATGAAAGCGCTGACTATGTGTTGATCAGCCATGTGGTCAGCCGCCGTAAGCCGAACGAAACTGATATGGACACTTATAAGCTATGGGCAGAAGTCTGGATACATATCTATACGGTGCGGCGTGGCTTCATTGAACTGGCACACATTCACGAGGTCGAGGGGCGCGCCCTAAACGCGATCAGCTTTGCCGAAAAGCGGCGGCTGCACTTTGGTGAACTCGATTCGCCTGCCCATCATATCGGTGGCTGGCTGGCTCACGAATTGGATGTGCCAGCTTACGTTGAAGAGCGCTAAGCAGCTGCTTGAATTGCCATCAGCGCGCACGTGGTACACTTAGGGCAGAAAGTGGAGGGGGCATGTCCGATACATTACGTGGCGAGTGGCGCACACCGGCTGTCGAAGACTTTTTGAAGCAGGTCTACTTAATTCAGCAGCAGGTTGACCCTGTGCCGACCATGCTCTTAGCACGCGCTTTGAACATTGCCGCACCCTCTGCAACAGATATGATCAAGCGGCTGAGCGGCGGCGAAAACATTCCACCGCTGCTCACTCATGCCCCGTATCGCGGCGTGCGCCTAACCAATGAGGGGCAAAAGATTGCTCTGGAGATCATTCGCCATCACCGCTTGTTAGAACTTTACCTCACCCAGAAACTCGGCTTTGCTTGGGACGAAGTGCATGATGAGGCAGATCGGCTGGAACACCACATTTCCGAACGCCTAGAGGCGCGCATCGCCGATGCCCTCGGACACCCTGAGCTTGATCCGCACGGCGATCCGATCCCTGCCTTAGATGGCACCGTCACGCTGCCAGAGTTGGTGCTGTTGGCTGATCTTGCCATTGCACAGCGCGGCACTGTCAGCCGTATCCTCGATCAATCACCGGAAGTGTTGCGCTACCTCTCGGAGTTAGGCTTGGTGCCGGGCGTCTTGGTAGTGCTGGCAGACCGTGCGCCGCTCAACGATACGCTTCAAGTGCGGATCGGCAGCCGTGCTGCTGAACCACGCACTATCAGCGTACAAGTGGCGCGCAAAGCGTTGGTTGTGCCGGATGACTCTGAGGCGATCTAGCCCTAGACGCTGCATCGGTATTGTGTGTAGCGTGCCAACTCAAGAATCTCTGCTGCATCGGGCAAGTCTGCGGCAGAGCCAACCAGCCGTTGTGCGCTCGTCGCACCATAGGTATCTAAGACGAAGAGCGCCGCACCGCGCACAGGATCATGCGTGTAGGCTTGCCAAACGCGGTTATCGGCATCCGCCAGCAGCGGAAAGGGCAAGGCAAGCGCTGTCGCCAACGGTGCGAGATCGGCAAGCGGCAAGTCGGCAATTGCTAGGATGCGCGTGTTGATCTCAACATATTCCGTCCAATCTTGCCCAATCGCCTTCAACAATGGTTCGGCAGCCGCTTGGTGGGGCTTGATGAACACTATCACAAGCCCTTGTTTGCCGCGGAACTGTTCGCGTGTGAAAGTGCTGCCATCAACGCTTTCTAGGCAGAAATCGGGTGCAAGCCTGCCATAGGGCAACGGCTCGCGGCGTGCTTGCGGCACATTTTCGTGGGTCATCGGCGTAAAAATTCCTTTTCCCAAGCCCTCTATTAGCACATTGGCAGACTTGTCAGTAGACTTAGCGATCTTTACTACATTTAACAAAAGGTAGCGGCTGTGGCAACTTCCCAACGTAGGCAACAGGGGGGCGCACTCCTGTTCATCTTGGCAACGATCTTTCTCAACTTCGCCGGCATCGGCATCATTAACCCTGTCTACCCATTTTTGGTGGGCAGATACACTGAACGGCAGGATACAGCCCTTGCTATTTCACTGCTGTTCACCGCATTCTCCTTGTGCCAATTCATCACAGTGCCAATGCTTGGCGCGCTCAGTGATCGCTTTGGTAGGCGCCCTATCTTGTTGATCAGCCTGTTCGGCTCGGCAATTGGCTATGTCGTCTTCGGGATTGGCGGCGCGCTGTGGGTGCTGTTCTTGGGTAGGATCATTGATGGCGTCACGGGCGGCAACATCGCCACAATCTACGCTTATGCGGCAGATATTACCACCCCTGAGGAACGCACGCGCTTTTTTGGCGTCTTGGGTGCGGTTTCAGGCTTCGGGTTTGTGTTCGGTCCGGCGTTGGGCGGGCTGGCGTGGCGGGTGACGGGCATTTATGAATCGCCGTTGTATCTGGCAGCGGCGCTGACTTTGCTCAACACGCTGTGGGGTTATTTCGCTATGCCTGAAAGCCTGCCTGTTGAGAACCGCAGCACCAATCTTCCACTGGCAAAATTTAACCCGCTCACCCAACTGACGATCATCTTTCGCTTGCCGCAGTTGCAACTTTTGTTGGTGGCAACCTTCATTTGGGCGCTTGCCTTTGCCCTGTTGCAGTCTAACATCACACACCTCAGCGAAAATCACTTTGGCTGGCAGCCAGATGGTGCTGCTTTGCTGCTCACGCTTGTGGGTGGGGTCACCATCTTCACGCAAGGCTTCCTCATCCGCAGGCTGCTGCCGCGCTTTGGCGAGGCACGCCTTGCCATGCTTGGCTTGTTGTTGCTGGCAGTGGGGTTCGGCATTATTGCGCTTGCCATTCTGGCTGAGCAGGCAAGCCTGCTCTTCCTATCCGCCCTTTTTGTGGCACTAGGGAACGGGATGACCTTACCTTCGCTGACGGGGCTGCTCTCACAGGGCGTCACGGCACGTGAACAAGGCATGGCACAAGGCGGTGGGCAATCTATGCAGGCGTTAGGGCGGGTGTTCGGTCCGTTGTGGGGTGGCTGGACGTATCGAGAGGTTAGCCACGCAGCGCCATACCTGAGCGGTGCCTTGAGCCTGCTGCTGGCAATCCTGATTGTTGTGCGCGCTGTGCCAGCTCTGAAGGCGTATCAGGCACGCCTAGCAGCCGCACCGACCGTTGCGAGCGAAACCTACCACCGCTAGGAATTAGGTGTGCAAAGCCGATCACTTTCGCTACAATAGGCGCTTGGTTGGCACACTATGGCACGGCGCGTCGTGCGAGAAGCTAAGAGTCTATGCAAAATCTAAATCCAGCGCGCATTATTGTGCGGCGCGGGCGCGATCTGATGATTATCGGCGCGCTTGTGCTGTTAGCAGGCTTAGTGATCGGCAGCATTGGGCTGCTCACCGTTCTGTTGTTTTCCAGCCCTGTGTTTGGCTTAGGTGCTATGGGCATTGGTGTGCTTGTAGTGTTGACGGGCTTGGCGCTGATGGCGCGTGGGCTTTCGCTGCGCACCGAAAACGAGCCCGCCAAAATTGTGGCGCAGGCTTTGAGCAGCGGGCTTGGGGCAGACTATACCTTCATCCGTAACCTAAGTCGGCGCGGCTTAGGCTACATAGATGGCGTGTTGGTCGGTCCGCCGGGTGCGTTAGTCTTTCGCATCCATGATCAGCCGGGTGTTTTTATGAATGAAGGCGCCGATTGGCTGGAGCGCAAAGGCGGCGGTGCCTTTACCCTTTCACGGCTGAACCTAACCCGTGAATGTGTGGCAGATGTGATCGCGCTCCGCAAATACTTGGCAGCACGTAATCTGGCGCATGTGCCAGTCTATGCGATTGTGGTCTTTACGCACCCTAGCGCCACCATCACCGCACGGCAGCCGAACGTTCCTATTGCGGATTTGCGTTCGCTGCTGAACGTCATCCGTGGCGATTATATGCGCGAGGCGCGCATAGACGCGAAAAGCGTCCAAGCCACCGTAAAAGCTATCTACGAGTAGGAGATCCCTGGCATGATCAAGCCAATCGTCACCGTTTCAGTGGTGCCAAACTTGCCAAGCAGTTTAGAGCGCTTGCTCGAACTTGCCTATAACCTGCGTTGGTCATGGAATTTGGAAACCTTAGCGCTCTTTCGGCGCTTAGACCGCGATTTGTGGGAAAAATGCGGGCATAATCCCGTCCTGATGCTTGGGCAGATCGATCAGCGGCAACTGAACGCGGCAGCCAACGATGAAGCGTTCATGGCGCACTATGATCGCGTCTGTCAGGCGTTTGACCACTACATGAGCCGCAGCACCTCCACCTGGTATAGCAAACGCTATCCTGAAGCACCTCAGCAGCCGAGCGTTGCCTATTTTTCGATGGAGTTTGGGTTAACCGAATGCCTGCGGAATTACAGCGGCGGCTTGGGCGTCCTCTCTGGCGATCATCTCAAGAGCGCTTCGGACCTGGGCTTGCCCATGGTTGGCGTTGGGCTGCTCTATCAGGAAGGTTACTTCTCGCAATACCTTAACAATGATGGCGTGCAGCAAGAAGCCTATCCGATTAACGACTATGCCAATCAGCCCGTGCGCCGCGTGCTGGATGCCAACAACCGTCCCGTGTTGGTGAAGGTGCCGCTGCCCGGACGCCTGCTCTACGCACAGGTCTGGGTGGTGCAGGTTGGGCGCGTGCCACTTTACCTGTTGGACTCGAACATTCCCGAGAATGCGCTGCCCGAAGACCGCGATCTGACGGATCGGCTGTATGGCGGTGATCGGCGGCAGCGTATTCGCCAAGAGATTTTGATGGGCATTGGTGGCATTCAATTGCTACGGTTGCTTGGGATTGCGCCAACGGTCTATCACATGAATGAGGGTCACAGCGCCTTCATGGGCTTAGAGCGCATTCGCCTGCTGATGGAAGCCAACCCGAGCCTCACCTTTGAACAAGCGCGCGAAATTTGCGCGGCGGGGACGGTCTTTACCACGCACACGCCGGTGCCTGCTGGCTTGGAGCGCTTTGGCTTCGATCTGATTGATGAACATTTCGGCTATTTGTGGACGCAGCTCAAGCTGACCCGCGAACAGTTCCACGAGCTAGGGCGCGAAAACATGGGCAGCTACGATTTGTTCAGTATGCCTGTGCTTGCCGTCAAGCTCTCCAACTATGTGAACGGTGTGGCAAAGCTGCATGGCGTGGTCAGCCGCAAACTCTTTAGCTGGATGTATCCGAATGTGCCACAAGAGGATGTGCCGGTTGGGCATGTTACGAACGGCATCCACGTCGAGACGTGGGTCAGCCACGAGATGGCAGCGCTCTACGACCGCTACCTTGATCCAGCGTGGCGTGAAGACCCAACCGATCCGAACATTTGGTGGGATGTGGATAAGATTCCCGATGCAGAGCTGTGGCGCACGCACGAGCGCCGCCGCGAGCAGTTGGTTGCCTTCTGCCGCGAGCGTCTGCGTCAGCAATACGCCGCACTAGGGCTGCCCGCCGCCGAAATTCAGGCAGCTGAAGAAGCGCTTAGCCCAGATGCGCTCACCATCGGCTTTGCACGCCGCTTTGCCACCTACAAGCGTGCCACGCTCATCATGCGCGATAAAGAACGCCTGTTACGCTTGCTGAACAACGCAGATCGCCCCGTGCAACTCATCTTTGCTGGCAAGGCGCATCCGCATGATACGCCCGGCAAGGAACTCATCCGCGAGATTGTGCATACCTCACGTATGTCTGAATTTCGGCACAGCATCGTCTTCATCGAGAATTATGATATGGCAGTCACACGCATGATGCTGCAAGGCTGTGATGTCTGGTTGAACAATCCGCGCCGCCCGGAAGAAGCCAGCGGCACCAGCGGCATGAAGGCGATCTACAACGGCGGCTTGAACTTCAGCACGCTGGACGGCTGGTGGGATGAGGCATATGATCCGCATGTGGGCTGGGAAATTGGGCGTGGCGAAGAATATCCGCCCGAACAATGGGCGCATCAGGACTATCTGGAAGCACAAGCGCTCTACGGCATCCTTGAAAACGACATTATTCCAACCTTCTACACCCGCGCCCGCGACGGCTTGCCACGTGAGTGGATCGCCCGTATGAAGAACAGCATCCGCAAGTTAGCACCTTTCTTCAACACACACCGCATGGTTGCCGAATATACAGAGCGTTACTACATGCCTGCCCTTGAAGGCTTCTGGCGCCTAACACAACCCGATCTTTCGCGTGGTGTTGCTTTTTCACAGTGGAAGCAAAAGGTCTATAACGAGTGGAACAATGTGCAGGTGCTGAAGGTAGATACCTCTGCTGACGAGCTGAAAGTTGGCAGTGAGCAGGAGATCAGCGCGACGGTGCAGCTTGGCAACCTCACACCTGAAGATGTGATCGTACAAGTCTATTATGGTGATCTGGATACGCACGGCAACATCCTTGTTGGGAACGCGGTGAACATGCAGCCCGCTGAGGCGCACGGTGGCGGTGCCTATACCTTTAAGGCAAACCTTGCCTACCACACCACAGGCAATCAGGGGCTTTCCGTGCGCGTGTTGCCCAGCCATGAAGATTTACCAACGCCTTTCCTACGCGGCTTGATTCGTTGGGCATAATGCGTTAAACATTGTGCCTTGTGTGCAGGGGCGGGACTGTTGTTCGCCCGCCCCTGCTCTTTTTAGGCAAACCGCTTAGTTAAAAGGATGAATCATGGTATTTTCACGGCATTGGCGTGCATTGATCTTGGTGGGATGTTTGGCTGCCGCAGCTCTGGGTGTGGCGCTACCACCGCAGCTTCACCCCTATGCAGATGGCTTTGTATTGGTGGGAGCGGGCGACATTGCGTCGTGTGGTTCGGAAGGCGATGACCTGACCGCAAACCTGCTCGATAACATCGAGGGACTTGTCTTCACCGCTGGCGATACAGTGCAAGGCGATGGCACCGCGGATGTGTGGATGGACTGTTACGACCCAACCTGGGGCAGGCACAAAGCACGCACGCGCCCGGCGCTGGGCAACCATGAATATCAGCGGGCGCCCAACGCAGACCCTTACTTTGATTATTTCGGTGAGGAAGCTGCCGGTCCGCGTGGCTTGGGCTACTACAGCTACTATGCTGGCTCTTGGTTGGTCATCGTCATGAACAGCGTGCTGCCCGCCCATGCTGGCACACCGCAATACGAGTGGGCAAAGGCAACCCTGGCCGCCAACCCAACTGCCTGCACATTGGCTATCTGGCATCATCCTGTCTATAGTTCGGGGCAGTATGGCGTCGCACGGCGCATGAACGCCGTTTGGCGCATGATGACGCAGTTCGGTGTAGATGTCGTGATCAGCGGCGATGCACATCACTATGAGCGCTTTGCACCAATGGATGCCAACGGGCGCATTGACCGCGAACACGGCATTCGCCAGTTCGTGGTTGGCACCGGCGGCGGCTACCTTACACCACTGCGCTCACAACCTTTCCCTGCCACTGAATACCGTCAAAATGAGGTGTGGGGTGTCATCAAGATGGTGTTGGGCAACGGCGGCTATAGCTGGGAATTCATCAACATTCGCGGTGAAGTGATGGACTCAGGCAGCGCGCCCTGCGTTAGCCCACGCGAATAAGCCCACACTCATTCACGGATAACAAGGCGCACTGTAGGCAGGTTACGCCTTTCGCACAAATTTCACAAGTGTTGTCTAGCCAACAAAATCTCTCTGCAAGGCCTGCTAAGGTTAATTGACCTTAGGTAACATTTGAGAGGTAAACAGGCTATGGCTACACATTCTGTTACAAATAACCCTTCGTTGGTAAACAACGTGGTGAATGGCGTTATTGGTGGTGCAGCGGGCGGTCTCGCCTTTGGGATCATGATGGGTGTGCAGGGAATGCTGCCTATGGTGGCTGCCCTGATCGGCGCTAACGATGCTTTGGTAGGCTTCCTTGTCCATATGGCGATCAGTGCGTTCATCGGCGCCACCTTCGGCGTGATCGCCTCGCGCTTGCCAAGCGGCTTGCCCATCCGCGCCATTGGCGGTGGTGCGTATGGCATTGTGTGGTGGGTGCTTGGTGCGCTGATCCTGATGCCACTCATGCTGGGCATGAACGAAATGGTCTTTGTGATCGGCGAGATGCAAATCAGCAGCCTGATCGGGCATCTGATCTTCGGCGTGCTTATGGGTGTGGTCTATCACGTTGTAGCAGCACGCCGCGCCTAACCTGTAAGATAGTGGCAAGTAGCTGCCTCTGAGTGCATATCAGCATTTTTAGAGGCAGTTCTTTTATGCTTTCTACGGATTTTGAGCCTGTTCCACACGGCACGCCACTGCCGTACCCTATCGATCCACCGTCTGCCCTAGCGCGCCGCCTGCAAAGTTTCCCCCTCTTTGCCGATCTTCTGCTGGATGAGATTGAGCGTGCGCTACCGCTCATGAACGTGGCAAACTATCCACGCCGCACCTGTATTTTTCACGTCCAAGAGCCTGCTGATGCAGTTTATATGCTGATCTCAGGGCTTGTGAAAGTTTCTTACATGAATTTGCGCGGTGACGAGAAAACGATCAGTTTGTTTCAGGCGGGCGATATTTTTGGTGAGCTATTCTTGGGCAAATATCCGCTGCGGATCGGCACTGCCTGCGTGCTGGAGGATGCCTGTGTGCTAAAGATTTACCGCACACACCTCACAACGCTGCTCACACGCTTTCCCGCGCTTAACTTGCGGTTCATCGCACACCTTGCCGATGAACAGCGCGAACTGTTGGCACGCCTGCACGCCCTGATGCACACCGATGCGCGCCACCGCCTGTTGGGAACGCTGCTCAGCCTTGCGCGGCGCACTACAGCCTCGGATGCATTGTGGGTAGAACTGCCTTACAGCCTGACGCAAGAGGTGATTGCCAACCTCGCTTGCCTTAACCGCAGCACCGCCAACATCCTGATCAACCAACTGCGTGCTGAGGGCATTCTGGGCGGCGGCGGCAGGCGCCTATTGGTCAATCGCTCGGCGGTGCAGGCATGGCTAGATGCCGAAGGCACAGACATTTTGGAGTGAATGTGCCTCACTCGCTAGGCAGATCGGGCAGGCGCAGCATCAGATCGGCGAGGTAGGAGGCAAGGGCGCGTTTGCCGAGCGAACTAAGATGCACGCCATCGCCCTGCATCACCCCTTCAGGGCTGATAGAAGTATAGTAGTTGAACATATTTTGGTGTTCGGGTGAAAGTGGCGCAGTCTTCACGGCTTCAATTTCATTGCGGCGCATTCCCTGCACCACATAAGTCGTCCCAAGATCGCGGAAGGCGTTCGTCGCTTCCACACAGGTCACCTGACGCAAGCGGCTAAGCGCACCTTCACGGCATTCTCGATCCATCTCTTGGTTAAAAAGCTGAATTGCCTGTGGCGTAAAGCCGCCCGCCATGCCAAGCGTGAAAGGCGCCGGCGCACCATAGTAGTAGTTGACGAACAAAATGCGCCCATCGGGATTGTTCTCAATCAGCCGCTGTGCCATCGTCACCAAGTTGGCAGCGTGGACAGGTGCGGATTGAATGGGATCAATACCCGAACTCAGATCGTTCACCCACGGCAGCACGACTGTGAAACGGCAGCGGTCTCGCAGCAGATCGCGGTAGGTGGGCAGATCATAGTAAGACTTGTGGCGCGGTGAGGTGATGCCAATGCCGGGATAGCTGCGATCTGTGACGGGCTGATCTACGTTTCGCAGCTTAAGCTGCTGCGCCATATAAAAGCTGAAGGGCGCCATCTTCACATTGATGAAGCCGACGCCGCTTAATTCAAAAATCACTTCACCGTAGGCAATCGAATCGCCCACCACGCTGACGCAGGCTTGCGCGGGAAGGCGCTCCACCGCAACCTGACCTGTCTCTGGCACCGCCGTTGGGATCGGCGCACTCTCGGCAGCGGTTGCCACTGCCACACGCGCCAATTCACCATTCAGGTTCAGATATTGGGCAAAGACCCACCCTTCGCTCTGTGTGGCAGGGATCCGCACGCGCACCCATGCCGAATCTGCGGTGCGGCGGAAGATGATAATGCGTGCGCCGTTCAGCAACACCGCCGTATGCGGAAACTTCCTTCCCGGACCTGTGCGGACGAGCAAGCCCGCTTCCGCGCTGACAATTGCCTCAATCTCCAGTGGTGGCACATCCGTTGGGCTAGGCGTATCACTCGGCAGGGCGGTTGGCAGCAGTGGCGTGGGCGTAGCAGTCTCTAAAACTGAGCCAAAGGGAGGCGTCTGGGTGGGTTTGGCAGCAGGCGTATCGGTGGGCAGCGGTGTTGGCAGCACGAGGGTCGCTGTGGGTGCTTGGGCAAGCGCACGCGGTTGGTCGGGATCGCTGGCAGTGATGCGCCACGCGGCGCCAAGCCCATAGACCAGCAGCCCGATCAGGCATAAGACAGCGGCAATTAGCCGCTTTTCGCTTGTCATCAATTCAGTCTCACGCCTCACCCTACGCATTTTACATATGTTTGGCTCATCTAAAGGCTACCTGACGATTATAGCGCATTTGTATGCCTAATGCACTTGCCCATCGCTTTCAGCGCGTTTAGAATCAGCATGGCAAGCGAGTTGGGAGAAGTTATGGCAGAGTCTATCCGCGCACAGCACAAAGCGCAGCTTAAAGAGGCATACGCACTCATCAAAGCTGAACGCCGACCCGAGGCATCCGAACTGATCGCGCCGATCTTGGCACAGCAGCCTGACTACATAGATGCTTGGTGGCTGGCGGCGCACGCCTCACCAACGCTGCGTGCGGCGGCGGCTGCCTGTCAAAAGGTGTTGGCACTTCAGCCCAACCATCCGCAGGCACGCCTGATGCTGGATGAATTGCGCCGCCGCATGGCTATCGAACAGCACCTGACCGTTGAAGAGAATCCGCGCCGTCTTGCCCCAACACGACGTAAAGCACGCGGCTTGCCGTTTTGGGTGCTGACGCTGAGCGCCATTTTCATCCTGATAATTGCCATTGGGCTAATCTTTATGGTCTTCACGGGCGAAAATTTGGGCTTGCCCGTGGCAGACCTGTTCAGCCTTGATCAGGCGCTGCCGGCACTGCCCATCTTCAGGTCACCAGAGGAATTTGGCGCGCAGCCCAAAGTGACGCGCAACGGCACGCTGCTGGTCGGTGCGACGCACACCTACCGCTTCAACGTGCCGCGTATGGGTATGGTGCTGCTGGTTGAGCTAGACTTTGTGCTGATGAGCAACGAACAGCCCGCCCAGAGCGCCCGCCTCACCACGCCCAACGGTCAGGTGTTGTTGCCCATCCGCAGCATCGAGTCGCCCAACACCTTCACCTTTGCGCTGCCCATGGACGGCAATTATGAGTTGCGTCTGCTTGGTGCGCCCGAACACAAAAGTTTTTATGCGATGTCCTTAGCGATTGTGGCGCTTAACTAGGGATTTCCCCAGCACGCCACCCTAAACGAGGAGTTTTAGCCGATGACTATTCCGTTTACCATTGTGACTTGGAACGTCGAGAATCTGTTCCGCCCCGACCATCCCTCAGGCTCTGGGGCGCGTGATGAACAGACCTATCAGCGTAAGCTCGCCAACCTTGCCCGCACCATCCTTGCCGTGGCGCCTGATGTGGTGGCGCTGCAAGAAGTGGGCGATGAAGCTGCCTTTGACGATCTGCGGCGGCATCTGGGCAACCGCTATCCCTATGCGCGCCTTTCACGCCTGCCGGATATGCGCGGCATTCGGGTGGCTTTCCTCTCGCGCCTGCCGCTGCTGCAAGCCCGTGATGTTGGTGAGATGCCACCTGAAGGCTTGGTAAACGTCCCAAGTGGCGATGGCGGCAGGGCAATCACCAGCATGGGACGCGGCATCCTCAAGGCGACCGTTGTTTTAGCGCCCGGCTTGCTGGTGAATGTGGTCAATATCCACTTGAAATCGAAGTTGGTCACCTATCCCGGCGGCAGGCGCTTTCCGCTGGATGAGGCAGAGCGCGCCCGCTACACCGGTTATGCGCTGCTGCGCCGCACCGCAGAGGCAGTTGCCGTGCGCGTGCTGATGAACGAATTGATGACCGGCAACAATGAGCCTGCCATCCTGCTGGGCGATTTTAACGACAGCCCTGAAGCACTCACCACACAAATCACGTTAGGTCCCGAAGACCGCAGCCTTGCCCACCGTGATAAGTTCGATGATATTCGCCTCTATAACCTTGCCGATTATATTCCTGGTCCACGGCGCTTTTCGCGTATCTACCTGAAGGCACGCGAGATGATCGATCACATCGCCGTCAGCCACGAGCTGATCTTCTACCTGCGCCAAGCCGATAGCATCGTCGAGCCGATTGAGAGCATTGACTCGGATGTGAGCAGCCGCCGCGACGCGGTTCACCCCGACCATGCGGCAGTGTTCGCCCGCTTTGAAATCCCTGACGAAGAAGCAGATCGGCACTTTTCCATTACGCGCCCGCTCTAGGCATTTTCCTGCACGGCTAGGCACTCCTCTAACCGTGTGCTTTCTATGTACCTTAAAGTGCGCTACAATGCCTTTAGATTTTGTGCGTGCGAGGAATTTTTGATGGATATTAACCAACTCTCCCAAATGATCGAATGGCTGGACGAAGAACGCCGCCGCGATAAGGCGAAGATCGCCAAGTTGGAAGAACAACTCCTCCAACAGCGCGAATACACCGATAGCATGACCAAGCGTATGAACAGCCTTGAGAGCGAACTGGCGGCTGCCCGTGCCGCATTTATCCCAATCGGGCGCGATAATGAGATCATCGAGTATATGCGCGCCGAAATTCACCAGCAGATGGAAGGGTTAGAGGCAAAGCGCATCGCAGCAGAGCGCGAGGCAGAGCGCCGTGCCGAAAATGCCCGCGAAGTGCTTTCGCGCCCCATCCGCGAGCTGGGCGAACGCCTTGATCGTTTTGATCGGATTGGTGACGAGCTGGCAGCCTTCCGCGTGGAGCGCGACCGCTTGGCAAACGCCATTGCCGCACTCACCCAACGCATGGAAGACATCACCAAGATGTTTGACGAGCCAGAGCGCCGCCTTGCCTTTTTAGAGGAACAGCGTCGCCAAGATGCACGCCGCCTCTCGGAAATTCAGACTGAACTGCCCGAAATGCAAAAGCACGTGGATTCGCTGCGCCCTAAGCTGGATTTGCTGGAGTCTTTGGCGCTGCGCAACGAAAAACTCATCCTCGATATTCAGGCAGCCGACCGCGAACGCCGCGATCAGGCGCAGCAGTTTATCGAACAGCAAACTTTGCTTGCCCAACAGCGCGACTCGCGTGTGGAGGAACTCTCGCGCAGCTTCATCGCCTATGATGAAGAGATGCGGCGGCGCATCGAGCGCTTTGAGACGTGGGCAGAGGCTTACCGCCAGATGAAGAAGATCATCGAGGACTTTGAGCGCATCGGCGAGCGCCTAGAGCGCCGTATTAGTGAAGTTGCCGAGATGCAGCGCCTCTCTGAGGAGCGCTTCCGCCAAGAGTGGAATGCTTGGCTCGCTGATGATCAGCGCCGCTTCCGCCAATTCACACTTGCCAACGATGAGGCGTGGCGCACCAACAATAAAGAGTTTGAGACATTCCGCACCAAAGTCGGCGAGGCTATTGCCCTCTTTACGCCTATCCAAGATAGCCTAGAGCGTCTTTGGAAGCTGCAACGCGCACAAGCAGAGCTGTTCCGTGAACGGCTTGGCGCGCTGCTGACCGAACACGATCCGAACGCCGCCAACAACCCACGCGCCACTGCCAACGGCATTCGCGTTTCGCAGACCATGCGCGCCGTCTCGGATTCAAACAGCGGTTCATAGGAGAGTTGATCATGGCGCCTACATCAGGTTGAGTTGGCACCGTGCTGCAAGCCCTTGAT
This sequence comes from Anaerolineae bacterium, assembly GCA_034436355.1. Lineage (GTDB taxonomy): Bacteria > Chloroflexota > Anaerolineae > Aggregatilineales > UBA2796 > CP2-2F. The sequence continues at coordinate 42,623 of DAOTVQ010000018.1, forward strand.
CGGGTGTGGCGCAGCGTGCAGTAAGCACGGCTCGGATAAACACAAACACCTGCCTTTTGCGGCAGGTGTTTTAATTTGTCGGGGCGACCGGACTCGAACCAGCGACCTCTGCGTCCCAAACGCAGCGCGCTACCAACTGCGCCACGCCCCGAAACTTCATTCAGTATAACACAGAGTGCGGCTACCCTTCAAGCCCAAACTTCAGAAAGAGATGGGTTGACCCCATGCCTTAACGCACACGGCGGATAAAGGGCGAACAAACGTAGGGCAAGCGCCGCCTAGCCACCTTTAGCGCTTGCCCACTTTGCGCTATGCTTATAGCAACAGACGCCCTGCAAAAGGATTTTAGCCATGCGCCGCACCACCTACGGTTTGTGCTTAACACTTGCCTGCTGCCTTACCCTGCTGCTGTGGAGCGCTGCGCTCAGCACGCCTTCACAAGCTGCACAAGGCACCCCTGAACCGACATTGGTTATCTTTGGCACCTATGCCACACCGCCCAAACCGTCGCCGACCGCCATCCCGCCCGCTGCGCCAACACCTTTCGGCAGCGGCGATGACGTGATCACGATCTTGCTGCTCGGCAGCGATACGCCACAGCGCCGCTTGATCAGCCGCACCGATGTGATGATCGTCGCTGTCATCAACCGCACGCACGGCACCGTCAGCCTGATGCACTTCCCACGCGATCTGTACGTCTATGTGCCGAACGACACCATGCAAAAGCTGAACACAGCTGCCAATCGCGGTGTGCAGATGTACGGCGCGGAAGGTGTTGGCAGGCTGCTCAAAGAGACTTTTCTCTACAACTTTGGCATCACGGTGGATTTTTACGCACGGATCGGCTTCACCGAGTTCAAAGAGATTATCAATGCCTTAGGCGGCTTACGGATTGGTGTGGACTGCGCCATTGAAGGCAACCGTCTCATCAACACCGACCTTGATCCGAACGATCCTGCCAGTTATGAAGTCTACCGCATGGAGATCGGTTTGCACCGCCTAAACGCTGATATGGCGCTGTGGTATGCCCGTGCGCGTGGCAGCAGCAGCGATATGGATCGCGGCAGGCGGCAGATGGAAATCCTGACTGCCATTTGGCGGCAGGCACGCGCTGCCGATCTGTTCACACAGGCAAACGAACTTGTGCCGCGCCTGCTGCGTATTGTGGAAACTGATATGCGTGCTGCCGACCTGCTTGGCTTGGTGCCGCTGGCGCTCAATCTCGATCTGACGCGCATACAGCATATCAACCTTGCCCTGAATCAGCATTTTACCCAGTGGTATACCAGCGATACAGGCACTTTCACATGGCTGCCCATCCCAGCAGCGATGCAGCGTGCCGTGCAAGACCTCTACACGCCACCAACGCGCAATCGGCTGCGCGGCGAGATGCCGCGTGTGGCGGTGGCAGCCATCGCGCCGCTGCTGGACTATCATCAGGTGGCATCTGAGCGGCTGATGCGCGAAGGATTCACGGTCAGTATGCTCGGCACGCAAGGCGCCACACAGCGCAATTTCACCGCCATTTATGACTACACTGGTGGCGCTAAGCCGAACAGCCTCGCCATTTTGCAGCGTGCGCTGCGCGTCTCGGATCGCGCTGTGATCGCCCAGCCTGATCCAAACGCGCCCTACGATTTTCGGGTCGAGATCGGCTACAGCTATCCAAATTCGTGCCTATTCAAGATTCCGCAGTAGGCTAAGCGCTGCCGTGTGTTGTCTCATGCAGCACACGGCAGCTGAAAAAAGTTTATATATTTCTTGTAAAATTTTTGCAAAAAATTGGATGCCTTTTACAAGGATCACTTGGCATAACTTTGAAAAATGCATGGGCGATCATTATATTCTCCACTGTAACACTGTGCATACACTGCTCCCTGATCAAAGCATCTTTTAGGAATGCTGAGGGATTGCTATGGTTTCTTCTCTCATTCGGATGGATTATGATGAAGGCAAAACCTGCGAGACCTGCTTCTCGCAACAGGCTGATGCCACTAGACAACTACTAAATTCGCTTAAACGACAGCTTGATCAACTCTCAGCGGGCGGATGGCTTGGGCGCGGCGCGCAGCAATTTTACGCTGAAATGCAGGATATTGTGCTGCCCGCCCTTGAGCGCATGTCTGCCGCGCTTGAGGAAGCCTGCCGATGCACACAACGCATCGCCCAAGATTTTCAGAAGGCGGAGCAGGAGGCGGGCAGGCTCTTTATGGGCGGTGACGGTGGTTTTATGCTTGCTTCCTTCAACCGAGGTGGTCTGGCACAGCAAACTGATCAGAGTGGGCGCACACAGGCGCTGATCGAACGCTTCCGCGAGCGCTTGCGCGCCCAACAAGAACCGTTGCAGGCGGGCGCAGGTGTGGGCGTCTTGTCTGTATTGGGGGCAGTTGCCCTTGCCGATGGACCACTTCCTATAGGAGATGCTATCGCCATCATTGGTTTGATAGGCGCCCTTGCAATCGGTGGGTCAGTTTTGATGAGCAACTCATCCCCAGAGGCGCCTTCAGGAGACGCTGACCAAGGATCGGGAAATGTTGACCAAGAAAAGATAGGACGCGTTATTGGAGAGTCGCAGGGGGCAGCAGGCAACACAACCAGCGGCGAAACCTTGAATGATGACGAGGCATTAGAGGCACTTGATGAATGGCTCGGCAATGATGTTGAAGAAGTTTCGCCGGGCGTTTTTCGCAGCCGCCAGCCGAATCAGGACGGCACATACAATCAGGGGCGCATTGACGATGGATCATTGGCGGGTGAGCATGGCGACATCGGTCCGCATGTTCATTTGGAGCGTGTACGCCCTGACCCACAGCGACCGGGACGCTGGACAACTGAGTCGAACAACCACATCCCACTAGCACCTTAAGGGAGGCTAAAAGCCTATGTCTGAGCAAACACCGCAAACAATCCGCTTGAACGTCGTTGGGCGTGTGCAAGGCGGGCGCTACGATGGTTGGTATGTCGTTGTCGTGCCTAAGTCAGCCCCTGAGTCGGCTGATTCCTACACGGTCTACACATGCACCGATACGACCTTTGCCTTTGCACCTGAAGTGCGTGAATGCTACAACACATGGCTGCCCAACTACGACTCGCTGGAATATCATATCACACAGCAGTTTCCCGTCATTGATTGGGACGAGAGCATTCCGCCGCCGCGCTTTACAAGCAACCCACGTATGATGAACCTTGCGGCACGCTTCCGCGCACGGGCGCAAGACAGACCCGCAAGCCAAGAAAGTTCGGCGCACCCAGAGGATCAAACCGATCAAGAGAAATGATCAGCAGGGCAGGTGGAGAACCTGCCCTGACTTGTGCCAAACTCACTTATCGTTCAGGGCGACCACGCCGGGCAAGGCGCGTCCTTCTAGCAGTTCAAGGCTGGCGCCGCCGCCCGTGCTGATGTGCGTCATGCGCTCACCGAGTTCTGCCTGTTGCACGGCGGCTGCTGAATCACCGCCGCCGATGATCGTGATCACGCCCTTTTCGGTCAGTGCAGCCAGAATCTGCGCTATGGCGTTGGTGCCTTTGGCAAAGGGCTGCATCTCGAAAACGCCCATCGGTCCGTTCCAGACGACCGTTTTCGCCTCATTGAGCAGCGCAGCGTAGTGATCCACTGTGGCGGGACCGATGTCGAGGATTTGCCAACCGTCAGGCGTGTCTTGATCAGCGCGGATGATCTGTGTGTTGGCGTCGTCTTTGAAGGCGTCTGCGATCACGCAGTCAATGGGCAGAATCAGCTTACCGCCGCTTTTTGCCAGCAGGTCACGCGCCGTGTCTAAGGCGTTCTCCTCCACCAGCGAGGCGCCGGTAGCCCGTCCTTGTGCGCGGAAGAACGTATTCGCCATGCCGCCGCCGATGATCACCTTATCCGCCTTCGCCAAGAGCGCCTCGATCACCTTGATCTTATCGCTGACCTTGGCGCCGCCTAAGATGGCGATCAGCGGACGGACAGGTGCATCAAGGGCGCCGGCAAGGTAGGTCAGTTCTTTTTCCATCAGCAAGCCCGCCACGGCAGGCATCCGCTTGGCAACCGCTTCAGTGCTGCTGTGGGCGCGGTGTGCCGAGCCGAAAGCATCATTCACGTAAACCTCGCCGAATTTGGCGAACTGGGCGGCGAGTTCAGGGCTGTTCTGCGTTTCGCCGACGTAGAAGCGCGTATTTTCTAACAGCACAAGGCTGCCAGCAGGCAAGGCGTTCGCCTGTGCAACGGCTGCCTCGTCTAGTGGATTTTCAATGAAGGTGACAGGGCGGCTCAGGTGCGCCTCAAGGGCGGCTGCCACCGGGCGCAGCGAGTATTTCGGGTCTGGCACGCCATCTTTGGGTCTGCCCAAGTGCGACATTAACACAACAGACTGCGGCTGTTGATCGAGGATGGCGCGCAAGGTTGGCAAGGCGGCGGTGATGCGCGTCTCATCAGTGATGCTACCATTCTCAATCGGCACGTTGAAATCTACACGGACAAGCACGCGCTTGCCGCCTAGATTAATATCGCGGATCGTCTTTTTGTTCATGCGAGAAACACTCCATGCTTGAAAACAGGCGGGAACGAAACGTCCCGCCTGTGAGGATCTGCGCGGATTTCTAGAGTTTGCTGCCCATCAGCATCATCAGGTCAGCGCAGCGCACTGAGTAGCCCCACTCGTTGTCGTACCACGTCATGACCTTGATCATGGTATCGCTCATGACCTGCGTCAGTTCGGCATCCACAATGCTGCTGTAGGGATTGCCCTTGTAGTCCATCGAGACCAGCGGCTCATGCGAGACTGCCAGAACGCCCTTCATGCGCCCAGCGGCAGCCGCTTCAAAGGCATCAATCAGCCCTTGCTTGGTGGCAGGGCGCTCCACTTCTGCCACAAAGTCCACGAGGGAGACAGTCGGTGTTGGCACGCGCAGCGCCATGCCGTCAAACTTGCCCTTCAGCTCTGGGATGACCAGTGCTACAGCCTTCGCTGCGCCAGTGGTGGTTGGGATGATGCTCAAGCCAGCTGCACGCGCACGGCGCAGGTCTTTGTGAGGCAGATCGAGAATTTGCTGATCGTTGGTGTAGCTGTGGACGGTCGTCATCAGGGCGCGGCGAATGCCAAATGCCTCATGGACAACCTTTGCCGCCGGCGCCAGACAGTTGGTGGTGCAGGATGCATTCGAGACGATGTGGTGATTGGCAGGGTCATATTTCTCATCATTCACGCCCAAGCAGATGGTGATGTCTTCACCCTTTGCCGGCGCGCTGATGATGACCTTCTTCGCGCCGCTATTCAGGTGTGCGCGTGCCTTGTCTGCCTCTGTGAAGCGCCCCGTGCTTTCCAGCACGATGCTCACACCCAGATCACCCCACGGGATGGCGGCAGGGTCTTTTTCGGCAAACGCCTTTATCTCGTCGCCATCAATAATCAGCGCGCCATCTTTCACCTGCACCGTGCCACGATAAGCGCCGTAGTTGCTATCATAGCGGAATAAGTGCGCCATCGTGTTCAAATCGCCCAGATCATTAAAGGCGACCACATCAATTTCATTAGGATATTTCTCGCGGATGGCGCGCATCACTTGACGACCAATGCGCCCGAACCCGTTGATGCCGACGCGAATTTTGCTCATGTGGGAAGTCCTCCACTTTGTTGTTCACTCAAACGAATTGAATGTACCGCTTTTGACACACAGCGGCAAGTGACATCCGTCACAGCAGACTAGTGTTGATCAGCGCTCAAAGGTATGCGGCTGTTCGGGCATGACCAACCAATAGATACCTTCTTGACGCGTCATTAGCCCTTCGTCCACCAATGCCCGCCGAAAAGTCGCGTAATCGGGATGGTGACGGGCAATAATCTCATTGACCATGCGCTCTGGATAGCGCTCATTGGGCAGGAAGCGCGCTGCCATCCACTTTAACACCACCAAAAACTGTTTGCGCTGTGCCGGGATCGTCTTCAGGCGCTCACCTTCAAAGAAGTTTTGCAGCACTTGGCGTTCCCAAGCGGCGCTGCCTTCTAGCACGCGCTGCGAGGCTGCCCGCGCACCGCCGAAGAGCTGCTTGTTCAGGTCGAGCAAGGCGCGTTTGTTCAGCGAATAGTGCGGCACGCCGTTGCGCTGCACGTTCTTGAGCAGGTTCAGGCGGCTAAAATGCTCAATCTGGCGCTGGACGCGCATCCCGAAGCGCTCTGTAAGGACAACGAGGCTATGCTCGCCTTCTGCCAGCAAGCCAATGAGTTGTAGGCGTTCAGGGTCTAGGAATGCCTTCAAGTGATCGCGCAATAAGGCGCGTTCTTCATTCGGATCAAGCGTTTCCGTCATGGGATGTTTCCTCTGCTAGGCGGATGTGCAACTCGGCAAGCTGGTGCGCGTCCGCCGCACTAGGCGCACCTGCCATCAGGTCGGCAGCCTGCTGCGACTTGGGGAAGGCGATCACTTCACGGATATTTGGCTCGCCCGCCAGCAGCATCACTAGGCGATCAATGCCGGGCGCGATGCCGCCGTGTGGCGGTGTGCCGTACTCAAATGCCTCCAGCATATGCCCAAAGCGCGCTTTAGCATCTTCCACGTCTAAGCCGATCAGCCCAAAGACCTTTTCTTGCAAGGCGCGGTCATGAATACGAATGCTGCCGCCCGCCACTTCGTAGCCGTTGCAGGCAAGGTCATACTGCTGCCCGCGTGCCTTAGCAGGATCACTATCCAAGAGCGGAATATCTTCCACCATCGGCGAAGTGAACAAGTGGTGAGATGGATCCCAACGCTGCTCATCGGCATTCCAATCAAAGAGTGGAAAGTCTATAATCCAGCAGAAGGCGATCTTTTTCGGATCAGCCAAGCCAAGCCGTGCGCCAAATTCGCGCCGCACGGCGTCCAGCACAGCGCACACAACCGGGTGTGCATCGCTGGAGATCAGGATCAAGTCGCCCTGCTGCGCCTCCATACGCTCAAGGAGCGCGGTCATTTGCTCTACCGTGAAAAACTTGCCAATGGGCGATTTGACCTGCCCACCCTCACCGCTTTCAAGGGCAACATAGGCGAGTCCCTTGCCGCCCGCGCTCTTGGCAAGTTCGGTCAGGTCGTCAAGCTGTTTGCGGCTGTAATTACCACAGTTCGGGATGCGAATGGCGCGAATGGGATTGCCTGCTGCGGCATTTTCCACAAAGACCTTGAAGCCCGTTTGCGCGGCAAGGTCGGTGATGTCTACGATCTCCAGCCCATAGCGCAGATCAGGCTTATCACAGCCATATTTCAGCATAGCCTCTTGCAGGGTTAGGCGCGGAAAGACGGGCGTGACCAATTGGCAGCCCGTCAGCGGAGCGGCAACCTCAACAAGGTTGATCATCAGCCCTTCGATGAGCGTCAGCACATCCTCACGTTCAACAAAGCTCATCTCCATATCAAGCTGGGTGAATTCTGGCTGCCGATCACCGCGCTGATCCTCATCGCGGAAGCAGCGCGCAATCTGGAAGTAACGTTCGTAGCCCGCCACCATCAGCAACTGCTTCAACTGCTGCGGCGATTGTGGCAGTGCATAGAACTTACCGGGATGCACGCGGCTTGGCACCAGATAATCGCGGGCGCCTTCGGGCGTGGTCTTGAACAGAATCGGCGTCTCGATCTCGATAAAGCCACGTTCGTAGAGGTAATCGCGGATGGCTTTGGTAACCATGCCGCGCACGATCAGGTTGCGCTGCATCCGTTGGCGGCGCAGATCAAGGTAGCGGTACTTCAGGCGCAGTGCCTCGTCTACTTTGCTCTCAGCGCTCACCTCAAAGGGCGGCGTTTTGGCGGCGTTCAGCACGCGCACGCGCTGCACCTCCACCTCGATGCCGCCGGTGGGCATGTTCGGGTTCACCATGCCCTCAGGGCGCGGACGCACAATACCTTCGATCTGCACCACATATTCGCGCCCGATCTGTTCGGCGGCGGCGTGTGCTTCGGGCGCGTTTTGCACATCGACCGTTGCTTGCGTAACGCCCCACCGATCCCGCACATCAATGAAGATGACACCGCCTTGTGCGCGCACGCGGTTCACCCACCCTGCCAATTTAACGTGCTGTGCGGCGTGTTCAGGGCGCAGTTCGCCGCAAGTGTGTGTTTTGAGCATACAGTAAGCCTTTGAATGCGTGGATATGGCTTTAGTTCTAACACGGCGTGCGGCAAGGTGCAATCCTCAGACTGTGTGTACACCTATTGGCAGCAGCCAGATGCCTACCCTGTTAAACACTGTAAAAATTCCCACAGCTTTTGCCTGCAAGAAAGGTTATCGTGCTATAGTGAGTGTGCTATTTGTTAAAAGGAGTTTCTTTGATGCGCTTCCTTCGTTTCACCGTCCTGATCCTAGTGCTTGCCCTTGCTTTGCCTGCTGCCCTGAGTCCACAGGCGCAAGAATCACCCATTGAAGACGCCGAATGTTTATTTGAAGTGCCTGAAGGCATCACGGCGGAATGTGGCTATCTACCTGTGCCAGAAAGCCGCAGCGGACGCAGCAACGAGACGATTCGCCTTTATTTTGCGCGTATTGCCAGCACAAGCACTGATCCATCGCCCTACCCAATTATTTACCTGAGCGGTGGGCCCGGCGGTAACGGCGTTGAATTCCCTGATTGGGCAGGTGTTCTGCTGGACTACACCGACTTGATCCTGCTTGATCAGCGCGGCACGGGCTACTCTAAGCCGTCTTTGAACTGCATTGAGCTAGAGGCAGGCGATAAAGATGAGCTAGAGGCAACGCAGGCGTGCCGCGACCGCTTGTCTGCACAGGGCATTGATCTGGCTGCTTACAACACAATCGAAAATGCCGCCGACCTTGACGATCTGCGCCTTGCGCTTGGCATTGAGCAATGGACACTTTACGGCATTTCCTATGGCACGCGCCTTGCCCTTGAAGCACTACGCCAAAAGCCCGAATCACTGCGGAGCGTGGTGATTGATGCTGTGTATCCGCCCAATGTGTTCGCTTACGAGGAACAAGGTCCGAACACAGTGAAACAGTTCAAGGTACTGTTTGATGGCTGTGCCAAAGATGCTGCCTGTAACAAGGCTTTCCCGAACCTAGAGCAAGCCTTCTACACATTGATTGCCGAACTGGATGCCGAACCTGCTGAATACGCCGTAACCGATCCTGAGACGGGCGAGGCTATTGAGAATACGCTGGATGGCGGGCAATTGGTGGATATTCTCTTTCAGGCGATGTATGATACCGAACGGATTCCCAGCTTGCCGAAGGCGCTCTGGTTGGCGATCAATGGCGATTACGCGGAAGCCGTCGCCCTGATCACAGGTGGTGATGAAAAAGACGAGTCCGAAGGCAACAATCGCCGTCAGCGCCGTGAGGACGAAGAAGAAGACCTCAGCGATAGCGAAGGCATGGGACTCTCGGTAGATTGCGCCGAAGAAGGTGCTTTCATCAATATGGAGCGCGTGACGGCAGCCTTGCGCGGCGCGCCAGAGGCAATCGTTGGCAAGCTGATCAGCGATGTTGAGCAGATCGCGGCGCAGTGCAAAATCTGGAATGTGCCTGCACTGCCCGCAGCCTTCAAAGAAGCGGTTGTTTCCAGTGTGCCAGTGCTGGTGCTGAACGGCGAATATGACCCGATCACGCCGCCAGCGTGGGGCGATCTAGCCGCAGCATCGCTCAGCAGCGGCTACAGCTTCACCTTTCCCGGCGTTGGGCATGGCGCAGCCGCCACCAGCCCTTGCGCGGATAGCATCATCGCTGCATTCCTAGATGATCCTGATAGCAAGCCGAGCGGCGCGTGCATCGCTACCCTTGCGCCGCCGCGCTTCGTGACGAACTAACGGCGACTGCGGTAAACAAAGCGGCAGGGCGCGCCTAAAACGCGCCTTGTGCATTTCACACAAGGCATGTTAAGAAATGGCTGTTGACGACTTGTCGCTTTTCGTGTTACGCTCTTTCGTGTTGAATGTGCAGATAAATCTAAAGGCATTTTGTTTCATGCAACCGTGCGCGTGCAGCCAACTTCATAAGCAACCTGCTTGTGTTGGTTATTTTGGCTATTGGTTTGGCTACTTTACGGGCGTTACACCTGTAGAGCGGCTCGTGCCTGCACGCGGATAGCCTGAACCCAACAAAGGCAACTCCCAAAGGCGCTGAGTGTTACGCTCAGCGCCTTTTTTGTGTTGTGGGCAAAGTGCCAGCACCTGATCAAGAACGTTTGGAGTATGAGGGAAAGGAAACTGACGTGAACGACAGCCAACCTGCTTGGCAGCCGCCAGTGTGTCGAGGGATACGCGGCGCAACGACTGCCGAAACCAACACCGCCGATGCCATTCTAAGCGCGACCCGCGAACTGCTGATCGAGCTTATTCAGCGCAACGGTGTGCGCCAAGAAGATGTTGCCAGCGTAATCTTTACCACCACGCCCGACCTCACCGCCGAATATCCGGCAGTGGCGGCGCGGCAGCTCGGTTGGCATGATGCCGCTTTGATGTGTATGCAAGAACTGAACATCCCAAGCGGATTGCGCCAGTGCATCCGCATCCTCATTCACTGGAACACCACCCGCAGCCTGACCGAAATTCAGCATGTTTATATTCGCGGTGCGGTCAATCTGCGCCCAGAGCGCAGCGTTGAACTGCCCGAAGCCATTAACCGTATCCAAGAACAGACTAGCCAGCAGGAGTCGTAAACCATGATCATCATTATGCAAGTGGGCGCCACCGCCGCCGAAACCTCCGCCGTGATTGCGCGTGTGAAAGACATGGGCTTTCAGGCGCACCTTAGCGAAGGCGAAGAACGTGCCATCATCGGCGTGATTGGCGAAGACCGTAAAGTAGATGACCCAGAGCAATTCACCCTTATGCAAGGAGTCGAGCGCGTGATGCGTGTATCCCATCCCTATAAGTTGGCAAGCCGCGAATTCCACCCACATGATACGCTTGTGGCACTGAACGGCTCGAAAGTTGGCGGCAATAAAGTGGTGCTGATTGCCGGTCCTTGCTCTGTGGAGAGCCGCGAGCAAATCTTAGAGATCGCGCACGCCGTCAAGGAAGCGGGCGCTACGGCGCTGCGCGGCGGTGCTTTCAAGCCGCGCACCTCACCGTATGCCTTCCAAGGGTTGGGTGAAAAAGGCTTGGAACTGCTGGCAGAAGCACGCGCCCAAACCGGGCTGCCAATCGTGACCGAAGTGATGGAGCCGGGCTTGGTGCCGTTGGTTGCCAAATATGCCGACGTGCTGCAAATTGGTGCGCGCAACATGCAAAACTACGCGCTGCTGCACGCGGCAGGTGCTTCGCAGCATACGGTGCTGCTCAAGCGCGGCATGATGAGTACGATGGAAGAACTGCTCATGGCTGCCGAATACATCCTCTCGCACGGCAATAACCGCGTCATCCTCTGCGAGCGCGGCATCCGCACCTTCGAGACCTACACGCGCAACACCTTCGATATTAACGCTATTCCCGTCCTCAAGGCGCGCACACACCTGCCCATCATCGCCGATCCGAGCCATGCCACCGGCAAATGGGAATACGTTCACGCTGCCTCTCGCGCTGCGGTTGCTGCCGGCGCCGATGGCTTGATTGTAGAAGTCCATAACTGCCCAGAGCAGGCGCTCTCGGATGGCGCGCAATCGCTGCGTCCGGAGAAATTCGCGCAGTTGGTGCGCGATCTGCGCCGTGTGGCTGAGGCAGTTGATCGGAGCGTCTAAAGAACGCTTCAGCGTTTTTCGGCGCGGCGGGCAGTTCACAGGGATTGTCCGCCGCGAACAAGTGTTTTATACCTACGGAAGCGTGCTATACTTACGCCCATAGGCTTGCTCTGTGAGGTGTATGTGCTATGAACACGCTCTACTACGGTGATAACTTAACCATTTTACGCGAATATATTGCGGACGAGAGCGTTGATCTGATCTACCTCGATCCGCCCTTCAACAGCAACCGCAGCTACAACGTCTTGTTCAAAGATGAAAGCAAGCGCGACTCGCAGGCACAAATCACCGCCTTTGAAGATACTTGGCATTGGGATCGCACAGCGCGTGCCACTTATGATGACTTGGTGCTGCATTCCCCTAATCCAAAGGTTAGCACAGTGATTGCCGCCCTGCGTGATGTGCTTGGCACCAACCAAATGCTTGCCTATCTGGTGATGATGGCAGCCCGCCTTGTGGAACTGCACCGCGTGCTAAAGCCGACGGGCAGCCTGTATCTGCATTGTGACACAACGGCTGGCACATACCTGCAACTGATCTTAAACGCCGTCTTTGGTGCGGAAAATTTCCGAAATCAGATTATTTGGAAGCGCTCGCAACCCAAATCGCACGTCACGAAACGTCTTTCACGCTCTCATGACATGATTTTCTATTACGTCAAGAGCGATGCTGCACCTTTTTACATGGAATACACCGCCCACGACCCTGACTACCTGGACAAGTTTTATAAGTACGTTGAACCTGAGACAGGGCGGCGCTATCGCCTAGATAACCTTGCTAACCCTAACAAAAAACGTCCCAATTTGACTTACGAGTTTCCACCCAATAGCGGCGTGGTGCGCGTATGGCGCTGGACAAAAGAGCGTATGATGCAGGCTTGGAACGAAGGGCGTGTCGTTCTTCCGCCCAATGGAAAAGTGGTTGCTTACAAGCGCTACCTTGATGAATTAGAAGGCTCACCACAAGCTGATCTATGGACAGATATTGAGCATTTGCACGGCTCGAACAAGGAGAATCTGGGCTACCCAACGCAGAAGCCTATCGCCCTATTAGAACGGATCGTTCGCATGTCCAGCCAGCCCGGCGATGTGGTGCTTGACCCATTCTGCGGCTGTGGCACGGCAATCGCGGCTGCCCAAAAGCTAGGGCGGCAGTGGATCGGCATTGACATCACGCATTTGGCAATCGCGCTCATCAAAAGCCGCCTCGTAGAGATGTTCCCTGAACTTGGCAACATCAAGACCATCGGTGAGCCAACTGATCTAGGCGGCGCACGCGCCTTAGCGCAAGCGGATCGCTATCAATTCCAGTGGTGGGCGCTTTCACTGGTCAAGGCGCGCCCGCTGGGCGGCGGCAATTCAGGCGGAAAAACAGGCAAAAAGGGCGCTGATCAGGGCGTGGATGGTGTGATCAACTTCTTTGACGATAACAGCGGCAAGCCGAAGCGCGTCTTGGTGCAGGTGAAATCGGGCAAGGTGGATGCCGCAACGGTGCGCGATCTGCGCGGCACTTTAGAGCGCGAAAAAGCACAGATCGCCGTCTTGATCACGCTGGAAAAACCAACTGCCGCCATGCGCCGTGAGGCAGCCGAGGCGGGCGATTATCAGCACGCCTTTGCCGATGCACGCTATCCGCGTTTGCAAATCCTGACCATTCAGGAGCTGGTAGAGGAAGGCGCCAGCGTGCAAATGCCGCCTCCGTTCGGCACGTTTAAGCAGGCAGCGCGTGAAAAGCGCACCGTCGCCGATCAAACACCGCTCATCTAGGCGGCAAGCGCACGCCCAACCTTGAATTCGTGGCGAAAAACGCTTAAACTGTGCGCTTATCTGCCCATTTGTGAGGATTTTTCGGCACATGCAGCCGACTGACCGTACTATTCCGCGCCCGCTGCTCATCCTAACTGCGCTCAGCCTGTTGATCATCGCCGCCGCAGCCGCCTTCTTGGTGGTGGCAATCGCAGCGCAGACGCTTTTGCCGCAGCCAACCGCTGCCGCGCTTGCACCGACTGAAACCGAGACGCCGCGCCCAACCAGCACGCAAATTCCGCTGGCGGCACCGCCCGCCACCGAAACGGCGACCGCCACCGCCACCGCCACACCGACGGACACCCCAACGCCCACCCACACGCCAACCGCCACACCCATACCCACCGAAACACCGATCCCAACCGCCACACCCACTAGCCCGCCACAGGCAGCCGCCGCGCCGCAAGGCAGCACCGCCGAACGCTGCACCAGCGTGGTTGGCGATTCTGTGGCGCAGGGCGACGCCGTCTTTGAAGTGCCGGGAACAGGTTTTGTCTCGGTGCGCTTTGCGCCTGTTGGCGCCTATCTGGCGGCGCAGTTCCGTGCGCGTGGCGATACGGGAATGCGCGTTTTCAACCGCACAGAGGCAGCAACTGCCATCAGTGCGCCGAATCACCCAAGCTACTTTAACACCGCCGCCTTTGCCCAACTGCTGGCAGATAACTGCGCCTATACCGTCATTGTGCCGTTCATCAACGATCTGAGCGGCGGTGAAGCAGGCAGTTATGCTGCGGCGCTTGGCAATTTGGCAAGTCAGGTGGCAGGGCGCAATCCGAATGGCAAGATATTGGTGGCGAACTTTTATCCCGGCGCGCCGGCACCTTTTGCCCTGAACTTTGCAAGCGGCTTCAGCAATGATCGGGTGGCTGCCTTTAATGCTGCTATTGCAGCGGCGTGCAGCGGTGGCGCCTTGGCGCTGCCACAAGTGCGCTGTGTGGATATTAGCGGCGCGCTGGGCAGCATGGGGACGGCACACCTGATCGGCAATATGTCGCAATCAGAGGTGGAGGTGCAGCTTGTGGTGCCGCCTTCACCGGAGCAAGGCGGCATGTTAAACGCCTTCTGGAGCAGTAATCCGAGCGGCGTGCTGATCGGCGATGGCGTTCACCTCAGCAGCAGCGGCAAAGGCACGCTTGCTGCCGTTCTGGTGCGCCAAATGCCCTGATAGCGGCGCGACTCAGCCTGTAACTGAGCCAAAGGTCGGTGTTGGCAGCGTGCCAAGCAGCCGCAGCCTGAGCGTATACGTGCCGCGTGCGGCTGCCTGTGGCACAAAGAGGCGCAGCGTGTATTCGCCATCGCTTGGCACATAGAGCAGCGGCACATCGCCACCAAGGACGGCTGTCAGCAGCGTGCCATCGGGCGCGATGACCTCTAGCATCAGGTTGAGCGTAGGATCATCAGGCGTGAGGGCGATCTCAATCGGTGTGCCGCCGCGCAGCGTTACGCGCCACAGGTCGCGGTCAGCGCGGCGTAAAATCTCGCCCTGCACCGCCTGATCGGGCGTGAGGCTGCCACGCGCAACATCGCGCAGCGTCTCGCCGCTGTTCACCCAAAAGCTGTAAGCGCCGCTGCCGCTTTCAGGGCGCGCAAAGACGATATAAGCGCCAGTGGCAGGCACCTGATAGCCAATCACAGCGGCAAACTGACCGCTTGCCTGTGCCACGCGCTCACCATTCGGTGCAAAGACCTCAAAGCGTGGCGATAGGCTGCTGCCTTCTTCTGGAAACATGCCAAAGCTGATCCGTTCGTCGGCTGCCGCAAAGACGGCAAAACGGTCAACGCTGTTGGTGGCATCTAAGCTGCTGAGGATTGGCACGCCGCGCTGAAGCGGCTGAAAATCAGCATTGGGCTGGGCGCGCATGAAAGGTGTGGGCGTGGGTGTGGCAAGTTGCCCATAGGCGGGCAGGCTTGGCGCGGCAAGCAGCAGCAGTGCGGCAAGCGCAAGCAGAATCAGAATGGGCATAAGCATCCTTCACGGCTGAGATAGTTCTGAAGTCCCTTTCCCAAATGCTGAGAAAGGGACTTTAGGAAGTAGATGAGGGCTTAGCTGCCGCCAAGTTCCTTCAAGCGCTTTTCCCAACGCTCCACAAGGCGGTTGTAGGTCGCCTCGGTGATCTCGCCATTGGCAAGGCGCATATCAAGGTTGGCGATCAACGCCTCAATTTCCTCTTTGGTCTGTGGGTTGGCAGGCGGCTGTGCGGCAGGTGGTTGCTGTTGCTGCTGCTGTTGGTTCGCCTGATTTGCCATCATTTGCATCATCATCTGCTGCATCATCATCTGCTGCTGCTGCATTTGCTGCTGCATGGCAGCCTGATCAGGGTTCATGGTTGCGCCAAGCGCCTGACCAAGCCCAATGCCCATGCCCGCGCCAGCGGCTGCGCCACCCGTACCAGGATTTTGGGCGGCAGCCTCTGCGATGTCGAGGCGGCGCAGTTCGGAGAAGGTCTTGGCATCGCCGCCATACTTAATGATATCTTCTTGGGTCAACTCCTTTACATCAAAGGTGCCGGCTTGGAAGCTCTTGATCCGCATTCCGAGCGCTTGGAACTCGGTATTGAGCAGCGTTAGCGAGGCAGACTCAAGGCTGCTGATCAGGCGGTTTGCCTCTTGCACACTGTTGATGTTCTCTTTGGAGATCAGTTCGGTGATCTCGCCCAACAGCACGGTTTGAATGCGATCCCGAATATCGCCCAAGCGCAGCGAAGGGCGCCCAACGCCATATTGCTTCAAGAAGCGGATTGGGTCTTCAATGCCGATGTCAATCACACCGCGATTCCGCAGCAGCATGAACCCGGCACCGCGTCCGGGCGTCTCCATGTAGATGGGTGGATTCGTCCCCCAGGTCACCTGCGGCAGATCGCGCAGGTTCACGAAGTAAACTTCTGCCGTGAACGGCGTTTTGCCGCTGGAGATCAGGAAATTCAGCGCGCCCGAAAGCAGCGGAATATTGCCCGTGTTCAGGGTGTGCGCGCCGGGTCCGAGTGCATCCAGCACTTGCCCTTGCCGCACAAAAATTGCCACTTGGCTTTCCTGCACAATGACCTGTGAACCAAAGCGAAAATCGCCGTTACCCTGCTGCGGCTCACGCCACACCAACTCGTCTTCCATCACATTTGGGTGAGAAACTACGTCAATAATACGCGGCATGATCTATCCCTTCCTCTAGAAACGTTGAACGCGGTTAGCTAATCTCAGTCACAACATTATCACGCATATTGAAGGCGGCATTTGCCTCTGTAGCGATCATCTCAAGGTTGCTGATGGCAGTTTCCATGCCTTCGCCGCTGCGTGCTGCGGCATCGAATGCCTCAATTGCTGTGCGGAAATGGTCAACATACTCCACTAAGGCTGCATCGAAGGCATAGAGTTTTTCGAGTTCCTCTGAACCGACTTTCTGGGCAGCATAGAAGCCAGCATAGCCCGGCGCAGCAGTATTCACGCGGTCAATGAAGATTTGGAACTGCGTTTTTGCCTCGCGTGTTTTGGTGGCAGCTGAAAGCCCACCCTTGCTGAGCATCTGCTTTTCGGCGGCGATGAAGCGCTGCATTTGCTCTTTGAGCAAACCAACAATGTGTTCGCGGATCATGCGGTCTGCCTCGCGGCGCGCCGTCATTTCTTTATAGCCGCGAAAGCCGGGAATGCGTGCGACAATGCGCTCTAAGCCACTGCGCTGCGAGACGATTTTTTGATATAGGTCGGTCATGGGCATCAATCCTCTTCGGACTCATGGATAGTGCATTGAGATTAGCATACACTAGAATGGGTAGCCTAACAAACACTGTTTTTTAGGGGATGGTTGAAAACCTGATGAACGCGACACAACAAGGTTTTGATGCAGCGCGTTGGATGGTCATTCCGCGCACGGTAATTCTCCTCACCAACGGCGGCGACCTGCTGCTGATAAAGCGTGGCGCACATCGGCGCATCTTCCCAAACCGCTACAACGGCTTGGGTGGTCATGTAGAGCGCGGCGAGACCATTGCAGCGGCGGCACTGCGCGAAGTGCATGAGGAAAGCGGCATTCGCCCTGATCAGGTGCGCGATTTACGCTTACGTGCCATTTCGCATGTGGATAGCGGCGCGGCAGGCGGCATTGTGGTCTTTATATTCACGGGTGAGGCGCTGACGCGAACCGTGCAGGCTAACGCGGAAGGCGATCTGCACTGGATTCCGCTGCCAATGGTTAGCAGCTTGCCTTTGGTGGACGATCTGCCGCACCTGCTGCCGCGTCTGTTCGGCGAAACTGCCCGCCGCGAGTTGATCTACCTGCGCGTGCGCTACGATGAAGCAGACCGTGTGCTGATAGACTTCGACGACGGGCAGCCAGTGGGCTAATCCGCGCTGTAGCGCTTGGTGCGCGCCAAAGCACGGCGCACATTGGCAAAGCGCACCACAAGGCTCAGCAGGTAAACGCCCATAATCGTCGCAATGGCAGCCAGCCCTAGCATGAGGTATTCAGCATTTTGTGGCATGGTTAAACATCCTTTCTTGAAGTTTGGTCCAGTTAGCGATCAGCCAAGTGTGCCTTGAGCAGGGTCAGCCGTTCGGTCAGCGTGTTCAGGCAAATGCGGAACCACATCAGCGTGGCTGGGACAAGGATCGCCCACACCAGCATATTCACGCCAAGCGCCGCGCTCATGCCAGCAGACGCATCCAGTTCAAAGGTGCCACGTGCCTGCTGCGAACTTGGACCGAAAACAGTTGGGTGAATGGTATCCGGGCGAATGCGCGAGATCATGACGACCATGATCACAAGGATGATTGCCAACATCCCATAGACAGAAGCAAAGCGGCGGCGCGTTTCAGCGTTGGTGATGCTGGCGCGCAGCACCAGATAGGCGGCGTAGGTCAGCATCATGATCGCTTCTAGCGTCAGGCGCGGATCCCACGTCCACCATGCATTCCAGGTTGGCTTTGCCCAGATCATGCCCGTCACCAAATTGATGGCAGCCAACACTAAGCCAACCTCAACGCCTGCCACCGCCAGCGTATCCCACTTAACGTTGCGCGTGCGAAGGTACATAAAGCCGCCCAAGGTGGTGGCGGCAAATGCGACAAAAGCACCGATGAAAGCAGGCATGTGAATATAAAAAATACGCTGCACTTCGCCTTGTGTGGCGTCGGCTTTGGCAAAACCAAGCGCCATATACAGCCCGAAGCCAACGCCGATCAGTGTGAGGGCGGTCAGTGCCACCAGCAAGCGTGGAATAGCGCGCACAAGGGCAGGCTGTTCAAGCGAAACGTCTGAGAGTGAGAGATTAGGAACGGCATGCATGGGTAAATTTCCTTCAGGGTGAATTATTCTTCGACCACAAACTCAAACAGGATGAAACACGCGGCAAAATAGACCACGTTAATCACGGCGAGCAGATGCAGCCAACCGAGCCAATTCTCGGCAGGCTGCCTGCTTAAAATGCCCGTCGTGGCACGTACTGCCGTCAGCACCACAGGCAGCGCCAAAGGCAGCATTACAACCGGCAGCAGGCTTTCGCGGGTGCGCGTTTGCGCCGTCATGGTTGCCAACAGAGTGCCGATGCCGCTTAAGCCAAGCGTGCCAAACACCAGCACAATGAACAACCAAGCATTGATCAGCGGCAAGTTATAGAGGAGTGCTGCAATCGGGATGAGCAGCACACCAACCAGCAGCGCAAACAGATAGTTGCCGATCAGCTTGCCAACGAAGATTGCCGCCCGATTAATGGGTGCGATGAGCATGGCATCCAGGTTGCCCTGTTCACGTTCCAGCGTCAGGCTGCGGTTTAAGCCAATGATGCTGGCAAAGGCAACCGTCACCCACAGCACGCCACTGATCGCTTCTTCACGGGCAAGTCGATCTAGCTCTAGGGCAAAGCTGAAGATGAGCAGACTGAGCAAGGCAAAGATGACCATCAGGCTCAGCAGTTCACGGCTGCGGAACTCGGCTTGCAGGTCTTTGACCAGAATGCCATAAACGACGCGAAAAAACGGTGTGTGCATCCGTCTTGCCCTTCTAGCCTGCTGCGACTAGGCTTGTCACTTCGGCGTAGCGCGCCGCCAACCATGCCGCATCAGGAATTTCGGCAGCCGCGCAATCAAAGGCAAGCACGCCACGCGCAAGGATTGCCACACGGCTTGGTAAGCGCGCCGCACGC
The DNA here is from genome assembly GCA_034436355.1 of Anaerolineae bacterium. GTDB lineage: Bacteria > Chloroflexota > Anaerolineae > Aggregatilineales > UBA2796 > CP2-2F. The sequence continues at coordinate 62,198 of DAOTVQ010000018.1, forward strand.
TCAATCTCGTGCGTGATCATCAAAATCGTGCGTCCTTCGGCGTGCGCTTCGCCTAAGAGCGCATCTAACATGGCGGCTGCCGCTTGATCCAAGCCCGTGTATGGCTCATCCAAAAGCAGGATAGACGGATCATGCAGCAAGGCGCGGGCAATGCTCAGGCGCTGTGCCATCCCGCGGGAGAAGGTTCGCACCACATCGTCTGCACGGCGCGCCAAGCCAACCCGTTTCAGCAGCGCGTCAATTTGTGCATTCAGGTGTGCTGCCTTCAGGTTATAAAGCCTGCCGAAAAAGCGCAGATTCTCCCGTGCGGTCAGGCTTTCATAGAGCAGCAGCTTGTGGCTGACCAACCCAATCTGAGCGCGCACCTGTGCAACCTCACGCGGCAGCAGCCAGCCGCCCACACGAATCGTGCCGCTATCAGGCTGGCTCAGCCCTGCCAGCATCCGCAAGAGCGTGCTTTTACCGCTGCCATTCGCGCCCAGCAGCGCAAGGAACTCGCCATGCTCAATGTGTAAGGTCAAGCCGCGCAGCACAGGCAGCACATCAAAAGTTTTGATCAGCCCTTCCGCCGCAATAATTGGCGCAGCGGAAGGTGTGAGGACAGGTGCAGCGGCATACAGTGGTGCGGACATAGCAACCTTAGCCTTATTCCCTAGCCATCCGCTTGGCAAGCTGCGTTTTTAGGTTATCGCGCTGGCGTGCATAAGCTGCCTTGCCGATCTTGCCCTGCTTATGCTGTTCGTCCAGGGCTGCCAACGCCGCGATCAGGCGCGCTTGCTCAGTGGCAGCCTTTGCGGCAGGCACATCGGTTTTTCTGCCGCGTATCATCAGCACCACACCCGCGCCAATCATCAGCAGCCCGCCAACAATTAGCCCAATGGCAAAAGGCTGCATCGAGAAACCGACGCTTGGCACCTCTACTGTGCGTGGCAGCACCATCTCGCCGCTGATGGTGTAGGTGAGCGTGGTATTGGCGGGCAGTTGAAGGCTGCTGCCGTAAGCAAGGTAAGGCGAGCCGCCCATCTCTTGCGTGCTTTGGGCAGGCAGAGTCTGGTCGCCCGCCTTTGCCGAGACACTTAGGCTGGCAGGGTTCACCAAAAGCAGCACAGAGCCTTCTGTGCGATAGGCTAAGGGCAGCGTGATGCGCGTGCCGCTTTGTTGGTAGGGCAGGCTGTAGCGAAAGTGGACAATATGCCGTGAGGCGGGATAGACGGGCTGCGTATCCGTGATGATGCCATCCTTAACGTGATAGCGCGCCTCGTCTGTGGCAAAGCCAAGCAGCACAGCGCCTTCAGGCAGTGCCACGCGCACAGAGGCATACCGATCTTCGCCGATCTGTTCGGCAGTGCTGTAGATGCGATCTGAAGTGTTTTCAAAGCGGATGATCTGGATGACATACAAGCCGTCTTCATCCGGGCTGACTTGTGTCATGACATTGGCGACATTCAGCACAGCAGGATCATCCGTGCGTTCATAGATTTTGAACGACAGATCAAGTGTAGGCAGCGCCGGATTGCCAACGACAGGCTCACTGGCGAAATAGCGCCCATCAATCACGGCGGCGGTGAAGTAAGAGCGATCAGCGCGGATCGGCACAGCGTTAAAGGTGAATTTCCCTTCGGCATCCAGCCTAGTGGTTAGCATCGTGTCATTAAAAGCGCGGTCTACGCTGTGCAATTCCACCTCAAGGGCTTCAGGTAGTTTGGCATTAGAGGTCGCATTAGTCACTTGCCCACTAACGGTGCCGAGTGCTTCAGTTGGCGCGGCAGCGGCAGGTGTGCCTTCAGGCAGCGCTGTGCCGCCGCTAGGCGTTACTTGGGCATGGATTTGCGCCAGCAGGGTTGCATCAAAAGTAGGTTGTGCGGTACTCATGCCAATGGTTGCCACGACGGGCGGCTCGCCACCCAGACCGCTGCACGCGCTCAGCAAGAGTGCCGCACCGAACAAGATGACTGCTGTGAATAGGTGTCTCATGAATAATTCCTCTATGCGCCTAAGCCATTTTGTGCGTTTTGCGGTAGGCAGCCACTGCCTTCTCAATTTGGTGGTCAATCGCGGCATCCAGTTCGCCAACAGTCTGATCGGCTGGGCTTAGCGCACCAACGCGATCCAGTTCTGCTAGAATCTCGATGCCTTGAGCCATCCAATGCTCACGCTCATCGGTGTAGCGTGTGTTGCTCAGTTTGCCTAGCCGATGATCTTCTTCAAGATCGCGCAGGGCAGTTAGCACACGCTCATAGTGTACGCTCAGGCGCTCAATCGAAATCGCCTCGCCCTGATCGGCAAAGCGCGGTTTGTGGCGCAGGAGCGGCGCGGCAACCCACAACAACACAATGGCAATCAGGGCAAGGCTCAGCCCAAGTGCTTCAAAGGTCATGGCTGATTTAGTCCTTTCGTCAAGGCGCGCTCGATCATGGCGCTAAGCTGCCCCTGATTAAGCGGCACCATTACAAACTCGTTGATATGCCCTTCGCGGTCAATAATGAACGTCTCTGGCACGCCGGTGATGCGGTACTGTGCTGAAATTTTGGTTTGGTAGTCCAGCCCGTTGGGATAGGTGATGCCGAACTCTTGTAGGTATGCCTGTGCATTGCGCTCTGTATCGGTGTAGGCGATGCCCAAAAAGACCACGCCTTTATCTTTATAGTGCAGCCAAGCTGCCTCTAGTTCGGCTGCCTCGCTGCGGCACGGACCACACCAACTTGCCCAAAAGTTGATGACCACCACCTGCCCGCGCAGCGACTCAAGGCTGATTGCCTCGCCGCTGAGCGTTTGCAGTGTAAAGAGCGGCGCAAAGCCTTCGGTAGGCTGCGTTTGCTGTTGGTGGCGCAAGCCAAGCCCAAAGATAACTGCCAACACCACCAAAATGCCGCCCGCCAACAAGATGATGAAATTTGCGCCGTGCTTGGCAGGGGTTGGCTCAGCCACCACTCCTGATTCAGCCAATGCGTCGTGTTCGGTTGCCTGTAAGTGCGTCATCACTCATTCCTCACTCAGCGGCGTGCCGCAAGGGCTGCTTCTAGGCGCGCACGGTATTCTTCAAGGCTATGCGTTGTGGCAGGCGCGCCGTCTGTGCTGCGTTGGGTGGCGATTGGCGCATGAGGCATCCCGCCCTTGCGCCAGCGGAAAAAGACGACTGCCACACCAACCAACACTGCCGCACTGAACAGCCAAGGTGTGATGAGGGCGATTGCGCGCAGGGTTGGGTCTACAGGTGTGCCAACCACACGATCTCCAAAACGTTCCACAAAATTCCCGATCACCTGTTCGGGCGTGTTGCCCTCACTCAGCAGGATACGCACTTCGTCGCGCCATTGGGCGCAGGCAAGCGTGCCGCAGGTATCCAGCGTGATGTTCTCGCAAACAGGGCAATACAGTTTCTTGGAGACAGCGTTCACTTCATCATCGGTCACAGGGCGGCGCGGGTCATCCTGCGCGGAGGCGCTCCGCGTGACGGCGGTAAACGCCATCAGGATCAGCACCAGGATAAGGGTCACTTTCAATAGCGTTTTCATGCTTTGACTCCTGCTAAGCGGCTTGGCTGCGTGGCGGCGGCAGTTGCTAAGGCGTGCTTCTCATCCGGATACATGCCGATCAGCGTGCCAAACACTAACAGTAAACTGCCCCACCACACCAAGTTAATGAATGGGTTGATGAACACCTTAAAGGTGGCACTGCTGGCGCTAATGGCTTCCCAATCCACCAATAGCACATAGAAATCGTTTTCAACGGTGCTGTGCGCGGCGGGAATGGTCATGGTGTTCATGCCCTCGGCGTTTGGGTAAAAGTCGCGGCGCGGGCGCAGATGGGCAATCTCGCGCCCATCGCGGATCACCGTGACTTGGGCAATATCCATCACGCGCCCATCCTCTGCGATCTGCCCACCAAGGAAGCCGTCGTAGCGCATGGTGTAGCCACCTAACGCCAAACTCTGCCCAACGGCAAGCGTGCGCTGCGTCTCTTGTTGGTAGAGTTCACTGCCCAGCGCGCCAATGCCCACAATAGCGATGCTCAAATGGATCAGGTAGCCGCCATAGCGCCGCCGATTGCGCGCTATGAGCGCCGTGATTGCTGTATACCAAGCCTCACCAAATGCCTTACGGCGTGCCGCCGCACCGCGATAGGTCTCCCAAAGTGCCACTGTACCGCTCAGCGCGATCACACCGTAGATGAGCAATACAAGTGGATCGGTCGGCTGCATGAGGGCGAGCAGTAGAACAATCAGTGCCGCAAACAGCGCAGGTGCGCTAAGCGCTTTGCCCAAACGCAGCAGCGAGGTAAAGCCCCATGCCGAAAGCGGCGCAACGCCCATCAGGATGAACAGGGCAAGGAACAGCGGCGGCGTCACTTGCAGGAAGTAATCTTTGCCAAGCGTGATGTTCGTCCCCATGAACACTTCGCTGACGATTGGCGCGCCAAAGCTGCCCCAGAAAATAGCGATAAAGAGCATCACGAACACGATGTTGTTCAGCACAAAGAGCGACTCGCGGCTGAGCAAGCCGTTAAAGCGCCGATCATCGCGTAGTTCGCCGCGCCGCCAACGCCACAGCAACATGCCGACGCTCACCGCAGTCATGCTGAACCAGAAGAAGAACAGCGGAAAGCCGATGCCGCTGCGCGCAAAGCTGTGGACGCTATCCACCAAGCCGCTGCGCGTGGCAAAGGTGCCGAAGATCACGGCGCTGAAGGTGCCAAGCATCAGGAACATATTCCAGACCTTCAACATGCCGCGCTTCTCTTGGATCATCACGCTGTGCAGGAAGGCAGTGCCAAGCAGCCAAGGCAGGAAAGCGGCATTCTCAACCGGATCCCAGCCCCACCAGCCGCCCCAACCCAGCACGTCATACGCCCAGCGCCCACCAAGCACCAGACCAAGGCTCAGGCTCACCCACGCCAGCAGTGTCCAGCGGCGTGTTGCCTTGATCCAGCCTGTGCTGAGATCACCGCTGGCAAGGGCTGCCATCGCAAAGGCGAATGGGATGATGAAGCCGACGAAGCCCATATAGAGCAGCGGTGGATGCACAATCATGCCGAAGTGCCGCAGCAGCGGATTCAGCCCGTGCGAGGTTTCGGCAAGGCGTGCCGCAGCAGGCGGCAGCGCACCACCAAAGGCGAACACGCTCTTGATCACGCTGTTATCGGGCATGATCCAGTAGCGCTCAAAGGGATTTTCAAGAAAGAGTGAGAGTCCTAAGAAGAAGGCGAGCGTGAGCATAATGTAGGTGATGACGTAGGGCATCAGGCGGCGCTGACCACGCCAATTGAGTGCGATTGTGCCGAAGGCAAACGCACTCATAATGCCCGACCAAAAGAGCAGCGAGCCTGCTTGCGCGCCCCACAACGCCGTAATGCGAAAGAAGGTTGGCGTGTTGGGATCGGTTACATTCCAGACGTAGGCGATTTGGTACTGCTCTGTGATCAGGGCGATCAGCAGGGCACCCAAACTGACGCTCATAAGCGGGAAAGTGGCGAGTGCCGCGTTACGCGCACTCAGCAGCAGGCGGTCATCACGGCGGCGCACGCCATAGAATGCCATGCCCGCAGCATAAAGCGCTGCCAGAAAGGCGAGAAAGGTTGCGACGAAGCCAAGTTCAGCTAACATGGTCTATGGCTCACTTTCCTGCCAGTGGGTCAGCAATTGCCTGATTAGGTGCAGCCTCTTCATAGCGGCTTGGGCATTTCAGCAGCACTTCGGTGGCATAAAAAATGCCATCTGTGCCGAGTTTGCCTGTTAAAATTGCCTGTGCCTCGTTCTGGAGTAAATCCGGCTTCACCTGATTTTCAATATGGATGGCGAGTTTGGTCGCGTTCGGATCGTGAACTGCCTCATACAGGGTGCGGGCAAGGTCTTTCGTTTCGTTCGGAATGTTGGCAATCGTAAAGTCAATGATCAGGTTTTGCGCGTCATATTGGATGGTATCGCCGATCACAGCACCGCTGATGCGGACGGTCTGCCCAACGTAATCGCCGTTCAGCAGTTCGTCAATGGTGATGAAATAGCGTGCGCCGCTGATCGTCCCTTGCAGGATCAGGTAGCCAACGCCAATAAAGAGGGCGATAAAACCGACCAGATATTTCCACTGCACACCGCTGCGCGCTGCTTCTTTTGGCGCGCCTTCGGTCTTTTCCCAAGCAACCTGGGTCATTTTCAATCCTCCATTTAGGCTTATGTCTGTATGGTAGAATGGCGCGCCGATTCGGCGTAGTGACGTTTATCATACGCAAGCCTGACAAGCGTCACCTCTTATAAGCAACTCAATAGAGCAAGTGATGGAAATAATAAGTAGCGCTTCTAGCAACAAGGGACGGCAGTTTGCCGTCCCCTGTTTAGCGATCTGCGCCGTGTGCTATTCGGCGCGTGCCTCAACTTTTGGCGGCGGTGTCAGCTTGATGGCAGCGATCTGCGCCTGACGGGCGAGATTTGCCGCATCTGCCAAGATGCGCGCCGACTCTTGTGAACTGTGGAAGCCTGTGCTGTTCTCGCTAAAGACGAAGTCCCAGCGCATTTGGGCGCGCCGATGCAGCCACAGTGCGTCCTTCAGTTCCTCATCGGTAATGCCGGCCTCTTTGGCAACCTTGATCGCATCAATGGCATCGGTCAGCGCTTCCTCAGCGCTTCGTAGCAGCAGCGCCGTGCGATCCTGAATAATGCTCACGCGCTCCAGCAGCGCCTTTTCATCCTGCTTGTGGCAGGTTTGGCAGGCATTGTTGATGTTGTGAATGGGTGAGCGAATCCAATGATCGGTGACTTTGAGCGAGCCTTCGCGCACATAGGGCATGTGGCAATCGGCACAGCTCACACCAGACTTGTAGTGGATGCTGGTGGTGTAAAGCTCAAATTCCGGGTGCTGAATCTTGATCATTGGCGCGCCAGTTTCGGCGTGTTTCCAATCACTGAAGCCAATATCTGTGTAATACTGGTCAATTTCATCAATGTTGGTACCGTTCAGCCATGGGAAAGTGAGGACTTTGTTCTCGCCGGCAAAGTAGTATTCGACGTGGCACTGTGCGCAGACGTAAGTCCGCATCTCTTGACGGGTGGCGTTGCTAATATCAATGCCGCGAGCTGCCATGGCGTTGGCAAAGGCAGGGCGCGTAATGCGTAGCTGCATGGTCTGCGGATCGTGGCAGTCGTTGCAGGTGCCGCCATGTTCTAAACGCTCATGGATTTGGGCATAGGGTGTACCATTGAATTTTTCCCAGCCCATTTCCGCAATCAGGATCGGTGCTTCGCCAGCATGGCAGTTGGCGCAGGCGCCCGGCTGCTTATAGGTGATTGAGCCATCGGGATTTTCAACGCGGTTACGGGCGGTCTCTTTTTGATCTATCAGGGCGTAGTAGTGACCGCCTTCCTCGTTAAAGTCTACGCTGAATGGATAACCACCCCACAAGCGCTTCAGGACGGGATATTTTTCCAGCTTGTTGATCGGTTCGCTGCCGCCATATTTGGTGGGCATATTGTCAATTTGCGTCTTCATGAAGGAATCATATTGGCTTGGGAAATTTTGCCCCCAGACTGCCGGATCCATCTCATTATCGGCGATTTCAACAATGCGCGCCGGTGAAATAGCACCTTCGACTTGCCGTGTGTTGATGTTCAACAGCAGGGCGGCAAGCAAGATCATCACAATGCCGCCAAGCAAGAACGCGCCAGCCAGCAGCAGAAACTGCGTGCTGCGTTTAGGTGGTTGTGTCGTCATACTTCTTATCTTCCCCCTCATTCAATTACTCATCATGACCAACCCGTGCATGGCAGGCAAGGCAATCCGTTGCCTCGCCACCGACGTGACTCATTTGGCTGGTCACTGCTGCATGGCAGTACATGCAGTTCTCACGGGCAATATCACGGTTTAGCGTTGTGGCACGAATTGGCTCATGAAAGCCGCCTAGTGTAAAGGCAAGGCTGTGATTAAAGCCGTTCAATGCTTTAGAGGCATATTTGCTCACCAAGCTATCGTGTGGTGTGTGGCAATCGTTGCAGGTAGCCACGTTCCGATGGCTGCCGCGTGTCCATGCGGTGAACACATCGCGCATGATATGGCAATTGGCGCAAGCATTCGGATCGTCGGTTAGGTAGGAATAGCCTTTTGCATAGATGAAGGTAAAACTGCCCAACCCAACAATACAGCCTACTAACCCAACAAGGATCAGCAGGATCGGAAAGGGGATGTCTCGCTTGCGCCGTGCCGCCGTCTGTTCCGATGCAGGTAGCGCTCCGTTCATAGAACTCTCCCAAAAATACATTGCCCAAAGGCGGGTGCGGAAAATCTTCTCAACAAGTTGGTTTCGATAAACGGCTCTCCATAAGCAAAATTGATGATCTTTTCAAACATAGCCTTATCTTGGGTTGCCGTGAAGTGATATTTGCCATATCTCACACAAATTTTTGTCACATTTGGCAACTTTGGGGAGAAAGGCATCCCTTTTTGGCATGTAAGATAGCTGATCTGGCGCACAACGTCTTTGATGTGGATCAAATAATGCTGAAGGCAGCCTCCCGTATGGCAAGCGTTGCTCAGCACAGGGCAAAAGTGTGCTATGCTGAAGCTGTTGGTGACCCCTTTCAGGAGAGCGTTCATGGTTAAGCGTTCATTGGTCTGCGTGATTGTGCTTTGCCTATGCGGGATAGCAGCTTTGTGGCTGAGTGCGCCAACAGCACAAGCCGCAGTAGGTTCAGTTATCATTAACTATTACACGCCTTGCCGCAGCGCTACGGACGGAACTGTTTCAACGTGGCACGGCAAAAATCGGGATGGGAAGCCGCCCTATGATCCGAACCGCCGCACCTACGATTTCCGCTGTGTGGATACCGAGATTTACACGCCAGCGGCAGGCGTAGTCTACGGCGTAACGCCGCGCTTTGGTGGCGTTGTGCTGATTGACGATGCCGAGAACAACGCCTGCATGGTCTTTTTGGGCATGAATAGCATTGCTCTTGAGCCAAAACAAGTGGTGCAAACTGGCACTTATGTTGGCACCTATCGCCTTTTTCATTTTACGGCGGTGGATGGCAACTGTGCGCGTGCCAATTGGTATGATGTGGCAGCCCGTGATCGTGAACGCCCGATCAACTTCATCGAGTTTGGCGAGGTGATCGCGCCTGATATTCGCCGCACCGATCCGCATACGTTCACGTCCCAAAATCCGACGCGCAGCACGGTGCGGCAGGTGCAGCTTTTCTACGTCTCGCTGGATGCCGAGCTGTGCAGCGATGTGCCTCTTGGTGAATGCCCTGTCGGGACGGTTGGTATCCCTCACAGCCTGATTAGCACCGATGAACGCCCTGAGACGCTGATCAGCACCCTGCTAACCGATCTATTCACTGTGAAAGATCAGACGATTGCACCGTTTGATCTTTACAATGCGCTGGCATCCTCCAAACTGGCGGTAGACTCCGTGGTGCTGGATGATGAAGCGTTGGTGGTGAACCTCTCTGGCGTGTTGCTGCTGGCTGATCCGTGCGATGGCGGGCGTCTTGTGGCACAGTTGGAACAGAGCGCGGCGCAGTTCCTCAGCACGCCACGCCCGATTCGCCTGATGTTAAACGGCGTGCCGCTGGCTGATCACTTGCCTAACAAACCCTAGTTTTCTGTTGATATTTCATCAAAACCAAAGCAGGGCACTGACGAAACAGAAGAGCCCGCGTAACGGCGACGCTGCTCGATTGTATTGGTGAAACGTTCGACCGAATGCCGCGCACGACACACCCATGATTGCTGGGTGTGTCGTGCGTTCACACATTGGTGTAGGGAATGCGCCACTTTTAATGAGCCGTGCCATAGGCGCTGCATAGCTTCACCACAATCACACATAGTCCTAGCAGGTCAAAGATTCGGGCTGAGTGTGTTCGTCACATAGAGCATCCCTTCGCGCCGCACACCGACTCCATCTACGCCGTTCATTGCCATGCCCTAAGCCTAGCGCGGCGCAGTGGGACGAGTCGAGTCAAGCAAGCGTAAGGCAGGCGTATAGCAGGCGGCGGGACTTCGTCAGCACTCAGCGCCCGCCAGCCCGTAGAACACCCCGCACCCGCACCTCGACTCGCCCATGCCCTGAGCCTAGCGCGGCGCAGCGGGACGAGTCAAGCGGGCGCAAGCCATGTCACTGGCTGCCAAACCACACCTCGCGGCGCGTCTCTAGGCATTCGCCGTTGGCAAGCCGCTGAGCCATGGTGGCTAGGTCTGGCGCGTTGGTGAACATGGTCGGCGAGAAGGGCTGACCATAAGCAAGCGGTGTATGGTTCGAGTCCCTAACAATGAATTCTCTGATATCAATTTGCGACATCGTCAGCCACATCGTTGCGCCAAGCCCCCGATCTTGTTTTAGGCAAAGAGTAAAGCGCTCAGGCATCAAACCCATTTTAGGGATATCCTCCTCACCGAAAAGGAAGTTAAACCACACCGCTGCATGTTTATGTTCCCAAATCAGCAGCAAGGTGCCTCCATTACCAACACCAGCACGCGCTATCGTTGGTGTACCGAAGGAATTTACAAGCCTACTTGGGTTAATTAGCTGCCAAGCATCGTCTGGAAGAATACGTAACCGATTGTCTACATCTATTGCAGTTTCTTGGATTACATCCGATTGGCTGGTGACACTTGCACTGATTCGTACACCAGTGTACTGACCTTTGATGTCAACTAAATCCTGAAAAACTATGCCAAAACTTTGCACATCGGCAGGCAACTGCACATAGTTTGACCCATCAATGATTTCTTGCACACCAAGTGTCCCTAGGAGTTGCAGTGCCTCGCTTAGTCGTTTGCCAGGCAGAAGGCTGTCTATACCGGGATAGTCAAACACGGGTTCGGCGGTGGGTGTAGGCGTTTGTGTCAAAATCCCTTTTGATGGAGTGCCGTTGCCGCCTGCTACAAGCATAGCAAACAGCAGAAACGCTACGGCAAACACTAGTGTGGTGCGATACATCACTCACCTCTTTTAGTTACAAAATGGAAATGGATTTGTGACCAGAAGATTGATCCAGCTTGCCTTGCGGTTATTCATGAAGTCACGCCTTGCTGCACCAGCAAACCCATTCTCAGCATTGCTGACAAAAACCGGCTTGACGACATCATATGCCCAGTTTAGAAACATATCGGCAGTTTCTTCGTTGGGATCAGGTGTATTGTTTTGATTCCAAAGCGGATTCAAGCCTAGTCCGCGCACCCAAACGTCGTTAAGGTAGTAGCTAATCGGATTGCCGTTAGCATCCTTCAACTGACCCGCCGCCAGCTGCCCGAGCGGTGAAGAGGGTGCAGACGCACTCGGACAGCCGCCCAAGCGCATATTGATAAAATGCCCGAACTCATGGACGATGTTCAGCGCGGAGTGAGCAGCACCATTACGTGCGGGTTGCCATTCGCCGTCTCCTGTCAGCGCAGGGGACGGTTTGCGCTGTCCCATAGGTTGCCCACACTCAGCGCAAGACGCCTCACTGGCTGCCAAACCACACCTCGCGGCGCGTCTCTAGGCATTCGCCGTTGGCAAGGCGCTGAGCAAGTGTTGCTAAGTCCGGCGCGTTGGTGAACATGGTCGGCGAGAAGGGCTGACCAAAAATGAAAGCGTGATCATAATCATAGGGATACCTCATCGCCTCTAGAATGTCGCGCTCTTCGGAAGCCAGCCATGCATTAAAGCCAATGATGCGCTCAGGTAAAAGGCACATCTTGAACCTGACAGGATACCCTCTGGGATCTAAAGCCCTGTCTTCAATCTCATCCTCCGCCTTGAGTATGATGGTGTACATAACCGAAACATTGTGGTTTTCCCAGATAGCTGTAATGCTGCCTACAAACCCGATCTTATTTGTTCCCAGACTAGCGCGCACTACGCTAGGTGTACCGTAGGTCATGAAAATCGGTTTGGGATCAATTAGCGCCCACTCCAATACAGTCAAACTAAGATCTAAGAACACTTTCTCCAATCCGATATATGTTTCAAAAATATCCGAACTTGACAACAATACACTTGCTGTAATCCGCATCGCATTTGATGGCTCATAGCGGCGCTCGTATCTTGGACCGGCAATCCAGATTCCGACGCGCTGAGTGCCGCTTTCCCGAGTAGACTCGCTGGCTGAAATCTCGTAGCCAAGCCCGCGGATCATCTCGGCTGAGAATGTCCCTGCGCTTGGCAGCAGAAGATTCACACCGGGATAATCGAAAGGCTTAGAGGGCAAGAATGTAGGCGTGGGTAGCGTAGCAGTGGGAAAGCTATCTGCGGAGGTAGCCACGGGCGCGGCTTGCACTAAACTTATCATCAAAATGACTACGAAGGCACCGAGCGTCAAACGGATAAACGACTTACGCATCTGTCTCTCTCCTTGCTCACTGACAATTCGCAAAAGGCTGTGTGACTAACTGGGTGATCCAACCGTTTATCATGCCGCTGTTCATAAAGTCACGCCTTGCTGCACCAGCATCACCAACGAAAACAGCTCGGACAACGTCATATGACCAGTTGAGGAACATATCAGCGATTTCTTCATTGGGATCAGATGCTGGATTTAGCTGCCAAGCCTCTTCTGGTGCTCCCCAGCCCGGACCGCGCACCCAAACGTCGTTAAGGTAGTAGCTAATCGGATTGCCGTTAGCATCCTTCAACTGACCCGCCGCCAGCTGCCCAAGCGGTGAAGAGGGTGCAGGCGCACTCGGACAGCCGCCCAAGCGCACATTGATGAAATGCCCGAACTCATGGACGATGTTCAGCGCGGAGTGAACATTACCACTGTTGTTGTACAGGTCAATGCGGTCACCGAAGGTCTCGCCGCCTTGTCCAGTGGTGTTCACGCGATGGATCCTCAACTGCTGCGCGCCGCTGCGGAAAATCTGGCAGGCAGTTTGCTGAAGTGTTCCGAGCGATGTCTGCTTGCTTTGGAACGCATAGGTAGTCTGTAGTAAGCCCAAAAAGATGTTGTTGAGATGCTGATAGGTGAACTGTGTGCCTGTTTCGTAGAGTGTGACACAGAAAAAGCTCTGGATACGCGCTTTGAAGTCGTTGTAGGCGGTTGAGCCATAAGTTCTATCACCATTCTGCATCAGATTGATCATCGCCGCAAGGGCAACCCGATCCGACTCAGCCACAATACCGAGACCGAGCAGTGCTTTATACCACTCGCAATCAATAGCATCTATGGTTGTGCCGTTAGGTAAGTTACTTTGCGTTCCAGATGTGCAGGCGATCTCAAGTGACCCAGAAAGGACAGGCGTATAGACGGCGGGGAAGGCTGTGGGTGTGGCAATCGGCAGTGTTTCGCAGTTCCCACTTACCACTGTAGCGGCACCACTGCCTGCGTCAATCCACAACAAAGCACCAGTGAAGTTGACTCGCCCATGCCCCAAGCCTAGCGCGGCGCAGCGGGACGAGTCAAGCGGGCGGAGGGCAGGCGTATAGCAAACGGCGGGACTTCGCCCACGCTTAGGGCAGCCTCAACATCATTGGCTGGCAAGCGGTAGGC
>DAOTVQ010000019.1:0-160943 GCA_034436355.1 Anaerolineae bacterium
GATAGTCTGCCGTAAAGCGGCATCTTCCACCAAATCAGCATAGAGCGCCGCGATGCCCATATCGGCTTTGGCAAGGTCAAGCTGCACGTTGGCGATCAGCGCACGGAAGAAGCGCCAGCCGTTGTACATCTCGCGCAGCAGCGACTCATCGCCCTGATCAGCAAAAATCTCCAGTGCGTAGCCCACGCCATACCAACTGGGAATGATGGCGCGGCACTGCATCCATGAAAAGACCCACGGGATAGCGCGTAAACCATCGAAACCGCCGCTGCGCCGCTTGGCAGGGCGCGAACTGATCGGCAGCGTTGCCAATTCGTCAATAGGCGTCGCCTGCTGCCAGTAATCTAAAAAGCCGTGTGTCTCGTAGACCAAGGCGCGGTAGGCTTTCTCGCCCTCTGCGGAGAGTGTCTCCATCGCGGCGCGCCATGCCTCACGCGGCGGCGGACGGCGCGGCGCGATGAAGGCGATCAGCACGGCGTTTAGCACTTGATGCAAATGCCGCCGCGCAATGGCAGGGTTGCTGTAGCGATAGGCGATCACCTCGCCCTGCTCGGTGATTTTGATGCGCCCATGCAGCGATCCCGGCGGCGCGGAAAGGATCGCGCTGTTGGTCGGTCCGCCGCCGCGCCCAATGCTGCCGCCGCGCCCGTGAAAGAGTTCCAACTGCACGCCATGTTCAGCGCAAATTGCCGCCAAACGCTCTTGGGCAGTGTATAGACTCCAGTTGGAGGCAAGATAGCCGCCGTCTTTATTGCTATCCGAATAGCCAAGCATAATCTGCTGGCGCATTCCGCGTGCGGCAAGGTGTTTCTGATAGGCAGCGTTCTGGAAAAGTTCCGCCATAATGCGCGGCGCAGCCTTCAGGTCGTCCACCGTCTCAAAGAGCGGCACCAGGTCTAGGCTGTTTTGCACGCCCACCTCACTAGCAAAAAGCAGCATTCCTAGCACATCGCTGGCGTGCTGAGTCATGCTGGCAATGACGGTATCTATGCTCTCTTTGCCATAGCGCTGATGCGCCTGTGCGATCATGCGCCACGTGGCGATCACCTGCTCGGTGACGGTAGAAAAGCGCGGGTCGGTTGGGAAAAGCGGGCGCCTATTGGCGATCTCGTCGGTCAGTAACGTTTGACGGTCTGCCTCAGTGGCTGCCTCATAATCAGCACAAATGCCATAAGCACGGAACAACTCGGCAAGCGTCATGCGGAAACGGCGTGCATCTTCGCGCACATCTAAAGGCGCAAGGTGCAGCCCAAACAAGCGCACTTTTTGGATCAGGTGGCGCACGGCGCCATCTGCCACATGCACACCACGATTTTCGCGCAGGCTCTTTTCGATCAGGCGCAGATCGTTGAGCAGATCGGCGGTGGTGGCGTAGTAATCCGCATTAAGGCGCGCATGGATAATATCGAGGTATTGGCGGTAAAGCTCGCCGGGATATTTCGGATGTGCATCGGCATTCGGCAGTGCCGCACGCAGTGCGTCCGAAACGTTGACCAGATCGGTGGATTGTGTGAGGTGTTCGCGCAAAAAGTCCACTTCGCGCAGATACAGATCACGTGCGGCGGCGCGCATGGTGGCAAGCGTTGCTAGGGTGACATCCGCCGTAACGTTCGGGTTGCCGTCGCGGTCACCGCCAATCCAAGACGCATAGCGTAGCAAGGGCGGCAGTTCGTCCCAGTCTTCTTCAGGATAGTGTGACCGCAGCGAGTCTTGCAGTTCAGCATAGACTTGCGGCAGCAAATCGGCAAGGCTGGAGGTAAGAAAATAGACGCCAAAGTCCACTTCATCGGCAACGGTGGCGCGTGCGGCGCGTGTTGGGCGTGTTTGCCAAAGTTCTTCAATCTCTTCGCCAATGGCAGCCAGCACAGCGCGGCGCTCACGCGGCAGCAGCGAGGTGCGGTCGTGCTGCGCCAGCCACTGGGCAATATGCCGCTGCTTGATCAGCACTTCCTTGCGTTTTGCCTCAGAAGGGTGCGCCGTCAGCACCAACCGAATGCCAATATGTGCCAACAAAGCGCGCACTTGGGCAGCGCTGACGTTTGCTGCACGCAGATCGCGCACGGCGGACTCGATAGACTCCTCAAGCTGATCATCGCGTTCGCGCTGGCGCAGCACGCGCAGCCGCTGTTGATCTTCGGCGATGTTGATGAGTTGAAAATAGTTGCTGAATGCCTTGATCAGCACTTGCTTGGCGGGCAGATCGAGGGCATTGATCGCTGCTTGGAGCGTTTCAGTGTGCTTGGGATCGTGCGGATTGGCGCGGCGCGCACGGCTTTCGGCGCGAATGCGCTCCACAAGGGCAAGCGCTTCTTCGCCGTGCTGCTCACGGATAATTTCGCCAAGCAAGCCGCCCAATAAGCGAATATCGGCGCTTAGGGCTGCATTCAGTTCGCTGGTAGATGTCGCCTCAGGTGTGGTCATGGATTTCCAAGCCTGCATAATAGCACGTGGATCGCCACTGATCCTACCACGTTCGGCGGCACTTCACTAGCGAAGGCGCTGCCCTTTGGCGGATTGCCCAACGCCTGTGTTAAGCCTTACGCCAAACCGGCGCCAACCAACCATGCCATTGCCTGCTGAATTTGCGCCCGAATGGCGGATGGCGCCGTGCCGCCGCTGTTAGCACGCTGTGCTGCGGCGTGCGTTGGCTCAAACAGGGTGAACACATCTTCGGCAAAGGCACTTGATTCCGCTTGGAATGCTTCTAAGGAAAGTTCGACGATGCTTTTGTTGGTGCGCGCTGCGCTCACAACTAGGCGCGCCACACTCTGATGAGCATCATTGGGCGCCACGCCGCGCTCAATCAGATAGGCAGTTAAATCGGGCAGGAAAAGGCGATCATCGAGGGCATCCAGCATTGGGTCAACATCCACCGTCAGCAGTTCAACTGCCTCTTGCGCGCTGTTGATTAAGGTGCGGAGTGTGTCGGCAGCCGTGATCAGCATGTGGCTGAGCGCGCTGCGTTCCACGCTGCCCAGCGTGCCAAGCGCGGCGAACAACTCTGCGTGCAGACGGAACGCCTGCATACGTGGTGCAAAGCTATCATCCGTGCTGAAAAAGCCGAGTGCGGTGTACAAATGCAGATCGTCGGCAAGGCGGTTCAAGTGCGCGCCGATCAGCGCAGCGGCGAATAAAAATTCGGCTGCAAAATCCGTATCAGTAACGGCATCCACGCTGTTGGGCGAAGGCTCGCCCAAGTCCAGCGCATCGGCAAGCGCACGCCGATCAAAGGTGAGGCGCGTGCCTGCCAGCGTATCGCTGCCCAACGGCAGGATGGCAGTATGTGCAATGGTAGAGGCGAGCCGATCCTGATCGCGTGCCAACATCCAGAAGAAGCTGAGTAGCCAATGGCTGCACGAAAGAATTGCCGTAGGCGTATGGCGGACATAACCGGGCATTAAGGCGCTGACATGGCTCTCTGCCTGCTCAATGAGCGCCTTTTGCAAAGCGGCAAGGTCTGCGCTGAGCGTGTTAAGCTCCTCAAGCAGCCACAGCCGCAAGGCAGTGAGCAGGCGCTCATCGGCGCTGCGTGCTTCGGCAAGTTCAGCGGCAAGCAGCGGCTCGCGTTTGAGCAAAAAAGCGTCAAGGACGGCAAAGGCATCTTCGGCATCATCAAACGCGCCATTGGTATAGGCTGACTCGGCGCTTTGCAAGGCGTTCAGCAAACTGTCGCGCTCAAAGTCCGTGAAGTAAGCAGCGTTGGTGAGGGCGTCAAGCAGGGCGCGTGCCGCACGTAAATCAGCGGGCAGCAGGCGCAGCGTACTGCGGGCGTGATCAGCTATCGGTTGGTTTGGATCGGTAGGCATAAGCGCGCTCCGTATGCGTGACGGCGAATGTCATGCTCACCTATCTTACCGAGAAAGCGCAAAACGTGCTGAAAATGCGCTTGGAATGCGCGACCTTAGCCGCTGCGCTGCCGATGAATGGCGCGGCTGTGCAATTGCAGCACTTCGTCTAGCACCATTTGCCGATTTTGCCGATGCACACGCGCCCAAGGTTCACCGACTGAAAATAAGTAATGTGTGCCGAGCATGACGCGCACCTGATCGCTGTTGAACTGCAACTCGTAGAGCAGTTCGAGCATTGGCACAAGGCTGACCAATGGATCGCGGTGACCAAGAAAGACTTCCATCAGCTCCCAACGGCGCGGCATGGGCGCGTCGCGGAGGGTGCCCATCGCCGCAAAGGTGCGCGCTGTCACGCTCCGCAAGGTGGTGCGGTAGATGCGATCATGCTCGGCGCGCACGGCTGGGCTGGCGCCATCGGTTAGCGTTTCCAGCACACGCGGCGAAATAAGACGCTCTATTGGCTCCAGCGCACCGATGCGTCCTACCAAACCGATGCCAAAGCCAAGCGCCGTATAGAAAGCACGCCCAAGATCATCGCGCAGCAGCAGAGCAGGCGCTAAGGCGGTGCGCGTCAGTTCGCCCAAGCGCCAATTAGAATCATCGGCGAAAAAGAGCGCTGCGCCACTCATGGAATGCCCGATCAGATGGACTGCCTTCAAACGCGGATCGCCCGCCGCCCGCCGCAAACCGAGCAGATTTAACCAACCTTCTACGACGCGCATCACGGCGAGCGGGCTACACTCTTCATACTCCGGCGTGCGGTCGGCAAAGAGTGTGCTGCCAAAGCCGTTCAAATCCACCGCAAGGCTGACCAAACGCCGATTCTGATTGATGAGCGCGCAAGGCATATCTTCCCAAATGGCGTGGCTGCCCGTCCAGCCGTGCATAAAGATTGCATAGCCCTCCGCACTGTCAATCATGCTTGGCAGCAGTTCGTCGGGCGTGGCATCTTCATCACCCCAGTACATATGCCAACCAAAATCTTGTAAATCTGCCTGAACCAACAGCCGATTCACCTCACTAATTGGCAATAGGTTACGGTTTGCCAAATCGCGCAGGCTGTAGCGTGCCATTTGCGTGCGTGGTGTTAATCCGTTGCCACGTTCGCGGTAACCGCTTAGCCAGCGCAGCCCTTCAGGGGTGCTGATCATGCGCTGATCTCCTCAGTGAGCGCTTCACCTTTTTCATTATACGCCTGATATGGCGCATCCTCAGAATCCTCGCTAGGCAGTGAAAGCATGGCGCACGCTTGCGCCAGCATCGGGCGGTCTTTCGGATCGCTGATCAGCAGCAGCTTATCGCGTGCGGCAAGCGTGGTGCTGCCGCTTGGCACGAAGGTTTGCCCCTCGCGGGCAATCAGCACGACCAAGACGCCCGACGGCAAGCCCACATCCAACAATTGGCGACCATTGGCGGCGGAATCGGGCGGCAGCACAATCTCGACCGTGGCATCTTTCAACGGGATTTCTGGCGCTGGGCGGCGGCGTGGTTGTGGCGCTTCTACGCCCAGCCAGCGCGCAATCGGGATAATGGTCGGTCCTTGCAGCAGCACCGATGCCAGCACCGCAAAAAAGACGAGGTTAAAGAGCGTATCGGCTTTGGGCAGCCCTGCCAACAGCGGAAAAGTCGCTAAGATGATCGGTGCGGCGCCGCGCAAGCCAACCCAACCAACCATCAGCCGTTCGCGCAGCGTGAAGCGCGAGAACAACAGCGCCACTAACGCGCTAAACGGGCGTGCAATCAGCATCAGGAACAGCGCGACGATCAGCCCCATACCGATCCTTGGCAGCAGCCGTGAAGGAAAGACCAACAAGCCAAGCGAAAGGAACATGGTGATCTGCATCAACCATGCCAAGCCATCGTGAAAGCGCGTCAGGCTTTTCTTATGAATAAAATCGCGGTTGCCAAGCAACAACCCTGCAATGTAGACTGCCAAGAAGCCGCTGCCAGCCAAGATTGCCGTCACGCTGTAGGCAAGCATGGCGATTGCCAAAGTCAGCACGGGATATAAACCATCGTATTCAAGGCGCAGGCGGTTCAGCAACCATAGTCCAAGCAAACCAAGCAGCACGCCGCCTAGCACGCCTAATAGCATTTGCTGGGCGAAAAAAACGATTAGCATTGTGATGGGCTGATCAGGCTGCCCAACTAGGCTGGTAAAGGCAATGGTGAGGAAAACTGCCATCGGATCGTTGCTACCTGCCTCGAGTTCCAGCAGCGGCTCCAGCCTGCCACGCAGATGCACGCCGCGCCCGCGCAGCACAGCAAAGACCGCCGCCGCATCGGTTGAGGAAAGGATCGCGCCGAGCAAAAAGCCCTCCAGCAAGCCGAAATTCAAAAAAGCATGGGCAAACAAGCCCACCAGCACAGCCGTAATGCCCACACCAAGTGTTGCCAGCGATAAACCGCTCCGCAGCGTTGGCTTGACGACGTTCCAATCCGTATCCAAGCCACCTGCAAACAAGATCAGTGAGAGCGCTACGACGCCAATTGCCTGTGCCAGCGCCGTATCGTCAAAGGCGATGCCGCCGATGCCCTCGCTGCCTGCCAACATGCCCACCAGAAGAAAGAGCAGCAGCGATGGCACGCCCAACCAGCCCGCTGCCTTGCTGGCAAAAATGCTCAGCAATAACAGCGCTGCCACCACAATCAGGATCGCCTCAAACGCCATGTCACCTCCTGTTTCATAAAGTTATTTTAATTGTACGCAAAGCTGCGTCTATCGCGCAGTTTTTGCCGATTGGCTATACTTGCTGCACTTCAACAGCTTACCCAGAAAGCTATAGAGACATGCCCGAAATTCATTTTGATCGCTACTATCGTTACGATGACCTCACACGCCTGCTGCACGCTTATGCTGCGGAATTCCCTCAGTTTGTGCAAGTGCAGAGCCTTGGCAAAAGTTACGAAGGGCGCGAGATTTGGTTGGCAACGCTCACCAACACTGCCAGCGGCGCAGCGGAAGATAAGCCCGCGCTGTGGGTAGATGGCAACATTCACGCCAGCGAAGTTTCCCCTTCTTCTGCCTGTCTGTATCTCATCCACAAGCTGACCAGCGCCTATGGCGTGGATGCAGACATCACCCGCGCCCTCGATACGCGCACCTTCTACATCTGCCCGCGCCTGAACCCCGATGGTGCAGAACTTGCCCTTGCCGATCAGCCGAAGATCATCCGCTCCAGCACGCGCCCTTATCCTTATGATGAGGAAGGCTTGGAAGGCTTGACTGAACAGGATATTGACGGCGACGGACGGATGCTCCAAATGCGGATTCCTGACCCGAACGGGCAGTGGAAAGCACACCCAACTGAGCCGCGCCTGATGATCCGCCGCGACCCAACCGAGATCGGCGGCACGTACTATCGCATCCTGCCTGAAGGCTTGCTCAAGAACTACGACGGTGTGACGTTAACCGCTATGCGGAATAAGGAAGGGCTAGACCTCAACCGCAACTATCCCGCCCATTGGCGGCAGGAAGGCGAGCAGCTCGGCGCCGGCGAATATCCCACCAGCGAGCCAGAAGTGCGCGCTGCCGTTGCCTTCATCGTGGCGCACCCAAACATCACGGGTGCAATCGCCTTCCACACATGGAGCGGTGTGCTGCTGCGTCCTTCTGGTGTGGCAGCCGATGATACCCTGCCGCCCGAAGACCTCTGGACATTCCAGCACATTGGCAAGAAAGGCACAGAACTGACCGGCTACCCTGCTATTTCCAACTTTCACGACTTCAAATATCACCCCAGAGAGGTGATCACCGGCACCTTTGACGACTGGGCATACGATCATCTTGGCTTATATGCTTGGACTGTGGAAATTTGGAGCCCGCAGCGGCAAGCAGGCATCACCGAGTATAAATTTATTGATTGGTACCGCGAGCATCCGCTGGAAGATGCCCTGACCATGCTCAAGTGGAGCGATGAGAAGCTGGATGGCAAAGGCTACATCAATTGGTATCCCTTTGAGCATCCGCAGCTTGGCAAAGTGGAGCTAGGCGGCTGGAATATGCAGTATGCATGGCGCAATCCGCCGCCCAACTACCTAGAGCGCGAGATTGCACCCTTTGCCGAGTGGCTGACATGGCACGCGCTGATCTCGCCTCGCTTGGAACTGCACAGCACACAGGTGACGCCACTCGGCGATGATCATTACCTTGTGCGCCTTGTAGTTCAGAATACGGGCTGGCTGCCTACCTATGTCTCCAAGAAGGCGTTAGAGCGCAAGGTCACACGCGGCGTCCTCTGCGAGGTAACGCTGCCCGAAGGCGCTACTCTGATCAGCGGCAAAGAACGCCACGACTTCGGTCAGTTGGAAGGGCGCGCCTATGCTGGCACGTCTGCTACACCATGGGCAGTCTGGCGTTTGGGCGGCACGCCCGACCGCCTGAAGGCGGAATGGGTAGTCCATGCACCGAAGGGCGGCAGGCTAGGGCTGGTGGCGCGCCAAGATCGCGCTGGCGTGGTACGTACCGAAGTAACGCTTGGCTGAAAGCAGTGCGGGACGGTGAGTTTACGTCCCGCACCTTTTCTCACTCTGCCTTGAGCAGCACCAAGCGCACATCACGCGGATTGCCTGATGTGCCGCTGATTAAAAGCAGATCGTAGCGCATCCCAACCACAATCTCCACGTCTGCCAACTCCGCTAAGGGCGTGCCATCTATGGCACTGCGTGCCGTGAAGGTGTAAGTGTTGGCGCGCAGCGTCACAATGCTGGAGATACCGCCGTATTCCAAACGTGCGAAATATTGTGAGGCACGCGGCGTTGGCGTTGGGCGATCACCAAAGAGTGCGCTGCTGGGCGCGCTGATAGGTGACTCAACCGAGATCGGCTCAGCATCAGGTGCGGCATGGATAACGCGCAGGGCAGCGTTGCTGGCGGTTGGGCGCGTGCGCTCTAGGGATTGCAAAAGCTGCCAGTTGCCTTCCTCGCCAAAAAAGACGATGGCAAGGTTGCCGTTCGGCGCAAATTGCAAGGTCTGCTCTACCAGCACCTGATCGGTGCCGCTGCGCTGCAAACGGATCGGGCGCATGGTGCTGTCTATGGCTAGGGCAGCCGTGCTGCTTTGGTGTGCCACATCCTTAAAAATTGGCACGTCGCCGATGATCAAATCTACGCTGATCGGTGCGGCGGCAGCATTGATCAGGCGCACATTCAGCGGGCTGCTGATGGTTGGCGTTGGCAAGGCGGCAAAGAGCGAACGAACGTCCGTGCCGATGATCAAGGGCGGCGTGTTTAAGCTGCTCAGCACAACGTAGAGGTAGCTCCAACCTTCTTGCAGGGTAAGGGTGGTTGTTTCAACGGTGCGTGCGCCCTCTGCCTCAGTGGTGTTGAAGGCAAGGTTATGCTGTCCCGCGTTTAGGCTGATCGGCGCACTCAGGGCAGCGTAGGGAATCGGTGCGCTGAGCGGCGTGCTTGGGTTCAGGGCTTGGATCGTCGCCTCTTGGCGGGCAAGGTTCAAAACGCTCAGCGAGGCGCGCCCTGCTTGTGGCAGGGCAAGGTTTTCAGAGAAAATTGCGGCACGCACTTGCCGATTATTTGAGGCTAACTGTGTGCTGTAGATAACCAACAGCCCTTGCTGATCGCCCGCTAAGGCGATGTTGCCTTCAAAGAGCGGCTGTGCATCGGCAGGGTCGGCATGTGCCAGCACACGAATGCGATAGGCACGTGCAGGCAGCGTCAGCGCCTCCAGCGCAACGCCAAAAGGAACACCTTCTGCCACAAGGCGCTCATCCAGGTAGAGATCAGCTTTGGGCAGGCTCGGCTCAGCGTTTACAACACGCAGTTTGCCCTCACGCGGCGTTGGCAGCGTCAGTGTTGCAAGGCGCGGCGCGCTGAGTGTGCCGTAGAGGATCAGCATGACTGAATCGCGGGCGGTAAGCGCCAGTGGTGCGGCAAGCAGCTCTTGGCTATCGCGCAGGAAGCGTGCGTTGTAGCGGCGAGCGATCACCTCGCGGGCGGCGGTGCTTTGCCCGCCGCTTTGTGCAGCACCAATTGGAATATCCGCATCAAGGAAAACGCTAAGCGCCACGTCTTCAACCAAGGCATTAATGGCAGCCACGCGCCCCTCGCCAAGCGCGGTGGAGCGTAAATCTTGCGGGTAGCGCAGGGCGCGCAGCGTTTCGCCTTCTGGGCGCAGCACATAGAGGATCGTCTCGTTGGCGCGCACGCGGATCGTCTCGCGCAGCAAAGCGTCTGCCTGATTCACATCAGCGCGGGCAGGCACAACGCGCAGCACATACTCACCTTCGTTCAACGGCAGCGGCAGCGAAAAATCGCCATAGGGCAGGCGCAGCGCAGCGGCAGAGCCTTCCAGGTAGACATCCAACGGCGCAAGGTCGGGTGCGGCATGGAAGAAGCGCACCGTGGCGCGTTCGGTTGCCTCTGGCACGGCAGTGGGCAGCGGTGCCGGCGTGGGCGTGTTGGTTGGCAACGGTGTGGCAGTGGGAGTTTGTGTAAGTGTGGCGGTCGGGGTGGCAGTTGGCTCAGGCGGTGCGCCACAGGCACTGAAGGTTGCCAACAGCAGCAGCAGCAAAAACAGACGAGAGCGGCTCATGATTATCTCCGCAATAGATCGGGAAAGGATAGGGTGCGCCATTTTACCGAACACCCGCCGATCAGGCGCCTGCATCGTCGGTGCCGAAGGTGCGTTCGATCTCAGCGATCAGGCTGTCAAGGCGCTCAATCTCATGGCGCACGGAGAATAGCAGTTGTAAAAAGGCGGCACGCACGCTGCTTGGCTTGGTGGCTTGGCAGCCCGTCACATACACCATTGATTCCATGCCGATCCACGCGCCAACTTGTTCGGGCGTTGCCGCACCGAGCAAATCTTGCTTGTTAGCAACGATCAGGGTTGGCACCAGTGCATAGCCGCGTGAGTGCGCTAACATCACACGCGCCATACTCCACGATTCCTGATCAGCGCTATCCACAAGGATGATGTAGCCGAGAATATCGCGCTGTGCGATCTCCAGCAGGCGGTCAAAACGGGAGGCTTCAATTGAGGTCAACACTTGCAGATCAAGCGTATCATCCACCACAAATTGGCGGTATTCGATACCATTTTCCCGATCCACGATCAGCCCTTCGGGAATGCCAAGCGAGTGTAGAAAAGTGGTTTTGCCCGAACCTTCTGGACCTGCAATATAAACGTAGAGAGTCGTCATAAGCGCTCCGTTGGCTGTGCGCGCTGTGCCATGTATATGCGGGTAGTTTACCACAGGTGTGCGCATGGTGCGAAATAGGACAAAATGCCCGCCGGTGAAGCGCCTGCCGATGCGTTGCGGTAAGTTGCCTAACAGAAGCATTCCGTAATTGACTTGTAACACTAAGTTATGCTACAGTTTTCGGAGTTCGCTCTTTTACATTGAGCATAACAGTTTGGCAGACCTACGCAGCCAGTTTGAGTTGTTGGAAAGGTGTTTCACTTTGAACATTTGCCTACATGCAACCGAGCGCTGCGCGCAGCGGAACCTGACCCCTGCTGAGATTGAGTATGTGATTGCACACGGTGAAGTAATGCACAATGCCGGTGCGATCATCTACTTTCTGGGCAGAAAAAACGTTCCCAAGTCCGACCGTCGTAACCAACGCATCCAGCAGCTAGTTGGCACAAATGTGTTAGTTAGCTCAGATGGGGCAGAAATTATTACGGTTTACCGCAACCGGAATGGGTTAAAAGAACACCGCCAAAAATCGAAGTATCGTAAGCCGCGTCAGGCAGCCTAGCCGGCGGTTCGTTGTTCTGAAATCTCCAGCCTTTTAAGCGGCGGTCTGCCAAGCTGTAATGCACCCTCTCGCACACATCCAACCTTATCCTGCTAAAATAGAAAAACCGACCCAAATTGTGACTAAGGATTGTCTATGCTCCGCCGTTTTGCGCTTTTTGTAGCTCTTATCGCGCTTTTTGCCGCGCCTATGCCACACACCCATGCCCAAACATCCACCCTCACCCTGACTGATTGTGAACTGCCCATCGGCGCACAAGGCACCCAGAAACAAGCTGCCAAGTGCGGCGTGCTGAGCGTGCCTGAAGATTACAGCACACCCGACGGACGGCAAATCGAAATTCATGTTGCCGTTGTGCCTGCCCGCAACAGCGAGTCGCGCCGCGCACCGATCTTCCATTTTGAAGGCGGCCCCGGCGCCAGTGCCATCGAATACTATGGCTTAGCATGGTATTCTGCTTATGTAGATTTGAACGAACAGCATGATATTGTGCTGATTGATCAGCGTGGCACGGGCAAATCAGCCTCGCTGCAATGCACCGAAATCACTAATGCCGCCTTTGATGACCTTGCCCGCGATCTTTCGCCTGAAACAGAGCTTGAAGAAAGCAAACAGCGCCTTGCCGCGTGCCTAACACGCCTTGCCGCAACCAATGATCCGCAGCACTACATCACAGCGAACCTTGCCCGTGATACAGATGCTGTGCGTGCCGCGCTCGGCTATGAGAAGATTAATCTGTTCGGCTCATCTTACGGCACATGGCTAGGGCAGTTCTATTTGCGGCAGTTCGGAGCCAACGTGAACGCTGCCGTGTTGGAAGGCACCGTCGGACCTTGGGACAAACCATTCTTGTTGGCAAATACCCATGCTGAGGCTGCCATTCAGCGCGTCTTTGATCTGTGCGCCGCCGATGCCGCTTGCAACCGTGCCTACCCTGATCTGAACGCCAAACTTGCCCAAGCACTGGCGCGCCTACAGACGCCTGTGCGCGTTACTGGCACCAGTTCCCTAACGGGCAAGAGCTATCCTGTCGTCCTCAATGCGCCGCGCTTGCTCACTGCCCTGCGGACGATGCCCTACCAAGCCAGCCTGATCGGTTCACTGCCGCAGGCTGTTAGCCAAGCAGCCAGTGGCACCTACACGCTGCCTGCCACCGTCCTGATCGCCGCCGCGGAGCAGCCGATCAGCTATGGCATGAATCTGAGTATTGTGTGCGCGGAAGATGCCGCCTTTTACACTGAAGCGCTGCTAGAGAGTATTCCCCAAAGTGCGATGTTTAGCGGTGTGCCAACCGATACCTACACGGATGTCTGCCGCGTTTGGCGCAGTGCTGAGTTAGAAGCGGCTGATGTTGCGCCGATCAGTTCAGACGTGCCAACCCTGTTCCTCAGCGGCGATTTTGATCCAATCACGCCGCCCGCTTTCACAGAGGCAACGCAAGCCCGTTTTCCCAACAGCAGCGTGGCACGCTTCCCGAATCAAGGGCATACCATCCTGCCCAATAACCTGTGCGCGCAGCGCCTTGTAAGCGCCTTCTACACTGATCCAAGCCTACATGATACAGCTTGCACCGCCAACGACGCAGCCATCGCCTTTGTTGGCGCGCTGCGCTTTGACTATGAGACGTTCATTGGCGAGGCGTTTTCGGTGCGTGTGCCAAAAGGCTGGCAAAACGATGGCACCGGCGGCGGAATGCTCTTTTTCAGCAGCACGGAAGGCGAAGGCGCACCCGATCTGCTGGGTGTGGCGCTCTATGATGTTGCCGGCGGCGCGCCACTCCAAAAGGCAGCCTTCGAGTCGATCAGCGGCAGGTATCGCAACCTCTCTGAGCAAGCAACCATCGCGCAGCTTGGCGTTACCATCGCGCAGTACACTTTCAGCACTGATCAGGAAGTCTACATTGGCGCGCTGATCACCTTCGGTTTCGGTGGGCAATCGCGTGCGGTGTGGTATGCCGCACCTGCTAACCGCTTCACAGCAGGCTTTAGCAGTGTTGCCGTCGAGGTGTTCGGCTCAATCTTCCCGCGCTAGGGCTGCGCGGCGCTGTTCAGCTATCCATGCCTGTGTCGCAGCCTGGATAGCTGGTGTGCCATGCACGGCGGCTGCCGCTGCCATAAACGCCTGAAGGTGCTGCCAAGCCCACACGGCAACGCCTTCGGGCAGCAGCGCGCCGATCTGCCAATCCAACACGGCAAGCACAGCCTCCACATGCAAGCCATGCCGCCGCACGCGCCGAATCAACGCTGACTCTGCCGCGCCATCCGTCAGGTTATCAGTCAGCAGCAGCGTCGGCACATTGTAATCATAAGCGCCTTCGACATGCTCAGGCTCATTCGGTGAGACGAACACAAGCGGCATTTCAGCTTGCAAACTGAGCGCTGTGCCAAGCGGCAGGGCAGCAGGCATTGGCAGCAAGTGGCTCATGCCCGCCTGTTTCGCCAACGGCAGCAGTTCAGCGCTGAGGGCAGCCAGCAGTGATGGATAAGAGGGCAGCAGACGCCAATCAAGGCGGAAGGGTGCAAAACTGCCACTGGCTGTGGCAAACTGACCAAACTGCACAACGCCGATATGTGCCAAGCGTTCGATCAAGCTCATGCGCGCACCGTCTGATCGCGCAGTTCGGCTGCCGCGGCGCGCAGCGCATCCGCAAAGGCAAGCGTCCGCACGCCATAGAGTGCCGCACCAAAGTGCCATACTAGGCTCAGCTCGGCAAGCTGTACTATGCGCGTTTCCGCGTCCAGATCAGCATATGTGCCAAGCTGCGCCGCAAAGTGTGGCGGAATCGGCATTCCGTGCGGCACAAAGGCGCCATACTGCGCTTGTGCCAGATAAGGCGCGGCGTAATCAGCGCTGCTGAGCGTCACTGCATCTGCGCCAAGGGCGTCCTCAAAGGTGGCGCGCACATAGTCCGTGCTGGCAAATGGCGCGTGCAGCACCTTCAAAATACCCTGCGGCACGTAGGCAAGCGTGCGTTCTAGCGCCACAACTCCGGCTGCGCCAATGGCAAGATAAGCGCTCAGGTGAAAGACGTAGGCGCAAGCAAGGTCAGCCGTTGTGTTGATGATCAACTTGCCCAGTGGCAAAAACGGATCGTCAATCTTGGCGACGGCTGCTGGCAGCTTATCTAAGGCAGGCGCGATGCCAATTGCCAAACTGCCGCCGCTGCGCGTCTGTGCGGCGCGCAAACGCTCTACGAAAGCTGGCATGAAAGCTACCACTCCACCGTGGCACGCCGATAGTAGGGCGTGAACCACTGCGGATCATCGCGGTAGGCGTGCGTGCCGTCCGGGAAAATCCGCACAACAGCGCGCCGTGTGGCATGGCAGAAGTGATGCACCGACATCGGCATTCCACCTGTATGCGCGTAGGCGCACTCAATCTTTACGCCAGCAATCGCTGTGCCACCCGGAAAACCCATCGGACCGAACCCAGCGCGGTTACCGAGTTCGGTGAGTTCTTCTTCTAATTCTGCCACCAATGGATCAGGGTTGCGATCTGGCACATAGCGCAAGCAGGCAGCCTCTTTGCCCAAACGGAAGCAGGTATCTTTGGTGCCGCCCAGCCCAATGCCCACCACCGAAGGCGGACATGCCAAGCCGCGCCGATTGAACTCTGCCACCACATCAAGGAAGAAGCGTTTGATACCTTTCACGCCATCGCTGGGGAACAGCATACGGTAATCACTACCGAACAAGCCGCCTTTATGCACCGCGATGATGTCTATCCAGTCTGCTTCTGGTTCATAGGTGTAGGTGACCTCTGGTGCGTGCATCCCCACATTGTTATCATGATCCACGCGAGTGAGCGGATGCACACGGTTCGGGCGCAGGGGCATCTTCTGGGTGATGTTTGCCACAGCGCGGCGCAGGGCGTTCTCAAAACCGACCATGCCGCCTTCAATACGCGGCGCCTCGTTACCAATCTTCACATAGTAGCGCGGCAAGCCCGTATCGCCGCACATGGGGCGTCCACTCTCAATAGCGAGTTCGGCATTTGCCTTAATCTGCTCCAGCACCAAGAGGCTGAGTGGCTCAGTCTCCATGGCAATGAGTTGATCAAAGCGGTTCATCACATCAGCAGGAATCGCCATTGCCGCTTTTTTGTTCAGCGCAAAGGCGATTTCTTCAATAAGCCCAACAGGAATAGCATCACGGGTTAAGGTGGTCACGGCGTACAACCTCACACAACAAAAGAATGGGTGTAGTGTACCGCATTTTAGGCGCGCTGCGTATGCCGAGTGCCGCCGTAAGCGCCCGCCCTGATTGCCGTTGGGTTGGTGATGGCGATCATATCCGCGCCATATGACTCGGCGGCAAATTGTAGAGTTTGTTCGTGCTACTGATTGGGAAAATTTCGCAAAACGTACTTGATGTATTCCGCAAGGGACATCTTATGGTGTTCCGCTAATCCCAGCAGTGCATCGTATTGCTGAATTTCCTCAGTAAACCATATCAATTCAAGGCGGCGTATGGGTTGTGTGGCGATATGTGCGTAGGCTTGCGGTGATGCCCAATAACAACTGCGGCACATCTCGGTTGATTTCGTCGTCTGATTCGGGCAGTGTTCACACGACCACGCTTTAGCGCGATTACACGAACCGCAAAGCAGCATATAATCATGCAATTCGCGTGCTTCAGAAAGATCATCGCCAGCTACCGAATACGGCACACTGTGATCAATCTGTAGGTAGCGCGCTTCAAAACTGGCGTGGCAAACAGCACAGTGTGCGCCAAATTCTGCCAAAAGGCGCTGCTTAAATTGTTTGGTAAATGTGTGCCTTCCTGCCATGCGCTCCGCTTAAACCTGCGAGGTGTCGCCAAAGCGGTAAGCCGCAATTGTGCGCCCTTCTTTATTCTTCACTTTGAAGGTCTCAAGCGGTATACCCAGCTCACGCAGATCGCGTGCAGCGCGTGGTGGATGGTTGTAGCCGTACAGATCGGTCAGTTCTTCTGTTGTCACCGAACCATGTGCAAGGATATGTTCTGCTACAATGCGTGGACGTTTATTGCGAATGGCTGCGATAAGCGCTCTAAACTGCTCTTGATCATCCATAGCCTAGGCAGTGAACAGATCGTATTGATAGGCGATAAGGTGCAGTCCCGCCTGCAATGCGGGCGACACATACAGTGACTCGTAGGTAAGCGCCCGTTTGCCGTTCAAGGTTGCCTGCGATGAGCGCCCCGCGCAAAGCTCAAGGCGTATCAAATCCAACGTTTCAGGCAAAGGTGATCCATACGTTTTTCCGCCTGTATGCCCATCATAGCTGAGCAGATAAGCAATCTGACGTTGGTTCAGTGTGGCAAGTGCCTCGAAGAA
This sequence comes from Anaerolineae bacterium, assembly GCA_034436355.1. Lineage (GTDB taxonomy): Bacteria > Chloroflexota > Anaerolineae > Aggregatilineales > UBA2796 > CP2-2F. The sequence continues at coordinate 16,887 of DAOTVQ010000019.1, forward strand.
TGCCGCTTGGTCGAGCGCAGCGCGGTAGCGCCTATCGCGCTTCTGGGAAACGCCTTGATAGGGCGGATCGAGGTAGACAACATCCTGTGGCGTGGCAAGTTGAAGCGTTTCACGGTAATCGGCGCACAGCAGTGTTGCACGGCTTTTCAAAAGCGCGTGTGCCTCTAGAATGCGTTTCTGCATCGTATTTGGGTGCGCGCCTTTGCGCCGATGATCAGCGCTTTGGTTGAATTCACCCTGCACATTGTAGCGCACAGCCGCCTTTACGCAGCGTGCTAGAAGATAAAGTAGTTGTTCGGGCTGCTGCTGCTGATTGAAATCAGCGCGTACCTTTTCATAAAAAGCGCGTTCTTGTCCAAGCTGAGCGTGCCACAGCGTGCTGTAATTTTCGGCAAGACTCTGCGGTGCATCTAGAATAGCTTGCCATAAACGCATCAACGCCTGATCATTATCCGCTATCACAACCTGTCCTGCCTTATGCGCTGATAGGGCAGCCAATGAAAGCGCTGCCGAGCCTGCAAATGGCTCTATCAGGCGTGATCTATGCTCTGGCATATAGCCTAGAATAACAGTTGCCAAGCCGCGTTTGCTACCCTGATAAGGCAGTGGATGTGGCACTTTCATTGAGGAAACAGACCTTTCCCAACAATGCTTGATACATTATAACTATTTCAGCCGCAGGGCGCAAAGGTCATGCCTTGCGATGCCATGCGCCGCACATAGCGCTGCATCGTTTGCCCACGCCCATAATGCCAGATGTGTGCCATGCCGCGCCATTTTAAGAACACATAGATGAAGGCGTTGGTTGGGCAGGCATCGTAGCGGAAAAGCGTGAGGCGGCTAACGGGCATCTGCGGTGCAAGGTGTCGGTCTACGGCTTGCGAGCGGATCAGGCTTGCCATCAGGCGCTGATCGAGATAGGCAAGCGTCGGGTCGGTGCCGGTGGTCAGATGCACAAAATTGGGCGTGCCGAACAGACTGACCAGATCGCCAAGTGTGCCGCCATTTGGCACTGCCATTGGAACTGCCTCTGGTGGGAGCGTGTAGCGCACATAGGTGGAGAGTGTGATTTCATCTAGCACGCCATCGGCAGTGGTGTTGAAACTGACCATCACAATGCGGTTGGCGCTCTGCCCTTCAAGGCGGAACGGTGATGCGCTCACCTGTGCTAGGTGGCGCGTCAGTGGGTGTGCGCGCAGCATTTGCACTGCCTCATCGGGCATGGTCTTGGCAGGCGTCACACCGAACAGGCACAGCGGTTGGCAAGGCGTGCCATCGGGCATGGTGAAGATTTCCCATAATTGGGCGGGCTGCCTCTGCCCAACCGCACGCGCCATGCCCATCAAGCTGCTGAGCGCCAGCGCACCGCACAGCAGCATAATCATAAAGCGCATCAGGCGCGCCGCACCTGCTTAAAACGCTTAGCGTTCTCGGTCATAGCGATCTCAGTTGGCAAGCGCTCCATGCTGCTGGCGCCATAAAAACCAACCACACCTTGCGTGCGCGTCAGCACATACTCGGCATCCTCTGGTTCGGCAATCGGTCCGCCGTGGCAGATGACCAGCACCTCAGGATTAACTGCCTTTGCGGCATCGGCAATTGCCTGCACGCGCCGCGCACTCTCCTCCAAGCTGAGGGCAGTCTGCGCGCCGATGGCGCCTTTGGTCGTCAAGCCCATGTGCGCCACGATAATATCTGCGCCGACGGCGGTCATGGCGCGTGCCTGTTCGGGGTCGAACACATAGGGCGTCGTCAGCAGATCGAGGCTGTGGGCGTGACGGATCATCTCGATTTCTAAGGCGTAGCTCATACCCGTTTCTTCAAGGTTTTGGCGAAAGGTGCCGTCAATCAGCCCAACTGTTGGGAAATTCTGCACACCGCTGAAGCCCATTGCCTTGATCTGCGCCAAAAAGTTCGGCATCAGGCGGAAGGGATCAGTGCCGCAGACGCCTGCCAGCACCGGTGTGTATTTCACGATTGGCAGCACCTCGCCCGCCATCTCAACGACAATGGCGTTGGCGTCGCCATAGGGCATCAAGCCCGCCAATGATCCGCGCCCTGCCATACGATAGCGCCCTGAGTTGTAGATCACGATCAGGTCTACGCCACCTGCCTCTGCACACTTAGCAGAAAGCCCCGTACCAGCGCCGGCACCAACAATTACGCCGCCGCTGGCAACTAAAGCGCGCAGCCGCGCCAAAATCTCAGCACGAGTCATGTTGGTTTGCCTTCCACTGCCTTGATCAATTCGTCAAGGCGTTCTGCCATTGCTTGGGCAAAGGCGCGGTCGTTAATTTCATAGGGTAGTTCGATCAGTTCAATCTCAGGGCGCAAATTTGCTTTGAGTGCGCCGATTAATGCAGCGTCTGCCGCAGGATCGTAGAAAGCCATGCCTTCCACAGCAATCATCGAAATGCCCTTCAGCGGTACAAATAGGCTGACCGCGCCGCGCGCTGCGTTCAGTTTGCGAGCGATGATCGCGCCGAGTTCGGCACATTCTTCAGGCGTCGTCCGCATCAAGGTGACTGTGGCATTGTGTTGATGTAGGCGCCTGTCTGTAAACTTTTCGGGAATACTCTCTCGTGTGCCAAAGTTGACCATATCCAGCGCACCCAACGAGACAACCTGTGGAATGCCTACGCGCCCCGCTGCCTCCAAGCGGTGCGCGCCGGCGCTCAGCACGCCGCCAACCAACTCATCGGCAAGTTCGGTGGTAGTCACATCCAGCACGCCGACGAAATAGCCGCTATCAATGAGCGCTTCCATAGAGAGTCCACCGCTGCCTGTGGCGTGAAACACAATCACCTCGTAGCCACGTTCCTCCAACACGCGGCGCGCTTCGGTAACGCACGGCGTGGTGACGCCGAACATAGTCGCGGCGATGAGTGGCTTGCTGCCCTTGCTTGGTTGGAACGATTCATAGGTGCGTGCCATGCCTGCCATTGCAGCGGCGGCGTTACTCAGAATGCGCTCAGAAATGCGGTTAATGCCGGCAATATCCACCACCGAGTAGAGCATGGCAATATCGCTCTGCCCAACGTATGGGCGCGTATCGCCGCTGGCAAGCGTAGAGACGAGCAGTTTTGGCACGCCAACGGGTAAAGCACGCATCACATGGCTTGCTAACACTGAGCCACCAGAGCCGCCCATCCCTAAAACGCCGTGCAGTTTGCCCGCCTGATGCAGTTCCAGCGCTAGCTTTGCCGCACCATGCGCCATGACCTCAATATTAGTGTTACGGTCTGTGCTGTTGGCTAAAGCATCAAGGTCAGCGTTGGCAGCGGCTGCCACACGCGCACGAGGAATATCGGGCATGGTCAGCGGCGTGCCGCGTGCGCTGCCATCCATTAGCAAAACATCGCAGCCTTCAGCACGCAGCCGCTCACGCACAAAGGCATATTCTGCGCCTTTGGTATCTAAAGTGCCGATTAAAAGAATAGTTGGCATACAGTGCCTCACCCCAGACTAAGGTTTAGCGCGCATTATGACGCCTGTGCCGCTGCACTCACTGCGCGGCACGCGGCAGGGAGAACACACAGCGCCCGGCAGCAATAGCGCAGACGGCAATTTCCTGCTCGCCAAAACGGACGCTGAAAGTGGTTTGTGCCTCGCTATGAACGCGCCAAAACTGCTTGCTCGGCGCAGTATAGCGGAACGAGGCTTGGGCGCGGCACTCGCTAAAGCGCGTCTCAACTTGCCGTTCAATACGCCCAACTTTCATGCACCACCCATCAGGGAAACTGCTTGGTTGGCGCGCCGCGCCCGTCAATGCCCATTCTACCGCGTTGAAGATGTACGGCTCTGTGCCTACTTGCACAAAGCTAAGCTCAAGGATATTCAATGTGCGGCGGCTGGTGTTGATTAGGTTGAGCTGATCATCATCGTAGATCAGCAGAATATCAGTGCTGGGCGCCGTGGGGCTAGGCAGCCTGAAAGGTGTGCGGGTGAGCGTGGGTGTGGCGGTTGGCGTCCGCACGACAGTTCGCAGCACGGGCGGCGTGGGTGTGCGGCTAGGCGTCAGGGTGCGGGTCGCGGTTGGTGTGCGCGTCGCAGAGGCGCTCCAAGTAGCACTGGTGGTGGATGGGGTAGGTGTGTGGGTCGGTGTGCGGCTGGGAGTCCGTGAAGGGGTGCCGCTGGTCGTTGGTGAGAGCGTTACAGTGCGTGTTAGGGTGCGGGTGATTTCAGCGTTAGGCGTGCGCGTTAGAGATGGTGTGCGGCTGGGCGTGGCGCTGGGCGTTGTGCCTTGCCTAACGAGTGTTGGTCCGCCAATTTGAAGGGTGGGCAGCGTCTCGGTAGGCGTGGTGTTGAGTGTAGCACTCGGCAAGGCGGCAAGTGCCGTTTCGGTGAGCGCCACGGCAGATGTTTCAGCCGAACGCGAGAGCAAAAATGCACCAATCATCACAGCGACAAACAGCAGCACAAGCAAGATGAGCGGCAGGGCGGAAGGGGGATGTGGTCGGGTTGGCTTGGCAGGTTCAGCAGGTTTGCTAAGCTGCGAAGGGCGCATATCCAGCGTATCGCGGTCATCTTCCACTTCTACCCAATCATCGGCGGGCGCAAAACGGCGCGAAGCAGATGAGTCGGTGAGTAAGGTAGTCGGCGTGAGTGGCACACCACGCATAATGGGCAGATGTTCAGTCTCGCCGCCAAAGAGGGCTAACGCCAACGCACGGGCAAATTCGGCGCCGGTTGCGTAGCGGCGTTCAGGGTCTTTATCGAGTACCTTGAAGATGACTGGCTCAACACCGTGCGGCAAATCGGGCGCAAAGCTGAGCGGCGAAGGCGGCATATCGTGCAGGTGCTTCAGCGCGACGCTCATCGCGGAAGGGTCGTCAAACGGCACTCTGCCCGCCAACATCTCATAGGTGCAGATGCCAAGCGAGTACAAATCACTTTGCGGCACGGAATTTTTGGAAGAGACAGCCTGTTCAGGTGCGATGTAGTGCGCGCTGCCGAAGGTATCACCCAGTGTGCCATCGGAAGCGCTCAAGACCAAGCCGAAATCCGTGAGGACAGCCTGTTTTTGCGGCGTGATCATGATGTTGGAGGGCTTTACGTCACGGTGGATGACGCCAAGACTGTGGGCGTAATCAAGGGCATCGCCAATGCCTTGCACCACGTTGATTACTTCAGCGTGCGGCATCCGCATAGCACGTTCGTTATATTCACGCAGCACTTGGCGCAGGTCTTTGCCGTCAATAAATGCCATCGCCATGAAGTAGACCAACTCGTAATCGCCGAATTGGTAAACCTTCACAATGTTCGGGTGCTGATCCAGCTTGGCAATGGCGCGTGCTTCACGCTCAAAGCGCATTCTGTACTCGATCTGATCTGAAGTTGCCAGCTCAGAGTCGATCACTTTTACGGCAGCGTAGCGTTGCAGGCGTTCGTCATAGCCCTTATAAACGCGCGCCATGCCGCCTTTACCCAAAAGCTCTTGGATAATATAATCGCCTAACTTTTTTCCAATGAGTGGATCAGCCATTGTGCCTTTACCCGTGACCGCTGCGCCGATGTTTAGCTGTCAAACTAGCCTTTTAACCATTATAACGCGCAGTGGTATTCTTTGCGCTATGCACACGCCAATTTCTAGCGAATCTGATAAAAGGTATCGCCTTCGATTTCACCGTACAGCGCGAAATGGTCATCCGACAATTCTGAATCGCGCCGCACCTCTGCCGCAATCAGCTTTCGTGCGTGTGGCACCTGATTCAGCAAGCGGAAAGCACGATGCACCAAACTGCCGTTCACGCCAAAACTCAGCACAAACAAATCGCCCTTGCAGATGATTGCGGAATAGTGCAGTTCAGGCAGATCGCCACGTTCGGCATTATATTCGGCGAGCAACTGATCAAGTTCACTCAGGGCGTGGATGGCATCCTCTGCCCGTTCAAAAGTTGTGACCAAGTTGTCGCCCACAATGGCGCGCAGCCTGCCGCCATGGTCAGCCGTTGCCTCACGCTGAAGGGCAACCCAACGCATTAGGGTACGGTTGACAACCTCAATCGGCGCCTCTGTCATAAAGCGGCTCATGCCAAGCAGATCGGCAACGCACAGGTAGACACCGCGCTCAATGCCACTTAGTGGATCGGTGACGAGGCGAAAAACGCGCACTGCGTCGCTCAAGCCGCGCAGCATAATCTCGCCCACTGCGACGAACTCAAACTCAGCCGTTTTAGCCACTTCTTTAACTGTGTTTGTCAGGTAAATCATATTATTAGGGACGTGCTTTTCAAGGCGCACTGCTGTAATCACGCCTTCACCTAGCACATCACCATCCTGCACCACCAGATCAGCGGTATGGAGCGCTATACGCACGCCTTCAAGGGTGCTGCCACTCGGTAAAATTGTGTGTTCCGAAAAGACTTCTACCACACGCGCTGCTGCGCGCAGGGCATCGCTGGCGCTGCGGAAGGTGTTCAGGCTGCCATCGCCGGTAAATTTCACGAGGGTGCCACCGTATTGGTGAATGATGTGCCGAATGGGCAGCATCAAATCTTCCATCAGGCTCACCAGTTGATCGCGTGAGGCACTCGCAACCAACCGGGTAGAACCAACAACATCCACCACCATTACGGTGAGCGTCTCTGTTCGCATGAGCGCTATCCTTGTTGGGCAGGTGCGTCAGGCTCAGCAGCAGGTGCTGTAGAGAGTGGCAGGCTGAAATAGAAGGTTGTGCCAACGCCCAACTCGCTGTGGAAGCCGATCTCGCCGCCGTGCGCCTCGATAATGCGCTTGGCAATCACCAAGCCTAAGCCCGTGCCTTGCGTATAGCCGGCGGTGTCGGCAGCGCGGTAGAACTTCTCGAACATATGCTGCTGGCTTTCTTCGCTCATGCCGCGCCCGGTATCTTGCACCTCAAGGCGTGCCATCTTCGGCGTCTGGTCACCTTGCGAGATTGGCTTAGCACGCACGAAAATCTCGCCATGATCGCGGTTATATTTGATGGCGTTCGTCAGCAAGTTCAGGATAACGCGCTTCACCTTGCCACGATCAGCATCAAAGGTGAGCGGATCAGCATCAATGTGAATGACGATATGCCGCTCTGCCGCCTGTTGGCGGACGATCTCAACTGTCTCTTCAATCAATGAAGCGCCGTCAAAATGGCTGGTATCCAGCCGCGCTCGCCCGGACTCAAGCCGCGCCAGATCGAGGAACTCGGTGGTCATGCGCGTCAGGCGGTCGGCTTCACCTTGAATGGTAGAGATAATATCGCGGCGGCGCGTTTCAGGCAGTTCAGGGCGCATGAGCAGGGTTGTGCTGGCGCGCAAGCCCATCAGCGGCGCACGCAATTCATGCACCATTTCCTCGATCAGGTCGCTCTGTTGGAACAGGCGCGCATTTTCAATAGCGATGGCTGCTTGCGCGGCGAGTGTTGTCAGCGTGTTGATGTCATCTTCCGTCCACTGTGCGCCAGCGCGTTTGTTGACTGCCTGCACAACGCCAATCACGCGGTTATGTGCAATCATCGGCACGCCGAGCAAGTTGCGCGTCTCAAAATCTATGGTTTCATCCACACCACGAAAGAAACGCGGATCGTTGCGGGCATCTTCCACAAGGCTAGGTTCCCCATTGCGCACCACCCAACCAGCTAGGCTGTTATCAATCGGCACGATGATCGCCTCCATCGCGCCGGGCGTCATGGTCGGCTGTGAGGAAGCCTCAAAGCGCAATTCGCCGGTCTTAGGGTCAATCAGCATGATTGAAGCGGTTTCGGTGTCGGTGAGTTCGGTGGCGGCGTGAATAATGCGGTTGAGCAGCGTGCTAAGGTCGAGCGTGGAGTTGAGCTGTCGGCTGATCTCCATCAGGCGCTCATAACGTGCCATCAGTTGTAGATACTTCTGAATGGCAACGTCATTTCCTAGTGTAGGGCTGCCAAAATAAGACGATGTTTGGTCAGACATGGCACATATCCCGCGCTGGCATCCTCAGCGCTCTTCACAAAAGTTTGTATCAGCGGGCTATTATGGCGTAAAGCTATGGCATGTGGCAAATCTTAATCATGCCCAACTTATTCCAACGCAGCGCTCAGGCTGTAGCGCAGGCTGGGCAAAATCTCAGCAAGGTAGGTAGCAATCAGGCGCGAGACCTTCAGCCCATCGTGTGTTTGCCCGCTTACCAGTTCGTATATGGTCAGCCAGCGTGTCTGATTATCAGTCGGCAGGGTGAAGCGCACATCCAGCAGTTGGTAGAAGCTGTGTTCATAGGCAGACAGCACATAGACACTATCCGAGACGCTAGTTTCGCGGATGCCTTCTACCAACGGGTACAGGGTGAAATCACGTCCCGGTAGCAAATGATCCATGAACAGTTCTTCGCGCAGTTCACGGACGAGCGTTGCCGCGTTCGAGTCGTCCCCGCGCTCGCGCTTGCCGCCAAGTGGCTGAAATTGGCGGGCAGGCTCATCATACTGCATCAGGTAGACGTCTTCGCCGTTGCGGCGCGCTTTGATGATGGCAGCCACGGCACGTATCACACGCAACGGCTGCGGGTGCGGTGAGCAGACGCGCCGATGCTGCTCTAATGCCTGTGTGAGCAGCGCACCAATGCCACTGCATGGCTCATCAGGTGTGCCATGCCACGCGCTTGCCGTTAGCGCCTCCTCCTCAACGCAGCGCAGCAGGCTTTGGGCAAAAAAATGAGCAGTGCGCGTGCTGAACCTTTGCGCATCGCTGCTGAGGATACCCAGTGCCTTAAAGAGATCGCGCAAGGCATCTTCATAGGCGTTTGGCACAACCGATGCGGAATCGCCGTCTGCTGGTTGGGTCAGGCGGCGCAAACTGGCAATCAGCGTCTCAAAACTCATGGTTTGAAATCTTTCTGCGAGTAGGGTTGGGTTGGCTATGCCCACAAACTGTACCACATCTTAGCACACCTCGCCTTGCACCTTGACCAGTGGCACACATCTGAACATACTTAACGCATAAAATGAGGCATAAGGCACACTCGGCAGGGAAGGCTATGACTTTTGAACAGATTTTCAGGCGCTTAGATGTGGAGGCGCAAAAAATTCTACAGGCGCTCGCTATTTATGGGCGCCCTGTAACAGCTCGTGCAGTGAGTCATCTGCTGCGCCCGTTCCAACCCACGCTGGATACCATTCGGACAGAGGCACGCTTGGAGCAGCTCGCCAATGATCAGCCCGACTTGGTGCAGCGCGAGACAGGGCATTATTTCCTGACGGCGGAAGATTGCCGTGCTGCCCTTGCCACCTTAGACGAAGGTGAGCCTTCCGACCGCTATGAGCGTGGTGAACCACTCTACACGCGCTATACCTTGCTGAACCGTGCTGCGGATCACTTCAAGCAGCGCCGCAAGCCGCGCATGGCATGGCAGAGCCTTGAGGATATTTCCGCGCAGCTTGCCGAGTTCGATCTGCGCATTCAAGGTGAGGATTATGAGACAGCGGCTGCTCTGCTCAACGAGATTTCTTTCAACTATCTGCTGCGCTGGGGGCATCATCGGTTAGTGGTTGAAATGCGTGAACGCCTTGTAGATAAGCTGGATGATCCAAAACTGGCACAGGCGAATTTGGGCGAACTTGGCAGTGCCTACGCCTATCTGGGTGAAATGGAGAAGGCAATCGCTTGCCAAGAGCGTGCGCTCGTCATTGCGCGCCGCACGCGAGATCGCGTGAATGAAGGTGTCTGGCTAACAAACCTTGGCAACCGTTATGTGAACCTTGGGCAAACGCCACGCGCTGTGCCATATTACGAACAGGCGCTTGTCATCGCCCGTGATCAACGTGATAGGCGCGCCGAAGCGCTCAATATCGCCTCGCTTGGCACCTGCTACGCCTATCTTGGGCAGATGGAAAAAGCCATCGAATACTACGATCAGGGGCGCAGCATTGCCCGTGAACTAAATGATTTGAGCATGGAGGGCTTTTGCCTGAGCAACTTGGGCAATATTTATGCCTCGCTTGGGCAGGCAACACGTGCCATTGCGGCGCACGATCAAGCGCTTGAGATCGCCCGACAGATGGGCAGCCGCGTGGAGGAAGCGCGCCGCTTGGGCAGCCTTGCCGATGCGCTGATCATAGGTGAACACTATGCCGAGGCGATTGAAAACCTGCTCACTGGCTTGCAGCTAGATGATGAAACTGGCTCGGCACGCGGCAAAAATTACAAAGGCTCGTCTCTGGCACGTGCCTACTTGTTGCAAGGTGAACTGGCACAAGCACGCGCCGCAGCTGAGGCAGCACGCCTCTATGATACACCACAGAATAATCACAATGTTCTGGCAGTGCTAGGTGTAATTGCCGTTCGTCAGGGCGATGAAAACGCTGCACGCGAGGCTTTCACAGAGGCAATTGAGCAAGCACGCCTTGCCCTTGAACACAACGAGAACAACCAAGATGCTCTTGCAGCGCAGGGTTTAGCGTTCAGTGGCTTAGCGCTTGTGGGTGCAGGGCCGCGTGCCACAAACCTAGAAGCGGCGATCACAGCCTATCAGTTGGCACACCAAGCCAACAGCAGCCCAGGCTTGGTTGAGCTAGCGATCCGCTTATTCGACGCTCTTGCTACCGCTGACTCTGAGGGGCGAATCGCCAGTGTGCGGGCTGCCATTACGGGCGGCTAGGCGGACGGCAGGCGTCCTCACAGACAGGACGCCCCAATAAGCGGTTGATGGCGTACCGCCGTCGTGCAATCCAGGCGTAAACGCGCCTGCCCAGCCACGTAATTGGCGGCAAATGCAGGGCTGGGGACAACCATGCCAGCAGCGGTGCATACTGCACCATGTGGCGCACCCCTTCGTAGCCTGTAAAGAGCGCACCCTCGGGGGTGATCACGTGGATGGCGCCAAGGGCTGCGCTGCGCCCCACCTGCGGAAAGCGTTCCTGCACCTGATCCCAATTCTGCACATCTATAAATTCAAGCTGCCTGCGCCAATCCAGCCGACGCCACAGCCGCACTGAGTTCACACATACCACACACATCCCATCATACAACACCGCTGTGCGCGTCGTAGTCTGATCGCTCATTCGATGATCACCGCTGTGCCACTGGCACTTACCATCAACATGCTGCCGTTTGAACCGACCGTCTCAAAATCCAAATCTACGCCGATCACTGCGTTGGCGCCCAACCGTTGCGCTTGCGCGATCATCTCGTCAAGAGCGGTCTGTTTCGCTTCCGTCAGCGAGCGTTCATAGCCTTTGGCACGCCCACCAAGTATATCACGGAAACTTGCGCCAATATCCCGAAACAGGTTCGCGCCGATTATCGTCTCGCCGCTGACCAACCCCAGATATTTGCGGATAGTCTTGCCTTCCAAAGTAGGCGTTGTTGTCACGAGCATAATTGTTCTCCCTTGCTCCAAAGATCGCAGAAAACCGCCGAATTGACCACTTCTACGCGCTCCTTACCCATCTGCGCTATAATGGCAACCATGCGAAAGTGTGTTTCCCTACCCCTAAAGGATGTTCACCTGTGACACCCACCGTTTTGATTGCTAATCTGCACCACTACGAAGGGCAGACCGTCACTGTGCGCGGCTGGCTCTATGATCGCACCGATAAAGGCAAACTGCAATTTTTGAAGGTGCGCGATGGTTCGGGCATCGCACAGGCAGTCGCCTTTCAAAAGGAACTGCCCGAAGCAGTCTTTGAGGCACTCCGCAGCCTTCCTCAAGAATCTTCCCTGATCATCACAGGCACAGTGCGCGCCGATAGCCGTACGCCGGGCTATCCAGGTGGCTACGAGATCGGCATTAGCGATGCTCAGGTTATCCAGGTTGCCGATGAGTATCCAATCACGCCCAAAGAACATGGCGTCGAGTTCTTAATGGATCATCGCCATTTGTGGGTGCGTTCATCCCGCCAGTGGGCAATTTTACGCATTCGCGCCACCGTGATCAATACCATTCGCAATTGGCTAGATGACAATGGCTATCTGCTAGTGGATACGCCAATTATCACGCCGGCTGCTGGTGAATCGACCACCGAACTTTTCGAGATCACCTATTTTGAAGACAAGGCATATTTAGCGCAGACCGGGCAGCTCTACAACGAAGCCAACATGATGAGCTTCGGTAAGGTTTACTGCTTCGGACCCACCTTCCGCTCGGAAAAATCCAAGACGCGCCGCCACCTCACCGAATTTTGGATGGTTGAGCCTGAGATGGCGTTCTTCTCATTGGAAGACCTGATGGACATGGAAGAACAGTTCATCAGCGCCATTGTTGGGCGCGTGCTGGAGAAACACCGCATGGAACTCGACATTCTAGAGCGTGATACGACCTTCCTAGAGCGCGTGAGCGCACCCTTTCCGCGCATCAGTTACGATGAGGCAGTGGTGCGCCTGAACAAACTTGCCGACGAAGCGGCTGACCCTGAACAGCAGGCAGCCCTTCGCATCGAATGGGGCAACGATTTCGGCTCGCCGCATGAGACGGCGCTCACCCAGCAGTTTGATCGCCCGGTGTTCGTCTACCATTATCCAACGGCAGTCAAGGCGTTCTACATGCAGCCTGTGCCAGATCGCCCTGAAGTTTGCCGCAGCGTAGACCTGCTGGCGCCAGAAGGCTACGGCGAGATCACCGGGGGCAGTGAACGCATCTATGACCGCGACCTGATCGAACAGCGCGTCGCACACATTGGCATCAACCGCGAAAACTATGCCTGGTATCTTGACCTGCGGCGCTTTGGCAGTGTGCCACACGCCGGCTTTGGCTTGGGTGTGGAGCGCACCGTGGCATGGCTGTGCGGCTTACCACACATTCGTGAGACGATCCCTTATCCGCGTATGCTCAAACGCATGTATCCATAACCGTTCAGAAAGGCAGCTAAAATCATGTTTCAAACTGTAACCGTGCCGGGCTTCACGATTGACATCACCGCGCTGATCACATGGGTCATCATCGGCTTGATTGCTGGCGTGCTGGCAGGCACTTTGGTGCGCGGCAGGCGCTATAGTATGCTCTCCAGCCTGATCATTGGCTTGTTAGGCGCGTTCGTGGGCGGCTTTTTGTTCAGCCTGTTTAATATCGGCGTGCCAGCCGATTTACAAGGCGGCATTACCATTCGCTGGATTGATATTATCGTGGCATTTGTGGGTGCGGTGATTGTGCTGCTCCTTTATGGTGTGTTGTACGGTTTCCGTCGGCGTTAACCTATTTGAGGGCATATGGCGGCACTTTCTCTGCGCGAACAACGCACACGCCTAAGCGCACTCTTGGACATTACCAGCCCGATTGATGCGCCAACGGCATACTACGCGCTCTATCACGACCCAAAGCGCTCGGCGCTTGCCCTACGCTCTGATGAGAACGGCACGCCTTTAGGCTTCGTCGGGCGCTTTCAGACGGGCGTTGATCTGTTTCGCCCGTTGGTAGTGATGGTCTGCCGCCAAGCGGATATTGCCGCCGATCTGCTTGCCGAACTGCTGACGGTTGGGCGGCAATACCTCTTTTTCAGCAACCTAAACCAGCTTAACCTTGTAGGTGGCAGCTTACAAGTGAGCAGCGAACGCATCCTCTCTATCTATGTGCTAGATTTGGCGCGCTTCAAACCTGAAATTAATGTGCTGGTGCAGTTCAAAAGCACGCCTGACGGCACACCACGCGCTGAGATCAGCAATGGCGGCTATCGGGCGACGGCAGGTGTCAATTGGCAATCGCCGGGCTTTGCCGAACTATATGTGCAAACGGATCCTGAGGTGCGCGGGCGCGGCTGGGGACGCAGTGTGGCAGCCGCCTGCACCGAGCGCGTGCGTGCCAGTGGGCGCCTGCCGATCTATCTGGTTGAGCCAAGCAACACTGAATCGGTGAAGCTGGCGGAGAGCATTGGCTACCGCGATACGGGTGCGCGCCAAATCTTTGCTGAGGCCATCTATGTTGGGCATCCTGCCCGAAAGGAAGCGCGTCCATGAGCGTCAAAGCCTCCATGCAAATGACGGAAGGCTTTTTGTGGGGCTGCGCTACAGCCGCGCACCAAGTGGAAGGCGATTCGGTAGATGACTGGTCGCGCTGGGAAGAAGGCGAGGGCAGAATTTACCAGAATCAACGCAGCGCCGCTGCCTGTGAATGGTGGCGCGGGCGCTTTGCCGAAGATTTCGACCGCGCCGCCACCATGCGGAATAACGCACAGCGCATCTCGGTGGCATGGAGCCGCATTGAGCCAACCGAAGGGCAGTTTGACGAGGCTGCGCTAGGGCGCTACCGCGAGATGCTCTTAGCGCTGCACGAGCGCGGCATGAAGCCCATGGTCACCCTGCACCACTTCACCAACCCAATCTGGTTTGCAGAGCGCGGCGGCTGGCAAGCAGACGATTCACCGTCGCTCTTTGTGCGCTATGCACGCCGTGTGGTCGAGGCGCTAGGCGATCTGTGCGCGCTGTGGTGTACCATCAATGAGCCAATGGTGCTTGCCACACAGGGCTACTTATTTGGTTACTGGGTGCCGGGCATCAAAAACCTGAAGGCAGCCGCACAGGTTGCCGCCAACCTGCTGCGCGCCCATGCCGCTGCTTATCACGCCATCAAGGCGGTACAGCCCAACAGCCAGGTTGGCTATGCCCACCATCATCTGGGCGTTCAGCCGAAGGCGCCTGCCTTCTGGAATCGCTTTGCCGCTCAAACCGCTGATCAACTGATGAACAGCGCCTTCAATGATGCTTTCCTCACAGGTGTTTTCAAGCTGCCATTCAGCCAACCGGTGACGGTTGCCAGCGCCAAAGGCGCGCTAGATTGGCTTGGTGTGCAGTACTATCAAGAACGCTTGGCAACTTTTAATCCGCTAAAACTCGGTAATGCTATCGGCACGCAAAAGCCGCAAGGTGTGCCAGTTGGTCCCGGTGACTGGGGCGGAATCGTGCCTGAGAACTTGTTCAAGGTGATTGAACGCCTTTACAAGCGCTATGGTAAGCCGATTTACGTCACTGAAAGCGGCGTGCCTGATCCAGATGACACTTTGCGTCCGCGCTACCTTGCCGAGAGTGTGCGCGCCATTTGGCGGGCGATTGGCTTTAATTATCCCGTGCAAGGCTATTTCTTTTGGTCGCTCTTGGATAACTTTGAGTGGGCAGAAGGCTACGATCCGCGCTTCAGTTTTGGGCTGTTCCGCACCAACTTTGAGACTCAGCAGCGCACGCAGCGCATGAGTGCCGTCCTCTACCGCGAGATTTGCGCGCATAACGGCATCAGCGCCGAAATTGTTGAACAATATGTGCCAGACCTGCTGCCGAAACTCTTTCCCGGCGCAGCAGGCGCGCCACAAGTGCGCCTAAAAGAACGTTTCTAAGGTGCAGGGCGCGCCGTTGGCGTGAAGGTTGCCGTCGGTGTTGGGTTGCGCGCCGTGGTGGTCACTTCCACCACATTATTGGGAATGACCACATTCTCACCGCTGAAGCCTTCCCGTGCGATGGTTGCCTGCAACGCCACCTGATGCACACCAACGCCCAGCCCGTTCAGTGGTGCAAAAACGCGCACATCATCGGCACTGAGTGCCTCTAGCGCCACCTGTGCGCCGCGCACAATCACATTGACGCGATCAGGCTGCACCGCAATTGCGAAGTCCGCCGGATCAATGCCCTGCACCTGCACTGGAATGCTCGTAAACTCGCGGCTGCCTTGCACCGCTTCAATTTCCACCGTCACGGCAATATCCCGTGCTTCTAAAAGCACCACGCCTGTTGGCACACTCAACCGCACTGTTTGCGTGAAGGTCTCGGTGCGGTTGCTCAAATCAATCGGCTCGGTAAAAATGACGCCATTCAGCGCTTCGATCACCCGCCGATTGCCGCGCACAAAGACGCGGCGCGGCGACCACGTTTGATTCACGCGCAGATAGCCATTTGGCAGATCACCGATGAGGCGCGGCTCTATGGCGAGTTCAGTCACATCAGAGCGCTGCTGCACATCTACCGTCACTGCAACTTCGGTTGGTGTG
Organism: Anaerolineae bacterium; assembly: GCA_034436355.1. GTDB lineage: Bacteria > Chloroflexota > Anaerolineae > Aggregatilineales > UBA2796 > CP2-2F. The sequence goes on from DAOTVQ010000019.1 coordinate 32,776, forward strand.
AGCGTCACATCCGTGATGGTGCGCCCTTCCGCATCCACCGCGCTAAGCGGCACCGTCACCGTGAAGATGCCGCGCTGGTTTTGCACATTCACCCGCGCTTGGACTGCCACTACCTGTGCCACACGCTCGGCTGCGCCCACGATCAGCACTTCGGTTTGGGCTGGCATCGCCGTTACGGTATAGCCAATCGGCGCATCCTGATCAAAGCGCACGCTAAGATCTTTAAGTTGCTCGGCACGGCGTGCCAGTTGCACGCTAATGCGGCTTGGCTGCACACTCACGACGGCTGCGCCGCGCACCTCAGCGGCAAGCAGACCACTCAGTTCAATTGTATAAGGCTCAGCGCGTGGTGTTAGGGTGGTCAAATCTGCCACAACTTTTACGTTCCGCAGCTCTAGCGACTCGAGCGTGGTTTGCAAGCCGCGCACAGTAACTTGGGCAGTGGTGGGCGGACGGTTTGCCACAATTAAGCCTTCATCGTAGCGTATCTCAATTGGAACCTGCCCATTCAGGCGGCGCTGCTCAATCGGATCGCGGGCTGAAAGCGCCGCATACCAGACCACAAACGCCAACAGCAGCGAACTAATCAGCCAGCCGATGTTATCTAGCGCAAAGCGCAAGGCGGAGCGCCGCTGTTGCATAGTATATCCTTTCCGGGCGTGTGGCAGGTTGAGCGCAGCATCCTACTATAACGCGCTCTCTATTGCTTTACCGCACACGCAGGCGTGAAAGTGTCACGAAATTTTCCGCTTGTGCGCCATCAGGCGTCAGGACGCGCAGACGAGCGAACTGCTGCCCTTCGGCGCTTTCGCGCAGTTCATACATGCCGACGATCAGCGTCCAGTCGCCGTTGGGTGTGCCTTCGCGCACCGTGAGCATGTGCTTATCCACAACAATCTCATCTTCTGCCCATGTGCTGGTTGGGCGCGTCCACGCAGCAGGCATCCCATCACTTTGCGCGTAGACGTTGGTTGTGTTCGGCTGCACCAACTGCGCGAATACACGGTAATCGGTGCTGAGTGGGCGCAGCCGCTGCCAATAGAGAGTCAGCGTGATTGACTCGCCTTCAGCGGCGACGAACGGTTGCATATCATAGCCAATCAGCGCCACAGCATCGCCCAAATTGACGCGCATCGGGTTCGGGATATCGGAGTCCGTTTGGCGCGGCAGCACGCGCACCATGCCAAGCCTGACGCGGTTTTCGGCAACTTCACGCCCATCCGCGATCATGCGTTCGCCCGTCTTTAGGTCGTAGAAGCCCAGCCAAATCGTTAGGGCTTGCGGTGCGTAGGCATGGTCAGGCAGGCGCACGGCAAATCGGTTCTGCCAATGCTGCCCAACGTGATTCATTTGGCTGGTTGCCCATAAACCTTCCCCCAGAAAGACATCGCGCTGTGCCACAATCGTGCCAGCGGCATTTTCAAGGTGGAGGAAAGCGCTCCAGTCGCGGCGCATGGCTGCCGTTTGCTGAAAATCAACCCCGAAGGACACATATTCGCCGGGCTGAGCCTGCAAGTCCAGATCACGCCAGCTATAAAAAGCCAGCGCTGCTTGTTGCGGCGACTCAGGTTCGGCAAAAGTTAGGACGGCGCGCCAGTCGGAATCGGGCGGGTAAGGCGAGAGAGACGGCGGACGGTAGGCAAAGGCGATTGTGACCAAGCCCGCTACTGCTGCCGCAACATGCCATGCCGCCACACTGCGACTTAGCCACACACCACCCATTCGCCAAATGCCCCGTGCCAACCACAGGCTGATTGGCGCGATAGCAGCAAACATCAGGCGCCCTTGTGATGCCCATGTCTCACTTGTCCAGCGCAGCAAGCCGCCAAGCAGCACCACCACCCACAGCACCGTGACGGCACGCGCCAACCACAGCGCGTTCACTTGCCGAAGTGGCTTCCCGAAGGCACTCACCACAAGCCCTAACACACCAACCGCCGCCACACCGTTAAAAATAGTGTAGATAAATTCGGCAAATGGCACATTCACACCGCCGAAAAAGCCCCAATAGCTCATCAGGAAAGTGTGGCGCTCTGACCAAAGTTGGGCAAAGTTAGCGGGAATGGCGCGCCTGCCCACAATATCCAGAAAAACATTGAGTCCAGTTGGGTCGCCATAGAGTTGCCAATTGCGAAGGTACCACCACGCACCGATCACAATCGTCAAGCCGCCGCTGATCGCCGCACCGATCAGGAAAGCGCGCCAACTGCGGACACGGTAAGCATTCAACGCCAGTGCCGCCGCGATGATCGGCAGCAAGAAGCCAATGTTGAACTTGGCGAGCATTCCCGCGCCACTCAACACGCCGATCAGGATCAAATCGCGGGTAGGCGGCGCATCGCTGCGTTTGAGCAAACGTGCAATACACAGCAGGAGCGCCGTTGCCAACAGGGTAGAGAGGTTGTCGTTATTCACGCTGGCGCTGATGAACAAGAACATTGGGTTGAAGGCAGTCAGCGCCATCCCGAACAAAGCCACACCTTCACGTTCGGGAAAGAGTTCACGTCCCAGCCGATAGGTAAGCCACACAGTTAGCGCGCCAAGCCCTATCGAGAGCCAACGCGAGAGGTAAATTGCTAACGATGCGCCGCTAAATAAATTCCGCCGCGCTTCCGTGTGGATGGTCATATTGGCGTTGCGATCTGGCACGACTACGCCAATATCCGCGTGTGGATTGATATACCGAATGTGCGGCAGATCGCTGGTATCAATCCAGAAGGTGAGCGCAGCCGCCAGCATGTAGTAGAGTGGCGGCTGGCTGCCCTCTTGCCGCCATGCCGTTTCAATGCCTGCTTGCTGCATCGGCAGCCCAAAGCCATTGGTGGCGATGTACTCCACCATTGGGTAGTGCCACAGCTCATCAGAGGCTTCCAAGAGTGGCGTAACAAAGCTGTAGAGCAGTGCAAACAGCAGATAAACGGCTAAAATCAGGCGTGCGAGCGGAGTCATAGATCAGCGTTTCCGCTTAGCACTTCAAGGAAGAAATCGGCGGTGCGCTGTGCGATGCGCGTCCAGGTGAACTGCTCTGAGAGCAGGCGCGCATATTCACCCAGCCGCGTTCGCAGCTTGGCATCCAGCGCCAACGTCCGAATTGCCTCGCCGAGTGCTTCAGGCTGTTCCGGTGGCACAAGGTAGACGTGATCACCGTGATGTAATTCGGGCATGGGCAGGGCAGGCGTGCTGGTGATGATCGGGCAGCCATGCGCCAAACCTGCCATGAATGATCCGCGTCGGAATGAGACGCCATCCACATAGGGCAGCGCCAGCATATCGCACGCCAGCAGGTGCGCGCTGACGGCGGCGCTCTCCACAAAGCCGGTGCGTTTGACGCGCTCACGCAGGTGCAAACGCACGATCAAATCGTCCACGCTTTCGGCATAATCGGCATTGGTTGGGTCGCTGCTGCCAACGCGCCCACCGATCAGGATCAAATAAGCATTCACACCTTGCCGCACTGCGTGCGCCACGCCGCGCAGCAGGCAAGCGGCGCCTTTGCTGGCGTTCAGAAAGCCGAAATAGCCGATCAATATGCCATCAGGAGGTATGCCGAGTGCAGCACGCAGCGCGGCACGGTCGTAATCAGGTGGCGTCATCGGCGCAATGTTGGAGCCAATCGGGATGCGGCGCATGGGCGCGATACCTTGTTCTTCAGCAAGCTGCTGCTCATCTTGAATATTCGTCACGATAACGCCCTTGGCAGTTCGGGCAAGGTTGAGCAGTGCCTGATAGCGCAAACCGCCCGCTTTAGGGAACAGATATGGCACCAGCAAGTCGTGAAAGGTGGTGATAGTGGCAAAGTTGCTCAGGCGGCTTGGCAACAAATGTACCAGTGGCGCGCTTTTGCCAAAGGCGGCTGCCTCATACTGGATGTTGATTGCCTCTAGGCGATGCTGCTGCGCCCAACGTTGCGCTTGCAGCAAGGCTGCCCAATTCCAGTCGCGCACTTCACCCGCTACACGGATGCCTGCCTCGCGGGCGTGGCGTGCCTGTTGGTGGGTCAGGATATGCACCTCATGCCCAAGCCCTGCCAGTGCGACTGCTAGTTCGCGGGTGAAAGCGCCCACACCGCCTTCCATAGGCGGGTATTCGCCAGTGATGAATCCAATGCGCATGGTTAACCTAGTGTGTTCAGCCGCTTGCAGCACAATCAAACGTGGCGGTCAATTTGGGCGTATTTTACCCGCAGATTGCACACATTGGCTAGAAGCTGTTTCAAAATTTGAGTGGCGTTGTAGGTTTTTTGCCTATGGCGTGCGCATTACACGCTCCATAGGCGGTGGTTTCGAGAGGGCTTCTCTCTCAACCTTACCCTTTATTCGTTTTTGAAATGAGTTCTAGGTTGTGGGTAAATTGAGGAGGGTACGGCGCAACACCGCGCCGTACCACACACGGGCTAGAACACCAAGTTCAACATGCCGCGCTCAGCGACGTAGATTACCTTCTTCGGCGCGCCGCCATTGATGAACTTCTGCACATCGGGCGATGCCAGCGCCAGCGCCACTGCCTCAGCTTCGGGCAAGCCGGCTGGCACTTGCAGCCGTGCGCGCAGTTTGCCATTGACCGAGACAACCAGCGTGATCTCATCGTCTTTGGCGATTTCTGGATCAAAGGTGGGGAACGCCTGATTGTGGATGCTATATGCCTCGCCAATGTGTTGCCACAATTCCTCTGCAATATGCGGCGTGATGGGCGCCAGCAGCAGCAGCATGGTGCGAATTGCCTCTTGCCATGCCGCCGTGCCACAGACAGGCGTTTTGCGGGCAGCCAGCAGCGTGTTCTTCAGTTCCATCAGCGCGGCAACGGCTGTGTTAAAGCTGAACGTCTCTAAGCCTTCGCCCACACGCTGAATGGTTTGGTGTGTTTTGCGGCGCAGCGCACGGCTTGCCTTCTCATCCACCTCACCTGCCACGCTGGGCGAATCGGTCACCACATTCCAGACATCGTTCAGCCAGCGCACCACACCTTGAATACCCTGTGAGTCCCACGGACCGCCGCTCTCCCAACGGAAGGCAAACATCAGGTAGCCGCGCACCACATCAGCGCCATACTGAGCCACCAACACATCCGGCGCAACGACGTTGCCCTTGCTCTTGCTCATCTTCTCCACACCCAAACGGTAGCGCAGCGCTTTGATCGGAATTTCGTTGCCAGCGCGATCCACAATGGGCGCATCTTCGGTCAGTTCCAGCGTCACCTCTGTACCGTTCAAACGCTCAATCACAATCACGTTATCACTGCGCTTGATGATCTCGCCAATGGCGGTGGTCATCGGTGTAGAAGCCTCAGTTTCGCCAAAGGCACGGGCAATGTCATCCAAACCGCTGATCAGGTCGTTGACCATGTTCTCAGCCTCCTGCATCACTTTGGCAGCCTCTTCATCCATCACCACAATCTTATTGGTGATCAGCGTTTCGCCCTGCCATTCGCCAAAGGCGGCAATGTAGCTGCCTTCCATCGGCTCGCCCAAGATCATGCCCTGATTGTAGAGCGCCAACATCGGCTCATGGTCAATCGGCGGTTGGTTGGGCTTACGGCGTGCAGCAGCATCTTTATAAATGCCGCAATCGCGCATTGCCTTTGTGAAAAAGCGCGTATACATCAGGTGCATGGTGGCGTGTTCAATGCCACCGGTATACTGATCAACAGGCAGCCAGTAGGCGGCTTCTTCAGGATCGAAGGGCGCTTCGTCGTAGTGTGGACTCAGGTAGCGCAGTTGGTACCACGACGAACACATGAAGGTATCCATCGTATCCGTCTCGCGCTGTGCCTTGCCGCCGCACTTCGGGCAAGTGGTATTCAGGAAGGCAGGGTGCGATTTCAACGGCGATTCGCCCGTCGGCATGAATTCAACATCGTCGGGCAGCAGCACAGGCAGTTGATCTACTGGTACAGGCACAGTGCCACAACTTGGACAGTAGATGATCGGAATTGGTGCGCCCCAGTAGCGCTGGCGGCTGATCAGCCAGTCGCGCAGGCGATAGTTCACAGCGCGCTTGCCTATGCCCTGCGTTTCCAGCCAGTTAATCACGCTGTTGATCGCCTGATTGTTAGCAGTCGGCGTGCCATTGAAATGCCCACTATTCACCATAACGCCATCACCCAAAAACGGTTCGGGCATGGTCGCACCGTCCAGCGTTTCACCTTCAGGCTGGATGACGGTGCGCACGTCTAGGCTGAACTTGCGCGCAAAGGCAAAGTCGCGTTCATCATGCGCTGGTACCGCCATGATCGCGCCACTGCCATAGGTCATCAGCACATAATCGGCAATCCAGATTGGAATGCGCTCGCCATTCACAGGATTGATCGCGTAGCCGCCGGTAAAGACGCCTGTTTTCTCCTTATCAGCCGCCGTGCGGTCAATTTCGCTCTGGCGTTGCGCCTGTGCAATGTACGCTTCTACAGCAGCGCGCTGATCGGCAGTGGTCACTTTCTGCACCAGCGGATGTTCAGGCGCCAGCACCATGAATGTTGCGCCCCACAGCGTGTCTGGGCGCGTGGTGAAGATCAGCAGCGGATCGCCCTGTTCGGTGTGGAAGGTGACGTGCGCGCCTTCGCTGCGCCCAATCCAGTTGGTCTGCATCACCTTCACTTTTTCAGGCCACGCCACAGGATGATCCAGCAGTTCTTCGGCGTAGTTGGTGATCTTGAAGAACCACTGCTCCAAGTCTTTCTTGATAACTGGCGTACCACAGCGCTCGCAGTGACGATCCTCACCCCAGACCTGCTCCCGCGCCAAGGTGGTATTACAGTTTGGGCAAAAATCCACGCTGGCACGCTGGCGGTATGCTAAGCCATTCTCGTAGAACTTCAGGAAGAACCACTGCGTCCATCTGTAGTATTCAGGGTCTGAACTAATAGCTTCACGATCCCAATCGAAGAGCGTTCCCATAGAGCGCATTTGCTCACGCATCCGTGCGATATTCGCATAGGTCCACTTCTTAGGATGAACACGGTTTTTGATAGCGGCATTCTCAGCAGGCAAACCAAAGGCGTCAAAGCCCATCGGAAACAGCACATTATAGCCGCGCATCCGCATATAGCGCGCACGCGCATCGGATGGCGCCATGGCATACCAATGCCCAATGTGCAGCTCGCCGCTTGGGTAGGGCAGCATGGTCAGCGCGTAATGCTTAGGACGGCTGCCATCCACCAGCGAACGGTAGAGCTTATCTTCCGCCCACTGCGCTTGCCATTTCGGCTCAATTTCCTGCGGTGTGTACTTATCTGGCATCGTTTCCCCCTCATTGCGATATAGCTGATAATCCTAACACGAAAAGAGGTCAGGTTCATGAACGAACCTGACCTCTTATGAATGCAGCAGAAGGTGTTTTGAATGGCTAGCGGTGCGGCTCTTGTGGAACGGGACGGTTGCGAACAGGCACACGCGCTGGCACGACCTTCGGTGGCTTCAAAAGGCGACCAAGTTCGTCTAGCAGCTCACGAAGTCGAGCGGCGATGTTTGGCTTGTTCGGTTTGCCCATACTGAAGTTGCTCCTGCTGATTGCGTGCGTCGTGTGTGCTTAAGACTATAGCACACTTTGCATTGCAATTGCTTGGAAAAGCGTTAGAAACCGTATCAAAAAGCGATAACAAAACCTCTCCATGCGCTTTGCGTGGAGAGGGATTCAAAACAGCCCAAATTGGTTTGACGAGAACCCATTTCAAAAATGCCGACCGACGCTAAAAATAGAAGCGTGAGCAGACATGACTTAACCGATGAACAATGGGCGGCGCATGATCTGCACATTGCGAAGAAAGCGAGGGCATCCATGTAACGACGACCGTTGGGTTGGCGACTGTCGCATGAATAAATATTTCTTGACAGTGCTGACAGCAAGCGATAATTATAGATATGGTTAGCCCCTTAGATTAAGGAAATATGATGCGGTTGCTGGCACGTGCATATACAAAACTTCTGTTTGTGATAACCTGTGTAAGCCTCATCGTTTTACCGCTCACCCCAGTCGCTGCAACTGCACCGCGCCACATTCCCGCTGTGACAACCGATCAGCAGTCTAGCTATCCACCGCCTCGCGTAGCACGTACCGCGCCCGTGACAGAGGAAAATGCTCTGTTTCAGCAAAACCAAAATATGAAATGTCCCGCAACCAATGTTGAGCTTGAAACTGGTTCTAAATCAGGATTCACATTTAATACTTTTACCGGTTTTATCCAAAACCATTTATGCACTAATTATGGAGTTGAAGGGGGTTCGAACAGACCTGATCCTGATCAACCAGCACCCATTATTGCGGAAGGTGCGTTGGGCTTAGTCAAAGGCAGTTCTTCCAGAAGTTCGGCTTGGTATAGTACAAAACAATTTATTGCTGGTGGATTTGAGACCACTTTTGAATTCAAAATTTCAAAACCATTACATAGCAATCCAGCGGCTGATGGTTTGGCATTCGTCATTCAAAACCACGCGGTAAATGCTTTAGCAACCAGTGGTGGTGGTGGAATGGGATTTGGAGGCGATAACACCTTAGGTGGAGGTATCCCTAAAAGTCTTGCAGTAGCATTTGATGTATTTTGTAATCCTGAACATAGCGATAACCATCCGTATTCCAATTGTAATCCGCCTAATGGACGCCTGCATATAAGCATTCATACCAAACATCAAAATCCGAATACTATTATACATCAAACATCAAATCCTAATGACTATAATTTTCCACATACCACGCAACCACTTATAGGTAATGTTACTCAAAAAGTAAAAATTGTTTACAATGCTACCAATCAAATACTTTATATCTTTTTATCACAAAATAATAATGTTGTTTGGTCTTTAGAGAAAAAAGACGTTGACTTTTCAGATATAGTAGATGAACAAGGGCGTGCATGGGTAGGTTTTACTGCGGCGGCTGGTTGGACATATTACAACCATGATATCCTCTCCTGGGAATTCAAGCCCGGAGCGCCCATTGATCCTGACAACATCGCCGGTGCGGGCGACTGTTCTTCTTGTGTGGACTCGCTGGCTGCCCAACAAGCCCACGTCATGGTGGCAGGTCCAATCAACCCGCAGACAGGCAACTACACCTACAGCCAAAGCGACCTCAGCGTGCGCGGACGCCGCCTGCCGCTGACCTTCCGCCGCGATTATTCACAATACCGCACCCGCTGGTCAGACGAGATGCTCGGTCAGGGCTGAACGCATAACTACAACGCTTATCTAATACCGGATGCACCTAACCGGAAAGTTGTTGTGCAGATGGTGAATGGCAGCCGCTACACCTTCCATCAGAAGACGGATGGCACCTTCATCACACCGGTGGGCTTCCTAGGGCGCTTGGAGATGGTTGACCATGACAGTGACCCGCTGACCGCCGCCATCTACCAGCTCACCTTCCGCGACCAGACGCGCCATCTCTACAACCTCTCAGGGCAGCTCATTCGCATCATTAGCCAAGCGGACGCTGATATTGAGGACGCGCTCAGCCTGACCTACGACGGAGGCGGCAACCTTGCCACTGTCAGCGATGGTGTGACACAACTCGTTTTTACCTATGCTGGCACGCCCACACGCCTCGTTGAGGTCAGAGCGGAGACTGTTGCCGACAGCACGCTGCTGCAAAGTGTGACCTACAGCTATACGGACGGCAACCTGACCAGTGTTAGCAACCTGCGCGGCGGAAATTGGGCATACACCTACGAGGCTGCCCAGTCGCAAGCAGGCGCCTTCCGCCTGACCGCTGTGATTGACCCGAACGGCAACATCGTTGAGCGGCAGGTATACGATGCCCAAGATCGCGTGATTGAACAATGGCAAGGCAACGCCGCTGAGGAAAAGCGCGTGGTCGCCATTGACTACACCAATCCGCGTGCCATTGTGCTAACCAATGCCAACGGGCAACAGCAAACCTACCGCTATGATGCCAACAACGCCTTCATGGGTGTGGATTACAGCGACAACAGCCAGAATTACAACACCACCATTGTGCGTGGTAATCATTATCGTCCCGCTGCCTACACTGATGGTAAGGGCAACCAAAGCCGCCTTGACTGGGATGCCAGCGGACGCAACCTGCTGGGTGTCGAAGATGCGCTTAAGAACAAAACGCAATACATCTATGGCAACCCCAGCCAGCCGACCCTGCTGACCGAGATGGTAGATGCCCTTGGCAACCGCACCTTCTATTTCTATGAGGATAGCGCCTTCCCCACCCTGCCCACAGCCGTGGTGGATGCGCTGGGACTGCGTCGTGAGTTCACCTACACCGCAGCGGGCTACTTGGCAGAGGAAACCCTGCTGGATGCCACTGTTGCACCGCCTGTTGTGCTGCGCCGCACCGTCCACGCCTATGATGGTGCAGGACGCCGCACCCACAGCATTGCGGGCTATGTGGATGGGCAATTTAATCCCGCTGAGCCTGACCACGACCTCATCACCCGCTTCTTGTATGACGAGGTGGGTCGCCTCATAGAGACCCGCCGCGTGATAGGGCTGGATGCTGCCAGCGAGGAAATCTACCGCACAGATCGCACCTATTACAACGCTGCGGGCGATGTTATCAAGACGATTCGGAATGCGGTTGGCGCACGGGATACCGAAGTCTTTGACCCTGCACAGCCTGACCAGAACCTCATCACAGTGCTGGACTATGACTTCGGCGGACGGCTCATCAAGACGACCGACCCGCTCGGTCGTGTGACGCTGCACACCTACGACAGCCTGAATCGCCTGACCAGTGTTACGCAGAATTACATCGAGAATGAGCCGCCGAGTGCCGATGTAAACGTTAGCACGCACTATACCTACGACTCGAATGGCAACCAGATCAGCACCATTGACCCACTCGGACGGCGTGCGGTTACCTGCTATGATAGCCTCAACCGTCCCGTTCGCAGCGTGCAAAATGCTGCGGTCGGCGCAGATTACGCGGTGCTGTGCAGCATGGCGCGCAGCAGCACGCCCGACCCTGAAAACGACCTCATCACCGATCTGACCTACGACCCGAACGGAAACCTTATCAGCACGCTCGATCCGCTCGGGCAGCGTGCTGAGACCTGCTACGATGCCCTTAACCGCCCTTTCCGCACTGTGCAGAATGTGACGCCTGCCAGCTTGACGCATGAGGCGGTCTGCGCTTTGGAGCGCACCAATCCGCCGCACGCCACTGAAAACCTCATCACAGAGACCTCCTACGACAAAAACGGTAATGTCGAAGCAGTCATTGATGCTGCCAATGTGAAAGTTGCCTACGTCTACGATGAATTGAATCGCCCAATTGAGACAATTTACAACTATCAAAATGGTACGCACATCTACAATCCTAACCATCCTGAGTATGATCCACCTGACCAAGACGTCATCTTCAGCACTCACTACGACCTACTCGGCAATGTGTGGTATACCAAAGACCCACTCCACCGCATCACGCTCTTCTGCTACGACACGCTGGGACGGCAGGTCAAGCGCATTCAGAATGCCACGCCAAGCGATCCTCAAGATAGCAGCACCTTCAATGCCTTGTGCAGCAGCTTGCCCGCTGGCAGTGCTGCTGACGAGAACTTGGTGACGGAGACTGTCTACGACGTGCTGGGGCGCGTCTACGAAAGCCGTGATCCACTGGGACGCGTTACCCGCTATACTTACGATGGTGTAGACCGCACACTGGCGATTGCCCAAAACGCTGAGAGTTTCGGCGGCACGCCACCGAGCATCACCCAGAGCCGCTATGACGCGCTTGGGCGCGTGGTGCAGCGCACCGACGCCAACAACCACAGCACAACCTGTACCTACGATGGTTTGGGACGCACCGTCACCGCCAAGAATGCGCTCGATTTGGAGACGCACTACACCTATAACGCGCTGGGCAGCCTGCTGACGGTGACCGATCCCCTCAACCGCACAACCACGTTCAGCTATGATACGCTCAACCGCCAAGTGAGCAGCACTTCAGCGCTCGGCTTCACCGACAGCACGACCTACGACGCGCTAGGGCGTGTGACCGCCCGCACCAATGCAAAGGGCGTCCGCACCCGCTTCAGCTATGATGCGCTCGGACGCCTAATTGAAGTGGTCGAGAACGATACCGACGGCACGCACAACGATCCTGCTGCGCCTGATGCGAATATCTCGGTGAAGTATCACTACGATGTGGCGGGCAATTTGGTGCGCCTAGAAATGCCGCAAGGCAGCGAGATCACCTACCAGTATGACCGCCTGAACCGCCGCACGCACCTAAACGGCGCACTGACCGCTGAGGATGACGAATGGCGCACCGATTACGACGTGCTAGGGCGTGTGGTTGGCATCCAAGCACCGCGTGAACGTGCGCTGAGTGGCGAACCACTGACGCGCACCTTCACCTACGACGGTGCTGATCGCTTAACCGCACTCGGCTTCCCAACCCAAAGCGCCCTGAACGTCAGCTTTGCCTATGACCGTGCAGGGCAGCGCCTGAGCATGAGTGATGGTGTGGGCAGCACGACCTTCAGCCATGATGGGTTAGGGCGTGTTACGGCGGTAACTGACCCCGTCAACCAGACCGTCGGCTACACTTATGATGCCGCAGGACGGCGGACGGCGCTGCACTATCCCAACGCCCTGACCACCACCTACAGCTACGATGCCCTCAACCGCCTGACAGCGGTCAGCGATTGGGACACCAGCACCCCTGACCTTACCTACAGCTATGATGCTGCCAACCAACTGCGCGAGATTAGGCTGCCCAACCAGCTCAAGGCAGACCTGACCTACGATGATGACGGCAGGTTGTTGAGCCTGAGCTATACGCGCACGGACACGCAGCAAGTGTTGGCGCGCTACACCTACACGCACGACCCCTTGGGCAACCGTACCGTCGTGCTGGAAGCGCGCAGCATCACCGTGCAGAAGCCCAACCTTCAGCCGCCACCACCGCCTGCCGCACCACCCGCCACGCCCGAACTGGCACCGACCTTCATCCCGCGTGACCGCACGCCCGCAGCGGATGCTGCACCACCTGAAGGCACACCAACGCCTGACCCAACCGCGACCCTTGCCGCCAGCCCCACAGAGACGGCGCGGACGCTTGCCGCCCTGACGGGCACCCCCGACGCGCCAACTTGTGAAGGCATGGCAGCCTTGGCATGGGAGAGCGACAACAACAGCGACACCGTCGGCGTTTACCGTCGGTCTACCACTGGCTTAGGGACATTCTACCTTCGCAACAGCAACACCACAGGCTTTGCCGACCTCGACTTCGGCTTTGGCAGCGGCGATGCCTTGCTGCCGCTGGCAGGCGATTGGGACGGTGACGGCAAGACGGGGGTCGGGCTGTACAACACCAGCAGCGGCATCTTCTATCTGAAGAACACGCTGGAGGCAGGCAGTGCCGACCACATCTTTGTCTTTGGCAGTCCGGGCGATGTGCCGCTGGTGGGCGATTGGAACGGCGATGGCATAGACAGCATCGGCGTGTACCGCCCTGCCACAGGCGCGTTCTATCTGCGGAATGCGCTCAGCGGCGATACAGACTATACAATGGTCTTTGGCGGCACGGACTGGAAACCCATCATGGGCGACTGGGACGGCGACGGTGCGGATAGCATCGGCATTTACAATCCCAGCACGGCGCGGTTCTTCTTAACCAACACACTCTGTAACTGCACCCCGGATGCAGTCAGCGAATACTGGTTCGGCGATCCGGGCGACACGCCGCTGGCAGGCGATTGGGACGGTGACGGCGCGGACACCATCGGCATTTATCGTCCGACGGGATCGGGCTTTTTCCTGAGCCTGCTGAACGCGGATAATACGGTCATCATGCTGGGCTTCGGCACGACGGGTGACCTGCCCATGGTCGGTGACTGGGACGGGCAGCACACGGGCTTGGCGAACCGCCAGCTCTGCCACCGCTACGACGCGCTCAGCCGTCTGGTGGAGACGCTTGACCGCGAGGTGCGCCACGACGGGCAAGCCGAGCGCGCCTACGCCTACACCTACGACCTACGCAGCAACCGCACCGCGCAAACGGCGACCATCGCGGGCGTCCCAACGCTGACCGCCTACACCTACGACCTTGCCAACCGCCTGACCAGCGCCGACGGAACGCCCTTCAGCTACGACCCGAACGGGAACTTGCTGAGCGATGGCGCGCTGAGCTACACTTATGATGATGCCGACCGCCTGACCAGCGCGGGCGGTGTGAGCTACACCTACAACGGGCTAGGCGCACGCCTGACGCAGACCGCCGCGGCAGTCACGACGAGCTACCTGCTGGATTTGCAGGCGGGCTTGACGCAGGTGCTGGCAGAGACGACAGGCAGCACGACGCGGCGCTACCTGCACGGACACGACATCGTGGCGCAGCAGAGCGACGCGGCGTGGGCGTACTTCCTCTACGACGGGCTAGGCTCGGTGCGCGACATGAGCGACGCGCACGGCGCGCTCTTTAACAACCTAAGTTATGATCCCTACGGCGTGCCGTACCACACCACGTCCGAGACGCCGCTTGGCTTCACGGGCGAACACACCGATCCCAACGGGCTACTCTACCTGCGGGCACGCTACTACGCCCCGCCGCACGGACTATTCCTCACCCGCGATCCGCACGAGGGCGTGACGGAGCGCTCGGCGTCACGGAATGGGTACGGGTACGTGGAGGGCAATCCGACCAATTGGACTGATCCGAGTGGGCTGTGTGTTGCAACAGCCTTCGCTTGCGCGGCTGCAATGGCTTTTCCTTTTGACGGTCCTGTGCTGGATATGGCTGCTTGTGCAGCCGCTGCCCGTGACTGTGGGATTGCCTTTGCCGCACTCGTTGCTGGCGCTGTGGCAGCCGTCCAAGCCCCTGAGATCGTCCTGCCGGGCATCGAACGCCAAATAATTCCCGATACCACACATTGTCCCGTTACTCTCACCCCCACGCTTACATTAACGCCCACCCGTCCTAACCACAGAGATGGTCTTCCACCTGCACCTGATAATCCTGCCCCCAACCCTTCGGCAACTGCCACAGCGACAGCAATTACCACACCGTCAGCTACAGCAACGGCGGTCCCTACGCCGACATGGACGCCCACACCAATTCATGCGGTGAATTTGGATACAGGAATTATCACCGCATTAGTTGTAACTGACTACTCTAGTCGTAACGAACTGGAAGCGTATATTGGAACCCGCAAGCTTATGGTCACAAACACTGCTATAAGAGAATTTGATCAAGTCAAACCTTACATGGGACACCAAGAGTTACAAAACTTCATGTCTTTGATGCAACGACTTCAATTAATACCAGACAATCCATCTTATCGTTCATTGAGTCTAAAGCCTACCAATAATCTCGAACTATCTGATATTATAATTTTTGGTACAGGAGATAGATTAGGTATTGAAACTTTGACCACTGACCGAAGAGCTCCGAATGCAGCGAGGCATCAAGGGGTAGAATTTTTACACAAGGTATTTCCGCCCGCAAGGATAAGAGGGAACTGATCACATGATTCCCATAAATTTACCTGAGCATCTTCATCACACATATCAAATGCTCCTGTGTGCCTTTCCACAGGGTGTTGAGGAACAATACTATTTGCCATTGTTAGCTGTGCTGCGTGAGCATATGTCTTTTCGCTCAGTAGCTCGCGTTATAGCAGCATTTACAAACAATCCATATGAAAAAGTTCTGATAACGGAAGTCTATGGCATAGAAGACGATTTGCGTCCAAGTGGCGAAGCTATCGAAGAGGTTCGCTCCAAATTATATGAATGTGGATATTACGAGTGGATTTCAGAAGACGAATTAAAGTAGTAGCGTATCAAATATGTCCCACCGCACGGACTGTTCCTCACCCGCGACGCGCATGAGGGCGTGTGGGCGCGGTCGGCGTCACGGAATGAGCGCTCTTTAACAACCTAGTCACACCGATCCCAACGGGCTGCTCTACCTACGTGCGCGCTACTATAGCCCACCGCACGGACTCTTCCTCACCCGCGATCCGCATGAGGGCGTGACGGAGCGCTCAGCGTCACGGAATGGGCGCTCTTTAACAACCTAAGCACGCCGATCCCAACGGGCTGCTCTACCTACGTGCGCGCTATGACGCCCCGCCGCACGGACTCCTCCTCACCCGCGATCCAGTCGAGGGCGTGTGGGCGCGCTCGGCGTCACGGAATGGGTACGGCTACGTAGAGGGCAATCCGACCAATTGGGTGGATTTGAGTGGAGAACAGGTTGCAGCCGATTGTGATAATTTTTATAAAAAAGAAGGTTTTTGGAACAGTTTTATCTCAAAGGGTGTAGATTGCCGCAACGATTTGCTAAGGTTGATTTACCGTCTAACACAAGAGTTGCAGAAACGCATTGAAGAACAATTAGCAGACCGATTGGGACTGCCTTTAGGTGATCCTTTTTTGTCAAAGGGTGATCCGAGGAACAAAATGACTGTTTGGAGTCATGTGGAAGAATTTCGAACAAAGCAGAAAAATCTTATGCATGCGCTTAACTACTTTTTATGCAAACAATGTCCTGATCGTTTGCCATATCGAGTTTTCGAATATGCCTCTATGAAAATGCCACTTCCAGCACGCGCCAAAAGTCTAGAACCTCATGTTACTCCACCAACATGGGTGCTTGTTACGGATGAACCATTGGGCGAGTTTATGATAGATAAAATGCCTCAACTGCAAGCCGCTCCAGAACCACCTTTTCCGTATGGACATGGGAATCTCATACCTTCTGGGAGCAACGATCCTTCTGCTATATGGATACTCGTTGGCATCTTATCGCCGTATGTGGTAGGAATGTGCTTTGCGCTTGGAGGAACTACTGTACATTCATCTGTAACAGTTACTGGACACATTGGGAGAATGTGCGCTTCGAATCCTCAATTGTGCATCAGTGTAATGCGTACAATATGGCAACCTTAAGTTACTGTCGAAATCTCTATATTTTTGTATTCGACGACAATCGTGTTTACCATCAAAGTAAGGTATAGATGTTGTGATACTGAATATTGACTTTCCACAACCTCTGAAAGATGCCATTCAAGGATTATACACAGTATTTGATGGAGCAGGATTTCCCAGTTCACGCTTTGGAGAATGTAGCTGGCTAATGCCAGAACAAGTGCGAGTCTTAAAATCAAAGCCGTTGAAGGCGTTAACTGTTGAGGAGCTGGCATTATATGCTAATTATGCTTGGCATTGTGGTACAGAAGCAGATTTTCGATATTTTTTGCCGCGAATAAGTGAACTTTTTGCTCAGGGTGCATATGATATATTCTGGTCGCCTCATGAGTTTACATTGAGTGTTTCTTTCATTGGATTTACTGCGCTGGAAAAAGCATCTTTTGACGTTTTTCTGATGGAATTTTGGAAAATGTGCTTAAACAGTTTCCCTGCACCATATTACCCTGACGAGATTTTATGTGGGTTAGCTCAGATTTACGAAAATTTGCAGCCATTTCTTGATCTCTGGAAAGATGATAGGGTTTCTATTGAGTCTGGTAAAAACCTTGCACATTTAGCAAGTAGCGCAACTTATAATCCAAACTGGGGAGACTATCCTCGCCAGAGACAGCAGTTAATCAGCTGGCTTCTGGATCAAGCGACAATTGATCTTTTAGAAAGCTATCTGGAACGATACATTGAAACACCTTTTGCAGAAGAATTTTTGGAAGCAGTTCACGACATACAAAAGTGGCGAGATGCCTTTGATTCCCCAGAAATAACTTGACTCATTGTTCATGCAGCGAAGTCAAATCTTTGGGAATAAGTAGAACTCATTTCAAAACAAACACTACGCCCCGACGCACGGACTCCTCCTCACCCGCGATCCGGTCGAGGGCGTGTGGGCGCGTTCGGCGTCAAGGAATGGGTACGGCTACGCCTTAGGTTAGATTCCGCAGCAAAGTTCACGGAGACGATTCCTCATGTAGGTGGGCAAGCCGCAACTTGTTTTTGTCACACCTTATCTTTCCCTCTTACTAGACGTTCTGCGCGATTTGGTTTACACTCTATAACGTATTCTGCACCCGAAAGGAGTATGGCGCATTGCCTGCTGTGCGCCGCAACACTTATGAATGTTCTGCCTTTACCTGCCCTTCGCTTTGCAGCCCTAAGCGGTGTGCATGAAGATCGTCCCGCCGCCCTAATTGCCTCTACCACAGACTGGGCAACGCTGCGCGGCAGCCTGAATTTGCCGCTTTTGGTGCAAGCCGCGCCTGTTGAAAACACCCGCGCCTTTTTCGACTATCTCGCACACAGTTTGCCTTCGGCAGTGGCGGTCATTTACACTGTTGGCGACAATTCAACAGCCCTCAACGCCGCGAAGTATGTGGCAAGCCAGAGCAAAAAGCCGCTGGTTGTTGTGCCACACGCACTCACGACTGCTGATCTGTTTACCCCACACATCAGCCTTGATGGGCAAAAGATTGTGACAGGCGCGGCTGCTGAAGTCATCCTTGATGTGCCACTGATCAGCCAAACGCTGCCCGCCTCTGCTGCGGTAGATGTCTTCTCGATCATCACCGCCCTGATGGACTGGGGCTATGCCGCTCAGAAAAATCAAACCCAGCTTGAAACGCGCTTCCTGCCTTGGGCTGCCTCGATTGCGGCGAGCATTGCCTCGCAAGCACTTAAGATTGCAGCGGGCGTGGGCAAAGGCGAAACAGAAGCGCTGACCAACCTCGTAGATTTGTTATGCTTGACCGTTCAGTTAGACAATTTACTTGGGCATCAACGTGCCTCACGTGGCACAGAGCATTTATTTGCAGAAGCCGCTGCGGCACACTCCGAAGGAGCAGTCGTTCCCTACGCAGAGCGTGTGGCGGCAGGCATCTTGCTCACCTCTGCCCTGCATAAAAAAGACGCTGCGCCGCTGCGGACTGCCCTAGAAAGCGCGGGCTTGCGCCCCAATGCGGTGCCGCCTGAAGTGGCGCGTGCCACGCTGAATGCCCTGCCTGCTTATGCGGCGGAGCGCGGCGCACCATTTGGCGTTGCCAACGATCTTCAGCCAAACAGTGATGAGGTGGAAGGCGCACTCCAACGTGCGGGCTTGCTTTAAGAATTGCTCAGGCACTGTTGTTAATTTTTGAGGAGTGGCGCTATGGCTGCACCGAATATTTGGCTTTTGCAGACCAAACGTGATGTAGATGGGTTGATCGCCGCCCTGCGCTACACGGATCCCTCTGTGCGGCGCGGCGCGGTGGCTGCCTTGCGTGCGCTGAGCGCCTGGCAGGCAGTGCCAGCCCTACAGGCACAATTGGTCATTGAAAATGATTGGCAGGTTCATGCGGCAATCTCAGCCGCACTCCAATACCTTGATCACGACCTGCACGTTGAACTTATGGTGAAAAACCGCGACGTGCGCGGCTTAACCAAGATGCTGAACAGCGTCCGCCATGAAGATGTCATCACTGCCTGTGAGGCACTTGGCGAACTTGGGGATCGGCACGCCGCCGAACCGCTGATCATGGTCTTTCGTAACCTTGCCCAGCCCGCCAAAGTGCGCCTTGCGGCGGCTGAAGCGCTCATCAAGCTGGAGAGCGCGCCCGCCGTCGTGACGCTGCTTGCTGCCTTGCGCCGCAACGATTGGCAAGTGCGCCGCAACGCTGCCGCTGTGCTTGGGCAGCTAAAGGCGGTCTGGGCAACCGAGCCGCTTATTAACGCCCTGAAAGACCCTTCGCCCATCGTGGCGAAAACTGCTGCCGCTGCCCTAAAATACATCGGCACGCCAGAGGCAGTGCTTGCCGCCAAACAATTTGAGGCAGCCCAACCACCCCCCGAACCTGCACCATCGCGCAGCGGCACCAATCGCCTAGTGGCTCGCACACAGACTGGCAGTTTGCCTCGCCGTGATACAGATAAACTCCAATTGACCACTGTCCCTGCTGAACAACGCAGCGGCGACACAACCCTCCTGCCTAAATTACCTGATCACAAAGTGGATACACGCCCGCTGCCGCCGCCACCCACGCCTGAACCGCGCCGTTTTTCCACGTTGAGCAAGTTCGACTCGCTTTCCCGCCCACCTGACGGTGAAAAGCCACCCAAACCGTAAAAAAGGCGTTTCGGCAAATACTCATTCTGTAAAAAAGATATAAAAAATGCGCGTTTTGCCGTTTCTTGCGGTAAAATGCGCTATGGGCTGCCTGAAATCAGGCAACCTTTACGTCAAGCAAGCGGGGAACCTACGCATGGAATTACGGCACTATCTACAAATCTTGATTAAGCGTTGGTGGTTGATTGTGCCGCTGACTTTAATCTCACTCACACTTGCCATGTTCTGGAGCTATTCGCGCCCGCTAGTCTATCAATCCACTGCCACCTATGTCACGCGTTTTGGCGAAGGTTTGACCAGCGTTGGCGATATCCTTTACGCGCTGGATACCTTCACCGGACGCCAGCGCCTGTTCGTGACTTACTGCAAGGTGATGAAAAGCCGCACCGTCGTAGACCGCGCTATGCAGATTGGCAATATCGACCCCCCCCTGATTGACTGGGACCTCTACAGCGTTGCTTGCAATGTGCTGCCCGAAGCTAACGTAATTATGGTCATTGTACGCGGACCGAATGCCTCGCTGGTTGGGCGGCTGGCAGAGGCGATTGGTGTGGCAGGCACCGCACGTGCCGGACAACTTTATAGCTTTGTTGGGCTAGAGGAACTGGACGCACCTGAAGTTGAGGAGGCGCCCGGTAACCGTTCCCAGCAGGGCATTTTGGGCGGCATGATCGGCTTTGTGATGGGCGTTGGCTTAGCATTTATGCTGGAATACCTCCGCAGCCCAACCGAACGCATTGAGATGGCGTCCATTCGACATCCCAAGCTGGGCGTCTATAACGAACGTTATTTCCAGCAGCGCTTGGCAGAAGAAATTAACCGCGCCCGTTCACGCAACCGTCCGCTCAGCATGGCGCTGTTACGCCTGATCCCAACTGAAGATTTCTCGCTGTTGCCCGACACAGTGGAAGATGTTTTACTGCGTGCCGCCGCTTTGCGAATGCAAGATAAAATCCGCGCAGGCGATATTATCGCCTACCTAGGACGCTACACCTTCGCTATTCTGCTGCCCGAAACACCTGGACATGAAGCCGAGCGCATTGTCGAGAACCTGCATCAGGATATTCGCACACATACATTCAATGTAGATGCCTACATCGCTAACTTCATGGTCAATTCTGGCGTGGTAGAGAGCAGTGGCGGCAGCCTTGATCTGCAAGCCATGCTGACAAAGGCGAATGAAGCGCTGCAAATTGCCCGTCAAGCTGGCGAGAACAACGTGCATCTCATCCGCACCTCAGCCCAACCTTTCGCCTTAGATGCTCAAATCAGTGAGCCTGAAATACCCATTTTAGGCGACGAAATGAATATGCCCTTCACCAGCAGCGAGCTAGACCGTTTGCTAGAGGAAGGTGCACCGCCAAACAGCCCACCTTCGCGCACGGTAAATATGCGTGCCGAACAGCCTGACGAGCGACGCGATCAATGAGTACAAGTACGACGCGCAGCCTGCCCAACAACGGTCAATCCACCCTAGCCCGCGGACTGATCGGCTTCCGTCGCTTCGTGCGGCGGAATGCCCTCTTGAATGAGCTGCTGCCGTTCGGCACCTTTGTGCTTGGCTTGGTGGCTGTCTTGATCGCCAATTACCTGATGGCAATCACCGATTCTGCCTTTCTGATTGCCGGTGGCGTCCTGGGTGCTTTTGTGGCGCTGTGGGTTGTGCTGCGCCCACAGATGGGCTTATATATCCTCGCTGTGTTCACCTATATGAACCTTTCCAACGCGCTGGAGGTCAGTTTTGGCATCCCCAAAATTAACCAACCGCTGATCGGCTTAATTTTGGTCAGTGTGCTGGCAAACCGCATTGTATTGCAGCGCAAGCCGTTCATCTTTCGCGGCGTGGAAGCCACAATGGTGCTGTATGGCGTTGTCTCAACCATCTCGGTGTTGTTTGCCTCAGCCAATCAGTCAGCCGCACTGGATCGTTTGATTGACTGGCTGAAAGATTTCGCCATTCTGATCATCATGGTGCAGTTATGTGATGAGGAACAGAGCTTCAAAACGGTGCTGTGGGCGCTCATTGTGAGCGCTGCCTTCATTGCCAGCCTGAGTTGGTACCACACTTTCACGGGCGATACGGGTAACGATTTCTTCGGTTTGGCAAAGTCCGGTGTGCATCAGATCATTGGCGATGTTGACGATCTGCGCGTTACCGGTCCGTTGGATGATCCAAACTTTTATGCCCAAATTCTGTTGATGATCTTCCCATTGGCTGCCTATCGCATGTTGACCGACGTCAGCCCAAACGGGCGCTTTATCGGGATGATCTGCACAGTCTTGATCGTCGGTGCGGCGATCTTCACGTACTCACGCGGTGGCTTCTTGGCGTTGGTGGTTGTTTTGGGCTTGCTGGTGCTAGACCGCAAGTATAACCTGCTGAAGGTGGGTGTGACTGCGGTTGTGGTGTTGGCAGTGCTGCTGCCGATTATGCCTTCTGGTTATGTAGATCGCCTGCTAACACTTGGCGATGCGCTGCCTGCCAATGCCAGCACGCAATCAGAAGCATCCTTTCGTGGTCGCTCTAGCGAGATGATCATCGCCATGCAGATGTTCACTGAAAATCCGATCTTAGGGGTGGGCAAGCGCAATTATCAGGTGTTATACGTTGAATATTCCTCTATGCTTGGCTTAGACCCACGCCTTGAAGATCGGCAAGCACACAGCCTCTACCTTGAACTGGCTGCCGAGATGGGTATGTTAGGCATCCTCTCTTTTAGCAGCATTTTGGTGGCGCTTTTCATCAGCACGGCACGCGCACGGCGGCAGTTCCGCGAGCTGGATCGCCCTGATCTTTCCACATGGACGGCTGCCCTGCAACTCGGCATTGTCTCCTACATGCTCACCAGCATCTTTTTGCATGGCGACTATGCACGTTATATGTGGATGCTCTTTGCGATGGCTGCCAGTGCCAGCGTCCTAGCGCAAGCCATGACCAACCGCCGCCGTGAAAACTTGCGCGAAGCACACCACACTTCGCTGAGCTTACCCTCTAACAGCAGCACTGAGGTGAAAGACGCATGAAGAAAATTCCCTTTGCTTTTTCTGTGCTTGCCCTGTTTGGCGTCCTAGCGCTAACTCTGCCCGCCCACCGTGAGCCGTTGAACGCGCTGCAAAGCCCGCCAACAGCAACACCCGCCACACCAACTATTACGCCCACGCCGCGCAGTTTGCTAACGGCACAACCTACCGCACAGCCCAATAACGTGCTGTTGGCGCAAGCGATCAGCCTTGCGGCGCTGAATGTGGGCGATATTGAGCTAAGCACACCGCAAAGCGCCAACCGCTTCACCTTCCGTGTGCCAGATAATTGGCTGGCAAGTGGCGCGAATGTGCTACGTCTTGATCTAGATTATTTCCTAATCACATCCGATGGTTTAGCAACGGCTGTAGCGATACCGCCGGTGGTGCTGCGCGTGCGTTTGGATAACGTGCCGATTGCCGCCATCAGCCTATCCCCAACCAACATAGGGCGTCGCCTTATAGAAGTGCCGCTGCCCGCCGAAATTATGGGCGATCCCGCCCAGCGTGACCACAACATCCAGCTTATCCTTGAAGGGCGCGATCAATGCCTGATCGGGATTGAGTCGCGGGTGCGGATTGCCGCAGCGACCTCTGCCTTGGCGTTCCAATATCGCTTGCTGCCGCCACCCCTTGATCTTTCGCTCTACCCACGCCCATTTTATAACAACACGCCCGCCGTGCTAAACGAGACGGTTGCCTTTGTGCTGCCTGCTCAGCCCGAAGCAATTGACTATGAAGCGGCTGCCAGCCTTGCCGCGGCGCTCGGTGCGCTCTCGCGCAACCGTCTGCGGATGTATGCCGTGACGGTAGACGCGCTGACCGATGCAGATCGCATTGCCAACCAACTCTGGGTTGGGCAGATCGGCAAGCACGCTGCGCTTGATGCCGCCTATGCTGCGGATCGCTTCCCAACCAAGCTAAACGCTGATGGCAGCCTGACCGTTGGCAGCACGCGCATTGCGCCTGATGACGGCGTGGCGCAGATCATCGCCAACCCTGATAATCCAAATACCGCTATCATCGCTGTGACTGCTCAAACGCCCGAAGGCTTCCAAAAGGCAGTGCAAGTGCTGAGCGGACCGCCTTCCATCATTGGGCTAGGCGGCTCAGTCGCGCTCGTCTCCCAGATTGGGCAGACGGCACGCCCGGATAGCAATGCTGCCCTTGCGGAGCGCGTCACCTTTGCCGACCTTGGCTTTGTGAATGTGCCGATCTATGGTGCAGGCTTGCAGTTTGGCGAGATCACTTTCACTATGCCCGAAGGTGTTGTGCTGACCGATGATGCCGCGCTGGATATGCGCTTTGACTATTCGGATACGCTGGCAGATGCCAACGCAACGATCACGCTCTTTATGAATGAGACACCCTTGAACAGCGCCTTTTTACGCAATCCGCGCACGGGCGAGCGCATTTCGCAGATCAAGGCGCGCATTCCACCTAGCAGCGTGATCAGCGGCGCGCTCAATTCGCTGCTCATTCAGGTTGATTCTTCAGGGCTGACCGATACGGTTGCCTGTGATACACCGCCGAGCGTGGTTGTGTGGCTTTCGCCGCGCCCAGAGAGCGAATTTTATCTGCCGCGCCGCGCCGATGATTCGCCTGTGCGCGTGCCGCTGCTGAACGGCTTTCCGCTGCCATTCAGCCGCCTGAGCGACCTGAGCGACCTTTGGTTTGTGCTGCCGAACGCGCCGACCGCCGAAGAAATAGGGCAAATGCTGCGCCTGATGGCGTTTTTGGGCAGTTCGGTGAACAACAGCTTACGCTTCTCGCCACGCCTTAGCTTGGGCGAAGTGCCGCCCGATGCCGACTTGACGGCATATCACATCATTGCCTTAGGGCGTCCAACGCGCAATAGCTATATCGCCGCGTTGAATAACATTTTGCCGCAACCTTTCCAACCTAACAGCGATGTGTTGGAACAGGTAGTCGATTCGGTGATTTACCGTCTGCCGCCCGGCTACGATATTGGCGTGCTGCAATTGCTGGCATCCCCTGCTTCTGCACAGCGCGCTGTGTTGGTCATCAGTGGGACGGGCAGCGTTGGGCAAGAGAGCGCTGTGCGCGCCCTGATCGAACGCCGCACCGTTAATCTGCCCGGCAACGTGATCTACGCCAGCCCAACCCAACTCTGGACGGTGAACACGCGCACCCGTGAGACGCGCAGCTTGCCGCCAACGGCAACGGCTGAAGCGCGCCCACTGGTGCCTGATGTGACGGGCAGCCCTGCTACGGCGCTGCCTGTTTTCACCGTGACGCCTAGTCAAACACCTACACCTACGCCCACAACGGCGCGTTGGTAGGCAGCGGCGGCGCACAGCTTACGTAAAGTCGCGGGCGGCTCACAAGAACCGCCCGTTTGTTGCACAAGCGGCAGACAAGCCGCACCAATCCTACAGATAAAGGATGAACGTTACCGTGAGAAAAGCATCTGCACACCTTCGCAGCCTGATCGCCAGCCTTGGGCTGTTGATTGCCCTAGCGCCTAGCGCACAGCTCATCGTGAGCGCGACGACACCAACACCCAACCGCACGCCGAGCCTAACGTCCCGTGCGACCTTTACGCCAAGCATCACACCGACGCTGCCACCGCTCAGCACACCTGTGCCGACTCAAGTTGGCGGCGCGCTCATCGCGCAGGAGTTTGCCCTTGCCAGCCTGAACGTGCGGAATTTGGAGATTTTCTCGCCGCAAGGCTCAGCGCAGTTTGGCTTTGAAGTGCCTGATAATTGGCGCTTGGCAGGCAACAACACCCTTTATCTGAACCTGCAATTTGTGGAAACTGGGGCGGATGCCAGCAGTGAAGGCACGTCCGTGCAGCCCATCACGCGCTTTGAGGTGCGCCTGAACAACCAACTGGTCTATGAGGCGTCTTATACGGTGAGCATGAATGCGCCGCAGACGGTTGCAGTGCCGCTGCCTGCTGATTTGATCAATGCTGATCGCGCACGGCAAACCATCACCTTAGCAATGGATGCCCGTGATCACTGCAACTCAAATCGGCAAGCGCGCATTGTGGTGCGTTCTGATCTCTCGTACCTGCATTTTGAATATGAGCGCTTGCTGCCCACGCTCAATTTGGCGCTTTTTCCGCGCCCGTTCTATAACAACCTGCCCGCCAGCCAAATTGAGACAGCGCTTTTGGTGCTGCCCACTGCCTTCACCCAAGCTGATTTGGAGAATGCGCTCAGCCTTGCGGCAGGCATTGGGCAATTAACGGGCAATCAGGTGCAGCTTAAGGTGACAACACCTGCCGCACTGGATGCAGCAAATCGGCGTGCCAACAACCTGATTCTGCTTGGCACGCCTGCCAACAACGCCCTGATCAACGAACTCTACGCGGCAAATTTGCTGCCCACACGCTATGACGCCACCGCAGGCACCTTCAGCGTTGGTGCAACGGCGCTTGAGCCTGATGAAGGCATTGTGCAGTTGATCGCACACCCTGAAGACCCTTATCGGGCTGTGATGCTCTTCACTGGCGGCACCGACCTTGCTCTGCAAAAGGCAGTGCGTGCTTTTGCCGGCAGGCTAGATGCTTTCGGTTTGGAGGGCAATCTCGCCATCATCCGTGAGGTACGTCCACTCTCGCAGCAGCGCGTGGGCAGCACCCTGCGCGATGTGCAGACCTTTGCCGATTTGGGCATTGAGAACACAACGACCTTTGGCGTCGGCTCTCAGTTTGCTGATTTCCGCTTCGTTGTGCCGAATGGTGTGCGCGTCAGCGAGGCTGCCTACGTCGAGATTGTCTTTGACTACTCTGATACGCTCAAAGAGGCGCAGACCAGCCTGAACCTGACCCTGAACGACACGCCCGTAAACAGCATCAATATTGGTGTGGGCAGCGAGTTAGCCACACGCCCTAGTCCACACCGCTTGCGCGCACCGATTCCGCCGGGTGCTGTGCGTTCGGGTGAAGGGAACATCCTCGCCGTGCAGATCGAATCACGCGGCAACTGGGGCTGCAATTTACCTAACCCATCCACCATCTGGCTAAACATTCGCCCAGAGAGCGTGTTAGCGCTGCCGCGTGCCAGCGTAGATACCGCCTTACGCCCGCCACTCGTCTCAGATTTCCCTGTGCCGTTTAGTGATTACTCCGACTTGCACGATGTTCTCATCATCTTGCCTGATCAACCTAGCCTGACCGAGATTGAGCAAGCAGTTCGACTCATTGCACGGCTTGGCACGCTCACCGAACGCGGCGAACGCTTTGCGCCACGCCTTGCGCTTGGCGAGCAGTTGCCCAGTGGTGTGGATTTGACACAACAGCATATCATCCTCTACGGCAGACCATCTACCAATAGCTTCCTGCGCGGCGTTGCCGATAAATTGCCGCAGCCTTTCACGGCTGGCACAGATGATCTTGAGCAATTGCTTGATGATGTGGTGCTGCGGCTGCCGCCCGGCTTTGATATCGGCGTGTTACAAGTACAGCCTTCGCTCTGGAATCCGCGCCGTGTGCTGTTAACCATCAGCGGTACGAGCAGTGCTGGTGAGTCGTTCGCCATGCTGGCGATGCAGGCAGTTACCTTCTTCCGCGGCGACCTGATCGGGAACATTGTCTATGTCACACAGAACAGCGTCTATGCTGCCAATACCTACACCAGCAGATACGCTGTGGATATTGAGGTAGATGTGCCGACCTTAGTTGCCGAAACGACGTTGGTCGGCTCTGCTACTGCCACACCTAACCGTATTTTTACTGTGACACCAGGACCAACCGAGACGCCCACACCAACCGTCACGGCAACCCTGACTCCTACGCCCTCACCCATCTTCAGCGCTACGCCCTTTGTGCCGACGCCAACGCCGCTGCCAACCTTTGCACCGTTGCCCGATGATGCACTGGAGATCGAGACGCCTGATCGCCCATCGTGGATCACGATTCT
Source organism: Anaerolineae bacterium (assembly GCA_034436355.1). Classification (GTDB taxonomy): domain Bacteria; phylum Chloroflexota; class Anaerolineae; order Aggregatilineales; family UBA2796; genus CP2-2F. Next base: position 60,677 of record DAOTVQ010000019.1, read on the forward strand.
TGCTGCAGCGACGGCGGGTGCGCTTTTGGCAGCGGCTGCCTTTGGCTTATTTGCGCTGCTGCGCGCCATTCGCACACGCCGCCAGGAGTAGCACCTTGCCTGAGGCAAAGCGTCCCTACAAGGTGCTGCTGATTGACTTAGCGCGCAGCTATGGCGGTGCTGAGGTGCGCGTTCAGACTCAAGCCGTTGCCCTTGAGTCTGCCACAATGGGCTGTGCGGTGGCTGTGTTACGCGGCAGTCCGCTGCACGAACGGCTGACGAAACTCGGTGTGCCATGTGAGGTGCTTGAATCCGGGCGTGGCAGCCCTGCCCTATCCCTGAAACTCCGCACCATCATAAAGCGCGGTGGTTACCGTGTGGTGGACGCGCACAATGTGCAATCCATTTTGTGGGGACATTTGGCGGCGCGCTTGGCGGGTGTGCGCGGCTGTGTGGCAACCATTCACAGCGATTACGGCGCAGAATATCCCAACCTGAAGGGCAAATTATATGAAGGTGTGCTGCGCCTGAATCGCCTAATCGCCCGCCAATACATCAACGTAACCGAAACGCTGCAAAGCAAGGCGGAACGGCAAGGGTTGGGCAAGCGTGCCACACTTATTCATAACGCTGTGCCGATTCCATCCCTGCCGCTGCCTGAGGCGGATCACGCCCTGCGCGCCGCATGGGGCGCCACACCTGATGATTTCGTGATCGGCATTGTGGCGCGCCTGAAACCTGTCAAAGGGCATCGCTATCTGCTGGATGCTATGGCACAAGTGCGCGATTTGCCCGTGAAGTTGGTCGTTATTGGTGAAGGTCCACTACATGCCGAGTTAACCGCACAAGTCCAGACGCTCGGCATCGCGGATCGCGTTCATTTTGCAGGCTTCCGTGAGGACGTGCTGACCTTGCTGCCCTCGCTAGATTGCGTCTGCATGGCGTCACTTTCGGAAGCGCTACCCTACGCCGTGCTGGAAGCCGCCTCGTATGCGCGTCCACTGCTCTGCACGGCGGTGGGTGGCTTGGCAACTTTGCTGCAAGAGGGCGTGACGGCGCGCCTAGTGCCTGCACAAGACTCGGCAGCATTGGCAGAGGGCATCCGCAGTTTGGTAACCGACCCTCAGTCGGCGCGGCAGCTTGGCATAAATGCCTATCAGATGGTGGCGGAACGCTTTAGCCAAACGGTAATGCTCAAAAAAATCCTTCAAGTGTATGATAAAGCTATCGGCATATAGCGCACTACGCTGCACACCCTGAGGAGACAGCCTGCTATGGCAAAACGTTCACAAATTGCCATTTCTACGTTAGCGCGGCTGGGCGTGCCACGCCTGCTGGATAGCTTTTGGGGAAAAACGCGCTTAACTGTGCTTGCCTATCACCGCATCACGGATGCCACTGCGCCCGATTTTCCGCACTACCGCCCAAATGTCAGCGCCACACCTGACATGTTTGCCCGCCAAATGGCGTGGGTTGCCAAACGTTTCAATGTGATCAGCCTTTCGGTGCTGCACGCCTACCTGACCAAAGGCAGACCGCTGCCGTCGCGCCCGATGCTCATCACCTTTGACGATGGCTACCTTGATAACTACGAAAATGCCTTTCCCATCCTCAAGCAGTTGCATTTGCCCGCCGTGATCTTTTTGATGACCTCGCGTATGAGCTATCCCGCGCCGCCGTGGTGGGATGAATGCGCTTTCTACCTCAACCGAACTGAGTACACCCAGGCTGAACTGCCCTTGATCGGTGTGCAAGACCTCAGCACGCCTGAGGGACGCCGCATGGCAACCGATCACCTGCTGCGCGCCCTGAAAAGTATTCCAGAGGCGGAGAAGTTGGAGGCGGTGCGCCGCGTGGGTGAACTGCTGCAAGTTCCCGCACCTAGCGATGATCCGCCGCTTTTCGTGAACTGGGATCAGGTGCGCGAGATGGTTGCCGATGGCGTCGCCTGTATGCCGCACACCGTCAATCACCCAATCCTGACGCGAGTCAGCGCTGAAGAGGCGTACCGCGAATTGGCTGAATCCAAAGCGCACATTGAGGCACAGACCGATCAGCAGGCGAACGCCTTTGCCTACCCAAACGGCACTCGCGCCGATTACAACACAGCGACCTTCTACGCCTTGCACGATCTGGGCTACCTAAGTGCCTACACCCTGACGCCGGGACCGATGCGGCTGCGCGATCTACGCCGTCATCCGCTGCAAATCAGGCGCGTGTTTCTGCTCTATAAAGATTCGTTTGAGCTGTTCATGCTCAAGGTGATGGGCTTACCTGCCCTTGCCGCACGTTCGCGCTACCACGCGGAGAACTAGCCCATGCGCGTTTTACTCATGCTCAGCAGCATGGCGATGGGCGGCGCAGAGCGCAACATCGCCGCCGTTGTGCCGCACATTAACGCCATAGACGGCGTTGAGCTGACGCTTGGCACGCTCAACAGGCGCCGCGATAGCCCATTGGCAGCCTTAATCGCAGAGAGTGGTGTGCCGCGTTTTGATCTGGGCGCTAAGCGCATGGTTGATCCGCGTGCGTGGCGGCGCTTTACCGATTTTTTGCGCCGTGAACGCATAGACCTTGTGCATTCGCAAGATCAGGATACCAACATTTACAACGCGCTCTCGCGCCGCCGTTTAGGTATTCCTTCCGTGATGACGCGCCATGTGATGTTTGAGCCGTTCACTAACCTAAAAACACGCCTGCGCGCACAATTGGTGTTGCTTTCGGCGCGCTTCGGCGCAGATCGCGTCATCGCCGTCTCAGAGGCGGTGCGCCAACAGTTTGCGGTGCAGGCGCGCTTGCCGCTGGAAAAGATCGAGACTGTTTACAACGGCATTGAGCTAGAGAAATTCAACACACGCCACAAGCGTGCCGAAACACGCGCTGCGCTCGGTTGGGCGCAGGATGCGCCTATCGTGATCATGGTGGCAGTGCTGCGCGGCGGCAAAGGGCATGAGGTGCTGTTTGAGGCAGTGCCGATGCTGCGCCAGCACATTCCTAATGTGCAGATCGCCTTGGTGGGCGATGGTGAAGAACGCGCTAAGCTAGAGGCACTTGCCGCACCCTATGCCGATGTGATCCACTTCCTAGGGCAGCGCATGGATGTGCCAGACTTGCTTGGCGCGGCGGATGCCCTTGTGCTGCCCAGTTGGAGTGAGGCATTGCCAACCGTGTTGATCGAGGCGGGCGCAGCCAGCCTGCCCTGTGTGGCAACAGACGTTGGCGGCACGGCGGAAATTGTGGTGGATGGCGAGACAGGCTATGTGATTCCGAAGGGCGATTCCGCAGCGCTTGCCACGCGGCTTGCCGACCTGCTGAGCGATTCGGGGCGGGCGGCGCAGATGGGCGCGGCTGCCTTACAGCGCGTGACGGGCATTTTCACGCTGCCGCAGCAGGCAAAACGCACGGTTGAGGTCTATGCGCGTGCGCTGACTGCTCACAAAAGGTAACCATTAATACGCAGGAGCAAGTATGCAACCCATGTCTTTCGACTTTCGTTCGCGCCGTTCGATGCTCACCGCACGGCGCGGGATGGTTTCCAGCAGCAGCGCCCTCGCCTCCCAAGCTGGCGTGAGCGTGCTGCGCGCTGGTGGCAACGCTGCGGATGCTGCCATTGCCACTGCCGCTGTGCTGAATGTGGTGGAGCCTGCCTCAACGGGCATCGGTGGTGATTGTTTCGCGCTCTACTACGATGCCAAAACGCGCACGGTGAGCGCCTTGAACGGCAGCGGGCGCGCACCGTCTGCCCTCACGCTGGAGGTAGTGCAGCAGGCACATCCAAACGCTGCCGAAATGCCGATCTACAGCCCACATGCCGTCACCGTTCCCGGCGCGGTGCGCGGCTGGGAAGATTTGCTCAAACGGCACGGGCGCATGTCCTTGCGCGAAGTGCTGGCGGATGCCATTCACTACGCCCGCGAAGGCTTTCCCGTTGCGCCCGTCTTTGGCGCAGCATGGCAAGCATACGGCGCTTGGCTGGCAGCACGCCCTGATACAGGCGATTATCTACCAAACGGCAAGCCGCCGCAGGTTGGGCAAGTCGTGCAGTTAGGCGGCATGGCGCGCACCTTAGCGCAGATCGCCGAAGGCGGTGCGGATGCCTTCTATCAGGGTGAGGCGGCACGGGCGATTGTGGCGGCACTCGGCGCGCAAGGCGGCGTGATGACAGCCGACGACCTCGCCGCACACCGCTCAACGTGGGAAACGCCTATCCACACCGATTATCGCGGCGTGACCGTTTACGAATGTCCGCCGAACGGGCAAGGCTTGGCAGCGCTGATCGCCTTGAACATCGCCGAAGGCTTTGACTTGGGTAGCATGGCATGGGATTCGCCCGAACGTCTGCACCTGATGATCGAGGCGATGCGGCTTGCCTTTGCCGATGCGCGCCGCTACATTGCCGACCCAACCTTTAGCGCTGTACCGCTTTCGGGCTTGCTCAGTAAAAGCTACGCCGCGGAGCGCCGCGCCCTGATTGGCGGACAGGCGATGCAGCCACCTAGTTTTGGCACACCGCCGAGCAGTTCGGATACGGTGTATCTGTGCGCGGTGGATGGTGAAGGCAATGCTTGCTCATTCATCAACAGCCTGTACATGGGTTTTGGATCGGGCATCGTGGCAAAAGAGGCGGGCTTCTTCTTGCAGAATCGCGGGGCAGGCTTCAGCCTTGATCCTGAGCATCCAAACGCGCTGCTGCCCAACAAGCGTCCCTATCACACCATCATTCCAGCCATGGCGCTGCGCGATGGCGATTTGTGGGCAACCTTCGGTGTGATGGGCGGCTTCATGCAGCCACAGGGACACTTTCAGGTGTTGGCTGCCATGCTGGACGACAACCTGAATCCGCAAGAGGCGCTGGATCGCCCGCGCTTCTGCTTGCTGGATGGCACTGCTGAGAGCCAAATCGCCCTTGAGGAAGGCATTCCCGTAGCAACCATGTCTGCCCTTGCGGAGTTAGGGCATCCTGTGCGCCCTGTTAGTGGCAGACGGCGTGGTGTGTTTGGCAGCGGTGATATTATCCGCCGCGACCCTGAGTCGGGCGTGTTGTTCGGCGGCTGCGATCCGCGCAAAGATGGCATGGCAGTTGGCTACTAGCGCTTAACAACGTATGGAAAGGCATCCTTGATGAAGATTCTCTACAGTTTGCCACACCCTGCTGATAGCCTTGCCTCTGGGCAAGCCGGGCATGTCATTCGCGCCACAGCCTTGCTAAATGCCCTTGAAGGGCTTGGTCACACGGTGCAGCGCGTAGAAGCCGCCGCCGAAAGCAGCGCCAAAACATCAGTCAGCCTCTACCGCAACTATGTGAAGAAGCTGCTGCCGCGTCCGCTTGCCATGCGAATGCGCGATGCAATACGGATTCGGCACGGCAAAGGCTACGCGCAAAAGCTGCTGGCGATCATTGCACACGAACGTCCTGATCTAATCCTTGAGACGCACATCGCCTTTAGCCTTGCCGCCACACTTGCCAGCCAAACATCGGGCGTGCCGCTGGTGCTGGATGACGTAGCGCCTTCATGGGAAGAAGAACAGCAGTATGGCGTTGGCTTGAAGCAGGCAGCCCGCCAGATTCATAAACAGGTGACCACCCAAGCCCGTTTGCTGATCGCCGTGAACAAAACGCTGCGCCAACACTTGATTGCGGATGGGCAGCCGCCTGAAAAAGTCATCATTGTAGAGAACGGCATTGATGAGCGCACCTTCCGCCCTGATCTAGACGGCGCGCCGATCCGTGCGCGGTATGGCATTCCGCCTGAGGCAATCGTGATCGGCTTCGTCGGCTCGTTCCAGCCTTACCACCGCGTAGATTTGCTGCTGCGTGCCTTTGCTCAGATCAGCGATCCACGGGCGCGCTTATTGTTGGTTGGGCAAGGCATCACCAGCGCGGATTCGCAGGCATTGGCAGCGCGGCTTGGCATCGCGGCGCGCACGACGTTCACAGGCAGCCTGCCCTATGATCAGGTGGCAAACTACCTCGCCGCGTCGGACATCACGATCATGCCTGCTACCAACGATTACGGCAACCCGATGAAGGTTTATGAGTATATGGCGATGGGCAAGGTTGTCGTTGCGCCTGATCAACCAACCATTACCGAGATTGCTACCCATGATCAGGATGCCTACTTGTTTGCCCGTGAGGATGTGGCGGCAATGGCAGCAGCGCTCAACACCCTGATTGCCGACTCAGCCCTGCGCGAACGGCTTGGCGCACAAGGGCGCACCTTAGCCGCCAAGCACACCTGGCGCAAACGTGCCGAAACGCTCCAAGCTGCCCTGAACGCGGCAGGTATTGGTTAGGCTGCTCAGACCATTATTAATAAAAATACTAGCGCTTTAGCGTTACAAAGGAATCCCTCAAAGCGATCAGCCACACAGCAAGCAGGCTGTTACGATCTCCGTGAAAAAGTGACCTGCATAGTTTGCTGCTGTGACGGGATATCGCGGCATGTTGGCTAACCGCGTCGCTTGCCGTGCGACTGACCTTTATAGAACATGTGTTATAGCGCATCGGGAGCGTTGCCCAGCAGCAATTTTTGAGAGACAATCGCACGTAATAAACCGAAGGCATTTATCTTCCTGCCTGCGGGGCGGGACTTCACACACGCTGATTCCACCACTCGATTGCGCGGCATGGTCTTCAGGAAGTGTGGACGCCTATCGGCGCATGTGCGCGTGGTGTGAGGCATGAGGCTGGCTGCAGGCGGAAAAACCATCCCATACAAGTGTCATACCGATGGTAGCAAGCGCCGCCGATGGAGTCTCTTTCGAGAAGGGCGGCAGACGTTTCGCTACCTCACCGCCACTCGTAGTTTAGTGCTGCCCCTCACCCGCGACGCGCATGAGGGCGTGTGGACGCGCTCCGCGTCACAGCAGACCAGTCGTGAGCAGCTCACGGAGACGGGCGATTTGTTGTTCATCATGGGTGCGGAAAACGAATGCGTCGTAGGCATTTGGGAGTCCTACGACGAGTCGGAAGTGGTAGCCCTTGGCGAATTCAGGCTAACCGAATGGGCAAGTGCTGTGTCAGAACCCAGCGTGCCTGGAGGGATTCGAACCCCCGACATCTTGCTCCGTAGGCAAGCGCTCTATCCACTGAGCTACAGGCACATACTGTCTTACGCTGCATTCTAGCACACTTAGCGAGGCTGTCAAGGGTTTCATAGGTGAAACGAGCGAAATAAGCTGTTAACACTGTGCCGATCAGCCCAGTCCGCCCCATTCACAGACGCTTTATGTTACAGGGACATGCCTCAATCTGTCTGCTTCCCCAGCACAAGTGTGTCTTGGCGCGTCAGGCTAGGCTACCACCACACCGCATCGCGCCCTATGGGCGAGTCAGTTGCGCCTGAGGCAAAGCTGCGCCACAATTGAGGTCGAACAGATGGCACATGCAGCGCTTTTAACCTGTTTTTAACAGTAGTCCCGCAGAGTTTTAACGGACAGCCTGTAAAAAAGCGTGCATCTTTAGTGCAGGCGAGAGGATAAGCATGGCAACCACTTCCTATGTAGCAGGTGTGCAAGCAAGCACTGCTACCCGAAAGGTCAGCCGACAGCGCGCACGGCTCAATGAGGCGATTGTTGGGTTGCTCTTTGTGGCACCTGTGGCAATCATAGCTTTCATCTTTGAGTTGTTTCCCGTTGCCTACGGCTTTTTCATCAGTATGCAGGGCGGCGTCAACGTGCCAGAAGGCTTCGTTGGCTTGGCAAACTTTGTACGCGTCATTGGCAGCCTTGCCTATATGATCGCCTTAGCTGTTGCGCTCATTTTTGGGCTGGTTGGCTACAACATGTATCGGCGTGGCATAGAGGCAATGCGGGCAGGGCAGGGCAATTTCTATCGCTACCTTCTGCCGGGCTACATCACGGCAACGGCAACCCTTGCCTTCTTCGGCGTGCTGTTCACGCTGGGCTTCGGTTATGCACTTATGCCATTAGGGTTGCTGCTGCTAGGGGTGCTGCTCTATATACAGGTGCAGCCGCGTGGCACCGATGGGGAGACTGACAGTGAGCAGCACCTAGCCTTTGTGCTGAATTCATGGGGGACAGGCTTGCTGACGCTCAGTGCGGTGTTGCTGACGTGGTTCACCTTCTATGAACTGCACCGCATTTCGCAACCGCTGCTGACTGTGCTAAGCCAAGTCGTCACAGATCGGCGCTACACATACGTTTTTCCACTGCTGCCGCAGATTGCCGCGTTGTTTGGCGCGATAGCTGCCGTTGCCGCCATTTTTGTAGCACATCGCATTCGCCTGAGCGCCGACCCTGATACACAACCGCGTAAATACGGTTATTTTGGTCTGGTGCGTTGGTTGTTTGCCGCGCTTGCCATTGGCTTTGTGCTGTATGTGCTGTCTGCCCAAGATGCCCTGCGGATCACGCTGGCGCAGTTTGCCCGCGTGCCAGCCGAGACGGTGCGTGATTTCACCCGTGTGCGTCCTGCGGTGCTGGTGGATACCGTCTCACAATGGCAAGAGGTCTTCACAATGCTGCTCGGCATCAGCCTAATCGGCTTGGCATACTTTTTCTGGAGCAGTGCCAAACGCCGTGAAACAACCAGTGGTATGCTCTCTACCATTCTGATCGCCATTGCGCTGATGGTTGGCGGTTGGCTATTCATTGGCGAAATCCCACTGGCAGCCGGGCGCGGTGATGTGCAGTTCTACGACTCGATCATCCGCACGGCAACCTATGCTTTCCTGACGGTGCCGGTGCAGCTTTCACTTGGTTTGTTGCTTGCCTACATGCTCTTTTACGAGGTGCGCGTTGGCAAAGGGCTATACCGCCTGATTTTCTTCATGCCCTACATTGCGCCAACGGTCGCCACGGCAACGGTGTTTGCCATGCTCTTTTCCAACAGTGCCGATTACGGTCCGATCAATCAACTGTTGAAGGCAGTTGGCTTGCCCGCCCAAGAGTGGTTGCGGAATCCGAAAGGCGTCTTCCAAATTATCGCCGAGATCATCGGTGGACCGAACGTGCGTTTGCCCAACTTCCTGATCGGTCCGAGTTTGCCATTGTTAGCAGCCATCATTTATGCAATTTGGGTGTTCAGTGGCTACAATGCCGTCATCTTCATGAATGGTTTAGGCAATGTGCCAAAAGAAATGTTCGAGGCAGCGCAGATTGACGGCGCCGGACGTTGGCAGACTTTCCGCCACATCGTCTTTCCGCTGATCTCACCAACCACCTTCTACCTAACGCTGCTGGCTATCACAGGCACTTTCCGCACATTTGCCCATATTTGGGTGCTGCGAACGCCTGATATGCGCGGCGCCTTGGATACGACCACTGTCTACATCTACGAGACCATCCTAGAGGCATCGGCGCTTAAAACACGCCCTTATGCGGCTTCCATGTCTTTCTTGCTGTTCGGCATCATTTTGATTCTAACCTTGCTGCAAAATCGGTTCACACGTGATCGGGTGTTCTATGGCTGATATGGCACTTTCATCAGGCTCAGGGCGCGCCAAGCGCCAGATCAATTGGTTTCGCCTCTTCGTCTATGTGGCGTTGAGTTTTGCGGCAATCGTCTACATCTTGCCCTTTGCCTTCATGCTCGGCAAGTCTTTGCAAACCTCGTTTGAGGCGAACAACACCACCAACATCCTGCCAACCTTAGGCATTCAGTTGCAAAACTATCAGGATGTGTTGTTTGGCTCACAGCGCTTGGGTGTCTCACGGCAGTTCATCGTCTTTCTGCGCAACACCATTATCATCGAAATTCTGTCGGTGGTTGGGCAAACTGTGATCTGTGTGCTGGCAGCCTATGCCTTTGCACGGATGCGCTTCCCAGGTCGCAATCTGATCTTTGGCATGTTGCTGATGACCTTATTCGTACCCAGCATCATCATCCTTGTGCCAAACCTGATCATCGTAACGCAGGTAGATCGCTTCTTCCGCAGCATTCACCCATCGCTCACTTGGATGAATAATTGGCCGGCGTTGGTTATCCCATTCCTCTCTAACACCTTCAGCATCTTCCTGCTGCGGCAGTTCTTTATGCAAATTCCCAACGAACTTTGGGAGGCGGCGCGTGTGGATGGTGCAGGTCATCTGCGCTTCTTGCGCTCGGTAGTTGTGCCAATTTCTTGGGCGCCAATCATGACCACTGTTTTGTTCTGCTTTGTAGCAGTTTGGAGCGCGCTGGAGTGGCCGCTGCTGGTCACCTCTGACGAGTCATGGCGCCCGATTGCGGTAGCCTTACAGCAATTCAGGCAAGATGGCGGCACGCAACTGCACCTACTGATGGCAGCGGCAGTTGTGGCGCTTTTGCCCGTGATGATCTTATACTTCTTCACACAGCGCTTATTCACGCAAGGCATCAGCACCTCAGGCTTGAAAGGATAGTTATCTGCCATCGTGAGCAAACGTATACTTGTAACAGGTGGTGCAGGCTTTATTGGCAGCCACATCACCGATGCCCTTATCCAGCGCGGCTACCATGTAACTGTGCTGGATAACCTAAGTGGCGGCAGGCGCGATTATGTGAACCCTGCTGCCACTTTTAGACGAGGCGATGTCACCAATCCTGCTGACCTTGCGCCTCTTTTTGAGCAAGGGCTAGATGCCGTGCTGCACTTGGCAGGGCAAGCCTCTATTCGCCTCTCATTTGCTGATCCCGCCCATGACCTGAGCGTGAACACGCTCGGCACCATCAATGTGCTGCAAGCCTGCCTCGCGCACCGTGTACCGCGCCTGATCTTCGCCAGTTCGATGACCATTTACGGCAACAGCAATCCTGCACCAACACCCGAATCCGCGCCACCCGATCCGGTATCCTACTACGCGATCACCAAATACGCTGCTGAGCGCTATGTGCATCTGACGGCAGCCCGCCGCGATCTGAATTTTGCACTGAACGCGACCTCATTCCGCATGTTCAACGTTTATGGTGAGCGCCAAAGCCTGACGAATGCCTATCAAGGTGTGTTAGCAATCTTCATTGGGAATGTGCTGCGCGGCGAGCCGATCACCATTCACTCGGACGGCGAGCAATCCCGCGACTTTGTGCATGTCTCGGATGTGGCACGTGCTTGGACAGAAGCCCTTGATGCACCGCCAACGTTTGGACAAGTTATCAACCTTGGCACGGGCGCGCCAACCAGCGTCAACATGCTGTGTGATGCTGTGTTGAGCGCCTTCGGCAAAACGCGCAGCAACTATCCTGTGCGTTATGAAGCTGCCCAGCCGGGCGATATGCGCGCCAGCGCCGCCAATATTCAGCGGGCAAATGATCTGTTTGGGTGGCAGCCTAAGGTTGCCTTTGCCGAAGGCATCCAGCACACTATCGCTTGGGCGCGCAAGCAGCTTGATACACGGAAGCTGTGAGTGCAGCGGCGCTAACCATACAGATCCGGCAGGCTGCTGGCAGCACAGAAACGCGCCCACGTTGTATAAATGAAGGCAAGCGGGCGGTGCGTCGGGTTGGTGATCGGCGGCACTTTGGCACATAACGGCGCAAGGCTCAGCCGAAAGTAGAGCTGATCGGCGCGTGGGTGATTCGGTTCGTCGGGCAGCAGATCGCGGCGGCGGCAAAGTTCATGCCCTGTGCAGCGCGCATAGTAATGAATAGCGCCGTTCTGCGCGCCGAAGGCACGGCTTAGATAAAACGCCACATAGTCTACCATGATCCAACGCGGCGCACGCAAGACGGGTAAGCGATACCAACCTGACTCACGCGCTGCGCGTAGATCGCGCTGGCGGTTGATGACGCCAATCAGCACCACATCTTCAGCATACACGAGCGGTCACCTTCGGTAAGGCTATTCAAACTGTTCGGGCAAGGCGGCTTGCTATCGGATTTAGTTAGATAATGTTATACTGGCAAGGCATGGAAAACGAACTTTCGCCTGAACAGTTAGCGCAGGTGCGCGAGTGGCTCAACACTGTTGTGCCTGAACTGCATAAGGTTGGCTTGGTGGGTGCCTTCAACGTGCTTTTAGAAACACCACTTGGCTTTTTGACTGCACAGTTGCTGTGGATAGGGCAGCCCTTGCTCAGAGGTGCCATTTACAATAGCCTAGCACAGTTGCTCAGCACGGTGGAAGGCACAGCTTGGTTGCGCGAGGCATTTAATCAGATTGCGGAGAGAGACGTTCAGCGATGACCTATGCGATTCTCTTGATCGCCCTGCTCATTACCGTTATCGCGGCTGTGCGCGCACGGACAATCGCCCTGCGCCCTGTGCTTGGCTACCGCATCCTACAACGGACAGTCAGTGCAGCAGTGGAAGGTGGGCGCAGTGTGCATATCTCACTGGGCAGCAGCGCGCTGCTGGATGAGAGCGCTCTAACCGCCATAGCCGGCGCGGAAATGCTCTATCAGGCGGCAGCGCGTGCTTCCGGTGGCGATCTACCCGTTGTCGCCAGCGTTACCGACCCTGTGACGCTTGGCGTCGCCCATGACCGCTTGCGGCGCGCCTATTTACTGCGGAATCGGCTGGAGGCGTTCAAGCCGACTGCCGCACGCTGGTATCCGGGCGGGATGCTCTCCTTGGCTTTAGCCGCCGGCGTTGGCGCTGCGCTGCTGGATGAAGACGGCGGCACTGCGCTGCTTTTTGGGCGCTTTGGTGCAGAACTTGCCCTGATTGCCGAGACAACCATCCGCTATGACCGCGACTTGCTGCCGCACAGCACGCATTTGGAAGGGCAAGCCGTCGCCTATGCCGTCAGCGAGACGCCCCTGCTGGCTGAAGAGTTATTTGTTGGTGCAGCCTATCTAGAGCCAACGCCGATCCACATTGGTGGCGCAGCGGCTCAAGATACTTTGCGCTACCTCGTGGTAATTGCCCTGATCGTGTTTGCCATCCTCACCTTTCTAGGAGTCAGCTTGTGACGACCTCACGGACGCCACGCCGAAGGTTGCGGCTTGGTGCGGCGCTGTTGGCTGCACTCACCATTGGCATCGCGCTGATTACGCTGCTTGGCTTGGAGCCTGCTGCACCGCTGCCTGCTGAACTAAATGCTACCCTTAGCACGCTTAGCCAGCTGCTCATCCAATTGGTGGCAGTCATTGGTGCGATTGCCCTGCTGTTGGGCGTGCTAAACCTGACTCGCGTCCACGCAGCGCAGTTGCGAAAGTTCCCACGCGGCATTTACAGCCTGATTTTGCTGATCACGCTCTTTGGCGTAGTGTTGCTGCGCGCCTTAGAGCGCGGCGGCGTGCTGCGCGTTGGCACGGGCGATGCACCATCCCTCTCGCTGACGGTGCTAGATGCGGCGCAGGCTGCTGTTGAGTCAGCGCTGGCGGGGCTGTTATTCTTTGCTTTGGTCTACAGCGCTTTCCGCCTGATGCGGAATCGGGTTACCATTTGGAATGCGCTCTTCATTGCGGCGTTGGTGATTGTGCTGCTTGGGTTCAGTCCACTGGGTGGTGCAACTTTTTTGCCCGCCGTGCGCGAATGGCTATTGAGCGTCCCTGTCAACGCTGGCACACGCGGCTTGTTGATCGGCATTGCAATTGGTGTGGTGGTGGTCGGTGTCCGCGTCCTGATTGGGCGTGATCGCACGTTTCGGGAGTGAGGAATTAAAAGCACATGACTGAACGTCCGATGTTTGATGACGAAGCCCTGCCAGCATGGTTGGTGGAGGCGGGCATTACCTTTGCCGGCAGGCGCACTCATGGTGCGGCTGATGCACCACCATGGGAACAGCCCCAGCGCAGCCTGCCTGATCTGCCCCCGCCGCTGCCCATTCCCGAAGAGGTGCCGCCGCCATGGGCTACCGCAGCCGACTCTTTGACAGGTGCTGCAGCTGTGGATGTGCCGCTTGAAGAAGCACCGCCCGGCTTCCAGACTGAACAGCCCGATTGGTTGCTATCTGCCATTGAAGGTGCTGATTCGCCCCCAGAGACACTTGAATTGCCTGATGCACCCATGTCGTGGGAGCTTGACTCGCCCACTGAGCCTAGTGTGCCTCCCGATGATCCGTTTAGCGATCTGGATTGGATGGCACAAACGCCCACCGCTACTGCTGATCAGCCTGCTTCACCAACCTTTAAGACGAGCTGGCTCAGCGAGGCAATGCTGTCCGACGCTGCTTCCGAAGTGGCTGACGCCGCCCAGACACCCTCTGAGCAGGCTGCCCTGCCAACCTTCAAGACCAGTTGGCTGAGCGACGCAGTGCCTACTACGGCAGCGCCTAAGGCAGACTTCGCCACTTTGGATGATGACCTATTCGCTGCCTCAGCACCCTCTGAGGACTGGACGCACGACTTCAGTGTGGAAGATCCCCTAGAGAGCGACCCTGACCCTACTGCTGAAAATTCACCGACACTGCCAACCGCGCCTGATCTCAGTTGGCTGGGCGATGCTGCCATGCCGCCCGCCGAGCCGCTCAGTGCAACCGAGTCTGCCGATTGGATGCGCGATTTTAGTGTGGAAGGCGACCTTGAAGAGGTTGCACCAATTGATGCGGACTGGCTAAGCAAAATTGATTTGCCCAGCGGTGAGGATGCCCTCACAGAGATGGCAGCGGAGATTGCGCCTGCGTCTGAACTGCCTGACTGGTTAAATAGCGGCAAACTGCCCAACACAGCAGACGATCTGTCGGTGGCTGAACCTGCCGACACCATGCCCGACTGGTTGGATTCACAGCCCATCCTAGAGCGCGCTGTGCCGCCTTCAGCCGTGCCTGATCTGAGTGCTGAGGATGTGCCTGACTGGATGAGCGCTGACTCCGCGCCTGATTTGAGCGCGGAATTGGCTGATCTTGCCGCTGAACTGCCGAGTGCCAGTGAAGTGCCTGACTGGTTACAGACGGGCTACTTGGAACCACCGACTGCTGCCGTGCCGCCGCCCGCCCCTGCGCCTGATCTAAGTGCTGATGCTGAAATACCCGCTTGGATGCGTGACCTTGCCCCTGCACCGCCCACGCCTTCCGCCCTGACTGGCAGCGGCGATCCCACATCGGGCATGGATTGGCTCGATCAGTACGATTTTGCGGCAAGCCCTGCCCCCGAATTGGCGGATATTCCCAAGCCAAACCGTGCCGCAGCCCGCAGCGCTGACCTTGAAGCAGGGCTTGAGGGGGAATTGGATATTGACGCACTGCTGGCAGAGGCAGAAGCGCCAACCCTTTCCGACCCTGATCTGCTGCCTGTGGCACCTATCAATCTGGATGAGGAGTTCGACTTCGACACGCTGCCCGACTTGCCGCCAGCAGAAGTGCTTGCCAGCGATCTCCTTGCTGAGGATGTGCTTGCCGATGTGCCGCCGCCAGCACCCGCCGCCGCACCTGTGAAACCAAGCCTTCCGAGCGCGCCCATCAAGGCGACCACTGAAGCAGCCGCTGTGAGCGAACTGCCAGAGTGGGTGGCAGAGATGCGCCCGGATAGCTCGCCTACGCTTTTAATTGGTGATCAACAGGTCACTTTAGAGGAGCGCCCACTCTCTGCTTTACCTGAAGCAATGTTGGCACTGCGCGAACGCCTGAAACAGCTGCCAAGCACACCCACAACTGCTGAGCGCAAAGATAGCCAACTCAGCAATATCCCAGAGGCGTTGCAGCCGCCCAATTTGCCCGTCATGCCTGCGCCCTTGGCACCAAGCGGTGCGCTGGCAACCGCCGCCCAACTTGCCGGCGTGCAAACGCTGCGGAAGATCGCCGCCGCCCAAGATGCCATCTTAAAGCGACGCATGGAGACTGAGGCAAGCGCAGCGCCTAGCCTAAAGCTGCGCGCACGCTTCAAGCCAGATCGCCTCTTGCTGACTTTGCTGTTGGTGGTGGCAGTCGTGCTGCCCTTCTTCACGGATTTGGGCGCTATGGTGCCGCCGCCGCGCCACGCCGACCTAGACGCAGCAGGACAGGCACGTTTTGCCGCTGTCAGCCGTGCGGTCTCCAGTGTTTTGGATGGATCGCTCGTGCTGGTTGCCTTTGAATACACACCAACCGCCGCCGGCGAATTAGACGATCTTGCCCGTGCGCTGCTGCGGGATCTGATCCAGCGTGGCGCACGCCCCGTCATCCTCAGCACCAACCCATCTGGTGCGCTGCACGCTTACCACGTGCTGCACCAACTCAGCCTCGATCCCGCTGAGAGGCAACTGCTCGGTAGAAGCAGCCCATTGGTGCCGCGCCGCGATTATGTTGTGCTTGGCTATCTGCCCGGCGGCGTAAGTGGTGTGCGTGCCCTTGCCAACGCGCTCTACGATGATTCATTTCAGCAGCAGGTGATTTTTGAGAGCGACCTTGAAGGGTTGCCAAGCGGCATCAGCCCGCAGAACATCCCTATACTGCGCGCTAACCCTATCTTTGTGCTGGCGCAAAGCCAAGATGATGTGCAAACGTGGGCAGAGCAGTTCCACGCACCGTCCAACGCGCCACCGAATGCGCCACTGCGCATGGTGATCGCAGCCGCCTCAGCCGCCACTGCTACTTTGCAAACCTATGCCGCGGCTGAACCACAGCGCATTTTAGGCACGCTGATCGGCTTGCGTGATGCGCTGATCTACCGCGATTTGCGCGCTCAATACGCCGATGCCGATGCACAGCGCACTGCTGAGCGCCGCTGGCAGAGTGTTGGCTTTACGGCGCTGATTGCAGCCCTTGCCATCTTGTTTGGTGCAGCTTTCGGTATGATCCGCATTCTGGCGCAAAGGAGACGCGCACAGTGACGCCACAAACCTTAGAGCAGATCGGCACGCTTGCCGGCGCCGTGCTAACGCTGTGCATTTTTAGCTACCTGCTTGGCGATAACTTCCTGTATCGGATCGCCATTCACATCTTCATCGGCGCGGCGGCAGGTTTTGTGCTGCTGGCAACCTTAGAGAGCGTGCTGATCCCATGGCTGAGGGTCACCGTGCTAAGCACACCGCTGGAACTGCCGCGGCTTGGCATTGGCTTGCTGCCGTTCCTCTTCGGCTTGCTGCTGGTTTATAAAAGCACGCCGCGCCTTTCGCGCTTGGGCGATTTCGGCTTGGTGATCGTGCTTGGCGTTGGCACTGCCCTAGCGCTCTTGGGTGCGATCAACGGCACGCTCATCCCGCTAGTTGGTGCGGCTGCCCGCGAATTTCGCCCAGAGAACGCCGTTAATGGGTTAATCGGGCTGATCGGGACGATCTCGGTGCTGG
Organism: Anaerolineae bacterium; assembly: GCA_034436355.1. GTDB lineage: Bacteria > Chloroflexota > Anaerolineae > Aggregatilineales > UBA2796 > CP2-2F. Next base: position 77,721 of record DAOTVQ010000019.1, read on the forward strand.
TTTATTTTACGTATATCGGCTTGCGGCGTCCATCGGGCGAGGTGACTCAGCTTTTGCCCGTGCGTTTCGTCGGGCTAGTTGGGCAGGGCTTCATCGCCTTAACTCTGGGCGCAACCTACGGCTTGCTGATCCTTTCGGCGCTCACAGTGCTGAGTGGTGTTTTGGCGGATCGTCTGTTCATCTTGATCGGGAGGTAGCCGCACATGGTGGCACGTCAGAAAGCGCCTAAGGCAAAATCGGGCGCCCAGAAAACGCCAAGCACACGCTTGCCACGTAAGGCGATTGAGGCGCAACCTGTTCAAAGTGCGGTGGGGCGTGTGGTTGCCGCGGATATTGGCAGCGTGCATACGCGGGTAGCGCTCTACGACCTTGTGGAAGGGCAGTTCCGCTTGATCGGGCGTTCGCAAGCGCTGACGACGGCGCCACCACGTGGTTACGATGTTGCTGAAGGGCTGCGGCGTGCATTGGCTGATCTGGGCGAGTTGAGCGGCTTGACCTTTTTATCGCCCAGCCGTGATTTTATGCTCGGTGAAGGCTATGGCAACACCTTTGTGGCAACTGCCAGTGGCGGCAAACCAATCCGCACGGTGTTGGTTGGCTTGATGCCAAACATCAGCCTAGAGAGTGGCAAGCGCGCCCTTGAAAGCACCTACGTTGAGTTGGTAGACGCCCTCGATCTGCTGGATGTGCGTACTCTAGAGCAGCAGGTGAACGATATTTTGCGCGCCACGCCCGACCTGATCCTGATTGTGGGCGGCACCGATAGCGGCGCAAACGCGCCCATGCGCGCCCTGATCAACACAGTGCGGATTGCAGTGCAGCTTGCGCCCGGCGCAAAACCTGTCGTGCTGTATGCTGGCAACGCAGCACTGAGCGGCTTTGTGCGTGAACAGCTTGATGATCACGTCACGCTCTACGTCACCGAAAATGTGCGCCCAACGCTTGATCAGGAGTCCTTCGATCCGATCCGCCTTGAACTCTCACTGCTCTATGGCAAATATCGCGAACGGACAACGCCCGGCTTTGAGGCGATTCAGGCAGCCAGTAAGTTAGGTGTGCTGCCAAGCGTCGAGAGTTACAGCAACATTGTGCGCTATTTAGCAGCTACAGGCAGCAAAAAACACGGCGTTTTGGTGGTGGATGTGGGCAGTTCCACGGTGACCGTCTGCGCGATGCTGCGTGGCGCGCTCAATGTCACCATCCGCTCTGATCTGGGCTTAGGGCATAATGCGGTCAGTGGCGTGGAGGCAGTTGGTGTGCGGAATGTAGCGCGCTGGCTGAGCTTTGAGCCTGCTACAGGCGAAATCATGGACTATGTGTGGAACAAAACGCTGCGCCCTGCCACCGTGCCAGAAACTGCCCGCGAATTGGAATTGGAGTATGCGCTTGCCCGTGAGCTAATCCGTGCGGCGATGGCAACTTCACGGCAAGGTTGGCAGGGCGTGCCAGCCAATGCGCCTTTACCGCCCATGCAGCCGATCATCGGCGTTGGGTCGGTGCTGGCACAGCCGATTAATCCGGGCATTGGCGCGCTGCTGCTGCTGGACGCGCTGCAACCAATTGGTGTGGCAGACTTGCGCCTCGATCCGTATGGTGTAATGGCATCCTTAGGCAGCCTGATGCATATTGAACCGCTGATGGTCGTGCAAGTATTGGAGACGGGCGGCTTGCTCAACCTTGCCACAGCCATTTGCCCAACGGGCAAGATCAGCAGCGGTGTCGGGCTAGAGGCGCGCATCACCTATGCCGATGGGCGCAGCCGCGATGTGCGCGTGCCAAGCAATACGCTGCGTGTGGTGCCGGTGCCAATCGGGCAGAAGGTGCAGGTCTCCATAAAGCTGGGGCGCGGCTTAAGCCTGAACGGCAAGCGCCAGGTGGCTCTACAGGTGCAGGGCAGCGCTGCCGGGCTGATTTTTGATACACGCGGCAGACCGCTGGTTGTGCCGCGGGATTTAGCGCGGCGCGCCGAACTGCTGCCCAAGTGGTATGAAGCTGTGCAGGAGATTGGCTAGGCAAGTGAGTGTGAAAAATGCCCTATCATCCTGAGACGACGGTTATTCTCGGCTCGACCAAGATCATCCGTGAATATAATCTGCCGCCAAATGCCATTGGCGAGGTGGTTGTGCAAAATGGCGCAGCGGTGCATCCAGATACATTGTTGTTAGAGGGTTCTATTCCCTCTGAAGTGCTATTTCTGGACGCGCTGAAGCTGCTTGGCTTGCGGCGCGCTGACCAGATCACAGAGGATATGGTGCAGGTGCCGGTTGGTGAATTAGTGGATGCAGGTGTTCCACTCCTGATCAACGGCAAAGGGCGCAGCGCGAAAAGGGTAATCACACCGAAACGGGCGCGCTTTGCTCAACTTGATGAGGCAGGGCGGGTGCTGCTGCAAACTGATCCGCAGCCCGTTGCAGTTTACGCCTTGATGACGGGGCGCGTGAACAGCACCAGTAACAGGCGCGTGGTGATAGAAACGGCTGGCACGCTGATTCAGGCGGCGTGGGGCAACGGTGCTGCCAGCTATGGCAAATTGACCTTTGCTGAGGAAGAGACCGCTCAGTATGACTTGGCACTGGAAGATGAGGAAGACAGCGGCATGATCATTGTGTTAGAGCAATCTATCCAGACGGCTAACGTCTTTCAGGATGCCATTCAGCGCAGTTGGCGCGGTATTGTTGCACCTTCCATGTCTTCAACCCTGCGTGAGCAAGCAGTGCGGCTGGGCATTCCCGTATTGCTGACAGAAGGCTTCGGGAATGTGCCATATTCAGAGATCGTGTACAATTTGCTCAACAATAACCGTAACCGCCTAACGACGGCGGACGCGGTTGAGCCTTCGGCGTGGCGTTCAGGGCGCCCTGAGATTGTTATTCCGACAGGGTTGAACTCGCGCTTGAAAGCACCCGAACGCGATCTGCCGTTAGTGGCAGGCGCAACCATTCGAATTACACGCCCACCACATTATGGACGCACGGGCAAAGTGCTAAATTTGCCTGAATCGCCCATTACGGTAGAAAATGGTCTGCGTGTGGCAGCGGCAGAGGTGCAGCTCTCTGACTCAGAGATCATCTTTGTGCCGTTGGCAAATGTAGAATTATTAGGGCGCCCGCTTGATGCGCCGGGCAGGCTGCAACCTTAGGGGGAGAAATGGCTAACGACCCAAACTTCGATTTTACAGAGTCAGAGGGCGATCTCTCCGGTCTGGAAGACGCACCCATTCAAAGCAGTGCGCCACCGCGTAATCGCCTCTTTCTGATTGCGGCGGTGCTGCTGGTGCTGCTCATCTTCTTTGCGCTAGGCGTGATTATCCTAACCGCCATTGATACCGGCGTGCGTAACCGCGAACGGCAAGAGACGATTGCCGCTATTGAAAAGACCAATGAGGCAGTCTTTGACGCTCTGACGCGCACCAGCATCGCCCAAACGTGGACGAAAACGCCTACCACAACGCCAACGTTTACCAACACGCCGACGCCGACTGAGACGCCGACCAGCACCCTGACGCCGACGCTCTCGCCGACGCCAACCCTAGACCTTGCCGCCACCGCTGCCGAAGGCACGCGCATCGCCGTATTGACGCAAACCTTCCAAGTCTCAGAATTAGAGATCACACAGACGGCGGAAGCCTTCGGTACGCTCTTTGCCATCCAGACGCAAAACGCTGCCCTTTTACTGACGCTGACAGCGCAGGCGGCTGGTTCAGGCACGCCAACGCCTCTGCCATCTGAGCTTGGCACACCGATCTTCATCACGCCCACGCCTGATAGTGGCGGTGTGCTGGTGACCATCTCGCCATCGCCTACCTTCGGCTTAATTGAACTCGGCACGCCCGCCACGCCAATCTCGCTGGTGACGGTAGGCCCCGGCGGCACGCCTGCACCAACGGTTACTGCGTTGCCGCAAGGCGGCTTCTTCGATGACATTGGCTTGGGCAGTGCCTCGCCCAATAGCCTGCCGATTATCGCGCTGCTGGCGCTCGGCTTGGTCGCAGTCATCTTTGTGGCGCGCCGCCTGCGCGTGAAAGATTAAGGAACGCGCACTGGGCTGCCTAGCCACACGCCATGGGCGGTTTTAATGAACCGCCCGTGTGCATTTCCGAGACTCATTTCAGCGTGGTACACATTGAGCAGCACTGCGCACTATAGCTAGGCTTTACCTTCTATCTATCCCACAACATTCGATCTTGTGCGCCGCCTTGCGCTGTGCTATACTGCTCTCTAGTAGTTCGGGGTGTAGCGCAGCCTGGTAGCGCGCTTCGTTCGGGACGAAGAGGTCCCCGGTTCAAATCCGGGCACCCCGACACACTCAGGCAGGCATCCAGTGTCTGCCTTTTTCGTTGCCGCGCCTGTGCAGATTGTCCTTTGCATCCCACACCACTGCCGACTATAATTTGAGCGTAATGAGGCGAGCCTTGCTTCGCTGAATATACCGCTGGAGGCTTGATCGCGTGCTGCAACCGCAAACACAAACCGCTGCATACTGGACAACCAATCTCAAAGTTACCCGTGCTGATGTTGAGGCGCTGTTTGCCCACTTTTTGGAGACTGAGCAGCCGCTCACCACACAGGCAGTGGCATTGCGCTTCATCGAGCTGCGCCTTGCCGCCGAATTGGATCAGCTTCGCAAACAGTTGGCAAATAGCACCCTCTTTCAGCCCGCCCAGCACTATGAAGTTGGGCAAGAGCTGATCTTTCCCGCCCTGAACTTTGCCAGTGGCAAAGTGGTGGCGCAGCGTGAAGGGCGCAACCCGGATTATGGCACCTTTAGCGTGATTGAAGTGGCGTTCTCTGATCAGAAACGGCGCGAATTTGCCGCCGACCTGAGCGTGCCGCACCCATTGAACGACACCACGCATGATTTGAACGCGCTGCTCAACAGCGTCCAGCCAAGCGCTGAATCCATCTTTGCCCAATATGGTGAGGCAATTATCGAGGCGTTGGAAGCGCGCCTTGTGGATGAAGAAGATGCCGTTTTCATGGGCGGCTTTTGGTTCGTGCGGACTCTGCTGGCGACGGCGAATGTGGCGCACTTGCACCTCGCCGAGGCAGTGCTGGATTTGCGGGAAGGCGGTCCTGCTTCTGCGGAAGAGTTGCTGCCCGATCTCGATTTTGCGCCTGAATTACCGTTGCTGTTGCGCGCTTTTTCGCTGAATGTGGCGCTGAGCCAAGACGAGCGCTTTGATAATGTGGGCGCGGATGGTGATGTGCGCTGGTTTTTGCGCCGCCTAGAGCCAGCCGATGTAACCCAGATTCCGCCGCGCCTTGAATACCAAACACTCCCCTATGATGAGCGCTTGCTAACCCCTGAACTGCGCGCCCTTGAGGCAGAACTTGCCGATGAGTTTTCCGAGCTTCCCAAGCCCGAAACAGCACCCAATGAGGTGCTTATCCGCCTGATCTACCCCCATCGGCGGATGGGAACTTTGCCTATGAACGCCTACGTCGAGGCGATGCTGCCACCTGCCACAGAGGCACAGCGCTTGCTCATTACGTTGATTGACGGGCAGACCAACGAGCCGTTCAGCGCCTGGGTCATGCGCGAAGGGCGCTATCTGTGCGGTTTGAACGATTTTTACCGCCGTCACAAACTGCCTATTGGCGCCCACATCACCCTGCGCGCCACTGAAAAGCCTTCCCAATTCGTGTTGGATTTTAAGGCGCACCGTCCGCGCACCGAATATATTCGGCTGGCAATCCCGAATATGGGGCGGCTGCGCTTTGAAAATTTCAAGCGCTCCATCGGCGCCGAATATGATGAGCTGATGATCTTGGGCGCAGAAGATATTGATGGTGTGGACGAAGTGTGGGCAACAACGCGCAACCGCCGCCGTTCACTTGGGGATATTCTAGGCGACCTGTTGCCAGAATTAGCGCGCCTCATGCCACAGCATACCGTTCATGCCAAAACGCTCTACAGTGCAGTGAACATCATGCGCCGTTGCCCGCCCGCGCCAATCTTTGCCACCCTAGTCGCTCGTTCGGAATTCGAGTCGGTCGGTGATGGCTATTGGCGCATGGCAAACGGCTCATAGGCTGTGCATCTTAAGAAACGAGGCTTATTTTGACAAGCACATCTCGCCCACCGAGCAGCCGCGTAAGACCGACGCTCGACACAAAGTTTCATATAGATTACGAATGGTGGCGGCGCGAAAACCGCGACCTGAAAGCCTATTTAATCAGCCACCTGCCACCAGAGAAGCGCGCCCAATTTGATAGCAGCGCTGAGCAGGAGATGATTGATTGGATTGATCCGCAGACGGCTGAAGTGCGCCAGTTAGACGCACTTCAGCACGCTATTACCCAAGCCGTGCTTGATCCGCAATTTGTGAATGAACACACCCCCCTAGTAGATGCAATCTTTCGCGTCTTTTTGGCAAATGGCAACAAGCCACTTTCACCCGAAGAGTTAAGCCGCCTTTTGCCAAGACGTGCGCCATCGCTCATTTTGCGGACGCTCTCAAGCCCAATGGTTTACAAGGGTATCCGCCCAGTGGTAGATGAGTAATACTTTCAAGCACTTACTGTGTAAGCGCTTTACTTTACCAGGGGAAGGGGCAGCATGGATTTTAGGCGTGGCGAACATTGGGTGATGATGCAGCTTGTGCTGCTAACGACAATTCTGCTGCTGCCATTGGGTGCGCGTGAGGTTTGGGCAGCACCCCTAGCTGATGTGGCACGCCCGCTTGGCTTGCTGATCGGTGGGTTGGGCTTGCTGATCGGTGGGTTGGGCTTGCTGATAGTCGGCGTGGCGGCACGCTATTTGGGCAGCAACCTAACTATCTTCCCTAGACCTAAGCCTGACGGCAAGCTGACGCAAAGCGGCATCTACGCAGTGGTGCGCCACCCAATGTACTGCGGCGTAATCCTCTCGGCGGTTGGTTGGTCGCTATGGCAGACTAACCTACTGGCGATCTTGGTCAGCTTGGCGCTCAGCCTCTTTTTTGACCGCAAGGCTGCCCAAGAAGAACGCTGGCTGCAAGCACAGTATCCAGGCTACGCCGAATATCGCTGCCGCGTGAAGAAACTCATACCGTTTATCTACTAAACGGGCGAGATTCGTGTGAATCTCGCCCGTCGTAAGGTTCAGGTTAGCGCTGCGCTGTACAGGCTACACAAAGTAGCTGCGGCACGCCTCGTCAATCAAGGTGCTGTTGAGGGCGATAGGCTTGCCTTCATACTCGCAGAGTGCTTTCACAATTTTGAGGATGTCTCGCGGGTGGACTGCTTGCAAAATGCGGTTCGGCTTGCGATACCACTCATTGACTAAATATTTCAGCGACTCAGGATCGAAGGGGATGCCCATCGCTTGGCAGTTTGCCACAAAGATTTGCGAGAACATCTGCAAAGACGGGCTTTCCACCTGCACCTTCATCTGAATGCGCCGTAAGAAGGCACCATCCACCAACTGGTTTGGGTCTAGGTTGGTGCTGAACACAATCAGTTGACGAAATGGCATTTGAATGCTTTGCCCTGTGCGAAGGCGCAAGAAGTCTACGCCGGACTCTAGCGGCACAATCCAGCGGTTCAGCAGTTGTTGGGGCGCCATCTGTTGGCGACCGAAGTCGTCAATTAGGAACATGCCACCATTTGCCTTCAACTGGAGCGGTGCCTCGTAGAACTTGGCGACTTCGTCAAAGCGAAGTTCTAATGCCTCCATCGTTAATTCGCCACCAACCATCACCGAAGGGCGCTTGAACAAACCCCAGCGCCGATCATACTCGCCTAGCTCGTCTTGTTCCTCTTTGGTGATCTCGAATGGCTTGTGAACGAGCCTGTCATAAATGCTGATGATCTGACCGCCAATTGTGATGGCATACGGTATCCAGATCGGATCAGTGCCTGCAATCACGCCGGCAATGGCCTCTGCGACAGTCGTTTTACCGTTGCCGGGTGGTCCATAGAGAAACAGGGAGGTGCCGCCATTGATGGCAGGTCCGATGCGGCGGTGGAAGGTCTCTGGCAGAATCAAATGGCTAATGGCACGCTGGACTTCCTCTGGCGCAACTTTTTTGCGGTTGCGCGTTTGCAGCATGATCGCCTCATTGTAAACATCCACGGACACCGGCACCGGACCGATATATTGGCTGCGCTCTAGGGAATCGCGCGCACGTGCCATGCCTTCATCCGTCAGGCGATAGGTGTAACTGGTGCGTCCGAGTGTGCCAGCTTGAGCAATCTCTACCAAGTGATCTTTCTGCATTTTCAGCAGAATTTGGTCGAGGATTTTGAAGTTAATGCGAAGCACATCTACAAAGCGGCGCAGGCTCACATCCCCTTCGTTAAACATCATGCGAAACATCAAATCAGTGACGATTGAAGAAGGCACGCCCAAATCTTCAAAGGTCTCTTGCTGGCGCACGATGGCGCGCATATCGCGTGGCGCGGCAGGCGCACCGTTGGCGGCGGATTGTGTGGTAGCTTCCACAGCATTCATCCTAAAGCTATGCTTTTGTAGACATTTGTTGGCAAAGTGTGCTGCATTCTGAAAGAAGTATAGGGCAGGTATGGCTTCTGTCAAATAGCGATTTTCTCACAAAGGGTTAGAATGGCGCAGTGTAAGCATCCATCTGTTTATGGAATCCTGTAGAATGCAGTATAATCTTTTCAGGTTCGCCCGCGTCGGAATGTAAAAGGCTTGCCATGAGCGCAATAACCATCGAAAACGATCTTGTTCACTACGAAGCACTCGGACGTGGACGCCCAGTCATCCTTGTGCATGGGTGGCTTGGTTCGTGGCGGTATTGGGTGCCAACCATGCAGCATCTCAGCGGTAAATATCGCGCCTATGCGATTGACCTCTGGGGTTTTGGTGATTCGGGCAAAGATGCCAACAAGTATGCCATTAAAGAGCAGGTCTCTATGCTCTTTAAGTTCTTTGAGGGGATGGGCATTCGGAAGGCAGTCTTGGTTGGGCATTCGCTGGGTGCGGCAGTTTGCCTGAATTTTGCTCGCCAATATCCCGAATATACCCATCGCCTGCTGCTAATTAGCCCGCCGTTGGTAGATATGGGCGGCTGGGGCGATGAACTGCCCGCCAATATGCAGCCGCGCCCAGCCGCACCGCCTAAACCTGCTGACCCTGTGCCAAACCCACCCAGTGCGCTCACCCCTGCCAGCCTGCCCAACACGCCTGCCTCAAGCGCACCGAACACGCCAAATCTGCCTAGCACGCCGACTGCACCCATACCAACGCCACCTGCAACCGCCACACCACCACCAAGCAGCGTGCAATATAGCCATACCAGCGAGACTTTGGCAGCCAACCCGTTTCGGGCGGCACAGCAGCCACCGGCTGCACCCGTGCTGCCGCTTTCGATTGCCACCGTGCCGAATACGCCCCCAGAGCCGCCGCCAGCACCTATTGCACAAGGCTTTGCCGCCATTCTTGCTGCGCTTTCAGCGGGTAAGCCATCGGCATTGTTAGTCAAGCACGCCGCCCGCGATTTGCCCGACCTAGACATGCTGCGCGCTGAGGTGACCAAAGCCGACGAGGTCGCCTTCACGCGCACCGCACAATCGCTGAGCGCACAGAACCTTGCCCTAGAGCTAAAACGCCTGATGACGCCAACCTTGCTGCTGCATGGCGAAGAGGATACCTTGCTGCCGCCACCTAGTGAAATGTTGATCCAGCGCATTAATCGCGGCAAGCAAAATGGTTATTTCCTGCCCTTAATTGAGCCAACGGTTGGGCATTTCCCAATGTTGGAGATCACGGCGAAGTTCAACCGCCTGCTCCTAGACTTCTTAGAGGCAACCGACCTGACCAATGTCCAGTTCAAAGATCAATGGAAGCGCACCGTGCGCTAGGATGCAGAGAAACAGGCGGGAAATCCCCGCCTGCTGCTTGTGTGGCTAGGTGTGCGGCTTTTCCGCCAGCACGAGGGTGGCAAAGGCAGTGCGTTGCGGTGCAAGCCACTGCCCCAGCCTGCCAAAGAGTTCTGCCAAGCCCGATGTCTTGTAGTAGCCCTTTCCGCGAAAGATCTGGTGTAGCCCGTAAAAAGTGAAGCTGTGCGAGTACGGGATAACCTTCAAGACTTTGAAGCCAACCGCACGGCAAAATTCGGCAAGCTGCGCGCCTGTATAGGCAGTCTCGTAATATTCTGCACGCGGCGGACGCGCCCGCCGCGCTGGGAGCAGCCGATCTGCTAAGGCACGCAAGCCGTCCACAAAATTAGGCGTGGGTGTGGTCAGCACCAACACGCCGCCCGGTTTCAACACACGGAATGCCTCACGCAACGCATCCGTCGGACCCTGCTCAAAATGCTCAACCACGCCAAAAGAAAGGTAGCCGCCGAAGGTGTTGGCAGCATACGGCAGATGATGCACATCGCCCAAGTGCAGCGGCAGATCAGGCAGATAAGCAAGCGTGGGCAGCAGCGCCTCTGGTGCATAATCCAGCCCTAGCGCAGCATAGCCTAGTTGCCGTAGATGATGGACGACATGTCCAGGGCCGCAGCCTGCCTCCAGCACAGGCGCGGTACGCTCAAGGTAAGGCAGATACAAATTAAGCAGTTCACGCGCACGCGGATAAGCCAACGTCGCCAGTTCACGGGCAAAATTCGTCTCTTGCCAAATGCTGCGCCATGCCTGCCGCGTCTGATCATAGCTTGGCGCGGTTGCGTTGGTTGGCTGCGTCATGCCTTCGTCTACTCTCCATTACCTTCGGCGGGTGCAATCTCAGGCAAGCTATACAAGCAAGACTGATAGTAATCATGCCCCATATCTACACGAAAATCGTAGGGTGCGTTCGGATTCGGCTCTGAGATGACGAGCTGCTCCAAAATCCGTAGCGCACGGCGGATGATCTCTAGGCTTTGCGGCATGGCACCACCAGTATAGTCATACAAGGCGGTGTAGCTGCGGTTCACGGCACCCTCTGTGCCAAGCATTATCACGCGGAAACCTTCCGCCGCCAAACGATCCGCCGCTACCTGATCATAACCACTGAGTACGTTGGCAGCCGCCACCGCCACACGCGGATTTTCACCACTGAGGCGGTTGCGCGTTGGCGGCGTGAAAAGGTTCTGCACGGCTTCACGCATCGCTTCTGCATTGGGCAGCCATGTGAAGGTACCCGTGTCTGAAGTATACCACTGCCTAAAGTGAACGTTCTGTTCCAGCACAATCTGCTGCACATTGGCTGGCTCTAGGCTGAGCGCCAACGGCACCAGCCCAAGCAGATCAGCGGCGCTCATATCCGTCTCCACAATCTTGAGCAGCTCTGGCACAAGCACTGTCGCTTGGGTGAGCAGCCCGGCGCTGCGTGCTTGCCGCCAAATGGCGGTTAGCACTTCCATCTGCCGCCTGCCACGATCAATATCGCTGCTGCTGCCGCGTGCGCGCACATACCAAAGCGCCATATACGGATCAAGCGTGTGACGACCAATATTCAGGGTATAGACTTCATAGTTGTCGGGATCGTAAATATCCAGATCGGGCGCTTTGAGGCGGTTGCCCTGAATGGCACAATCCACACTGATCGTCAAACCGCCCAATGCCTCGATGATCTCTTGAAATTCGGTGAAACCGACTCGTGCGTAGAAATCCACCTTGATGCCAAAATTGTAGAGTAGCGTCTCTTTTATCAGGCGGCTGCCGCCACCAGCGCCATACATCTTGATGCCCTGATCGGCAACCGTGTTTAGCTTCCGCATAGTGTCGTTGGGCGCATAGACGTATAAATCGCGGGGCAAGTGCAGCATACTCACGCTGCCTGCGGTGCGGTTGATGACGACCACGACCATCACATCGGTGCGTTGAGTTAGGTTGCGCTCGGTGGTGTCACTGCCAAGCAGCAGGATGGTGAGAATATCATCACTTTCTGGGTGCTGAGGCAAGGGTGCCGCTAACGGGATAGCAGTCGGTGGCAGCACAACGGGTGTTGCATAGGTGCCAAAGATGACCAGCGTTGGCTCTGGGATGGGCGAGGGAGTGCTAGAGGCGCTGGGTGTGGGCGTATGGGCGAGGCGCGGTGTGTTGGTTGGCAGTGCGCCATAGGTGGGCGTGCGCGTTGGGCGGGGCGTGTTGGTGGCAAGCCCTTGTGCCACAGCGCCTGGGGTGGTGGCTGCCAGCATCATCACTGTGAACCCAATGAGTACGAGGGTAACCAATAGCACCGCACGGCGTCTACGAGACATGAGTAGGAATCCTTAACAACCTTTAACAATGGCAGAGCGCAAGTATAACGCACTTGCTGGGCTGTGGAAGGTTCGCTCAGCCAACGCTTACCCTACGCTTTTCAGCGCGGGCATTTAGGGACGGGTGCGTTGGAAAATGACGCGGTAGCTGGTGCGTGTGCGCGCCCCGTTTTGGGCAGTGCAGGCGCTTGCCTCTAGTGGGCGCGTTGGCTCGCTTAGGGAGGGTAGTTCAGCGCGGTAGATTTCATCGGGCTGCATCTCAAAATCAGCATAACCGCTGTCACGTTCGGGCTTTAAGCCCGTGAACAGGCGTTGGCGGGTTGTGCCGAAGCGCACTTCAATTGCCACGCCGGGAATGCCGCTGCCGTTTACATCACGCACAGAAAACTCGATGATAGAAGGCAAGCGCGGATCGCAGAACGGCACAATGTTCGCCACGATGAAATCGCCGCGTGGTGTAGGTGTGGTCAGCAAGGCGAGCGCGGTTGGTGTGTTGGGCGGCGATTCGGTTGGTGTTTTGGTCGGCACGACTGGGCGCGTTGGCGTTGCGGTTGGGAAAGGTGTTGGGCTTGGGCGCGGTGTTGGCGAAAAGACGGGGATCAGGGCGGAGGCACAGCCGCTATAGCCCTGCGCGCCTGCCAATTCCACCATGCTGCGGATGGCAAGCAAGCCTGTATTGGTGCCGGCATAGCCCGTTTGGGCGAATTCACAAGCAGCATCTGCCACGGCTTGCCAGTCCTTATCCAGATCGAGCAGGCGCTGCGCGGCAACTTCAATCCGCCGATCACGGGCATAGGCAAGGCTGATCAAAATCAGCACGTTGCGCTTATCGCTCTCGGTAAGCTGGGCGAAGTTAACATCCGTTGTCACACGCGGATCAACGCGCAAGGCGTAAAGCAAGCCGAGCAAGGCACCAATCAGGATGCCAATCAAGATCGGGATTGCCCACAAAATGAGTATCGGGCGCATAGGGTTATGATCCTGATCGCGTGCTTGGCAGCAAAAACGGCTGCATGGGCGTGGTGCAAAGTCCCATCGCACAGGAGAGCTGCACAAGGGTGCGTGCGTCGCCTTCACGGGTAACCCCTGCCTGCACAATGAAGCGTTCGGTGAGGTCGCGCACGTAGGTGAACGGATCCGCTACGCCAAGCAAGCGCAAACGCTCTACGGCTGCGTTTAGGTCGTTATCCACCTGAAAGGCAGCCGCCACCATGAGTGTATAGTCTTCTTTGTGGCGGCGGGCAAGGGCGCTCAGCGGGCTGGTGCTTGGTGCGCTGGGCAGCACTAACCAACCAAGCGTCAACCCAATGCCAAGCCCAAGAAGCGTACCAAGCAGCATCAAAAGCGCAAAGCGGCGCATGGGTTTCCCTGATGAATCCTTCTAGGGCGCGGTGCGTTCATGCCTACAATCATAGCGCATTGAGTCAGAATCGCAATGTGTGCTAGGGCAGAAGCCCTGCTGAATCTGTGCGTTCAGCCCTAACCCTTGGGCAGTTGCCTTATGGTATAATTACCGCGTGTGCTGCACTGTTCTGAGCTGGTGCTGCATACTGCTCATTGCGAAAAATCTGTGTATTGCCCTGATGTGGGCGCTGCCAAAACGAAGTGAGGCTTTTAGGATGTCGGAAGTCAAATACCTTACCGAAGAAGGTGCGGCAGAGCTTCGGCGCGAGTTGGAAGAACTTAAAACAGTGAAACGCCCTGAGCTGGCTGCCAAACTCAAAGAGGCGATCTCGCAAGGTGATCTCTCGGAAAATGCTGACTATCAGGATGCCAAAGAGCAGCAAGCATTTTTAGAAGGGCGCATCAATTACATTGAGGATATGCTGCGAAGTGCTGTCATCATCAGTGATATTGATAAAAAGTCGGCAAAGGTCGTCAATCTTGGCTCGGAAGTGACCGTGCAAGAGGAAGGCGAGGCACCTGAGACCTTCATCATCGTTGGTGCGGCAGAGGCAAATCCACGCGAGGGCAAAATCTCCAACGAGAGTCCGCTAGGGCAGGCGTTGCTAGGGCGCAAGGCGGGTGAAAAAGTGCAGGTCAACACACCCTCCGGCGTATTGGTTTTTAAGATCAAGAGTGTGAAAGCGTCTAAGTAACTTCCCATGCGCGCCATCCTGATTGATGAACACGGCGGTGCAGAAAAACTGCGCTATGTCGAAGATTTTCCCGTGCCGCAGCCTGCCATTGGCGAGGTGCGCGTGCGCGTGCGAGCGGCTGCCCTCAACCGCCTTGACCTCTGGGTGCGTGACGGCTGGGCAGGCATCAAGCTGCCGCTGCCGCACATCTTGGGTGCGGATGCCGCTGGTGAGGTTGACGCGCTGGGCGAAGGCGTGGATGGACTGGCAGTTGGCGACCGCGTAGTGCTGAATCCCGGCATTGGTTGTGGGCGCTGCGATCTGTGCCTGAGTGGGCAAGAGAACCTCTGCCACAAATTCGGCATTCTGGGCGAAGATATGCACGGCACTTATGCTGAGTATGTGGTGGTGCCTGCCCGTAACGCCTTGAAACTGCCTGATCACGTTAGTTATGAGCAGGCGGCAGCGGCGGCGTTGGTCTACCTGACGGCATGGCATAGCTTGATTCGGCGCGGCGGCTTGCAGGTAGGGGAGAGCGTCTTGATCGTGGGTGCTGGCGGTGGCGTGAATTCCGCCAGCATCCAGATTGCTAAACTGGCAGGTGCAACCGTTTATGTGGTTGCCAGCACCGCCGAAAAAGCTGCCCAAGCACTGGCACTTGGCGCTGATGCTGCCATTGACCGCAGTGCTGAGGACTGGATACGCGCTATTTTCCAGCGCACTGAACGGCGCGGCGTGGATATTGTGGTGGATAATGTTGGCAAGGCGACCATCAACGGCAGCATTCGTGCCGTCAAGCGCGGCGGCAAAATCCTGATTGTCGGTAACACCAGCGGTTACGATTCTGAGATCGATCTACGCTATCTTTTCGCCAAACATATCAGTATTATCGGCAGTACGATGGCGAATCACGCTGATTTTGTGAAGGTGATGCGCCTGATTTTTGAAGGCAAATTGACGCCACTGATCAGTGCGCGCTATCCGCTGGCAGAAGCACGCCAAGCGCACGAACGACTAGCACAAGGCGATGTATTCGGTAAGATTATCTTAGAGGTGTAGAGTTCATGCCCAACTCGGTGATGCGCCACCAATCCGCGCCGCTGCGCCTTGTTGCGCTGCGCTTGGAAGTGCCGGAATTGGAAGTGGTGGTGCGTTCGCCGAATGTCGTGGAAGGTTGGCGGCTCACCATTCAGCATCACGACGGGCGCGCACCTGATCAAATCGCTACGTGGATCAGGCTGCGCGGTCAGCAATCAGCGCAGATGACCACCATTTACCGCCGTGCTGCTGAATTGCCCTTGCAACTGAAACATGAAATTCCTGCCGAACGCTATCGTGCGTTTATGGATGGTGTGCGCCAGCTTAACTTTGATAAGTTGGACGATACGCCTAATATCCCTTGGATTGGTGCTGACCTGTGGCTGCTTGAACGCGCCGCCGGCGGCTTTCATCATGATGTCATCCTTGCACCGGATCGTGCTGAAGGCGCCCATGCCACCCTGATCGCCCTCCTGCGCGATCATGTCAAAGAAGCACTCCGTGTCGTGAATCCTTAACCACCCATAAAGGTAAACCCGCACTCATGCTCAAATCACTGACCACTCATCCACTCACCCTCCAAGACAACTTGCAAAGAACCGCCATCATTGATGTTGGTTCAAACAGTTTCCGCCTGATTGTAATGACTTACCTGCGCGGCTATCACTTCCAACTGACGGACGAAGTGCGCGAGACAGTCCGCCTTGTGCAAGGCGTCGGTGCAACGGGCAAACTCAGCCGCGAGGCAATGGCGCACGCTGTGGATGTGATGCACCTCTATGCCTCCTTCTGCAAGGCGCTAGGCATCGAGGATATTGTGGCAGTGGCGACCAGTGCTGTGCGTGAAGCCACCAACCGCACCGAGTTCCTCAGCCGCATTCAGCGCGAGACGGGCATTACGGTGCGCTTGCTGAGCGGCGAGGAAGAAGCCTATTACGGCTACCTTGCCGCTGTGAACAGCACTACCCTTACCGATGGCTTTGTGATTGATCTAGGCGGTGGCAGCCTTGAGATCACCCGTGTGGAAGGGCGGCAGCCGCGTGAGGCAGTCTCGCTGACACTCGGCGCAGTCCGCACCACTGAGGACTGGCTGCCCAGCGCACCGCCGACCAAAGAGCAAGTTGCTGCCTTGCGGAAACACATTCGGGATCAATTGGCAGCTTTGAAATGGTTCAAGCGGAAAGGTGCAATGCAGATTGTTGGGCAAGGCGGCTCGCTGCGGAACTTGGCGCGCATCGCGCAGAAGCAACGCAATTATCCATTAGATGAACTACACGGCTACAGCTTGCCAGCCGCCGATGTGCGGAAACTTGCCAAACTGATGGAGGGGATGAGCGTGCCTGAGCGTATGCGGCTGAACGGCATGAAGCCTGATCGGGCGGATATTGCGTTGGCGGCTGCAATCGTTGTTGAAGAATGCCTGCGCCATGCCGATGCTGAGTCGTTGATTGTGTGCAGTCAAGGTGTGCGCGAAGGCTTATTCTACGAACGCTTTTTCAACGGAAACGGCACGCCACACACGCCACCGATGTTTGGGAACGTCCGCGAGGCGAGCGTGATCAACGTGGCGCACCTCTACCGCTTTCAAGCCCGCCACACCCAACACGTGGCGCACCTTTCGCTCAGCCTGTTTGATCAGCTTGCCGTTCTTGAGCCAGATGCTTCCCGCTTTGATCCGCTTGAGCGCGAATTGCTGTGGGCAGCCTGTATGCTGCATGATATCGGCATGAACATTGACTACAACGATCATCACCGCCACAGCTACTACCTGATCCTCAACAGCGGCTTGCCCGGCTTCACGCACCGCGAACTCGCCTTGATTGCGTTGGCAACCAAATATCACCGCAAGGGAACACCTAGCGCGGGCGAAATCAGCGCCGTGCTGGAGGCGGGCGATGAGGCGCGTCTGCTGCGGATGACTGCTCTGCTGCGCCTTGCCGAACAGCTCGACCGCAGCCGTGATGGCGTGGTGCGCGATGTGCAGCTTCAGCCGCAGGAAGACGGCTATCTATTAAAGACGATCAGCGAGGAAGATACCTCTGTTGCGGTGTGGTCGGCACAATTACACACCGATATTTTTCGGGCTGCCTATGGCAAACCGCTGGTGATTGTCTAGATTCGTTCGCTGCACCCAAAATTCATACTTTTTTGGGAAACGTTCCCTATGGCGTGGCGCTATAATGAAATATGCATTTGAGGTTTACGAACAAGAGGCACCCTATGCCCGAATCGGCGAACACGCCCTATATTGTGTTTGATCGCGCTGCTGATTACTACGATGCCACACGCGGCTTCCCAAGCGGTGAGGGAGCCGCCATTGCAGCGCGAATCGCCCAAGTGGGCAGCCTGAACAATAGCAGCCGACTGCTCGAAGTTGGTATTGGCACAGGGCGCATTGCGCTGCCCTTAGCAGCGCATGTGGGCAGGCTTTACGGCGTAGACCTCTCGCGCACCATGATGGGACGTTTGCAGATGAAGGCAGGCGCGGCAGCCATCCGCCTGAGTGAGGCGAATGCACTCCGCTTACCATTTCGGCGGGCAGCCTTTGATGCAGTGGTGCTGGTGCATGTGTTGCACTTGATCGCCGATTGGCAAGCTGTGCTGGGCGAGATTGCGCGTGTGCTAACGCCTGAGGGCTTGCTGCTATGTGGCGGCGATTTGGGTAATGCACTGCACAGCTCTACCTTCGAGCCGATCTGGGTGGCGTGGCGTGCCGCACTGCCCGCAGGCATCGCAGAGCGCATCGGCTTGACACAGCCCGTTCGCGAGGCACTGCCTGCCCTTGGTTGGCGTCCTTTTGGCACACCTCAACAACACACCTACACAGTACAACGCAGCCCACACAGCATCTATCAGGCACTGGCAAGCCGCCACTGGTCTAGCACATGGCGGCTGACTGATGAGCAGTTGGCAGAGGGCTTAGCAGCCGTGCGAGCTGCTATCACAGCGCACTTCCCACAGCCCGAAGTGCCGATCAACGTGCAGAGCAGCTTTGAGGTGCAAGCCTTTCAGCCGCCGCACACCACACACTGAAACACACACAGACGCACACATGCAGAGGACGAGGATTAAGTTATGGATTGGGTACGCATTCACGATACGTGGGTCGCTGATCAAGACCATTTTTCATTTACGGTGCGTTGGTCGCGTGGGGCATGGCATTGGCGCGCCGTCTATTGCGATGGTCCTGCTGAAACTGCCCAACTGGCAGGCGATAATCGCAGTGAATATCCAAACGGCTTTGTGGATGCTGAAAGCGCACGCCATGCCGCAGAGCGTTGGTTGCAGCGCCTGACCCAGGACTCCTAGCACCGCACCATGATGCCCGAACCAAGCACGCCTTCGCCGCTGCTCGATCTCTTCACGCTTGGTGAGAGCATGTTGCGCTTCACTGCGCCCAGTCCGCTTCGGATTGAGCAAGCGACCACCTTTGAAGTGCATGTGGCAGGCGCTGAAACCAACGTCGCAGTTGCTCTAGCGCGGCTTGGCAAGCGCGCAGCATGGTTTTCGCGCCTACCGAATGCGCCTGTTGGTCGGCTTGCCGCTAACTTCATGCGCCAGTATGGTGTAGATGTTTCCAGCGCCCTGTTTGTGCCAGAGGAACGCATAGGACTCTACTTTCTAGAGCGCGGAACGCCGCCGCGCCCAACCCACCTTTGGTACGACCGTGCGAACTCGGCTGCCAGCCACCTCAAGCCAAGTGATTTGCCCTTAGCACAGCTTGCCGCAGCGCGCTGGCTGCATCTGACGGGCATCACGCCCGCCCTGAGTGCCTCCTGTGAGGCTGCCTGCCACGCCGCAATCAGCCATGCGCGCACAAACGGGCTGACCATCTCTTTTGATGTGAACTACCGCAGTCTGTTGTGGTCGCCACAGCAGGCGCGAGCAACCCTTACGCCTTTCTGTCAGTCGGCGGATGTTGTGTTCATCGCCTCGCGGGATGCAGTGACACTCTTTGAAGTGGCAGGCACCGCCGCACAGCAAGCCGAACAGTTGCATCAGGTCTGGGGTGGTAGCGTCATTGTGACGGACGGCGCGCATGGTGCCGCTGCACACGCTGATGGCGGCGCGGCAGCCTGCACGGCGTTCGCAGTGCAGATTGTGGAGCGCGTTGGTGCGGGTGATGCCTTTGCCGCAGGTGTGATCTGCCGTTTGTTGGAAGGTGCGCCATTGGCTGAAGCACTCACCTTTGGCGCGGCATTGGCAGCCCTCAAACTCAGCATTACAGGCGATGTGGCGCTGGTGACGCGCCAAGAGGTCGAAGCACTGATCGCCACAGGCGGCGCAACCCTGCACCGCTAAGCTACTGAACCACGGTCAGGTAATTGCGGGATGCCCAACCTGTGCGGTTTGGCGCGTTCACCTCGCGCACTTCCCACCATTCCAAGCCACTGGCATTCTGCGGTCCGCTGATGATCATGAAGCGCGTCTGCTCTGGTGCCAAGAATAAAACGTTGGCGCTGACGCCTGCTCCCGAACGAATATTCAGCCCTGCCGCACCCACACCAACCACTTCTACGACTACGCCTGCCCGAAACTCGCCCGGTGGCAAAGTTGCCGTCTGCACGATGGTGGGCAGCGGCGGCGGGGTTGGCAGCTCAACTTGCGGCAGCGGCGTAAGGGTTGGCGGCGGACCTACGGTGAAGGTAGCAGTCACCACCACCACAATGGGCGTTTGCCCGCCGGGCGGCGCACTGCCGCCAACTGAGTCAACCACTGCCCATGCGCCAATGGCTGCGGCTGCCACAAACGCAATCAGCACCAAGAGCGACCACCACGGCAAATACCAGCCGCTTTCACGTTTACTAGGCCGCTGGGGCGGCGGCGGGCGGCGGCGGGCGGGCGCTTTAGGCAAGTGCGGCTCAGCAGGCGCGTAAACAGGTGGTGGGGGTGGCGTTTGGCGCAGCGGTTGTGCTTGCCGCATCTGGCGCGGTTCTGGTGGCGCGGCACGGCGCGCCGTTTGTGGTGGTTGGGTGGGTGTGGGGCGTGGCGCTTTATGTGACGTGATGCGCTTAATCGGCGTTGACTCCAATGGGCGGGTTGGTTCGTCGGGCGCGCCCTCATCCTCGTAATCAGATGGGCTGTAGGGGTCTTCGTAGCGGCTCATGCGTCTTCCACTCCTCAAGATAGCCATAACGCCATAGGCAATCTGGTGGGCTTACGTATACCTTCAGACTGCCTCTAAGTCTATCGCCAAAGGTCGGCTACGCGCAACCTATGGTGATGGCACACCACACCCTTCAGGGCGTGTTGGCAAGTTGGCGCGCATAGGCGTTGTGCTGGTGCAGCACATTCGGCAGCGAGATGGTAGTCAGCCGCCCTTCACGCACCACAACGCGCCCATTGATCACGCTGTAGTCTACGGTAGGTGGCGCGCAAAAGACCAACGCCGCAGCAGGGTCTTGCCAAGCGCCAGCAAAGCCGACCCGATTCAGGTTCACGGCAATGAAATCGGCTGCCATGCCGACCGCCAGCGCACCAATATCATCGCGCCCCAGCACCGAGGCGCCACCGCGTGTGGCGATCTCCAATGCCTCACGCCCGCCCAACGCAGACGGATCGCCCCCCACACGCTGAAGCAGCATCGCCATGCGCGCCTCTGCCAGCATATGCCCAGCATCGTTGGATGCAGAGCCATCCACGCCGAGTCCGACGCGCACACCGGCATCACGCATGGCGCGAATCGGCGCAATGCCACTTGCCAAGCGCATGTTGGAGCTAGGGCAGTGTGCCACGCCCGTCCCGCTGCGCGCAAACATATCAATGCCGTGATCATTCAGCTTGACGCAGTGTGCGTGCCAGACATCCTCGCCCAACCACGCCACCGACTCAGCATATTCAGCCGGCGCCAAACCGAACGTCTCTAGGCTGTAGGCAACATCGTTGTCATTTTCGGCAAGGTGCGTGTGCAACCGAACGCCATAGGCACGCGCCAAACGCGCCGACTCACGCATGAGGTCTTGCGAGACGGTGAATGGTGAACATGGTGCGACGGCAATCCGCAGCATGGCGTAGCGCTGTGCATCGTGATAGGTCTCGATCAGGCGCTGTGTATCGCGTAGGATGAATGCTTCATCTTCCACAACGCGATCCGGTGGCAAGCCACCTTTGCTCTCGCCAACGCTCATGCTGCCGCGTGTGGCGTGAAAGCGCATTCCGATCTCGGCAGCGGCGCGGATCGAATCATCGAGGCGGCAATCGTTGGGATAGATGTACAGGTGATCGCTGCTGGTGGTGCAGCCAGAGAGGATCAGTTCCGCCATGGCGGTCAGCGCGGACGTATAAATCATAGCGCCGCGCAGATTTGCCCACATGCCATAGTGCGCTCGCAGCCAGCCGAATAGTTCATGATCTTGCCCGTTCGGTGTGACGCGCGTCAGGCTTTGGAACATATGATGATGGGTGTTCACCAAGCCCGGCAGCAGCACATGATCGCGCAAGCTGAGCGTCTCGGTAGGTGTTTCGGTCAGGGCGGCGCGCACTTCGGCGGTGCTGCCAACCTGTTCAATCACACCATCGCGGGCGAACAACGCGCCATCAGGAATTTCACGGCGTTGATCGTCAAAGGTGAGCAGCAAATGCGCGTGTTCGGCAAGCAAGGAAGGCATTTTCGGAGTCCTTTCGCGGTGAATGGTGCGCGGCAATTGTAGCAGAGATTAGACTACCTGCGCTTAGGTTTTTTGCCCTTTGGAGGTTGAATTCGGTTGTGGTTCAGCCACTGCTTTAGAGATGACCATATCATCTTTGAGCGCATCAATAATCTCTTCCACCTCACCAACTGATTCCTCGACCTTAAGTGGCTCTGCTGTCCAGCCGCCATGCGCGAATTGATTGCGTATCTTTGAAAGTGCCTCAATTTGTGGATTTTTGATCCTTCTGTGCTTGTACTCGAAGATACTTTTTCGTTCTCTTTTTTGAACCACACCCTGCGAAGTAAGCCACTCTTGGGCAAGTAGCGTGGCTGTGCTGATGCGCTTTTTCTTCAGCCAACGGATCAGGCTAAGCTGGCGCTTAAGAGTTTCTTCCATTTGGTCAAGGTTTCGAGAATCCGCTTGGGCAAAACTTTCCAGTTCACCGCGCACCTGTTCAAGCAAAGTCTTGAAAGCCTCGAAACGCCCTGCCAGAGCAGCTTCCGCCGCCTGAATATCATCTAGCAATTGTGCAGCCGTTGATTGCACCTCTAGCGGCAACCCAAGATCAAGGTAAGTGGCGAAAGTTCTCAGTTGTTCTGAGGCGCTCTTGAGGCGCTCCTGAGAATCTGTCTCTGATAGACTGCTGAGCGACTGCGCCAACAACGCCGTATCGCCCGTCACCTTAAAAGCGCGCACAGCATTTGCCCAGTCAGCAAGGGTAATGAACCGTGTTAGCTCAAAGACCGGACATACTTCTCGCCCTTGCTCATCTTTGCTTTTAGCGTCAAAAGCACCATAATAGATTCCCTTGAGGGTGACATTTTTGGCTTGGCGCAGGTAAATTGCCGCCAGCAACATGAGCATCGGCAGGCTGCGAAAGCCATTTGTGACGTCCAAGATGAGGGTGCAATTTTCAGGAACTGCCTCAATGATCATGTTGAAAGCTTTCCAAAGTTCCTCCTCATTTTTGCCGTCAGGAAACCCTTCAGGGATCTTTACCCGTAACCCTTCTAACGCTTTTCGCAGTGTTGGGTGAGGTTTTTCATCTTGACCGTCTTTATAGTTAAAACTTTCGTCATCCCAGTGGATTTTCTTAGCCCCATCAGTTAAGAGCAAAATAACTTCATCAGGACGGTGCTTCTCAACCAGCAGGTAAGTGAAGTACGGCGACGGCGTCTCGCCATGCTCAGCATAACGTACGGGCGTGTAAGAAGTAGTCCCCAAGGCTGCCAACAACACAATCATAATAATTTCTCCTATCACTCTGGTGCGCGGCAATTGTAGCACACCGCCGCGCCCTTGAGAATAGCCGCCCAGTTTTGCATTGCAGGGAAGGCTGAAGGCGATTACAATCTCCGCAGAGCCTATATTGAACAATCCGCATACCCATTGGCAGGGAGAAACGACATTGAGACGGCTTATTTTTATCGCGCTTGTGGCGGCAGTCATCATCGGGATTGGCGTGCTTGCCAGCACCGCCGGGCAAGATGGGCAAATTCCCGGCACGCGCCCGCAAACCACCAACCCGAACGCCTCAACGCTCACCATGACCTCCGAACAGGGCATTTGGCTGCTGATCTGGGCAGTCTTCCTGACGTTAGGTCCGTTAGCAACCTTTGCGGGCTTCCTCACCTTCATCATGTGGTGGGGCAACCGTCAGGTGGTGCGCGCTAGCAAAGAGGATAAGCAGCCGCTGGAGTTCTCGCTGAATCCTGCCAAGCCGCGCACGCTCGGCTATGTTATCGTCCACAGCCCGCGCTTGGTGATCGGCTTGGTGCTGGTTGCACTGATCAGTGGCGCTGTTTTTCTCGCTCTGATTGGTGCTTTCACACCACGTTAGCCGAGGGGCGACACTTTTTACCCCTATCCCTAGCCCTTTTCCCGCAGGCGAGGAAAGGGAATCAGAGGTGCTTTACAAAGTCCCGCCTTGCACGCGGGGTGGGGCAAATTCGGGTGTTGCTTCCTCGGCACTGCGCGAGGGCAAAGCCTAGCAGAACAATCAGAGTTGACAGCGCGCCGCAGCCTGCTATAATGCCCTAAAACGCGCTCGGCGTGCCGCCGAGTGCCGCTGCGCCGCACGCTGCTGCGTGTACGAACGAATTTAAGGAGTCTACTGTGGGTCCGCTGCCAAAGCGAAAGCTATCGAAAACGCGCAAACGCACGCGCCGCAACCACGATAAGCTGGTGCTGCCACATCTGGTGGCTTGCGATAACTGCGGCGAGTACAAACTTGCCCATCGCGTTTGCAAATCATGCGGCTATTACGGTGGTGAGCAGGTGCTTGTCCTCGATAAGAAGGAAAGCTAAGCGCCGCGCCGCCGCCAATGTTCGCGCATTTTGAAAGGCTGTGCCGATAGATGTTACCTGTTAGCATCTGTTGCGTGCAGCCTTTACCGTTTCTGCACCAGAGGATGATAAAACAATGATTGATTGGTCGCACACCGCGCTGCTTTTTCCCGGACAAGGCTCGCAGCAGGCAGGCATGGGCGCAGACTTGGCAGCGCGCTACCCGTCGGCGGCACAGGTCTTTGAGGTGGCGGATCGCGTCTACGGTGAGCCTTTCTCGCGCCTGTTTGAGGATGCCGCCGCCCTAGACTGCACCGAGAACACGCAGCCTGCCCTGTACATTGTCGGCGTGGCAGCCTTGCGCGCCCTAGAAGCTGCCTTGAATGTCGAGTCAATCACGCCGTTGGCAGCCGCAGGACACAGCCTAGGCGAATTTACCGCACTGACGGCGGCAGGCGCGCTCAGCTTTGAGGACGGCTTGCGCCTTGTGCGGAAACGTGGTCAGTTGATGGCAGCCGCCGGCGCGGCACAACAAGGCGCGATGGCAGCACTGCTTGGCGCAGAGGTTGACGCTGTGCGCGCCATCTGCGATGCGGCAAGCGCCAGCACGGGGCAGCCCGTCGTGCTGGCAAACGATAACTGTCCCGGACAGGTGGTGATTAGTGGTGACAACAGCGCCGTAGATGCCGCTTTGGAACTGGCAAAAGCACGTGGCATCAAGCGCGCTGTCAAGCTGGCGGTCAGTGTGGCGGCACACTCACCGCTGATGGCACAGGCTGCCGAGTCGTTCCGCCAAGCGCTGGAGTCGGTCACCTTTCAGCCGCCGCGCTTCCCCGTGATCGGCAACACGACAGCAGCCGCGCTCAGCACGCCCGCCGAGATTATGGCGGAACTGAGCGCGCAACTGACAGGCAGCGTGCGCTGGACGGAATCCGTGCAGGTGCTGCGTGCGCTTGGCGCGCAGACCTTCCTTGAACTTGGCGCGAAGGATGTGCTAACTGGCTTGCTCAAACGCATTGATAAAGAAGCGGCGGGTGTGGCGATCAACAGCCTGAGCAGCCTAGAAGCGGTTCTGGGCAGCGCTTAGTGCGCTATAATCGAAGATGAGGAGCGAAGGCGATGCGGCTGCAAATCATTCAGCTAGAGCCATACGACGATGTGATCTCTGCCCGCGATAGGCTGACTTTCGTGAAGGCAGAGCGTGCGTTGTTGGTGCTGCCGCGTCAGGGTGGCGTGTTACAGCGCAAGCTCGATCTGGTGCTGTTGCAGCGCGAAGCAGCACGGCGCGGCGCACGCTTGGCGCTGGTCAGCACTGATCCGTTGGTGATCGACAATGCGCGCTCGCTCAATATCTCGGTGTTTAGCTCGCTGCGCGCCAGCCAGCGCAAAAAGTGGCTTAAGCCACACTCTAAGGTGTTTGTGGATCGGCACAATCGCCCTGAAACACCACCCGATGCGCTCGAACTGCACGAACTGCGCTTGCGTGCCAGCCGTCTGCGCGCCATCACGCCGCAGCAGCGCCGTACCCAACGCTTGGTACGCAGCAGTATGGCGGGTGTGCTGTTTGTGGTTGCGCTGCTAGCTGCCTACTTGCTGCTGCCTGCCGCAGAGGTGATCATCACGCCGGCGCAGTCGCAGATCAGCGCTGCCCTGCCCGTGATTGCCGACCCGAACGCCGCGCAAATAGACGTAGAGCGCGGGCGTGTGCCTGCCCTCGCCGAGACGCTCGACGTTGAGGCGCAGGCAAACATCGCGCCGTCAGGTTTAACCGACGTGCCAAACAGCCGCGCCACTGGCGAAGTGGTCTTCTACAATCTGGTCGAATCGGCGGTGGATGTGCCAGCCAACACCATCCTAAGCACACCCGGCGCCCGCCCTGCCCGTTTCCGCACCTTGACCGATGCTACCCTTGCGGCGGGTGTTGGCAAGACGGTGAGTGTCCCTATCGAGGCACTGGACGATACGCTCGGTGTGGCAGGTAATGTGCAGGCAGGCGCCATCATCAACATTGAGGGCGGGCTTGGGAGGGCGATCTCGGTGCGGAATCCTGAGCCAACACGCGGTGGCACCGTCCGTGAGCAAGCGGTGGTCACCCGTGCGGACTACGAACGCCTGTTGGTGATTGCCCGCGCCCAACTGCTGCAAAACGCTCTCACCGAGATCAGCGCACGGCTGAGTGGCACACAGATCGTCGTGCCGAACGGCATTCGCATCCTAAATGAGGGTGCAGAAGAGGTGACTTACAGCGCCTTTGTCGGCGATCAGGTGGATGTGCTGAGTGCCACCATTCGGGCGCGTGTGCAAGCACTCATCATTGATGAACAGGCGGCGCGGCAAGCCATGCTGGCGCGCCTCTCCCGCGAGATTCCGAGTGGACAGCGTTTGCTCTTGGAGAGCATTGTCTACAACCGCAGCCCGCTACAAGCAGCAGATGATCAAGGGCGCGTCACCTTTTTGATGTATGCCTCTGCGTCGGTCATGGCGAATGTGGATAGCGGGCTGGTGCGTCAGCGCTTGGCAGGCTTAGATGCCGAGAGCGCCCTTGCCCGCCTAAACCGTGAGTTATTGCTTGATCCGCTGCGCCCGCCGCAAATTACGCTCTACCCAAATTTGTTTGGCAGGCTGCCTGCCCTGCCTGTGCGGATTACGGTGACTGTGCGCCTGCCACAGGTTGCCCGCCTGCCATGAACGCGCCGCGTGGTGTGCTGCTGGGCGTGGATCACGGGGAGGCGGTGATCGGCGTTGCCTGCTGCGACGCGGCATGGCTGATCACGCGCCCGCTGGGGCTGATTCAGCGCAGCACCCGCGCCGCTGATTTCACCAAGATCGCCGCCTTTGCCGCGCAACACAAGGCAATCGGCATTGTGGTGGGCGTGCCAACCTTGCCCGAAGGCGAAACCGCCCAAAGCCGATCCGTGCGGCGTTGGGCAAGCCGCCTTGCTGCTGCCCTGCCACTGCCGATCTATCTGTGGGATGAATCTTACAGCAGCGACGAGTCCGCCGATCTAATCGCCGAGTTGGGCGTGCCGCTGCCAGCGCGCCTTGATGACCATGCAGCGGCTGTCATTTTGGCGCGCTTCATCGCCGCGCACATTGGCAATCAATCACTGCCTGCACCGCTGCGAACGCCGCCCGTCACTTGACATAGATCAGCGCTCAGGTCATAATCTGTTCATTACAAGCACGCTTTAGATCAAAGTGAGTGATATCGCTATGGATTTTTCGCTATCCGAAGAACATTTAATGGCGCAGCGCATGGTGCGCGAATTCGCCCAAAAAGAAGTTTACCCAACCATTAAAGAATGGGATCGCAAGCAGCAGATGAACCCAATCATTCTGCCGCGCATGGCAGAGCTAGGCATTTTGGGAATCTGTGTGCCTGTTCGCTATGGCGGGCAGGGCTATGATTACATCACGCTTGGCTTGGTCTGCGAAGAACTGGAGCGTGTAGATAGCACCCTGCGCGTCGTGATGTCCGTTCATATGGGTTTGAACAGCCTCGCCGTTTTGCAGTGGGGGACGGAAGCACAAAAGCAAAAGTTCCTCGTGCCACAAGCACGCGGTGAGAAATACGGCGCCTTTGGCTTGACGGAGTCCGGCGCGGGCAGTGATGTGGTGGCAATGCAGGCAGCTGCCAAACGGCACGGCGATGTCTACGTGCTGAATGGCGAAAAAATGTGGATCAGCCTTGCCACGAAGGCGCACAACTTCCTCGTGGTTGCCAAAACCGACCCAAGCGCAGGGCATCGCGGCTTGACGGCATTTATCGTCGAGCATGATATGAAGGGCGTTACGACGGGCGACTTGCACGGCAAGCTAGGCGTGCGGGCAGGCTCCACCGGCTGGATCGCTATGCAGGACGTAGAAGTGCCTGTTGAAAATCGGCTGGGCGAGGAAGGCGAAGGCTTTTACATTGCCATGAGCTGCCTTGATAATGGGCGCTACACAGTGGCGGCAGGTGCCACCGGCTTAATCCGTGCCTGCTTGGAGGACAGCCTGAAATACGCGCACGAACGGCACACCTTCGGCAAGCCGATTGGCGAGCATCAGCTTGTGAAGCAGAAGATCGCCTACATGCAGCAGTGGTACGATGCAGCACGGCTGATGATCCTGCAAGTGGGCTGGCTGAAGAACATGGGCATGCGGAACACGCGTGAGACGAGCATGGCAAAATGGTTTGCCACTGATCACAGTGTGAAAGCAGCCCTAGAGGCAATTCAGATTCACGGTGCTTATGGCTTCAGCGATGAGTACGACGTGGAGCGCTATCTGCGGAATGGCAAGGGTGCGGTCATTTACGAAGGCACTAGCGAAATTCACCAGCTTATGCAGGCAGACTACGCGCTTGGCTACCGCCATGATCGCCCGTTGCGTTGCGAAATGCCCGCCTATGATGCCGCCTACTGGCAGGCGGAGGCTGTGAACGCTTAGCTTGCAGTGTGGGATGCGACTCGGTGCGTCCCACACTCTTCATAAAAACCGTACTCAGGCGCGTTCACGCACAAGGCGCAGCACATCGCGCAGTTTGGGCGCCCGCCCGCTCAGCAGCGTGTTCACACGGAACAAGCGCGCTGCCAGCCACACACAGGCAAGCGTTGTACCACTTAGCAGCACAAGGCTCAGCAGCACCTCAGTCCACGGCACAATGGTCACCGCAGCGCGCAGTGTCATCGCCAAAGGTGATGTGATCGGGATCATGCTCAGGATAACGGGCAGTGGTGCGTTCGGCGTGTTCACGAAATTGACCGCCACATAGAACGGGATCATTGCCGGCAGCACAATCACGGCTGAGAGCTGCGCGCCTTCGCGCATGTTGGTCATCAGCGCACCGATGATGGCGTACAGGCTGCCAAAGAACAGGTAGCCCAATACAAAATAGGCAACCAGCACGATCATCTGCTCTGTGGTGATGCTCAGCCCGATCAAGTCCGCCGAGAGGCTCACCGCCTGCCCAAGCAGGAAGATCGCCGTGCCAAGCCACAGCACCATTTGCAGCAAACCGAGCGCGCTCATTGCCAAGAACTTGCCAAAGAGCAGGTCGCGTGGGCGCAGCGAGCTAAGCAGCACTTCCACGGCACGGTTTTCTTTTTCCTCCATAAGGCTTTGCATCAGGTAGCCACTGGTGGTGAAAACTGTGAACAGCAGCAGCATGGCAAATAGATATGCTAAGATTAGGTTGGTGTTCTCGGTTGCTTGCGAGGCAGCCTCACCAACCGCGTTCGGCACAATATCCATCGTGCGCGCTTGCAAAAGTGATAACATCTGCGGGGAAAGGTCGGTACGCTTCAGCAGCGCGCTGAGCAGCGCTTGTTGAAGGGGTGCATCGCTGATGCTGCCTAAGTTAAAGCGCTCATAAAAAACCTCGACCTTGCCCGTTTGCAGGTAATCCGCCGCGATCACGTAGTAGGCGCTGATCTCGCCCCGTTGAAGTGCTGCCAACGCCTCGTCAGGCGTCTGATAACGGATAAGGGTCGGCACTGTGCCTAGCAGCCCTGAATAATCCACAAAGCCCATCGGTCGCGCCTGTGCCAGCGGACTATCCTCACTGACGCTACTTGCGCCGGGAATATTAATGCCCGGCGGCAAATCGCTGCTGCCGCCGCCGGTGGCGCCCACGTCCACAGTGCCGCCGCTAAGCGCCCGCAGCAGGAAGAAGAGCGCAATGCCTGCAATCGGCACGCCAAAGGTGATCAGCCCATAGCCGCGCCGCAGCACTTGGCGGAAGAACTCAAAACGAAAGACTATCCACAGTTTGCCCATGGCTTAGGCTGCCTCCTTTGTGCTGCGCGCCGAGATGATCTGCTGGCGTCCCTCGCGCAGTGCGCGCCACACATCGCGCAGCGAGAGCCGCTTGCCGTAGTTCAACATGCCCAAACGGAAAACCCGTGCTGCCAGCCACATCACGCCGGCGATGGTGACAAGTTGCAACCCAATGCCCAGCCAAAGGTGTTCGGCTGGCACGGTGGCAACTGCCATTCGCAGCGGCATCCCAACCGGTGAGGTGAACGGCACAAGGCTAAGCACCAATGCCGCACCACCATTCGGATCAACGAAATAGGCAACGAGGAACAGCATTGGCAAAACGCCCACTAAGCTGATGAGGCTTGCCACTTGGCGCGCCTCTTGGTCTGTGTTCACCGAAGCGCCAATGGCTGCCATAATCGCCCCATAGACGACATAGCCAAGCATGGCGTAGAGCGCCACCACCAGCAGGAAACTTGGATCAAGCTGGAAGGTTGCCAGCGTGCCGAGTACATCGGTGCCTTGTGTGGCGGCAAAGCCAATGCCCATCAGCAGCCAGACGCCAATTTGCAGCAAGCCCAGCGCGCCCAGCCCAATGAGTTTGCCCCATAGCATCTCAATCGGGCGCACACTGGTCATGAACATTTCCATCATGCGGTTCTCTTTTTCATCTGCCAAGCCTAGCATCAGAAATTGAGAAGTGTTCATGGTCATCACAAACATGAGCGCACCAACCAAAATCGGCGCGAAAATGGCGGCAAACAGCGCTTCACGTGGCAGCTCTGTTGGGCTACCAATGCGGTAGATTGCCATCTCACCAAGCGGACTCTCCAAGCGCGCCACAAGGTCGGCATCGCCAACCTGTGCGGCTGCCGAAGGCTTCAACACTTCGCGCATCAGGTGGCGCGTAAGTGCCTCGCCAAAGATTTTATCGCGCCGATAGTACGCTTCAGGCTTGAGTGCGGTCAGGAAATTGGCGCGCAGCACATAGTAGCCATCCAAGGTGCCTGCTTCAAAGGCGCGCTGTGCGGCTGCCACCGATTCGTACAGGCGGAACGGCTCAGGCATTTCGGCAAGGTAAGGCGTGCCATCTGCCCGCACCACAATGCCGCTTTCATCCACCACGCCCACCGCCACATAGCTGCTAATATCAGTGGCAGAGGAAGCACCCAACGCGCCACCCAACACAAACAGCCCGACGAAAAAGATCGGGAAAAGGAACATCGAGGCAAGGAAAGCGCGCCGCCGCAGGTTAAACCAAAACTCGCGTTTGGCGATCAACCAGACTTTATGCAGGTTCATGGCGCACCTCTGTTACACTTGGCAAGCTGGCAGCGATCTTTGCTTCGCCACCTGCCACGCGGATGAAAATATCATTCAGGCGTGGCACGGCAAGCGCAAAGCTGCGAATGCTGTAGTTCGGATCATTGGCGAGCGTTGCCATGATTTGATCAGGGGTGGTTTGGTCATCAAGGTGCAGCGTGATGTTGCGCCCATTCTCGTCAGGCTGCACACCGATGACGCCCTTCAAGGCTGCCCAATCGCCCTGCCCACTGACGATCACGGCGTTTTCGGCGTAACGCTGGCGCACTTCGTCCACTTCGCCATACAGCACGCGCCGTCCCTGATGAATCATGAGCAGGCGGTCTGCCATTTCTTCCACCTGATGCATTTCGTGAATGCTCATCACAACGGTAGCGCCTTCCGAACGCAGGCGGAAGATCATATTCTTGATAATTTCAGTGTTCACAGGATCGAGTCCGGCAAATGGCTCATCAATGATCAGCAATTCGGGCTGGTGGATGATGGTGGCGGCAAACTGCACCTTTTGCGACATCCCGCGTGAGAGTTCGCGCACCTTGCCCTTTTTATAGGCGCCTAAGTCTAGCTCATCCAGCAGTTTGGCGGCACGCACTTCGGCATCGCGCCGCTTCATGCCTTTCAACGCGCCGAAATAGCCAAGCATTTCGACCAACGCCACGTTTTTATACAGCCCGCGTTCCTCAGGCAGATAGCCCAAGCGCGCTTTGGTTGCCTCGCTGAAAGGTGCGCCCAACACGCTGATCTTGCCACTATCAGGCTTGATGATGTCTAGGATCATGCGGATAGTGGTCGTTTTGCCGGCGCCGTTCGGACCCAACATGCTGAAGATTTCACCGCGCTTTACTTCAAAGGTGACCTCATCCACAGCCGCTTTTTGCCCATAACGCTTGGTAATGCCGTAGACTTCGATTGCGTTCGTCATCCCGCGTTGTCTCCTTCGTGTTCATTCCAGATAATGTTATCATAAATTATAACGTTATCTTTTTCAAGATCGACCTTCACAAATTTAGCAAGTTCAACTACACTTGCCATGCATAAAGCGTTTTATAAATGCAACAATGGTTCATAATGGCTCAAAGTGCGCTTTAGCTCTGGTTATCGTATACGCAGTGAGGGAGAAAAGGTTGTGACAACCCTAGCAATTGAGGGTTTGCAGACGCGAGCGCTCACCTTAGAAGATGCGCCTATGGTCGCGGCAACGCTGAATCTGATTGGTCAGCATGATGTGGGCGAGAACTGGCTGGCAGAAGGCGATCTGGAACGGGAGTGGCAAGCGCCCAATTTCGTAATTGCAGATAACACGCACGCGCTGTTTGATGGCGATCAGCTTGTGGGCTATGCCGATCTATGGGATATGCTGCCGCCGCATGTGCGTGCTTTTGGCTTTTGCCGCGTGCATCCCGATTACCGCGAGCGCGGCATTGAAGACTATCTGATGCGCTGGCTGATCGAAACCGCCAAACGCAACCTTGCCCGTGCGCCTGAAAATGCGCGTGTTGCGCTGCATATGATGATCGACTCACGGATGTCCCACAGCATTAGTGATTACGAACGGCACGGCTTGCGCCACATCCGCAACTACTTCCAAATGCGGCTGGATATGGACGCGCCGCCGCCTACACCGCAGTATCCTGAAGGCATCACCGTGCGGACGTTCGTGCGCGGGCAAGATGATCGGGCAACCTTTGAGGCGCTCGATGAGGCATTCAGAGATCACTACGGGCATATGCCCGGTCAGTTCGAGATGTTCGAGCATCACATGCTCAACAACGCCATGTCTGAACTGAGCATGTGGTATCTGGCGATGGCAGGCGATGAAATTGCTGGGCTGTGCCTGTGTTCTAAGGGCATCCCTGAAGACCCTGATCTGGGCTGGGTGGAAGATTTGGCGGTGCGCCGCCCTTACCGCAAGCTGGGCTTAGGCTTGGCGCTGCTGCACGAATGCTTTGGCGAGTTCTATCGACGTGGCTACCGCAAGGTTGGTTTGGGTGTGGATGCTCAAAACCTAACCGGCGCGCTCAGGCTTTACGAACGGGCAGGAATGCGCCCTGAACGCCAATGGCAGCGCTATGAGCTGGTGCTGCGCGAAGGTGAGGAACTCAGCACCCAAACGCTGAGCGAATAGCCCGCCTGAGCCGATGTTCGCAGCATCCTCTCAGCCAAAAAATTTGGAGAGGGGAAGCCTTTACCCCACCCTAAATCCCGCCCGCAAGCAGGGCGGGACTTGCCCACACCTTCCGATTCCCTTTCCTCGCGGGCGGGTTAGGGATAGAGGTTGCAGCGCCGCCAAACGCTAGATTATCGCCACACCCTTTTGCTTTTGTTGAAATTGCCGAGCCGCATTGTTGCACTTTACCATAGCCCAAACCTTGCCAAACTGCGATACCTGTGGCAATAATTCACCCCATAAACGGTGTTTGCTCACTTGGGCAAAATGCACCGTTGCATTTTCACCAGACCATGAAGGGGAGAAACACTTATGCGCGTTAACCGTAGCCTGCTGCTGCTGATCGCGGGCTTTGCGTTATTTGTGAGCGCTTGCGGTGGTGGTGCTGCACCGACTGCAACCACGGCACCCACAGCAACCGCCGTAGCAGCCGAACCAACTGCTGAAGCCACTGCCGAAGCAACCGAGGCTGTGCCACCGGCACCCACCGCAGAGGCAACCGAGGCAGTTGTGCCGCCAACTTCAACGCCCGTGCCGCCCACAGAAGTACCCGCCACGGCTGAGCCAACTGCGGATGCCACTGCCGAAGCAACGGCTGAGGCGACTGTTGAAGTTGCCGCGCCGCCCTCTGAGGCAACCGCAGAGCCAACCGTAGAGCCGACGGCTGTGCCGCCCACGGAAGTACCAACCGTAGAGCCGACGGCTGTGCCACCAACCGAAACCCCTATCCCGCCTACGGCAACCGAAGTGCCACCCACTGAGGCTCCAACGGCTGCGCCACCTGCTGCTACCGAGACACCCGTCCCGCCCACTGAAACACCGGTGCCACCGACGGCAACCGCTGTCCCACCAACCGCAACGGCTGAGCCGACCGCTGCCGCTTGCCGCACCACCGGCGATCTGATCGTTGGTACGGACGCTGCCTACCCGCCCTTTGAGAACGTGAACACCGAGACGAACGAGATCGAAGGCTTCGACATTGAACTGTTGAACGCTATTGCTGCGAAGGCAGGCTTCACGCCCGTCTACCAGAACGTGCCGTTCGATACGATCTTCACCAACCTGGCTGCTGGGCAGTACGACATTGTGATCAGCGCCACCACCATCACTGAGGAACGCCAGCAGACCGTGCTGTTTAGCGATCCGTACTTCGCCGCGGCACAGGTGCTGACCGTGCGCGCTGATGACGCCGAAACGCTGAAGGATATTGCAGCCTTAGCGGGTAAGAAAGTTGGTGTTCAGAAGGGCACCACTGGCGCAGACTACGCTAAGTCGCTCGGCGGCTTTGATGTGGTTGAATACGACAGCACGCCAGAGGCACTTCAGGCGCTTGCCAATAAGGACGTGGACGCTGTGATTGCTGATGATGCGCCGTCTAAGGCAATCATCCTGAACAGCCCTGAGCTTGGTCTGAAGATCACGGTTGAGGCGCTCACCGTTGAATACTACGGCATCAGCGTGCGCCTTGAATGCACTGATCTGATCGCTGCTATCAACAGCGGCTTGGCAGAGGTCATCAAGGATGGCACCTATGCCGAGATTTACCGCAAATACTTCGGTGTTGATCCTGTGAAGGAACTGCAAGAAGGCGGTGCAGGTCTGCTAGGTGGTGGTGAGGCTGAAGCCGAACCTACTGAAGCGCCCGCGCCAACTGCCACACCCGGCAGCTAAGCGCTGACCGCACACCCGAACGCCTCGCGCACCATATGCTGGTGCGCGAGTGCTGTGTGGTGGTACTTGTTTTAGTCGGACAAGTTCATCTCAAGGCGCAGCAGTGCCTTAACTGCTGCGCTCTGTGTTGGCGCAAGGCGGGTCAGCGTTAACCATACTTCAGCAGGCGCCACCTCTAGCCGAAAGCGTAGGAATGGGCAGCATAAACGCTCTAGGCTGATGAACTCGGCTGCCATCACTAAGGTTTCCGCATCGGCAGGCAGCTTAAAACGGTAGCCGCCTGCCAATGGCTCGATGGCTTGCCCTGCTGTGAAAAGCTGCTGGCGTAAATGCTCATAGCGCGCTCGTTGGTGGGCGGGTATGGCATTCGGCGCGCAAGCGATTGGTGTTTCATCAGGCATGGCATCGGGCATGATGATTAAACTTTCTAGGGCTTGCGCGCCGTGATGCGTGCGCTGAACACACGCGGCATTCCTGGTTGCACGCTCACGATCTCGCCCGCGTCGGTCTTATCCACCACCTGAATATCGGTGAAACCTGCCACCTGCATCATGCCCACATAGTCGCTAACATCAATCGCACCAGTCACGCAGTCTGCCCATTTGTCCATTTGGGCGCGCAGTTCGGGCGAAAAGTCGCCTTCGGTCACAATGTCGCTGATGGAGAGCCGTCCGCCGCTTTTAAGGACGCGAAACGCCTCACGGAACACAGCAGGCTTGTTCGGCGAGAGGTTGATCACGCAGTTGGACATGATCACATCAATGCTGCCCTCATCCACTGGCAGCGCTTCAATCTGCCCTGCGCGGAACTCGACGTTGGTCACGCCCAGCTTTGCCTTGTTAGCGTTTGCCTTTGCCAGCATGTCCACTGTCATGTCCACGCCGATCACATGCCCTGAAGCACCAACGCGCTTGGCTGCGAGGAAGCAATCAATGCCGCCGCCGCTGCCCAAATCCAGCACAGTTTCGCCTTCGTGCAGATCGGCAATCGTCACCGGATCGCCACAGCCGAGCGAAAGCCCGGTGACATCCATCGGCAAACCTTCCAACATGCCTTCCTCGTAAAGCGGCACGCTGCACGACGATCCAGCGCTATCGCTGCCGCCGCAACAACTGGCGTTCTCGCCACGCGCAATCGTGCCGTAGCGCTTTTGCACCACCTCATGAATACGTTGATTCTGATCCGACATTTTCCGCCTCCGTTATGTAGAACATATTGACACTTATCAATGGATTGAGCGTAAAAAAATGGCATGTGCGGCGGGCGCGGCTACTCGCCGGTTGAAATATCCTCAACGCGGATGATGTGTTCGGCGCGCTGCGGCGCAAAACGCAGCATCAACCGACCGCAGCACAACGCGATGGATTCTTCATTCAGCGTGTAGTAGTGTTCGCGCCCGTCTTGCCGCGTAAGCACCAGATTCGCCTCTTGCAGCTTTTTCAGGTGGTGGCTCACCGTAGATTGGTTTACCTTCCCTTCCAGCTTAGTGACGATCTCGCCTACATTCAGCCAGACGCAGCACAAGTGTGCCATAATTTCTTGCCGTGTGTCGTCGGCAAGTGCTTTCGCAAAACTAACTAGGTCAACGCTCATGAGCAGAGTATATATTGATATACATCAATGTG
Organism: Anaerolineae bacterium; assembly: GCA_034436355.1. Lineage (GTDB taxonomy): Bacteria > Chloroflexota > Anaerolineae > Aggregatilineales > UBA2796 > CP2-2F. The sequence continues at coordinate 114,419 of DAOTVQ010000019.1, forward strand.
TCAAGAGGCAAATTTTGTTGGGCGCGCTGAAAGGCGATCAGACAAGTCTGACCTTCCATAAAAGCACACTTTGCGTAGGGACATGCCTTGACATGTCCGCCACTTCAGCACACGGACGCGCCAAGGTGCGTCCCTACACGGGTTCTCGTCGGGTTAGGCTATCACCACACAATTCACCACGCCCGTTTAGTGGTGTGCTGAAAAGCGCTGCTGTGCGCTGCCACAATAGTGATCCTGAGAGAGGCACTTCGTCACGTCGGCAGGTTTCTACGCTTCCTGTCGGGGTGGATAGACATCCGCCTCAATCAGCAGCGCACGCTCACCAACGCGCTCTGCCTCATTCAAACGCAATAGGAAAACTGTCACACGCCCTACAGGTGTCAAGCCTTGAATTTGCGCTCCCTCAAGCCGAAAATGCTCATGCCATATATCGCGGCGGGGATTGAAGAGCCGTACAAGCGCACCGCTTTCAGGATCAAGAGAAGCAATGTCGCTACCTTTGTGACGATTGCAATCAAGGCAGCTCAGACACCAGTTATCGGCATTTGTTTCACCCCGATGTTTTTCAGAGATGATGTGATCTACCTCAAATGTAAACAACTTGGCAGACTCAGGCAGCAGGCAGTATTCGCAAATGTGCCGCGCCCGTGTCACAACCTGCCGCCGCAGTGCCTCTGAGAGATAGGTCATGTCTCGTCGGCTGCCTGTTCACGCAGCCGTTTGAAGGCACGTGCTTTGAGCAATGTCATGAAATGGTCGAGGCGCTGCATCTCATCAAGTTCAGCCCGTTCCTCAGCGCCTAACTCACCGACTCGGTGTTGTGCCAATAAGTAGCGCAAGCGTGCTTGGGCAGACTCAGAGGCATGAAACCGAACAATTTGTTCGGGCGATGGACTGCTAGTTAGAAAATCTAGCACCTCAGTCACTGCGCTTAAGGTTTGCAGGTCGCTCATAGATTGCACACTTTCTGGCAAGCGCTCAGGTAGAACTCATTTCAAAAAACGAATAAAGGGTAAGTTTGAAATAGCTTCTAGCCAAAGTATAGCGTAGAGGGTGCAGCGCGTGTAGGTATTTGTTTAGTGGCGCGCTGAAAGGCGCTGCTGTGCGCTACCTCAAGCCACCTGAATGCGCTACAATTCTTTCCCATTATCTGCTTCAACCACGCGGAGTGAACAACAACTGTGTCTGCACAAACACCTGACTCGAATGGCGCAGGTGCGCCACCGCCTACAGGCTCGGATGCGCTGCCCAAGCGCGTAGGCATGAACACGCTCTCGGTGCATGGCGGCGATGACCGCCCACGCGCTCATCAGGCGATTCCCATGCCCATCATCCAGACGGCAACCTACGCCTTTGCCGATACCGCCGATCTGATTAATTTCATGCAGCACAAAAGCTGGGGCGATGGCATCGTCGGGCGTGAAGAATACGGGCGTTATGGCAACCCAACCGTGCAGGCTGTCGAGAGTAAGGTTGCTGCACTGGAAGGCGCCGAAGATGCCGTTATGTTCTCTTCCGGCATGGCTGCCATCACCTCGCTGCTGCTGGCAAGCCTACCAACAGGCGCACATATCATCATGACCGGCGATTGCTACCGCCGCACCCGCCAATTCTGCCTGACTTTCCTCAAGCGGCTGGGCATTGAGACGACCATCGTCGAGACGGGCGACTATGACGCGCTGGAAGCTGCCATCCAGCCCAAACGGACACGCTTCATCATGTCCGAGAGTCCAACCAACCCTTATCTGCGCTGCGTGGATTTGGCGCGCATTGCTGAGATTGCCAAGCGCCACCGCCTGCAAACGATTATTGACAGCACCTTTGGCACGCCCATCAACCAACTGCCCTTGCAGTATGGCATTGACTACGTGACGCACAGCGCCACCAAATATCTGGGCGGCCACCACGACTTGCTAGCAGGAGTCGTGGCAGCGCGTAAGGATCGCATCGCGGCACTGCGCGATGCACGCGGCGTGCTAGGCGGCATTGTTGATCCGCAGAACGCCTACCTGCTGGAGCGCGGCTTAAAGACGCTTGGCTTGCGCGTGGCGCAGCAGAACAGCAGCGCTATGCAGATCGCACACTTCCTTGAAGGGCATCCCAAAATTGAGCGCGTGTGGTATCCCGGCTTGCCGTCCCATCCTGATCACGCCGTGGCAAAGAAGCAGATGAGCGGCTTTGGCGGCGTGGTCAGCTTCACGGTGCGCGGCACGCTCGAAGAGACCAGTCGCTTCATAGATGCGATGGAGATTCCCTACATCGCACCGAGCCTAGGCGGTGTGGATAGCCTGATTGAGCAGCCGGCGCTGATGTCTTTCTTTGAACGGACGCCCGAAGAACGCCTTGAGGTCGGCATCACCGGCAATTTGGTGCGCTTTGCGGTTGGCGTGGAAGATACTGAAGACCTGATCGCCGATCTGGATCAGGCGCTGCGCGTGCTGCCATGACTCCGCGTGTGGTGGAAGCAACTGCCAATGCCACGATGGCAAATCTGGGCGTTGGCTTTGATATTTTGGGCATGGCGCTGGCAGAGCCGTTCGATACCGTGCGCGCTGAGCGCGTTCCCGAAGGCGGTGTGCAAATTGCTGCGATCACGGGTGATGAGGGCAAGCTGAGCCGCGATCCAACGCGCAACACAGCAGGCATCGCCGCCGCTTATGTGCTGCGGCAAATCGGCGCGACGGAGGGCGTCTCGCTGAGCCTGCACAAAGGCTTAGCGCTGGCAAGTGGGCTGGGCAGCAGCGCGGCAAGCGCGGTGGCGGCTGCTGTCGCTGTCAACGCGCTCTTTGGCGAGCCGCTCAGCCGCGCTGATCTGCTGGCAGCCTGCCTTGAAGGCGAGGCAGCCGTCAGTGGGCGCCATGCCGATAACGTCGCACCGTCGCTCTTTGGCGGCATCACGTTGGTGATGGGCTTAACGGCGGATGCCATTCATCGGCTGCCTATACCGCCAAACTTGCACTTGGCACTGGCGACACCTGCCATCGCCGTGCCAACCGCCGAAGCACGTGCCGTGCTGCCCGCCAACGTGCCGCTGAAGGCGATGATCAGCCAGACGGCGCACGTGGCGCTTTTGGTGCGTGCGCTGCACACGGGCGATATTGCGCTGCTGGGCGCGGCGATGGAAGGGGATGGGATTGTCGAGCCTGCACGGGCGCACCTGATGCGCGGCTTGACCGAAGTGCGTGCCGCGGCACGTGCGTGTGGCGCGGCTGGCACGCTCATCAGCGGCGCGGGACCGACGTTGTGTTCAGTCTGTGAGACGGCGGACGGTGCAGCGCGTGTGGCGGCTGCCATGCGCGCTATCTACGCTGAGATGGGCTTGGCGGCGAGCATCCGCGTGACTGTGCCTGCGGCGCAGGGTGCCTCGTGGCGCGCAGTTTAGCGGTCAGGGGTGGCGCATGTATGAACTTCTTTTGCCTGCGCCGCCGCTGCGCCGATTGCCCTGCAAGAGCAAATTTTTATTGCATGGCACAGCGGGTGAATCATAATGCAGCAGCCCAGCCAGCAGGTTGAAAGGGCAGCACGCCTGTGTTGTCTTTTGAAAGTGCTGCGATAATAATATTTAAGGTGGCAATTATAGCCCGCACGCCCTTATAATAAAGGCGCTCAGGGTAATTTAGGCGGGTGCTGCACATGATTAAGAAGTCTACAAGTTTGGTATTGGCTGCTGGCAGTGTGCTGCTGCTCAGCCTGCTGCTGTTTTTCCCCACCGCTTACCGATCCATTGCACAGCTTAACCCAACCCAACAGCGCCAAACCTTGAATGCTATCATCAACCCGCGCCTGACTGCTACTGCTCGTGTTAACCTCGCACGGACAGCTACACAGCTCAGCCAGCAGTTGCAGACGCAGGCGTTTTTCCTAACGGCAACGCAGGCGGCACTGACCGCCACCGCGACGCCCAGCCACACACCAACCATCACGCCTAGCCAACTGCCAACCAACACCCTGCTGCCAACCCTAACTTTCACCGCGACCAGCACACCCAGCACCACAGCAACCTTAGGGGAAACGCAGATTTTTGAGACGATTGTCTTTGAGGTTGGGCAAAGCCTGACCCAGACTGCCGTTGTGGTGGAAGGGCTGACGGCAACCGCTGGCTACCGCGAGACATTTAACGCCATTTTGTGGGCAACGCTTGGCATCACGCCGACGCCCACACAAGCACCAACCGAAACGCCCAGCCCAACACCGCTGATCAGCCCAACACCGCTTAATCCAACTGATCAGTTTAAGACCCTGATTGCCGATATTGACCGCCGCCTAACCGCTACCGCCGCCGCTCAAGCAACGCTCTCTTTCCAGCGCACCATTGATGCCATTATCGCTGGCACCCTGCAAATCACACCGACGCCCACCACTACACCCACAGCCACCGTCACGCCGCTGCCAAGCGCCACGCCAACCCTCAGCGCACGGGATATCCAACAAACCGCCGAAGGGCGCGTTAACCTAAGCCTGACCAGCACCGCAGCGGCAATTCAGGCGCAAACTGGCACAGCTGCCTTTCAAGAGACGATCAGCGCCATTGGCAATCAGGGCAAAACGGCAACCGCAGACGCCATACGCGCAGCACTTAGCGCGAATCGCCTGCCGCTTTCCGCCGAAAATGTTGCCAGCCTTGGCGAACTGACCCAAATCGCTGCCCACGATTCGGCTATCAATGAGCTTGCCTTCAATAGTATCGGTAATCAATTTGCCTCTGCCAGCAGCGATAACCGTGTGCGCTTGTGGGATACGCTCAGCGGCTGGAATCTGTTCACCTGGGATGGGCTAACGGATCGGACGAGCGTTGCCATCAGCCCTGATGGCAATTTCCTTGCCGCCGGCAGCTCGGATGGTACGGTGCGCCTGTGGGAATTGCCCTCACGCCTTGAGCGTGGTGTTTTGAGTGGGCATAGCGGCGCAGTGCTTGATGTGGCATTCAGCCCCGATAGCCGCTTCATCGCCTCTGCCAGCGCCGACCGCAGCGTGCGGCTGTGGGATGCACGGTCGGGCGCGTTGGTGCGCCTGTTGGGCAGTAACCGCAACTATTTGGCAGCGGCAACCTCGCTAGATTTCAGCCGCGATGGGTTGCTGCTGGCTGTGGGCAGTGAAGATGCTCAAATTCACCTGTGGGAGGTGAGCAGCGGCGTTTTGATCAACCGCATCCGCGATCTGCACCGCACCACACGGATCGCACTTAGCCCAGATGCTAAAGTGGTGGCGACAGTTGGCAACTCCAACAGTGTGGTGGTCTGGACGATCTCCGCGCAGCCAACACGCGTGCTGCTGCGCGAAGGGTTCGCCGCGCTGACCAGCCTCGCCTTTGATCCAAGCGGGAAGCTGATCGCGGCAGGCAACCAAAGCGGCACGCTGACTGTGTGGCAGCTTGAAGGTGAGGCACTGCTCTTAAGTGTGCCTGCCTACACCAATCAGGCAGTTAGCGCGCTGACCTTCAGCCCAGAAGGCACACACTTGCTTTCGGGCAGCGCCAACGGCGTTATCAAAATGTGGGGCGTGCGCCCTACACGATAGGCTAGGTTTTTTGTGCCAAGATCAAGGCACCAGGCGACACATATAAACCGCTTATACGGTGAATGAATGTGCCTAACCCAAAAGCGAGCCGAACGGCTTGACGGGCTTGATCGCTGTGTAAAGCACCTTTTGGAGAAGCATAAAGCACCCGATAGCCTTGCTTCTTCAAAAGCCTTAGGAGGGATTTGACGGGCATAGAATGGCGGTGATCATTCACAGCAGCACGCATCAGCCGCTTGCCTGTGCTAAGGTGCAGCCTTGCCACGCGCACACCTAAGCCAAACAGCCACGACTTATCAATTACCCGCATCAATAAATAACCTTGCGGACGCAGAATGGCATGAATGGCGTGTAGTTCCTCTGGCTGGTTGTGCCAGTAGCAGTTGACATCTATGCAGGTTACAGCATCAAAGGTTTTTTGAACGTGGCGAGAAAATGCCGCAACAGAAGGGCTGATGTGCGCCTCTAGTCCCAGTGAACGGACATATTCAACAGCCTCCGCCACAATATCGCAACCAATCACCTGATAGCCGCGTTGCTGTGCCTCCAACATGAAACCGCCATAGGAACACCCTACATCTAGGATTGCGGCTGAGCCTGATATATGACCCGCCAGCAAATCTAAGGCGGCTCCATATACGCGCCGCTTGTAGATATTGAGTTGTGTACCTGTGGTGCTCTGTCCCCACGCCATTTGTTGTGTGTGGGCAACTTCTGCCTCAAACTGATAAGGTTCGCTGCTGAAAGAAGCACGGCACACACCACATTGATGCCATACCTGCACGGCGCGGTTGGAAGGTGTAAATGGTATTGGAACTGCTTTTGAGTTATCGCTGCCACAAGCAGGACACACTAGGGTATCAGTCATTAGGAATACCTGTTTCTTCTTGGTGAGGCGTGTGTTTGCCAAGCAGCAGGGAGACGAAGCCTTCTGCTTTACGGATTACACGATTGGTGTTCATGCGGCGCGCCATACTTGCTAACAGCATATGGGTAAATGGGTTGACAAACGGGCGTAGCAGTGGATGCACACGGAAAGCACGATGCACAGGCAACGCTTCAAAGCCTACTTTTAGCTTGAACTGATGGAGTCCTGCTTCGCTTTGGCTTTGCACAGAGCGTATGCCATAACTGACCACACGGCGCGGCGACTCGACCAAATAATGCCTGAGTGCGCTGTAGAGCAGAGTGTCGTTTGGGCGATGGACAAGGTCGGCTGTGCATGAGAACAGGCTTTCAAACTCCACCCAGTCTTCAACTTCTGTGATAGAGAGAAAGGCAATCAGCTTTTCTTGATGCCAAGCACCCAAATATGTGTTGGCAGGTGATTGCGCCCTCTGAGTAAAGCGCTGCTCACAAGACTGCCGATCATAATCGTCCAGTCCAACGCGCTGCCTTGTATCCGCATAAGCGGCATAGCCATATTGCATAACTTCCTGTGCAGAAAGCGGCGCAATGGTGAGTTGTGCCAAGCCACGCCTGACATTGCGGCGCATGGCTGAAGGCAGCGCTTCTAGCGAATAGTGCTTGTTGCTGCAAAGATAAACCACTGTATTAGCAGGATGTGCTTCATCAGGCGTTTGTAAATAGTTGGCGATGCACGTGCCGCGCAGCACACGGCGCACTTCCGCCGCACTGGGCGCATTTAGCGCAAAAACGGGTAACCGTAGCATAGCCCAGCGTTCGTAACGCACCCAAAAAGTGCCTTCCGCACCTGCTAGAACACCGCGCATATCAGGGCGCAAATGCCGTAAGTGTTGGTTAAGAGGCAGTGTATTTAGAGCGGTCACCAAATCAAACTCCTCAGCGGAACACCGCACGAACGGTTTGCCACAACACACCAAGATCGCTGAGCAGTGTGGCGCGCTCCACATAGGCTAGATCAATTGCCAGTTTATCGGGCATGATTTGCTGAATATACACTTGTTCCCAGTCTGCGCCACTCAAAAGCGTTTCTTCATGCCGATAGCGCACCGATGCCATGCTGGTAATGCCCGGACGCACAGCCAGCACACGCCGCTGTTCAGGCGTGTAGAGTGCCACATAGCGCGGGTCTTCCGGGCGTGGACCGACAAGGCTCATCTCGCCGCGCAGCACGTTGATCAACTGCGGCAGTTCATCCAATTTGGTGCGGCGCAAAATGCGCCCGATGCCTGTAATGCGCGTATCGTTCGCCGTGGTGATGCCCGCACCGAGCCGATCTGCATTGACGACCATTGAGCGAAACTTATAGAGTTTGAATGGCACGCCAGCTTTGCCGACCCGCACGGCACGGTAAAAAATTGGACCCGGCGAGCCAAGTTTGATGGCGAGCGCCACACCGATCAGCAGTGGCGAGAGCAAGATCAGCGCCGCCAAACTGACTAGGACATCGAAAGCACGCTTGAACATAAGCCATCAGCGCCGAAACGTTCGCACAACATCATACACAGCATTGATCACATCTGCCACATCCGCATCGCTCAGGCGCGGATGCAGCGGCAGCGAAACCAAACGCTGATATTCTGCGTAGGCAACAGGAAAATCCTCAGGCTGCCAGCCATAGCGATCACGGTAGTAAGGATGCAGGTGAATCGGGATGAAGTGAACGCTGGTTGCGATGTTGCGCGCCTTCAATTCCTCGATGAACTGCGCCCGCGTAATGCGAAGGCGATCCAAGTTCAGGCGCAGCGTGTAGAGGTGCCAGGCATGGTCAATATGGGTGCGTTCGGCAGGCACTTGCACGGCGTCCAAGCTGCCAAAGGCTGCCTGATACTGTGCCACAATTTCGCGCCGCCGTGCCTGAAAGTCGGCAAGGCGCTCAAGCTGCACCATGCCCAACGCCGCTTGAATATCGGTCATGTTGTATTTGAAGCCGGGCAGCACCACCTCATAATACCACGAGCCTTCACTGCTGTAGCGCTTCCAGGCATCGCGGTTCATGCCGTGCAAACTCCACAAGCGCGCCTCTGCAATGCGTTCGGGCGCGCCTGTCAGCATCCCACCTTCGGCGGTCGTCAGGTTTTTGGTGGCATAGAAGCTGAAGGCGGTGAAATCACCCAGCGTGCCGATAAGCTGCCCTTCATATTTGGCGGGCAGGGCATGGGCGGCGTCCTCGATCACGGCAAGCTGATGCTGCTTTGCCAAGTCTAAGAGTGGGCGCATTTCAGCGGGATGCCCAGCAAAATGCACGGGCATAATTGCTTTGGTGCGCGGCGTGATTTTGGCGGCAACCTGCTGTGGATCAACCGTGAGCGTTTCAGGATCAACATCGGCAAGGATAGGCGTGGCGCCAACATGCTCAATCACGTTGGCAGAGCAAACAAAGGTGATCGGTGTGGTTATCACTTCATCGCCTGCGCCAATACCAAGCGCCGCCAGTGCAATATGCAAAGCGCCTGTGCAAGAGTTCAGCGCTAAGGCAGCCTCAGCACCGATGTATTCAGTGAAGGCTTGCTCAAATTGCCGCGTTTGCGGTCCGGTGGTGATCCAATCCGAGCGCAGCGTCTGGACAACTGCTGCAATTTCCGCCTCTGAGATGGTTGGCGGCGAAAATGGCAAGAAGGCATCTCGCTTTTGGAAAGGCTGTGAAGGGCTGAACAACACATCATCCTTTTCGGCACAGGCATATGGGCGATTATAACAGGTTTAGACGGTGCGTGGCACTGGTTGCGTGTATTGCACAAGAGGCTCATCGGCATTTTGTGGCTGCATGTGCGGCTGTGGGCTGTTTGGGTAGGGCATGTTCACAAGGTTCATCAGCCGCTGCCGCGCTTCTGCTTCAGGCAGATCACGCAATACTTGCAGCAATTGCAAAACGTTTTCAGCAGAGTCTGCCACGAAACGCCGCCCGTGCTGATCCTCAAAGTTCACGCTGAAAACGGCTGCCGCCTCGATCAAGCACTGCTGTTCATATGCCCAGAACAATTCCTCATTCAGCTTCTCGCCGACTCGCACGCCGGTCTCGATAATCTCAATATCCTGATCAGGCGCCAAGCCGCTCAGCCGAATCAGATCACGGGCAAGATCAAGCACGCGCACTGGCTCGCCCATGTTCAGCACGAACAACGGACCTGACTCGATCAGGACGCTTGCCTTCAGCACCAAGAGCGCTGCCTCTGGAATACTCATAAAAAAGCGCTGCATGGCAAAGCGGGTCAGGGTGATGGGGCCGCCTTTGGCGATCTGCTGCTGGAAGATCGGCACGACGCTGCCACGGCTGCCCAGCACATTCCCAAAACGCACGACGGCAAAGCGCTGCGGATGCTGCTGTGCGGCGTGCAGCATGAGCAGTTCAGCGGCACGCTTGCTCATGCCCATAACGCTCGTCGGATGACTGCCTTATCGGTCGAGAGCATGACCATCCGCTGCACATCGAACTCGTTACAGAGATCGATCAGCGTTTTGGTGCCAAGCACGTTGTTCGAGAGTGCCTCTAAAATGTTCGTCTCCAGCATTGGCACGTGCTTGTGGGCTGCCGCGTGAAAGAGAATGTGCGGGCGGTGCGCCGCAAAGACCTTTTGCAGCGTCACGTGGTCGCGCACATCTGCCAGCACCACCTGATGCACCACTTGCGGAAACTCATTCCGCAGGCGCTGCGAAATGGCGAATAGGCTGTTTTCACCATGCCCAACCAAGATCAGCACTTCAGGCTGCCAATTGGCAACTTGCCGCACCAACTCCATGCCGATAGAGCCGCCCGCGCCCGTGATCAGCACGCGCTTGCCTGCCAACTGCTGCTGAATATCGCTCACATCCAGATGAACTGGCACACGGCGCAGCAGGTCATCAATCTGGATGGGACGCAAGTTATTGACGTTGAATTTGCCAAGTGCTAACTCATACATGCCGGGCATAATTTGCGGCTCAATGCCGATGTGTCGGCACTGATCGGCAAGGTGGCGAATGATTTTGCCTGAGGCTGAAGGTATGGCAATGATAACGCGCTTGACATCCCATGCCAGCACCTGCTGCCGCAGTTGATCGGTGCTGCCCAACACACGCACGCCGCGCACAATGGTGCCGATTTTGTGCGGATCATCATCGAGGAAGCCCGTCACGAGGAAATCGCCCTTTTGCTGCAAGGCATCCAGCACCTGAATGCCCGTCTGCCCTGCACCGATAATCAATGTGTTTTGTTGGCGCTGATGCCCATCACGGTGGGTTAAGCGCTTTTGATAAGAAGAGTAGAGGCGAAAGCTGAAGCGTGTTGCCACCATCGCAATCGCGTTGAGCGCTGCCTCGATAAACGGCACTGAGCGCGGGATAAACTGTCCACCAGCTGAAAAGATGCTGGTGAAGATAAGGACAACCAAAATGATGATGAAACTGGAGAATGCACAAGCAGATGCTACGGAAAGCAGTTCGGTTTGCCCTGCGGCTGCCCAATAGCGCGCATACATGCCGTGCAGGTAGAAAATGCCTAGGCGGATTGGAATGGCGAAGCATAAGTAAAGAAGAATGCCCTGCCACAGTGTGTTATCGAGTTGAAAGGTCTCGAAGCGAACGGCGTAGCTTGCTATTGTTGTGATGAGAATCGCAAGAATATCAAGTGCCAGAAAGTGTCGGTTTCGAAAGAGCGGCTTCATAAGCGCCTATCCTTGTTACTGTCTGTCTACATTGCAAGCATAGGCTGCAATGACTGCTAGAACATTAAGAGGATAACCAGAAAATCTTGTTGGCAGCGCACCGTTTTTTTCGCGTTGTTAGATGGGACGCTTTAATGAATTGAAGGCTCACAACATTTCCTGAAGACACAGCATGAGCATGATTGTATGCTAAAGAAAACCTGCTTAGAACTCATTTCAAAAAACGAGTAAGGGGCATGTTTGAAAGGGAAACCCCCTCGAAACCACTGCCTGTAGAGCATGTTCATGTGCGCCACAGGCAAGAACGCTACAACCCTACTCCAATTTTGAAGCAGCTTCTAGGCTAAACAAGCAGCACACTCTAAGTGTACTACACTTTGTTCAAAGCGCAAATTTTATAGTTGTATTCTATTATAAAACTATTAAATAGTTTCAATAAATTTTGTCAGAATCCCGACAAGTTTAGGCGGGGTGGAAAACGTCGTTACAGGCTGCCAGAGACCTGTGCGAGCAGCCTAGTCTCTTGGCGCGCTGATCTGTCGGATAGGGGTGGCGCTGCCAACTGGCAAGCGCCCAGCAGGCTGCTCCACAGGGTGACGGTTTACCACGATGCCAAAGGCAGGCGTGCCATAGGCAGCCAATTGGCGGGCGGATTGCAGTAAGGTGCGGCGGCGCGCACGTCCCGATTCCAGTACCAGCAGCGGCTTGGCGTGAAAGGTCTTGCTGAGCAGCAGCGCATCGCGGCTTTCAGCAAGAGCAGGCGTATCAAACAATATCAGATCATAAGCATACTCCACAATAAGCTGGCGCACCAATTCGTGCATCTGTGGGGATGCTAACAATTCTGAGGGCGTGCTGTGCGGCGCGCCAACAGTGATTACCTCTAGGCTTGGCACATAGGTTGGCTGAATGAGCGCTGAAAGGAACAGCCGCACGCGCTGTCGGAAAGCATTTTCAGCCGCGTCATTCGAAAGCAGCGCCCGATCCGCGCCGATAGGCAGCCACACACGCGCCAGATCAGCGCTCTGCCAAATGTTCGATAAGCCGTTGCGATTTTCCACACCCAAGATGTGGTGCAAGCTGCCCGCCCGCAGATTGGCGTCAATCAGGATGACCCGTGCGCCGTGCATGGCAAGCGCCACCGCAAGGTTTGCCGCCGTAACGCTCTTGCCCGTCCCAACGCTTGGGCTGGTGATGACCCATAAACGGCTAGGCACATTAAGCGCCATCAAGCGGTAGGTGATATTCAGGCGCAGCGCGTGATAGGCTTCCGCAGCGGCAAGGCGCGGCTGATGCCACGTCACCAGCTTATCGGCATACACCTCTTTCTGACCAAAAGGCGGAATTAAGCCAAGGATCGGCGCGTTGAAGATCGGCATCAACTCATCGAGTCCGCGCACGCCGTCATTCAAGCCTTCAAAGATCAGGGCAAATCCGAACACCAAACCACCGCTGATAAGCGCGGCGAACAGAGCAATCAGGCTTGCCGCCGTGCTGATCGGCTCGCTTGGCGGACGGGCGCGCCCAACAAGCTGCACCGTGTTCACCTCACCGCGATTTTGGAATGTCTCCAGCGTGCCAAGCAGCGCGGCAAGGCTGTTTTGGAGTGCCTGCACCTCTTGGGTCAGTTCGGCGCGCCGCGCAAACAGCACGCTGCGATCCTCTGCCGAAAGGTCGGGCTGATTCATGCTTAGATCGATCACTTCCAACTCTTGGCTGGCGCGGCTGAGGCGTGTTTGTAGGCGGCGCAGTTCGGCTTGCAGGTAGCCAAGCTGCTCTTCTTGGAATGCCAAGCGCTCCGAAGGGCTGATCGCCGTAATCTGATCGGCAAAGGCGTTGGCAAGCGCGGCGGCGCGTTCGGGTGCGGCGTCAATCACAGCTAGGCTCAGCAGCGAAGTGCCTTCGGCAAAGGTGGCGCTGAAGGCATTGCGAAGGGCTTCGAGGGAAAGTTCGGGCGCGTGCTGTGCCTGAATAGCGCTTAGCACGTCTTCTGTTTGCAAACGTGCGATGTAGGTTTGGGCGAAGGCTGCCGCCGAACGGATCATCTGTGGATCAGGGTTGGTGAGCGCCATATAGCCGCCAATTTGCAGCACGGCTGCCGCACGGTAGCGCGGTGGCTGGCTCTGCACAACAGCGTAGGCAGCCGCACCTGCCAAGGCGCTCACCACACCGATCAGAATTGCCCAACGCCGAAGGAAACGGCTCATCATCACTGCCCTAAATCGTTGGGAATGCCCCAAAACTTGATCAAACCATCGCTGCCGCACGTCAGCAGGCGCGTGCCGTCCGGCGCGAAGACCAAGTCGTTTAGGCTGCTGGTGTGCGCCAATTGCACGGCAAGCGGCTGCCCTGTGTTCACGTCCCACACCACAAGGTAGCCTTCCTGTGTGCCAGCCGCCACCAAGCCGCCATCGGCGCTCAGCGCGACGCTGGTCAGGCTGGCGGTGGTGGCGGGTAGCTGTGCGCGCACACTCAGCCCGATCACATTCCACAGCGAGAGCGCGTTAGAGCGTCCCACCGTCGCCAAGAGCAAGCCCTCAGGGCTAAAGGCAATATCAAGGATTGGGTGTCGATCTCGCGCTTGGGCAATCAGCACACGGCTGCTGACTTCCCACAGCACCAATTGCGTATCCGCACTGCCAACGCCTAATAAAGCATTGTTAGAAGTGAAGGCAAGGGCGGTGATCGGCGCACGGAAAATCTCTTCGCCAAAGCTGGTGATGAGCGTGCCATTTTGAGCATTCCACAAGCGCACCACGCCATCATCACCGCCAGAGGCAAGCAGACGGCTGTTCGGGCTAAACAGCACCTTCCGTACAGGGCGGCTATGCCCTTGCAAGGTGGCGATCTCATTGCGCGTGCGGGCGTCCCATAGGCGAATAGCGCCATCCGAACTGCTGGCAGCAATGCGCGTGCCATCGGCACTGATTGCCACGCTGAGGCGGTCGGTCATGCCTTGCCACAGGTAAAGCTGCTCGCGCTCTTGCAGATCAAAGAGGCGCACGGTGTTATCCAGCCCGCTGGAGGCAAACTGATCACCATAGCCGTTAAATGTAAGGCTGAGGGCAGGTGCGCTGAGGGCAAAGATCGAGCCTACCTCTTGCAAGGCGCTGACAGTGCGCGTATTGATCGGCAAAAAGCCAACTGCCAACTGTTCCCGAATGGCGGAAGCGGTGGCAGTTTGTCCGCGGTCAGTCAGGGCGCTCAGTGTGCCTTCAAAGGCGAGCGTCACCGTTTGGGCAACCACCGCCTGCGCGGTCTGCGTTAGCAAAGCGTTGATGCGCGCATCAAGGGTTGCCTGAAGCTGCATCGGGTTAGGAGTTGGCGTGAAGCCAAGCGTCTGCATCAAGATCGCGTCAAAGGTGGCTTGGGAATCAAGGGTGGCGGTCGCATCGCTGATCTCGGTCAGGCGTAGTTCAACGTTCGCCAGCAGCGTTGCATATTGGGCGGTGGCATCCAGCAGCAGGGCAGAGGTGGGCGGCGGCGTGCCGCTTGGCGTCAGCGTAATGCCGAGCGTGCTGTAAAACAGGGTGTCCACCGTGCTTTGAAAGGCAGCCGTGCCAGTTAGCCTAAACTGCGTGTCGGCGGTTTGGGTCAGGCGTTCGGCAACGTTGGCAACGACGGTCTCATACTGCTGTGACGGATTAGGAGAAGCGCTCGGCGTGAAAGTTGGTGCAATGGCAGTTTGCGTAAAGAGCGCGGCGGCGGTTTGGCGCGCCTGTTCGGTGCGCGCACCAAAGGTCGGGCTGAGCAGGTAGGCGGCGGTGAGGCTGGCAATGCTGCGTTCGCGTGCGGTGAGCGTCAGGCGCGGATTGATGATCGAGTCGAGCGTTTGGCGTGCGGCGGTCAGGTCAGGCTGGGCGTAGAGCGCATTCGGCGCGGCGAGGGCTGCCATTAGCCAGAGTACGCCAAAACACGCCGCAAAAGCGAAAAATCCTGCTGTGCGCTGCCATCTGTTCATAGAGTGCCTCACCTTGCTCACCCTATCATACTCGAAAATGGGCGAGATGGTGAGGCTGGAAATCGGTTAGGCAGGCTGTGTGCGGCGATCTCGCCAGCGGCGGGCAAAATGAATCATGCCATGCCAGAAGCCAAGCCCATAGCTAAGGTGCAGCGCCGCGAAGATGAACGGCAGGCGTGGCAGATGCTGCCAACCGTGCTGCGCTGCCAGCAATACCGAAGCACTGATGTTTGCCGCCGCATAAGCGATAATCAACAGCAGCCACAGCGCCAGAAAGGATGGGCTTATCAAAGCGAGCAAGCCGCCAAGCATCAGGGCTGCCACAAAGAGCGGCGGCACAAATTGACGCAGGCTCATTTGGCGTAGGTGCTTTTGCAGCACACGCACTTTATAAAAGCCGTACTGATAGTACTGCCGCCACAGGCGGCGCAGCGTGGCACGGCTGAAATAACGCGCCCTTATTTTAGGCGTCAGCAGCAGGCGAAAGCCAAGCCCACGCAGGCGATAATTATACTCATCATCCTGATTGCGTGTAAGTTCTTCATCGTAGCCGCCAGCGCGCTCAATCACATCCCGACGGTAGGCAGGGAAGGCAATCGTATCGGTATAGAGCGCCTTATCCTTCACTGTGCGGAAGGCAGAGCCACCGACACCAAATTTGCTGCTCATGGCAAGCGCAATGGTTCGGCTGAAGGGCGTTTGCCCAACCGTTTCAATCGGACCGCCAACGCCATCCGCCGCGCCGCTGACCAAGTGCGCGACGCACTCTGAAAGGTAGTTTGGCGCAATCTCGCAGTGACCATCTACGCGCACAATAATCTCGCCTGTGGCTTGCTCGTAGGCAAGGTTCATGCCAGTTGGCACGATTTGGCGCGGATTATCTATGACGCGGATCGGGATACGTGGATGCTGCGCGGCAAGGCGCGCAATCTCGGCGCGTGTGCCATCGGTGGACATGCCATCGGCGATGATGATCTCCATGCGCTCAGGCGGGTAATCTTGGGTCAGCACGGCGCCCAAGCTGCGGGCGATGAAGTCTGCCTCGTTGCGAACGGGCATAATCACGGTGAGGTGGGGCTGCTTGGAAAGGCTCATCGGCTCGGCTTACCCAGTGCTTTCTTAGAAATTGCCGCGATCAGTCTTTACCCTACCCTAAGTCCCGCCCTGCACGTGGGGCGGGACTTTGAAGTCCACTTTCGATTCCCTTTCCTCGCGTGCGGAGAAAGAGTTAGGGATAAGGGTCAATCTGATCTGCCCAACAGGGAGTATCGCCCCTGCCCTAATGGCTGGCGAAACGGTAGCCCACCCCGCGTGAGGTCAGAATATACTCAGGGCGCTGCGGATCAGCCTCGATCTTCTGCCGCAAATAGTGAATGTAGAGCTTCAGGCTGTCAATGGCGTCGGCATATTCAGGTCCCCACGCCTCTTTCACCAAATCGGTGCGTGTGATAACGCGCCCTGCATTCCGCACCAGCACGCCCAGCAGGTTAAACTCTTTCGGCGTCAGGTGAATGACGCGGCTTTTCACTTTCACCTCACGGTTGAGGAAGTTGACGCGGAACTGCCCACCATCAAAGACCAATTCCTCTGAGATGGCAGGCCCCGGCGAACGCCGCAGATGAGCGCGCACCCGCGCCACCAACTCATCGTTATCATAGGGCTTGATGACGTAATCATCAGCGCCCATCTCCAAGCCCTTCACCACATCGCGGATTTCGCTGCGCGCCGTGATGAACACAATCGGCACATCAGAAAGCTCGCGCAGGCGGCGGCAAACTTCCCAGCCATCCATATCCGGCATCATCACATCCAGCAGCACCAAGTCAGGGTGTGCGCGGTAGGCTTTTCGCAAACCATCTTCGGCGCGATAGGCTTTGATCACCTCGTAGCCGCGGCGCTCTAGCAAGATACTGATGAGTTGTACGGTTGTTTCGTCGTCGTCAACAACAAGAATCTTTTCGGGCATGATACACCTATTTATACAGCCTGCGGGATGATTTAGAATGATCGTCTTGTGTACTCTAGCATGGATTTTAGGTGAAAGCAAGCGATATTCTAACACATTTACGCCGTTTTTATCAGCACAGAACACTTGTTTTTGGGCGAATCTTATGTATTGATCAGCGTTCAGGCAATTGCCGCCGCACCGTTGGTTTGAAACAAAACGTTGGGCGAGGTGACCCTGATTCGCAACCGTTTTGGTTGCAACCATGCGCCTTGTTGAACGTGCTATGGAACGGTTCCTGGACTTTAGTAGCCCTACCTGTGCCGCCGATGGGCAGTCGGTGAAATGCTACAGCGCAAAAGCGTGCTACAATGCTAGGCATAACGACAGGAAGCAAAAGAGGGTGCTGAAATGTACACCCGCAACGAATTAATGTTCCCACATCACGTCATTCCGCTGTTGCGCGATGTGCGTGGCGAGAGTTGGCGCGCTCTGATTGAGAGCGTCTTAGCCGTTTCGGAAAGCCATGAGCGCAACCTTGCCCTGATGCTGCTGATGATTCGGCTGAACGGCTGCCTGACTTGTGAGACGGATAGCTTCCGTGCCATGCGTGGCTGTGCAGCGTGCGCCTTGCAAACGCTGCGGCGCTTCAACGGCAGTGATCAAGACCTGCTGGCGCACTATGAGCAGGCACTTGGCGATGTGCGCGTTTATCTGGCGGCACAGGTTCCTTCTGCTCCGGCAGATTAGGTTAGAGTTGTGCTTGACTGCGGTATAATCAAAGGCGTTGTTTTACCCTGCGGAGCTGCACTGCGTGGATACTTACCGCTTGCTTGATGAAACCTGCCAAATGGCGCTTGACCTGCTCGACTGCGATTTGGCGTGGCTGTTTAGTGTGGAAGATGACATGTTACACAGCCGTGCGCTCGCCTGTGCCAAAGGTGAGAGCGCCGCAGAAGTCTTTTTGTGGCGGCTGAATGGTCACGCGCCGCAGCACCCAACCTTGCCGCTACAAGCCTTCGATAACGCTTTGGCCGCCCTCTTGCTGAAGGGCGATCTAATCTTCAATCTCCCCGTTCAGAAACTGCACCAAGCACCCAACGGTGTGCGCCTTGCCCGCGCTTTTAACCAACTGCGCCTTTCACACCTGCACGCCCTGCCCTTGCAGGTGGACGAAGCCCCTAGCGGCATTCTAATCCTAGCGACCGATGCGCCCGCTGATGCTGAGGGCTGGCAGCAGGCGCGCCTGATCAAAGTGTTGATGGCACAAGCTGCCACCGCCCTTGAAAACCTACGCCTGATCGATTCGATTGCCGCCCGCGAAGAGCAAATCCGTGCTGACCAAGCCTTTTTGAAGCGCGTGCTGGATACTATGGGGGATGGCTTGCTGGTGCTGGATGAAGAAGCCTGTGTGCAGTACGTCAACAACCGTATGCTACTCATGTCGGGCTATGCGCGGGAAGAACTCTACGGCAGCAGCGTTGGCGCGCTCTTTCACAGTGCCACCCGCGATCTGTTGGTGCAAAATCTGCGGCGCGGCGGACGTGGCACAGTCAATTTCAGCCAGCAGCTTGTCACGCGCAGCGGACGTATTGTGCCAGTGCTGATGTCTCGCGCCACCACGTATGCCGATGGTGAAGAAAATACGATCCTTGTGCTGAGCGACCTGACTGAGCAAAAACGCCGCGAACAGGCACTAGAGCGACAGGGTGAACGTCTGCGCGCCTTGAACCGCGCTGTGCAGGCGCTTAACGCTGCTCTGGATCAGGAAAACGTAATAGACCTGCTGCTGCGCGCTGCCCGCGAGATGGCAGATTGTGAACAGGCTAATCTCTTTTTGCAAGATGCTGCCCAGTCGGACATTTTTTATGTTATCACAGAGCAAAGTTTGCGCGAAGGCAACCCAAGCCCAAGCGTGGTGCGGCTTGGGCAGAGTGTAGCAGGGCGCGCCGCCACTGAGCGTCGTTCGCAGCTTTCGCTGGCACCCGCACCCGCCGATTTCACCACACAGCCGCCAACTGAGCGCCTTGCCGTCTTGGCAGTGCCGCTTGTGGTCGCTGATCAGCTCATCGGCGTGTTGGAAGTGCTGAGCCTGCCCGAAAACGGCTTCAGCCGCGACGATGTAGAATTCCTTGAGAATTTGGCAGCGGCGGGCTCTGCCGCCATTGAAAAGGCGCGCCTATATGAGGAAGCACAGCGCCACGTGCGTGAACTTGGCACGCTGCTTGAGGCGAGCGCGGCTGTCTCTTCAACCTTAGACATCAACGGCGTGCTGCGCCTCGTAACGCGCCGCTTGCGCGAGGCACTTGGCGCGGCACGCTGTGCGATTGCAACTTGGGAAGCGCCGCGCAACCAATTGGCGATGTTGGCAGAAGCCTGTGACGCCTTCTGGCAGCTCGGTGGCGGTGCGGAACGTCCTTACGCGCGGCTGCTCTTTGAGCAAAGCACTGCACATGGCAAGCTACCGCCAATCATCACCGCACACCATAGCGATCCCAACCTGATGCCGATCCAGCGCGATCACCTGACGTGCATGGGCATGGCAAGCCTGCTGATTGTGCCGCTGCACCTCAATGCCAATGTGCGTGGCATGGTGGAGCTTTACCAAACTTACACCGAACCGCCGTTTAACGCTGAGCAGATGCAGGCAGCCGAAAAGGTGCTGAGCAATTGGCACATGCACGCCATTCGCAGCAGCAATCATGATTGGCTGGACTACAGCCGCCTGACGCAGCTTGTCCATAACCTGTTGGAGGCGACCAACGCGCAGTGGTGCATCCTTTCACACTACGATGCTCAGGCGCAGGTTGCTTACACCATCCGCGAGATCGGCTTTGCCCTGCGCGAGCGGCAAATCGCCTTCACCTACGACCTAGCAGCCTTCCCAAGCATGGCGCGCAGCTTGCGTGAAGGGGTGCCACTCCTTTTGAACGCCGCCACCTTGCGGCATAACTCCAATGAGCGCGCCTTAATGGCAAACGTTGGCGCGCACAGCGGCTTGCTCACGCCGCTGATGGTGCGCGGCAATGCTATTGGGCTGGTCAAACTGATGGATGTTCAAGCTGACCGAGTCTTTGAAGTGGCAGATATTTCCTTAGCGCAGGCAATTGCCAATGTGATCGCTAATGCGCTAGAGAATGCTGCACTCTATCAAGCGCAAGAACGGCGTGCGGCTGCTTTGCAGCGCGCCTACGACGATCTGCGTGAGGCGGATCACCTCAAGGATAGCCTGCTGCAAAGCCTTTCCCATGAGCTGAAGACACCGCTGCACAAGATTATGATGCAGGTGCAAATTCTAGATGATGAGATGTATGGCAGCCTGAGCGACGACCAGCATACTTCACTGCGCGCCGTGCTTGGCTGGAGCGCGCAACTTGCCAGCATCGTAGATGAAATTGTGATCGTCCAAGCCCTGAATGCCGAGGACTTGCACTTTTCGCCGGTTCAGCTTGCCGAGCTAACCGCGCAAGCTGTGCGAAAGGTGCGCCTTTTGGCAGGCGAACTTCAGTTAGAGATCAATGTGAACTTACCCGAAACGCTGCCCGCTGTGCGCGGCGATGCTACGCATTTGCTCACTGTGTTGGAGCAGCTTATCAACAATGCGGTGAAGTTTAGCCCTGAAGGTGGGCGCATTCAGGTGGATGGCTGGCAGAGCAGCCCACACGCCGTTCGGTTATGTGTGCAGGATCACGGCATTGGCATTCCCAAAGAGCAGTATGAACGCATCTTCCAGCGCGGTTATCAGGTGGAGAGCGGCATTACGCGGCGGTTTGGTGGTGTTGGGCTAGGCTTGGCAGTGGTGCGGCGCATTGTGGAAGCGCATAACGGGCAGGTATGGGTGGAAAGTGTGGTTGGCGAGGGTAGCCGATTCTATGTGCAACTGCCGATTTGGATATGATCAGGGCAGTGCTGCCGCAGCAACTCTTGCCTTGACATTTCCCACACACCCTGTTATCATTTTCGTCGTATTCCGGAGTGGCTCAATGGCAGAGCGGGCGGCTGTTAACCGCTAGGTTGTAGGTTCGAGTCCTACCTCCGGAGCCTTCACAAGATGCCTGCATTCGTGCGGGCATTTTGCGTTTCTATGCGCTAAAATAGCGATCACAGCTTGCCGTGGAATGGAGTATGCTCAATGGCTATCCGCGAAAAAATGACCATTGCCGATCTCGACGCCTTCATGCGCTTGCCCGAAAATGCCGAGAAGCGCTACGAACTGCTGGACGGAGTGCTTTACGAAATGTCACCTTCGAGCGAATTGCCAACCATCATTGCTATGCGGCTCGGGATTCTACTTGGCAGCCATGTTTATGCGAATGGGCTTGGTTTTATCACAGGCGCGGATGGACGCTTTGACCTTTCAAGCACGGATCACTATGCGCCGGATGTGGCGTTCATTGCGGCAGCGCGCTTGGAAGGCATTCGGCGGCGCGGTTTCTTCCAGCTTGCGCCTGATCTGGCGGTCGAGATCGTCTCGCCTTCAGACTCTATTCCCGCTGTGCAGCGCAAGGCGGCGCGCTATTTGGCGCTGGGCGTCCGTGAGGTGTGGATCATCTATCCCGATGACCAAACGGCGGATATCTACCGCCCCGCCGAGACGCCCAACCGCCTTGAAGTCCAGCAGATCGCGGCGGATGGCGCCCTTGAAAGCAGCGATCTGCTGCCTAACTTCCGCCTGTCGCTCAAGCAGCTTTTTGAACTAGGCAAGCCTATTTTGGATGATACACCTGCCGAGACGGACGAAAGCTAGAGGATTTGAAATGCCATCGGAACTGCTCTTAGGGTTTATCGGCACGCTGTTTGGCTTCGCCCTCAGCGAGTTAGCAACCTACCTTCGCACCATGCAGCAAGATCGCAAGCAAGCCCGCAACGTGCGCGCCATTCTGCGCTTGGAGATGCAGCAAAACCTTCATCTGCTCAACAGCATGATGGCTGAATTTAAGCCAGAGGATGAAGCGAACGAGTCCGTGCGCCGCCACCGCGCTTTGCGTCTGCTAGAATTGCCTGCACCGCGCTTTTCAGATGCAGCACTTTCCAGCCAGATGGCGCTTTTGGCAGCGGCACTGGGCGAGGATGAGATCGGCGGCGTGTTTAACCACTATGAACAGTTTGCTCACCTGAAAACGCTGCGCCGCTGATGGGAACGCCCTTCAATGATCGCTCACCCGATCTGTGGCAGACTTACGCGCACACAGCGCGCAGCCTGCTTACCAACGGCGTGCCGCTGAAAAATAATGCTAACGGCGCGCTTGCCCTTGGGCGCGGAATTGATCTTGCACAGCAAAGATCATTTGCTTAAGCTGTGCCGCACGCTCTAGCGAATCAAAGCGGATTTCGGGCGATTGATCGCCGCCCATAGACTGTATCTGCACATTGGCAAAACCAAGCAGCGTGCCAAGCGGTGGCGTGAACACGCGCACCTCTGTGACGTTGTGCAGGCTCATCGAGCGTTCCTCACCGCCGATCAGGTAGGCGATGTGCTGCGTGATGCGCCGATTGGTCAGCACGATCTTGTTGCGTTCCCAATACAGCCAATAGTAGAGCGTTAGCGTGAAGATCACACGCAGCCAAAAGCCGGGCGAGGTCATGCTGCGCCGCCATTCGCCGATCACGCGCTCTGGCACGTTCGGATCGTAGGCAGGCGGCACAAAAGGCGGCGGATAGTTTGGTTGGGGCGGTTGCATCATCTGTTCACCTCGTTACAAAAGTGGCACTTGCTGCGCCTGATCGTCCGTACCGTGATAAGGAATGCCCAAATGCTCGTAAGCGCGGCGCGTGGCAACCCTGCCGCGTGGGAGAATGTTCAAAAAGCCGAGTTGTAGCAGATATGGCTCGTATACATCGGTGATGGTGCCGGCTTCCTCGCTGATGGAGGCTGCAATCACATCCACGCCGACCGGTCCACCGTTGAAATTCTCGATGATCGTCCGCAGCACACGCCGATCAATATCATCCAGACCGAGATGATCGACATCCAGCAAATCGAGCGCCTCATCGGCGATCTGTTTGGTGATGGTGCCATCGCCGCGCACCTGAGCGTAATCGCGCACGCGCTTGAGCAGGCGCAAGGCAATACGCGGCGTGCCACGCGCACGGCTGGCGATCTCGTGGGCGCCGTCTGGCTCTAGCGGTACGTTGAACAAGGTTGCGGCGCGTGTCACGATCAACGTCATCGCCGCCAGATCGTAGAAATCGAGGCGGTAGATGGCGCCGAAGCGCGAACGGAGCGCCGCCGTCAGCAGGTCTAGGCGTGTGGTGGCGCCAATCACGGTGAATTTGGGCAGGTTCAGGCGCACATTCTTGGCGGCGGGACCTTTGCCAACCACAATATCCAGCACAAAATCTTCCATCGCCGGGTAGAGAATTTCTTCAACGGCTTTGCCCAAACGGTGAATTTCATCAATGAACAACACATCGCCTTCGCGCAAATGCGTCAGGATGGCAGCCAGATCACCGGCGCGCTCAATGGCAGGTCCGGCTGTGATGCGAATGTTCACGCCCATCTCTTTCGCCATCACGTGCGAGAGCGTCGTTTTGCCAATGCCGGGCGGTCCGTAAAAGAGGATGTGATCCAGCACTTCCTTGCGCCCTTTGGCAGCCTCCACAAGAATTTGCAGATTAGCAACGACGCGCTCTTGCCCGATGATCTCGCGCAGGAATTGCGGGCGCAGGTTCTGTTCCTGATCTTCGCTGCGGCGCTTGCCGGTGATCAGGCGTTTATCGGCAGGTGATTCAGACATGGCGCACGCTACACACTACGATCAATAAGATATTCTGCCCACTGCTGAAGCAGATCGCGGGAGGCGGAAGGCGGCACGGCGTTCAAGGCGCTCATCGCCTCGCCGACCATGTGTTCGGCAAGCTGCTGCGTATAGGCAATGCTGCCAAGCGACTCCAAGATGGCGGTTGCCTGCCCGATCTGTTCGGGTGAGGCATTCGCGTTGCCGATGATCCCTGCCAATGTGCGGCGCTGATCCTCATCGGCGTGGCGCAGCGCGTGAAAGACGATCAAGGTCTTCTTGCCCTCCCGCAAATCTGCGCCAACGGGCTTGCCTGTCTTAGCAGGGTCGCCGATCACACCCAACACATCATCTTGCAGCTGGAAGGCGGTGCCGCATTGGCTGCAAAACTGCTCAATTTTTGCCACCAATGGATGATCACCAACCACATCGCCCAAGCCGATGCGCGCACCTGCCCTACCCGCATAAGCGTAGAGGACACCCGTTTTCTTCCGCAGCATCTCCAGCACATCGTTTTCACTAAGGCGGATGGTATCGCGCCGTGCAGCAAACTGCACGTCCAGCGTCTCGCCTTCCACCAAGGTAAGCTGTACATCGGTTGCCAGCTCACCGACAAGGCTCAGCACAAGGGCAGGATCAACACCATAGCGCGCATACATATCGTGAAAGAGCATATATGACCACGATTGCTGCACATCACCTGCCAAAATGGCGATCACACGCCCGTAATGTGCCGCTTCTTCTTCGCCAAAGCCGAATTCTTCCGCGCCACGCTCTGCAAAGGCAACATGCACCGTTGGCGCACCGCGCCGTGTTTCGTCGCGGTCAATAATATCATCATGGACGAGCGTCCACGTATGATAGAGTTCAACACCGGCGGCGGCTGGCACGGCATGGGCTTCATCGCCACCGACGGCAGCGCAGCACAGCATTAGCACAGCAGGGCGCAGCGATTTTCCGCCCAAGCGCAGGTAACTCAGCGCAGCTTCCTGAATGTGTGCAGGGCGCAGGCGCTGCCCGTAGGTATGGTTGAACAAGTAATCGTAAACACGCTGACGGCGCTCAGCAATGGCGCTGAACAACTCGGCATAGCGTGCGTTGGGCGTGGCGGTCACAAAAACCTCCCTTCTAAGTGGGCTAACGAATTGGGCGTTGAAAGGCGGAATCAAGCGCGAACGGCTGCGCCAAACGCACGGCGATAAACTCAGTGGCGTCTGCTTCTGCGTTGCTGCGCCCTAAACCATAGGGCAAACGGTTGTTGTTGGCAATCAGGATTGTCTGCTCATCAATCGGATACAGCGCACTGATCACGGCGAATGAGAAGCGGAACGGATCGCCCAAGCCGAAGGCATTCGGTGGTGGGCTGAATACATCACTGGTCGAGATTCCACTTGGGTCTGCCAAATTCAGCAGATCGGCAACCTGAGTCTTGCCGCCGTTGGTGATGTTGATCAGGAAGACGCGCTTAAAGGCGGCGGCGCGGTTCTCGTTGGGGTCCGCCTCTACCACGAACGCCTCTTGGCTGTTGATCATGGCAAAGCCGCCCACCATATGGTTAGCGCTCTCCAGCGTGTAGGTGGCGGGCAGATCAGTAAAGGTGCGCGTGGTCAGGTCGTAGGTGCGAAAGACAACCTGCTGCCGATTGGCGGTGCTGCGCTGCGCGATGATGAGCGCTGAGCCATCGGGGTAGATGCTCATACCTTGCAGCGCGCCGCCTTCAAGGGCAACCGGCGCTTCGAGCAGCTTACCGAAGGCATCAAAGCGCAGCAGGGCAGGAGCATTGGCATCTGCCACCCAAAAGGCGCCGCCGGGTGTACGCTGAAAAGCACGCGGCACAAAGTCTGCACCACTGAGGTAGCGTAGGCGCGTCTCGGCGTTCACAATGCGGCGCTCCACCTTGCTATCGGGATCGCCCAGGTGCTGCCAATTCAACAGCGAAACATCACCGCCACCGCTCTGAGCGCGGCGGAATGCCAGTTCAACGGTATACATTCGCAGCAGATAATCACTGCTTTGGGCAGGGATGCCAAACTGCCCATCAACCAGCAGCAGCCACGTGCCGGGATATTCACCGGGCAGCACGGCGCTGATAGTGCCAACTGGTTGGCTATCAAAAGGGAACTTCACGCCGTTGATCAGCGCACCAGCCGCCAATGCCGCGCCAGCCGGCTGACCGTCTACCTGTGTGTTAGCAGGCATCACCGCACGCCCAACCAACTGTGCGCCGCCGCCCTGTGCGGCTGCCGTTTGCGCGCTGATCAGCGCACCGATCAGCAGGGCAAGCCATAGCGCCCCTGCACACCGCGAAAATAGTTTACGCATTTCTTTTTGCCTCCGCTGCCGAAGTTGCCTTTGGGAAATTGTATGCCGTGCCGAAAATTTGTGCCAATGTTAGCGCTTGCAAAGAGCCTCAATTGATAGCAAACTCTACGCAATTTATGCGTTTACGCAACGTTTTAATTCTCTTAAAGCCCAATTGCTCGTTACTGGTTTATAATGTGTGGCGGTCGTTTAACAGTGTTTCCAATCGGCAACCCACTGTTAGTTACATGATGCTCTACTCGCCGAATCAGAAACCTTCGCCCATTTATGGGAGGCTTTTGCGATGAAGCGTTTGTTTGTTTTCGTGGTGATCCTTGCTGTGTTTTTCGCCGTTGCGCCCAACCAACCGACGTTGGCGCAGAGCAGCATCAGCTATGGTGATACTGTTCAGGGCGAGCTGACCAGCTCTGCCAGCAAGGTTTCGTATGCCTTCGAGGGCAAGCGCGGCGATATTGCTGTGGTGCAGATGATCGCCGGCGCCAGCAATGGCGCCATTGGCGCGCAGCTTAACGTGACGGATAGCGGCGTGCCAAGCTGGCAGACTCAGCGGCATTGATCATCTTTGGGCGGTTGGGCGAGATCGTGGTGGTGGAAGTGCCTAGCGACGGCACCTACACGATCAATGTGGAGAGTGGCTCCAGCGGCACGACTGGCACCTTTGACCTCGTGCTGCTGCAAGCCGAATTCCTAGAGCTGAACTCACCCGTTGAAGGCACAGCCAGCAGCACAGGCGATGATCAGCGTGGGCGGTACACCAACTTCTACGTGGTGGAGAGCCGCAGCGATGTTGAACTGCGCTATGAGCGGGTGAGCGGCAACTACACACCTGCCATGATCGTCTTGGGTGTGGAAGCTGGTAACAACCTGTTCGAGCGCGCTTTCTTGGGCGGCTCACTGCTGACCAAAGGCAGCATCACCCTTGAGGGCAGCCGCGATTTCCGTCTGGTGACGGTCGGATCGCTCAACTTTGGCAGCAGCGGGCGTGGCACGGTGCAGACCTCCACTTTCCGCCTGACGCTTGCCAACGCAGACTAACACCACACACCCTTTTCTCGGTGCGCCACCTGATCAGGTGGCGCATTGATTCCTGCCTCCGCGCTCTCAGCAGCACATGAAGCGCTAGGATAACATCTGCCCTTGCCCAAAATCCTGCTTGTGGCTGAGAGAGCGATACCAGAATTTACCACACCCTCAATCACGCCCCGTAGGACAGGGCGTGACTTTATAGATCACCTCTGATTTTCTTTCCTTGCCCGCAGGCTAGGAGGTAAATATTCGCTAGACAGGCTGTCGTTACAAAACGCGGCAGTTCTCAGCAGCATCTCATCTGGACTGGTACATTTGTGTGATATTGTGCGTTCGTAAAATGGATGTATGATGTGCATATCATCTGTTTTATCTATTCATCGTAAGGAAGTATCGGACTCATGAACAAGACCATCGAACTCGTCCCTTACCGCGCCGAATATCTTGCCTCCGTTGCCCAAGCCGTCCGCGAAATGCTGACCACGCCGCCGCTGTATGAAACCGTCTCGCTCAACGATGTCATCTCGCAACTGGACGCCGATCAAGGACGTGAGGACTTTGGCGGTCTGCTTGCCCTCGATGAACGTGAGATCGTTGTAGCCGGCATGTGGTGGTATGGTCTGGATGGTCAGGCATTGCATGAGCGGTGGAAGCCGCGCTTCATGCCGCGGGAGGCGGTGCCAATGCCGAACGGACACGGCATTTATATTGCCAGCATCGGTGTCATTCCCGGCGTGCGTAATCGCGGATTGGGCAAGTATATGTTGCGGGCAGCGCTCAGCGACCTTGAATTGCTGGGTAACTGGATAGCCACAACTGCCTATCAATCGCTGCCTTCCAGCCTTGCCATGCTCAGCGCACAAGGCTTTGAGCGCCTACCGCTGCAAGGCGCACAAGGGCAAAGCCGTGTGGCACTGATGAAGTACGTGCGCTAGGGCGCGCTGGGCGTGCCGAAAGTCGTCAGGTCTATTGCCTCAAAGTTGGTGATGATCAGCACGATCTCAAGGCGGTTAAAGTCAATCAGGCTGCGAACTTGCGCCTCTTTGAACAATTTGGATTCATCAAGGCGCGAGCTAGTGACCTGCCCAATGGTGATGCCACGCGGAAAAGCGCCACCAATGCCAGAAGTCACGACTGAGTCGCCATCGCGGACGTCATCGGCAAGCGGAATGTAGATCATCCGCAAGCTGCCGGCAGCCGTGCCTTGCACCGAGCCTTCCGCACGGGTGAGTTGTAAGCGCGCATTCACAAAGCTGTTCGGGTCGGTGATGAGCTGCACTTGTGCGCTGGTGGCACCCACACGGAAAACACGCCCAACCAAGCCCAACTCGGTGACGACGGGCATTCCCACTGTGATGCCATCGCGTGAGCCGCGATCAACGACGATGTTCCGCAGCAAGCCGGTCGTATCCCGCCCGATGACGGTTGCCGCCACATACTGCTTATCGGTGTTGGCGCCACGGTAGCCCTGCAAGGCTGCCAAGCGCTGATAATCTGCCCGCAGTTCGCGCAGTTCGACCAATTCCGCCTGAAAGTTGATCAGCGCACGCTCTAGCTCATTGTTGCGGCGGCGTAAATCCTGCAAATCTGCCAGCGTATCCAGTGTTTCGGAAATTTGGCGTGTGATGCCACTCACCGCTTGCTGAAAGAGGCTGAGTGGCACGCTGACCAAAGACTCGACAGGGCGCAGCAAGCCAAGCAGGCTGGCGAAGAACACACCCGCCATAACGAAAGTGAACACGCCAAATACGATCAGCCGATTAGGTGCGCCGCGCAGCATTTCAACTTAATCCTTAGTGCTGCGTGCTGCCGCGCTCTAAGCCAACCAGTAAATTCCGCAGATTGTCGTAGTCTTCTAGGATTCTGCCCGCGCCACGTGCCACGCAGGTCATGGCATCTTCTGCCACCCACACGCGCACTTTCACCTCATCGGCAACGCGCTCTGCCAAGCCGCGCACCAAGCTGCCGCCGCCTGCCAAGCAAATGCCGCTCTCCATCAGGTCGGCGATCAATTCGGGCGGCGTTTCGTCTAGCGCATCGCGCACCGTATCCACAATAATATCTACAGAGCCAGCCAGCGCCTCGCGCAGTTCAATGGTGCTAACTTCAACGGCACGCGGCAAGCCACTCATCAGATCGCGCCCGCGCAGCACCATCGTTTGTTCTTCGGGCAAGGCAAAGGCAGAGCCAGCCATAATCTTCGCCTTTTCCGCCGTGCGCTCACCGATCAGCAGGTTGTGCTTCGTCCGCATGTATTGGATGATGTCTTCATCCATTTCATCGCCTGCCACGCGGATCGAACGGCTGATCACAATGCCGCCCAGCGAAAAAACAGCAACTTCTGTGGTGCCGCCGCCAATATCCACAATCATGCTGCCGCGTGTCTCTTGAATGGGCAAGCCCGCACCGATGGCAGCCGCCACCGGCTCCTCGATCAGGAATGCCTCACGCGCACCGGCGCTGATGGTGGCGTCGTAGACGGCGCGCTTCTCAACTTCTGTTACACCGCTTGGAATGCCAACCACCACACGCGGGCGCGGAATCGGCACCCAGCTTTGCTCGTGCGCCTTGCCAATGAAGTAGTGCAACATCCCTTCGGTGATCTCGAACTCAGAGATCACGCCATCGCGCAGTGGGCGCACCACCAAGATGTGCGAGGGCGCCTTGCCGCCCATCTCTTTCGCTTCCTGCCCATAGGTGATCGGGCGGCGCGTTTTCTTTTCAATCGCGGCATAAGAGGGTTCATTGATCACAATGCCCTTGCCACGCACATAAACCAGCGTGTTCGCCGTGCCAAGATCAATGCCGATATCTAGCGAGAAGAGACCAAGTAACCAATCAAGCGGGCTAAGACCCAAAGTAGGCACTCCTGAGATGATGGTTGGCGCTTATGATAGCATTATGAGCCGCCATTGGGCGATTATAGCCGTCTGCGCCATCCATTGCCATGAGATATTTCTCATCTAAGTACGGTGGCAGCAACTAAGGGCGCGGCGCGAAATGTATCCCGCGCCGCGCCCTCTAGTTTGCAAAGAAGCGATGTAGCGTGCTTAGAAGCGCACCACAACCTTGCCCGAATTTTTACCAGCGTGCATGTACTCCACAGCGCTCACAATGGATTCAACGCCCTTAAATTCAGTCGGATCAACTACTGCCTTAATCTGCCCTGTGCCGAAGGCGGTTAGCATTTTGCTCATATGCTCTGGAATTTGTGACACATAATCCGAGAACAGGAAGCCGCGCAAAGTGGCAGATTTCCACAGCAAGGTGTGGTAGATGCGCGGCGCCGTCACACTAACCGCACCCGTCAGGTATTCCGAGATGAAGCCGCTCACTATGCAGCGCCCGCGCTTCGCAATGTTTGCTATACAGGCATCAAAGACTTCGCCGCCAATGTTCTCATAGATCAAGTCAATCCCATTCGGATATTCTGTCTGCAAGACGGTGTTCAAGGCTTCCCGCTTGTAGTTGATCGCACGATCACAGCCTAACGCCTTAAGCTGCTCTGCCTTTGCATCTGTGCTGGTCACGCCGATCACGTGGTTGCCCGCTTGCTTGGCAAGCTGCACCGCAAACTGACCCGCACCGCCTGCCGCGCCCGTGATCAGCACGGTCTCGCCGCTTTTCATCTCGCCCGCAATCTCCAACGTCATTGAGGCAGTCAGCCCACTGATAGAGACCGCCAGCAGTTCAGCCGATGCCTGCGGAACAGGAATCACAAGGCTGGCAGGCGCCGTTTGATACTCGCGGTAGCCGCCACCTAGCCCTGTGGTGATGACATGATCACCGATCTTGAGCGCCGTCACTTCAGCACCAACTGCTACCACCTCACCGGCAGCCTCCACACCAAGATCAAAGGGCAAAGTTGGGTTGGTGAAATACACGCCGGCGCTAATGTTCACATCGGAAGCGTTGACGCCTGCAAACAGATTTTTGATGAGGACTTCATTGGGTGCAGGTGTGGGCATTGGCACCTCTATGATTTCGGCTGCATCACGGAAGTTGCGGCTGAGCTTACGGGCAACAAGTTTACGATAGGTAGTTGGCAAGGTCATAGGAAATCCTTTTCTGCTAGACTTAACAATGTGTTTCACCTGGCTTTTGGTAAACAACAGCACAGCAATTTTGTAGAAAAGCGGGTGACTCTACAAACTTGGGCAGTCTCATATAGGTTTTGTATTGTTTCTGTGATGCGTCAAGAAGCTGCGTCAAGCTATCATTGTAGCCGAAATCGGTTGATCTACCGATAAATTTCATGCCGCTGGGGCATGATAAATAACAATCGGAGTTGCACCACATGGCAACAAAATATGTCTCTCCCAACCCTGAATCCCGTATTCTCGGCTTAGCGCTCAACGCCGTCTTGTCCAGCATCAAACTAGACGAGTTCGCTGATCTCGTCGAACAGAATGGGCTGCATCAGATCGATCCTGAGGCATGGTATCCCACCCAGATTGTCTTGACTATGTACAAGACAATGTCTGAGCAGCCCAATGGCTCTGAAAACCTCGTCTCGATTGGCGTGAAGGTTTATCAGAACGCTATCTTGCCACCTGAGGTCGATTCGATTCTGGCTGCGCTGCACACCTTGAATATGGTCATGGATTTGAACATGCGTAACGTGGAGAGCGAACGTTACGAGATCGAGCAAATCAGCGATCAGCACATCCGCGTTACGGAGACAACTGCCTTCCCGCATGACTTGGTCTACGGGTACCTGTACGGCATTTGCCGCCGCTTTGCACCAAGGGGTTCAAACTTCCACGTTCAGCGCACCTACCTCAACCCTGAAAATCCCGATGCAGACGGTGCTGTCTACGATATTACGTGGGAGTAGGCTTTCCATTCGCAATCCTGCGCGCACTGTAGGGACGCGCCTTGGCATGTCCCTACAAAAAAACTGTATCCCTGCCGAGATCAGCCCGCCGTGAATAAACAGACTCTGGTGTCGCTCCTAAGTCGCCTATGGGCAAGGCTATCACGCTAAAGCGTTCCCTCAGCAAACAGCCTTACAGCCTGTTCCACAACACAAAAAGACGCGCAGTTGCGCGCTTGCCGCCGCTTTCCTATACTCATGCGATAGCTGATACACCCATTTTAGGATTTAACCCTATGCTTAAACGCCTAACTTGTTTGCTTGTGATCGCCGCTGCACTGCTGAGCGGCTGTGATTCGTCCGAGTCCATTGCGACCGTCACGGCACGCGCCGAAGGCACGCTGACTGTTGGTGCGACACTGACAGCCGCACGACAAGGCACCGCCACGCGCACCCCAACCGCTACCCTGCCGCCGACCCTTACGCCAACGCCCAGCCAAACGCCCGAACCAACCGCACCCGCCATCGGCTTGAACGGCAGCACCAACCGCGCTACCACTGCCCGCCGTGAGCCTTCACTCGCCGCTGTTGTGCTTGCCGAATTGGAAGCAGGACAGTCCATCACTGCCACAGCGCGCAGCCGCCGCTTTGCCCAAATTGTGCTGCCTGATGGTCAAGTTGGCTGGATTTTAAGCGCGCACGCCGATTGGCAAGGCGACCTTGCCCTGCTGCCTGAAGTGGAAGTGGTTGCTGCGGCTGCCACACCCAACGCGCCCGATTTTGACCCACTGCCTGTCCGTAAGCCTGAGACAGCTTGGTTTGGCGAGAGCGTGATCTACTCGCTCTTTGTCCGCAGCTTCCGCGACTCGGATGGCGATGGCATTGGCGATCTGCGCGGCGTGATCGAGGGCTTGGATTATATTCAGGCGCTCGGCGTCAACACCCTTTGGCTGCTGCCGATCTTCACCAGCCCATCCTATCACGGCTACGATACGATTGATTACTACACGATCAACCCTGAGTATGGCACGCGCCAAGACTTCCTCGATCTGATTCAGGCGGTGCGCCAGCGTGGGATGCACCTGCTGATTGATTATGTGGCGAACCACACCTCTAACCAGCATCCCTTCTTTCGGGATGCACTTGGCAAGCCTGAGAGCGAATATGCTGAGTATTTCATCTGGAACAACGCCGAACACACGCGCTATCAGGGCTTTGCTGGGCTGGGCTTCATGCCTGAATTGAACTACGACTCGCCCAAAGTGCGCCAGTATATGATTGATGTGGCGCTGCATTGGCTTGATCCAAACGGCGATGGCGATCCGTCCGACGGTGTGCATGGCTTCCGCGCTGATGTGGCGAAAGATGTGCCGCTGGACTTTTGGCGCGAACTGCGCGCCGCAATGGATAAACTGAACCCCAGTGCAGTGATCTTGGGCGAAATCTGGGCAGATGGCGCCATCATCAGCAGCTTTCTGGATGGCACGGCACTGGATGCCGCCTTTCACTTTCCCGCCTTCAGCGCCCTCAGCGGTCACCATGATCGCAACGGTGATGGGATCATCAACGGCATGGGTGGCGCCGCGCCGCTCGGTGGTGCTATCCGCGCCATGCGCCGCACCATCGCACCCACAACCTTCATGGCGCACTTCAGTCACAATCACGATACCAACCGCCTGATGAGCATGGTCGAGGGCGATATGCAGCGTCTACGCGCCGCCGCCGTGTGGCTCTACACCGCGCCGGACGTCCCAACGCTCTACTACGGTGAAGAAATTGGCATGAAAGGCGTGAAGGGCGCCGGCACTCCCTACTTTGACGAATTCCGCCGCGAACCGCTGGACTGGTACGCTGCTGAGTCGGGCGTGGGCATGACGACGTGGTTTAAGCCTGCCAACCGCAACAACACGCCGAACGACGGCATCAGCGTGGAGGAACAAGAGGGCGATCTCGGATCGCTGCTGGCGCTCTACCGTGTGCTTGGCAAGCTGCGCGCCGAAAATGCCGCCTTGCGCGTTGGCAATTTTGCCATTCCACGCGCAGAAGATGTGCTCTATGTGTTGCAGCGCTGGTCAGAGGATACGCTTTACCTCGTGGCGATCAACTTCACACGGCAGCCACAGGCGTTTGATCCGAGCCGTTATTATATGGCGGGTAATCTTGCCTTTAACGTGCAATCTGCCGAAGTGGTGCTGAGCGAACTGGCGGCTGCCGATTCAGCGGGCAGCTACACGCTTGAAGCGGGCGGATTTGTCGTGTTACGGCTTAACTTGCCTTAAGTTCTGCAAAGGCACTGTAAATTTCTCATATAACCGATATTTATTCCGCGCCAAAGGCATTGCTTATTGCACTTTGGCGTGTTATGTTTATACTAGTGTCTGTACTGATGCCGCTTTTCATAATAAGGATAATTTATAGTGGAGAAAATCACCCCGCGTTTACCGAGTGGTATGCGCGATTTTCTGCCCGAAGATGTGCTGCGCCGCCAATATGTGATTGAGACTGTTGCCCGCGTCTTTGAGGCATTTGGCTACGAACCCCTGCAAACACCCGTCTTAGAGCTTGAAGAAACCCTGCTTGGCAAATATGGCGCGGATGCTGAAAAGCTGATCTTCCACGCGCAGCACCCCGGCGGCAAAGAAAAACTCGCCCTGCGCTACGACCTAACAGTACCCTTAGCGCGTGCCTTCGCCCTGCAAGAGAGCAAACTCAGCCTGCCCTTTCGCCGTTACCAAATTGCGCCCGTCTGGCGTGCCGAGCGCCCACAACGCGGCAGATACCGCGAGTTCTACCAATGCGACGTAGATTGCGTCGGCGTGGAAGGCATGGAGGCTGATGCAGAGGTCATCAGCGTGGCGGTGATGGCGCTTCAGCGGCTTGGCTTCAGCGATTTCGCCATGAAGATCAACAACCGCAAGCTGCTGACGGGCATTGGCATTTACGCCGGTCTGGAAGGCGAAGCGCTGGCAAATCTCTACCGATCCATTGATAAGTTGGACAAGATCGGTGTGGACGGCGTGCGTGAGGAACTGCTCAAGGTCGGCATTGCTGCCGAGACGGTGGCACGCATCATGGCGCTGATCGGTGGCGGTGCCGCTGCTGAACGCGGTTATGAGGTTGCAGCAGCGCTGATCGGTCGCCTGCGGGAGACGCTGGCAGCGGTGCCGCTTGCCCTTGAAGGCTTGGCAGAACTCGAAAAAGTCTTTGCCTACCTTGCTGCCTCTGAGGTGCCAAGTGCAATGGTCGAGCTTGATCCTTCGATGGTGCGCGGGCTTGGCTATTATACGGGTCCGATCTTTGAAGCGGTCTCGCTCAGCGCTGATCCAGAGGAGCGCGTTGGCAGCCTGATTGGTGGTGGCAGATATGATGAGTTGATTGGCTTGTTTCGCAAAACGCCGCTGCCAACGGTCGGGATCAGCCTTGGCATTGAGCGCCTGATTGTGCTGATGGAGAAGCGCGGCATGTATCCGCCGCATTTGCGGCGCACTGTGGTGCAAGTTTTGGTGACAGTCTTTGACGAAACGCTGCGTCCATCTGCGCTGCGTTTGGCAAGCCAACTGCGTGCGGGGGGGCTTTCGGTGGAGGTCTTTGCCGGCAGCGCCAAACTGGGCAAGCAGTTTGCCTATGCTGATAAGCGCGGCATTCCGCTGGTGGCAGTGCTGGGCGAAGATGAACTGCAAGCAGGCACCGTTAAGTTGAAGCGCCTCAGCGACCAACACGAACAGGTCATCTCACAAGCTGAAGTTAGTCAACTTGCACAAAACCTGCTGTGATTTATGAGAAATTCATGAGAATAGATCACTTTTAGGTAAAGTAGTGCGTTTAGTATTTCCCCTTGTAAACTGGCAGTGATCGAGCTGTTCAGGCTAGAAAAAAGTGTTCTCTTAAACGACGGTTTGGCGTTAATCAGTCTATTGCACATACATGCATAAGATAAAGCACTTGCGTTTGTATGAAGAACCTTCTATAATAAAAAACAATTCAATTAAATATTACGTGAAGTGCTTTTCTTAAAATTGTTGCATTGCCAAGTGCATCCATTTGCTAACCTTTTCGGATAGAGAGCTATGAGTAACTATACTGTGTTCACACCTGAAGAAGTCTCGATTCAAACTCAAGACCGCAACTTGATACTCCTTGCACCACGCTTTCGTGGTAGGAATACTTTGTTAGCATGGTTCTTGGCAGCCGGTAGCGAGGCTTACTACTTCGCGCTCAACGAGCGCGCCACCCTACACACTTTTCTGAGCGAGATGGCAGAGGCACTCCGCGACTTTGACCCCAAGTTTGGTGTGCAAACCGAACAGGCTGCCTCTAAAAAGGTAAGTGCTGCCGATTGCGCTGAAGCACTTGCGGCTGACCTTAAAAAAGCAAAGCCCAGACCGAGTTACCTTGTAATTGACAACGCCGACTTGCTGCTGAACAACCCTGAGGCGGATCGCACTGCGCTTGATACTTTCTTCAGCCGCCTTGCTGAATCGCTCCCTAACGATATTAAACTCGTCCTCAACAGCAGATTGCTTGACTATAAGATGTGGTTTAATAAAGTGCGGGAAGGCGTGGCAACGGTTCTCGGCGATAGCGAAACACTCGATAGCGGCATTTTCAACCCGAACCGCACCGAGCCTGCTCACTTAGAGGTCTACGGCTTGGCAGCAGGCTATGTTTTCGTGGACGGAATGCCGATCACTACATGGGATGGACCTCTACCTAGAAATCTGTTTTACTTCTTCGTCGATCATCCTATGGTCACCCGCGATGAAATCTTTGATACCTTCTGGCCGGATTTGCCCACCAAAGAAGCAACGAACGTCTTTCATGTGACCAAACGAAAGATCAGCGAACGGCTTGGCTATGAGTTAACGCAATATTCTGCTGGCTTCTATCGCCCCTCAGGGCAAATGGCAGTCCACTATGACGTCGCCCGCTTTGAGAGCATCATCGAAGAAAGCCGCTTGAACCCACCAGATGATCCGCAAGTGTGGTATAACGCTATTAAGCTCTACCGCACGCCGTTCCTCTACAAGAACGACATGGAATGGATGGTTCGGCGCAGAGAGCAGCTTCGCCTTGCCCATGCAGAGGCACTGATTGGAATCGCCCGTGTGTATCGCACCCAAGAGGATACAGAGCGCGCAATCCACTTCTATCTGCGCGCCATGCGTGAAGTGCCGCAGCGTGAGGATATTCACCGTGAGCTAATGTCGCTTTACAGCCTGCGCGGCGAGACGACAAAAGCCATCGCTCAGTATGAGAAGTTGGTAGAAATCTTGAAGCGTACGCTCGGCATTCCGCCCTCCAAAGCAACTCAAACGATGTATAACAAAATACGGTCGGGCAAGTGATCGAATTCGACTATATTTTGCCTTGAATCAGGGCGCGACAGCATTCGCAGAACACACTGCCGCGCCCTTGTTGACTTGGGTACTCAGCCCTCAGCGAGCAGATCGCGCAGGCGGCGAATCGCCTCACCCAGTTCCACATCCCGCCCGTTGGTATCTGGAATCATTGGTATATCAGGTTCAATGCCGGCACCTTCCAAAGGTTGGCGGCTGGGCGGCAAAAATTCGGCAGTGGTGATGTGAATGGATGATTTATCCATGAGCTGGAAGATGAGCTGCACCGTGCCTTTGCCAAAACTGCGTTGACCAATGACCGACGCACGCCCGTGATCCTTAAGCGCACCTGCCACTAGCTCAGCAGCGCTTGCCGTGCCACCATTGATCAGCACAACCATAGGCAGTTCGGTGAAGGTGCTGCCATCGCGCACGCGGTATTCTTTTTCGCCCTGTTTGCTCTGCTCGTACAGCACCACGAGATCAGGCGGTAAGAACTGGCTGGCAACCGTGATTGATTCTTGCAGCAAGCCGCCCGGATTATTTCGCATATCCAGCACCAAAGCACGGATGCTGGCAGCGCCCAGCTCTTCAAATGCCTTGCTCAGTTCGGTTGGCGTGCGGCTGGTGAAGCGCAACACCTGAATGTAGCCAAAGGCAGGCTCTTCCTCTAGGGTGCGCCAGACGACCGATGGCACTTCGATTGTCTCAAAAGGAATGGTGTAGATGCGCGTGTTTTCCGCCTCAGAGTCGGCGCGCACTTCAATCTTAACGCCGTTGCCTTCTTTCACCTCGCCGCGCAAAAGCTGATCCACTGCATCTTGGCGCGTTTCGGGTGGCACGGCTTGATCGTTCACCTTCAGCAGAATGTCGCCATCGCGCACGCCTGCCCGCGCCGCCGGTCCGTCTCGGAAGGGATACAAACGGAAGCGTCCCGCCTCGTCACGGCTAACTTGCACGCCAATGCCGCCATACTGTCCCGCTAAAACGTTCGACTCGCTGGCAGCCACTGGCGGATCGATGAAGTAGGTCAGGCGGTCGTTCAGCGTGCCAAGCATCCCACGAATGGCGCCATATTCAAGCTGCGTTTGGTTAGGCAGTTCGCGCAGATAGTGGTCAGTCAGCAGCCCTTGTGCCTGTTCCAACAGCGGATAGGTGCGGGCAGCCTGTGCTTGGGAAGGCATGGCACCACGAAACAAGAAGCCTGCTATAAAAACCGCGCCCAACAGCGCGCCAAAAGCGAAACCGCGCAGCACCGTCATGAGCATGGCGCGCCGTTTGTGTGTGGGAGCGTGCATAATTCATCTTCTCCGTTAAAGGTTATCACCAGTTGATAGAGCGATTGTAGCACAGCCCCGCCTACGGGCGGTAAGGCACGGCAGAGGTTCTTACAGCACGCATCGGTGTTGTGAAATTTTTCCTAAAAATTTGTATCAGCCTTGATTTGAACTAGGTATTTGGTATTAGAATTATGTGTAGGCATATTAACGCATTGTACAACGCATGATCAAGCAAGGCAAGGAGTTTCACCGTGGCACCTATCACCATTGTTGACACTGAGTTCATCACTATTCAATACCTTCCTGATAAGAAAATCATCTACCACACTGTTCACAAGCCGATCAGCGGTCAGCCGCTGCGCGAGGCACTCATAGCAGGTACGGAAGCACTGCAGCAGTATGGTGCAACGAAGTGGCTGTCTGATGATCGCAAGAACGGACCGCTGCCACTTGAAGACGCTGAGTGGGGCTTTAATGTGTGGAATCGGCAAGCCGTGTCGGTAGGTTGGGAGTATTGGGCGTTGGTTGTGCCAGAGGCAATTGAGGCAGCAGGCAGCATGACGCCAGTCATTGATAATCTCTATCAGCTTGGCTTGCGGATGCGGGTGTTCACCAAGCTGGAAGATGCTTTTGAATGGTTAGAGAGCCTTGAATAATGGTGCGCTCACTTAACTAAATCTCTCAACGTGTGCCAGGAATTCAAAGATGGATGATCAATTGGGAATTCTGCTGTGAGATCTATTACCATTATTGACAATGAATCCATCACCATTCAATACCTTCCTGATAAAAAAATCATCTACCACACTATCCACAAGCCGATCAGTGGTCAGCCGCTGCGCGAGGCACTCATGGCAGGCACAGAAGCACTACGACAATATGGCGCCACCAAATGGCTGTCTGATGATCGCAAGAACGGACCGCTGCCACCCGAAGATGCTGAGTGGGGTGTTGCGTGGAACCGCCAAACGGTGGCGGTGGGTTGGAAGTATTGGGCAATCGTTGTGCCAAAGACAATAGAGGCGGCAGGCAGCATGTCGCCAGCCATCAGTAGCCTTTACGATCTTGGCTTGCAGATGCGTGTCTTTTCTCAGTTGGAAGATGCCTTTGCATGGCTGGAGAGCGTTGAGTAGCTAAGCACACTTTTGCCGCGCTTGTATGGGAAAAAGACGGGTCGGACGCAAGCCGACCCTCTGACTGTTAGCGGCGTGACTCGGGCAGTTTGCTCAGAAAATCGGTAACAGTTGCCTCAGGCGTCATATATTCGCCACCGTGATGCAGGCGCATTGCCTCTTGATGTTTGATCAACCACGCATACAAGTCAGCCTCAGTGCGCCCCGGAAAGTGATCGAGCATCTCATATTTGCGGATGAGGTTCACCAGCGGCATATAGACGTTATCGTGCCAACTGCATACTGCTTCTTCCCACGTTACATCACGCTGCTGATCCATGCCCATAAAGTAGCGATGAACTGAGATATGCTCCAGCAGTTGGCGGTAGCGATCAGGCTCAGTCAAGATGATCTGTGTTTCAGGGCGCAATTGATCTAGGCGTGTGCGGCGCAAAAAGTCGGCGTAGCCCTCTTTTTGAATCAGGTCTTTTTCGGTGGTGTTCTCGTCAATCGGCACAGGTGTTCGCAGCTCTGTGACGTATGCCTCAATGGTTTTTGCACCAAGCTGGCGCGCTACCGAAACGCGGTGGTTGCCGTCAATGACAAAATAGACCTCACCGACTTTGTATGCCTCGATAGGTGGAAAGCCTTCCGGTCCGCGGGCAAGGGCATCCAGGCGCTGCCAACGCGAACGCACAGCGTTGGTGCGTGGCAAGAAGGTGCGCGTAAAGTCGCGGTAGCGCCCGACGCTGCCCACGATTTTTTCAAGGGGTATCTCGCGCAGACCAAGATAGCGCTCATCGGTGAGGCGCAAGCGTTGTTTCACCTCCTCAAAGCGCAGCAAATCTATAGATTTGCCCGTCAGTAGCGCCCAAACCTCTTGCCAAAAGGCTTGCATCCGTGCATTCGAGAAATGGCGTGAAGATTGAGCAACAGCCGCCGGATCATCAGGGTACATCATCATAAGGCGCGTCCTCCTTATTGAGCTGTTAACGTTAGAACCTTCGACGGATTGATGTTGATCACATCTGTTTCCATGAAGCGTGTCTGGGTTTTCTGCACACCGTGCGTATCCACATGCCCATGCAACAGGTAACGTGGGCGGTATAAGCGCATCAGCAGGCGAAAAGCATTAAAGCCGATGTGTGCGCGGTCAGGCAGATCGTGAATGTGGCGCGGCGGCGAATGTGTTACCATCACGTCAAGGCGGCGCTTGTAGCGCAGTTGCGCTAATAGCACTGCGGGATAGAGTGCCAGCACCAGCCGATACATCTCACTTTGTGTGTATTGAATCGGCTCACGATTGTAGCGAATACACCCTTCCAAGCCCGCCCACAGCAAGCCACCAAATGCCGCCACACGCCCGTGCAGGTTTTCACCGCCCGGGCTTTCAGCTGTGTAATGCACATCATGGTTGCCACGCACATACAGCAGCGGCACGCACAGTGCATCCGTGATGAACTCCAAGTAGTGGATTGGCATATCGCCGCAACTCACTACCGCTTGCACGTCGCTGTAGTTCCGCACCAAGTTCTCGCGGTTCTCCAGCGTTGCTAATACATTATCACTAATCGTTAAAATTTTCATGAACAAATCGTATGAATCTTACATCCAAATTGTGTGAAGATTTGCACAAAATGCTAAAAATAAATTTTGCGTTGTGCGTCAATGTTTTCGCAAGGTTTTACTCTAAGGCAGCCTTGCACTGTACTGCTGTGTTTCCATGCAGGCTGATTGTATGCCTAGCCGCCTATTCTGGCAAACCCTGAGGAATATGTGGTGCGGTGTATCCTTTTGGGCGTGGTGAATTTTGTGGTGATAGTCTATCCTAACGTGAACCTGTGTAGGGACGCGCCAAGGCGCGTCCGTGTGCTGAAGAGGCGGACAGTCCATGGCTGCCCCTACGAAAGGTGGCTTTTATGGAGGGTCGGACTTGGCTGATCCGCACAGTTTTGGCAGCGTTACTCTTTTCACCACTCCCAATTTTTCATAAATGCTTGACATTATACACTACAAGTTATTTCAAAATTTGATTAGTGTTGCGGGTTTTTGCCTGTGGAGGGTGTGAACACCCTCCACAGGCGGTGGTTTCGAGAAGAGGGCTTCCCTCTCAAACTTACCCTTTATTTGTTTTTGAAATGCATTCTATACTATCTTATAATGTATTTATAGGTTATATTCAATGTAAAATGTATATGTAAATATGCCAAATTTATAGAAGGAACATGTAATGGAAATCAATAATGCAGTCACTGGTTGGATCAGCCGAACGTTTTATGAGGGCAGCAATGGAACATGGATCAGCGATTGGCGTACCGATCCGCGCAACCCCAATTTTGAAACTAAAATCATTCGTCGCTCAAACGGCACATTCTTACTCATGGGACGCCGTGCGGGCAGTGGAAGTGAACAGCCGCACATCAGCCAAGAGTTTGATGT
Organism: Anaerolineae bacterium; assembly: GCA_034436355.1. GTDB lineage: Bacteria > Chloroflexota > Anaerolineae > Aggregatilineales > UBA2796 > CP2-2F. The sequence continues at coordinate 156,477 of DAOTVQ010000019.1, forward strand.
AGACGGCAATACAGACAGTTCCCAAGATATACACAAAAAACTGAATAACTTTTTCACCGATCAAAGCTAACGGTAGTTGTTCGCAGTTAACCTCATCCCCTCAGCCAAAATCTTTGGTTGAGGGGATGCTGGAATGATTTATACAGTTTTGACAGTACACATCTGCAATCTTTACCAATCTACCAGTAAAGGTGCGATAAACCCCAAGCAAAAGCCATTTCAACGCGAGTCTGCGTGGGCACAAGAATCAGCACCCACCAAAGCGTAGGGCAAGCGCCCAATAAGCCCACGCCCAAATGTGGTACAATGCCTCCCACTTATCACTCGTTGTTGTATGCTTGTGGAGAACCTTTATGCGAAAGCGATATAGTGGCTTGCTGCTCGCATTGCTACTTGGCATCTTCGGGTTAGTGAGCTGCGGTGGCTTACCGCCAATGCAATTGGTTGTGGTCATCTCGCCCACACCTGATCCCAATACGCTTATTATCACGGTTACGCCTGCTGCACCTGCAGCCGCAACACCCGTGCCGACAACGGCTGCCCTTAACCCAACTGCGACCATTCCGACTTTAGCCGTTGCCTCACCACAGGCACCCCAGACCACTGAGACGCTGCTGCCAAGCCCGACGCCGACCCTGAACGCCTTCCCAACCGAGACGCGGGCGCAATTGTTCATTGCCCAGCAGGATTTTCAGAACGGCTTTATGTTCTGGATTAGCACGCGCAATGTGATTTGGGTGCTGATCACCACGCCGGGCAATCCTAACACAGGCGAATGGCGCGTGTATCCTGATACCTTCATGGAAGGTGAGCCTGAATTTGACCCGAACTTGACGCCGCCCACCGAGAACTTCTACCAGCCACGGCGCGGTTTTGGCAAGCTATGGCGCACAACACCGGGCTTGCGTGAGGAACTTGGTTGGGCAACCACACCCGAATTTGCCCTAAACACTTCTTACGTCTATCAGCCGGGCGGCGTGATTGATGCAGAGGGCAAGTGGGTGCCGGGTCCAGGCAAGCATTTCATCACCACGCTAGGGCGGCAAACCTTTGCCCTGATCGAGAGCGCAGATGGCTTTGGGCGTTGGGAGCGCGTGGGCTAGAATAGCTACCTCAGCGCCGCGGCAGGCTGTGGGCGCGGATATGTGGCATACTGCAAAGTGGCTCTGCCCTGAGAGTCTAGCGTGAACCACGCCAAATGGAGTGCATTGTTGCTGCTGAGTGCCGCTGCCACACCACCGCTCAAACTCTCGCCCTCAGGCGCAGCGCTGATCTGACGCACCCGAAAGACGCCCTGCCGCGTCAGCCCGCCGTAGGCAATCTGATTAGGCGGCAAGTTGCCAACCAACGTTGGTGCGCCGCCTTGCAGTGGATCGGCATGCGGAATGCTCACGCCGCGCAGATTGGGCGGCAGCGCGCTGAGATCAAGCGCTGTGCTGCGGCTGCTGGCTGTCTGCGGAAAACTAATGCCTGCCAGCCGCGCCGATTCGCCCGTTGCCGCCACACTAACGATGTTCCACACCACATAAACATGCTGTCCATCTGTGCCAACGCTGAGCGATTCGAAAAACTGCCCATCCTCAAGGCGCAGCACGGCAAGCGGAATCGGTGAGGGCAGGCTTGGCGCCGTCTGCTCAAGCTGCACAGTGCTGAACGCCATATACATCAACGACCATAACGCACCGCTGCTTGGTGTTAACCACAGCACATGCAGCCGATCCGCACTATCGAGGGCAGCCGTTGGCAGGTGCGCCGTCTCGGCAAGGCGCACTGCCCCACGCGGACGCCCTAAGCCGTCCACCGTCAGCACCAACAGTTCCCCTTCATTGGCGGCAAGCACAATCATCCCACCGTCTGGGGCTGACAATGCGCTGTAGGTTTTGGCGTGGGCAAGTTCATAAGGCGCACGCCGCAATCTGCCGTCAGCTTCTATGGTTGCACTCACCAAGCGCGGCAGGCTGCCCTCAGCCGCCTCCAGCCATAGCAGCGCCAAGCGCCGATCTGCTAAGGGCAGCAGGCTCAGACGGTGCGGCTGTGCGCTGATCGGGAAATGCAGCGCACGATCAGAGTCTGATGCCTGAAGGTAAAGGTCAGGTACTGCCAGATCGCCCGTCCATGCCAGCCAAGCGCCGCGCCGCGAAGCGCTGATCGCGGCTGCGCTTTGTGGTGGCAGGTTGGTGGCAAGACGCGTTATTCCAACTTCATAACGGCGTTCCGCAGCGCAGCCAACTAAGAGAACCATGCATAGTATAATTGCAAAAGATCGGGTAAAACCTATCCTGAGATGGTTGTTCATACGTTTCTTTCGGGTATGATTGATCGTATAGTGGATAAGGCACACTTTTCACCCTTTGCGCTGTGCAAGCCGCTGGTTTAGGAGATCATAGGCATGGTAGAACCCTTCAACACCACAAGCAACGGGCGCGGCACAACACGCCTTGATGAAGATACCCTCTCTCGCCAACCTACTATTCAGCCCTTTTATAGTGCGGATACCGTATTGGGCTGGCGCGTTACGCTTTTGGTGCAGGGTGAGAATGCCAAGCCGCTGCGCCTTGAAATCACTGAACGGGCAGCCATTGGTCGCCCTGATGAAGTGGATGGCTTCACACCCGAAATTGATCTTACCCAGTTCAATGGGCGTGATAAAGGCGTTTCGCGCCGCCACGCCGAGTTTGTGGTGATTGATAACCGTTTGCACCTGCGCGATTTGGGCAGCACCAACGGCACGCGCCTCAATGGTCAGTTGCTCTATCCAAACCGCGACTATCGCTTGAGCGATGGCGATCTGCTCCAGTTTGGACACCTGTTTATGGTCATCAAGCTGCGTTAGGCATGGTGCGGCTTCTCGATGATGCCGCCACCCAAGCAAACCTCTCCCTGATAAAAGACGACCCCCTGACCGGGTGTAATATCGCGCAGTGGCACCTCAAAATCTACCTGAGCGCGCTGATTGGGCAGTGCCGTCACACGGGCAGGTATGGGCTGTGCCTTATAGCGAATCTTCACCTGTGCCTGAATGGGTGTGCTTGGCGGCGTACCGCTTACCCAATTCACACGGGCTGCCGTCAGCTGCGCCTTGCCTAGCTCATCTTTGGTACCAACAATGACGGCATTCTGCGCTGTATCCAAGGCGATCACATACAGCGGCTCTGTGCTGGCAATGCCTAATCCCTTGCGCTGCCCAATCGTATAGTTTGGCAAGCCGTCATGCCTGCCAAGCACGCGCCCATCCCGCGTCTTGATGTCGCCCGCCGCCCCAGTCTGCTTGCCGATTAAGGTTGGGCTGTGTTCGCGTAGAAAGCGCCGATAATCGCCATCGGCAAGGAAGCACAAATCTTGGCTATCGCCCTTTGAGGCAACCCCTAATCCAAGTTCGGCGGCAATTTCGCGCACGTGTGCCTTGTGATGCTCACCGATGGGAAACAGCACCCGCGAAAGCTGCGCTTGTCCCATCACGCTTAGCACATAGCTCTGATCTTTGCCCTCGTCCAAGCCCTTCAGCAATTGGAAGCTGCCATCAGGTGCTTGGCGCACCCGCGCATAGTGACCAGTTGCCAGATAGTCTGCCTCCAACGAGAGCGCATGGTTCAGCAGCCACTCAAAGCGGATGTGGCGGTTGCACTCTAAACACGGGTTGGGCGTGACGCCTTGCGCGTACTGTTCTACGAAAAACTGCACGATGCTGCGCTTGAATACGTCTTGCGTATCCAAGACGTAGAATGGAATGCCTAGTTTGCGGGCAACTCTGCCGGCGTCAGTCATTTGGTCGGGTGTGCAGCAGCGGTTATAGCCGTGCGCGCCTTCGCCATCTTCCGCCCACAGCCGCATCATAATGCCGATCACTTCGTAGCCCGCCCGCACCATCAAGGCAGCCGCCACCGAACTATCTACGCCGCCACTCATGGCGACGACCACACGCTTTGTCATAGCCTTCCTACACAAACTTACCCAAGCCTTAGGTGAATCATAGCATAGGAACGCCCAAAGGCTAGGTGCAAGTGGCAGGTAGCACAGCGAATTTTTGTGGTGTCGCTTGGCTTCGCATAGAGTGGCGGCGCCTCTAAAAACGCTCAAAATCTAGGATTGACAAGCTGTTTGGGCAGGCTATAATAGTGGAGGTAGTTAGGCTCCGTAGCTCAATTGGCAGAGCAGTTGACTCTTAATCAATTGGTTAGAGGTTCGAGTCCTCTCGGAGTCACTCCCCATCAGGGTAAACACCCTTTCACTATCTCGGACACAGCCCTGACACAAAATCAATTGGCTAGAAATGGCAAAAAAAGCGCCTAGCGGTAAGTGCTGGGCGCTTTCAGTTGTGAGAGGTCACTTGGAATCGGTGAGGTGGCGCGCAGCGGAAAAACGGCTGTGGCGTAAAGCCAACTCATGGGTGTTGAACACGGCGTAGAAGTCAGCCGTCACACTCACGCTGCTATGCCCTAGCAGTTGTGAAACAGTGGCAAGGTCGTT
>DAOTVQ010000020.1:0-108370 GCA_034436355.1 Anaerolineae bacterium
CCGTAGAGGGTACTGAAACGATGTGAAGCATACGGCGCTACGACCGCGTCAAGGGTTGCAACCCACTTCGACCCGTAGAGGGTACTGAAACGCACAGCAAACGTTTGGTGTCGCTCCCTCAGCCAGCAGCTGTGGCGAGGGAGCGTGCGGGTTAAAGCGGATTCGGGCGGTTGAGGACTAGTATTTAATTTCCACCGCACGCCCTGAAGCGGCGGATTCCAGCACCGCATCACAGATCACGGCGCAGCGGTAGCCATCTTCAAAGGTAGCACCATAGGGCGCGATTGGCTCATTGTTCACGATGGCGCGCAGCAGATGATCGAACTCATGCACAAAGGTATGCTCCCAACCGATGATGTGCCCGTGCGGCCACCAGTTCGACCAATACGGATGGTAGCTTTCGGTGACCAACACCTGCGTGAAGCCTTGCGTCTCTGGGCGCCCATCGCGCCACATGACTTCCATCTCGTTCATGCGCTCTAGGTTAAAGCGAATGCTGCCATGCTCAGCGTTGATCTCAAAGACGTTGTAGTTTTTGCGTCCCGGCGCAAAGCGCGTGCTTTCCAGCGTGCCAAGCGCGCCGTTGTGGAACTCCACACAGGCAACGAAAGCGTCATCCACCGTCACCTGAGCGCGCCCACCCTTGCCATCGGGACGGTCTTTGATGAACGTCTTGGTCATGGCGGCAATCCGCGCTGGCTCACCCACCAGATAGCGAGCAAGGTCTATGATGTGCGCGCCGAGATCGCCTAGCGCGCCGCTGCCTGCCACGTTCTTATCCAAGCGCCAAACCATCGGGAAGTTCGGATCGGCAATCCACTCTTGCAGGTAGACAGCGCGCCAGTGGTAGATTTGCCCCAGCGCACCGCTGTCAATCAGATCGCGGATTTGGCGGATGGCTGGCACAAAACGGTAATTGAAGGCGACCATGTGCTTAACACCTGCTTTAGTCACGGCGTCTAGCATCGCCTTTGACTCTTCAGCAGTGCGCCCTAGCGGCTTTTCGCAGAAGACATGCTTGCCGGCTTGCGCCGCGGCGATGCACGGTTCGGCGTGGGCGTCGTTCGGTCCGCCGTTATCGAAAAGCTGCACGTCAGGGTCTTCGATCATCTGGCGCCAATCGGTGTAGTATTTCTCGTAGCCGTAGCGCAGCGCCGCCTCTTTCACGGCTTCTTCATTGCGCCCACTGACTGCCACAAGGCGCGGAATTGCCACAGGCGGGTACATCATGTAGGGCAGCTTTTTCATGGCGTTGGTGTGCGCCTTGCCCATGAAGGCATAGCCAAGCATTCCCACGCCAACAGTAGGTGCTTGTCCGCTTGCCTTGGCGCCTGCCATGCTCACAAAACCAACTTCTTTATCGCTCATTGTCGCTATTCCTTCTGGAAGGCTGCATCAAATGCCACATTCGAGGGTGAAATATCGGCGCGGCGCACCACCTGAACGGCTTCCGCCGCACCAACTTCGCGGTTCATGCCGCTGTCTTCCCACTCCACCGAGAGCGGACCGTCATAGCCAATGGCGTTCAGGCTGCGGACGATCTGCTCGAAGTTGATTTCGCCGCGCCCTGGCGAGACGAAATCCCAGCCGCGCCGCCGATCTCCAAAGCCCAAGTGCGAGGCGAGGATGCTGCGGCGTCCGTCAAGGCGTTTGAGCGAGTCTTTGACGTGGACGTGGTAAATGCGATCCGCGAATTCCTCGATGAAGGCGACCGAATCTACAAATTGATGATTGAGGTGGCTCGGATCAAAGTTGATGCCAAAGGCAGGGCGGCGCTTGATAGCATCCAGCGCTTTGTGCGTGGTCACGATGTCGTAGGCGATCTCGGTCGGATGCACTTCCAAGCCAAAGCGCACGCCTACTTCATCGAACACATCGAGGATCGGATTCCAGCGGGCGGCAAAGTCGGCGTAGCCAGCTTCCACCATCTCATCGCTGGTCGGCGGGAAGCGGTAGAGCAAATGCCACACGCTGCTGCCGGTGAAGCCGTTGACGACTTTCACACCCATCTTGGCGGCGGCGCGTGCGGTGTTCATCACCTCTTGTGCGGCGCGCTGGCGCACCCCTTCTGGCTCGCCATCGCCCCAGACGTGCGGCGGCAAAATGCTCTTGTGGCGCTCATCAATCGGATCGCAGACGCACTGCCCAACCAAGTGCGTGCTGATCGCAAAGCATTTCAGCCCGTGCTTAGCGAGAATATCGAGGCGCGATTGAATGTAGTTATCCTCGCTGAGCGCCCGCGAAACATCGAAATGATCGCCCCAGCAGGCAAGCTCCAGCCCATCGTAGCCCCATGCCGCCACCTTCTCGGCAAGAACGCTCAACGGCAAATCTGCCCACTGTCCGGTAAATAAAGTGACTGGTCTAGCCATTGTTCAAAAACTCCTTGTAGGTATGCGTGATTATGTAAAAGGAACAGTTAATCGTGTTGGCTGGCACGGTCGCTTTTCGGTGTGATGTGTCCCCAGATGTTGAAGGCGACAAAACACACCAACAGCAGGTGAAAGCCAAGCTGATAGCCCTCAATCGCCCAAGACTGGAACATGCCCACCACACCGAGCAGAATGCCGCCAATGATGATTAGCTCCACCCGCCGATGCAAGCGTGCATTGATTTTACCGTTAAACTTGAGCGCTACCGCTACAATCAGGAAGATGAAAGACAGCACCACCGCCACAAAGCACAGGATGAACGGCATTCCCGTCAGCAGGACGTTGCCCGCCTTCCAACGGTCATCTTGCCCATCCACAATCGGCGCAAGGATCAGCGCGATTACCACCAGCACGGCGGCAGCGATCAGCAAGAAAAACGGATAGCGAATGCGCTTTGCCGCTTGTTGAACGCTCATCAGTCTCGCTCCTATGCCAAAAGCTGCTTCAGGAATGCCACACCCTCTTGGGCAAGCGCATCTTGGGAGGGCGCAAGGCTGCGCCAAATGGCAGCCGCCCGTGCAATGCTTTTCACCTTGCTGGTGAACGACTCGATCACGACAGGTCCCGAATAGCTGATCGCCTTCAGCGCACCTGCCACGTCCTGCCACGGCACATGCCCTGATCCGGGCGCACCGCGATCATTCTCGCAGGCGTGGAGATGCTTCAAGCGGCTGCCCACCTGCCGAATCGCCTGCCCAAGCGATTTTTCCTCAATGCACATATGAAAGGTATCCAGCATGATTTGGCAGGCAGGGCTATCCACACGATCCACCACTTCAATTGCCTGCTCTGCCAGATTGATGAAGCTGGTCTCAAAGCGGTTCAGCGGCTCAAGGCACAGCACCACGCCGTGATCCTGTGCGTAGGCAGCCAGTTCTTTCAGGGTTGCCGTCAGCAGATCGAGATCGCGGGCGCGCTCTTCGGGCGTCTGCTGCCAAGTGCGCCCAACCGCCGAGTAGATCGGTCCGACAAGGTTAGTGATGCCTATCGCATGGCACAAATCAACGCAGCCACGGATGTATGCCATGCCGTTCTGCCGAATGGCGGCGTCTTCGTGGATCAGATCGCGGTCGGGGCCCATGGCGGCGCACGCGCTGGCATCGAGTCCGTGTGCTGCCAAGATCGCCTTTGCCTCAGCGCCGTCAAGGTCGGTCAGGCTCTCAAAGGGCAGTTCGATCCAATCAAAGCCCATGCCCGTCACTTTGGGCGCCAGCGCCGCAAGTTCGGCAGTGGTCAATGGTGAAGTCCACACCCATGTATTCACACCAAAACGCATTTTTTCACGTTCCTCTCTAAAAACTTTTCAGCTTAAAGCGGCAAGCGCTGCCCACTGCTGTCAAAATAGTGCAGCCGCTCGCGGATCACGTCAAAGCGCACCTGATCGCCGCGTCGGTAGCGTGAAATGCCGGACACGACGCACAGAAAGGTCTGCGCGCCCGCCCGCAGGTGGATGACCGTCTCAACGCCGAGCGGCTCGACCAGCACCACTTCGCCGCTGAGGGCGCCCTCAGGCGTGATCTGCACATCTTCAGGGCGAATGCCAAGCATGAACTCTGAGGGCAAGCTGCCGCTTGGCGCGGGCAACTGCACCGTGCTTTCCTGAACGTGCAGCGTACCATTCTCACGGAAGGCTTTGTGCATGTTAATGCGCGGCGTGCCAACCAACTGCGCCACAAAGGTGGTGGCAGGGCGATCATAAATATCGGTGGGCGTGCCAACCTGAATCAGCTTGCCTTCGCGCAGCACACCAATGCGATCCGCCATCGTCAGCGCCTCGATCTGGTCGTGCGTCACAAAAAGCGTGGTGCTGGTCTGTGTCTTTTGGATGTGCTTCAGCTCCACACGCAGCGACTCGCGCAGTTTGGCGTCAAGGTTGCTCAGCGGCTCATCCATCAGGAAGATGCGCGGATTCCGCACAATGGCACGCCCGATGCTAACGCGCTGCATCTCACCGCCGCTCAGGCGCGCCGTCTTGCGCTCTAGCAAGTGCTGAATCCGCAGCAGTTCGGCAGCTTTTTCCACACGCGGTTTGATCTCAGCCTCTGGCGTGCGGCGCATTGGCGAACGCAGCGGAAAGGCGAGGTTGTCGTAAACGCTCATGGTTGGGTAGAGCGAGTACTGCTGAAAGACGAAAGCAATATCGCGCTCTGCCGGTGGCACGCCGTTCATGCGCTGTCCGTCGAACAGGATGTCGCCTTCGGTTTGGCGCTCCAAGCCGGCGATCACGCGCAGCGTGGTTGTTTTGCCCGCGCCCGTCGGACCGAGCAGCACGAAAAACTCGCCGTTCTGAATGGTGAAACTCACGTCATCCAGCGCGGTAATATCCTTAAAGCGTTTGCTGATGTGCTGTAGGGCAATCTCGCTCATAGGGCGACCTCTGCTACAGGCTGAATTGCCTTCTCGGTGCGCGGATCAAAGAAGCGCACCATGTTCGGATCGAGGCTGAAGCGCACCAAGGCATCAATCGGGTAAATCTCCTGACGGCTGGCGCGCACATGCACAATCGGATTCTCATGCCCAAGGTCAAGGTGCAGCATGGAAAAGCCGCCGTGCAGATCAGCGGCGTAGACAGTTGCCTCCAGTTCGCCATCGGCGCGTACGCTTGCCGCTTCGGGGCGAAAACCAACGATCAGCTCACCGCTGCCTTGCGTCACATGATCAACGGCAGCCCGCCAGGCAGCAGGCACAGGCAAGCGCTTAGAACCGCCAAAGCTAACCACACCTTCGCTATAGCGCCCTTTGAGCAAGTTCATGCCCGGCGAGCCAATGAAGCGCGCCACAAACAGGTTGGCAGGATCGTAGTAGACTTCGGCGGGCGTGCCAACTTGCTGCACAACTGCGGCAGACATCACCACGATCCGATCACTCATCGCCATCGCCTCAACCTGATCGTGCGTCACATAGACCGTTGTCGCGTTGATGCTCAGGTGCAGGCGCTTGATCTCGGCGCGCATCGTCTCGCGGAATTCGGCGTCCAAGGCGCCAAGTGGTTCATCCATCAGAAAGGCAGACGGACGCCGCACTAAGGCACGCGCCAACGCAATGCGCTGTTGGTCGCCACCGCTGAGCGCGGCGGGACGGCTGTTTGCCAAATGCTCAATTTGCAGCAGCTTCAGCACCTCGTTCACGCGCTTGGTCACCTCATCACGCGGCACGCTTTGCGCTTGCAGCGGAAAGGCGACGTTCTCGCGGGCGGTGAGGTGCGGGTAGAGCGCGAAAAACTGGAAGACAAAGGCGATATCGCGCTCGCTCGGATGCAGCCATGTCACATCGCGCTCGTTCAGCAGAATTTTGCCGCTGGTCACCGCCTCCAGCCCGCTGATCATCCGCAATGTGGTGGTTTTGCCGCAGCCGCTTGGACCAAGCAGCACGACGAACTCGCCATCCTGAATGGTTAAATCCATCGGCTGCACCGCGTAGGCGCTGCCAAACTTCTTCTCGACTTGTTGCAGAGTTATGGTTGCCATGTGTTTCTACTTCCGAACTGCACCAAAGGTGACGCCGCGCAAGAGGTGCTGGCGCAGCGCAAAGGTCACGATCACGACCGGGATCAGGAACAGGAGCGCGCCTGCTGCAATGGTGTTCCACTCGATGCCGCCGCTGCCCAAAATGGAAGGGATCGAGGGCGGCGCTGTGCGCGCATTCTGAGTTGTCAACATCAGGGCGAAGGCATATTCATTCCAGGCGAAGATCAGGCAGAAAACCGTGGTGGCAGCGATGCCTGTGCGCGCTTGCGGAATCACGATGCGGAAGAAGGTTTGCAGGCGTGTATAGCCATCCACCAGTGCAGCTTCTTCATACTCACGCGGAATCTCATCAATGAAGCCTTTCAACAGCCACACCGAGAACGACAAGTTAAAGACGGTGTAGAGCATGATCAGCCCAAAATGCGTATCGTGCAGACCGATGCTGCGATACATCAAGAAAATCGGGATGGTGACGACCACCGGCGGCAACATGCGCGTGCTGAGGATGAAAAACAGCAGATCGCCTTTGGCGGGAATATTGAAACGGCTGAAGGCGTAAGCAGAGAGCAAGCCAAGCACCACTGACAGCACCGTTGACGTGCCGGCGATGATCACTGAGTTGCCAAGCTGCCGTGCGTATTGGCTCGGTCCGTTGATGGCGCGCCCGATTTGCAGGGCAATCTGATCCACCCAGCCGAGATCAGGCTGCTGGCTGCGCTCTTCCTGCTCTGCCTGAGAGAGCAAACGCATATCGCTCAACAGGCTCACAAAGCCCGTCAGCGACGGCTCGAAGATCAGCTTGGGCGGAATGGCAGTCACATCCGTTGGCGTTTTGAAGGCAGTTAGCACAATCCAAAAGACGGGGATCAGCGAGATCAGGGAGAGGATGATCGCTATGGTGGCACGCACACTGCCTGCCATGCGCGCACGCGGATGCACGCGATCCACGCGGATTGACTCGACCACCGGTAGGCGCGGTCCGCTCTGCTCAAAGGTTTGGCGAGGTGTTGTGGCAGCCATGGCTTATTCTCCGCGCAGTTTGTTCAGGTAGCGAATGTAAACGTTGCTGATGCAAATAATGATGATCAGCACAATATAGGCGAGTGCGCTTGCCTGCCCGGTGTTAAACTGCCCTGAAAATGCCAAGCGGTAGAGCGCAATCGAAACTGTCTCCGTAGATTTGCCCGGACCGCCACCCGTTAAGCCCATCATCAGGTCAAAGGCTTTGATCGCCTCAATGGTGCGGAATAGCACTGCGATCAACAGCAGCGGCGCCACTTGCGGCAGCGTGATGCGGCGGAACTGAAACCATGCGCTGGCGCGGTCTATGGCGGCTGCCTCATACAAATAGTCGGGGATGGCATTCAAGCCGGACAGGCACAGCAGCATCACGAACGGAGTCCACATCCACACATCTACAATAACAACTGCCAACATCGCGCTGACAGGACCAGCCAGCATATCGGTGGCAAGGCGTGGGTTGGTTGGGTTGAGCAGGAAGTTGAAAATGCCATAGCTTGGGTTGTAGATCAGCTTCCAGAACATGCCGACTACCACCGGCGAGAGCATCATTGGAATTAGGGTTAAGGTGGTGATGAAACCGCTGCCCTTGAACTTTTGGCGCAGCAGCATTGCCAAACTAAAGCCAAGCACCGTCTGCAAGCCAACCGAAAGCAGGGCGTAAACGCCGGTGGTAGCGAAGGATTGCCAGAAGGTTGGGCGGGAAAGGATGGCGGTGTAGTTGCTAAAGCCGACCCATTCCGGCGCACGGTTGGCGATGACACTGTAACGGGTAAAGCTCAGGTAAAGGCTGTAGAACAATGGAAAGACGTTCCACAGGATCAGGATGATGAGCGTTGGAAAAATGAAGAGCCGCACCAACGCACCATCGCTCATATGGCGGCGCTGTGCGCGTTGTTTGGCTTGCGTGGGCGCAGCCTGTGTTAGAGCAGTCATTGAAAAGTGCCTTTCAGGTCTAGGGCAGCCGAGCAATACACAAGAGAAACACACGCGAGGTGCGGGTAAGGGCAGGCTCTTGCCCGCCCTTACGCCCTGTGCCTAGCCTATTGGATGTAGCCTGCATCCTGTAGGATGGGCGTCCACTCCGCAATGATGCTATCCAGTGCCTGCTTGGCGGTGCCTTGCCCACCCACCACAAAGTTGTGGAGCGCGCTCTGTGCGATTGGCAGCATCGCGCCATACTCAGGGATGTTGGTGAAGTCCTTGACGAAGGTCATCGTCTCGGCGAAGGCAGCGTTGAAAGGCGCTACATCAAGGAATGCCTGCGAGTTCAGCACCTCGATATTGCAGGTATAGCCGCCCAACTGCGCCCACTTCAACTGCACATCACCCTGAGCAAACCATTCGATAAAATCGAACGAGGCTTGCTTGCGCTCATCGTTGATGTAAGCGTTGATGCTGATGCCCTGCCCACCCAGTGCTGCAAAGCGCAGCCCATCTGGGCCCTTGGGCATAGAGAAGTAGCCCGTGCTTTCCGCAAAGCGGTTGGTGGCGCTGTTTGCCAGTGCCGGGAAGAAGGCGAAGTAGTTCATGATCATCGCTGCTTGCCCGCTGGTGAAGGCATCGTTCGTCTCTTGGAAGAAGGCATTGCTCATGCCGGGCGGCGAACAGCAGCTATACAGTTCGCGGTAGAACTCCAGTGCCTTCACAGCGCCTTCGCTGTTCAGCACGCCTTCCATGTTGAAGTTTTCGTCGTACCAGTCCCCGCCATAGCTGAAGAACACATTTTGGAAGCCCATCACGATGGCGTCGTAGTCAATTTGGGTGTAGATGGCAGCCCCATACAAGCCCTTATCGGGACGGGTGAAGAACTTGGCAATTTCAAGCAGTTCATCCCACGTTTCGGGAACGGCTAGCTCGCGCCCGTATTGCGCCTTGAATGCCTCTTTCTCCATCGGATCGTTGAACAAATCCATGCGGTATGCCCAGCCGTTGGCGTCGCCTTCGGTTGGGTATGCCCAGTATTTGCCGCTGCCGGGTGGATATTCACCGTAGTATTGGAGCGTGGCAGGCGTCACGGTCTTCTCAATGCCGCGGGAGGTCATGAACTCGGTCAGTTCCACATAGTGACCCTGCGTTGCGCCCTGCCCTAGCCACTGGCTATCGCCGATGACCATATCGAACGCATCGCCGTTGGCTGCCCACTCTGCCGCCACACGGTCACCAAAGGTTCCCCACGGCTCTTGGATGACGGTCACTTTGATGCCCGTCTTTGCTTCGTAGTCCTGCACGAGGGTTTGTAGGAAGTCGGCAGGCGCCCACTGCGCCCAAATAATCTTGAGTTCGCTCACCGCAGCGCGAGCAGGGCTGCCCACAAAAACCGACACAACCACCAATGCGATAATCGCCAACAGAAAAAGCGACTTCTTAAACATGCGAATTACCTCCAGTAACGTCATTAGTTTGACAAAAGGTTAAAAAAGGGTTATGCGCCTGCTTGCCAAGCACAACACTCAGCGTTCGATCACCTCCCCTCACCCACAGATGGCTGCCACAGCCACAGGGCAGGCAGCTTCAATAAATGGTTGGCTGCGAAAGCACCGCCTGATAGACCGCCGCCACACCGCCCATCACACAGGCGTTCAGCGTATATTCGGAAAAGGCAACCGTGCTTGCTTTGGCGTTCCACGTCAGGGCGCGCTGCCGAATTTCCGCCATGATCGGCGGCAGGATGAATTCATCGGCAAGGCTGATCATGCCGCCGATCAAGACTAGATCGGGATTGAGGACGTTGATCAAGGACGCGATGCCCAAGCCTAAATCGCGCCCTGCCCGCGTCAGGATTGTGAGCGCCAGCCCATCGCCATCCCGCGCCGCCTCGATCACATCCTGCAAAGTGAGTTCCAGCGGCAATGCCGCCAGCAAGCTAGGGCTGCCTGCTTCCAGCGCACGGCGCACTGCCCGTAAGATCGCGCCTTGGCTAACCAACGTCTCCCAACAACCGCGATTACCGCAACTGCATAACTCACCCTCTGGCACCATCGTCATATGCCCAAACTCGCCTGCAAAACCCGTTGTGCCGCGAAAAATTCGCCCATCCTGCACAATGGCGCCGCCCACACCCACGCCCGCACTGATGTAAAGCACCTCACGGTAGTGCTGCCCTGCCCCAAAGATGCACTCGCCCAATGCGGCGAGGTTTGCCTCGTTATCCACTGTAATCTGCACAGTGGGATAGGCAGCTTGCAGTATGGAACGGATCGGCACGTCTCGCCAGCGTAGGTTTGGCGCAAACAGCAGCGTGCCATCATGCTGATCCACCAAGCCGGGAATGCCCACTGCGATGCCCAACAGTTGGCGGGTGGGCAGTTGGTCGCGCCCTTCGGCAACTGCTTCATCAATCAGGTTGAGGGTGCGCTTTAGCACGGCTGTGTGCGGCGTTTCTACCGCGAACGACTCACGGCAGCGCCACAGCAGCTCTGCTTTGAAGTTGGTGCAAAAGACGGAGATGAAGCCAACACCGATCTCGGCGCTGACGATGTAGCCCGCTTGCGGATTGAGTTCCAACTGCACCGACGGACGCCCAACACTGCCCGAAGTGATGCCTACCTCGCGCACGAAACGGCGTTCGATCAGTTCTAGGACAAGGCTAGAGACCGTAGACTTATTCAAACCTGTGATCTCTGCCAAATCTGCCCGTGAGATTGGCGCACGTTGGTGTAAACAGTTCATAATCAACGAAAGATTAATTTCTCGTACTAATGCTTGGTCGCCAGTACGAACCGACCTGCGGTGGAGCATACCCTGCCGCCTTTACCGCCGTTCCAAGCCTAACGTCTCGCAAAAATATACATGGCAGGGGTGCATTGCGTCTTATTTGTTGTGCCAACCAACTAAAAGAAAGTATATGCAGGTGTGGGGAATGTGTCAAGTTTTTGGGTGTGCTTACTCGCGCAGGCGCACACCGATCTGATAAGCTGCCCGCCCGCTGCTGTTGGCGCCGCCACGCCGCGCGATCACGATCTGATATTGCCCGGCGGCATTCTCAGGCAGATCGAGCCTGAGCGCGCCGCCCTCGCTGCTGGTTGCCTCTGCCAGCAAATTGCCACCCGGCGTGTAAATGACCGCTGTAAGCGCAGCATTGCCCTCTGTGCGCGCCACTTCAAGCTGCCAACTGGCGGTGTAGGGCGGCGTGAACAGCCACGTATCGCTGAAATCGGTGTCATCAAGCACACCTTGAGCAGATGGCTCTAGCCACAGCACGCCGCCGCCTTCCGCCGAGCGCCTAAAGCGCGTGCTAAGTTGATAGCGCCCCTGCTCACCATTCGGATTTTGCACCAACACCGCATAGCGCGATTCTTCTAAGGCGAACTCGGCAAGGTGTTCGCCCATCTGCAACGTTGCCTCTGCCACAAGCGCGCCATTGGGCTGAACGATCAGCAAGCGTGCGCCTGCCACCTCTGTCCGAAGCACCACCACAAGGCTGCCTGTGCCAACCGAAGGCACAGGCAGCGCCCATTCGTGCAATGCCTGTTCGCTGTAGAGCACGCCTTCAGCAGGCACCGCAAAGCCTAGCACGCCCTGATAGCTGGCATTGGGCTGCACACGAGTCAGTGTGAGGCGGAAAGCCAGCGGTGCCGCATTCTGAGCGCGCACAATCAGCGCATAGAAGCCATCTTTCGGCAGCACAACATCTGTAAGGCGCGTCCCCTTGGCGTGGCTGGTTGCAGAGGCGAGCGTTTCGCCATCCGTGCCGAGCAAACTGAGGGTTGCGCCCAGCAGCGCCTCGCCTTGCGGCAGCAGGTCAGCCACCACCCGATCCGCAGCGCGCCCATAAAAGACCCACGCCTGTGCGCCGCCGTTTTCCAGCCTGTGCGTCACCGTCTCGCCATAGGCGATGCCCAGCGCGCTGGCAATGCTGCTCTGATCGGCTGTTTGGACGCGCTTCAGACGCAAATAATACAGCCCTTCGCCGTCGTTCAGGCGCACCTCAAGCTGATATTGCCCGTCGGTTGGCAACACAAACTGACCATTGGCGGCAAGCTGCGCGCTTAACGGCGCAAATTCGCCAAGCGGCGCGCCATCGGTGTTCAGCAGGTGTACTGTTGCCTGCAATGCATCCGTTTGGCGCTCAAAATTAACCTCGTAGCGCTCATTGGCGCGCCCACTAAACGTCCACCGCTCGGCGGTGCGCTCAGCGCTAAGCCGCCCCGTCACACCGCGATCATCCGTGCTGAGCGCATTCTGCGTCGGAATGTCCGACTCGGCAGCGCGCACCATCCGCACGCGGTAAGCGCCGCTCGTTTGCCCGGCGGCACCCAGCCAGCGCGTCACCACCAGAAGATAGCTGCCATCCTCAGGCAGGCGCAGCGGCGGAAGGGCAGCGCTGCTCAGCTCCGCGGTGGCAGCCGCGCCCGTAAGGTAGCCCGACGGCGCGTAGAGCGCCAGATCAAGGCGCAGGGTGCCATTCAAGCGCGATGCCTCAATCTGGATTGCCTCCCCGGCGCTGCCTGTGAACGTCCAGTAATCAATAGAATCGCTGGGTGTGATGCCATTCTGCTGCGTGATGCCAAAGACGAGCTGACGCGAAGGCGCGGTGGCAAGGTTGGTTGGCAGCGCATCTTGCCGCCGCTGAATGACCAGCGTATACGGCACAGTTTTCTCGGCACGCATCACCACGATGTAGCGCCCGTCAGCAGGCAAGACCAAGCCCTGCACGTAGGATTCGAGCGCCTCCAGCGCTTGTGGCGCCGCCGCCGCCAAAACGCGCCCGCTCACATCTTGCACTTCAAGGCGCGGTGCCGGGATTGGCGCACCGCCGCTTGGCGTGTTGGCAACCACGCTCACATTCACCACATCGCCCGCCGCACCGATGAATGCCCACAACGCCTCACGCTGGCTCGGAATCACGCCGCGCACCGCCTGATTGTAGGCAACGCGGAAGGCTGCCAGCGCCTGCACCGAGGGCGTGCTGGATGGGCTGCCCAACTCTAGCAGCAGGCGGTAACTGCCACTGGTGGTGGCATTCGCACGTTCGGTCTGCAAGGTGTAAGTGCCAGCCGCAGGCAGTGGGTAATCCACAATCAGGCTGGAGGTGCCTTCCACAGTTCGGCTGGGCGCGCCCTCAGCCAAGATTTGCCCTTCAGCGTTGAGCAGCAGCAAGCGCGGCTGCAAATTGCCGCTGGTCACCAACATGCGCGCCGAGACGGTCTGCCCAGCGTCTGCCTCAAATGCCCACACGCCACTGTTTCGCACGGCATCCAGCACACCATTGGCAGCAATGCCAACGCTCAGGCGGTCGGGCGCTTCAGCGCTGATGGCGGCACGCTGCACCGTCAGGCGGTAGGCGCTGGCTGAGTCAGGGCTGTTGGGCAGCACTAGCACGGTATACACACCGCTGCTCGGCAAACGCAAGCGCTCTAAGGTGGTGCTGACGCCACGTGCTGCCAGCGGCGTTTCGCCCAAGCGCTGCCCATTCGGCGTCAGCACGATGAGCGTCGGCAGCGTCTCGCCGCTAAGGCGCAGCACATTAAAGCTGAGCGTTTGCCCTGCTGTGCCGTTCAAAAGCCAGTAGTGGGCTGTTTCAGCAGGCGCAAAAGTGCTGATCACGCTGCTCTCGGCATTCAGCACGCCGCCGCGCAGCGTGGGAGCTGTCTGTGTGCTGATCGCTTCTAAGTCTAAGGTGAGCGCGAACGGACTGTAGGGCGAACGGCTGTTGATCGGGCGGCGGACGCCGAGCTGATAGAAGCCATCGGCGGGCAGCGGGAAGGCTGTGATCGCCGTCCTGCCAACGCTTAGCACACCAGAGGCGAGCAGCCTGCCGGATGGGTCGCGCAGTTCGAGGATCGGCGGTGCTTCGTCGTTTTGGTGCAGCATTTGGGCGCTGATCTGATCACCACGCACGCCGCGAAAGGTGTAATTTCGTTCGGGTGTGGTTGGGTCTACCACACTGACCATGCGCGCCCCATAGCTGATCGGCTGTGCGTTAGGCGTGCTGCTGGTGCCGTTGGCTTGGTAGAGCAGGTTGACGAACAGCTCATAGTTGCCAGCGCTGCCAACGGTGCGTGTGCCAATCCGCCGCACCACAAGGATATAGCGCCCATCCTCTGGCAGTTGCACACCACTGATGACGGCGTTGATGCCATCGGAGTCGTCGTTGCGGGCAAGGATAGTGCCGTCTTCACGCTCAAGGCTGAGTGCAATATCGAGATCGCCGCTGGTGGCGCGTGTGGTAA
The DNA here is from genome assembly GCA_034436355.1 of Anaerolineae bacterium. Lineage (GTDB taxonomy): Bacteria > Chloroflexota > Anaerolineae > Aggregatilineales > UBA2796 > CP2-2F. The sequence continues at coordinate 14,095 of DAOTVQ010000020.1, forward strand.
TGCCGATCACGTCGCCCTTGCGCCCATCAAAGGCAAGCCGATCAACGGGCGTGGCGTCATTCAAGCGCCCTAGCGCCTGCTGCCCATAGCGAATGTTGTCTCGGATCGGGCGTGCTTCGCTCACGCCGTCAAGCTGCACCGTGTAGCGCCCGACCGTTTGTCCAAATGGCTCGCGGAAGCGCGCTACCACCAGGCGATATTCATCGGTCTGCGGCAGGCGGAAATCGCTGAGCAGCACACTGTCGCCATCGTCGGAGTCTGCCTCCGCCAAAAGGCGACCATCGGCGGCGCGCACTTGCAGGCGCAGCGAGAGGCTGGCGCCCGACTCGCGGACGGCACGCGCCGTTATCTGATCGCCCTGCTGTCCATTAAATAGGTAGGTTTCTTGTGGGCGATCATCAGCAAGCACGCCATTCGCCGCGCTGCCATAGCGTAACTGCTCAATCTCAGCAATGGGACGCGGCGTGAAATCCAGCAGGATGCGGTAGCTGCCACTGCTGGGCGCGCCGCCATCGGTGGGCATTCCGCGCACGGTTAGGGCGTAGGCGCCGTCAGAAGGGATGACGAAATCGTTCAAGCCATCGCCGCCAATGCGCGCCGTTGGCAATGGCAGCGGCTCTGAGAGGGCGGTTGCCAGCACTTCATCGGTAGCACTGCGAAGCTCAAGGTGCGGCATGAGGAAGCTATCCAACGCTTGGACTGTGACGCGCACACGGTCGCCGACGCGGGCGGCAAACACCCATGTATCTTCGGGATCATCAGGGTAGAGCGTGCTAACTGCCTCTTGCCCATAGCGCAGCACGCCGCCGAGCGCCCGTGCGCTGCTCTCGGTCAGGCTCAGGCTTAGGGCATAGATGCCCGCGCCCTGAAAATCCGACGCAGGGTTGGCAACCACAATGCTATAGCTGCCACTGAAAGGCAGCAGCACATCAGCGCGCCCGCCGCTGCCATCCAGATCGGCGACGGTTGCCAACGGCACGCCATTCGCCGCCCGCAGTTGGAAGCTGCCCTTAAAGGGCGTGCCGCGCACATAGCGCAGCGCCACCGAGACGACGTCGCCAGCGCTGCCGCTGAAGACCCACGTCTCGAAGTTGCGGGCAGCGGTCAGGCTGCCACTGACCGTCTGCCCATAGCTAAGCACGCCATTGGCACGCTCATCACTGGGCAGCCACTGCAAGCGATAGACGCCTTGCTGCTGGGTGCCACCGATCACGCGCACGCGGTAAACGCCATCTTCAGGCAGCAGCACATCCTCAAGGCGCGCCGTGCTTTGGGCAAGCACGCGGTTCTGTGCGGCAAAAATCTGCCCGCTGGTATCCAAGAGTTGCAGGCTAAGCGGTGACGGGGAGGGCAATTCCGCGCCAAAGACGGCAAAACTAACGCGCTGCCCGCGCCGCGCCCGAAAGAGCCACGTATCCTCATTATCACCCGCCAAGAGCAAGCCCGCCCGCACCTCGCCCTCAGCGATCACGCCGCCGCCGCGGCTTTGAAGGCGCGTGCCACTCAGCAGCCCAAGGCTGAGCGTGTAGCGCCCTTCAATGCGCTCGGACCGATTCAGGTTGCTGACGATCAGCGTGTAGAGTCCGCTATCAGGCAGGCGAATGCCCGTCAATTGCGCGTAGTAACGTCCGTCACTTGGCGAATCGGTAGCAATCTCGCGCCCATTCGGACCGAGCAAACGCACCGCAGGCGCTAAGCGTCCCGTGGCGCGCACCGCCTGCACATTGATCACATCGTTGAGCGTGCCAAGAAAGAAGTAGGTGTCTGTCTCCACACTGCTTTGCAATTCGCCGCTGATGGTCTGCCCATAGCCTAGCGGCGTGCCATCCGTCATCCGCAGGGCGCCCGCCGCCAAAGGCTGTGAATCGAGCGTGAGCAGGTAGCGTCCGCCGCTTAAGCCCATGTTCACCACGACGGTATAGGTGCCGCCTTGCAAAATGCGGTAGGTGAAGAAGGACACAGCGCCCTGTGCGTTAAACTGCTCACCGATCACGCGCCCGTTGCGATCCCACAGCGTCAGGCGCGGCGCCACGCTGCCTTCTAGGGCGGTGGCGCGCAGTTGAATGACCACATCCGAGCCGCTGTTGATGCGCCATGCCTGCACCAATGCACCGCTGGCAATCTCGCCGCGCACGGTGGTGTTAAAGGGCAGCGCCACAATCTGATCAGCAGGCAGTTCAGCCGGGTTAACGAGTGGGTTGATCAGGGCGGAAACTGAGAGGCGCACGGGCGGCGGCGTTGGTGTTGGCGCGTAGCGGTCGGGCGCGCCGATGCCGCTTAAGGGTTCGGCGCGCAAGAGTTGAGGCAGTGCCTCGGCAAAGGGCTGCTGGGTGCTGCTGACGAGGCGGTAGGTGGCGAAATTGCCTGTTACACGCCCGCCCACCACGACGCGGTAAGTGCCATCGCTGGTGGCATTGGCGCCGAAAATGGTCAGGGATTGCGTGCGGCTGGTCTCGCCGCTGGCAGAGGCAATCACCACACCGCTCGGATCAATGATAAACAGGCTCGGTTGCCATGCAATCGGCGTCAGATTGTCCAACTGCACATTGATGAGCGCACCTGCTGCGGCGCTTAGCTCCCAGACTGCCAAGCCGTTGGCACGCGTCACAATGCCTTTGACAGCGGTCAGCGGTTGCAGCGTGCCACCATCAGCATCCTCAACGCGCAGCGTGTATTCAATGGGCGACTCTTGGGCGGTTTGCAGCGCTAACTCAAAGAGGACTACGCGGTAGCGCCCATCTTGGGGCAGCAGCACGTTTTGCAGCACCGCGCCGCGCTCGCCACGGCTGATCTGCGCGGCGATGAGCTTACCTGCTGGGTCTAGCACGGCAACACCGAGTGAATCGGCATTGGAGCGCGGCGCAGCACGCACCGTGATAACCTGATCAGCAGTCGCATCCAGCCAGCGCGACTCAAGCTCGCCACGCGGCAGGCTGCCGCTGATCGGCGTGTTAAAGAGCAGCGCACCACGATCACGCGCCACCGCAAAGCGATCAAACGGCAGGGCATTGGCGCCTAGCTGCCGCAGCAAGACGCTGTAACCGAAGGTCTGTGGCGTTGCGGCGCGCAGTTCGATGCTATACGCACCGCTGGCAGGCAGCGTGAAGACTTGCTGCAAACCAACGCCGAGCAAGCCGCGAAAGAGCGGCAGCTCGTTGGGCGTGCCAACGGTCACGTCCACATCTAGCGCGCTGCCAAAGGTATCGGGCTGCACGTCAAGCTGCACCATATCGCCCGCTTCGCCAATGAAGAACCAGCGCAGCGTTTGGTTGGTTGCGGCACGGCGCAGTTTGCCATATTGCAAGGTATCGGGCAGGTCAGGGCGCGCCTCTAGGCGGTAGACGGTCAGGGCAAAATCGGCGGCACGCTCTTCATAGCTGGGCGCGCTGACTTCGATCAGGGTTGCGCCGTTGCTCGGCAGGCTCAGCCCAACATCAAACGGGCTAAGCCCCTGATATTGGCGAATGAGCGCGCCGCTCGTTGTAAAAAGGCGCACACTCGCCAACCGATTGGCGCCATCGAGGTCAAGGCGTAGGGCAAGCGCGCCGCCTAGCTCCAAGCGGTAGACGGCACGTGGCTGTTCATCGGTCAGCCTGCCTTCAACCGTCCGCCCAACATTGAGGAGTGTGTTCTGTTCGGCGGTGGTGGGGCTGCGAAGGTTCAGAGTTAGGCGGTAGCTGCCGCTGGTGCGCCCGCCGCGTCCGTTGTTATCGCCCACGCGCCGCGCAATAATGCGGTACTCGCCGCTGAAGGGCAGTTGGTATGCCAAAATGCCGGCATCCAAGCCACCGCTCGCCGAGTCGTTGGCACGCAGCACATCACCCAAGGGCGAGAGCAGGCTGAGGTACGGGTCAAGGTCGCCGCTGATCACTTGCATCTGAATATCCACCACAGCGCCGGCGGTTGCCTCAAAGCGCCAGAATTGGCGGTAAACGTCGTCGTTCAGAATGCCCTCGACAGGTTCGCCAAAGCGGATGAAGCCTGCCTGTTCTTGCAGGGCGGGCGTGGGTGTGCCGCCTTGGGCAGCTACAGAGGGCAGGCTGCCTTGCGAGAGCGCCCAAACTGCCACCATTAGGATCAGGCTGGCGAAGCTGAGGCTAAGTGTGCGCTTCATATGAGTCATCTTGCGTGCCTGTCTGCGTTCCATCGCACGCTTATCATACCATGCAGGGGCAGTTTGGGAAAACCTACGCGGGCGCGGCAAACCTCTATCCACCCGTAGTTGAGAGGGTAATTCCCACACCATCGCGCCATACAGTTAACCTTATCCTCCGTCCCCTTTCCCCTCACCCACCGCCGCCAACGGAATCACGCCGTTGTTGGGCGTGCCTTCCACACGCCCTACCAAATCGTAGAGCATGGCACCCGTGATCTGCACCGGGATGATCGGACGCCCTGTCGGCGCGTCGCCCTCAATGATCACATAGCCATCCACCTCTGGTGCGTCGCGGTAGCTGCGCCCAACCGTCAAGCCATCACCCTGCCCTTCGATCAGCACCTCCAGCGTTTTGCCCACCATCGCCTGATTTTTCGCCAGACTGATCGCCTGTTGCACGCTCATCAGGTGATCGCGGCGCGCCTGCTTGACAGCCTCAGGCAAATGGTCTGGTTGTTCGGCAGAGGGCGTGTTTTCCTCAAAGCTGTAGGTGAACACGCCCACACGGTCAAACTGCATGGCACGCACGAACTGCACCAATTCCTCAAATTCGGCGTCCGTCTCGCCCGGATAGCCGACGATGAAGGTGGTGCGGATCGCCAAGTTAGGCATGGCAGCGCGCATTTTCTCTACCGTGCGGTAGACCCATTCCACATTGGCAGGGCGGCGCATCCGCAGCAGGGCGGAACGGCTGCCGTGCTGCAACGGAATATCAAGGTAGGGCAGAATTTGCGGGCGCGTCGCCATCATCTCGATCAGGCGGTCGGTCACGGCGCCGGGATAAGCGTACATGATGCGAATCCACGCCATGTCGCTCTCGGTGGTCAGCCGATCCAGCAGGTGCGCCAAGCCATCGCGCAGCCCAAGATCATGCCCATAGTCGGTGGAGTCTTGCGCGATCAGGATCAGCTCTTGCACGCCTTGCGCGCTCAGGCGCTGCGCCTCTGCGACGATGGCATCGGGCGGGCGGCTGACGGCAGTCCCTTTGATGAGCGGAATGGCGCAGAAGGCACACGGGCGGCGGCAGCCATCGGCGATCTTCAGGTAGGCGCTGTGACCCTGCACGCTGGCGCGCAGTGCGCCGTGTTCATCGCTGCCAACGACGGTCGCCTCCGTTGGCAAATGGTAGAGCGGCGCAGGGTCTTTGCGTCCGCGCAGACGGCGGATCAGGTCTACAATGTCCATCCAGCGGCGCGTGCCGATCACGCCGTCCAGCCCTTCCACTTTGGCGGTTAGTTCGGCGCCATAGCGCTGTGCCATGCAGCCAGCGGCGATCAAATACTGGTCGGGACGTTTGCGGCGCGCCAGTTCGCGCAGGGTGTTCACGCTCTCATCTTTAGCGGCGTTGATGAAGCCGCACGTATTGACGATCAGCACTTCGGCTTGGCGTTCGCTCTCAAGGGCAGTCATGCCGCTTTCATCCAGCAGTTGTGCCATGCTTGCCGCATCTACGGCGTTCTTCGAGCAGCCGAGGTTAACCAAATAATAGGTGTTCTGCGCGGTGCGCCGCTTTGCCATAGGTGTTTCAATGCCTTTGTGTGGAAAATTACCATTACAGGGATAGGCTAATCTTAGCGGTTCTAGGCGCGCTCGGCAAGGCATGGTGAGGGATAGGGCATTTCGATGCTGCAACACAGGCTATTTTGGAAGCAACACACGCACCGCTTTGCTTGATTGAAGTCAGTGTGTTGGGCAAAGCATTGAATTCACATTGAGATGGGATTGTAATTTGAGCGGTGCATTTATTCTTTTATGCTAGGGATGTGTTGGATAAGTTAAGTAAAGAGAGCGAATACGCATGACCTACACCTACCGCATTGAGAAATTACCGAACGAACCGATTGTTGTCACCCACTTGGGCGCCGACTATTCACTGGCAAGCCACACAGAAGCAATCAACTCGCGCATTATGGAATTCATGGATGCCTCTGCGGAAGGGCTTTTCTTGATCTTCGATGTGACCGAAGCCTCTTTCAGTTTTGATGATATCATCACGAGTGCCTCGCAAGGGACGCGCAGCACGACGCCGCTGTTGCGGCATCCCAACATGCGGCAGTTGGTCGTGATCAGCCATTCGGCGCTCGTTCGGTTGGCTGCCAAAGGGCTCAATTCACCCATCTTCGGCAGGGTAAGCGTGAAGGTCTGCGATACGTTGGATGAAGCATTGGCGCATTGCCGCGCTGAGCTAACCGCCTAGCAACCATTCGCTACCCACCTGCCCGTCCTTTGCGCTACAATCTGCCTACCGTCTTATCACAAGGATGTGGCACATGGATAAGCGATTGGTCGAGTTTATTCGCACGCTGCGCGCTGCCGGCGTGCGTATCTCTGTGGCAGAGAGCTACGATGCCCTGCGCGCCGTGGATCAGGTTGGCGTTTATGAGCGCGAGATATTTCAAGCTGCGCTGCGGACGACGTTGGTGAAAGAGGCAACCGACCTGCCCACCTTCGATTATTTCTTCCCACTGTTCTTTGATACCGCCGCACCGCCCATGTTCAACATGGAACAGGAACTGACGCCCGACCAGCAGCAGATGCTCAAACAAGCGCTGCAATCTTTAGCAGGCAACCCGCAGGCGCTGCAACAACTGCTCCAGCAGCTTATGCGCGGGCGCGGCTTCGATCAGAATCAGCTTGAGCAGGCAGGGCAGCAGCTTGGCTTGGGCAACGCCGATAGCCCTTCGCAGCAGGGCTACTACCAGCGCATGATGCAGCGCGCCCTGAGCCTGAACGAACTGCGTGAATTGCTCGACCAGCTTGAGGAGGCACTGCGCGAAGCCGGCATGAGCGAAGAGTCCCTGCAAGAGGTGATGCAGATGCTGCGCGCCAATGGCGAAGCGCTCCGTGAGCAGATTGAGCGCTTTGTTGGCAGCAGCATCGCCCGCAACCTGGGCGAAAATCCGCCCGAAAAGCCCGATGCCCAAGACCTGATGCAAACGCCCTTCCGCGCCCTGAGCCAAGAAGAAGCGGACGCCCTGCGCGACGAAGTGAAACGCCTTGCGGCTCGCCTTCGCAGCCGTGCCTCGCTGCGCCAGCGCCGTGCTAATGACGGCACGCTTGATCCCAAAAGCACGTTGCGCCACAACTTGCGCTATGGTGGCACGCCTATTGAGCTGCAATTCCGCAAGCGCAGCCTGAAGCCGCGCCTTGTGTTGATCTGCGATATTTCCACTTCAATGCGCTACTGTGCTGAGTTCATGCTGACCCTGATCTACGAGTTACAAGATCAGGTTGCCAAAGCGCGCAGCTTCATCTTCATCAGCGACCTGCACGAGATTAGCGATTATTTCAAGGCAAAACGCCCTGAGATCGCCGTCCAAGAGGTGCTGGACAATCACCCGCCCGGCTCGTACAACACCGATCTTGGTCACAGCCTGAATACGCTCTTTGGCGAGAAGCTGGACGCCATAGATAGCCGCACCACTGTCATCCTGCTGGGCGATGGGCGCAACAATTACAACGATCCGCGCCTTGACCTAGCGGCGGACATGCGGCGGCGGGCGCGCCGTGTGCTGTGGTTCAACCCAGAGCCGCACTATCAGTGGGGGACGGGTGATAGCGATATGCTGGACTATGCACCGCTCGCCTCTGGCGTCTATCAGGTGGCGAACATGGCACAACTGGTGGAGGCGATTGATAAGATCATGGCGGATGGGTGACCCTATGCAGAACATTGCCACACTGCTTGCCGTGACGGCGATGCTGGTCTGGCTATTTACCTATTGGCGCGGCGGCACGGCGGTCGTTAAATCAATGCGCCAGTCAAGGCTGCCATTAGATCGTTTGGCGGTGTGGGCGCTGGCATTCACAACCGCTGCCTTGCCTATCATCGGCATCGGCATGTTACTAGGCATTGGTGCGCCGCTGCTGCCAGACTGGGCAGCGCTCATCGGGATAGTTCTGGTGCTGGTAGGCATGGCAGGCACCTACTTCTGCCGCGCCTACCTCGGCAGGTATTGGACAGCAGAGGCAACCCTGCAAGGCGATCATCGCCTTGTTGACTCAGGTCCGTATAGCCACATGCGCCACCCGATTTACACAATGGCGATCATCCTTTATATCGGCTTGGGCATCGTTTTCAGCACACCGCTCGGCATGGGAGCGGCTGCGCTCAGTCTCTTCATGATGATCATCAAGACGCACACTGAGGATCGTTTTCTGATGGCGGAACTAGCGGGCTACGCTGCCTACAGCCAGCGTGTGCCTTACCGTTTATTACCAAAAATCTGGTGAAGGGCGCGGCGCAGCGCATCGGCAGCAATCCACAGCGCCAGCAGGCTGAAGCCAAGCGGCGCAAGGCAGCCCACGTAAAAGCAGCCAACAAGGCGACGCTTTAGCATCGGCGCAGCCTGCCCATGCGCTCATGCAAGCGCAGCGCCTCTGCGTAGTAGCACTCCAAATCGCGCATGACGGCAGACCAAGCGTGCTGTTCGGCGTAGGCGCGTGCGGCGGCGCTCATCCGCGCCCGCAGTGTTGCATCGGTTAACAACTGGCAGGTGCGCTGCCGAAAAGCCTCTGCATCGTGCGGCGGCACAAGGAAGCCCGTCTCGCCGTGCCGCACCAACGCCGCCGATCCGCCCTGATTAGCAGCAACGACAGGCAAGCCGCTTGCCATCGCCTCTAGGATGACTTGCCCGAACGTCTCGCGCACGGCGGGAAACACAAAGACATCCGCTGCGGCGTAGGCATCCGCCAAATCATCGCCGATTAGATGCCCAATAAAATGCGCCGATCTGCCATTTTCCGTCAAAGCCTGCTGCACCTGTGGCAAGTGATTCCCGCCGCCGATCAAGGTCAGCGCGAGGGATGAGTCCGCCGCCAAGGCGCCCAGCGCCTCTAGATGCTTCTCCCGCGCCATGCGCCCAACGTAAAGCGCCACGCCGCACGCCGACTGCCGATCACCCAGCAAGCGCGCCCGCCAAGATGCAGTGCGGCGCGTTGGTGTAAAGCGCGCCGTATCCACCCCACGTCCCCACAGGCGCAACCGCTTAAAGCGCTGAGCGCGCAGTGCCGCCAAGACAATCTGCGTTGGCACGAGGTTCAGTGTGCAGCCATTGTGAATGAAGCGCAAAATGCCCGTGAACAAGCCCGCCAAGTGTGGTGCGCCATAGCTGCGTGCATAGCCGGGCAAATCGGTCTGGTAGTTTGCCACCACCGGCACATGCAGCGCGCCACTGCCCAACATGCCCATCATGCCAAGCGTGAAAGGGCTGAACAGGTAGATTAGATCGGGCTGGAAGCGCTGCAACTGAGCAAGGATGGGCAGCCACAACAAGGCGACTCGTGTTTCGGGATAGCTGGGCAGCCACAGCGACGGCACGCTGTAGATGGGCGTGCCGTCAAGGTGCGGTGGTGCAGGGTGCGGCGCAAAGACGATCAGATCGCGCCCGCTGCGCTGCAAATGCCGAATGGTGAGCAGCGCAGTCCGCGAGACGCCATCCACTTTGGGCAGAAAGGCTTCCGTGAAAAGCGCCACGCGCCGCACATCGGCGCACAACACCTCTGGCGGCAGCCGATCACCGAGTGCGCTTGTTTCAGCGGCAACCATCGCCGCAATCGGATCATTCATCGCGCACCTACCTTAAACAACAACGGACGGGCTGATGAGCGCGCCGTCCGTTGAACGCATCACACGCTGCACGGCGCTTAATAGTCGCGCTTGCCGGCTTGGATCGCCTTCTTCACCTCGCCAATGGCGCGGGTCACCTCAATGCCACGCGGGCAAGCCGGCGTGCAGTTATAAATGGTGCGGCAGCGCCACACACCATCCGGATCAGCCAGCACGTCAAGGCGCTCTTGCAAGTGCTGATCGCGGTCATCAAAGATGAAGCGATGCGCCTGCACAATGGCTGCCGGTCCGACGTAAGCGCCATTTGCCCAAAAGCTGGGGCAGCTTGTGGTGCAGGCAGCGCACAGGATGCACTTGGTCGTATCATCAAAGCGCTCGCGTGCCTCAATCGTTTGCAGGCGCTCACGCGGCGTGCCGTCCTCACCGATAGGCGGCGGCGTCTCGTTGACGAGGTAGGGCATGATCGCACGGTAGTGGGCGAAGAATGGCTCCATATCCACCACCAAATCTTTGATGACGGGCAGCCCAAGGATCGGCTCCACCTGAATGGTGGCTTTTTCGCCGAACTCTTGGAGCAACACCTTGCAGGCAAGCCGATTGCGCCCGTTGATCCGCATGGCGTCTGAGCCGCAGATGCCCTGTGCGCACGAACGGCGCAAGGTCAGCGTGCCGTCAATTTCCCACTTCACGCGGTGCAGCAGTTCCAACAGGCGGTTGGTGGGTTCGCAGTCTTTCAGGGTATAGGTTGCCCAATAAGGCTTTTTGTCTTTGTCGGGGTTAAAGCGCCGAATGCGTAGTGTGGCTTCCACAGTGATCTAAATCCTTCCCGATACACTTAAAACAAGGGCGCGGCGCGCAAGGCGTGTGCGTTGCCCACCGCGCATTTTGCAAATTAGTAGACGCGCTCTTTAGGCTGGTATTGGGTGATGGTGACGGGCTTATAATCCACGCGCAAGCCCTCGTCGCCTTCACGGTAGACCATCGTGTGCTTCAGCCAGTTTTCGTCATCGCGCTTTTCATAATCCTCACGGGCGTGACCGCCGCGGCTCTCGGTGCGGTTCAGGGCAGAGTAAGCCGTCACCTCTGCCAGCTCCAGCAAGCAACCCAGCTCCCACGTCTCCAGCACATCGGTGTTGAAGGTGCTGCCGCGGTCATCAATGCCGATGTTGGTGGCAAATTCGCGGCGCAGTTCGCGCATGGTCTCTAGGGCTTGCTGCATGTCTTTGCCGTTGCGGAAGACGCCGACCAAATCCTGCATGGTGGATTGCATCTTCTTGCGAAGCAGGTAAGGTTTGGTGCTGCCCGTCGCCGTGCGGATGCGGTTTAATTCGCTCTCGATCTTGCGCCCGGCATCGCTGGGCAGGGCGATGAATGCGGCACCGCGTGCATATTCCGCAGCGCGCAAGCCTGCCCGCCGCCCGAACACGATCAGGTCTACCAGGGAGTTGGTGCCGAGCCGATTGGCGCCATGCACGCTGACGCAAGCGCACTCGCCGGCGGCATACAAGCCGGGGATCACGCGGCTCTCGCTATTGGCGATCACTTCGGCGTTCACATTGGTGGGAATGCCGCCCATCGCATAATGCGCCGTCGGCTGGATGGGCAGCGGCTCGGTCAGCGGATCAACGCCGGCATAGGTGCGTCCCTGATCGCAGGTTTCGGCAAGTTTGCTCTCGATGTAGTGTGCGGTGTAGTGGTCGGCATTCTCGCCCGCCTCTGCCTTATAGCGGCGCACGGTGTCGGGCGTTAGGTCAAGGTGCAGGTAGCGCTTGCCCTTGATGCCGCGCCCTTCGCGCAGCTCGATGGCAATCGCCCGCGAGATCACATCGCGGCTTGCCAAATCTTTCACCTTCGGCGCGTACTTTTCCATGAAGCGCTCGCCGCGCCCGTTGATCAGCACGCCGCCTTCGCCGCGCACGCCTTCGGTGATCAGGAAGCCGGTTGGGTACAAGCCGGTTGGGTGGAACTGGAAGAACTCCATATCCTCCAACGGCACGCCGTTGCGGAAGGTGATTGCCGCGCCATCGCCCGTCATGCTGTGCGCGTTGCTGGTCACTTCCCAACACTTGCCCCAGCCGCCCGTCGCAAAGACAATTGCCTTCGCGTGGAACAGATGCAAGGTGCCATCCAATAAGCAGACTGCCACCGCGCCGACGGGCTGATCCCCGTTCATGATCAAGTCCACCACGTGATATTCATCGTAGAAGGTCACGTTGTTCTTGATGCACTGCTGATAGAGCGTCTGCAAGATCATATGCCCGGTGCGGTCGGCAGCGTGGCAAGCACGGCGGACGGGCTTGCCCGTCGTATTGTTGGTATGCCCACCAAAGCGCCGCTGCGAAATCTTGCCTTCTTTGGTGCGGTCAAAGGGCAAGCCCATATGCTCCAGCTCGATGACTGCCTCAATCGCCTCACGCGCCAAAATCTCAGCGGCGTCCTGATCGGTCAGATAGTCGCCCCCTTTAACGGTATCAAAGGCGTGCCATTCCCAGTGATCTTCTTCCTCGTTGCCAAGCGCCGCGCCAATGCCGCCCAAAGCCGCGCCGGTGTGCGAGCGCGTTGGGTAAAGTTTGCTGATGACGGCAACCTTTACGCTGCGCGAAGCGTAGAGCGCTGCCATTAAGCCAGCGCCGCCTGCACCCAGGATAATGGTGTCAAATTGATGTATCTTCATACGTTCCTTCACACTTCTAACAGTCCGTCGCTTACATTATCGCACAAGGGCATCCGAATCGGCATCCGCACCCATGACCTGTGAGGTTTGGTTGAGCATTTCGGCAGTGGTGGCAGGCACGCTCTGCAAAATTGCCAAGGCGCCCACCCACAACACGCCGATCATGGTGCCAACGGCAGCCAAGCGCAACGCACGGTTGACCAATTTGTTGTGAATATAATCGTTGATGACGTACCGTGCGCCATTAAAGCCATGCACCGTCACCAGCACCAGCAGCAGAATATCGTAGACGCGCCAGATATAGACGCCTGCCAACATGGTATCCCAACGCAAGCGCACAAAATTGACCGCCGTCAGTGTGGTCTCCACATTGGCGCCCAAATTGGTGAAGACTGGCACATGCCCAACCTTCGTCAGGTCGAAGACGCCCTGAATAACGTGCATCATTGCCAAATGCCCGAAGACCAGCGGAATGATCAACACGCCGCTAATCCGCATGAACGACCACATGAAGGTTTCCATCTTGCTGCCCTTCAGGCGTTTCTTCGGCGCGTTCAGGCTGGGGATGAGCGAGGCGCCCGCCGAGAGGATCAGGGCAAGCCCAAGCACAACCACCGTGCCAACGGCAAAGGGCGCCGTCGCCTCGATCACGCTCTCCAAACCCAGATCAAAGGCAGTGACGCGCTCGTTGTAATAATTCACCACATGCCCTGCCATCACGAAGAACACAGGCACCAGCAGCACAAGCGTGCCAAGCAGCACCAATTTGGCAGCATCGGCTTGCCGCCGCCACCACTGCGGGCGGTAGTCGAACAGCACAATGCGGAAGCCGTTCAGGGCATGATAAACGACGCACGCCACCAACACAAATTCGCCCACGGTGAACAGCGGCGTTTTGTAAGCAGCAATGGCTTTGGCGTACAGTTCGGGGTAGAAAGTTGCCCACGAGGTATCAATGACGTGCATGATGAGGAAGATCAAAGTCCCCATGCCGGAGACGCGATGCAGCACCCATGCCCATTGACCAATTTTGCCGCGATAGCGCAGCGTTTCGGTGATGGTGAGAACTAAAGAAGTCATAAAGTGAGGTAGCCTCCCTAGCTTTAGGGAACACGATCTATACGATCTCTCTATACGGGAAGTCTTAAATAGTCACTAAAGAGTATAGCAAATTGCACAAAAAACGCACCTGATTCGTTCACGAAATTTTGAAAGGTGCTGCTCGCAAATCCCTGATTTTTAGGGGGACTATTTTTCAGATAGTTATCTTAAAATCTACCTATCAATATAGTTTTACTGTTACGGAGTAACCAAAGCATGAAATGCCCTGTGTGCATAACCGTTGATCTGCAAATTGCAGAACGCTCTGGTGTTGAGATTGATTATTGCCCAAAGTGCCGCGGCGTCTGGCTGGATCGTGGCGAATTGGACAAGTTGATTGACCGTGCGGAGGCAGCCGCCCTTGCCGACCGCAGCGCGCCTTACGTTGAGCCGCCGCCAAAAGCAAAGCGTGGCATGGGCGATCCCGATCTGCTCGACCTCGACTTTGAAGTTGCCGAGCAGCGCCGTCCCGAACCACCACGCCGCCATGACGACGACGATGATGACTACCGCCCTGAACGCTTTCGCCGTGAAGAGGATCGTTCACGCGGCAGGAAAAAAGGCTTCTTGGGCGAGCTGTTCGATATCTTCGACTAACCGATGCCGCACTCAGCCGCGTTGGCTCCGCAACAGAGCAAACGCGGCACCTTGATCGCGCTCGGCAAGCTGCTCTGCCAGCGCCACATCCTCGCTTAGCACCTGCCGCAAAATGGAGGCCTGCTCGCTGCCAAAGATGATCTGCCACTCGCGCAAGCCACGCTTTTCACTCTGTAAGGCGGCAAGCCCTTCTGCCGCGCCTTGCTCCTCACCCGTGTAGAGATAGGCGCGTGTCAGCCATAGGTAGGTGAGCAAGCGATGCCGACTATCGGGAATTTTGGCGATCAGCGCACGCTTCAAATAGTCAATGGACTCCGTCCACTTGCCCAGCCGATCCGCAATCATGCCCAGATTGTAGGCAGCGACCCAATGCTTCGGCTCTAGGGCATGGGCTTTCAAACCATACTCAAAGGCGCGCTCATAGTTGCCCTCTTGCAAATAAACCTCTGCCAAGCCGTTATAGCCAACGCCAGAGTCCGGCGAGAGCGCGACGACCTTCTCATAGTCTGTCCGTGCCTTCCGCAAATTGCCCGAGAGCCGATATAGCTCGGCACGGAAACGGCGATGATCAGCCTGATCTGGCTCTGCCTTGATCAGATCGCTGATGATGGCGATTGCTTGATCATACGCGCCCTTTCGCATCAGCTTGATGGCGCGCTGATATTCACGGCGCACGCCAGCGCGCCCAACGATGAGCGCCACCACCAGCCAGCCCGCTGCGATGACTGCCAACGCCGCAAACCACTGCGGCACAAACAAGCCGAGGATCAGGGCGCCGAGCGCAGGCGCGATCAGGATCAAGATTTGGCGGCGTTCTTGCCCATCGAAGCGCGTGATGATTGCCACTGCTGCGCCGATCAAAAAGAGGGCGGCAAGGGCGGTCTGTGCGGTGGGAATCCAAGGTTCAGGCGGCTGAACCGCGTTCAACATCAGGCTGAGCAAGCCTGTAAGCGCCAACAAGCCAAAGATGAAGCGGGCGCGCCCTGTGCCAAGCCACGCGATAAAACGTCCGATCACGGCAGCCTCATACCTTCAGCCACATCTGGTCGGCAGTTTTGCGCGCACCCAACGCTCGCCAAAACGCCTGCGCCACCGGATGGCGGTATGGCACGCGCACCTCAAGCTGCGTGATGCCTTGTTCGGCAAACCAAGCGCGCAATGCCGCCAGCAGTTCACGCCCAAGCCGCCCACTCTTGGCGTGATAATCCACAGCCAGATCGCGCACGACGCCATAGCGCGGCGGCAGGAAGGCAGGCGCATTCGGCACGCATTCGCCAATGATGTAGGCAAGCACCATCTCGGTTTCGTCTACCGCCACAAAAAGCGCCATATCCGCCCGCGTGAACCATGTTTCAAGGGCGGCTTGCCACAGCGCGGCGGCGTCTTCTGCCAAGCGCACACGCGGATCGGCTTTGGCGAATGCCTCTGCCGCCTCTAACCAAATGGCTGCCATGCGTGCAGCATCGCTGGGCGCGGCACGCCGCACGCTAAAATTTAGGGTAATGGGTGTCACTCGAAAAGCCTTTCTAAACTGCGTGCAGCTAAGCATAGCGTAGGTGATCGCGGCGGGTCAAGGGCGGCGGGCAGGCACTCTCCCTGAAAACTTGCCTTCTCGCCCGAATCGCTGTACGCTACCCATCAGGATGCGACTGAATGCCCTGATTGGAGTCTGCCATGACCGATAGCCCAACCCTTTCCGAGTTTGAATTTGATTTCGGCGGTGAAAGCCGCGAAACATTGATGCAAGAGGTGCAAGAGACGATCAGCGGTCTGGCGCGTGAATTGAGCGATACACGCACCACACGCAGCCTTGAGGCAAGCACCGAAAATCCCGCTGAGCAGCTTCTGAAAGAACTGAACGAACAACGTGCCTTCCTCAGCCGCCAGCTAGACTTTTTGAAATTGGAAGAGGCGCACTTTGCCGAGCAAAACCTGCCCGTGCCAGACCTGTTCAAGCGCCTGAGCGAGCGCTATGCCTTCTATTGGCTGCACCTGCCCGTTGGCTACAGCGCACGCCCAAACATGCCCTTTGTGCGCGTGGAGTGTGCCGTCGAGTTCAACCCGAACATGCCCGATGATCAGCGCCCTGTCAGCGCGCTCATCCTGCCTGACAAAAAGTTTTTGAACCTGCTGCAAGCCAACGCAGAGGCAACCGTGAAACTTGGCACCAATTTTGAGTTTGAGGCACAAACAGGCGAACTCAGCCTGCCGAACGTCGGCGGCAGCGCAGGCGTTGGCAGCGCGGTTGCCACCAGCGGCAGCCTGAGTGTCGGTCCGTTCAACTATCGCTTGGTGCGCGCTCAGATTGAACACAGCGGCGAGAAGACGCACAAGGTCTTTTGGCGCATCAGCGGCGCCGATTTCTTCCGTGAGCGCGTGCCACAGTTTGCAGTAGTGCTGCAAGTGCCGCGCAACGTGACGCAGCTTCAGGTGGCAGCGGCGGTGCAGGCGTATGCCAACTTCAACTTCGCGGCGGCGGGCTTGGGCGAGATCGTTGCCTATCTTGGGCAGCGCCTTGCCAGCTTTTTGCGCGCTGGTGCGCCCGTGCGCGATGCCAATATGTTTGATCTTTCGGCACGCCTCTAATCTAGGCGAGGGCTATGAGCGCTGAACTCATCCTCAACGTGGAAAACGACCGCGAAAGCGTGCGGGCGTGGCGCCCTGCTGACCAAAAGACGGCGCGCGGCAAGGTGCGGATTTTTGAGCAGCACAGCTTAGAGCGCCAGACGATCCGCCTCTTTGAGGCATGGATGCGGATGGGCAAGTTCAGCGAGCCGCAAGAGGTCGCCATTTTCGGGCAGTATCTCTACCGCCTGTTGTTCGATGCTGAGATCGAAAAACTCTATGAGGAAACGCTCAAAATGGCGAAGGCGAACGGCGAACGGTTGCGCCTTCAGCTCAGCTTTGAGCCAAAAGCCGCCGAACTGGCAAACTTGCCGTGGGAATATCTTTACTATCCGCACAGCGGCGGCTATTTCATGTGCAGCCACGTTGATCTTGTCCTTTCGCGCTTCATGCCACGGGAGAGCCGCCAAACGCTGCGCGTGGAAGGCACGCTGCGCCTGTTGGTTGCCGTCTCCAAGCCAAGTGACCTTGATCCTGTGCTAGAGCCGCGTGTGATCGAGTCCATTCAGCGCCTTGCAGAGGCATATCCGGTGCAGGTGGACGTGCTGCGAAAAGCGACCGTTGAGGCGTTCATCGAGCGCATCCGAACGTTTCAGCCGCACGTGCTGCACTTCATTGGGCATGGCGCCTTCAACACCGAGACCAGCAACGGTCAGATTGCCTTGCTCAAGGCGGATGGCACCGCCGATTGGTGCAGCGACAACGACTTTGCCGATTGGTGCAGTTTGGCGGGCGTGCTGCCGCGCCTGATCTTCCTGCACCTGTGCGAAGGCGGGCGCGGCGACCTGCGTGAGAGTTTCGGCGGCTTGGCACCGCGCCTCGTTCAGAAGGGCGCGCAGGCAGTCGTCGCCATGCAGTATCCAATCACCAACATGGCAGCCATTGATTTCAGCCGCACTTTTTACGAGGCGCTCGTCAAAGGTGAGCCGCTTGACTATGCCGTGCAGCTTGGGCGCGCCGAATTCATTGGCAAGCGCCAGCACAGCGTGCGTGCCTTTGGCACACCAACACTCTACCTGCACAGCGCCGACGGGCTGATCCAGCCCACCGATAAGGCAGCCGTGCGCCCAACCGATCAGGCGGCGCCGGTAGAGGCGCTCACCTCTGACGATATCCTGTTCAGCCTGCACAGCCGCATTGAGCGCATCAGCGATGAAGCACGCCGCCGCAGCGTGCGCGCTTTCGCCATTCAAACGGTGGATGCCCTCGATCACCTTGATCGGACGCTGTGGCTGGCACACCTGAAGCGCGCATGGCGCACGCAGTACGCCTCTGAGAGCGCGCCCGAACAACTGGACATCCTTGAGGCGATGATGACCCTCATCAAGGAGCGCGGCGTATGAACATCTACCTGAGCTTTGCGCCCGAAGATGCCTTGTTCGCGCAGTTGGTGCGCGCCGCGCTCTCTGGCTACACGCTCCACAGCGGCGAGATTAGCCAGATTGCCGCCGCCGATCAGTTTTTCGCGTTCATCACGCCGCGCTATGCAGAGAACCTCACCTGTAGCGCCGAACGCCGCGCCGCCCAAGCGCACGACGTGCCGATCACCGTCTTAGTCTTGGAAGGCAGCCCTGTGCCGCCCGAACTCAGCGACGCGCCCAAACGCCCGCTCGATCAGCTCTGGCGAGACTTCCTAGAGAAATTCCGCACGGCGCTGCACCTGCCCGACCCTGCCGTTGCTGCCCTTGTCAGCGAAGGGCGTGCTTTGCTAGGCAGCGCGCCTGACCTTGCCCACGAACGCCTTGAGCAAGCGCTGCGCCTTGCGCCCAACGATCCGCTGGCACAGGCGGCACTCGGCGATTATTTCCGCAGCATCGGCGATGCCACACGCGCCCGCGAATGCTATCGGCAAGCGCTTGCCCTTGCGCCAGAGTCACCCGATGCACATATCGGCTTAGGCTTGCTGGCAGAGGCAGAGCAGGCATGGACACGCGCCGACGATCACTACGCCGATGCCCTCTCGGCACTCGGTGCGAATGCCGCCGCCCTTGCCGAACTGCGCCAATTCAACCGCCCACAAAGCGGCAATCTCTATTTGCAGGCTGTCCGCACGCTGCGCCGCACTGACCTTGAAGCTGCCCGCCGCGCTGCCGACCTCGCCCTCGAACACGGCGTGCGGGACGATACCGCTTACCCTGAGCGCATTGCCCACCGCCTGCGCGCTGAAGTGCTAGAGGCACTCGGCGAGCGCGCTGCGGCTGCCGATGCCTATTTTGAGGCGGGCAAACGCTTTCTGTGGCTGAACCAGTATGCGGTTGCGGCTGAATTGCTGCGCGCCGTCCGCCGTCTTCAGCCCGACCACACACTTGCCTGCTGGTTTCTGGCGAATGCCCTGCTGGGCGTGGCTGCCCTGCCCGACTATCCTTACGTGCGTGAGGACACCCTGCAAGAGAGCGAGCGCGCCCTGCACGACGGACTGGCACAGCGCCTGCCCACCGCCGAAGAAGCCTGGGTCTATGATGTGCGCGCCATTCAATGCGAAAACCGCGCTAAACTGCCCGACGAAGACTCCGAGATGCTGCGTTGGCAAGCGATCACCTACCTAGAGCGCGGCTTGGTGCTGCGCGACGACGATGCCTACCGCTGGCAAGCCCTGAACCGCGCCTACCGCGCCCTAGAGTTAGAGCGCCTTGCGATGGATGCCGCCCGCCGCGCCGCCGAACTTGGGGATGACAGCGCCCTTGAGGATTCAATCGTCACGCTGACCAACGCCGCCCAATATGAAGAAGTGCTGCCGCTTTTGGAGCGTTTCCGCGCCAAACAGCCCAGCCTGTGGGCAGAAGCGGTGCAGGCATATATTTATGTGCAGCAGGATCAGCCCACCCAAGCCTTGCCGCTGATTGCTCACGTCATCGAGGCGACCGAACGGCTTGACGCATGGTATCTGGGTGTGCGCGCCGATGCCTTCCGCCTGCTGGGCGATTATGAGCGCGCCGCCAATACCTACCGCTATCTGTGGGAGCAGCGCGATGCGCCGATCTACGCTGCGGATGGCGCGTTGTGTGGTTGGGCGGGCTACTTCTTGGGCGAAGCTGCCGCCGCGCTGCCCTACCTAGAGCGCGCCCTGACCCAAGATACCGAGTCCGACGCCTATCTGTACGCCAATCTTGGGCAGGCATACCTTGCCCTTGCCGACTTTGAGCAGGCAGAGGCAGCCCTTCAGCACGCCGCCGAACGCATGACGAACGCCCAGCAGCATTATCAATTCACGCGCCTTGATCTGCCTACCACGCGCCGCCTGAGCGAAGGCTGGGAACACGGCGAAACGGCACGCGCTATCCTCGATCAGTTTGAGGCGCGCTTGAACGAACGTCTTGCCGAAATTGCCCAGCCGCAGCCCTTGATCGCCATCTTGGAGGCGCTCGACTTTCCACAGGATGGCAGTTGGCAGTTCATTGGGCAGCAGGCAAGCCTTGCGCGCCTCTACGCTGAAAAGGGACAGCATCAGGCGGCGGCGCTCTGCTACCAGCGCTTGCTGCCCGAAACAGAGCGTTTTCCCGAAGCGGCGGGCTGCCTGAGCGATTCCGTCGAGGCGCTCTTGAAAGAGGCAGATGATCGCTTCAAAGAAGGCGAAGCGGACGCCGCCCTTGAAAGCTACCGCGCCCTTGCCGAATTCTTGCCCGAAGATTCCGCCTTTCAGGGTGAGCTGCGCGCTCGGATTGCCTGTGTGCGCCTTGTGCAAGGCAAGCCGCACACGGCAGAATTTAACGCCGCCGTCAAGCGCTTTAAGGCAGCCGAAGTGCCTTCGGTTGGTGCGGCGCTTGCCAAAGCCTGCCTCGCCCTTACCAAAGAGGTTGCCTTTGTTTGGCAGTTGGTGGGTGTGGGCGAAACGCTGCCCCAGCTTGCCACCGCCGATTTCAACGCCGCCCTGCTAAGCCACCTTGAGCGCACCTTTAAGCTGCCTGCGCCAAGCACACAAACCTTCCCGCTGGTCGTGCCGATCATCCTTGAACTTTCACCCACCCTGCTGAACGCGGACGAATCACCACCGCCGATCCTGCTGGAGCGCTATTTGCCCGAAATGCGCGCCCGCATTGCAGAGAGCAGCGGCGTGCAAGTTCCCGGCGTGCGGCTGCGTGCTAACAGCGATCTGCCTGAGGATGCCTACCTGATCATGCTCGATGAAGTGCCAATCGCCATAGATTGGCTGCCAGCAGGCGCGCTGTTCTGCGAAGAGTCGTCGGACACCTTGCGCGTAGCAGGCATTGGCACAGTGCGTGAAGCGCTGCATCCGCTGAGCCGCGTGCGCGGCGCGTGGATCAGCACCAGCGACGCCTCTCGCGCCCGTATGCTGCGCTTTAACCTGTTGGACGATCCGCTGCGCTACATGATCGATCACCTAGAGGCAGTGCTGCGCCACAACCTGAATCAGTTCTTCGGCTGGCAAGAATTGGCAACCCTGCTGGAGACATGGCAGATCAGCCCTGAGCAGTTGGCAGCCCTTGATCGGTCGCTGCTGCTGCGCGTGCTGCGCGCCCTGATCCGTGAAGGTGTGCCACTCCGACGGCAGGTGATCGAGGCAGTGCAGGGCGCCGAGTTTGACGCGGCGCTGCGTGCCGCACGCCTGCGCTTGCGCGAACATCTGCCGCTGGGCTTGCCGCGCTTCCCCTTGCCGCCTGAAACAGAGGCGCTCATCCGCCAATACGTGGTGCAAGACGCACACAGCTACTTGGTGATGCCACCGAGCGCCGTCCAAGACGTTTTGGCGGCACTGCGGGCGCTGCTGCCGCCCGAAACGCCACGCGCCGCCCTGATCGTGGCTGATCCGCAGGTGCGCGCTGTTGTGCCGCTGATCACGCTTTACGAATTCCCGTACCTTGCCGTGCTTTCACAGGAAGAACTGGCTGATGACCGAAATCTTGCTGCTGCTTCGGCTTGAGCATTCACTGGGCGCTGCCCTAGACGAGACGGCAATTATCGAGGCTGCCCAAACAGCGGCGCAGGCGATCTGCGATCAATTGGGCTTGCCCGTCGCAGCGCACCTTCAGGTTGAGCGCGCCGCATTGCCACACGGCATCGCCGAGCTATGGGTGGATGGGGCGCGCTGCCGCCACGCTGATAGCCTTGAAGGGCAGCTCTTTAGCGCTGCGTGCGGCACCTTGCACGCGCCAAGCACACGGGCAGCGCTCGTCGCATGGCTGGCGGAACAGCCCGAACGCCTGCCACCCTTTCTGAGCGCGTTCACGGCAGCCGCGCTGAGCAGCCATACCGACCTGCTGCTGACCGAGCCTGCCGCCGCTGCCTACCGCGATATGCTGCCCGATCTGTTCATGCGCTATCCCCTGCCAACCTTGCGCGCCGTGCTGGCGCCGCTTTTAGCGCTGCGCGTCTCGCTGAAGGATCACGCCCGTGCTGCCGAGATTCTGGCTGCCAGCGAAAGTGAGCCGAGTGAGGCGCTCTTTGCCGCGCTGCGCCCACAGCACTTGGCAATAAGCTGCTCTGGTGAGACGCTGCGCGACCTGACCCAAAACGCGGCTGAGGACGAACAGACCTTCTTCGATATGCTGCGCGATGGCATGTTCTACGAGCTAGGTGTGCATTACCCGTCCTTCACCTTTGCGCCCGATGACACCATGCCGTTAGGCAGCTTCAAGCTGCACCTGAACGATTTGCCCTCGGTGGCGTGGCAAGGGCTGAGCGCTGATCAGGTCTTGGTGAATGCCACAACGGACGATCTGCGGCAGCACGGTATACCCTCACAGCCTGCCTATCATCCCGCCAGTGGGCGCATGGTTGCCCTAGCACACCGCGCCGATGCAGAGGCAATCCGCGCCGATGGCTTCCACCTCTGGACGCCTTTCGGCTACTTGATCCTGAATATTAGCGCCTTGCTGCGCCGCCACAGCGCCTTGTTCGTCTGCCAGACGGTAGCTGCCCGTGTGCTTGACCAAATCGAGCTTGCCTTTCCCGCCCTTAGCGAAGTGGCGCGCCAACATGTCACGCCCGCTACGTTTGCGCGCCTGCTGCGTGCGCTGCTGGCGGAAAACGTCAGCGTGCGAAACACACGCCTCATCTTGGAGAGCCTGAGCGCCTATGCCTATGTGTTGGTGCCGCCCGATCAAATCGCCTTTGATGATCGCTTGCACGTCAGCACGCCGCCGCGCCATGAAGCAGGCGTGTTGGCGCACGTTCGGACGCGCCTGAGCCACCAACTAACCCATCAGGCAGCCCGTGGGCGCAGCACACTCGAAATCTACCTGCTGGCGCCAGACCTTGAACAGATCATCTTGCAAGATGACTCTAGCGCACGTGACGTGCTGCTTAAGTTCCTACGCGCCCAGATTGCCGCGCTGCCACCTGATCAGCCGCCAACGCTGCTAACCACCACCGACGTGCGCCCTGCCGTCCGTGCGCTGATCGGCATGGAACTGCCACAAGTGCGCGTTCTGGCATATCAAGAGTTGGTGCCAGAGGTGAACCTGCTGCCTGTGGCGCGCATCACGCTAGACCAAGCATAAACAAGCATTCGCCAAACCTTAGACGTTGTGCTAAACTTCACGAAATAGGAAACAGCAACGGTGAGGTCGTATGGTGAAACGAGCGCGTGTGGTAGTTATTGGTGCAGGCGTTGGCGGCGTGACGGCGGCGGCGCTTTTGGCGCGGGAAGGTTTTGAGGTCACCGTGCTGGAGGCGCACGTTTACCCTGGCGGCTGCGCCGGGACGTTCTACCACAAGGGCTATCGCTTTGATGCTGGCGCAACGCTTGCCGGCGGCTTTCAGCAAGGCGGACCGCACCAGATCGCGGGCGATTTACTCGGCATCCAGTGGCAGATCGAGCGTGTGGAGCCAGCGTGGGTGATTCACTTGCCCGAACGCAGCATCACGCGCTGGGGCGATGAGGCACACTGGCGCGACGAACGCGCCGCCAAATTGCCCGAACTGCGCCATTTCTGGGGCGTGCAAGAGCGTGCCGCTGAGTCGGCATGGCAGTTTGCCGCACGCCTGCCCGAATTTCCGCCCGCCTCGCTCGGCGATGTGGCGCGCCTTGCCACCAAAATCCGCCCCAACCTGATCCCAATCAGCCCGCTGGCGCTGATGAGTATGGGACAGCTGCTCAGCACGCTAGGCGTGCGTGAGCCGAACGCCCGCACCTTCATTGATGCCCAACTGCTGATCAGCGCACAGACGACCAGCCCGCACGCCAATGCGCTGTATGGCGCTATCGCGGTGGATTTGCCGCGTGTGGGCGTTTACCATCCACGCGGCGGCATTGGCAACCTTGCCCGTCAGGTTGGTGAGGCGCTCAGCGCTCACGGCGGACGCCTGATCTACCGCCATGCCGTCACCAAGATCGAGCGCCGCGCCGATAAAACCTTCCTGCTGCACACCAACAAAGGCAACACTTTTGAGGCAGACATTGTGCTGGCAAACCTGACGCCGTGGGCGCTTGCCGATTTGCTTGGGGAGGGCGCGCCGCCTGCTTTGCAGCGTGAGGTGAAGGCGCGTCCGAGTACGTGGGGCGCCTTCACGCTCTATTTGGGTGTGCCAAACGAGGCACTGCCCACACAGGCAGAGCATTTCCAAGTGGTGCAGGACTTAGGGCAGCCTTTGGGCGAGGGCAACTCGGTGTTCATCTCGATGAGCAGCCCGCACGATACGGAACGTGCGCCGCAAGGAATGCGCGCCGTAACGCTCTCAACGCATACGGCGATTGCGCCTTGGTGGGAACTGCGCGAGCGCGATTCGGAAGGCTATCAGCGGCGCGTCGAGCAGTACCGCGATAGGTTGCTAGACGCGGCTGAGCGCGTCATCCCTAATGTGCGGCACGCCGCCAAGCTGATCTTGCCCGGCACGCCCGCCGCCTTCTACCGCTTCACACGGCGTCCCGGCGGCATGGTCGGCGGCTTCCCGCTGACCAGCCTGCTTAAGGTGCGCGGTCCGCGGACGGGCATTGAGAACCTGTGGTTGGTGGGCGATAGCATTTTTCCCGGTCAGAGTACGGCAGGTGTAACGGCGGGCGCGCTGCGTGTGGCAGCCGAAGTCTCGCGCAGTGCTGCACGCCAACAGCGCGCTTTTCCAACGCCGCGCCGCGCCGAGAGCATTGGTTAGGGTTGCACGGCGCGCAGCGCCTCAAGCACGTGCGCTAACTCCGGCGGCAGCGGCGCCTGTATGCTGATCAACGCGCCTGCCATGTTGCGAAAGGTCAGTGATTCGGCGTGCAAAAAGTGCCGATTGATTCGCAGCGTTGGCTTGCGCCTGCCATAGATGGTGTCGCCGACGATTGGGCAGTTGATGAACGCCAAATGCACGCGGATTTGGTGGGTGCGTCCGCTTTTGGGCAGCACTTCTAGCAGGCTGTGCTGTGGAAAGCGCTCTAGGACGTTGAAATATGAAACCGACTCGCGTCCGCCGCGATGGGCAGAGAAGATCGCCATTTGTTTGCGCCGATTCGGATCGCGCCCGATAGGTGCGTTGATCTCGCCGCTGCTGGTGTTCGGCGCGCCTTCCACAAGGGCAAGGTAGCGCTTTTGAATGGTGCGCGCTGCGAACTGCGCCATCAGGTGCAGGCGTGCCGCTTCCGTCAACGCTACAAGGATCACACCAGAGGTATCTTTATCCAGCCGATGCACAATGCCGGCGCGGTTTTCGCCGCCGACGGACGCCACCTGCGGATAGCGCGCCAAGAGCGCATTGACCAACGTGCCGCGGCGATGCCCAGCGGCGGGATGCACCACCATGCCGGCTGGTTTATCTATTGCCACGATCTGATCATCGGCGTAGAGGATGTGCAACGGCATTGTTTCAGGCTGCACGTCGGCGTTGGCATCGGGCGGCGCGATGATCTCGGCAGCAAGCTGCACGGCAACCTGATCGCCTACGTCAAGGCGGTAGGAAGGCTTCTCGGCTTTGTCGTTAACCACCACAAAGCCTTCTTTGATCAACTGCTGCACGCGCACCCGCGAAAGCACAATGCCTTGCGCGGCAAGCTGATCGGTTAGGAATTTATCGAGCCGTTCGCCAACCTCAAGATCGGCGGGCGTGAAAGTGTGTGTTTGCATGGGTGCATTATAACACAGCCCTACAGCACAACGGCACGCCTTCATGTGCCTTCGGAAGCGATCAGCACTTCGGCGGGCTGGTTGCCAAGCGCCGTCATGAAGAAATCGGCACGGGCAGGCACAAAAACGGACGTGCCTGCTGTGGCAACCACCGTGCGCGAGGCATCCTTGCCCATCGCAGCGGAAACATCCAGCGTACCGCCGATCACGGTGAGCAGGTGTGCTTTGCCAGCATAGCCCATCTTCAGCTGAACGGTAGGCGGCAGGCTGAAGCGATACAGGCTGAAATACTGCCCGCCGATCAGCCGTGCGTAAGTAATGCCGCCCTCAACTTCACGGACGGTGTATGGCACTTTGGCAGGCGGATTGACCTCAAAGCGGGTGCATTGAAAGGCTTTTTCAAGGTGCAGTGGGCGCGGCTTGCCATCTAAGCCCATCCGATCCCAATCATAGACGCGGTAGGTGGTATCGCTGGTCTGTTGCAGCTCATAGATCAAAATGCCGGGACCGATGGCGTGCATCATGCCGGCTGGCACGTAAATAAAATCGCCCGCTTGGACAGGCACAAATTGCAGAAAGTCGCGGGCGCGCCCTTCGGCAATGGCGCGGCTGAATTCCTGTGCGTTGGTCGGCTGCGAAAAGCCGTAGATAAGCTGTGCGTTGGGCGCGGCATCCACGATGTACCAACATTCGGTTTTGCCGCGTGGTTCGCCTTCAAGCTGCATGGCAAGCGCATCATCGGGATGCACCTGCACCGAGAGCCAGTCTTGGGCGTCCAGAAATTTGATCAGCAGTGGGAACTCGGCGTCAGCCTGTGGGTTGCCCGTCATCGCTTCGGGAAATTCGCTGATGAGCTGACCGAGCAGTTTGCCGCTGTCCTCACCGTTGGCAATGTGGTTGCGCCAGAAAATCTCCCACGATTCACCGTATGGCTCATCAGTGGGCAGGCGCTTGCCCAAGCGCGTGGCAAGCTGCCTGCCGCCCCACACCTTCACATGCAGAGAAGGCTCAAAGAGCAGCGGATAAAACCATTTACTGGGCGGCTCAAACATTTTAGGGTGCTTGCCTTTCTCTTTTGATCTTAGTGCAGCGTCATTTTACGGTAGAGCGTGAAGCAAAAAACGCTCAGGATGCTGCCGCCCACAAAGGCGAGCGCGTAAGCCAGCAGATCGCCTTCGGGTGCGCCTGCCACCTGCACCGCTGCGCCTGTGAAGCACAGGATCGGCAGCAGCAGCAGGCGGTAATGGGTGCGCTTGCCGGAAAGGCGCTCGAAAAAGCGGGCAATCAGCAGCAGCAGCAGCAAGAGCAGCGTCAGCAACAGCCACATGAGCGCTGTCAGCAAAGAATGCAGGGCAAGGCTGTTCACGGCAAACGCTTCTATTCAATGCTGCTTAGCGGCGGCGCTTCGGCGTCTTTTTAACCTCGCTTTGATCGACAACAGCGCGCTGCTGCTGAATGATCGGGTAGTGGCAGTTCTTATACTTCTTGCCGCTGCCGCACGGGCACGGATCGTTCCGCCCGGTCTTGCTCCACACATCAGCGCGATCCGGTTCGGGCGCACTTTCACGCACAGGCTGCGGGCGCGCCGCCGGTTTGGGCGCGTCGTAGGCGCTGATCGAGGCGTGCGTGGCGCGCACATGCTTAGCGCCAAGGGTGTTGCTGGGCGCACCATTGCTGGCTACACCGTTGGGCAGCGGGGTGGTCTGCGGCTGCACTTCGATCCGCAGCACAGTCCGCACAATGCCACGCCGAATCTCAGCTTGGAGCGCCGTCCACATCTGGAACGACTCGCGCTTGTATTCCACCAACGGATCGCGGTTGCCAATTGCGACTGACCAAATGCCTTCGCGCAGCATGTCCAGATCGGTGAGGTGGCGCACCCAAAGCTGATCCATCGTTAACAGGATCACATCGCGCTCTAGCTGGCGCATGGCGTCTGCATTGCGGGCGGCGGTGACGGCTGCCTCGATAGTGGTATAGACTTCCAGGGCGCCTTTGGTCAGTTCCAGCACAATCTCATCCTCTTCTTTATCTACCCAATTGGTGGGTTGAATCCAAGAGGGGACGGGGAAGATCGCCAAGGCGGCGCGGTAGAGGTCGTCAGGACTCCAAGCCTCCTCATCCTCGCTATTCGGCGGCACTTCGGTATAGTATTCATCCACCAACGCCGTTATTTCATCGGCAATCCATTGTTCGATCTGCTCACGCAGGTTAGGTGTCTCTAGCACCTGGCGGCGCTGCTTGTAGATCACTTCACGCTGTTTGTTGACCACATCATCGTATTCCAGCACGCGCTTGCGAATATCGAAGTTATAGCCTTCGATGCGGATCTGCGCTTGTTGAATAGAGGACGAGATGATCGGATTTTTGATCGGCTCATCTTCGGGCATGCGCAGCGTTTTCATCAGGTTTTTGACGCGCTCACCGCCGAACCGCCGCATCAGGTCATCTTCCAGCGAGAGGTAGAACTGCGACTCGCCCGGATCGCCCTGGCGCCCTGAACGCCCGCGCAGTTGGTTATCAATACGGCGCGCCTCGTGGCGCTCCGTGCCGATGACGTACAAGCCGCCGGCTTGCACCACGATCTCGCGGTCGTGCTTGCACTCTGCCCTTGCTTGCTCTAGGGCAGTTTGCCACTGTTGGGGCGTCGCCTCCGTGATGTCTACGCCTTGCTTACGCAGTTTTTCACGGGCAATGCCTTCTGGGTTACCACCGAGCAGAATATCCACACCGCGCCCTGCCATGTTGGTCGCAATCGTCACGGCGCCTGGTCTGCCTGCTTGTGAAATGATGATCGCCTCGCGCTCGTGTTGTTTGGCGTTCAGCACGTTGTGCGGGATGCCCGCCCGATCCAACAACTTGCTGAGGCGTTCGCTGGTCTCGATGGCAACTGTGCCGATCAAGATCGGCTGGTGGCGGGCGTGGCGCTCTTTAATATCGCGCAGGATGGCATCCCACTTGGCACGCTCATTCATGAAGACCAAGTCTTCTTGATCAACGCGAATGTTGGGCAAATGGGTTGGGATCGCCACCACTTCCAGCTTGTAGATTTGCCAGAACTCATCTGCCTCAGTCAGTGCGGTGCCGGTCATGCCGCCCAATTTTTCATAAAGGCGGAAGTAGTTCTGGAAGGTGATAGTGGCAAGCGTCATATTTTCACGCTGAACAGTGACGCCTTCCTTTGCCTCGATTGCCTGATGCAAACCTTCCGAGAAGCGCCGCCCATACATGGCACGCCCGGTGAATTCATCCACGATGATGACTTGCCCGCCTTCAACCATGTAATCCCTATCGCGCTCATAGATGACCTGTGCGCGCAGGCTGTTATCAAGGTAGGGAATCATCTCCGAATTTTCGGGCGCGTAGAGTTCATCGCCTTGCAGCAGATTGGCGCGCCGCAAGCGCTGCTCGATCTTCTCTGTGCCTTGCTCGGTCAGAAAGACAGTGCGCGTCTTTGGGTCTTCCACATAGTCGCCATCGGGTGCTTTCTCCGCGATGCTCTCTTCGCTGCTCGGCTTGAGATCGCGCACCAGCTTGGCAAAAAGTTGGTAGTATTCACGCGGCTGCTCGGCAACGCCAGAGATGATCAGGGGCGTGCGCGCCTCATCAATCAGGATGTTATCCACTTCGTCTACGATGGCGTAGGCATGTCCGCGCTGCACCATCTCTTCAGGCGTCCGCACCATATTATCGCGCAGATAGTCAAAGCCGAATTCGTTGTTGGTGCCATAGGTAATATCGGCGGCGTATGCCTCACGGCGCGAGATCGGGCGCAGATTTTGGTAGCGATCATCCTCGCTGCTGAAGGTCGGATCGTAAAGGAACGAGCCGCGGGTCGGATCGGCTGCCGCATTCTGAATGACGGCGGCGCGCAAGCCCAGCAGGTGATAGATCGCGCCCATCGTCTGCAAGCCGAACTTGCTCAGATAGTCGTTCGGCGTGACCAAATGCGCGCCCTTGCCTGTTAAGGCGTTCAGGTAGAGCGGCAGCGTAGCAACCAGCGTCTTCCCTTCACCTGTTTTCATCTCGGCAATCTTGCCATCATGCAGCACCATGCCGCCGATGAGCTGCACGTCGTAGGGGCGCAAGCCAATGGCACGCACAGCGGCTTCCCGCACGACGGCGAACGCCTCCGGCAGCAGATCATCGAGTTCTTCGCCCTCTGCCAAGCGCTGGCGGAATTCTTCAGTTTTGGCGCGCAGTTGATCGTTGGTGAGCGCCTTCACCTCCGCTTCGCGTTCAGTGATAACTTTCACGACCTCGCGGTAGCGCTTCAGATCGCGCTCGTTCGGATCGCCAAAGATGCTTTTGAGCAGTTTCTTCATGACCATACGACAAAACACCTCCAGAGTCCGCCCATCGGACTCGGACTCGCCTGTCAGAGAGAAGGTGCGCTTGCTGCGCGACCATCCGACGGAACAACAGCATAAGCATACATGCCGAAGGGCGCAAACGCAACCTATATTGCGGCAAACGCACCTTTCTCTTGCAAAACGTTAACGTTTTCGGTAGCGCCACACACGGAAGGATTGCCCAACCGTGAACTCGCCTTCCAGCACGCCGAAACGCGCTAAGGCGGCAAGCACTGCCTCGCCGCGGCTGCCCGTCGGCGTGAACCACACCGCCCGACTTTCGGCAAGGGCTGCCTGCACGAACGCCTCTGTATCCGCATTTGGATAAGGCAGCACAAGCACTCGCGCCGGCTGCGTGTAATAATAGCCGATCACTGGGTCGGTCGCGCCGCTGGCAGGGTCAGCAGGAGTCACAATGAGCGTATCCGCCGCGCTCGTCTGCGCGCCCAGAAAAGCAGCCCACGTCCGCCAATCAGCCGCCTTGCGGTAGTCCGGCGCACGGTAGGGCAGCAGCGCCCAAAGCTGCACGCCGATCAGCAGCGCAGCCAGCGCAAGGCTGAACGCCGCACGCCGACGGGCTGCCACACACGCCAAGACTAGCACGCCAAACGGCACAACAGCCAGGATATAGCGCGGATCAAAGACGTTCAGGCGCGTCGAGACCAGATAGAGCGCCGCCAACGGCAAGATCAGCGCGGCGGCAAAGTAGGCGCGTAAGCGCTGCGGAAGGCATAGCAGCCCAATCAACAGCATGATCAGGACGGACGCGCCAAAGGCAGGCGCGCCTAGCTCACCAAGCAGCAGCACCGCCCAAAAATTTGGCAGGCTGGTAATCTCTGCGCTGCCGCGTGTGCCGCTGTAGCCGCTGTTTGCCAGCGCCACAGCCTGAATCACGTTCGGAATTTGCGCGATCAGGATCACGCCCAGCGCCAACAGCCATCCGCGCAGCGCACGCCGCCGCACCAGCAGCATGTACAGCCCGTGCAGCGCCAGCAGCAAGCCCTCTAGGAAAAAGAGATAGAGCGCGGCGATCTCCACCCCAGCGTAGAGCAGCCATGCACGGCGTGTCCCGCGCTCTGCTGCACGGATGAGCAGCCACAGTGCAACGGCACTCACACCTGACCACAGCGCATAGTTGCGCGCATCTTGGCTGTGCCAGATCAGGTAGGGATTGCACGCCCACAGCAGCGCGGCGATCACGCCGATCTGCACGGCGCGCTCAGGGCGGAATAAGCGCCGTGCCGCGGCGTACACAGCGGCAGCGCCCAACAGGTTGAGCAGGGCAGGCAGCGTTCGCAGCGCGATCTCGCTGTTGCCTGCCAGCCGCACCCACGCGCCAAATGCCAAAAACGCGCCGAACGGATGCGGCTCGCGCCATGCCAAGCCATCCGTCGCCGTCAGTTCGGCAAGCGTTGCCGTCCAGTAGCGAGCCGTGAACGCCTCATCGCCGCGCAGCGACTGCACACCGATGCCGCCAATCCGCAACCAGGCTGCCACAAGCAGCACTGCCAGCAGCAGGGCAAGGCGCAGGCGCATTAGTCGCGCTCTTCCTCAGTTGCCTCGTCAAAGGCTTTGGCGTCCAGCAGGGCGATCAGCGCTTTTTCAATGGCGCTCATCTCATCCTCACTGAGCAGCTCAAAGCCCGTCTTGCGCCGTTCGCGCTTCACTTCGCGCAGGGCTGTTTTGATGGAAGGCTTCTTCTTTGGGCTGGCAAAGACGACGGGTATGCTGGGTGCTTCCAGCTCCAAAACGGCGCGTGGGTGCGTAAAGACGACAATCGGCTGCACCTCGATGCCCGAATCAGGCAATACAGAATCAATGACCATCTGGACGTTGGCGGCGTCGGTTGCGGCGTCTTCAAAGGGCTTGCCAATGCCTTCCTGCTTCATGAATTGGAAGAAAGGCGCCAACGGTCCGCTGCGCTTGTAGTCCCGCCAGTGATCGCCCGTGATCTTAAAGCGCGTCATCTGAAAGCGCGTGGTGAGCGTATAGACGCCTTCTGGGGTGATCAGGATGTGGTTGGCGGGCGGAAAGTAGTTAAACAGCACGCTGCGCCGATTAATGCCTGCCAAGCCTTCGGCAATGGCTTCTTCAGGGCGCGGCTGGCGCACCCATTCGTTGGTCAGGCGCACCGAAAGCAGCGTGGTGACCAAGCCAACGGGCATCACCAAGCATGGCACAAAGAGCAGCACATTGGGGTCAACGGTTAAGAAGTTGCTGAGAATCAAGCCGGCGGTTAGCACAAAAATGCTGACGAAAAACAAGACCGTCCCAATGCGGCGCCCTTGTTTAATGCGAAGTTCGTTCGTAATTACACGCATGGCGTGAAGGATCGTCCTCTCATGGTGGTTGGTTGAACAGCCTCATAGGTATTGCCGCATTGTACCACATCAGGGCATGAACGCTGTGCCAAACGCGCCCTGACACAAGGTTGTGTGGGGTACTGTGCTGCGCGTGCCGCGCCATTCATGGGCGTGCCGCGCTGCTGAAGGGTAGAAAAACCTCACCGACGCGCTCGCCCGTACTCGGCGAGACAAACCCAAACACCCAACGCAATTGCTCAGGCGGCGGCAAGGCTGCCTCTGTCCATGCGATAAAGAGCGTATCGCGGATTGTCTCGCCCATTTGCCATGCAGACGTTGGGTAGTAGCCGCGCACGGGATCGGGATAATCGCGCTGTGTGATCAAGCCCGTCGTGTTGCCCTCAGCATCCACCGTCCGCAGGTGCGCGAACGGGATGAAGCGTTCGGGAATTTCGCCCACCACCCGCCAATAGAGCGTGAAATACGCGCCTTGTGAATCGGCAAAGGCGCTGTAGCTGTAAAGCTGAATGCCCGTCGCTGCCGCCTGCGCGATCTGGGTGGCAGTTTCCGCCTCGGCGGCAAGGCGCGGATCGCCACGCGGCACAACCTGCACAAACGGCGTGTGCGTGCCGCCAAAGCCCATCCCCAAATCCAACAGCGGATTCTGCCCTGAGAGCATTCCCAAATACATCTGCATCCAGTGCGTCAGATAGACGTTTTGATCGCGCCGTTCGTTGGCAACCGCCGCAATGAACGCCGCCTCACGGTCGTGAAAGAGCGCGATCTCATAGCCGTTATCAACAGCCTCTAAGCCGATCCAGTGATCAGGACTCCAGCCGCCTGTAAAGACAACGCTCTGTGCTGGCAGGCGGGCATAAGCAGCGTAGTATTCTGCGCCACGCGCATCGGCGGCGCGGTTGTTGGCAGGCAGCCCAACGGCAAACAGCAGCGGAATGAGCGCCAACAGCGGCACAGTAAGGCTGGCAGGGCGCGCTAAGCGCGGCAAGCGCACTTGAAGCTCTGCCAAGCACGCCAGCCCAAAGATTAAGACGAGTCCGCTTTGCGCGTAGTAGATGAACGCCTTGGGATCTTGCCGCCACGTCATGAAGAAGGCGAACGAGAGCGCGCCGCCAAGCAAAAGCGCCGCGCCATACAGCGGCTGTTTCCGCACGAACAGGAAGGCGCCCAGCGCGCCGAGCAGCACACCAAACGGCGTGAAAAAATCTAGGTGAAAGCCACCCACCAAGCCTATCCGTTCCCACAGTTCGGGCAAGGGCGAGATTAACAAGCCCTCTTGCCCATACCCGAACACGATCTGCAAGGCGTTATAGGCGTTGATCGGCGGATTGAAGGTTGTGCCAAGCCCATAGACCACGCCGGCAGGCACTTTGAAGAACACATCGTAGTAGAGCAGCAGCGGCAGCGCCAGCGCAGCCAACACGCGGACGTAGCCCCACAGGTGCAGGCGGCGCAGCGCACCACTGCCCAACGCGATCAGGGCTGCGCTAGGCGCCCACAACACGATAATGCGGTGATTTGCCAAGCCCAGCCCAAAGAGCAGTGCCGCGCCTTCCAGAAAAGCGCTGTTCTCTGGCTGCCGCTGATAGCGCGCCATCAGGTAGAGAATACCCGTCACGGTGAGGATGTGCAGCCCCTGTACCTCTGTGATGGTGGCGATGTGCCACATGACACCACTTAGCCCAAAGCAGATCACAGCGAGCGCAGCGGCATACCACCGCACATACAGCCGCAGCAAAAAGTAGGTGATCACAAGGGCAAGCGCCACAGTCAGCGACGAGAAGTAGGTGACCCACGTGAACGGATCACCGCCGAGCGCCGCGCCAACCCGTGTGAAAGCGTGGGCGAGGATCACGTAAGCGGGATAGCTGGTGGCGTGCGCGATGCCGTTGTGGACGACGGCGCGCTGCAACTCCATTGATTCCGCCTCTGCGCCGCCACCAACGATATAGCCACGCGCCGCCGTGCTGACGTAGAGCGCCAAGAAGCCGATAAATAAAAGAAGTGGGATAAGTCGTGGTAAGGCATTTACGGGTAAGCCCTGTGCGTTGTTCACAGGGCTTGGTGTGTGTTCAAAGGGTGCCATGTCTTGCGCTTTCGTCGTCTGTTAGACAGCGTGAACTTATAAGCGCGGCACACGCGCTGCAATTGAGGTTACCACTTCATAGGTGTTGGTGTCCAGCCATTCTGCCACTTCATCCACGCTGATGTATTCATCGCCCTGCTTGCCGATCAGCACCACCTCATCACCTATGTTGACGTTTGGCACACTGGTGACGTTGATCGCCGATAAATCCATGCTGACGCGCCCGATGACAGGCACGCGCTGCCCACCAACCAAGACCTCTTGCCAGCGGTCGGGCGCACGGCGGAAGCCATCGGCATAGCCCACATTAATGATGGCGATGCGCTCTGTGCCGCGGGTGCGGTAAGTGTTGCCATAGCCCACGTAGGCGCCTTGCGGCAGCGTTTTGACTATCCCTATGCTGGTTTTCCACGTCAGCGCCGGGCGGAAATCCGGCGGCAGCGGCGCGCCCAAGCCCGGCATAATGCCGTAGATGCCAATGCCCAGCCGCACCATGTTGAAGTACGTTTCGGGCAGGGTTAGGGCGGCAGCCGTGTTAGCGGCGTGGATGTATTTGAACTCGACTCCGCCTGCGCGCAGCGGCGTCAGGCAGTTTTGAAAGACCTGAAGCTGTGCGCGGGTGTATTCCGTGCTGCTATCTGAGGCGGCAAAGTGCGTGTAGATGCCTTCAATCTCAAGGTTACGCAGATTCCGCACGCTGCGGAAGAACGGCGTCACTTGTTCGGGCAGCAAACCCATGCGCCCTAAGCCCGTATCTACCTTGACATGGACGCGCAGCGTTGTGTCCAATTCACGGGCGATGCGGTTATAGGCACGCGCCACCTCCAGATCATAAAGCGTCAGCGTTAGGTTGTAGCGCAATGCTTGGCGCGCTGCATTGGGCGGTGTGTAGCCAAAGACCAGAATCGGCGCTTCAATGGCTGCCTCACGCAGTTCCACTGCCTCACCCACCGAGCTGACGGCAAGGTAATCCGCGCCGTTGTGCAGCGCCGTCGAGGCAACCGCTATCGCGCCGTGTCCGTAGCCGTTTGCCTTCACCACAGCAACCACTGCCACGCCTTCGCCGACGATCTCTTTGGCGCGCCGCACGTTGTAAGCAATCGCACCGCGATCAATCTCCACCCACGTTTGGCGCGGCAGCACCTGCTGATGGCGGCTCGCTTCCTGCTCGCTGTAGCGCGGCAGGCGTGCTGCGTCTTCTACGTTGGCAAGCAGGGCGCGGGTAGCGCGCTCCATGCGGCTGGCAGCACTGCCCTTGATGACCACCACATCATCCGCTTGCAGCCAATCAGCAATGCTGGCGGCGGCATCTTCGGGCGAGTAGGTGATCCGCACGTTGCGCCGATCCATGCCGTGATCGAGCGCGGCGCGCCCTGCTACAGCCGCCAGATCGCCCTCTGTGACCAACACATCCACCACTTCGGCAGCTTGCCTGCCAATCTCACGGTGCCCGCTGACGGTGTGCTTGCCAAAATCGCCCAAGCTGCCCAACATGAAGATCAGGCGTCCGTTTTCGGCGGGCAGCCGCAGATCGCGCAGCCAGTCCAGCAGGGCAAGCGTGCTGGGCAAGTTCGCGTCAAAGCTGTCGTCCACCAACAAGCAGCCGTTGGCACCTTCCAATGGGCTAAGGCGTCCGGGCAGCGGCTGTAATTCTTTAATGGCGTTTAGGCTCTCGCCTACCGAGATGTTGTAGGCAGTGCCAACTGCCAAAGCTGCCAACACACCATAGAGCGTGTGCGCGCCCAACAGCGGAATCCAGCGCCCAACGTAGCGCTCGTTGGCATAGCGCACGTCAAAGCCCGTCTTATCGCGTGCCAGCAGCAGGTTATAGGCGGTGAAATCTGCGCCGAAGGCAACGCCTGCCCGATCCAAGCCCATAGTCAGCACGTTGGCAAGCGTGCGGGCGCGCATGGCACGGATTTGATCATCATCGTAGTTCAGCACTGCCAAGCCGTTTTCGGGCAAGGCGCTGATCAAGGCAGCATATTCTTCGGCAAAGGCGTGGCGCTGATCGAAGCGCCCCATGCCGCTGTAGTTAAGGTCGGTCACCACGCCAACGAGCGGCTTGACAATCTCGGCAAGCTCGCTCATGCCGCCGTCGTGGGTAAGTGGCATCTCTAAAATGGCGAATTTATCTTCGGCTGCCAGCTTGCCTAAGGTGAGGGGTAGGCTGAACTTGCCGCTGAAACTATCGGCGCTTTTGTAGACGCGGTGCTGCACGCTGAGGACGGCGGCGATTGCCTCGCGGGCGGTGGTGGCTGCCGCGCCGCCCGCCACCGCGATGACGGTGGTGCCGAGTTTTTTCAGGGCAATGCGCGCCCATTTGAGCAGCGCCGATTCGACGTCGCGCATCACGATCACGGTCAGCCCGTCCGTATCAAAATCGGGCGGGCGCTGGCACATGATGCCTAAGGCGCCATTCTCGGCAGCCTCGCGCATGTGCTGATGCCCGTCGCCTTGCTCAGTCTTGAGGGCGACGAAGAGCGCGCCGGCTTGCGCTTGGCGCGCATCAAGGCAAAAATCGGTGAAGAGTGCGGCGCCTGCCTCACCGAAAAGCTGACCATCTGCGGCTTCGAGAATATCATATAAATTGATCATGGCTCTAGTATAATCGCGGCTGATTATTTAGACCAACGGTTGCTGGTCGCCATTGATCGGCGCACGGCGATCTTGTTTGAACGTGATGTTGTTGGGCGGCAGCTCAGGCGATTTGCCTGCCAGCAATTCTTCGATGGTCAGGATTTGCAGGCGGCGGTAAGTTCTGCCCCACCCTTCTGAACGGTAGACGCCTGCTTGGGTGGCTTCCGCCAGCATCGGCGCGCTGGGCGGCTCAAGGGTGATAAAAATGCCAATGGCGGCTTCCTCACGCTCAATCACGCCGTGCAGATCACGGATATCACCTGCTTTTACGGCACTGCTTTTCACTTGCACAATCACACGCTTAGGTTTGCCGCTGCTATCATCAAAAAAATCCAGAGTGCCATCAACACCACGATCAGCCCCTTTTTTACCTGTTCGACTGCCCACCGAGCCACCTAACGGGCGCGCCTTGATGAGTGAGACTGCCCAATACTGGAACTGATAGCGATTTTCGCTTGCCAATTGGCGCGCAGAGCCAACATCACGCGGCTCACCGATCACACGGTAAGGCACTGCCGCGCCAAAGCGATCTTCCAAACGCCACTTATTCATGGCAGCGGCAAGGTGTGTGATGTCTATGCCGATCCAGTGCCGATCCAGTTGTTGGGCAGCCACAATCGTCGTGCCGCAGCCGCAGAACGGATCAAGCACGACATCACCGGGCTGGCTACCCATTTTAATGATGCGCTCTAACAGTTTGAGTGGTTTTTGCGTTGGATAGCCAAGTCGCTCACGTGCCTGCGAATTAATCGGCGGAATATCATCCCACAGATTTTGAACCTCGGGCCCTTCTTCCTCATCAAGGTAACGCTTCAAACGTATGCCACCTTGCTTGGTAAAGTAGAGAAACCCTTGTTCGTCTAACTCCTGCATACGCGCCAATGGCACACGCCAAATAGCTTTGCGTCCTTTATACTCATACTCATAACCACCGCCGCGCAATTCTTTTGCTGTTAAATCACCATCAGTCCAGCGCCTACCATCAGGATCAACGCGCCGAAAGCGCTTGAGATATTTTTCATCATACTTTGTAGTTGGTGGTTGCCAATGGTACTGATCCGTTTTGGCATAGAACAGGATGTAATCCATAATATTGCCAGGGCGGCGTCTTGCATCATTATGGGCGCTTGTGCGTCGCCATGCGATCTGTGTCAGGAAATTCTCCACGCCAAAAATAGAATCCAGTACGATTTTCAGATAGTGGCTGGCAGTTTGATCGCAGTGCAGGTATAAACTACCTGTTGGCTCCAGCACGCGGCGTAACTCAACAAGGCGCACACCCATCATCACCAAATATGCCATCATTTGGCTGCGCCTGCCGCCAAGCAAACGAAAAAGCGACGACGCCATATCCGAGACGCGCTCTGGTGCTTGCGTTGTGAGATGAATGTAGGCTTCTTCTGTTGAGTCTGTCCAATTCCACGTATCCTTGAAGGCAACCACCTGTGCATCTGCGTGTTTGCCACTTTCGTCTCGGAACATCACGTTATAATCACGCCGACTGTTAAACGGCGGATCGAGGTAGATTAAATCTACGCTTTCAGTGGGAATATACTCCCGCAGGATTTGCAGGTTATCCCCATAATACAGCGTGTTCTGAAACGCTTCGCTCATAGCCACCTCACAACGCAGAACGCTGATAGCCCAAGATAAGACAGGTGTTCGGTAAGTGTGGCGCATTTGGCGGGAAAAGGCAAGGGCGGGAAAACTTCCCACCCTTGTCCATGTTATCGTGCTTAGGCAACTGCCTCTGTGGTAGCAGGTGCCGTTGTTTCGATCACCGTTGGCGGCACTTGCTGATCGCCAAACGGATCGTATGCCTGTTCGCGTTCGGCACGGAACTGCTGCGTATACAAGCGGTAGTAGTGTCCGCGTTGGCGCATCAGCTCGGCGTGATTGCCCATCTCGGCAATGCTGCCATCTTCAATCACGATGATCTTATCGGCGCGCCGAATGGTGCTGAGCCGATGTGCGATCACGAAACTCGTCCGCCCGTGCATCAGCGCTTCCATGCCGCGCTGGATGAGCGCCTCCGTCAGCGTGTCTACAGAGCTGGTCGCCTCATCCATGATGAAGATTTCAGGCTTTGCCAGCACTGCCCGCGCCAAGCTGATCAACTGCTTTTGCCCAACCGAGAGCAGATTGCCGCCTTCGCCCACTTCCTCAGCGTAGCCTTTCTCTAGGTTGCTGATGAAGGGATGTGCGCCGGCAACCTTTGCCGCCTCTTCCACTTCGGCATCGCTGGCATCCAGCCTGCCGTAGCGGATATTCTCGCGGATGCTGCCGCTGAACAGGTGCGGCGTTTGCAGCACCACGCCAACCCGCGATTGGATCGAGTCCAGCGTGTATTCGGTGTAATCGCGCCCATTGATGCGGATCACGCCCACCTTCGGCTCGTAGAAGCGGCAGATCAGGTTGATGATGGTAGATTTGCCGCCGCCCGTCGGACCGACCAGCGCCACAGTCTCGCCGGCTTGCACCGTCAGGTTGAAGTTCCGCAGCACAGGCTTATCCGCTGTGTAGTAGAACGTCACATCCTCAAAGCGGATTTCACCCGTGATCGTCTCGGCGGCAAGCGCACTCGGACGGTCTTTGATCTCTGGCTCAGTATCCAGCAGCGAGAAGGTACGCTCTGCACTGGCAACGGCGTGCTGCATCTCCGCATAGACACGCGCAAGGTCTTGCACGGGCCACAGCATGAAGGTGACGTAGCCGATGAACGCCTGAATGCTGCCGACGGTCAGTGCGCCGCCCAGTGCCTGCGAACCGCCGTACCAGACGATCACGCCAAGCGCCACCGCGCTGACCAACTGCACCGAAGGCAGAAAGAGCGCTGAGAGCCACGCCGCACGGAACGAGGCACGGTACATGCCGCTAGAGAGCGCGCTGAATTCCTCAAGGTTTTGTGCCTCACGTCCGAGCGCCTTCACCACGCGCACGCCAGTGATGTTCTCGTTGTAGGCGCCGGTGATCTTGCTGTTTTGCTTCCGCACCAAGCGGTATTCAACCAGAATGCGCTTTTGAAACCAGACCGCGATCATCAGCAGGATCGGCAGCACGGCAAAGACGATGAGCGTCATCTGCCAATTGATGCTGACCATGAACACGAATGAGGTCACGATGTTCATCAACGCCCAGACCACATCCAACATGCCCCACGTCACCAAGTCGGCAATGCGCTCGGAGTCGCTGTTCACGCGGGACATAATCCAGCCGACCGGCGTCTTGCTGAAGTAGGAGAGCGAGAGCGTTTGCAGGTGATTGAACAAGCGCTTCCGCAAGTCATACTGCACATGCTGACCCAGCACACCCGCCAGCACAATGAAGCCGAACACACACGCGGCAAAGACGATCTGCCCTGCGCCATAGAGCAGCAGCACGCGAATTAGCGACTCGGTATCCCGCGGCACAATGCCTTCATCAATGATGACCTTGCCCAAGTAGGTGAAGATTGCCTCTAATGTCGAGACAATCGCAATGGTCACCACGAAGCCCAGCACCCATCGCCAACGCGCACGCACCAGCCCTAGAATACGTAGGATTGTCTTAGCGCTAAAGCGTGCGGCAAATTCTTCTTCTTCCCAGTAGCCTGCCTCAGACACTGGCGATCTCCTTTTCAAGCTCTGCTTCAATGCGCGATTGCACGTCGTAAATCTGGCGGTAGAACCCTGTCTGCGCCATCAGTTCGGCGTGCGTGCCGTGCTGCACGATCTTGCCATCTTCCAGCACAAGGATCAGGTCGGCATTCATGACGCTGTGAACACGGTGGGCGATGATGAACGTCGTGCGGTTCTCCATCAGGCGATCCATCGCCTCGTTGATCGCGGCTTCCGTCTCGGTATCCACCGATGAGGTGGCGTCGTCTAAGATCAGAATGCGCGGATTCTTCAAGAGCGTGCGCGCAATGGCAATGCGCTGCTTCTGACCACCGCTGAGCGTCACGCCGCGTTCGCCCACCAACGTCTCATAGCCCTTGGGGAAGGTCAGGATCACATCGTGAACGGCGGCGGCACGCGCTGCTGCCTCCACTTCGGCATCGCTGACCTCGCGTGCCACGCCGTAGGTGATATTTTCCCGAATGCTGCGCGAGAACAGGAACGG
The DNA here is from genome assembly GCA_034436355.1 of Anaerolineae bacterium. Taxonomy (GTDB): domain Bacteria; phylum Chloroflexota; class Anaerolineae; order Aggregatilineales; family UBA2796; genus CP2-2F. The sequence goes on from DAOTVQ010000020.1 coordinate 55,316, forward strand.
CTCTTGCTCCACAATCCCGATCTGCGAACGCAGGTAGGCACGTGAATAGTCAGTCAGCGGCACGCCATCCAGCTTGATCACGCCGTCGGTGTAATCGTAGAAGCGCGGCAGCAGGTTCACCAGCGTTGTTTTGCCGCTGCCCGTGCCGCCCAACAGGGCGATGCGCTGCCCGGGCGCGCATTCAAAGGTGATGCCTTGCAGCACGGTGCCGCCACCATCGGGATAGACGAACGAGACGTTCTGGAAGCTGAGCGCACCTTGCACATTGCCCAACGGCTGATAGATACCATCGGTCAGCGGCTCACGCGCTTCGCGCAGAATATCCAACAGGCGCTGGAAAGAGACCAGTCCTTCGGTCATATGCACGATGATGCGCCCTAAGTTACGCATTGGGTTGATGATCTGGATCAGCAAGCCACCAAAGGCAAGGTAGGTGCCGAGCGTCACTTCACCGTTGATGACCATCAGCGCCACCACGAACAAGCCGCCCACAATCTGCGCGCCGCAGATGAGATCGGTGAGGGTCCAATAAACCGCGTGCAGCATCATGAAGCGCTTGCCACGCCGAAAACGCTCGGCATTGGCTGCGTCATACTTGTCGCGCGCGTATGCCTGCCGCGCAAACGCCTTCACCACGCGCACACCGCTCAGATTTTCTTGCAAGATAGTCGTCGTGACGCCATCTTGTTCCTGATATTCTTGATAGCGCTTGGAGATGCGCTGAAAGAAGAACAGCGACAAGCCGATGATAAACGGCACGCAGATCAGCGAGAGCAAGCCCAGCCGCCAATCCAGCACCATGAGCGTGATCCAGTTCACGCCGAACAGCAAGCCAATGCGCCCTAAGCCAATCGCCTGATCGGCAAAGAAGCGCCGCACGGCGTCCACATCAGAGGTCGAGCGCTGAATTAGATCGCCGGTGTGTGCCTTCGCGTGGTAGGCAAAGGTCAGCCGCTGCACGTGGTCAAACAAGTAGTTCCGCAGGCGCAGCGTGATGCCTTCCGCCGTCCGCGCTGCCAAGCGCGCACTCCAGAAGGTGAAGCCGCCTTCCAAGATCGCTAAGCCGATGAAGCCCAACGCAATGATCGGCAGTTGATCGTAGGGACGGGCAGGATCGGTCAGCACATCATCCACAAGGTATTGCAGCAGCACAAAGGTGACTGCCTTTGCCAGTGCCGCCACGCCAAGCCCGAGCGCCGCGCCGACGTAGGTCAGGCGGAAGCCCGTCATCAACCGCCACAAGCCCGTTAAGCGCTTTTCAGAGACGGCGTGCTTCAGATCATAGTCTGGCACGCGCACAGGGTGAGGAATTGCCGTTGAGGTCAAGGCGAAATGCTCCACAAAGGTTCGGGATAAAGGCGAAAAGCAGTACACACAGGATATGCGTTCCGCCGCTCATGCATTATACATCCTTTTTGCATCAAAACAAGGTGTATTCGGTTGATTACAGCTCAGTATGGCTCAGAAGAAGGTGTTAGGCACTGAGGGCAGCCCGTTCAGGCGTCGGTTTGATGGGCAGCGCCATATAAACTGTTGTGCCTTCTCCAACGGCGCTCTCCAGCCAGACGCGCCCGCCGTGTGCATCCACCACCGCCTTGACGAGGCTTAAGCCCAAGCCTGAGCCGCGGGCATGTTCGATGTTGGGCTGTTCGGCGCGGAAGAAACGCTCGAACACACGCGAGAGATCCGCGTGTGGAATGCCAACGCCGCTATCGCTAACCTTGATCACCACACACTCTTCAATTTCGGCGGCATGAACCTGCACACTGCCGCCTGACGGCGTGAATTTGAGGGCATTTTCCAGCAGGTTGGCAAGCGCTTGCATCAGGAAGTGCCGATCACCGCGCAAGGTAGGCAGCGGCGATTGGCATTCGGCGTGCAAGGTCAAGCCCTTCTGCTGTGCCTGCCTGCTTAGGTCGCGCACGGCTGCCTCCACAATCTCCTCAACGTTCAGCTCGGCATAGGCAAGTTTGCCGTTCTGGACGCGCTCTAGGTTCAAGATGTTCGCTACAATGCGCTCCATGCGCTGCAATTCGGCGCGCATCACACTGAGGCTCTCTTGCACTTCGCCATTGGGCAGGTCGCGCACATCGTGCTGAAGGTTTTCCAGCGTCGAGAGCGCTGAAAAAAGCGGATTTTTGAGTTGATGGCTAGTCATTTGCAGCATTTGGGTCTTGACCTTGTCCATATCGCGCAGTTGGTTGGTCGCTTCGGTCAGCTCTTCTGCCAACTGGCGTTGTGCCTCGTAGTTGCGGCTGTTGGCGATGGCAACCGCCGCCTGTGGGCTGAGCAAGCCAAGCAAATGTAGGTCGTCGCGGTCAAAGCGTTTGCTATCCACACCCGCCACCACCAGCAGCACACCTTGCACGTCTTGATCGAGCAGCAGCGGCACGGCAACGGCTGCGCCGAAGCCTTCTTTGGCGTAGGGAACATCGGGCGCGCCGTGCCAATCGCGCCGATAGTTTTCAACCTGCTGTGTTTGGCGGGTGCGGGCAGCCCTGCCGACCAAGCCTTCGCCATGCGCCAAGCGCGTGCCAATGAACTTTGGGGAAAGGTTATATTCGGCGGCAAGCTCTAAATAATCGCCGTGATTGAGGAAGATCAAGGCGCAATCCGCCTGAAGGATCAGCGCGGCACGTTCAGCAATCGTCGCCAACACACGCGAGAGGTTCAGGCTCTGGGTGATCGTCAAGCCGACGGCGCGCACGCTCTCAAGCTGCTGCGCCCGCCCGATCAGCGGCGTGATGATCTGCGTTTGCAGCATGGCGTAGCTGATGGCTAAGGTTGCAACGGCGCTCAGGCTGCTGCCAATGCCGCGGTAGCGCAGTTCAGGGCTGATCAACTCGATCAGCACGCCCAAACAAAACAGGCTGATCCCAAACAGCGACCAGCGGCTTTTCAGTTTGCGGCGGCGCTGCCACAATAAGATGAGCGCTGCCGCTGTGACCAGCGTATAAGTCAGCACGCCCCACTCGCTCAGGCGGTAGATGAGCGCACCATCGGCGCGGATTTGGTAGCGTGGCAGTTCAGTGCTGAGGATCAGCACACTTTGCAGGATCAGCACGCCCCACACCGTGGTGTGGATTAAGCGTGTGAGGCGCTCGCCCTGACCGCTGCTCAACACAAAGACCAGCAGATAGCTAACCACGCAAGCGCCGGTGAAGCCGATCTCGATCAGGCGCACCCCTAAGCTGATCAGGCTGGGCGCTGCGCCGACCGAGGCGCCCAAGCGGCTCAGCAGCACACCGCTTGCCCACAGGATGACCATCCCGACAAAGAGCGCATAGGTGCGGCTGTTGGTGCTGCGCGCATCTTGCCACAGGATCAAGATGAGCATCAGCAGCGAGAGCAGCAGCGCAGCGATGCTCACTATCAGCGCGATGCCACTGAGAGCCAAAATGATCCCTTATCGGTTCTCAGCCGTTCGGCTGCTTCTCAAAACGGTAGCCGACTCGGTGTTCAGTCAGGATGTAGGTTGGGTTGGCAGCGTCAGGCTCAATTTTGCGGCGCAGTTGGCTGATATACACACGCGGATAGTACAAATCTTCGGCGTATTCTTGTCCCCACACCTGTTCCAGCAATTCGCGCTGCGAAACAACGCGCCCGGCGTTCTCCAACAGCACTGCCAGCAGCTTAAATTCGGTGGGCGTCAGGTGTTCCTTCACGCCACGCACATAGACTTGGCGGCGCTTCAGGTCAACCATCAAGTGTCCGTCGCTGTAGCTCTTTTCGTCCTCAGCGCTCACCATGCTGGCACGGCGCATCAGGGCGCGCACGCGTGCCACAAAAGCATCCATGCCCACAGGCTTTTCAAGATACTCATCGGCGCCGGCTGTCAGCCCGCGCACAACGTCCTCTTCGGTGACGGCGTTCGCGGAAAGCACCATGATTGGCGTCTCGGCAACCTCACGAATGCGCTGACAGACCGTTAGCCCGTCCATTTCTGGCATCACAATATCCAGCACCACCAGATCAGGGCGCTCTGCATGAAATTGGCGCAGCCCTTCCAAGCCGTTAGCGCCGGTGAAGACGGTGAAGCCATCTCGCCGCAGGCGCTTGCCAAGCTGTTCTCGGATGTTCTGTTCGTCATCAACAATCAGGATTTTCATATCGCACCACAGCCTGAGTCATAACAGTCTGTGAACATTATACAGGACAAGCCAACCTTTAGCACACGGCAGCACACCCGCCTATCTCACAAAAGCCTACCGATTTTTCCCCGCCCGCAAATTTCACAGACCTTTCGGATTTGAAGCGGCGCACAACTTGCTAAGAGTGTGCTACAATGGTTGGAAGCGAGTCAAACCAAAATGTCTGTTTTGGGCGCTGCCGCACCCGCTGATTGAGCGCACTTGCTGCTCTAGGCAGCGCTGAGAAAGATTAGGCGTAGAGCGCATTTCAAAAAACCTGAATCAAAGGTAAGGTTGAGGGAGAAGCCTTCCGAAGACCATCGCCTGTAAAGGAGCCCGTGTTGATGAGCCACAGGCAAACCCTCTACAGCCTTTGTGAAGGCTTGAAATCTAGGCAGCCAAGCAGGAATCGGAGTGGCGTTAGGCGATGAATATTGAAAGTGCAATGGCACGCTACCAAGAGATTTATCAGTCGCTTTACAAACGTGCGCCAAGTGAACTGCGCGATCTTGGCGGCGAGTGGGTGTTGGTAAATGGCGCACGGATGACGCTTGAGGAACTCAAGCAGCTTACCGATCAGCTTCACCGCGAGTTGCAGCAAGAGCAAGCCCGCAAGCGCAATTTGGTGAAGCGCCTGCTGAACTGGTTCGGCGGCAGTTCATAAAACGCACGGCACATCTGGCACACAAAACGGGCGCGATCACGCTGATCGCGCCCGTGTGCTTTCTAAGCAGAAAGCAGCTTACTTGCGGGAGGCTTCCAACAGCTCGTTAGCGAGGTTGGTCAGTGCGTCCATGCGCTCATCCACATCGGCACCGTCGAGGATGTCGTTGAAGGCTTTCGAGGTCTCGCTGCGGACGGTCTGGTAAACATCTACGGAAGGCTCTTCCTTCGTGTTGCCGAGCAGGTTGAAGGCGCTCTGGTAGGCGCGACCGGTGCCTTCAGCAGCGAAGACATCCGCCAACTGATCAGCCGCCGAACGGCGCACGGGGAAGTACTGCGTCCCCTTTGCCCAAGCCGCCTGCTGCTCAGCTTCGCTGAACCAGCGCAAGAAAATCCACGAGGCGAGGATTTGCTCAGGCGTCTTGCCCTTAGCCACCACGCTGTTGCTGGCGCCGTAGACATTCACAACGGCGGGATTATCACCAAAGCCGGGGATAGGCGCGACATCAAAGGTGAAGGGCTTGGGCGAATCCTTGATTGCCGTCCACACGAACGGGATGCCAGAGGAAGAGCCGGTGTAGAACAGGGCGGCACCGTTGCCGAAGGCTGCCTGATCGCTGCGGGCGCGTGGGTCAACGGTCTTCTTGATGCAGCCGCGGTTGAGCAGGTCTTGGATAGCCTTAGGCAGCACCTTCGCCGCATCGCTGTTGTAGGTGAACTCGCCCGCGGCACGGTCGTAGATATCGCCACCTGCGGCAAAGGCGCCGGCTGCGATGAAGGAGGCATCGGTGCGGATTTGGTAGCCATCCGAGCCTTTGCCTTCATTGACGAACTTGCAGACCATCTCGCCGAACTCTTCCCACGTGGTGGGCGGTGCGCTGTAGCCGAGTTCGTTCAGGGCATCCACATTGTAGTACAGCACTTCCACCGAGCGGTAGGTACTGAAGCCCAAGCGTTGGTTGTCGTGGGCGGGGTTCAGGTCGCTGGCGAAGAAGTTGGTGAACATATCCTCTTCAAAGTCCTGAATGCCCAACACGGGGTCATTCAAGAACACATCGAGGTCAACTAGGGCTTCGTTATTCTGGTAAACGGCAGCCTGATTGCCATAGGCAACCACGATTTCGGGCAGTTCGCCAGTCTGGATGCCTGCCGTCACAGCCGTGAAGATATCGTCATAGCTGCCCTTGGACACCACATTGAGGGTGATGCCGAAGGGATTTTCGGCGTTGAATTTCTCGGCAGCAGCCTGCACAGCCGCCTCACGCTGACCGCTGTGCTGATGCCACCAGGTGATGGTGGTACCCTTCGGATCAACGCCGGCATAGGTGCCTTCAGCAACGGGCAGAGTCAGGTCGAAGGTCTTGATATAGGTGCCTTGCGCGGACGTGCTGTTGACGCCGGCAAAGCCGAGGGCGAGGGCTGCGATCAGCGCCAACGCCAAAACTTTGGTGAACTTATTCATGGATCCTCCAGCTAGGGATATTTAAAAAGTATGGGCAGGAAATGCCTTTTAGAAACATACCCAGACTGCTTTAAGAAAGTGTTAAGAGTTTGTGGCACTTCGTTAAATTTTTGGGTGAACTGCTCAAAGCGTGTTCAATGGTTGCCTGTGGTCAAAGGCGGCAGGCGGGATAGACAGGGCAGGTGAGCGCGCCGCAAGGCGTTGGCACGCCCACACCCTTAAACGCCTGTTTTATTCCAGATCGCCTTCGCCTTCAATGTATTCGAGAGGGGCTGGTTGTGGCGCACCACGCCGACGCGGGCGCGGTGCGGCTTCCGCCACTTGCACTGTGGCGCAATACGGGCAGAGCGTCCATGCCAACTCTAACAGTTGGTTGCACTGCACACAAGGTTTCCGCAGGCGCGTATGGCAATACGGGCAGACTTGCCACGCCACCTGAGACGGTCTGCCACAGCCGGGACACATCGGTTTTTCTTCAATGCCCTGCAACAGCGCTTCTTCCTCAAGCGAGCGCTCATAGGCTTCTGCCAACGTCTCGCGTGGGCGCAGCATCAGGTAGACCAGCAGCCCAAAGACGTTCAGCAGGGCAACCAACAACGTTGCCGCGCCGTGCGCCAGCCCATCCCGCGAGCGCGCCCGAATATCGCGCCACGTCCAGAGCGCCATGCCCGCCCACAACGCGGTAACTGCCGCACCCAGCGCCGTTGCCAGAAAGAGGAGGAAGCCACTGACTGTCTCTTCTAGGAACATCGTTCATCCCTATTGCTACTGTGGGCGCAAAAAGCCCAGATCGCGCGCTTGCACCAACGCTACCCATGCCACATCGCTTTCGGCGGGCATGTCCGCACTGACCATCAGCACAGGCACACCGTTGATTTGCTGCACATCTATGCTGAATTGCCAGCCTTCAAAAAGCGGGCGTTCAGGTTGGTCGGGACTGATGTAGCTGCCCAAGCGCGCCACCAACACGCTGCCCGCTTGTGCTGCCGTATTGGCATCCGCATAGACGAGCGCAATCGTCAGAGCGCGTGTGCTGCCGCTGCGATAGTAGCCAATGCCGCCTGCCTGATAGGCGGGTAAGCCATTCGGTGCGCTTGGCGTGCTGCCAATCAGGTTGGCAGCGGCGTAAGCGCCATCAAACAGCACAGCAGACAGCAGGCTGCCAGGTGCGTCAAGGGCAGCACTCAGCGCACCATAAATAGGATCGTCGGCAAGGCTAGGCGTTGGTGAAAGGGCGGGCGCAAGGGCAGCCGTGGAGGCAGCCGCGATGATCCGATTGGCTGAGAGCGCGATCCGATTCAGCTTATCGGCGGCAAGGCTGCCAACACTGCCACTTGGTGAACTATTATCGTTGCCGATGGCGAAGATGAGGCTGCCATTCACGTCTTGCGTCTGATAGCCAAGCTGCTGCAAGGCAGCCGTGATGCTCGCTACATCGAAGCTGCCTTCAAGAATCGCTACCTGATTAGGCGCACTGCCAACAGTCAGCTCTTGCTCAATGGCAAAGCTGTTGATGCCAAAGGTTGCCAGCCATTCTGGTGCCCGCGCCAAGCCGCTATACTGTGAATAGTAGACCAGCCGCCCAATCTCCGAGAGGTAGGTGGCACGCTGCGTCAGCGGCAGGCGGTCTACATCTTCACGGCTGCTCACCGTCGCATTTAGGGTGCGTTCGAGCGCGCCAAGCGAACCAAACCAGATCACAGTGCGCGCTGCCGCCGTGTTTGGGATTTGGCGCAGCAGGCGGCTTAGCACACCATTCTGCGCGTGGGCAGGTGCGCTCAGCGCAGCGCACAGCACGCCGATCAGCATTAAGAAAACACCACGTTTCATCATCCTGGTTGCCTCACATCATCATCCTAAGGAGTCGGCGTTGGCACAAGTGCTTCAAGCGGTGTGCCTGACGGCGGCGCACCTTCGCGCAGGCTGTAACGCGCCTGCACATTGCCATCTGCATCCAAAATCACTGCCACTTGAGAAGGATCATCCCAAATGGCGCGTGGTAAGCCCCAGAAAAGCGCTAGGGGTGTGGAGTCGCCGCCGCGTGTGTAGATGACGACGCGCCGCCCTTCAAACATTTGGTAGTCCGGGAAAGTGTAGGTGTTGCCCTTGCTATCGCTGAGCGTCCAGCCGCCAATTTCCACCACGCTGCCGCTGATGTTGCGGATTTCAATCCCTTCTTGGGTGATATCGCCGGCGCTGATGATCTGTGTGATTTCGATCTTAAGCTGATCGGCGGCAAGGGTTGGCACGGCGGTCGAGGTAGAGGGCGGCGTTGCCGTTTGGGTAGGGCTGGCAGGTGGCGTGGGCGTATCAGTTGCCAAGCCACAGCCACCCAGCGGAATAACCAAGACCTGCCCAATTTGCAGGCGCGTCAGGTCTGCATCGCGCAGGTTGTTGGCGCGCATCAGGTCTGCCAGCGAAACACCAAAGCGCTGGGCAATGACGCTGGCAACATCGCCCGCCACAATCGTATAGGTTGGGCAGGCGTTCGGATCAGCGGGGACGGCGGTTTCAAGGTTGGGCGGCAGCAGGGCGGGATCCAGTGGCGGCGCACCTTCGCCGCTGAAGGTCGCTTGTGGGGTGCCTTCGCCGGGCGTGGGCTGAATGGCAATGCCGCTGGGCGGCGTGGCAGTCACCACGATGTAGATAACAGGCGGTGTGTAGTTTGGGTCGGGCGTGGCGGTGATCACCACTTGCAGCATACTGCGAACGGGCGTGGGCGTGACGCTGCCGCGTGCCTCATTGACGAGGATCACCCCAAGCATCACGATGAAGGTTACCAGCACATTCAGGGCAAGGAAGCCCAACAGCGCACGGCGGCTCACAACACTTCCCACCTTCCGACGGCACACTTTCTCGATCTTGCCCGCAATTGTAGCGCCACCCCATCCACAAGGCAACCAAGCGGTGGGAAAACGTTGCGAAAACACCTAAATTTAGAGGGGCAAGGCACGCTCGCCCCTGCCCAAGCGTTACTGCGAATGCACACACCCTAGCAAGATGATCGAACGCTCGCTCTTGAGAATGGTCTGTGGGTTGGTGCTGCTGAGTGTGAAGGTGTTCAAGCTATCCGGCGGCTGGAATTCGGCTGCCCCAGTCAGCACATAGTAGACGCGCTCCCCGCAGATCAATAAGCCTGAGACCGCCTCAGAATCACTCAGGCTGAGCCGAGCAACCATGCTGGTGGCACCACCAAGCCTGTGCGCGTAGAGCGTTGGCGCAACGGGGGAGGTCGTCTGGCGATAGTAGCCCGCCGCAAAATAGAAAGTGCTGCTATCCGCCGCCCAAACCGCGCTGCCAATGCCCTGCCCTTGCGGCACGCTTAATTTTTGGCGGCTGTTGTTGTTCAGGTCGTGCAGGTTCAAGCCGGTGAATGGGAGGTAGTAAGGCACATCCGTTGGATAGCCCGCCGCTGGATTTTCACGGTCTACCACCGCTTCCATCGCAAAGTTTTGATCAGGTGAGGGCAACGCCGTCACGCTGGATCCCAGTGCGCCACGCGGCGCAACGGCAGACATGCTCAGGGGTGTGCCGCGGCTGCTTGGCACGGCGGCGCTCAGGTCAACCGTGAACAAGCCCAAGAAAAAGCTCTCGGTGAAGGGCATGACGCGGTAGGTGAGCAAACGGCTGCTGGTGGAATCCCAATCTGAAAGTGGCATCAGAACGCCATAGGCGGTGTTGGCATCTTCTTTCCCTTGCTCAAAGGTGAAGTTGCCCTCCAGCCAGCGCACTTCACCAGTCAGGCTGACGAAATAGAGTTTCCAGGCGCCTTCAAAAGTGGCAGTCGTGAACAGCAGCGTATCGCCTTGCTTATCAAAGACCGGGTGCATGATGAGGTTCTCAGGGGCGCTGATGGTCAGCTGCCGCGTTTCGCCATTGAGGTACCCATACTCCAACAGCACATCAGCCTGATTGTAGAGGATTTGCGCGTAGCTGTTCGCCAGCGGTGAGAGGATCGCGCTGTAGCTTTCCACTGGGCGCAGCGTGTTAAGCGTGCCATTCTGATCAATGGTCACTAAGGTAAGGCTGCCATTTTGATCAAGCAGGGCAGCCGCCTGCGCCGTTAGCTGTGCCTTGGTGGCAGTCTGGTTCAGGGCAAATAGGGCTGCCACCAGCAGACCAACTACGCGCATAAGGTGTTTCCGAGCCATCTGTAAGCCTCCGCTTGGGTGAACGTTTGCGTGCGCTGATTATAGCGTGGTGCGCTGTTTAGCTCACTGCCACGCTTATGGGGCGATCTTCAGATGCGCCGCGTGATCATGCCCTGACGGACGTACCATTGGTAAGTATCTTCTAACGATTGGCGTAGTGTGATGCGTGGTGCGCCGAAGGCAGCCCGCGCCTTGCTTGAATCGAACAGCACGCGGCGCGCACTCAGCCAAATTTGGTCAGCGTTAATGGGCAGCTTGATGCCCAGCCTGCTCAGCGCGCCAACGGCATACGAAAGCGGCGTTGCCAGCGCTTTCGGCAGCGGCAGCGTTGGTGCGCGCACACCGACGATCTCGCAGATCATGGTGAACAGTTCGCGGTAGGTGGCATCTTGCGCGCCTAACAGATAGCGCTCACCGATTGCGCCGTATTCAGCGGCGGCAAGGTGTGCGGCTGCCACATCGCGCACGTCAATAGCAGTCACGGCGCCGGCTGGGTAGAAAGGCGGCACTAAGCCGCGGGCTGGCTCGACGATCAGGCTGCCAGAGATCAGGTTGAGATCGCCGGGACCGAAGATGACCGACGGATTAAGCGTGACGACGGGCAGCCCGTCTGCCGCAGCCCGCAGCGCCTCTTGCTCTGCTAAGGATTTGCTATGCCCATAGGGAAAGCGCGAAGGTGGCAGATTAAATGGCACGGACTCATCACTTGGCAGCCCGTCAGCGCGCAAGCCAACCGCTGCACCGCTGCTGGTCAGCACAACACGCGCCACACCGGCGGCACGTGCCGCCTGAAAGACGTTGCGCGCCCCTTCCACGTTCACCTGATACATTTTGGCACGCTGTGCGCGCCAATAATCAGCAATGGCTGCCGTGTGAAAGACCCATGCACAGCCTGCCACTGCCGCACGCAGCGAGTCGGCATCGGTAACATCGCCGATGGCATGTTCAACAGGCAGATCGGCGATGAGATCGGTGCGTGAGTTAGCACGCCGCAGCACGCGCACCTGATGCCCGCCTTCGACAAGGGCGCGGGCAACATGCGCGCCGAGAAACCCTGTGCCGCCTGTGACGAGCGCTTTTACCATGATCGCACGTCCTTACACATTGGCGCGCACATGCAGAATGTCGCCATCCTTGACGATGTACTCTTTGCCTTCAAGGCGCATCTTGCCTTGCTTTTTCACCTCTGCCTCGCTGCCGAGCGTCAGCAAATCGGTGCAAGCGGTTACCTCAGCCCGAATGAAGCCGCGTGCCAAATCCGAGTGAATGGTGCCGGCTGCCTCTTGGGCAGTTGCGCCGACGGGAATCGTCCAGGCGCGCACTTCGTCAGGTCCAACGGTGAAAAAGGCGTGAATGTGCAGCAGTTCGTAGCTCTCGCGGATGGCGCGTTGTGCGCCCGCCTCTTGAATGCCATATTCTTCTAGGAACAAGCGCTGATCGTCGCCTTCCAACTGGGCGATCTCCGCTTCGAGCTTGCCTTGCAAGCTGATCAGGCGGGTATTCCTGTGTTGGTAATCCGCTGCGCGTGCCACCTCAAAGGGCTGATCGCCCGCGTTGAAGATGACCAAGACGGGCTTCAGCGAGAGCAAGCCGTAGCCACGCACGAGGCGGCGCTCATCTTCGCCAATCTCAAGGTCGCGCAGCGGCTTTAGGGCGTCAAGGTGCGCCTTGAAGCGTGTCAGCGCCTCCAGCTCAGCCTCAAAGGTGGCAGGGTTAGACGGCTTGCCTTTGCGCCGCTCGTCGCTCAGGCGTTCTAGGCGTTTCTCGATGGTGACCAGATCGCTGAGCAGGAATTCGGTATCCACTGTGCTAAGGTCGCGCAGCGGATCAACTGTGATCTCAGGATGCGGCACGTTCTCATCTTCAAAGGCGCGCACCACATGGATGAAGCCTTCCACCTGCTGAAGTTGATTACGCAGTTCACCACTGATGCCTTCCTTGCCGATGCCGCGCTCCAGCCCGGCAATATCCGTGTAGGTGATGGTGGCATAGATGGTCTTTTTCGGCTTGTACATGGCGCTGAGTTGATCAATCCGATCATCTGGCACTGGCACCACCGCCGTAAAGACTTCGAGTTTGCCGCCGCTGACAGCGCCAGTGGGGCGGTTGCTGCGCGTCAATGCGTTGAAGAGGGTCGTCTTGCCGCTGTTGGGCAAGCCAATAATGCCTAGCCGCATGGGGTGTCCTTTTGTGCTGTTGGTGTGTCTGGCGGCATTATACACGCTCTGACGGGTAAGCGGTAGCGTTGGCAGCCGTATGCGCCTCCCGTCATGCGGAAGGCAACACCATCCTAGAAAATTGCTAACAACAGGGCGAATTCTTCAAAGGCTGGCAGTGTGAAGATGAGCCAACTCTTCGGATCGGTCTTGATCAGGCGCACCAGTTGGCGGCGTAAATCTTTCGGCACAACGCGCTTAAAGCCTTGCCACAGGCTGCGCGCCGTGTTCAAAAGCTGTTGTTCACGGCGCGCCCGTTCGCTCAGCCGACAAACAAGCGTGTGATCATAGGCGTTTTGGGCGCCCCACTGATATTTGTAGGGCTGATCACCGCGATGCAAATCAAAAATCGTCAGCCCTTCGGCAATCGCCTGCTGAATGGTGATACCTGTTAGCATCTCGCCGGGCTGTATTCGGCAAACTGCGCCTCCCAGCCAGCGGCAAAGGCATAATAGCGCCCTAGATAGGCGTAGCCATAGTCCGCAGCGGCAACTGTGCCGTTGATGATCAGCCGATAGAGCCGCAACCAGCCCCGTTCGAGGAAGCGCTCGGCGGCTGCCCGATGAAAGGCGGCAAGGCGCGGCGTGCCAAAAGCACCTTGCGCGTCAAGTGCCTCCCACTTTGCCTGATGCAGGCGCACAAGGTCATCAAAAAAGGCGGGTAATTCGTCGGCAGTTTGCACACGCGCCCAAGACCAATTCCCGCCGAACGCCTCTGCATAGCGGCGCTGATCGCGGCGGTAATTCTTGCGCTTGCGTTGCCCTAGCACTTCGTTGTAGTAGGCATCCCACGTGGCAGGCAGCGCGATGAAGGGACAGCTTTCAGGTTCGGGCTGTGCTTGCTCAGGGTCGGTGTAGGCGCGCAGCACTTCAAGCGTAGGTGAGCCTTCGGGTAGGCTGGCAAGGCAGAGCCTATCCCATTGGTGGCGCTCTTGGTAAAGGCGAGCCATGAATGCCTCCGCAACCGGCGCCTCTTTGCCCTGCGCGCACACAAAATCAAGGTGATCGCAGTCCACCTGCGCCGCCAAAAAGCTGATCTGCTGCCACCGTGTGCCGCGGATGGGCGAAAAAGTATGCCGCAGCAGTGCCGCCACACCAATCAAGTTATCCTGAGAGTCGCGGGCAGTCAGCAGCCATAGATCATCGCCTTCGCAGAGGTGCTGCCACACCAACGTGACCCACTCCCAACTGTTATACAGGCAGTGGTTGGCGCTCTGCGCTTGTAAGGCTTCCCAGTCTGCTTTCAGGGCGACCAAATCGGCAGGATTGTGGCTGAGGGTGACGTATAGGTTGCTGCTGTGGTGTGCCGTAGCAACTTGCTCAAGACCATCGGTCAACATGTTGTATAACTCCTCATCAGCCCTGCCTAAACGGACGGTGTATCAGTCTCTAAGGCTGCTTCAGCCTGACGCCGACGCATCAAACTCACGCCGACTGCCCATGCCTGACGGAGTGGCTGGCGCGCCATTAAAAATAGGATTGTCATATAAATACTTAACGCAACCAGCCCTGCCCCGATCAGATTTAGCAGCAAAGGCAGCGGCGCGGCAATCTGCTGCCACAGGCTTAGCCCTAGCAGCAGCCCGACGCTTGCGGCTAACGGTGCGCGAAACAGCCCGACGAACACCTTAGGTGAAAACTGGAGCAGCCGCGCAATGATCAGCAAACGCACGGCAGCCGCAATCAGGGAGGCGATCAGGTTGCCAAAGGACGCCGCCGCTGCGATTCCCGTACTAGCGCCGAGCAGCCAGATCAGCGGGAAGGTGTAGAGGCTTTCCACCAAGAGCAGCTCTGTCTGCAACGCCGGACGCCCAATCGCCTTGACGGCATCGCCGGCTGCCCATGGGATGGTATAGGCAATGCCCAGCAGCGATAGCACCTGAAAGAGTGGCACAGCCGCCGCCCACTGGTCGCCGTACACAAAGGCGACAAGCTGCGGGGCAACCATAAAGAGCGTGAAGCCAATGCCAAACGTCACAAAGGCTGTATACTGCGTGGTGGCAAGAAAACTGCCCGTCAGCGCGGCGCGGTCATCTTTCAGGCGCGCAAAGACGGGAAACAGAATGCGCGTCAGGATCAGGCTGAAGTTCGCCATCAGCAGTTCGGGAATTTTATAGGCGATGGTGAAATACCCAAGCTGCGTTGCGCCTAAAATCAAGCCGATCACCAGTTGGTCAGCCTGATCAAGCGCCACCGCCAATAGGTTAAAGAGCAGAATATGAACGCCATACTGCCACAAGGCACGCGCACGCGCCCACCCAAAACGGAAACGCGGACGCCACGCCGAAAGCCACCACAGCGCCGCCACACGCACGCCCACACCCACCAAATGCCCGTAGACCAAACTCCAGACGCCCAAGCCTAAGAACGCCATCAACACAGTGGCGATGCCTTTCACCACGGCTGCGATCAGATCGGGCAGGAAGCGTTTGCGGAAGCGTAGGTCTTTTTGCAGCAGGGCAGCGTGCGCTTGCCCTAGCCCTTCGAGGATGAATGCCAAGCCCATCACGCGCACAATCTCGCTGATAGCAGGATTGCCGAACAACTGCGCCAGCAGCGGCGCTGCCGCAAAAAGCAAGCCGTATTGCAAGGCGCCGACGGCAAGGTTGATCCAAAAGGCTGTGTCGGCGGTTAGGGCGCGTTCCTCATCATGGTAGATCAGGGCATCGTTGATGCCAAAGCTGCGGACGACTTCCACAAAGTTGAGGATGATCAGCGCAAAGCCGATCAGACCGAAGTCGTCGGGCAGCAGCAGGCGCGCTAGGATCGCCGTGCTGAGCAACGTCATCAAGCGCCCACTCATGTAGGCGCTATATGCCCAGATCATGCCTTTGGCAGCCCGTTGGGAAAGGCTCATTCACTTGCCTCGTCGAAGGATTGCAACAACGCATACGGCAACAGTATAGCAGAGTTTGAGGTTGAAATTAGTAAAAACAAGGTCGCTTCCAAAGTTGAGCGCTACCTAGAGGGCGTCTTCCGCACTGCTGCCGAACGCCTAGCAATCCTTTCAAAAATGCATAAGGGGCAGTTTGAGCGGGAAGCTCTCTCGAAGTCACCGCCTGTGGAGCGCATCCGTGTGAACCCTGCGCCACGTTCGAAAGCGCTTCTCAAAATATATAAATGTGCAATGGATACAATGCGCGCCAAAAGTCTGTTATAATGGCGCACAAGACAGCACCTTTGGCATGCCAATGCGTTGGGAAAACCTATGAAACTGAGCCGTGAAGAAGTGATGCAGATTGCCGAACTTGCCAAACTGCGCCTGACCGAGAGTGAGATAGAGCAGTATGCCGATCAGCTTTCGGCGGTGCTGGAGTACGCCTCGCGCCTTGACCAGCTTGACACTGCCGATATTCCGCCCACAGCCAGTGTGCTGCCGCTGAGCAACGTGCTGCGTGACGATGTGGTGCGCCAATCGCTGGCGCGTGAACAAGTGACGGCAAACGCTGCCGATGCCATCGAAGGGCAGTTTCGTGTTGATGCTGTGTTAGAATAGCATTCGCTGCTTAGCCTAAAGCGAGGAACCATGCTCAAAAAACGCTTACTGCTCATCGAAGATGATTTTGACGTGGCAGAAATGCTACAAGTCTATTTCACAGCGCAAGGCTACGAGATTTTTAACGCCCTGAACGGCAAAGAAGGCATCGCTATGGCGCGGGCGAAATCGCCCAACCTGATCCTGCTGGATGTCATGCTGCCGGATATGGATGGCTTTGATGTGTGCAAAGGCTTGCGGACGACACCGCTCACCAAATACATCCCAATCATCTTCCTGACGCAGCGGGATCGCCGTGCGGATAAAGTGGCGGGCTTAGAGCTTGGCGCGGATGATTACATCACCAAGCCCTTTGATATTGAGGAGCTACGCTTGCGCGCACAAGGCTCGCTGCGGCGCGCCAGCCGTGAAGCATTAACCGATGACCGCACAAACTTGCCGACTGAATCTGCTATCCGTGAAGCAGAAAGCTCCTTCGCGGCGCGCACCAACTGGCAGCGCTTGCAAATCACGCTAAATGGCTTTAACGCCTTCCGCGATTACTATGGCTTTGTGGCAGCCGATGAGGTGCTTGGTTTTTTTGGTCACACGCTGGCAGAAAGCCTTTCGCGGCACGGCACGCCCGAAGATTTTGGCGGAATGCATAGCGAGACGCGCTACACCGTTTTCACCTTTGCGCCGAACCTCACCGCCCTGATCGATTCGCTGACCAACGCCCTCGCCGCTGGCTTCCCAACCTTTTACAACTTTGCCGACCGTGAACGCGGCTATCTGATCTTTCAGGAAGGCAGGGCAGACGAACAACGCGTGCCGCTGCTCTCGGCAACCATCACGGTTTCGGACCGCGGCGCACCATCGGCTGACGACGCGCCTAAAACTGCCACCAGCAGCGTTTAGCCAGCAGGCGGGAAAAACACTTCCCGCCTTTGTTCGTCTCAGTCGTCTGCTGTTTTTTCGTCCTCTGCCAAGTCTTGCAGCATCGTTGCCTCTTGGCGCAGGCGGCGCACCTTCAGCACCAGATAGCCAACAAGCAGCAGCATGATCACGGCGGTGGCGGCATAGCCCAAGATCATGTATTCGATGTTGCTGGGTGTTGTCATCGCTCAGCCGCCCTACTTAGTCTGTGCAAGCAGGCGCGCCTTGAGCAACTGCACCTGTGCTGCCAGGTTCTCCACACGCACGCGATGCCATAGCAGCACCACGGCTGCCACGCACCACCATGTCATCGCCACGCCCATCGTCGCACCGATGCGCGGATCAGTGCGGACTTCAAATTCGCCCTGCGCGGTCGGGTTCGTCACGCTCGGACCGATCACCACCGGGTGCAAAGTGTCATCGCGCACTCGCGGAATCATAAAGACGTAGATCACGCTGGCAAAGGCGAGGATGCCATAGATTGCCGCAAAGCGCGCCCGCCGATCTGGGTCTTCAATGGCGCCGCGCAAGGTTAGGTAGGCAGCGTAGAGCAGCCACATGACTGCCATGCCGTTCAAGCGTGGGTCAGCCGTCCACCACGTATTCCAAATTGGGCGCGCCCAAGCCGACCCCGTCACAAGGCAGACCGTCATCAGCGGCAAGCCAACTTCAACACTGCTCACGGCGAGCTGATCCCATTTCTGATTGCGGGTGGCAAGGTAGGCAATGCCTGCCAACACCGTGATGAAAAAGACGACCGAGCCGCCCGCATATGACGAGACATGCACATAGAAAATACGCTGGGCATGCCCTTGCACAGCATCCGTGCCGGCGTAGAAGAACGCCATGTAGAGCATCACGAACATGCCTAGCACGGTGGCAATGCTTAAGCCAAGCAACAGGCGCGTTCGCCAGCGTGGGTAGCTGATAGTGATTGGATCATCTGCTGCCGTTGGCACGGGCAGCACAGGTTGGGCAGTTGTCATACTGCTGATTCTCCTAAAATCTACAAAAAAATGCAGGTTTGTTTAGAATTATAACGCAATCTTTGCTTTTTGGCAGACCTTACCGCAGGGCGGGCGATTCATCAAGCAGGGTGGGCAATCGGTGCTGGCGCGATGATGCTTGATCACAGCCCGCAAGCTGTGCTAAAATTACAATGTTTGGCGTGTGGCATTCTAGCAATCCGCTGCGTAAGGCTTGGCACGTGCGCGCTGTCAATAGGAATCAGAGACCTTTATCGCTACAGACTTGGAGAAAGCGTCAAAATGGCAATCGCAAAAGCAGATACGCCGCTGCTGGTGGCAAGCAGCGCTGAACTTGATGAAATGCTCCGCAGTGAATTGCCCGTGCTGCTTATGCTGTGGAACGGTGAGTCGCTCCGCACGGACGTGAAACAGGAGCTGGATAACGCCGCACGCACCTACAGCGGGCGCATGTTGGTTGTGAAGGCAGATGTCAGCCGTGCGCCAGAGCTTGCCGAACGGTTTGAAGTAGGCAAGCACCCACTGCTGATCGCTATGGTGAAGGGTGAACCGCTTGCCCGCCGCAGCCGCCCGTGGTCAACCGATGTCGGTGCGATGGTCGAGATGCTGGCTGCCCATGCGCCCGCCAAGCAAACGCCTGCGGCACCAACCGCCGCCAAGCCCGCCGCCCGTGTGGATACCAAGCCGGTGAAGGTGACCGAACACACCTTCCGCAGCGAAGTGATTGAGAGCGCACTGCCCGTCTTGGTGGATTTTTGGGCGGAATGGTGCGGTCCGTGCCGCCAAGTAGCGCCCATCCTAGATAAGCTGGCAGCGGAATTTAGCGGCAAGGTGCGGATTGCTAAAGTGAATGTGGACGAGAATCCGGGCATTTCGCAGGCGTTCAACATCATGAGCATTCCTACCTTGATGTTTGTGAAGGGCGGCAAGATTGTTGGTCAGCAAGCCGGCGCGCTGCCAGAGCATGTGCTGCGCGATGCGCTGAACCAATTGGTCGCACTGCCCGTCTAAGGCGCGCACGGTTCAGAGGCGCGTTGATGAACCCGCCTTGCACCCACCGCAAGGCGGGCTTTTTGTGTAGCGTTAACTTCAAAATGAGGTACGGATGATCCCTGTAGACTATCACACGCACCATAGCCGCTGCGGACACGCACAAGGGCAGATTGAGGACTACATCCAGCAGGCACTTTCGCTTGGCATAAGCGAGATTGGCATCTCTGACCATGCGCCGATCTACTGGCAAGACGGCAATGATCCGATGCCCACCATTGCGATGGCAAAGGATGAATTGCCGCAATACGTTGAGGAAGTGCTGCGCCTGAAGGCAGCCTATGACGGGCGCATCACGGTGCGGCTGGGCTTGGAGGTGGACTACATCGAAGGGGCAGAGGCTGCCTGCGCTGCGCTGGTGGCGCCTTATCCCTTCGATTACCTGATCGGGTCGGTGCATTACATCAATGGGCGCAACGTCTACGATGCGCGCCGTTGGGATGGCGTGAGCGATGTGCTGCCGATCTACGCCGAATATTACCGCCTGCTGGCAAAATCTGCCCATAGCGGCATGTTCGATATTATCGCGCACAGCACCGCCGTCACTGCCTACGCGCCGAAACCGCTGCCACAGGCGATTGAGCCGCTGCAAGACGCTGCGCTCGAAGCAATCCGCGCCGCCGATGTGTGTATCGAGATTAACACCAGTGGCTATCGCAAAATGACTACGGATCCCTTCCCGACGGCGCGCATGATCGCCTACGCCCGCGATCTGGGCATTCCGATCACCTTCAGCTCCGACGCGCACCGCCCAACCGAAGTTGGCTATGCCAGCGAGAAGATCGAAGACTTGCTCGGCAAGCTGGGCATCACCGAATTGGCGCGTTTTGAGGCGCGCCAGCGCGAAACCGTTGCCCTTGCGCCGCGAGTCTTTCACATCTGAGGGCGGCAGTCGGTTAGGCGTGCGCTATAATAGGCGGCATTGCTAACTGTATTGAGTATAGGCTATGAGCCGTGTCTTACGCAGCACGTTGGCGGCTGCGCTCTTGTTGATAGGGCTGCTTGGTGTGCGCTTGTTGGGCGGTGAACTACCCGCCCTGCGCGCACAGGGCAACCCAACGCCACCCCAGCTGGTCATTCCCTCCCTCACGCCGACGGTTGAACTGCTGCCGAGCGTGACGCCCACCCGCACGCCAACGGTCAATGTGGGCTTGATCCGCGTTGAGGCGCGCCTAGAGGCAAACATCCGCACCGCGCCAAGCCTAGACGCGCAAATTTTGCGCAAGGTTGGTCCGGGGCAGTTTTTCGCGGCACGCGGGCGCTATGGCGAGTGGATTCAGATTCAATTTGAGCTATCGCCAACGGGCTTGGCGTGGGTCTACCGTGAGGTGGTGACGCTCAGCGGCGGCGAGTTCGACTCGCTGCCGCCCATTGACCTTGACGCTGTGCCAACCGCAAACTTGCAGACGGCAGGCGCGCAAGCGACCGCCGAATTCCTGACGGCGACGCCGGGCGCACCACAGACGGCAACCGCCTTGCAGGCGCAGGCAACGGGCGTCTTTACCCTAGCGGCAGCCGTGCCAGAGCCTGTTGTGGCGGGCGCGCCCCTGCCAACTTTCACCTACCCGCCGCCCTATGCAGAGGCAACCTTGCCCGCACGGGTAGGCAGCGTCATCAGCGGTGGTGGCGTGCCGCCCATCATGCCGATTTTGGCGCTGGGCGCGCTGGGAATCGCCGGGCTGTTCATCAGCAGTTTGCGGCGCGGGCGCTGAGGCTGCCAAAACCTGATTTGCCCTTTGCGCTTAGTCGTGCTAGTGTATTAGGGCAGTTGGGTAACGTTTTGAAGACGTTTTAGAGACGTTTTGAAAAAGTCTAAGGCAGTTACCAAAGGCTTTTGCTGAGCCACGCCTTGACAAAGGATTGCGCTTTAGCTAGGCTTGTGATAGATTACGCAAACAAGGCAGGATTAACTGTATGACTCCGTCGCGCAATTCACCGCAGATCGCCGTTGGACTAGCCGGCGCGATGGGCTGTTATATGGCTGTCTTGGCAATTGTCTCAATCCTAGTCGGTCTGTGGCTAGATGGATTATTGGGTAACGAACGGCGCATCGCAACCTTAATTTGCGCCGTGGCGGGTGCGCCGCTGAACCTTGCTTCAGCCATTTGGCTGACGCGAAAATTGATTGCGCGTGTCATCCCGCAGACGCCTTTCGCCAAACCTGACCCAACCGCAGTTGAGGCTGAGGCGGAAACCGATAGCCAATGACTGCCTATGGCACAGCCCTTCGGGTACGAATCGCGGAAACGCACATTAAAGGAGGTCTCTTTTTGATTAGCGGATTGCTATTCTTCCATCGAGCCACAAGGAGGCTGACATGAGCGCTGCAACACGCGGCTTTATCATCTTTGTCGGGCTTGTGCTTTTTGTGGCTGTCCTGTGTGTATGGCTGCCCTTCACCTTCCTGCCTTCGATTGGTGCAGGTGTGGCGCTGCCCGTCATCTCGCTGCCGGCGGAGGTGTTGGTGGGGAACATCTTGCCCGGCTTCGACTTCACCAATACCATGACTTCATTGTTGTTGGTGGATGCGCTGCTGATCCTCATGGCGATTGTGGTGGGGCGTGCTTACCGCAGTGCCAGCCCAGATCGCTTTGTGCCGCGTGGCTTGACGAACTTCATCGAGCTAATCGGCGAGTTCCTCTATAATCAGGCGTACAACCTGCTCGGCAAACGGACGCGTGCGGTCTTCCCAGTGGCAGCGTCCATTTTTATGCTGATTCTGGTCGGCAACTGGATCAAGCTGGTGCCGGGCGTTGAATCAGTTGGCTTGACAGTCTGTGCCGAATACAACGTCTTTGCCGACGAGACTGATCCCCTAGCGCCCGGTCAGCTTGGCTATGGCGTCAGCGGGCTGAATGCCAACAAGCAGCCCGGCGGCATTCTGACGCTCTTCAACGGTGATAACGACGGCGACGGCGTCTTTAACCTGAGCGAGCGCGCCGGCGTGAAGGCTGTCCGTGCCAACACGCTGCACTGCGAGGAAGAATATCCTTGGGCGAAGCCGCCGTTAGCACAGGCATTGGAAGATCGCGCCATCGCCGATAAGCGCGCTGCCTATGAAGCTGGCGGCGGCACTTGGGATGCCGAAAAAGAAGCGAAGGCGCGTGAAGAATATCACCACAAGCAAATGCTGAAGGTGCTGACGGCAGAAGAAAAGGCGCAGTTTGAGACCGAAGAAGAAAAGCTAGAGGCTGCCGAAAAGAAAATCAAAGCGGCGGAAGCAGAGCGCTTCACGCTGGTGCCGTTCTTCCGCGGCATGACGACTGACCTAAACTTGCCCATCGCGCTCGCTTTGATCGTGGTCATCTTGGTGCAGGTGTGGGGCATTCAGGCACTGGGTGGCGCCTACTTCTTCAAGTTCATCAACCTACCGGCGCTTGGCAAACTGAGCAAGAAGCCGCTGGGTGCCATTGATTTCTTGGTCGGCTTGATCGAGATTATCTCGGAACTTTCGCGTATCGTCTCACTCACCTTCCGTCTTTTCGGCGCGGTGTTTGCAGGCGGCGTGCTGCTGATCGTCTTCAGCTTCCTGATCGCGGTGTTCCTCCCGATCCCGATCTACTTCCTAGAGTTGTTCGTGGGTGGCATTCAGGCATATGTGTTCGCCATCCTCACGATTATCTATGCTTCACAGGCGGTGGTGCATCACGGGGATGATGAACACGGTCACGATGAAGCGCATGGCAATGGCGCGCACCACTACGCTGCACACAGTTACGATAACCTTATCAGGCAGATGCATAACAGAAGGGAAAACTCACAATGACGGATGCTGGTTTGAAGTTTCTTGCTGCGGGTTTAGCAATGCTCGGCGCGTTCGGGCCCGGTATTGGCGTGGGTCTATTGGTGAACGGTGCCTTGCAGGCGATTGGTCGCAATCCCGATGCAGCAGGCATCATCCAAACGAACATGATCCTCGGCATTGTGTTCACCGAAGCCATCGCCATCTACGCTCTCGTGGTGGCGCTCATCGCCCTGTTCGTCTAATTGCAGCAGCGCGAGGAGGTTTGCGTTGGAACGTCTAGGTATTAATGGCGGTTTTCTGCTCGCGCAGATCGTCAATTTTGTCATCGTTTCGCTGATCCTGTGGCTGCTGGTCTGGAAGCCATTGGTGAAGGCACTTGAAACACGCCGTGAGCGCATTGCCAAAGGCTTGGAAGACGCACGCGCTGCCGAGCAGCGCCTTGCCGAGGCAAGCCGTGAGGCAGATAAGCTGATGGAACAGCGCCGCATTGAGGCGAATCGCCTGGTGGAAGAAGCGCGTGGGCGCAGTGAAGACCAAACCCGCGCCCTGATTGAGGAAGCCAAGCGTGAGGCAGAAACACTCCGTGCGAAGGCACGTGAAGATGCCATCGCCGAGCGTGATAGCATCCTCGCCGGCGTGCGCGATCAGGTCGCCCGCATCTCAATCGCGGCAACCGAGCGCTTGGTTGGTCACTTGGATGAGGCACGCGCTCAGGCAATCGTCAACGATTTTCTGGCAGCCATGCCTGCTGAGGCACGCGGCATTGGCGGCGATGTGGAAGTGACCAGCGCCCTGCCACTCACCAGCGCCGAACAGGAGAAGATCAAGGCGGAGACGGGTGCGCGCAGCATCACCTTCCGCACCGACCCAAACATCTTAGGCGGCTTAGTGCTGCGTTCGGGCGAAAATGTGGTAGATGGCAGCGTGCGGAGCAACCTGCAAAGCCTTGCGGCGCAGATGCTTTAAGCAACCCGCCACAGATCATTTCCCACCACAGGGCGAGTCTTACACTCGCCCTGTTTGCTGAACTAGAGATGTCCGTTCAGGCGCGTTTCTTCCAAATGTTCATCCACAGGGCGTGCCATTCGCACAGGCAGCCCCAAATCCAGATCGAAGACTTGGAAGCGCTGTTCGGGCAGGTAGAGGAGTCCGCAGGTGCGGCTGCCCTGTGCATAGGTGCCACACACTGAGCCGGGATTAACGATCAGCACATTGCCAATGCGCGCTTGCATGGGAATATGCGTATGCCCATAGATAACCACCTGGGCAGCTTGGGCTGCTGCTGCCGCCGCCACACGCTTGAAAAGCGAGCGCGGCGCGTTCGGGCGCAGGTAAATATCATTGCGCCAAGGCGTGGCGTGCGTCAGCAAGATGTTGCTAGTGGGCGTTTCCAGCAGCAGGGAAGGCGGCAGCGCCTGTAAAAAGGCGATACTTTCAGGGTTCAGCAACAAGTGCTGCGGCACCAGCGCTGGGTCGTTCTTTTGATACCAGGCTTGCGTGCTGGCAGCGATAGCATCATGGTTGCCTGCCACACACGGGATGTTCAACTGCTGAATGCGCGCCACCACGGCGTCGCCCTCTCTGCCTTTATCCACCAAATCACCCGCGCACAGGATGTGATCGACTTGGTGCTGCTCAAAGAACAGCAGGGCGAGTTCGAGTGCCTCTAAATCGGCATGGATATCCGCTAACAAGCCTATTTTCATCGTATGTTGTTCCTCAAGAATCGGGCTGAGCAAAAGGCGAGGCAGCCTATTGTTCGCACATAAACACTCTAGGGCAGGTTAGTGCCATAGCGGTTAAAAGTGCAGGCATTGTAATTTGCACCTAGCACAACCTTAAAATCTGTATCGCTGTTGGGATCGGGTTGATCAATGACGTTGGCAGCAGTGGCGTTTAGCGCACGCAGCAGCAAGCGCAGGCTTTGCGGCTTGGCAGCGCCTGTGTAGTCATAAATGCGCGTGGCAGGCAGGCGTTCGGCGGCACCCATCAGTTGCGGCGCAAAGCCTTCCCACACAAGGCGTTCGGCAGCCACGCGATCCCAATCGGCGTTGGCTGTGCCATTATAGAGCGCGATGGTTGGGCGTTCGCGGATCAGGCTGTTGGCAGTGGGTGGTGTGAAAAACTTCACCAACTCTGCGCGGATTGCCTCTCGGTTCGGGACTAGCACGGCGGCGCCTTGCGGCGTCTGCCAGCTTGTAACCTGCTGCGCGCTGATAAAATAACTCCGTAAGGTGATCCCGTCAAGGTTCAAAGCAATCGGAATCATGCCTGCCAAGTCACCAAGCGTTATGTCAGTTTTCACAAGGGCGGTTAGGTCGTCCCACAAAGCGCCGATCTGATCCAGCTGCCCACGCTGGCGGATGGCGTTGAAGATAGCACGCAGCACCGCTTGCTGGCGGCGGTTGCGGTCAAAATCGCTGGTATTGTTGCGCGAACGGGCATACCACAGCGCCAGATCGCCGTCCATGCGGTGAATGCCAACTTTGAGGGTGAAGGTTTGGTAGTTTGCCAGCACGTTTGGGTTGGTGCCTTGGCGCAGCCGAAAGTCGGTAACAGGGCAATCTACGGCAAGGTCAATGCCGCCAAGCTGATCAATGATCGTTTTGAAGCCGTCAAAGTTCACCTGCGCGTAGCGATCAATGCGGATGCCGAGGTTATAGCGCACGGTGGCGATCAGCGTGCCGATGCCTTTGCCGGGCAGCTTATACAAATCGCCCCACAAACTTGCCGTGTTGATGCGGTCGTAGCCATACTCCGGGATGTAAACATACAGGTCACGCGGCAGGGAGAGCATACTCACGCTGTTGGTGGTGCGGTTCACGCTGAGGATGATCAGGGCGTCGGTGCGGTAGTCCACACTGTTTGGGCGAATATCACTGCCGATCAGCAGCACATTGAAGAAATCGTAAGCGCCTGTCTCGATGGGCGGCATAGCGCCAGCTTCAAGGGTGGGCGGCGGTGGTGTATCGGTTGGCAGCGCCGTAACGCTCGGCGTCAAGGTGATGGTGGGCGTATGGCTGGGCGTAAAGGTGCGCGTTGCAGTGAAGGTGGCGCTGGGCGTGAACGTGCGCGTGCGGGTTGGTGTGCGGGTGGCGCTGGGCGTGCGCGTTGGGCTGATCGTAAAGGTTGGGCGGGCGGTTAGGGTGTGGGTTGGCGTCCAAGTAGGTGGCAGTGTGGGTGCAGGGCGCGTCGGTGTGGGCGTGGCAGCCTGCGCGGTGAGCGCCATCTGCAAGGCGGCGCGTGTGCCTTGCGCCTGAGCAAGGGCAAGCTGTATGCCCTGCTCGGTGGTGTTGCCCTGTATAAACAGAAGGGCAAGCAGGCTCAACACAATGAGGGCTGCCAACGCAAGCATCAAACGCAGGGCATCTTTCACGCAGAGACTCTCACCTTACCACGATGTCTGGGCGAATCATAGCGCATTTTGGCAGATTATGCTGCGTTTGGCACATCGCATAAAGTGCTTGGCAGGCTAAGCTCGCTAACGTAAAATGGAAGCACTCAGCGCAGCACACTTCATAGCATTTGTCATCCGCCTAAGGTATGATAAAAGGCATGTTAAAAAACGTGGGTTGAAAGGAATCCCCTTAAAAACGCAATGGTAAAGTATATTGCGCGCCGTTTGGTTCAGGCGATCCCGACCTTATTCGGCATCACCATTTTAACGTTTATTATCATGACAGCAGCGCCGGGCGGTCCGACGGCTGCCTTGCTGCTCGACCAAAATTTAACGCCGCAAGACCGTGAGCGTATCGCGGATCAGCTTGGCGTGAACGACCCAATGCCTGTTCAGTATTTGCGCTGGCTGATCGGTGACGACTGGGAACTGCGCGTCCGCGATAACAGCGGCGAACCGAAATACGGCAATCGGTTAGGCATTTTGCGGCTGGATTTTGGCTACTCGTTTGTGGCAAACCGCCGCGTGCTGGATCTGTTTCTAGAGCGCTTGGGCGCCACGCTAGAGCTAGGGATTGCCGCCTTGCTATTCGGCGTGCTGTTGGGCGTGCCAATTGGCATCCTCTCCGCCGTGCTGCGCGGCAGCCTGTTCGATAACAGTATGCGCGTCCTAGCGGTTATCATCAACGCCGTGCCGAATTTCTGGCTGGGCTTGATGTTGATCTTGCTGTTTGGCGTCATCATCAAAGGGCCCGATAACAGGGGCGTGCTGCCGATGGGCAGCCGCTGCCCAACCACACTGGAGAGCTGCCCGCCCTTAACAGAACGCTTGAACCACCTGCTGCTGCCGATGGTGGTGTTGGGCGGCGGTGGCTTGGCTGCCTATTCGCGCTATTTGCGGGCTTCAATGCTCGATGTGATCGGGCAAGACTACATCCGCACGGCACGGGCGAAAGGCTTGCGAGGGCGCAGCGTCTGGTTTGCACACGGCGCACGGAATGCGCTTATTCCTCTCGCCACCTTTTTAGGGCCGGCGATTGCGGGCGTGTGGGGCGGCGCCTTCATCACGGAGCAAATCTTCTCTTGGCCCGGCATAGGAAGACTGACTTTACAGTCCATCAATGCCCTTGATTACCCAATGGTCATGGCAGTGACCGTCTTTTCGGCGGTGGCAACCATCCTTGGCTTCATCCTTTCCGATATTTTGTACGCGCTGATTGATCCGCGTATTCGCTTTAACTGAGGAATTTGCCATGGCTGTTCGCACAGATGTTGTTAAGTTAAAAGAGCAAGAGGAAGAAAAGTATTATGCGGGGCAATCGCTGCTGCAATTAGCGCTGCGCCGCCTACGCCGCGATAAGCTGACCCTGCTGGCAATGGCTGTGGTATTGATATTCATCCTGCTGGCGGTCTTTGCGCCCGTGATCGAGCAGAACATCTTGCAGGTGAGCTACTCACGCACCGATCCAAACAACGCCTTCATCCCGCCCGGCGGCACAGCGCGCATCATCTACCTGCCCGATAACCGCTACCGCACACAAGGCTTGAACGTGGTGGTCATGTTTGATCGCGGTGCGGGTGGGCGCGAAGTGGGTGAAGTGCATCTGGATATTCAAGCGCGCCAACTAACCACCAAGCCCGGCATGGCAGACCTGCTTGTGGCACATGCCAGCTTTGATACACCGAGTTTTTCAGTCTTTCTAAATGATGAGCCACGTGCTATTGTGGCGCGGGTGGGCGTGAACAGCGCCAGCAGCCTTGCTGAAATTCCCGTTGGCAGGCACACCCTGACCTTTCGGCGTGGCACAGCCGCCGATGGCGAAGTGCTTTACACGCTGCGCGATGTCGAGATCAGACCACAAACCCTAACGACGGCTATTTTGTTTGGGCGTTCGGCAGGTGAGGGCGAGGCAGCCTTGCAAGCGAAGGCATTCAGCGTCAACAGCCGCGATCTGGTGGAAGACACGGCGCGCCTGACGGTGATCCACGCCTCGCTCAGCGCGCCGCGCTTGGTGGATGTTCGCATCCTTGACGAAGTTCGCATCTCTGATATTCCCTATGGCGAGGCTGCCTCGACCATTGTGCAGCGCGGCTTGTTGACCACAGGTATTTCGGATGCCAACGGGCGCACCTATGTGCTTGGCACGGACGACCTTGGACGCGATCATCTGGCGCGTTTGCTGTATGCCGGTCAGATTTCGCTGAGCATCGCCTTTGCGGCTGCCATCATCTCCGTGAGCATTGGGGTGACGATGGGCATCATCGCAGGCTTCTACGGCGGCTTAATTGATGACGGCATCAACTGGGTGATCACCACAGTGAGCTCGCTGCCAACGTTGCTGCTCTTGCTGATTATTGTGGCGCTCATCAATCCCGGACCCGGTGTGCTGATCTTAGTGTTAGGCTTCTTGGGATGGTTTGGCGTTTGCCGCCTTGTGCGCGGCGAAACCTACTCCATCCGCGCCCGCGAATATGTGGTGAGTGCGCGTGCCATTGGTGCGCCGGTCAGCCGCATCATGCTGGTGCATGTGATGCCAAACCTGCTCTCTGTGGTCATCGTGGCGATGGCGCTTGATATTGGCAACCTGATCTTGGTTGAATCGGCGCTCAGTTTCTTGGGCTTCGGCATTAAGCCGCCGGCGGCAAGCTGGGGCAATATGCTCTCTAACGCACAGACTTTCTTCACCAAAGGCGCGCATTTGGTGGTCTTCCCCGGCTTGATGATCACCATAACCGTGTTGTGCTTGTACGTTATTGGGGATGGCTTGCGCGACGCTTTCGACCCCACCCTGAAGAACTAGCCCCAAGATAAACTGCCCACTTCCTTTTGAAGTGGGCAGCCTTTTCCTGTTGATTATGCGCGCCTTAGCACTCGCTATAGCCGCAGTTGTAGCATTTGCGGCAGCCTTCCTCATTCACAAGGCTTGCCTCACCGCATTCAGGGCAGAGGTCACCAATCAGGGTGAGTTGTGCTTGTGGCGGCGTGGTGGTGGCAGCACCTTTCAGCAGCGGTTGTGGTGCTGTGGCGCGCCCTTCGGGCAGTGGCACATAATGCTCCTCGGCGTCGCTCGTCTCATCCAGATATTCGCGTAGCACCTGTGCGATGCCATCCGGCAGGCTGCGAACGCGCTGCGGACCGAAGCCAATCGCACGATCACCACCGATGCCTTCCAACTGGCGAATGATCTCTTTGACGCGCTCACGCGGCAGGATGGGCGACGCCATCCGCATGATGAGCGAGCTGAGCCGCCCGATTGCCTCTGAGATGGCAGCCGTTTCCGAGCCTGCCTTGCTGGTGTGGATGAACAACTCAAAGGGATGCCCACGCCCTTGCCCGTTCTCGTTGATGGTGATATAGGTGCCGCCTAAGGGCGTGCCAATGCGGTAGGTGCGCCCTTCCAAGCGGCGCGGGCGCGGCTTCTTCGCCTCTGGGAACAGCGTTAGCGGCTCTGGATCGTGATCTTGATCGCCATTCAGTGCGGCAAGCGCGCTGGTGGTGGCAGCTTCGGGCGGTGCTTCGCCTTCTTTGGTCTTGGCGGTGGCATGTGTTTCCAGCACCACCTTATCACGGCTGCCCGTCACATAGACGGTCAAGCCCTTGCAGCCCAACTTCCAGCCAAGCTGATAGGCGGTAGCCACATCGTTAGGTGTTGCGTCGCTAAAAAAGTTACAGGTTTTGGAAATGGCATTGTCGACAAAGCGCTGCATGGCTGCCTGCATACGGATGTGTTCTTCGGCGGTGATGTCGCCGCTGACCACAAAGGTATGCCGAATGTGATCGGGTAGATCGGGCGCGCCTTGGCACGAGCCGTGCGTGTTGACGTACTCCACAATGCGCTGAATTTGCGCTGGGCTGAGCTTTGCCTGCTGCAAGGCCTGCTCAAAGAGTGGGCTGGTATATTGCAGTTGCAGATCGCGCCCTTTGTCGTTCACGTGGCGGATGTAGGCAAGCGCAAAGACGGGTTCGCAGCCGTAGCCTTCACAGCCGGAAACGGTGGCGATGGTATTATGGCTGATTAAACCGTTCGCAACGTAGGCGTGTGTTCCCGGTACGGAAATGTCATAGGTATCTTGCCAACCGCCATCTTCAACTGCCACCACCTCGTCGTAGTAGATTTCGTCATCAATGGTGGCGACGAGGCTTTCTAGACCGTTGGTCAACATCGCTTCACGGTGACCTTCGACAAACTGTGATAAGCTGCCCCGCGAGACATTATACTTGCGCTGCCGCCAAGACTGGACACGCGCATGTTCCGCACCACAATCAGCCAGACGCAAGACAAGATGATGTTCTTGTCGCGTGATCGGAATACCACCTCTTAAAGTTTGTCGGCGCGCCGTTCCAGTTGGTATGATGCGGCATAAATAGGGTAGTTTTTCCACCAACTTCTGTGTTGCCTGCACATGCGCTGTTCGCAAGCGGTAAGCAGTGGATTGCCCTAGTCCTGTTGTTTGCAGGTCGGTTGTGGTAAAGATGCCCATTGCCAAGAGCAGCGCCTTGACCTGATCGTGGAATTGGCGATCCGTTGTGAGCCAAGAAACTAAGCGTTTTAGATAAATGGTCGCATCTGCATCAAATAAACCGGCGAGGAAAGCCGCATAGATTGCCTCATCATTCGTCCGCAAAACGGCGAGTGGGATATGGGGTTGATAACCCTTGCCGCGATGCTCAGCATGTGGTGCGATCTTGGCAAAACCATTCTGCTGCCAGAAAGCAACCAAGTTCACTGAATGCACCTCAAGGCTCTTGAGTTTAGGGCTGCGCTCATCAAGGGCAACAGTTGGCGTGACGCCAAAAGTCTTCTGAAGCAATTCTGTAAGCCACTTTTCGCTGGCTTCATCAGAAATAGCAAACCGTAAGGAACGCGTCTTTAGGCTGCCATCACCCATAAAAAAGCCTAGCAGGTAAGCCAAATCGGCTGTCATATAAGAGGGTAGGGTAAGCGGCGTCGTGTGGAAATTGCTTGCCATGCCAGTGTCTAATGGGACGAGTTTAGGCGCGCCGATTAACCCTGTGGCTTTTAGAGGCACTTGCATACCTACCTGCACTTCATCCATGCGCCGCCATTCCCAAGCGCCATCTTGCCAGACACGAATCCGATGCCCAACCGTGCCTTGCAAGGTATAACCACGTTTGGTGGTAACCTTTAGGGTTTGAGCGCGTCCGTTAAGGTAGAACTGAGTTGCAGGCAACACACCACCTTCAGAGGCAACATTGAAAGAAACAGCTTGCCACTGCGCGCCACGCAAATCACCCAGTTGCTCTATCGGCAAAATACCCTGATCCGTGACCACCAGGCTGCCAGCCACAAGGCATCCCGTTGGCGCCACTGTCATTTGTGCGCCGTTGCGAATGCCGTGTTTTTTAATGCCTTTGGTGATCTTGTCCCAATCCAGCTTTGGGCGTCCCCAATCGCGGCTGTAGGGGAACAGCGGCGTGGGTGGCTGCCACTTCAAGTCATCAGGATCGTAGAGGCTGCCCTTGATTGCCGGGAATGCGCCGCGCTCTTTGGCAAGTGCAATGCTGGTCTTCATAGTGTGGTAGCGCACAAATTCCGTGATCTGCCCGGCGAATTCTTGCCCTTCTGCGCTGCCATAGCGCACGTTCAGCTTGTACATCAGGTCTGCCAAGCCCATCACGCCTAGCCCAATGCGGCGAACGCGGTGGGCGGCTTCTGCCAACTGCGGCACGGATGGCACGTAGCTGTTGGCGCTGACCACATCATCAAGGAAGCGCGTCGAGAGTTCCGTCCAGGCTTGGAGCGTTTTCCAGTCAGGGCTGCCATTTTTAACGGGCAGTTGGGCAAGGTTGATGCTGCCCAAGCAGCAGTTTTCGAATGGACCTAGAAATTGTTCGCCGCAATTATGTGCAATCGTTCCGTTGGCGATAATACTCCTAGTTTGAGGTTCAGACAGATCATATACATCAGCATTTTCTACCTGAACAATGCTTTTTATCTTTGTCACAAATGCTTCCGAAGCGGCACGCCGAGATTGCGAGGTAACAAATCTCATTGCCTTATCTTGCTTTTGTGAGTCGATAAAACCAACTCTCTCAAGAAACTGGTTGCGATTTGCACGTCCGATAATCAACTCAAAATCATCATGAGCGAAATATGCTTTTTTCCCTCCCTTACCATCCGGGAGTAAACGATAGCCAGAAGCACGCCGATGATGGATTTTTGAGACGATACCTAAGTTAATGAGTAGCAGCTGAACCTCTTCAAGAAGTTGATAAGATGCGCTTGCAAGGCGAACGTCGCATGATTTTTTCTCCTCCGAAAGTGTAACTGTACCATCAGCTGTGAACAAGCCTTGTAAGAAGCCGATCACCGCCTCACGTGGAGCAGTCCAAAGTGCAGTTGGCACATGCTTTTCGTGAGCATGTCCCTCGCTGACACCTAACGTCTGGAAAAATATGTAGGGTAATTTACCATATGTGAGTTGATTCACTGTACCACGTTGGTGCAAATGCCCCCCACCAAACCAATCTTGCATGGCGCTGTGAACAATCTGCTGAGCCTCATCGTTTTCCGCACTAAAGACCATGCCTACAGGCGAATTGCTGCCACTAGTCAGCCAACCATCGCCAACAAGCCAACCAAGTACAACACCAAGGCTATGTGACCAGTGTGTAGGTACATTCATATATTGAGCGGCAAAATCACGGCGGGTAACAAGCATCCCTGTAGCATAATCGCCACCACGTCCCATTACGGCTAAATGGTCTCGAATAGCGACGCTATTAGGCAGTGTATAATCGTTGCTCCAGGCACCCTCACCTGATTGTAGCATCAGGTGATCTCCCACTTTGAGGTCTTTGAGTTCAATATAGCCGCGATCAGGTGTAAGAAACTTGTGATCAGGTGTCACAGTGATACTGTAGCCATGTTCTGTTGTTAACTTAAAAACTTCCGCATTTTCGCGGGTTTTCCATGCTGGTGAAGCTCTGCGGAAAGATACACCGTAGGTTTTTGCCTTAGGTTTTCCGAACCCACCTAAAGGCGCTCGGTTGTCGGTGGCAACCATGCATTCCTGATCACTCTCGGCTAAATCTTTGATAGCAATTAATCCGCGATCTGTAGCAATGCGTGTTGATCCAACAAAGCACGGATTTGTACTCTCCAATTCGTAAAGGTGCGGCACTGGATTACTGCGGTTGGCAGCATCAAGGAACAGCACGCCCGGCTCACCGTTGTGATGTGCCTGCTTCACGATCAGATCGAACAGATCGCGGGCGCGCACCGTCTCCCACACTTCGCCATTTTGTGGGTTGATCAGATCAAAGTCGGTGTCGTTTTCAACGGCGCGCATGAAGGCATCCGTAATGCCCACGCTGATGTTGAAGTTGGTGATGCTGCTTTCATCGGTCTTGGCGGTGATGAACTCGCGGATATCAGGGTGATCCACACGCAGCACAGCCATATTAGCGCCGCGCCGCGAATTATGCGTCACAATGCCGTTAGCAAGGTAGGTGTGATTCCCCTCGACTTCTAGATCAAGGGTAAGCGATTCACCGTCGGGTTCTACTGAAATGACTTTCACGAACCAGTAATCATCAATCGGGCGGGCGTTTTCAGCGAAAGCGCTGGAGCTTTCCGCTAGTAGTGTGTAACCAGAATGCGTGAGTTGCCGATCTCCACGTGTATAGCGCAGAAGTTGTTTACGCAATTTAGGTTCAGTTGCGCGCAAATTTCTATTGGCACCACGTCCACGTTTATCCTTCTGTGGTACAACTGTTGCCTCAAGAACCGGTGACACCCAGTATTCAGCGTGGGGCAGCGTGTAGCTACTCTCACGTGCCGTATTTGGCAGAAAATTCACACAGGCTTGAAAACGCGAACGGACATCACAGCCAATGTGCGTCTGCCATGCCTTCAAACCAACAAAAGAGTTTACCCGTAGCGACCACATTCGCAGTGATCCCCAACGCTCTTTACTTTCAGGGTGTTGGGTAATTGTTACAGGCACGCCTAGTCCAATGAGCAGAGCGGCAGCCTCCCGAATCAATTGCTCTGAGACACTGACTAAAGTTGGATAGTGATGAGAAAGCGTACCATCTGCTTCAAACAGACCGCGCAAATACGCACCTACCACATGTGGGGGACTTTGCCGCACAAGACGCGGTATACGCACTTGTGCGCTTTTAGCTTTTGCCAAACCATTCAACAACAGAAAATCCTTAACAGCACGGTTATCCACTGTGAAGGTTGCTGATGCATCGTTGGGTTTTTGCTGTTTATGTACAGTAATATGTTCGCCAAGAATGCGCTTAAGCAAGGATGGCATTTCTTCAATCAAATAACTGGTGTGTGCAACGGTGAAGCCAACGCGGTGATCGTCAGTCGCTGAAGCAACAAAACCATCACCTGCAAGGTAACCAAGTAGGAAAGCAAACTGTTCATCCAGAACAGCAGGCAAGGTAGGCATCACCTGATTTCCATGTTGAATATCAGGCGTCCGCAGCGATTGCAACGTGCCGCAATGCTGACCAAGTTTCACAGCCAGAGCATCACCTGCTTGCAACTCGTCAAGGCGCCGCCAAACCATACCCTGCGTGGTCAGAACCTTCACCTTATGATTAGGTGTGCCGCGCAAAATCAGCCCTTCATCTGTGCTGACGCGCAACACTGCCTCAACACCATTGTTGTAAACACTTGGGGAATGCCGTTCGCCTTCGTCAGTGGCAACTGTTAGAGAATGATCACGCCAACCAACTGACTCGTGCGTCACAAGCTCATCAAGGCGCAGCAAGCCCTTCTCGGTAAAAACGAGTGTGTCAGGCGTGAGGCAACCGCCCTGGGCAATTTCGCCGAATGCTTGATCATAGACGCGCAAAAAGCCGACGGGCCCGGTTGCCTCGCCGCGGCTGCTGTTGACCAAAGCACCCTTCGGACGCAGCCGCGAGAAGGCAAAGCCATTCCCACCGCCGGTCTGCTGGATCAGCGCAGCGTCGCGCAAGGTCTGGAAGATGCCGCTTTCGGTGCGTCCCATGTCGTCATCTATAGCAAGGACGAAGCAGTTATGGACAACAACGCCTTCGGTCACATAGGTATTGTCCTCTTCTACCTCGCAATTGTAGACTGTGCCTGAAAACGAATTCGCCTGAACACTCTTGATTTGATAGTAGGCACGATTATCAATGCGGCGTGCGCGAATACGCACATAGTGTTCCTTGATGGGGGAAAAGGTTCGCCCAAAAGTGCGCAACGCTAAGGCGTGGGCTTGAACGGGCGGAATGTTGAGAGAGGCGGCAGGGCGTGCATTCGGTGTCACATAAGTTGTGTCAGCAGGGCGTACAGAAGCATCATAGCCTAAACGGATGCACATTTGCCAAATTTGGTGAATTAATGAGGGATTACTAAGCGTGACGCCAAATTTGCGGAATGATTGTGCTTTGCCATGCAAAGAGGGCGGCGTGTGTTGATGCTCATAGAAAACGCCATCCCCACGCAACAGACCGATCAAAAATTGCTCCTGAATCTCTTGATTTGCTTGTTGCAGCCAATATGGAATGCGTTTACCGTGCGCGTGCCGCCCAAAATGCTCTTTGAACCACAATGCCGCTGTGCGGCTGTAGAAATTGATATTTGACCACGTGCCTTGCTTGGCATGGTTAATGCTTACAGCACCGCCAAAAATTTGGGTGAGTAGCGCTGATACATCTTGTTGATAGTCAGTTTCCTCACGGGAAAAGGTGAAGCGAACGTACTCGTCATCGCTGCCGAGTGTACCTTCTGAAACATAAGATCCACACAGCCGCGCTAGGTCTGTTGATAACGGGATAAGGCGATTCGTCCAGCGCGCTGAGAGTCCCGAATTCTGATAGGTGCTTGGACGGCGGACGCGCACAGCACTTTCGCTGGTTTGCAGCTCAAGATCAGCAGTACATTCAATCGTGGCGAGATCAAAGGCAACGAAGGACTCGGCGCCCTCCAAGGCACCAATGGCAACCCAATCTCCTACTTTCAGATCGCCCGCATTGACCCACCCATTCATCGTGAGGATCGGGTGTTCTGGTGTGACTTCAAGAGGTGTGCCAAGGTTATGGATTTGGATCGTAAGCAATTCGCCTGCGTACTCGCGCTTGTAGGCGTGGCGCACCGGACGATAACGTCCGCGATGGGTCAATACCAAATCCCCATCTCGCAAATCGGCGATTCGCTTTAAGCCATTCACCGTTGTTACGCGCATATTTTCCGTGAAGCAGGCAGCCAACTGACCAAGCGGTGTTCCTGCTCCGGTAAATGTTGGACTATTCGGAAAGAACCGTAAGTTCGTCAACAATTCGTAATAGGCACGCGCCTGCGCCATCACCGTTGCCTGATCGGCAAATTCTGCCTCTGCCAGCGCCACATGGTAGGCAACCCGCCAGAACATCTCAGGTTCGGTCTCGGCAGGTTTGCCATCCGCGCCACGCCGCAGATAGCGCTTGTGCAGCACCGTGCGGGCATTGTCTGTCAGGTGGATGGGCTTGGCTTTCAAGTCCTCTGGAATGGGTGCTGTGGGCAGCATGTTGGTACCACGCAGCGGCGTATTAACCTTGGCGATACGCATGAGTACGTTTCTCCCGGTGAGCTAGAGTATTAATAAAAATGTAAACTGGCTCTAGGTTGCTCTAGTGATTACTAGAGTCCCTACCGTTTTCAGACGAACTGCGGACGGTGGTTGATGCCCGTATGCGATTATGACTAGAGACTCGGTGTTAGCACTGTGTGTGCTGCGCGCGAAGTGCCTTCAGGCGCCGCCATGCTCAATGGCGTTTCTTCAGTGTGGGCTTCAACCATGCTTGCAGCGGGCGTGTGCTGCTCGGCAAGCAGTTTATCTATTTCAGCGCGCACGCTGAACAGGCTATCCAGCTTCAGATAGACGATGGCATAGCGCACGTAAGCGATTGGGTCAAGGTCTTTCAGCTCGCTGACGACCTTATCCCCTACCACGCGGCTAGAGACCTCCGCCTGACCTAACGCCTGCAGGTAGCGCTCCACGCGGGTGGTCAGTTGGTCAACCGCCACAGCCGAGATCGGGCGCTTGGCACACGCATTCCAGATGCCACGCTTCAGCTTTTCACGGTCAAAGGCTTCGCGGGTGCCATCTGCCTTGACCAGCACCGGCGTCACGGCGACGGCGCGCTCATAGGTGGTGAACCGTGCGCCGCAGGTCAGGCATTCGCGCCGCCGTCG
Organism: Anaerolineae bacterium; assembly: GCA_034436355.1. GTDB lineage: Bacteria > Chloroflexota > Anaerolineae > Aggregatilineales > UBA2796 > CP2-2F. The sequence goes on from DAOTVQ010000020.1 coordinate 92,708, forward strand.
GATTGCTTCACGCGCATCTGCCGTATCCAGCACTTTTAGCCGTTCGCTGCCACAGTATGGACACTGCATAGCGCTACCTACCTTCCCAACGGAAGCCCGTAAAAGCCTAACTACCGCACTTTTTGCCTAAAGTGCCACATATGGGTGCTGTCTGGTTGATGTAGTCCTATATATGGGACTAGTATGCTTCTAGCGTAACACAGCCACCTGCTTAATTCAAGTGGCGCAACAGTTTATGTTCCGTTGTCTTTTAGTATAAAACATTTAGCGCCGACCGCCTTAGGCATCTTTAACAAGATGTGATCAGGTTAAAAGGTTGAGGGTGATCCTTAAGGGCGATTTGGCGCATAAATACGTGAGGAAAGCCGTTTTAGCGCATGTTAAGGCGATTTAGGTTCGCCTTAATCCGTTTGCCTTCTCAAACTCTTCTAGAACAAGTGTTGTTCAAACCATTCATGCGGGAAAAACAGCCTTTGCCGACACCAAATTTTGCTTCAAACGCGGCAGGCATTTCTAACAAGATACAAATGCAAGCCTAGGGCAGCCGACTTTTGCCAAGCCTGCTGATGCATGGTAGCGCCAAAGCATGGTATAGTTACTATATTCTGGCGTGCGTTGAGAGAGATTCAGGTGTGCTTATGTGCGTTCGCGCAACCACTGATGGGCAGGTTGATATTCTGCTGGCGAATCCGCTGTTCGTCTGGCACGATCCCGTTGAAAAAGCGCTGATGACGCCCTATTTCCCGCTGGGTTTGCTCTATCTGGCAGCGGTGCTGCGCCAAAACGATTACAGCGTGGCGGTCTATGATGGCGCCTTTGAGCAGGACTACAGCGGCTTTGAGCAGGCACTGATCCGCTACCAGCCGAAGGTGGTCGGCATTACGGCGCTCATCACGGTGCGCCGCAGCGCGCTTGCCCTTGCCGAGATCGCCAAAAAGCACGGTGCAACGGTCATCTTTGGCGGACCTGACCCGACCGGCAAACCTGAGGCATATTTGCACCATCTCGGTGCGGATGGCAAACGCGCCGTAGATTTAGTGGTTTGGGATGAAGGTGAAGTGACCATCATCGAGCTGATGAACCACCTAACAGGGCGCCACGGCGCGGATCTGCTCAGCTTGCATGGCATTCGCGGCTTACGCTTCCTCGATGAGAAGGGCGAGATGGTCTCCACCGCGCCGCGCCCGTCCATCACCGATATGGACTCTATCCCGTTCCCCGCCCGCGACTTGGTAGATTTCAGCGCCTATCAAAAGCACTGGACGGCGCGGCACGGCTATTGGAGCATGAGCATGATCAACACACGCGGCTGCCCGTATGCCTGCACGTGGTGCCAGAAAGGCATTTTTGGGCGCTCTTACCGTTCGCGTTCAGCCGCCAACGCCGCCGAAGAAATGCGCCTGATCAAAGCGCAGTACAATCCCGATCAAATCCGTGTGGTGGATGACATCACCGGCGTAGACCGCAAGTGGGTGTTTGCGTGGCGCGCCGAAGTGCTAAAGCGGGAGGCATCCATTCCCTTTGAGTGCCTAAGCCGCGTGAACTTGGTGGATGTGCCGCTGCTCAAGGCGCTGCAAGAGATCGGCTGCCAAAAAATCTACTTTGGCGCGGAAAGCGGCTCGCAAAAGGTGCTGAACGCTATGAAGAAAGGCACGAAGGTTGAGCAAATCTACCGTGCGGCAGAGGCTTGCCGAGAGGTTGGCATTCACGTCTATTTCTTTATGATGGTTGGCTACCCCGGCGAGGAGTTGGAAGACTTGCACGCCTCAGTCAGGCTGTTGGTAGAGGCGCTGCCGGATAGCTTCAGTACCACGATTGCCTATCCGCTGCCCGGCACGGAATTTTACCAGCAGGTGCGCGGGCGCATTCTGCACGATGGCGACGATTGGGCGTTCACCGCCGAAAACAAGCTGCTTTTTGAGCGCGGCAGGCACAACACGCATTTTTATCGTTGGGTGCAGCGCTGGTTCAACAAAGAGTGGGAAACCGCACGCCTGAAGGCGGGCAAGCTGCATGTTTCACCACTCAAGCGCGCACGGATCGCGGCGGGCTTGCAGGTTTCGCGGCGCGTGGTGCAGGTTTTGGCAAAATTGCCCGGCGGCACAGTCGAATTTCACCCTGCAATAGGTCGTTAAGGGCTATCCATCTGCGCCGAATCATTACAAGATAGTTATGGTGTTGGAATAGGCAAAGTTGCAGATAGCCTCTAAACTTAATCTTAATAGGTGCTTGCGTGCCGTTTTGAAAAGTATGTGCAGATGCAGGTAGTGAGGAGTAGCGATTGTGCTGAAAGTTCTAATTGTGGATGATGACCCTGCCATTCGCTTGGTCACGAAGCGCCTGCTTCGCCTGCTGAAGTGCGATGTTTACGAGGCGAAAGATGGCGTAGAAGGCGAGGCAATCGCCCTTGAACTCCAGCCCGATTTGGTGCTAATGGATATTATGATGCCCAACCAAGATGGCTATGAGACGTGCATTCGGCTGCGTGCGGCTGGCTATGATCGCCCGGTGCTGATGTTTAGCGCGCTGCTGCGTGAAAATGAGCGTGCCTACGCCATGCAGATCGGTGCCAATGAATACGTGCAAAAGCCGATCACACGCGAATTGCTCAGCCGCTACCTCGATCTCGATCAGTATAGCAGCGCATCCACTGCCTAAGCGCATCCGAACACGCCCAACGCCAAAACGCCGCACGGCAAGCCCGCTGCGGTTTTTTGTTGGTGTGCCGTTCTCGCGCTAGACTCTGTGTGTATGCTTCTGTTGAAGAGAGCGGAAAGGTTGCTTATCTTATGCACCGCCTATTGCGTGTTGCTCTGTTGATCGCGCTTGTCTTAGCTGCCTTTGCTGTGCAGCAGCCAACGCAAGCACAAACGCCGCTGCGCGTTACGCACGTCGTGAATGGCACCCTCGGAGATCGCTCGTTCTTTGATTCCGCACAGGAAGGCTTAGAGCGCGCCGCCGAAGAACTTGGGGTTGAACTGAAGGTGATCGAACTTGGTGAAGATCAGGCGCGCTGGGAGCCGGGCATTGACGATGCTATGTCCGATACGGATGCCTATGATATTTTGGTGTTGGGCGGCTCGCTAGTCGCCGATTATCTGGTGGCACGCGCTGACTTGTATCCCGATAAAAAGTTCATCTTCCATGATGAGCCAATTGATTTCAGCCAATGCACTTGCGCCAATGTCTACAACGTTATCTACGCACAGAACGAAGGCTCGTACCTCGCCGGCGTTTACGCGGCGGCGATGATGCAAGCCAACGCCCTGCCTAACCTGAGTGGGAAGAACTTGATCGGCGCTGTGGGCGGCTTGGATATCCCTGTCATCAACGATTTCATTGTCGGCTACGCACAGGGCGCGAAGTCGGTCATCCCCGAACTGGAAGTGCTGACGCAGTACATCGGTGGCGATAAGCCATTCTTTGATGTGGCAAAAGGGCTTGAGATTGCGCTTGCCATGTACGATCAAGGCGCTGATTTCACCTTCAGCGTGGCAGGCGGCTCGGGCTTGGGCATGATCCAAGCCGCACAGCAGCGCGGCAAATACTTCATCGGCGTGGACTCTGACCAGTGGCTGCTGCTCAAGGAGAGTGATCCTGCGGCTGCCGAGACGATCCTCACCTCGATGATCAAGAACGTTGGCGATACGCTCTACCGCGCTCTTGAATTGGCGCTGGCAGACGAACTGCCCTTTGGCGAGACGGAAGTCGTCGGCATTGCGGAGGGTGCCATCGGCTTGGCAAAGAACGAATACTACGAGCGCATTACGCCCGATTCCGTCAAGGCGATCATCGCACAGGCAGAGGCAGACATCATGGCGTGCCGCGTCGTGGTCGAGACGACTCTCGCGCCGCGTCCCTGTGAACCTGCTCAGTAGCCCTACGGCTAAGGAAGCGTTTCTTTTTGGCAAACCTTGCGGTAAAACTTTGTAACAAGCAGATTGACATGGTAGAAAAAGATCATGCCGCAACGGCTGACCAACCCGCCTGAAATCTTTGAGGAATGCCTGCACGCCGTGCAAACAGGCAGCGCCTCAGTGGAAGACTGTGCCGAGCGTTACCCAGAGTTTGCCGCGCTCGGCACATTGTTGCAGCAGGCGCTTGCCTTACGGGCGCTTAGCGCTGAAAGCCTGCCTGCTGCACAGCGCAACGCCCTAGAGCTGCGGCTGCGCGCCGCCTATGCGCTGCACAACCGCCGTCCCGCCCGTTGGGCAGGGCGGCTGTTCGCCGCTGCCGCCCTGATCGGCATTCTGTTCGGCATCAGCGTGCTTTTGGCAGCCATTGCCGCGCCGAGCGTGCCGGGCGACCTGCTGTATGGCTACAAGCGCGCCGCCGAAGACCTCTCCGCCGCCTTCAGTGGCACATCGGCTGCCCTGCTGGATGAGCGCGCCCGCGAACGCCTGCGCGAGATTGAGATCGTCGCCGTGCGCGATGCCGCTGTGACGCCCGCCCTGCTTGAAGAAACCGCCCAGAGCGTTCAGCGCGCCCTCAGCGCCTTGCCTGAAGGCGAAAGGCGCGATAGCCTGCGTGCGCGCAGCCTGCGCACCTTTCAGTTTGTGGCACAAGTTAGCCCTAGCAGTGCAGCAGCCGCTTTGCAGCTTGCTCAGGCTTTGCTGCCCACGCCCGCCCCAACGCAAGGCGCCGTCGCCATCCAGCCCAGCGCCACGCCTAGCCCATTGCCGCCCAGCGCCACGCCTAGCCCGTTGCCACCGACACCAACCCTGACGCCCTCCGCCACCTTGACGCCTTCGCCAACGGCAGTGCCGCCTAGCAACACGCCAACTGCCTTCGCCATCATCATCACCTTGCCCACGCAGGTGCCTACTGAAACGCAACCGCCTACCGAGACGCCGCTGCCCACTGAAACCTCTCGCCCAACGCCTCTCCCGCCCACGCGCACACCGCTGCCAACCTTGCCAACGGCGGCGCCGCCGTTCGTCTCGCCCGTGCCAAGCCTGACGCCAACCGCAACGCCGTTCATACCGCCGCCCACCGTTGTGCCGACGTTGCCACCTGCCCTGCCGAGCGATACACCCAATGCACCGCCGCCGCCCGCCGCTGATAGCGCTACGGAGGCGCCAACACCTACCCGCACGCCCACCTTGCCGCCGTGCGATCCTAACGCGCCGCCGCCGCCCTTACGCTTTAACGCGGAAGGCACGCCGCTGCCAACTTTTACACCGACGCCGTGCGCCACCTACACACCGACGCCGCGCTTTGAGTTTTCGCCTACCCCTTCGGGCAACCAAGAAAAGCCCGTTGAAACGCCGAGAGATTCATGATCCCTACCAGAATCGTACAGCGCTGCCTTGTGCCTTGCTTGTTCGCAAGCGCTCTACTGCTGAGCGCCTGCGGACCTGCCATCACGCCAGAGGTCATCCGTGACACGCGCAGCGAGTTCACCCAAACTGCCCTTGCGCGTCCGTCCGCCACACCAACCGGACCCACGCGCACACCTACGCCCACCAGCACACCCTACACGCGCCCAACCGATGCTGCCACGCTCGATCTGGATCAGCCCTTGGCGCGCATTGGCGATCAAACGCTCACGCTTGGGCAGTTCCGCGCCCGCGTGCGCTACGAACGCTTTGCCGCGCTGGATGAGGCGCGCCGCATTGTGGAGATCGTTGGGCTGCAAGCCGTGAACCTGACCGCCGTTGGCGAAAACCTTGCCGCTGACCGCATTGCCGCTATCTTTAATTCGCTCGCCAACTCCACCAATTTTGGCTACCAGATTTATGATGTGCTGCTGCGTGAGGCAGTTATCCGCGCCGAGTTCGCAGCGCGCAGCCTCACCTTGCCGCAAAGCGACCTAGATGGCTACTGGATACGGCGCTTTAACCTGCAAACTGCCGCCGATCCGCGTGCGGCGCTGGCGGAGGAACTGCCGCGTTATCTGGAGCAGGCAGCCCGCTATTCGGGCATGGCTGAGGAAGCCATTTTAGGGACGGCAGAGGTGTTCGTGATGGCAACGCTGCTCCAGCCGATCATCGGGCGCGAAAGTGCCGCGCAGCCTGCTGTGCTAAGCCTGAAGGTGAAGCGCCTGATCGCCGCCAGCCTTGCCGAGGCAGAAGCCGCAAAGGCAGCCATCGAAGGCGGTGAGGCGTTCCGCAGCGTGGCGTGCCGCCTCTCGGTCGATCCGAACGTGCGCGGGCAGGGCGGCGCGCTCGGCTTCCGCTCGCGCTCAGGGCTGCCACGTGGCTTGCCCGATCCTGCGGCAATCCTCAACGCCGCGTCGGGCAGCATCACTGATCCACAGCAGAGTCCGCTCGGCTGGCACATTTTCCAAGTCGGTGAAAAGCGGCGTGATGCCGATGGCGAACAGCTTGCCAATCTCGCTATGATCGTGGTGGCGAGCCAATCACTGGCACAGGAGATCGCGGCGCGGGCGCGTAGCGGCGAAGATTTTGCCGCGCTTGCCTGCCAATTCTCGCTGGATGCTGCCAGCAGCGGCAACGGTGGCGACTATGGCTTTGTGGATGCTGCGGCGCTGCCGCTGGAATGGGCGCGGGCTTTGGCGGGCACCCCTGAAAACGGCTTGTATGGCGTGCTGCAAACTGCGGCGGGCTACGAGCTGCTGCTGGTAGAAGATCGGCGCATGAATATCCCCAATCCGCAAGAGGTGGAGCGTGCGGTTGAGTCTGCCTTCCGTGATTGGCAGGCGCGCCGCCTTGCCGTTGATCTCACAACCATTAGCGACGTGTGGCGGCAGGCAATCCCAACCGACCCGCTGCCGCGTCAGGTGGCGCCCTTCTTAACGGAAGAAACTTTCGGCTTGCCAACGCCTGCACCCACTGCTGTGCCAACGCCCTGATGGATAGCTTGCTGAGCCTTAGCCTATGATAACGACCCGACCGACTCGCGCCCAAATCTTGCAGACTGCCGCTGATCTCGCCCAGAAATTCGCGGCACGCGCTGCCCAACACGATGCTGAAGGCAGCTTTCCGCACGAAAACTATGCCGATCTGCGCGCCAGCGGCTACCCACGGCTGACCGTGCCTGCTGCGCTTGGCGGCTGGGGCGCAACGCTCTATGAGGCGGTCTTGGCGCAAGAGCAGTTGGCAATGGGCGATGGCAGCACCGCCCTTGCCATTGGAATGCACGTGCAGACCGTTGGCGCCGCCGCCGAGAGCCGCCCTTGGGCAAACGCGATGTTCCCACACCTGTGCGCTGAGATTGTAGGGCGTGGCGCCTTAGTCAATTCGTGCGCCACCGAACCGGAGCTGGGCAGCCCTAGCCATGGCGGCGCACCCAAGACCACCGCACAGCGCGACGGCGATCAGTGGATCATCCACGGGCATAAGACCTTTGCCAGCCTTTCGCCTGAACTCGATTACTTCATCATCACAGCCACCTTCACGGCTGAGGATGGCACCCCACAGGTTGGGCGCTTTCTGGTGGCACGCCAGCCCGCCATCCGTATTGAGCCAACGTGGGATTCGCTCGGTATGCGCGCCACAGGCAGCCACGATCTGCATTTGGAAGGCGCACGCGCACCATTGGCAGCCTTGCTAAGCGCTGCGCCGATCAGCCTTGCCGATCCGAATAAGCCGAGCGTGAATGCGTGGTTCGTCCTGATTGTTTGCGCGGTGTATTTAGGTGTGGCGGCAGCCGCCCAGCGGACGGCGCTGCACTATGCTCAGGCGCGTGTGCCAACGGCGCTTGGCAAGCCAATTGCCACATTGGAAAGCATTCAGCGGCGCTTGGGCGAGGGCGAACTTGCCCTGCAAACAGGGCGCGCCATGCTGCACCACACAGCGGCGCGTTGGGATGCCGAACCTGACGGGCGCGCCGCATTAACCGACGCGCTGATCGCCTGCAAACTGACGGTGACGAACGCCGCTATTCAGGTGGTTAGTCATGCCATGCGTGCGGTGGGCGGCGCCAGCATGACTCATGCGCTGCCGCTGGAGCGCTACTACCGCGATGTGCAGGCGGGCTTATTCCACCCGCCTAGCGATGAGAATGGCTTGGCTGCGCTTGGGCGCTTGGCACTCGCACAGCACGTCGTAGCGCACAGTGGCTAATGCTGTGCGTAGCGCGAATCGTTAAAGCCGCTGTGCTTGTGGCTGTGGTGTCCGCCGCGGCTGTGCGTGCGCCGCGAGTGCCGCACGAAGGTATCGAACAGGTTTCGCATAGCGCCGTCAAAGGCGATCAAGCCTTCCGGGTGCCACTGCACGCCGATCACAAATTCGCGGTCGGTATGCTCAATCGCCTCGATCACACCATCGGGCGCATGTGCCACCACGCGGAAATTCGGCGCAACCTGCTGAATGGCTTGGTGATGAAAGCTATTCACGCGGGCGGTTTGCCCAAGGATGCGCGCTAGGTGCGAGTGCGCATCCACCTCCACAGCATGTGCCACATAGTCACGCTGTTTTTCAGGAAAATATTGATGGCGGATGGCTTGTGGCAGTTGGTCGGCAATATCTTGCAGCAGGGTGCCGCCGCCGGCAACGTTCAGTGCCTGCACGCCGCGGCAGACGCCCAAGATCGGCAGATGATCATCCAGCGCCCAGTGCAGCAGCCGCAGTTCTGCTTCATCGCGCAGCGGATCAACACCACTGGTCTTTGGGTGTGGCTCGCACGCGTAGGTTTCTGGGTTCAGGTCGCCGCCGCCTGCCATGAACAAGCCGTCCAACCGCTCATAGAGGCTGCGAAGGGTCGTTTCGCCAAGCGCCAGCGGGATGATGACGGGAATTGCGCCAGCGGCTTCTAGGGCGGTGATGTATGGGCGGCTCATCGCAAAGCGTGGCGGCATAGATTCCGGCGAGGAGGTGTCGAAGAAGCTCGGGATGCCGATCAGCGGACTGCTCATGCACAAAGCACCTTTCCGTGCCGCGTTCAAACGCGGTAACGATAGCAAATTGCCTGAGTGCTTCTCAGGCTATTTTAATCTTATCATCTCCGTCTGAACTATACAACAGGTTGCCTGTAATTTGTGAAGCCCTTGTGATGTTTGCCGAGGTGATTGGGCGATCATTGGGTAACACGCTAGACTAAACAACAGCGCACAGACCGTCCGTACAACACACTAGGGGCTTATATGTTCAAAGACAGACGCTTGTTCGCCTTCATGACCAATCAGCGGCGCTTGTTGGCACTTCATTTGGCTGCCGCGCTGCTGAATGCTGCGCTGTTGGTGCTGTGGGCAATCGCGCTTGCGGACTCGATCAACCGCCTGTTCTTGCTAGGGCAATCCTTAGCAGAGATAGGCGATCTGCTGCTGATCCTGCTGATCCTCACCTTGCTGCGCGCCGCGCTCACCTATTTCGCAGAGCGCACCGCCAGCCAGCTTGCCGAGCGCATCAAGCGCGCTTTGCGGATGCGCCTTACGCAGCATCTGCTTGCCCTCGGACCTGCCTTCACCCACGGCGAACGCAGCGGCGAACTTGCCAGCACCATCAGCCAAGCACCAGAGGATATCGCCATCCTCTTCAGCCAATATCTGCCCGCACTTTTGCTCGCCGTCATCGCGCCACTGATCATCCTCGTGTTTGTCTTTCCGATTGATCTGCTCAGTGGCATCGTCATGTTGGTGACGGCACCGCTGATTCCCTTCTTCATGATCCTGATCGGCGGCATTGCTGGCAGGCTGGCACGCCAACAATACGCGGCGCTCAGCCTGATGAGCGCACACTTCCTGGATGTGCTGCAAGGTTTAACCACCCTCAAACTCTTTAACCGTGAGGCAGCACAAACCGCTATGATCCGCGCCATCACGGATCGCTTTCGGCGGACGACGCTCAGCGTGGTGCGGATCGCTTTCCTGTCTTCACTCACCTTGGAGCTGCTGGCAACGCTCAGCATCGCCATGATTGCCGTTGAGATCGGCATCCGCCTCCTGTACGGCTTCATTGACTTTGATCGGGCGCTCTTCATCCTGATCATCGCCCCGGAATTCTACATGCCACTGCGGACGCTTGGTGCGCGTTTTCATGCCGGCACCAATGGCGCGGCGGCTGCCAAGCGCGTGTTTGCCATCCTTGAAGCACCATCACCTGAACGCCGCGAACAGGCGGCACCACCTGCCTTGCCACACTTTGAGATCGCCTTTGAGTCGGTCAGCTATGCCTATAGCGGCGAACGGGCTGCCTTACAGTCAGTCAGTTTTCGGCTGCCTGTTGGCAAGCAAACTGCTCTGATCGGGCACAGCGGCGCAGGCAAAAGCACCGTAGGCGCGCTGCTGCTTGGCTTTCTAACGCCAAGCGCGGGCAGGATCAGCGTTGGCGGTGTGCCGCTTAGCGCTCTGCCGTTAGCGTGGTGGCGCGATCAGGTGGCGTGGCTGCCACAAAAGCCGTATCTGTTCAACGGCACAGTTTTGGAGAATATTCAGCACGCCAAGCCAACCGCCTCTGAGGCGGAGGTTAGGGCGGCGGCGCAAGCGGCGGCAGCTCACGACTTTATCCTGAGTTTGTCGGAAGGCTATCAGACGCAGATCGGTGAGCGCGGCGCACGGCTGAGCGGCGGGCAGGCGCAGCGGATCGCCCTAGCACGTGCCTTCCTCAAAAACGCGCCGCTGATCATCCTTGACGAGGCAACTGCCAACCTTGATCCGCAGACCGAAGCGCACATCAACGCGGCGCTCAAGCGGCTGTGCGAAGGGCGCACGGCGCTGATCATCGCCCATCGGCTTAGCACGGTCTATCAAGCCGATCAGATTGTGGTGCTGAGCGGCGGTCAGGTTGCCGAGATCGGCACCCACCAAACCCTTTTGCAGCGCGAGGGTGCTTACCGCGCCTTAGTGCTTGCCGCTGGCGCACAAGCCGTGCCGACGCCCAACAATTAGCTGCACATTTCAGAGAATGCGCTAGAATAGACATTGATCGGTTTTTGCATTTTTTTGTGAGGAGTCGTTACTGCATGGCGACGTGGAAAACACCCGCCGACTGCCGCTACACCAAATCGGATGAGTGGGTGCGCGTGGAAGGTGCTGAGGCGGTCATCGGCATTACTGATTATGCCCAAGACCAACTCTCAGATATTGTCTTTATTGAGCTTCCGAATGTTGGCGCCACCCTTGCCGCCGGCGCAACCTTTGGCACGGTGGAAAGCGTCAAAGCTGCCTCTGATTTGGCGATGCCTATCAGTGGTGAGGTGATTGCCGTTAACAGTGCGCTTAGCGATACGCCCGAAACGATCAATGCGGATGCCTTTGGCGCAGCCTGGCTGATCCGCATTCGGCACACCAACCTTGCCGAACTAGATGCCCTGATGAACGCTGAGGCATACCAAAAATATTGCGAGGAGCGCGCCTAGTGATGCTGCACTGTGTTCGGTTGGCGCTCTACGCCACGCTGCTAGGCGCCCTAGCTGCCTGTGGCACACCACAGGCACACGCCAGCAGCCAAGTGCCGAGCACATTCCCACGCGTGGGCGCTGCCCAACCACCACTGACCAGCACGCCAAGCCCAACTGCCACACCACCACCGACCATCAGCTTGTGGTTTCCCGCGCTGCTCAGCTATGAGGCGGAACTGCACACCGCCACCCTGTTCAGTGAGCTGATGGACGACTACAGCCGCCACAGCGGACACGCCATCAATCTGCGCTTGCGCCGCGCCGATGGGCTAGGCGGCATTTTTGAGATGCTCAGCAGCACCGCCCGCGTGGCGCCCAGCGCCTTGCCAGATATGGTGCTGCTGCGTGCGCGTGATCTGCCACGGGCGGCTGCCGCTCGCCTCATCTACCCATTGGAAGACACTGCCTTGCGGGAAGAAGCCTTTTTCACCACAGGGCTGGCACTTGGTCATTTTGAAGGCGCCCAATATGGCATCCCCTATCTGTTGGAGATGCAGCACACCGTCTATCGCGGCGAAGGCGCGCCGCCCACCAGCCTAAACACACTCATCAGCCGCCAATTGCCCTACCTCTTCACCGCCAAGGTCAGCAAAGGCGCCAACAGCACGCTGCTCAGCCACTACGTGACGCTTGGTGGCAGACTCAGCGATCAAAACGGCGATCCGCTGCTGGATTATGAGCCGCTGCTCACGGTCATGACGCTCTATGCTGAGGCGCACGCCGCAGGCAGCCTGCCCGACGATGTGCTGGACTACGCCGAATCTGCCCAATATTGGTCGCCCTTTGTGGCGGGCAAAAATGCCCTTGTGCAGGTGGACTCCACCTTCTTCTTGCGGCAGCGTGCGCTTGCCAACAGCAACGATGCTGAGACGTGGCAAGTGGCAGCCCTGCCGCGTATCTCCAACGAGACGCCGCCGTTAAGCATTGTGGATGGCTGGTTGTGGGTCTTCACAACTGACAATGCCGAACGGCAAAACCGCGCCCTCACCCTGCTGCGCTGGCTGAAAGACGCCCCCCGCTTTGCCAAGTTCAGCCAGCAAGCAGGCATGTTGCCTTCCCAACGGGCTGCCCTTGCCGCCTGGGACGACAGTGCTTACGCCACCTTTGCCGCCACTGTGCTAGACCGCGCCCTTGTGCCGCTGGCAGAGACCGTCAACCTGACTGCCGCTGAGGCACTCCAAGAGAACTTTGCGCGCATTCTAAACGGCGAGGCAGATGGCGAAAATGCTGCCAACACCGCCCTAGAGAAAGTCCGCGGCGCCCGCGAACGCTAGACGGCATACTGCACGCTGCGCGCCGCAGCGCGGTTTGCCAGCACGATCAGCACGAACGCCACCCCTTGAAAGATCAGCACCGTGCCGTAGGCAAACCGAATGCCAATGTTATCTGCCAGCCCGCCTAAGAGCTGGGGCGCCAACAGCACGGCAAGGCTGACGCACAGCCCAAGCCGTGCATTGGCTGCATCCACACGCGCCGAAGCAATACCTAGCGCCAGCGAAACGCCCTGCGGAAACAGATTGGCAGAACCTAGCCCGGTGATAAACAAGCCGACCACGTTTAGCGCGGGCGATGCTGCCAGCCACAGCAACAGAAAGCCGCCAATGGCAAGGCAGATCGCCAGCATTAACAAGGTCGTGTTCCGATAGTGCCGTGTCAGGCGGCTGCCGACGATGCGCCCAATCAGCATGGCGACGAAGAAGAAGGTCATCAGGCTGGCAGCATCTACCCGCGCAAAACCAACGGCGCGCTCCAGAAAATCTGCGCCCCAAAAGATGATGCTCCACTCCATAGCACCCACCAACAGCAGCACCAGTGCATACGCCCAAAACAGGCGCGGCAAGCCCTGCTTCGCCTTCGCCTGTTCAGGCGGCACTTTGGCTTTAGGCGGCATTGGCACAGCTTCATGGCGAAAGGTTAGCCAGAGGATGACCAAATACGCCCCGCCGATATAAATCGCAGTTCGCCAGCCGATTCCGAAACGCTCTAAGTTGCCGATCAGCAAGGGCGCCAGCACAGCGGCAACGCTGGCACTCACGTTGAATTCAGTCAGCGCGTAGGCGCGCCATTTGCCATGCCGATCCGAAAGGGCAGCTTGCAAGCCATTTTGCAGCAAGGTGCCGGCAAAGCCCGCCAAGATCATCCCACCCAAACTCAGGGGCAGCACGCCGCCATGAATCAGGAATAGGTTGCCAAGGATGCCGCCCAGCGCGCCCAGCCAGATCGCGGCTTTGCGCCCAACGCGCAGCACCAAGCGCGCCCCGATGATGCCCGTCAGGATTCCGCCAACCGCCGGCGCGCTGAAATGCCAACTCGCCTCCGCATAGCCGTAATTGTTCTCGGCGCGGAAGAAAGGCATCAGCGGACCGATTGCCGACTGTAGATAGGCAAGATAGGCGATTAATAAGTAACTTTGCCACGTTAAACGATCACGCTGAAAGGCATCAGCGGCAGAGATGTGCATTATGCATGTATCCTTATGAAAGCCCACTATGGGTTGTGTGCGGAAGGCTAGGTAGGGCGCTGCCCTAGCCACTGTGCGCGGCAAGGTGTGCCAGTTCGCTTGCCGTCAGGCGGTAGCTGAGCCATTCGCCCATGCGCTGCGCGCCAAAGCGCTCGTAAAACTGAATGGCGTTCGTGTTCCAAGCCAACACTTGCCATTCCATGCGTCCGCAGCCGCGCCGCACCGCTTCCTGAACGCACTGGCGGAAAAGGGCATAGCCGATTTTGCGGCTGCGGTGTTCGGGCAGCACGAACAAATCCTCAAGGTAGAGCGTGGGTAGGGCAAGGAAGGTCGAATACGTCTCGAACACGAAGGCGTACCCAACCACCTGACCGCCCAAATCGGCAAGCCAGACCTCAAAGCGCGGCTGTGCGGCAAAGGCATCTGCGATCAGGCGTGCTTGGGCAGCCTGATCAGGTGGTGGCAGGCGCTCAAATTCGGCAAGGGCGTGAATCAAGTGCAGGATGGCGGCGGCATCTTCGCGGACGGCGCGGCGAATAGTCAGTTCTGTCGGCATAACGGCACACTCCCCTAATTATTGTGGTATAGCCGCATAACGTAATCTGTTACAATCCTTAAGCATGGTTTAACGCATGGAAAGGGAAAGATGAACATGCACCCATTCTACCGCGTCGGGCGGGCTTTTGCCGCCCTTACCCTAAGTGTGGCGCTACTGCTGCCTCTGCTAAGCGTGGCGGCGCAAGGCGGCACCGCGCAGCCGATCTTCAAAGCAACGGATGAGACGCTGCCCGCCTTTGTGTGCGGCGCAGATGCCTTCGCCAGCTATTACACCTTACAACAAATCCAAATGGCAGGGCTAGACGTTCAAAACGGCTTTCGCTTGGGCATTGTGCCATTTTATTTAGAAGACAGCAGCGGCGCTTATGATCTGGGCGAGGATGCCCGTGCCGAACGCTTGCAAAACGGCATCTACGACTGCCTGCTGACCACGCTGGAGAATGTGGCGCTGCGCGGACAAGGCGTCATCACTGCGGTGGTGGATGAATCCGCCGGCGCTGACCAAATCTGGGTGCGCGGGCAAGCCGAAACGCTCAACGACCTGAAAGGCAAGCGCATCGCCTACTCGGAAGGCAGCGTTGGGCAGTTCATGGTGCTGTATGCCATGGCAGTTGCCGGCTTGCGTCCAGGGCGTGATGTGACCGTCCTTGAAGCAGATTCCGTCAGCGCGGCTGTGGAAGCCTTTAACAAGGGCGAGGCAGATGCCGTCAGCGGCTGGGAGCCAGACATTAACAAGGCGGCTGAATCAGGCGGCGTGCGCCTGATCGGTTCGGAAAAGCTGCGCGTGGTCGCTGATGTGATCCTGACCAGCCGTAAGGCAATCGCCGAGCGCCCTGAGGTGGTGACGCAGTTCCACCGCGCATGGTTTGCCGCGCTGAAAGCGCAAATTGAGGATTTTCCGACAGCCGCCCGCCAAATTGCCGAATGGGGCTATAACGATTGGTCGGGCGTGAGCGTTGCCAACGCCGAGCGCGATCTGCGCGGCGCCTTAGAGAGCATCTCACAGGCAACGCTTGCCAACAACCTGACCGTGATGAACGATCCGAGCATCTTGATCGGGCGCATGGACGTGGCGCGCCGCGTGTGGTCGCTGG
Organism: Anaerolineae bacterium; assembly: GCA_034436355.1. GTDB lineage: Bacteria > Chloroflexota > Anaerolineae > Aggregatilineales > UBA2796 > CP2-2F. Next base: position 108,122 of record DAOTVQ010000020.1, read on the forward strand.
CAAATATCCGCGCCAGTGAAGAACGCACCGCGAACTTGGTCGAGCCGCGCTTTGTGTTGGCGCTTGCCGATGCCGCCGATCTTGCACCCAATGGCGCGCCGATCAATCCTAGCTTTCTGATGGGCAGCCGTCCCAAGATTGAGACGGACGACCAACAAGCAGGGCAAACCTTAGCCGTGCTGCCCTGCCGCCGTTTCGACTTCCTGCCGGATAGCACCATCCTGACTCGTGAGTCGCGGCGCATTTTGG
>DAOTVQ010000021.1:0-6161 GCA_034436355.1 Anaerolineae bacterium
TCAAGGGTACGCAAGCCGCCGCCGAACTGCACTTGCACATCGGCAAGTGCCAGCGCCTCTAGGATCGCCTCGTTGTCATTCGCCTCTGAAAGCGCACCATCCAAATTGACAACATGCAGCCAAGTGGCGCCACTCTCGATCCAGCGCTGCGCCACTGTCAACGGATCATCGCCATAGATGGTCTGCTGCTTTGGATCGCCTTGCCGCAGCCGAACGACCTTGCCACCACGCAAATCAAGCGCCGGATAGACAATCATGCTCGCCGTCACCCTTTACCTGCCCGCTAAAGTGCCAAAAAGTTCTTCAGGATTCGCAAGCCTGTGGCGTGGCTCTTTTCTGGGTGGAACTGCACCCCGTAAATGTTCCCACGCCCTACTACTGCAGGAAAGCTGATGCCGTACTCGGTGCTGGCGAGGATATTCTCTGGTTCGGTCTGCGCGTAGTAGCTGTGGACGAAGTAGGCATAGCCATTGGACGGCACATCTTTCAGCAAGCGCGCCTCACCCTCGTGCTGAAGCTGATTCCAGCCAATGTGCGGCACTTTGGGTCCCTGTGCAGGGAAGCGCACCACGCTACCACTCAGCAAGCCAAGCCCTTCGTGATTGCCCATTTCGCTACTGCGCTTAAAGAGCATTTGCATTCCCAAGCAAATGCCCAAAATCGGCACGCCACGCGCTGCATAGTTCCGCAGCGGTTCGATGAAGTTTCCCTCGCGCAGGCGCGCCATGCCCGCCGCAAAAGCGCCCACGCCCGGCAGGATGATCTTGACGGCAGCCCGCAGATCGTCAGGTGTTTGGGCAATATAAGGCGCTGCGCCTAGCCGTGTCAGCGCGTTGACAACACTCCGCAAGTTCGCCACGCCGGAGTCGATCACCGCAACGTTTCCCGTATTCAACCTTTGATCCTTTTCAGCCTGTTGAGATCTCAAGTATACCAACAGGCGGTGCATCTGGCACATTTTTGATCGCAGACCCGCTTTGCAACCCTTTGCATCACCTTCGCGTACAATAGGCAGACCAACGATCACAGTGAAGGTGTTCAAATCCTGATGCTCCGTATTCTACGTTTTGCCCTTAACTATGCAGCGCGCAACTTGCGCCGCGATAGACAGCGCACCATTTTTGCCCTGATCAGCATTGCTGCCGGCGTCTCGACGGTAGTTGCCTTGCGCGCACTTGGCTTGATGCTGACCGATGCCCTTACCAGCAATGCACAGGCAACTTTGCGCGGCGATGTATTTATCTCGCAGCGCAGCGGCTTGCAGGTTGCTGCCTTTGATAACGGACAAAACAACAGCAGCCGTGCTTTTGTGGATAGCACCACCTACGATAATATTGTGCGTTGGGCGGCTGAACGCAACTATGAGATCACTTTTGCCCTCACCAGTGAACTGATGCAGGCGGCTGTCGTGAGGGAAGTGGATGGCGAACCACGCGCCGGCAGACCCGCCTTTGTGGTTGGTCACTTTATTGATCCGCAAATCTACCCTTTCTACGACGTGATTCGTGCTGAAGCGCCACGCGGTGCGCTGCTCAGTGAACTCATCAGCGCGCCAAACCAAGTGGTGGTTGGCAAGCGCCTTGCCGATCAGATTGGCATTCAGGTGGGCGATACGCTGCGGGTTGGCACCGCACAGGAACTCCAAACGGTGACGGGCATTGTGGCGGATGCCGCTGAGAGCAGCCTGAACAACGCCAACACCATCTTCTTTAGCTTCATCTACATTAACCGTGCTGCCCTCAGCGATTTCGGGCTAGACCCAAAATCCGCCAACGAGATTTACCTGAAGCTGCCCGAAGGCGCCACCGAAGGCGATGCGCGCTTTGCCCTAAGCCGCTGGCGCACCACAAGTGGTTTCCCAAACAGCTTCCGTGTGGATAGCGCCCAGAAAGTGCTGGAGCGCAACGTGCTGATCTCGGATGTGATCTCGCGCTTTGTGCTGATCCTGAGTCTGGTTGGCTTGGTGATCGGCGGCGTTGGCATCATCAACACGATGTTCGTGAACGTCAATCGGCGGGCGGGCGAGATCGCGGTGCTAAAGACGCTTGGCTTGAAAGGTGGGCAGGTGTCGCTCGTCTTTCTGGTCGAGGCGATCATGCTGGGCATATTGGGCAGCTTGCTGGGTGTTGTCTTTGGTGTGGTGCTGAGCCTTGTAGCGCGCAACTTTGGCGAGCAGGCGTTCAACGTGGCGCTGCCGTGGCGCGTCTACCTCGATCCGTTGGTGATCGGTGTGGCGCTCGGTGTGGCGATCACAGTCTTCTTCGCCTTTTTGCCAACCCTTTTGGCAGGGCGCGTCCGCCCGATTTATGTGCTGCGCGCCGGCGGCATTCCTTTGGCACGTGCGGGCTGCCTGCCCAGCCTGCTGAGCATGGTCGTTCTGATTGTTGGCTTGGGCAGCTTGGTAGACCTGATCATCAACAGCAACCGCCTTGCCGAAGAACTGCGCTGGGCGCTACCGGTTTCGCCCGGCATTTTGGGCGTCTTTATCACTTTCCTGTTGTTGGGCATGGTGATTGCCGTGATGTGGCTGTTGGTGTGGTTATTGGGAAAACTGCCAAGTTTCCGCAACGCCAATGTGCGCCTAGCGCTGCGCGGGCTGACACAGCACCGCTTACGCACTTCGCTGAGCCTACTGGCGCTCATCATCGGCATGACCAGCCTGAGCGGCACGCTGATCATGACACGCAGCATTAACACGCTGCTCTATACCAGCCTTGCCGAGCCGCTCGGCGGTAACGTGATTGTGCTGCCGCTGCTGCCCGTGCAAGCCTTAGTCCGTAACCAGTTGGATAGCACCGAAGGCGTGCGTGGCTACCGCGAAGTGCGCTTTGCCAACGCGAACTTGGTTGCCATCAATGGCAACCGCAATCTTGATGTGCTGCTGCCGTTTGATGAGACTGATCCGCAAGCAGCACTCCTGCGCGCACAGCTTACTGCGCTGCTCGGCGTGAACGTCTACGGCGCACCCAAACGTGGGCAGTTGGTGGCAGGGCGTTACCTAACACCTGAAGATAGCGGCAAAGATTACATCGTCGTGCCGTATGATCCGCTTCTGGAAGCACTTGGCGTTCGGGTTGGCTCAACCTTCACCTACCGCATTGCATCGGGTGTGGGTAGTAATGCACAGCGCCGCGAACGCACCTTTGAGGTGGTTGGTTTGGTTGCGCCCGATGCGCGGGCGGGCTTGATTCCATTCAGTTTGGGCGATAGCGCCGTGCAAGCGCCGCTCGGCTCGATTCCCGCCGCTGCACCGTTTGATTTAATCATCGCTGATGTGGAACAGGACGCGCTTAACGATGCACTTGGCAAGGTTGGCACCGTGCCGGGCATCTTCGTCTTTGACATCAGCCTGTTCGACTCGATCATCACACGCCTGCTGACGCAGCTTTCCGCGCTGCCGCTGCTGATCGCCGTCCTTTCGCTCTTTGCAGCGTCCGCGCTCATCGCTACGACCGTCTCGCTTGCCACGCTAGAGCGCCGCCGCCAAATCGGTGTGATGAAGGCAATTGGCGTGAAACGGCGGCAGGTGCTTTCGCAGTTGCTCATTGAGAATGGCGTGGTTGGTTTGCTAGGCGGCATCGTCAGCTTGCTGCCAACCATGCTGATCCTTGCCTCAGTACCAGCCCTGACGCAGAACTTGGTGCAGTTGCCTGTGCCGTGGGACTTGATCCTGCTGATGCTGTTAACCGCGCTGGGCGTCACGTTGGGCGCAACTTTGGTGACTGCCGCACCGGCAGCCAGCGAATCGCCTTTGGCAGTGCTGCGCTATGAATAGACGTGCAAGGGGCTAATTTCACCCCGCCCTAAATCCCGCCCCGTAAACAGGGCGGGACTTTGCAAAACCCTGAAGCCTCTTGCGCTTGCCAAACAGCACGCCCTGATCTATCATCAGCCGCATGAGCAACTCTCCTAAACCAGACAATTCATGGGCAGTGCGCCTAAACCGTTGGGCGTTGGCATGGTCGCGGCACTACCTGAAAGTGCTGCTGAGCGTGCTTGGCGTTTTTCTGCTGCTGCCCTTTGCGGCACCGACCCTCATGCGGCTTGGCGCAACCGATGTGGCAGAGGTCATCTACAGCGTCTACCGCCCGCTGTGCCACACCTTCGCCTTTCGTTCGTGGTTCATGTATGGGCAACAGACCATCTACCCGCGTGAGGCAGCTAACCTCGGTGCAGCGCAGACGTATGAGGCGATCTTGCCGCAGATCATGGCAAACCTCAACCGTTTGCCGCCGCCCGATTCACCCATCCCGCCCGATCAATGGTATGCACGGGAATTTTTGGGCGATCCACAGCTTGGCTATAAGGTCGCAATCTGCCAGCGCGATGTTGCCATTTATGCAGGGCTGTTCATCGGCGGTGTGATCTATGCCGTGCCGCGTGTGCGGCGGCAGTTGCGCCCGGTGCCTATCCTGCTCTATGTGCTGCTTGGGCTGGCACCCATTGGCATAGATGGCTTTTCACAGTTGCTGAGCGGCAGGCTGTGGCAACTGCGCGAGACAACGCCCACCTTCCGCGTCATCACCGGCTTGCTGTTTGGCTTGATGAACGCATGGCTTGCCTTCCCCTATCTGGAAGCGACTGCCCGCGAGACGATCCAAGAGATTGAGGCAAAGTTTGCCAAGCGCGCCAAACGCCTCAGCCAAAAACCCTGATGGCGTGCGACGGGCAGCCTGAAAGACTGCCCGCTGCCTTCAGGCTTGCTGTTCGTAGCGCTCTACAATCTTGAGCGCCGCCTGATGCTCAGGGCTGTCTTCTGCCGTGCTATCGAGGACTTTGTTCGCCTCAAGGTACTGTTCAAGCGTTACTGTTTCGCTGGTATCGCGTTGTTTGGCATAGCGTTCGGCATTCAGCCACAGCTTCTGCTCCTCTGTCAGCTCTGCCGCGGCGATCTCCTCATCCGTCAGCGAGCCGGTTTCCGTGAGTTTTGCCTTGAGTTTCTCGAAAGCGTCTGACATGCGCTGTTACTCTCCTTAGCACTAGCACTGCCTATAGCTAAGCAGATTTTGCGCTGCTTGGCAAGCCGTGCGCTTTAACGAGTCTGTTGCAAAATGCTAGGTTGGCAGCTTCAGCCGCATGAACGTTAACGGATTGACCAAAATGCCATTCACCGCAATTTCCCAGTGCAGGTGTGGTCCAGTGCTGCGCCCTGTGTTGCCGCTCAAACCGATGACCTCGCCCTGTAAGACGATCTGACCGGGTACCACAAAAATTTGGCTGAGGTGCGAATAGTTGCTGAAGATGCCCCAGCCGTGATCAATGATCACGTTGTTGCCGTGAATATCCAGCCCACGCGCATAAACGACGCGCCCACTGGCAGATGCCTTCACCGGCGTGCCGGTTGCCATCCGAAAATCGTAGCCACTGTGCCGCCGCGTCGAGCCATCGTTGAAATCGCGCACGCTGCCAAAGGGTGAGGTGGTTGGCGCGTTGGCGGGCAGGCTAAACTGCCCTTCCCAAAAGCGCTCTGGCGTCACCACGCTGTAGATGCTGTTTAGGCGTGCGTCTTCATTCTCTTGGACGGACATATCTAACAAGTGGAACTTATCTGAGGGAATGCTGAAGGCAGGCTCACGAATGAACTCGCCCGACTCCACTTTCACCACACCTTCCCAGTTCAGCGTGCCGCCATCGGCACGGTAAACGGTGATGCTGATGGGATATTCACGGATGCGCTGATCCATGGGCGCGGCAAGCAGTGCCGCAAAACCACCCGTGACGGGAAAAAATGGATAGGTGCGCTCAAAGGCATTCACCACACCGCCCACCATATCCGCACCAGTTAGGCTGATCACGCCGGCACTGCCCTGCCGAATGTATTCAAAATTAAGCGTGATCACAATGGAACTTTGGGCCCGTATGTGCGTGAACACGCCAAAGGTCAGCGCGGCGGCTATCAGGGCAATCAGAGCTTTTCTAAACATGCAATGCTTCACACCGAGCTATCCGAACGATTTTAGGCGCAGCCATTATAGCGCAGTTGGCAGGTGGTGGCTAGGTGTGCGCCCAACGCACACAGACCACACCTTCCCGCATCAGGCTGTCACCCTATGCCCGCCTGACTTTCACACCGCGCTTGATTTGGTTAAAATCGGGTTATAATGACCACAAGCCACTGCACCTTGTGAGGATGTGCCATGCCCGACAAACGCGATGTATTC
>DAOTVQ010000022.1:0-93204 GCA_034436355.1 Anaerolineae bacterium
CCAAGATTGAGACGGACGACCAACAAGCAGGGCAAACCTTAGCCGTGCTGCCCTGCCGCCGTTTCGACTTCCTGCCGGATAGCACCATCCTGACTCGTGAGTCGCGGCGCATTTTGGAAGTGTGTGTGCTGCCTGTCATGCAAAGCACGGCTGGCACTTTCTTGAAGATTGTTGGTGCTTCGGCATGGCCGGGACCTGCTGGCACCTTCACCGAGCAAGACATCCGCGATTTCGGCTTGGCGCGTGCTATCAGCGTGCGCGACTTTCTGGTGAGCAAGGGCATTGATCCGAGCCGCTTTGTGATTGAGAGCGCCCTGCCGCCGCCCGAACGCCGCGAGAGCGAAGATGAGGATGTGCAGGCGCTTGATCGCTACGTTGAGCTGACGCTCTTTGAATCCGGACGCTAGAGGGGAAGGGAATACCTAACATGCTGCGAAAAGGAATGCTCTTAGCGCTGGTCGCGCTCTTGGTGGCAGCCTGTGGTCAAAACGCACCTGCGCCAACTGCCACACCTGCCAACCTGAAAACACTGCGCGTCGCCTACGATTCATCGGCTGAGCTGTTGTTCGGCGCAAGCGTCGCACAGTTCAACGCGGCGCAAGTGCGCGTCGGCGAGGAAATTCTGCGCGTAGAAGCGACCGCCATCACCAGCGGCGATTTCACCGACCGCCTGACGCAAGGCGATCTGCCTTATGATGTGCTTATTCCCGCCGATCAGGCGTGGTACGAATTGCTGAACGCCTGGCGCATTGAGCGCGCTCAGACGGCGCTCAATTTCACCTGCACACCGATAGCGCGTACGCCTGTCGTTATGATCACATGGCGGGCTATGGCAGAAGTGCTGGGCTACCCTGAGCGCGAGTTCACCTGGAACGACATCACCGACCTAGCGCTTAGCCCTTCGGCGTGGTTTGGCTATGATCGCCCTGAGTGGGGCAACCTGAGCTATGGTCACGCACACCCGATCCTCTCACACAGCGGCTTGGTGGCGCTGCTGGGTGAGGCTTACGCCGTGGCGCCGCTAACATCCAGCAATGTTGGCAGCGAATCGGTCAGTGCCTATGTGCGCGCTGTGGAGCGCAGCGTAGCCCGCTACGGCGGCAGCAGCTACGACATGGCAAACCTGATGGCGCAGCGCGGCAAGAACTATCTGCATGTGCTGATCGGCTTTGAGGCGGATATGGCGCGCCTTACGCAGCCCGCTGATGACCCATTGCTGGCAATCTACCCGCGTGAGACGTTTGAGGCAACCTTTAGCGCGTGCGGCACACCCAATGATCCCTATGCGGCTGCTTATGTGAATTATTTCCAGAGCAACACACAATTGGTTCGGGATGCCGGCTTCCGCCCACCCTCGGACATCTCGAATAGCATCCCCGGCTTCGACTTCCTGACCTACAACGTCATCACCACGCCGCAGATTAGCGTCATTCGCCAATTGCAGGATAATTGGGAAGTGCTGAAGCGTCCGCTGAATGTGGCGTTGGTGATTGACGTTTCGGGCAGCATGGGGCAAGATGGCAAGATGCAAGGCGCCATTGAGGGCGCGCTCGCCTTTGTGGCGCGCATGGGCGATGAGGATCGTATCTCGCTCTACAGCTTTGATAGCGCGGTGCAGAAGCTGATCCCTGAAGGGCGCTTGGGCGATAACCGTCAAGCAGTCTTAACTGCCATTCGCGGCTTACGTCCTGTGGGCGGCACAGCGCTCTACGATGCCACTGTGCAGGTGCGGAACGAGATCACGACCAGCTCAACGCGCATTAATGCGATCATCGTGCTGGGCGATGGGCAGGATACCAGCTCGCAACGCTATAGCTTGCCACAAGCCCGTGAGGCAATTCGCAACGCACGCGGCACAGCGCTGCTGTATACAATCGGCTATGGGCGCGATGCGGATGGGCGTGCGCTGGAAGATTTGGCAACTGCCGGCAATGGGCTGTATTTCTTCGCCCAAGATGCACAGACCATCGAGCGTGTTTATCAAGAGATCGCCACGCAGGTGGGCGGTTCACGCGGCGCAGGGCGCTAGAGAGGGACGGGCATGTTACGCTCACGGATCATCTTTTTCGCTGTGCTGGGCGTCTTTATCGTGGTGGCGGCGATCTTGGCGATCAGCCAAAGCAGCACACAGGAACAACAACGCGCAGAGGCAACCGCTGCCGCCCTGCGTGGGACGAGCGAGGCTGCCGCTGCCACAGCCACGGCACGTGCCGCGCCGCTGCGCCCACAAGCTAGCTTCGCGCCGATCTTTGCGCCGAATGCCAACCCGAATCTGCCCGCCTTTGTGTGCGGCATAGATGCCTTCGCCAGCTATTATCCGCTGCTGCAAATGCAAGTGGCGGGCATTGATGTGCAGAATGGCTTCCGCTTGGGCATTGTGCCGTTCGATCTGGACGACTCGTTTGCCGTCAGTGAGGATCGGCGCGCTGAACTGCTGCAAAGCGGCGGGCTAGATTGCCTGTTCACCACTTTAGAAAACGTGGCATTGCGCGGGCAGGGCATCATCACAGCCATTGTGGATGAATCGGCAGGTGCTGATCAGCTTTGGGCGCGGCAGGAAGTCAAGACGCTCAACGATATGCGCGGCAAACGGCTTGCCTATGCACAAGGCAGCGTTGGGCAGTTCTTCGCGCTCTACGCGCTGGCAGTCGCCGGCATTAATCCGCGCACCGAGATGCAGCTTGTGCCAGCCGATAGCGTTTCGGATGCAGTGGCGCGCTTCAATGCAGGGCAGGCAGATGTCGTCAGCGGCTGGCAGCCCGACATCAACAAGGCAGCGGAATCCGGCGGCGTGCCACTGCTTAGCTCGGAGAAACTGCGCGTGGTGACCGACGTGATCGTCACGGCGCGCAAATCCATCAGTGAACGGCAGCGCGTGGTGCAGGACTTTCACAACGCATGGTTTCAGACCTTAAAAGTGCAGTTTGAGGATTTGCCAACGGCAGCACGCCAGATCGCAGCGTGGGGCAACGAGGATTGGTCAGGGGTGACGGCTGCCAACGCTCAGCAAGACTTGATCGATCTGCTCAAGAGCATCGCGCAGGCGGGCTTGAGCCAGAACATCACGGTCATGAACGAGCCGCAGCGCGTCGTAGATCGGCTGACGTATGCAGCGGCGGTTTGGTCGGCGGCGGGCTTGAATGCCTTCAGCGGCGATCCAAAACTGCTGGTCAGCCCGTTGTATGTCATCAACACCAAACGCGAGTTCAATACGACTGCCGCGCCGATCAATCCGTCGTTTCTGCTTGGCTCACGCCCTGATCTACGCGAATTGGGCGCCGATGAAGGCGAGACTCTGGCGGTGCTGCCTTGCCGCCGTTTCGACTTCCTGCCCGAATCTAGCCAATTGACCAACGAGTCAAGCGCCATCTTGGATCGGTGCGTTTTTCCCGTGCTGAGCAGCAGCACCGGCACCTACCTCAAGGTGGTTGGTTCGGCGGCTTGGCCCAAGGTGGAAGGGATTGAATATACCGAAGCAGACATCTTGGAGGTGGCACAGGCACGCGCTGAGGCAGTGGTCGAATACCTTGTGCAAAAAGGGCTTGATCGGCGCCGCTTCAGCATCAGCGCCGTTTTGCCGCCGCCCGAACGCCGCAACATCACCGATAGCAGCCTACAAGCGCTGGATCGCATCGTGGAGATGACTTTGATCACAGTTGGGCGCTGATCCCACGCAGTCGGGTTGAAACGCCGTCACAGGCTGGGGTAAAAATCAGCCTGTGACGCGAAAACATGAGCAGGTGCAAATGCATTTTGAAATGGGCGATCCACCGCATATCTCGGTGCTGCTGGCAGAGGTGCTAGAGGCGCTGCTGCCAACGGCACAGGGTGCGCCGCTGTTCATAGATGGCACGCTTGGGGCAGGTGGTCACGCAGCGGCAGTGCTGCGGGCAGCACCAACGGCGCGCTTGCTCGGCATTGACCGTGATCCGAACTCGCTGAGCATAGCGCGCCAACGGTTGTCATCCTTTGCTGATCGGGTGATTTTCGTTCATGCCAACTACGACCAGATGGCGGCGCTTGCCGCACAGCACGGCTTTGCGGATGTATCGGGCATCCTGCTGGATTTAGGCATCGCCTCAATGCACGTGGATACGCCCGAACGTGGCTTCAGCTTCCGCGCCGATGCACCGCTGGATATGCGCTACGATCCTGAGGCAGGCGTGCCAACCGCCGCCGATTTGCTCAACACGCTCAGCGCCGATGCCCTCGCCGATCTGCTCTACACCTATGGCGAGGAGCGCGAGAGCAGGCGCTTGGCACGTGCGATTGTGGCGGCGCGCCCGCTGCACAGCACAGGGCAGTTAGCTGCCGTCATCGAGCGGGCTGCCACCAGCCGCCAGAAAATTCATCCCGCCACACGCACTTTCCAAGCGCTGCGGATCGCCGTGAATGACGAGCTAGGCGCACTGGAGCGCGTTTTGCCGCAGATCGTGACCTTGCTAAGACCACACGGGCGGGTTGCCATCATCAGCTTTCACAGCCTAGAGGATCGGATTGTGAAGCAGTTCTTGGCACGCGAAAGCACCGCCTGCTTGTGTCCGCCGCGTCAGGTGGTCTGCACCTGCGGACACAAGGCGAGCCTGCGTTTGGTCAGCCGCAAGCCGATCACGGCGAGCGCGGCAGAAATCGCAGCGAATCCGCGCAGCCGAAGTGCTAAGCTGCGCGTTGCCGAACGGCTCTAAGCAGCTTTCGCTCAGCGGGCGCGCTTGCCCGGCGCGTAGCTCTCTAGGATGGAGCCGCCCACAAACTCGCGCAGCAGCGAGTCATCTGGCACATACTCGGCGCTGGCGGCACTCACCCACTCTAGGAAGGCGAGCAGGCGTTTCGCCTCCACATAACGCGGCGAATCGGGATCAACGCGGCGCAGCAATGGCTCGGCGTAGGGCTTCAAAACTGCCAGTTCATATGCCAAGCCGCTGTTAAAGATCATGTCGGCGTTCTCTTGGTAGGGGAAGATGTTGCGCTTTTCGCCGCGCCGCACGCTCTCCCACCGATCAAGGGTTTGTTCGGCGCTGTAGCCGCGCTTTGCCGCATCGCGGATGATGCGCCGCAGCAGGCGGACATCGGTGGTGGCAACGCGGTTGTGCAGATCGAGGTTGAGGGCAGTCAGCAGCGAGACGTAGACGCGGAAGAGGCGATCTGCCTCAATTTCGGGCAGCAGATCGGGATTCAAGCCGTGAATGCCTTCCGCAATGATGATCTGATCATCGCTCAGGCGCACCACCTCTCCTTCTGATTGCTTGCCCTGCTTAAAGTCGAAGTGCGGCAAGCGCACCTCAGCGCCTTGAATAAGCGCCTTCACATCATGATTCAGACGGGCTAAATCCATCGCGCCGAGCGCCTCAAAGTCGAAGTCGCCGTTTTCATCGCGTGGCGTGCGCTCACGGTCTACAAAGAAATGATCCATCTCCAGCGTGAAGGGTTGAATGCCATACGCCATCAACTGCACAGCAAGGCGCTTAGAGGTGGTCGTTTTGCCCGAACTCGAAGGGCCTGCGATCAGGATCAGGCGCGTGCCGCGTTTGTGCGCCAGCGCGATCTGGCGTGCGATCTCATCCAGATAGCGCGTGTGGAGTGCCTCTGCGATCAGCACTTCTTCACGGAAGCGCCCGTTGTTCACAGCGTAGTTCAGTTCGCCAATATCTTCTAAGCCGATGAGCGCTTGCCATGTTTTGTGCTGGTGGAAGATCGCCTCTAGCTTGTGAGAAGGCTGATAAGGCAGCAGGCGATCAGGTGTTTCAGGGCGCGGGTAGCGCAGCACGAAGCCTTCTTCGGCTGCGATCAGCTCAAAGTGCTTCAGGCAGCCAGTGGAGGGCGCCATATAGCCAAAGAAGTAATCCAACATGCCGCGCAAGCTGTAAACGGTCAGGTAGGCTTTCTGCCGATTTTTGAGCAGGCGCAGCATGTGTTGATCGCCGTGCTGCGCGAACCAAGCGGCGGCTTCATGGAGTGGTATTTCACGACGCGTGATCGGCTCATCGGCAGCGATGATGCTTGCCATGTGCGCGCTGAGTTGGGCAAGTTCCGCCGCGCTGAAGTTTTCGCGCCCAACCACTTCACAGTAGAAGCCACCCGACGGCAGCGAATGTTTCACGGCGATTTGGCAGCCGCCAAACAGCTCGGCGGCGGCGGTCGTTAGCACCAGCACCAACGTGCGGCGGTAGATTCTGCCGCCATCGCTGTGGCGCAGCGTGATCGGCTGCACCTGCACATCGGCGCGGATCGGGTGCGTTAGCTCTACCAAGCGGTTGTCGATCAAGCCCGCCAAAATGGGCTGATCGGCGTGATCAGCAGGGTAGGCGGCGTTCATATATGCCAGCAGTGGCGTGCCAAGCGGTGCGCTGAAGGTTCTACCATCAGGGAAGGTGACGAGGGCATCCATACGCGGTGCAGCGGTAGAGACAGTGGTGTTTGGTAAAACGGACATGGCAAACCTCTAGCAGGCGATTATTTTGAATAGTGAGGTTAGTGTAGCTGCTGTCTGTGCGCCTGTCTAGGTGCGGGGTGTTTGCCACGCCCTGCGCAGAGTGCCTGCTTGAGGCTCTGCCTGTGTCAGGAAGGCAATGCAGGGTGATCGGTGCGAACAGCCCACACAGGCGCTCGTCCCGCGCTAATGAAATGTTGCAAAAGGTAAAGTTTTCGTATAATCTGAGTATGTAACTAACGTCTCTCAAACGTAGGGTGGCGCTTATGGCTCGGCAGGTACGCACATTCTGGGGCTTCCCACTGCTGCAAACAATTGCAGAACTTGGGGATCGTTTGTTTGGAAAAGTGGTAGTGCCACCGCCCGCCACTGTGCTGACGCCGACGCGCCTAGAGAGCGCCTACCTTGCCCGCAAGCGCAGCCTGCCGATTGCCTTTAGCAGCCGCGATTGGGACGCTGCCCTGGACTACTGGGGACACCAGTGCGCGGTGTGCGGGCGTCCGCGTGGTTTGTGGCACACCCTAGCACAGGATCACTGGATTCCCTTGAGCAGCCCGCACTGCCCCGGCACGTTGCCAGGCAACATCTTGCCGCTGTGCCATGGCGAAGGCGGCTGCAACAACAGCAAAGGCAGCAAAGACCCGATTCGCTGGCTGGAAGAACGGCTTGGCAAACGCCGTGCCGCCCAAAAACGCGCAGAGATCGAGGCGTATTTTGCGTGGGCAGAGGCACAGCGCTACGGTTGCTATGTGTGCGGCGCGGGCCTTGAACCACGCGGCGATGACGGCTGGCAGTGCGAAACGTGCTGCACATACATCAGCCATAGCCACGCCGCGCACCTGCTGCACTGCCCAACCTGCCATTGCTGGCTGCGCGAGATGCGGCGTGGCTTCTACTGCCCGCGCTGCGACCGTGCCTGGCAGCGCGCCGAAATGCCCGATATCGAGTGGTGCCCATGCGGCAAGGGCGTGCTGGATTGGGTGTATGAGAATGGCGAAGGCTGGTGGCGCTGCCGCAAATGCGCCCAAGAATGGGAAGCCGACAGCGCCTAAGCCGTTGTGTGCTGGCTCACTCCGCGCTCAGCGGATGAATGCCGTTCGTATAGCGCCACACGCCGCCCGTCAGTGTGCCAACCACTTGCGTCTTGAGCAAAGCGTGCGGATCGCCCTCGAAAATATCCCGATCCAACGCCACCAGATCGGCAAAGTAGCCCGCAGCCAACATCCCCAAGCGCGATTCCATGCCGGCGGCATAGGCGGCACCTTGCGTATAACCGCGCACGGCTTCCTCTACCGTCAGGCGTGCTTCAGGGTACCAACCCTCAGGGCTAGGCGTGCCGTCCGCACGGCAGCGCGTCACCGCTGCATGAATGCCTTTCAACGGCTCAAAGGGTTCAACAGGCGAATCTGAGCCGAAGGCAACCCGTGCGCCCTGATCAAGCTGCAAACGCGCATTGTAGGCATAGCGCGAACGCTTGCCCCAATACTTATCTGCCATCAGGTAATCTGCTGTGGCATGAATCGGCTGCATCGAGGCGATGATATCTAAGTCGGCAAGGCGCATCACATCATCAGGGTGAATAAGCTGCACATGCTCAATCCGATGGCGGCGATCTGAGGGCTGCAAGCCACGCGCACGCTCATCGGCGCGCACTTCCTCATAAACATTCAGCACCTCATGCACCGCCCGATCTCCGATAGCGTGAATGGTGGATGGAAAACCTGCGCGGCTGGCTGTCATCACCAATGCCAACATCACAGGCTTCTCGGTAACAACCACCCCGCAGTTTTCTGGCTCGCCCTCATACGGCTCAAACATGAGCGCCGTGCGTGCGCCCAGTGCGCCATCCGCAAAGATTTTCAAGCCGCCCAACCGCAACCAATGGTTGCCATAGCCCCAGCGCAGCCCCAGCCGAATTGCCTCATCAATGAAGGGATCGTTGATGTTCTTCACCACGCGCAAGCCTAGCTCGCCGCGCTCATGCAGCAGTTGGAAAGCCTCAAAGGCACGCGGCTGATCATAATCGTGAATGCCTGTCAGCCCGCAGCGCCATGCCAAGCCCTGCGCTTCGCGCATCATGGCAGCCACCTCTGCCGCGCTTGGCACGGGCAGCTGTTGGCGCACTAAGGTCATGGCGCCTTCCAGTAACACGCCCGTCGGGGCGCCTGACTCATCCCGCAGGATGACACCATCGGCAGGATCAGGTGTGTTGGCGGTGATGCCTGCTTCCCGCAGCGCGGCGCTGTTCACCCAAGCGGCGTGTTCACTGCGCGCCCGCAAAAATACGGGATTGTTTGGTGTGGCGGCGTCCAGATCGGCAGCCGTTGGGAAGGCGCCGCCTTCCCACTGCGCTTGCGACCAGCCACGCCCGATCAGCCATGCGCCACTTTGGGCAGCCTGTGCAGCCGACGCCACCCGCGCCACAGCCTCTGCCTTGCTGGGCAGATCGAACAGGTCTATTTCGCGCAAGGCACGCGCTGTTAGCTCCCAGTGAATATGTGCATCGGTCAAGCCGGGGATGACCGTGGCGCCCGCCAGATCGTCCAGGTGTGTGCCGCGAGTGGCAAGGGCGCGCAGCGAGTCATCGCCCACCGCCACAATCTGATCGCCGCGCATGGCAAGGGCGCTGGCACGCGGCTGCGCGGCATCCAGTGTGTAAATCTTTGCGTTTAAGATCAACCGATCAATCATGGTTCGCTTTCTTTCATAGGCGCGTAGCCGTTTGGCTGATGCTCTGGGTCAGGGTTACTTCCCAACGTTCGTTTGGCTCTAGCCGCACATGCCATAGGTGCAAAAAAACCGTCCCCTGATAGCCGCGCTCGAAGCCATCGCTTGAAAGGGTGACGGTCTCCAGCGGGAACTGCCACAGGAAGGCGGGCTTGCTCAACATGGTGGCAAGCGTCAGGTTGTGCAGGGTGGTATCGGCGCTATAGTGCAGCACGCCTTCCAGCTCGCGCAGCGCGCCAAGCGGCAAACGGTCGCTCTCGCCGTTCAAGCGCAGCGCGCTGTAAGCAATATCCTGCCCGCCATCAAAACCGACGACTGTCTCGATCCCAAAGCGCAGTTCAAGCGGCTGCTTGCCATGATGCGAAAGGGTGTAATCCACTTGGAAGGCGCTTTCGCTGTGGAAGAATTGAAAGGTCTTACGCAAGTTGATCGGATGCTGTGTCTCGCCCAGCCAAACGCTGCCAGCACGCTGCAAGGTGATATAGGCACGGATGCCATCGCAGGCTGCCTCGATAATCTCGTAAGGCTGATTGACGAAATTGCCCTGCTCCGCATACTGAGCGCGGTAGAACTCGTCGAGTGTGGTCGAATTGCTCAGGAAGTGATCGAGGAAGGAACAGCGCCGATGCCAATCATAGATCAGGCGGTGTTCCAAGCCGCCTTCTTTGGCGCGCACCGCACGGCTATAGGGCGGTTCGCTCTCTAGTGGCATGGGCGAGGTCGGCAGGATGATTGAACCGTCGGCAGCCGCCTGGCGCAAACGGGCGTGATAGCTTTCTTTGCGGCGCGTCATCACGTTGTAGAGGTTATAGGCAGATGGGCGGAAATCTAATTCCACCATGCCGCCGCCATAAACAGGTGACCACACCGCGCTGAGCGGTGTGCCGAGCAGGGCAATATCGCTATGCCCGTCCTGATCCAGATCGAAGGTTTGCAGGCGCAGTTCAGCTTCTTCATGCTCGGCAGCGTCTTCGGCGGCGATCAGGTTGGCGTAGTTTGCCACCCGCAGGTTGAACAGATACACGCCGCCGGAAAGCCCATGCCAATACGGATCGTTGCCCTGTGCTGCCCACAACAGCTCTAAGGCACGGTCTCGCTTGCGTCCGCGCCGCATGGCGTGAACCTTACGGCTAACCATCAGCGTCCGCTTGTGCAAGTGGTTGATCTCATCATATTTGACGAGGAAGTTCCGCCACAAGCCGCCGCGCAAAAAGTGAAGTTGATCAGCCCGCCGTTCGCGCTCTAAGCGTTGGCGCAGTTCCCCTAAGCGCTGTGCCTCATCGGTCAGCAAGCTCCACACGCCCATCTCCATATAACTGGCAGAGGGCAAATAGGCGCGCCCCAGCGGCGGAAAACGCGCCATATAGTGGCTGGGCGTGGTGGTTTTTAGCCATTCGGCGTTCATCTCCAGGGCGGTGAACAAATCTTCCATGTAGCGCCCTTCGCCCCAGCAGTACTCGTAGGCGCCAGCATAGGTGCCAAACTTCTCGCCGTTATCTGCCATTAACATCAGGCGTGGCGGCTGCCCACTCTGCGGCTGGATTGCCTGCTCGCGCAGCCACTCCAGCACGCTTTCCACAGGCTGCCCCGGAATGGCATAGCGCAAATGCTTAAGGGCGGGAAAAACGGCAAGTGGGAAGCCCTGTTCTTCGGTGATGTAGTAGCCAAACATATCTTGCGGCTTATCAAAGCCAACCGCCTCGAAGTGCGCGTCGTCTAGGATCACATAGCGCAGGTTCGCCTGAGCAATCGGCTTGGCAAGGTGCGGCTCCCAAATGCGCTCGGTCAGCCACATGCCGCTTGGCGTCGTGCCGAAAAGCGACTCTAGTTCGTCGGTCAGCTTCTCAATCTGCCCGATCTTATCTTCATCGGGAATGGCGGCAAGCACAGGCTCGTAGTAGCCGCCAGAGAGCATCTCGACCTGCCCCGCAGCGATCAGGGCGCGCAAGCGTTCCAGCATTTCGCGCTGATTGTGCTTCAGCCATTCCAGCAGCGCGCCGCTGTAGTGGAGTGCCACGCGCACTTTCGGGTGATGCTCTAACGTTTCGATTAAGGGCAAGTAGCTGACATGCGCGCTGTGTTCGGTCACATAGCTAAATTGCCCTACCGGCTGGTGATTGTGAAAGACCAAAGAGAGGTAGATTGGCTCGGTCATGGCAACTGCCCTCACTGTGCTGCTTTCACTCATTATACTCCCAAGCAGCGCAGCGGACTAATGCTGCCTTACGCGCCTTGAAGTGCCTCCCAAGCCAGAATGCCCAAGCCGGCTGTGACGCCTGCAAAACGATCTTCCACCACCAACTTGTCCGCGCCGAAGAGTGCGCTTAGCAAGGCGATGCTGGCTGGCAGGTGTGACGATCCGCCGGTCTGCACAACGGCATCTATCTGGCTGGGCTGCAAGTCGGCACGCGCCAGCACATCCAGCACTGCCTCCCGAATCTTGCGCCATTCGCCCGCCGTATAGCGCTCAAACTGCGCCCGTGTGATCACCTGCCAAATATCAATCTCGCGCCCTTCAAAGCGCAGCACGTCAAAAAAGGCGTCTGAGAGGCGGCGCTTGCTCTGCTCCACCGCTTCAGTCAGTGCAAAGCCATAAAAATTGAAGATGAGCGACTCAAGGGCGTAAAGGCGTGCAGGGTGCGAACAATTCCGCTGCACCTGATGCAGAAAAGCGCGTGTTTCCAAGGTGGCAAGCTCTGCCAAGCCTTCCCATGCCGCCACACGCTCGATCAAATCGCGTGGCAGCGGCAGCTTTTTTTCGCCCCATGTAACGCCTTGCCCAAAGTGTGGCAGCAGCGCATTCTCGATAATCCGCTGATCGAAGCGATCCCCCGCAATGCCAACACCGCCAATCGCCAGCACTTGGGCGGGCGCATTCGGTTTGACGTGCAGCGCCGTCAGATCGAGCGTGCCGCCGCCGAAATCGTAGACGAGGATGACCTGCGGCGTGCGAATGTGCCGCGTATAGCTGCGCGCTGCGGCAATCGGTTCAAAAGCGAACTGCACCTGCTCAAAACCAGCAAGCTGCGCGGCGTGCCGCAGCCGATCCTCAGCCCGCTGATCATCAGCCGCTGTCTCGGCATCCACAAAGCGAACCGGTCTGCCAAGCAGCACCGCCGTCACAGGGCGATCCAAGAGTTGGCTGGCGCGCTGGCGTGCCGCACTCAGATAGCGGGCGATCAGGTCTTCAAGGCTATACTGCTTGCCATAGAGCGTCATGTGCGTATAGCCCGTTGCCAACGCGCTTTTCAGCGAACGGAGCAGGCGCCCCGGCTCTAGGTCGTCCACCTCAACCGTTGCATCGGTCTGTACGCGCAGCCCATCGGAAAACTCCATGACGACATGCCCGATCACCTTGCGTACCATGCGGCGCGGACGGTTCACATTTTGCGTGTTGTAGAGGTCTATGGCACGCTGCCCAACGTGCGTTTCACCTTCACGGGTTAGGTAGAGGACGGAGCGCATCACGCTGCGCCCTGTGTGCGGATCAAGCGGCAGGACGCGCAGCGTCTGCCCATCGTAGGCAGCAATGCCCGAATTGGTCGTGCCGAAGTCCATCCCGATCATAGCGCGACTCCTTCACCTTTAACGCGGCGGCGCTTCATTATAGAGGAAAGGCGGCAAGCTGCGAAGGGCAAAATTTACAAAATTCACCTTTTGCGGTACTTTAAGCGGTTAGGTTAGCTGCACTAACCGCATCTTTAAGAGATTCTGGGAGGCGATTCGCCACCGATGAGGCACGTAAGACGATTTTTCCCCTTTGCACTGCTGCTGCTCTTTGGCGGCTTGCTGTTCGGTGTGCAGGCTGCCACGCCAAAGGCGCAAGCGCTCCAAGTTACAGCGACGCCGCTTGGCGGGCGTTCAGGCTTGCCAACCAACACGCCGCGCCCCAGCCGCACACCGACCGAGGCACCGCCACCAACCATCACACCGACGCCCGCCCCACTCACAGCGCGCCTGTGCCTTGATTGCAACCGTGTGCGCCTGCGGAACACGCCCGGCACTGCTGGTGAAATCCTAACCGTGCTTGATCCTGCTGCCCAACTGACGGTGATTGGGCGCACGGCAGATAACCAATGGCTGCAAGTGTTGGTGGCGCCGGGCGTCACACGCGGCTGGATGTCTGCCCTGTATGCGCGCCTGCCCGATCTCAGCCCGATCCCTGCCGAGCGCCTAAACGCGCTGCCGGTGGAAGGCGTGGCGGTTGAGGCAAGCCCAACGCCTACCAGCGCTTTCACTGCCAGCGTGCCGCCCTGGCTGACGGGCATCAGTTCGCGCACCCGTGCCATTTATCTGCGTGGGCAGCAGTTGGGCAACCGCCGCAATGTGTTCTCCAAGATTGGCGATAGCATCACCGCCTCGCCACAGTTCCTCTACCCGATTGGCTTTGGGCAGTATGAACTCGGCAGCTATGGCAACCTCTCCAACGTGATCGGCTTCTTTTCACAGGTGAATGCACGGGCGGGCAATTCGTTCGCCAACCAATCACTGGCAGCCGTCAGCGGTTGGACTGCCGACAAACTGCTGACGCCCGGCTTTGCCTACCCTGAAATTTGCGGCACAGATATGCCTTTGGTCTGCGAATACAAGCAGGTGAAGCCTGCCATTGCGCTGATCATGATCGGCACCAATGACAGCGGCAGCGGCTTTACGGACGTCTATGCTAACCAACTGCGCCAAATCGTGGAAATTTCACTAGAGATGGGCGTTATTCCAGTGCTGAGTACCATTCCGCCCAAGAACTTTGATGAAAATCAGGAACAGCGCGTGCAGGCGTGGAACAGTGTTATTCGCGCCATTGCCGCGCAGTATGAAGTGCCGCTGTGGGACTATCACGCCAACATGGTCGGCTTGCCAAACCGCGGCATCAGCAGCGATGGCTTGCATCCCTCCGCGCCGCCGGATGGCGCCGCAGGGCGCTTCACGCCTGAGAACTTACAGTATGGCTATACCATGCGTAATTTGAACGCGCTGCAAGTGCTAGACGCCTTGCTGCGGACGGTGATGTATTAGGAGACACCACACATGGCAGCTGACGTGCTACTGGGTGTTGTGCTGATCGTGATCGGGACGCTCAGCTTGTTTTTCGGCTGGCAGTTTTTCCGCCTGATCTTGGCGTTGGTTGGCTTAACGTATGGCGCCGCCATCGGCAGCCTAATTGCCAACAGCATCGCGCCGAGTGAACCGAGCTTGGCGCTCATCCTCGCCGTGATTGTTGGCTTGCTGCTGGCAATTCTGGCAGGCGTGTTGTGGTCGCTGGCAATTTATAGCGCCGGTGCCTTCTTGGGCGCGGCGGTTGGTCTGCTGCTGGCGCCAAGCCTTGGTGCCACAGGCATTCCGCAGCTTGTGATTGTGCTTGGCGCAGCCTTCCTAGGCTTGCTGTTGGCGATCATGCTGCGAAAGACCATCGTCATCCTCGCCACAGCCGTCAATGGCGCGGGCTTGGTCATGTATGGCGTGAGCCTGTTTGTGCCAAGCCTGAGGGTGGTGCAGTTTGCCAACGGTGAGATGCAGATCGTCTCGGATGCCAGCAGCCTAGCGATGTTGATCTTGCTGGTGCTGGCGATCTTGGGCTTTGTGGTGCAGTTCAACAACAGTGCCACCTGGCGGCGCAGCACAGCGCTTTAGGCATGAGCGCCGTTTTTCCAAGTGCGCGGCTGAAGGCACACGCACAGCAGCTTGGCTTTTCGATGCTTGGCATAACGCCTGCCGTGCCATCGCCACGCTTGGATGCCTACCTGCATTGGATCGCAGCGGGCTATCACGGCACGATGACCTATATGGCGCGTCCTGATCGGGTGGTGCGCCGCCGCGATCTGAACGTGATCTTGCCCAATGTGCGTTCCCTGATTGTGGTTGGGCTGGAATACCACGCGCTGAGTGTGCCGCCTGCCCTGCTGAACGATCCATCGCGTGGGCGAATTGCTGCCTATGCATGGGGATTGGATTATCACGACCTGATTGCAGAGCAGTTAGAAACGCTTGCCACATGGCTGCACAGTGAATCGGGCGGCATGGCGCACCGCGTTTATGTGGATACCGGCGCGCTTTTGGAACGTTCGCACGCGCAGCAAGCGGGCATCGGCTTTGTGGGCAAAAACACGGTGCTGATCGATCCGAAACGCGGCAGCTACTTCTTCTTGGGCGAAATCCTGACCGATCTCGCCTTTGATGCCTACGACACGCCCCACCGCGAGAGCATGTGTGGCACCTGCAACCGCTGCCGCGCCGCCTGCCCAACGGATGCCTTTCCGCAGCCTTATGTGCTGGATGCACGCCGCTGCATTAGCTACCTGACCATAGAGCATAAAGGCTATCTTCCACATGCGCTGCGCCCGCTGATGGGCAATTGGGTTATGGGCTGTGATGTGTGCATGGATGTCTGCCCGTTTACGCGCTTTGCCACACCCACACCGCAGCGTGCTTTCCATCCGCCTGATTTTGAGCGTGCGGCGCCGCCGCTGCTGCGCTTGCTGCAGATGAGCGAAACCGAGTTTGCCGCCTTTTTTGAAGGATCGGCGATTCTGCGGCTGAAGCGCCCACGCCTGCTGCGGAATGCTTGTGTGGCGGCGGGCAACTGGAGCGATGTGCGTGCGCTGCCGCCGCTGCACGCGCTGTTGGAGGATGCCAGCCCACTGGTGCGCGCTCATGCGGCGTGGGCAGTGGCGCGCATTTCGGGCAGCGCGGCGCGGGATGTTTTACGAGCTGTGCTAGCGCGTGAGGTGGAGGCTGAGTGTGCCACCGAGATCAGCACGGTGCTTGCCGATCTCGGCTGAAAACGCGCTAAGAGGCTTGGATGAGCGCGTATTGTTCGCCTAAGGCGTGATAAATCTCAATCCATTGGGCTGCCACCTGACGCACATCAAAGTGGCGGCTCATCTGGTGTGCCTGAATGCCCATTTCGCGGCGTGCGCCTTCGTGCTGGCAGAACCAGCAGATCGCCGCCGCCAAATCAGCGGGATTATTTTCCGCGAGGATGCCTGCTTGCTGGTGGTTGGGATATTCGTCCCACCAATCGGCGCGCACGCCCAGAAACGGCTTGCTGCAAGCAATTGCCTCAATCACCGAAAGCGGGTTTGTCTCACTCACAGAAGGCGTAGCGAAGACGTCCAACATGGGCAAGTAACGTGGCATGGCTTGGTTGGGCAGCCTGCCCAAGAAATGGACGCGCTCACGGGCGGGCGCAGTGATCGCCTCCAGTTCGGCGCGGGAGCTACCCTCGCCAATCACAACCCAATGTGCATCGGCGCCTTGCCGCACTGCGGCTAGGAAGGCGTGAGCAAACACCTCTAAATTTTTTTCAGGTGAAACGCGCCCAACATAGCCAAAGATGGTGGCTTGCGAAGGGATGCCAAACTGATCGCGCCGCACAACGTCCTCTGGCGGGCGTTCATAGGACTGCAACTGAACGCCGTTATGCACCACGCGCATACGGTCAGCAACCTCCGGCGCAAGCTGCTGCATCCAGCGCAGCGATGAATAGGCGGGCGCTGTGATCACATCACTCATCCGCATAACGTAGGTCATCTGCGCCTCAACATAGAGCCGCAGCACAGGGCGCAGCACGCTAGACCACTTCTCCTCAAGGTAAATGTCATGCCGTGTATGGTTGGTGAAGACCAGTGGGCGGTTGGCACGCTGTGCCATCCGTATGGCAATGTAGGCGATGTTGAAGGGATCATTCACGTGAAAAACGCTCAACTTTTCAGCCACAAGCGTCGAAGGGCGGTCTAACATCAGGGCGCTTTGAAAGGGGCTGTTGCCCAGCGGCACGCCGCGAGTAACCCATACGTTAGGCTGATCCGTTTCGTGGTTGCCAAAGGTGAACACATGGGCATCCTGCCCTTGTGCCAACAGTTCGGCGTGCAGGTTGCTCAACATCACGCTCACGCCGTTGATGATGGGCGGGAAGCTATCCGTGAATAACCCGATTTTAAGCCGCTGGTCAGCAGCGGCGGAATAGCGCTTGTGCGCCGTTCTCATACCAATCACAGCAACCTATCCTACTGCCTATAGACGACACTGGGCGGCGGGTGTTGTGTGCCATTTACATGAAGAGGCTGTGTCCAACGCACACATCACAGAACAATCACTACTCTATCACTGCTTAGGCGTCTGTCAATAGGTTGAAAGGATGGGTTACGAAAAGCTACGCTAAAGTGCCTGCCGCCAAGCTGAGCAGCAGCGCGGCAGCGCGGACTTTGCCGCCCAGTGCCGCCAAATCTGCCGCTAAGCGTTGTGCGTTCTGCAAGACGGTTTGATCGGTGGTTACGGCGCGGATGGCGGGCAGCAGCTGCCCGTTTCGCACGTCGTGGGCGGTCAGGTTCAAGCCGACCTTCGCCTGTGCAACGCGGCGCGCCTGCCCACGCTGATCGGCGGCGTGCGGCACCACCACTTGCGGAATGCCCTGCACAGCGGCGCGGTGCGTCGTCCCCATGCCGCCGTGATGCACAATCACCTTCAGGCGCGGAAAGACGTGATCGTAGTCTACCCAAGAGAGCAGCCGCGTGCCGCGTGGCAGCGCCGCCATTAATTCCGCCTTCTTCTCCGCCGCCAGCGGATTTTTGCCCAGCACTACAATCGGAATCATGCCCAGCCGTGCGGCTGCCTGCGCCGCCCAACTGTAAAAGCCGAGATCGCCGGTGAAGACACTGCCCAACGTGATGAGCGCCAAGGGCGCACTTTCGGGAAGTTCAGCCAACCAGTGCGGCACAGGCGTCGTGGGTGCATCCACAGTGCCGCCCACAAAGTGCGTCTGTGGCAGTGGCTCTGGCTCAGCCTGATACCAGGCGCGGTTGAAATAGCTGATGTGCAACTGCGGCGACTGGACTGAGGGCGCAGCGCCTTCCGAAAAGTTAATGCCGCGCACGCCGAACAGGGCTTTAAGCCGCTCGATACGCTCACGGCTCAGCTTGCTCAGGTCGCTCTGAACGGCATACATCCGATTTTCATCTAACGGCTGCCCGGCAACCCAACCCGTGACCGCCATTGGCACGCTCAGCTTTTCAGCGGCAAAGGCAACTGCGCTCAAAAAGGGATCGGTCACGATCAGATCAGGGGCGCCGCGTTCGGCGGCAAGGGCAAGGATCGCCTCGAAGGCGGGCGGCATCAATTCCTCGCTCAGCCAAGTATCTAGGGCGCGCCGATAGCGCAGAAACATCGCCTCAATCGGATTCAGGCTGCGCAGATCGGCGGGCGGCGGCGAAAGCCACGCCCAACCAGTGGCGGCAATCGGCGCGAAGGGAATGCCCGCCGCGCTGATCAGCCCTTCCAGCGGCGGCTCGGAGACCCACAGCACAGCCTGACCGCTCGCCTGCAAGTGCTGCGCCGTCTTAAGCATTCCGCCCCAGTCGGTGTGACCTGCCAACGGCGCGGAGATAAACCAGAAAGATGCCATCGAGCCACCTGAGTGCCAAATAGCGGATAGCGCAACGCCATCCGCTCCTGATCGTGGGTTGTGTTGGGCTTAGGCTTGCGCCAAGAAGTCGTTCATGGCGGCAAAGAGTTCGGTCATATCGGCGGGCATCAGATCGCCCATGTGCGCGATGCGGAAAGTCTTATCCTTCAGCTTGCCATAGCCGTCCGAGATCGTCATGCCACGCGCCTTGAGGAATTTATTAAGCGCCTTCACGTCAATGCCGCGTGTGTTGGCAACCGTCGTCACCGTCGGCGAGTGGTAGCCCTCCTCAGAGAACATGCCGAAGCCTGCTTCCGCCACCCAATCCCGCGTTGCTTGTGCCATCTGTTCGTGGCGGGCAAAGCGTGCTTCCAAGCCTTCTGTTAGCATGAAATCGAGCTGCTTATCGGTGGCATACAGCAGCGAGATGTTCGGCGTGGACGGCGTGTTGTTCTTGACCAGGAACTTCTCTAGCTCCACAAAGTCAAAGTAGTAGCCGCGATATGGCACTTGCTTGGCGCGCTCTAAGACGCGATCCGAGACGGCGGCAAACGCCAAGCCCGGCGGCAGCGCCATCGCCTTCTGGGTGGAGGTCAGCAGCACATCCAAGCCAAGCGCATCAAAGTCAATCTTATAGCCGCCCAAAATGCTGACGGCATCCACGAGGATCAGCGTCTCAGGATATTGGCGGATGATGGCTGCCATTTCCTCAAGCGGATTCTTGACGCCGGTGCTGGTCTCGTTCAGCACAATCGCCACTGCGTCGTAGTGTTCGGCGCGCAGGCGTTCCGCCAACTGCTCAGGCTTGATGGCAAGTCCCCAGTCCACTTCGATTGCCTCTGCCTGCTTGCCGTTGGACTTGCTGATCTCGTACCAGCGCTCGCTGAAGGCGCCGTTGACCAGATGCAGCACTTTCTTATCATCGCGGATGCAATTGCGCGAGGCAGCTTCCCACAGCCCGGTGCCAGAGGAGGTAGAGACATACACCCGTGACTGTGTGTAGAACAACTGGCGCAGTTTGCCCTGCACACTGGCAAACAGTGCCTCAAAATCCGAGCCGCGATGCCCGATCATCCAGTGGCTTTGCGCCTCTAGAATCTCGCGCCGCACCTCAGTCGGGCCCGGAATGAACAAGCGGACATGATCAGGTTTCACCGTGTCGGTCATGCGTTTCATCTCCCAATGAACATGCCACAAATGCCGATCAACAAAGTTGCGCTGTGGCTTTCTTAAAAAGATTTATGGTGCGCTGCGTAAGTGATCAATCAGCCGTGCGATGCTTGGCGTTGGTGTTGGGTCAACCTGATAAAGTGCCGCCAGATAGCAACTGACGTAATCGCCATACTGCGCGGCAGTCAGTGCTTGGGCAAGCGCGCTGTTGCCCAAACCGCTGACTGTATCCGGCACAATGCCTTCTTCCATCAGGGCGCGGCGCGTCAGCTCTTGGCGCAGCGCCACCCGTGGATGATCGTAATTTGGCGCGGCAAGGTTCACAGCAGCAATCCGCACAGGCTCAGGCAGGTTGGTTAGGCTTTGCAGCAGATTATAATCGAGATTGGGCAATTCATCACAAAGGGCAAAGGCTTTGGCGTTCTGCTGAAGGCTAAGCTGCCAACGGCGCGCCACAGGCGCCATGAAGCCCGCGCCGTAGATCAGCGGCACGCGCCCGATCATCTGCCCTGCCAGCCGCTTGGCAGAATTGCGCGTTGGCTCGGCGGCAATGCCGAAGTTGCCCGCGCTTTGGCGCATCATCCCGATTGCCTCCTGCCGATCTGCGCCAAGATCGCGCACCAAGCCAAGGGTTTCCACCAGCGTGAGCAGCAGCGCCACCTGGCTGTAAAAGGCAAGGCGCGAAACGCCTTCCAGCGCATAGCGCCACAGCCTAACACCTGATTGCAGCGCGTATTCCGCTAAGGCGCCGCCGCTGGTAATGGCGAGAATCTGCGTGCCGCGTGCATCTGCCAGTTCAAAGGCGCTGAAGGTTTCTTCAGTATCGCCACTGTGATCGAGCAGCACAACCAAAGTCGCCTGTCCATCGGCATGGGCGGGCAGTTCGTAGCCACGACAGACCGTGATCGGCAAGTTGAGCGACCCGGCGACGAGCGCGGCGAATAGCTCAGCCGCGGCGGCGGCATCACTCACTGCGGCGATCACAATCTTATCTATGAAGCGGTAGCTTTCGGGCAGCGGGAAGGCATCCTGCCTCTGCCAAACGGCGTGCATAGCATCCGCGGCGCGGTCAATGCGGCTGAACATGCCGTAGGTATCTAAGGCGCGCAAGGCGTCGGGATCGTCAAGAATCATGCAGGGCAAAGGCTCCGAGTCTGCAAAATCTGGTAGGCGCTCAAACCATACCACGTCTTGGGCAAGACTTCAACAAACGGGAGGCGGTGAATTTCGTGGCGAGGCACTTGTGCGGCGCACTGCTACTCTCGGCTGCCACCCTCCGCAGCATTGAGCGCCTTTGCCAACTGCTCAAAGAGGCGCGCATGGCGTGCGGCAGGCATGGCAAGCTGCTTGCCGCGCTCACGGTAAAGCAGGATTGTCTGCTGCGTGGTATCTAGCACCACACGGCAGTTATGGCAAGTTGCCAAGTGCGCCTGTGCCTCGGCGGCAAGCGATTCCTCAAGGTTGTGATCAAGATAGTCAGAGAGGTAGCGCACAAGGTCATCACAGTGCATAACAGGCTCCTTTAGGTCTGCCGCCCTTCAAAGTAGCGGCTGAGGCGTTCGCGCAGATGCAAACGGGCGCGATGCAAGTTGGTTTTCACGGCAGCCTCGCTCAGGTTGAGGATGTGCGCCGTCTCACTCACCGAAAGCTCTTCGATATCGCGCAAGGTAAATACGGCGCGCAGCGTTGGCGTCAGGCTGTTGATGGCGCGTTCCATCTCGGCGTGCGCCTCCTCGTTCAGCAGCACTTCCTCAGGCAGGTTGCGCCAGTCCACAAGGCAGCTTGGCATGAACTCACCGCTTTCAGTTGCCAAATCTTCCAGAGAAACAGACGGTGCGGCGCGCAAACGCATTAGGCATTCGTTGTAGGCAACGCGGTAAAGCCATGTGCCGATGCTGGCGCGCCCTTCAAAGCGATCTGCGTGATCCAACAGGGCAAGGAAGGCAGTTTGCACCACGCCATCTGCCTGTTGTTCATCACCCAGCAGGCGCAGCGCCAAACGGTAGAGCGCGTCAGCATGGCGCGTGAACAATGCCGCCAGCACTGTCGAGTCGCGTTGTTTTAAGGCATCTAGCAGGGCTGCGTCGTCCACAAAGCATAACCTAAACAAAAAAGGCGCGGTCTTCTACAGTTTACCGCGCCCTACGCCACGCTGCGAGTGTTATGCCTGCCCGCGCTCTTTGAGGCTGCATGTGTTGATGCCGAAGGGCATATAAGCAGGGCAGCGCCCAGTCAAGGCTGTGCCGATCAGCACCACACCGACCACACCACCAACAATCAGCCACGTGCCTTGCGCGGCAGCACCCAAGATGACTGCGGCGGCGCCCAACACCAAACGAATGATCCGATCTGTGTTCCCAACATTGCGCTTCATGCTTTAAGCTCCTTTTGTGCTGAACTACCTTACATCTTTTTAGATGCACAGGGCGGCAAAAGGTTACAGGCAGTTGGGTGGGTAAAACACTGCGGGCGGGATTGTTCCCGCCCACAGGCATAAGGCTGCTGATCAGCGCGGTGCTGGTTAGCGCACGCCGAGCAGAATCTCGATGGTGATCTGATCGAGGCGCTCGTAGGGCAGGTTGCGGCTGCCCAACGCGGCGCGGTTGATCTCGGCAGCGCGCAGCTTGGCAAGTGCTTCACGGCTGTAGCCGCCGCTTAGGTAGCTGAAGGTGCCATCATCGGCGTGGATTTCCGCCAAAAGCTGCTGCACTTCAGGATCAGCGTTGAACTGCGCCGCCTTATCCTTCAGGATCAGGTAAGTCCGCATACAGCCGCGTGCGAACGCCTTCACATCCTCATAGCCGCTGCTGCGGAAGGCGTGTGCGTCGAAGTGGCGGCTGCCGTCATAGCCAACATCCTCAAGGAATTTGACCAGATGGAAGGCTTGTTTGGGCATCATGCTGCCAAAGCGGAAGTCCTGATCGTAGCGCCCAAAGAGCTGATCGTTGAGGTCAATGTGAAAGAGTTTGCCAGCCGCATGTGCCATCGCCACGCCGTGCGTAAAGTTCAAGCCTGCCATGTGTTCGTGTGCCACCTCTGGGTTCACGCCCACCATCTCAGGGTAATCTAAGGTGGCAATGAAGGCGAGCGCATCGCCCACCGTTGGCAGGAAGATATGCCCGCGTGGTTCGTTCGGCTTCGGCTCCATGGCAAAGCGCAGGGTGTAGCCCTGATCCTTGACATAGGCGCACAGGAAGTTGATTGCCTCGCGGTAGCGCTTGATCGCCTCTAGCGGACTCTTGGTGCTGTCGCTTTCCGTGCCTTCACGCCCACCCCAGAAAACGTAAGTGGTTGCCCCAAGTTCGACGCCAAGCTCGATAGCGCGAATGGTCTTTTGCAGAGCATAAGCGCGCACGGCGGGATCGTTTGAGGTGAAGGCGCCATCCTTAAAGGCTGCGTCGTAGAAGAGGTTGGTGGTTGCCATCGGCACGACGATGCCCGTCGCACTGAGTGCCGCCTTGAAATCGCGCACGATCTGATCGCGTTCGGCGGGTGTGGCAGTGATCGGCACGAGATCATTATCGTGCAAGTTGACGCCCCACGCACCTACTTCTGCCAGCAGGTGGACGATCTCAACCGGCGAGAGCGCGCCGCGTGTTGGCTCACCGAACGGATCACGCCCGATGTTGCCAACCGTCCACAAGCCAAAGCTAAATTTGTGTTCCGGTTTCGGTTCATACATCATTGGAAATCACCTTTACAAGATGCGTTGAGCAAAGCTGTTCGTCCCTGCCCGCCATTATAGCCCGCCTGCTCGATTCCACACAATTGGAATCGGGCAACCGCAGGGCGCCCATCAGTCTCGAAATTCCTCTAAGGACAAGAAGCGCACAGGCTGAGCATCGAAAAAGCGCGCTGCGCCGAACACCTCACGCATTCGTTCAATGTAGGTGGGCGCTTTCTCCACCATGAAAAAGTGGCGATCCAGATCACGGGCTGCCCTGCCCAGCGTGCCGCTGCCGCCAAACGGATCGAACACCAAATCGCCAACGTAGGAATAGAAGCGAATAACGCGGTTGCACAGTTCCAGCGGAAATACAGCGCTGTGAACGCGATCAAAGGTTGGGTCAATCCGCCACACATTGGAACTTTCATACTCACCCAGCACGCGGCTTGCCTCAATAACTTCTGCGTTATATTGGCGCATGTTCCAGTCCAGCAGTTTATCGGTCTGTTTGCCGTTGAAGGCTTTGGGCAAGTGACCCAAGTTTTCGAGCAGGAATAAGATGTCGCGGGTGGTGGCTGCCTCAGCAAGCAGGCGGTAGATTTGGCTGGTGTCCGTCTGTTTGAGCGCCTGAAGTTGTTCTTTGGTGAGCATCTTGCCGCCATTCATCCCTGTGGACTGCTGGTAGGATTTTACCAGAAAATGGCGGCGGCGGTGGCAGGTTAGTTCACATCTTGAAGGGGCGCAACGCTGAACAACACGCCAAAGGCGCGGCACCAAATCACGACGCTGTTTTGCCCTGAAATATCGAGATCGGCGGGAATTTCGTAATTTTGGTTGCCGCGGTTGCCCTTCAGGCGTGCCAACTCAAAATAGCCCGTGCGGACAGCCTCCGCAGCCGTTTTAGGATCGGCGGTGGGCGAAAAGTAGACGAATAAATCAGGTCCGTTGGTCACACTGAAGTTTTCTAAGCGCAACAGGTAGCTGCCATCAGGCTGGCGATACAGCACTGCCTCACCGCTGCCCTTGTGAACGCTATCGGCATCGCGGAAGCTGCCACGCCGCACGGCAACGGGTGCCGCCGCGTCTTCGGGCATAGGTTCAGTCATTTCCTGTTCAAGCTGTGCAGCACTGACCATTGTCGCCTCTGCCTCAGGGCGGGTGAGGTTGGGTGGCAAGGTGGCGTTGGCAGCCATTGGGAACGCCTCATCTACCGTTTGGTTGAGGAACAACGGCGAGACAAGCCACCAGGCAAGGGCAAGCCCACCGATAACGACGACTACACCAACAGCAATTAGTAAGGGATTACGCTTCATTAGCACGACTCCTGAATTAGGCGGTACGCATAGCACAGAGCCTATCAGGAAGGCATGTCTTTCTTAGCGGTGCTTGGTGTTTAATGCATAGCTCATGTATTGCCGTCAGCGGTGCGAATATCTACCGTACAGGGCAGGTTGCGGGTTGAACAGGTCGGCGCGTTGGGCAGCGTAACGCCTTTGGCGCGCAGCATGGCGCTCACCGCGCACATCGGCAAGCCAATCACGTTGGTCAGGCAGCCTTCAAGGTGCGCGACAGGCTTAAAGTGCGGGTCTTGCACGGCATAGCCGCCGGCTTTGTCAAAAGGTTCGCCGCTGGCAATATATGCCTCAATCTCGTCATCGCTGTAAGCGCGCATGTGAACGGTGGTGATGGTCAGTGAGGTCTGCACTTCGCCCGTCGCATAATCGCGCAGGGCAACGCCGCTATAGACGTGGTGCGGCTTGCCACGCAGTTGGCGCAGCATGGCACGCGCTTCGTCGGGTGTTTCGGGCTTGCCGATGATCTGACCATCCAAGACAACGGTTGTATCCGCCGTCAGCACGTAGGTTTCTGGCATCAGGCGTTCGGAGGGAATCGCCATTGCCTTAGTGCGGCACAAGCGCAGCACGTAAGCATCAGGCGCCTCAGCGGGCAGTGGCGTCTCATCAATATCTGGGCGGGCTACCTCGAAAGATAGCCCGGCAGCAGCGACTAAGGCACGACGGCGCGCCGAGCTAGAGCCAAGGATCAGGGGCGGCATGGGTGTTCAGCCTAGTTCTTACGCAGTTGATCAAGGTCTTCTTCTTCGTCGTCAAAGTCGTCATCGTCAAAGTCGAAGTCGTCATCATCAAACTCATCGTCGAAATCGTATTCGGTGCCATGCACATGACCATGCGCGATTTCTTCAGGGGTTGCCTCTCGCAAGCTGAGGACTTCGACATCGAAGAACAGCGTTTTGCCTGCCAACGGATGGTTGTAATCCAGCGTGATGCTCTCGGCGCTCACCTCACGGATGACGGCTTCCGTGTAGTTATCTTCGGCATCGGCAAGTGTTACAACCATGCCTGCTGTGAGCGGCACATCGGTTGGGAACTCGGAGCGCGGCAGCACTTCGGTATCTTCGGGGTCATATTCGCCATAACCTTCCGCAGGCGAGACCTGCACGCTCTTGGTTTCACCCACGCGCATCCCGCTCAGCTCGCGTTCGAGCCCGGGGATGATGTTGCCTGCGCCGTGCAGGTATTCAAGTGGGTCTTCTGCGTCGGACTCGTCTACCACTTCACCATTTTCAAGTTTCAGGGTGTAGGCAAGGGCGACGACCACATTGTTTTGGATAGTATCGGGCATAGGGCTTCCTTATTTTTGCGGGATTACCGCCTTCAAGCAGCCCTGCATTATAGCGTGCCTAGAGGCATCTGTACAGGCAAGGCTTTGGGCGAGACGTGGTGAAGATCGTGGTGAGCGCCTTGCCCTGCAGGCAGCTAAAGGGGCGACAGTAGGCTTTACGCCGCCCCATGTGCAGGGCGGGACTGTGCCGCTCACCGCTGCTTGCAGGGTGCTGAGCCTATTTCTGCATCACAAAGACTTCTTCGCGCACTTCGGCAGCCGGGCAGCCCTGCATAATGGTGACGTACACCTTATTTTCTGGATCGGGACCGGCGTTCACCTGCAATTCGCCCGACGAGAGTCGGTAGAGCGCAAAGCGTGTATCGCGGGTGGCGGCGATCAGGTAGTTCTGTTCTTTGGCGGGGAAGCGCGCCAGATCGCGCTCGGTGAAGCGCAGTTGGCGGCGTCCTGTGCCGTTCGGCTCAATAGAGTAAATCTCTAAGGTGCAGCCTGTGGGCGTGCCTTTGCTGTAAACGGCATAAAACTGCCCGCCCATACAGTTGTGGCGGCGGTCGTTCTCGCAATCGCACGGATTGCAGGCTTGCGCCGTTGTGGTCGGCGTCAGGGTGAGGGCGGTGAAGCCCGCCATATATAGGCTAAACGCCATCAGGGCGGCAAACAGGCGTGTGAGAAACAAACGTGACGGCATGGACAAACTGCTCCTGAAGTTAGTAAAAGCAGGCGCATTCTACCCAAGCCGCTGCTGTGCTGCAAGCAGGCGCGCCCTAGCGTAGGGCAAGCATCAGGATCCCGTCGGTTACCCTTCATCATCTTCTTCACTGCCAAGGCTGCGCCGCACCTGCTGCTGAAAAAGTTCGAGCGCTTCCATCAGCACATCGTAGCACTCTGCCACGCGCCGATCATCGCTTGGCAGGGAATCATAAAGGTGTTCTATTTGGGCTGCCAAGCCTTCCAAAATGCCTAAGACGCGCCAATAGGCACGCGCCGCTGAAGAAACTTCAAGCATGTTGCCACACCTCTCACTAGGGACTCTCTTTAATAAAATGGATTTGCCAGCATTTGGGCATGGGCAGGGCTGCCAAGCCGCTGCACAGCGCCTAGAACAGCCATGCTCAGCGCGACGGCGGCATCTATGCGCCCGCTGCCCTTCACCAAGCGCACGCCGCGCTCAGCCTGCTTGAGGGCAGCCTTCAGGATGTGATCGCGCAGGGCAGCCTCGCCCGTGTGACGCAGCCGCCCTGCATTCAGCACAGCGCGCAGGTGTGAATCGCTCTGCGTCCGCGCCGCGCCTTGCCCAAAGGCAACCATCGGCACGCCCTGCCGCGCTGCCTGCTCTGCGATGGCGATCATCTGGTAGGGATCGTAGTAGACGGCGGCGATGCGGCAGCTTTGGGCAAGCCCTGCCAGCGCCGCGCCGATGGTCTCCGTCAGGTTCAGCGGCTGCCCATACGGCGTCCAGACGCGGCAGTAGATCACTTCCACCTGTTCGCGCTCAGCATTCCACGCGCAGCCGACCAACGCCGTGCTATCGGCATGGGTGCCAGCATCCACACCAAAGACGACGGGACGCGGGTCGCCCGCTTGGAGCGGCAGCAGATCAGGATCATAAAGCGCGTCCCACGTCTCAGGCGCGCACAGCGCATCCATGCCCTGCACGCGCAGATATTCGCGCTCAGGCAGCACACGGCGCTGTTCCGCCAGATAGGACTCGGTGTGCCATGCCATGCGCGGCACGTGATCGTAGTAGACGAACAGGCGGCCGTTCTGCCAGCAGGCGGGCGCGCCATCGCCATTCTCAAGGTGAGCAAGGGCAGGCACCGGCGCGCCGCGCAAGCCGTCGTCAATCAGGGTGTGCCACCACGAGGACGCCTGCCAGCCCTGATAGCCCGTGTAGAAGATCAGGCTGTTTGCCCGCGTTGGCACAGGGCTAAACTCGGTGGCAAAGCGCACGCTGCGCTCGTGGAGGACGCCCCACGCCTCGTCAAAGGTGGCAAAGGTTTGGTTGCCGCCCGCCTCGCCGCGCACATCGTTGGGAATGGCGCGGATGAGCGTGCCGTTGGCAAGCTGGATCGCGTTTTGTGTGGCGCGCCAATCCGCGCCGCGCCGCAAGATCGGGTTGTGTTCAAGGGCGCGCACCGCATAGCGAAAGACGCGGTTACGGCTGCCTTCAAGGTCGTTTGCCAGCACGTACTGCTCGCCGCCCGCCTCCACAAACAGGGCAAACCACAGGTGCAGCGCGGCAGCCAGCGTGCTTTTGGCGCTTTTCTTTGGGCAGCTCCACACCACGCGGCTGTAGGGCAGCGGCGCATCGCCGCCCGGAAAGACGTGATCGAGGATAGCGCGCTGATAAGGCGCCCACGCCGCCAACGTCGGCGGGCGCTTATCGGGCAGGTACATGCCACCGCGTGAGTCTGCCCACTGCAAAAAGGATGGGCGCGGATAGCTCATGGGCTGCCCTCGCTTTCATCTGCCTTGCCTTCGCCTTGCAAGATAGCGGCGTATAGGCGTGCCGAGAGGTCATTCTCAAAGCCATCTTGCGCGGCGCGCAGCCAGTGCAGGTTGGTGGCAAGCGTTTGGGCGATGCCCTTGCTGCGCCGCATGAGAGTCGCCAGTTCGCGGTAGACCTTCAAGCCGCTGCCATCTTCGCGCAAGGGTTCGCCTAAGAGGGCGCTGACCGTCAGCGTGATGCGGCTGAGGGCAAGCTCTAGGGCGCGCTGCTGCTGTGCGATCAGGCGCACGACGTCTTCGGCGGGCAGGTTTTGCAGCGGCGCAGGGCGCAGGGCGTCGGCGTTGAGGGTGGCGCTGAACTGCTCAAGGTCGGTGGCAAGGCGCGTCAGGCTGCTGATCACGCTGGTGATCTGCCCGTTGCGCTCGCCTGCCCACGCGCTCAGGCGCTCGGCAAGGGTCAGGCACGCCTCTGCCATGCCCTGAAAATAACCCGCCAAATGGGGCGGTGTCAGATTAGGCGGCAGCTTGGTCAGCTCTGGCAGGCTGCGGCTGTAAAAGCCGTGCCGCGTCGTTTTGCGGATAGGCGTCACACTGATCATCCTTTCACCCACGCCGCGTTGAAAGGCGGCAACGTTGGGCAATGCTACATCAGAACATATGTTCTGGTCAATTGATGAGTGGGTTGGGGAATGGTTGGTGTGGCGTTAAGGTAGGCATGGCGATGAGGCTAGGTGCAGTGTCTTCCTTACCCAACGTTGCGGTATACTTCAGGGCGTTTTCTGCCACATGGATACAGGAAGTTTTTAAGCGTTGACACGCAACTTTTCACTCACACGCTTAGGGCAGCTTGCCAACACATCCTACCGCCTGTTGCGCCAAGAAGGGCTGGGCGGTTTTACGAACCGTTTAAGGCTTTGGCTGCGCGGCGAACGACGCTACGTGCGCCGTGATCGCCCTGACCTGCACGGCTATGCGCCTTATTGCAAGGCAACCACGCCCGATGAAGATGATCTCGCCGCGCAGCGCAAAGAAGCACTGGCATGGCGCACCGCTCCTACCTTTGGCATCCTAACGCCCGTTTACAAGCCGCCGCTCTACATCTTTCGGCGGACGGTTGAGTCTGTCCTCGCGCAGAGCTATCCACACTGGCGCTGGTACCTTGCCGATGCCAGCCCGAACGACGAACTTTGGGAATACCTCACCTACCTTGCCAAGCAGGATGCACGCATTGTGCCAATCCGCCTGACCGAGAACAAAGGCATCTCAGCGAATAGCAATGTTGCCTTGCGGCAAGCCCTACAAGAGGCAACCTGTGACTACATCGTCCTGCTTGACCACGATGACAAATTGGCGCCAGAGGCTTTTTATGAAGTGGCGAAGTTTCTTCAAGCGCACCCTGAGGCTGACTTCATTTATTCGGATAGCGATAAAATCAACGCCGAGGATCACCGTTTTGATCCGATCTTCAAGCCGGATTGGTCGCCCGAGCTGCTGCTGAGCGCTAATTTGCTCTGCCAGATGGCTGTTATGCGGCGCGGCTTGCTGGAAAAAGTCGGTGAGTTTGATTCAACCAAAGATGGTGCGCAAGATTGGGATTTGTTCCTCCGCATGAGCGAGGTGACGCAGAACATCTATCACTTGCCCAAAGTGCTGTATCACTGGCGCGTTTGGGAACGCTCCACAGCCAGCGCCCGCGAGGCGAAGAGCTACGCCGCCGAGGCGCAATTGGCAGCCGTCCGTGAGCATTTGGCGCGCACAGGCATCCACAATCCGCGCGTCTTTTTCGATTCCGAGCATCCCATTCACAGCACCTACCCGTTAGTCAGCTGGGAACAGCCGCAGCCGCGCAGCATCGCCATTATCATCCCATCCCGCGATCACGCCGATATGCTGTTGGGCTGCCTTGCCACGCTCTTTGGGCGCACGCGCTATCCAAACTACCGCGTGGTTGTGGTGGATACCGGCAGCACCCAACAGGCGACCTTTGATTTATATGCGCGCTATGGGCAAGAGCCGCGCTTTCAGGTGGTGAAGTACACCGAACCGTTCAACTTTAGCAAAGCCTGCAACTTTGGCGCCCAGCAGGCGCCTGAAGCTGACCTGCTGCTGTTTCTGAACAACGATGTTGAAGTGCTGGACGGCACATGGCTGGCGCGTATGGCGCAGTGGTACGAACGGGCGGGCGTTGGCATCGTTGGTGCTAAGTTGCTCTTTCCCGATGGTTTGGTGCAGCATGGCGGCGTATATCTGGGTGGCGGCGGGCTGGCAGCCCATTTGTTCAGCGGGCTGCCCGAAAACGCGCCCACCTACTTTGGCAACGACGGCTGGTATCGCAACGTTTTGGCGGTGACGGGCGCTTGCCTGATGATCTCACGCGAGGCGTTCGACAAGGTCGGCGGCTTTGATGAAGCCTATCAGCTCAACTACAGTGATGTGGCGCTCTGCTTGCGCGTCTACGAGGCGGGCTACCGCATTGTCTACACGCCGCACGCACGCCTGATTCACTATGAATCGGTGACGCACAAACGGCGCATCCCACGGGCGGATTTCTTGCGCGCTAACGCGGCATTCCAAAAATGGATCAAAAACGGCGATCCGTATTACAATCCGAACCTAAGCTATAGTATGCCAAACCACTACGTCACGATGGATCCCTCACATCGTGCGCCCTATGTCAACAGGCTGCTCATGGCGCGCCTGCCGCACAAGGCGATAATCACCCTGCCTGACGACTTGGCGTAGGAGTCTTCCGCTTGGCATGGTATATTATATATAATGTGTGTATAAAGAAGGACGAAGGCTATGGACAACACTCTGCTCGAACGGACTGCGGCTTACTTCATTGACCTTGAAGAGCGCTACGGCGCGCATAACTACCACCCGATTGACGTCGTGATCCGAGAGGCACGCGGCGTTTGGGTGACCGATGTGGAGGGCAAACGCTATTTGGATTGCCTCAGTGCCTACTCAGCCGTCAATCAGGGACATGCCCATCCCAAGATTTTGCAGGCGCTGATCGAGCAGGCAAGCCGTGTCACCCTCACGGCACGTGCCTTCCGCAACGATCAGCTTGGGCTGTTTTACAAAGCACTTTCTGATATCACCGGCTACCAGCGTGTGCTGCCCATGAACAGCGGCGCCGAAGCGGTGGAGACCGCCATTAAGTTGGCGCGCAAGTGGGGCTATAAGGTGAAGGGCGTCGCAGACGGTCAGCAGCAGATCATCGTCTGCGATGGCAACTTTCACGGGCGCACCACCACCATCATCAGCTTCAGCAGCGAACCACAGTATAAAGAAGGCTTCGGACCGCTGACGCCAGGCTTTGTGAGCGTGCCGTATGGTGATGCGGATGCCCTTGAAGCTGCCATCACGCCGAATACGGTCGCCTTCCTCGTCGAGCCGATTCAGGGCGAAAACGGCGTGATCGTGCCGCCGGAGGGCTATCTGCGGCGCGTTGCCGAACTCTGCAAGCGCCATCAGGTGCTGTTCATCAACGATGAAATTCAGACGGGGCTAGGGCGCAGCGGCAAGCTATTTGTGCAGGACTATGAAGACGTGCGCGGCGACATTTTGATCTTGGGCAAGGCGCTCTCTGGCGGCTTCTATCCCGTCTCGGCGATCTTGGCGGATGATCCGATCATGAGCGTCTTCCAGCCCGGCGATCACGGCAGCACCTTTGGCGGCAACCCGCTGGCAGCAGCTATTGCACGGGCAGCCCTTGCCGTGCTGATGGAAGAAAACCTGATCGAAAATGCTGCCCTGATGGGTGAGTATTTTAAGGAACAGTTGGAAGAAATCAACAGCCCGTATATCAAAGAAGTGCGCGGGCGCGGCTTGCTGATCGGCGTGGAGTTGAAGCCTGAAGCAGGCGGTGCGCGCCGCTTTGTAGAGGCACTGCGCGATAACGGCGTGCTTTCTAAGGAAACGCATGTGCATACCGTGCGCTTTGCGCCGCCGCTGGTCATCCAGCGTGCCGAGATTGATTGGGCGCTGGAACGCATTCGCCCGGTGCTGCTAGGGCAGTTCTAGGCAGCCCTTCTGCTTCTACCCTCACGCCCGCCCCGCCGACAGGGCGGGCGTGTGCAGATCAGCGCTGCGGGGCGTTCCCCATGTGTGAACTGGACTAGGGTCACTTTCACAAATTTGCGCCGATTTCACAAAATTTTCATGGAATCGCCCATTTTGTAACACACTTCGTTACTTTCGCCTGCTATCATAAGAGTCAGAAAGCGGGGCAACAACACAGCATCAGCGCACACACACAGCACTCGCAACGCAGAAGCATTGTAATCGCATTGGCAACCCATAGCAGCCTTGCATTGCACACGCATCGTCGCTACATTGCAGCAGCATCGCACGCGCATTCCAGACTCGTTGAAGCCGCAGCGCGCTACCGAACGTACACACATCGCAGTTTCATTGACGACGCATAGATACAACGCCTCGTTCTTCTCGTGAAAAAGCCTCGCACCACGCGGAGGCTTTTTCATTGCCTGCGGAGGCGGTTAGGAACGGCTGCCTTCGCCGCTGAAAAAGTCGGCAAGGCGGTCAAAGAAGCCCTTACCGCCGCGCTGCGGCTCGGAAGTATCGCCAAAAGTGCGCGAAAGGTCTTCAAAGAGTTTGCGCTGTTCGGGGGTGAGGCGGGTTGGCACTTCCACCTGCACCACCACAAGCTGATCGCCGCGCCCTGCCGAGCTGCCATCGCCACGAATGCGGGGTGCGCCCTTGCCGCGCAGCGTGAAGACCTTGCCGCTTTGCGTGCCAGCCGGAATGCTCAGCTTTTCGTCGCCATCCACCGTCGGAATGGTGACGGTGGCGCCCAGCGCTGCCTGCGCCACGTTGATCTTGAAATCAAGGATGATGTCGAACTCGCGGCGCTTGAAAAATTCATGCGGCTGCACGCGGAAAAAGACCTGCACATTGCCATTCGGTCCGCCGTTTTCGCCCGGCTCGCCTTCGCCAACCACCCGCAAGCGCGTCGAATCGTCCACGCCGCCCGGCACCGTCACGCTGATCTTGCGCGCACGGCGCACCTTGCCCTGCCCGCGGCAGGTTTGGCAAGGCGTCTCGATGATCTCGCCACTGCCGTTGCAGCGCGGGCAAGCTGCCACCGTGACCATGCTGCCTAGAAAGGTTTGGCGCACTTGGCGCACTTCGCCGCTGCCGCCGCATTCGGTGCAACGGCGCGGCGCGCTGCCGGGTTCTGCACCGCTGCCGCTGCACGTCTCACAGGTTTCAAGGCGCATGATCTCGATCTCTTTGGTCACGCCAAAGATCGCCTCTTCAAAGGTGAGTGTCATATCATAGCGAATATCGCGCCCGGCGCGTGGCTGGCGGCGTGTGCTGCTGCCGCGCCGTGTGCTTTGCCCGGTGAAGGCGCCGAAAATTTCCTCGAACATCTCGCCCAGATCGCTGAAGCCGCCGTTAAAGCCGCCAAAGCCGCCTGCTTGCGGGTCAATGCCCGCCATGCCGTAGCGATCATAGCGAGCGCGCTTATCAGGATCGCTGAGGATGGCATAGGCAGCGTTGATCTCGCGGATGCGTTCCTCAGCCTCAGTGCCTTGATTCGCATCAGGATGATATTGTTTTGCCAACCGACGGTAGGCTTTTTTCACTTCTTCAGGGCTGGCGTTGCGCGCCACACCTAGAATCTCGTAGAGGTCTCGCGGCATTGTCTGGTTAACCATCTCTCACCAAAAAAGCCGAAACTGATCGGCAGCTGAGTATACACATTCACACACGGATTGATCTTATCATTGAATGGGCGGCGAGACAACCGTCTAGCGCGCAACAGGGCATGGGGAAAAGGGTTTCTCCCCTGCGAGAAGACTGCTGATCAGGTATATAATAGAGGGCAATACTCGGCATGTGCGGCAATCTATGCAAAGATTAGCCATGCACACAGTGCTTTCAGGCTTGTGAAAAGGACTTTCGACCAATGGATGCTGAACACACCTTAGCGCGCCGCCCGGATGAAGATATTGAAGAAGACATCACCGATCTGATTCGGCGCTACCCGCCGCTGCGTGCTTCCCGCCCCTTTTTCACCTTTGCTGCCCTGCGCGGTGTGGTGAAGTTCATGGGCAACGTCCGCACGCCGCAAGAGCGCCACGTTTTGGCAGAGCGCCTACCGCACATTGCAGGGGTGCAAGGCGTTGATCTGAACGAACTGTATGATGACGAGCAGGTGCGCTTTGCAGTGGGCAAGTTGCTGCCTTACGGCGTTTATGCCACCGTCCATTATGGGGCGGTAGCGCTGACGGGCAGGCTGCCCGAAGGGCTAAGCGCCGAGCCGCTGATTGAGCAGGTGCGTGCGGTGGCAGGTGTGCGGCGCGTTGCCGCAGAGCTGCACAGCCCACAGCCGCAGCCCGCCGTCGGTTAGGCATCAGCCGCCCTAAAGCCCGCCCTGCCTGCGGGGCGGGACGCCGCTCTAGGGATCAGGGGCGAAGCCTTCAGTTGGAGAAGCCCGATCTTTCACCAGAGTCCGTTGTGAGCAAGCGCGCCAGTGCTGCATCGCGCCCTAAATCTGCCATGATCTGCACCTCGTAGGCGTAATCAGCGGCATACTGCGCCACTGCCTGCCCACTCAGGCGAAAGCGCTCTAGGGTGAAAAGCGTGAGCGGCATATCCAAGAGCAGGACCACACGCCCTTCTTCATCCAGCACAAAGCGCGCCCAGTAAAGCTGCTCGTTCACTGCCAGCAGGTAGCGGCAAAGCACTTCATGCTGACCTGCTTGCCACCACGCCGCGGCGGCTGCCTCATCGAGGATTGGCACTTGCCAATATGCCCACGCTGCGTTGAAGGCAAGGTAGACCTCAAAGGGACGCTCGGCTGCCTTGTAGTGAAAGTGATAATCGTTCAAGCTGAGCGGCTTGCGGAAGCCCCAGCCCTCGTGTTTCAGCGCCTTGAAATACGTATCCAGCGTGTGGCGCGGGAAGTATTCCAGCGTCTCAGCCCTAGCAGCGGCTTGGGAAGGCATTGCGGGCTGATCGTGCTGTGTGGCTGCCCGCCAGAGCGCCTCTACAGTCATGTGGATGTAGGTGCGCTCTAGTTCTGCCAAGGGCAACTCTGCTTGCAGCAACAACTGCCCTTGCGGATCGCGGGCATATTTGCACAGATACAGCCGCCGTGCCGCCTGTAAATAGTGCGCTGAAGGCTGCCTTTGCGTCAGGGGCAGCGTGAAATACAACCAGCGCCTGTTCATGCCGACGTAAAGCGTGTATGCCTCGCGCTGAAGCTGCCAGCCTTGCCCCACCGCGCTAACGTGCCAACCTTGTGTTGCCAGCGCAGAGAGTGCGGCGCTGATCGGCTGTGACTCATCCATGCGGCTTACTCGCTATCCACCAGTTCGATCAAGCTGCCGAGCGCCTCTGCGCCTTCCGAGGGCGTGCCGTCCACCCACTCCACAAAGCCGCCCGTGCGCCGCATGACCAACGGCGTGCGAGGACTTTCACCGCTCAGCACATCTCGCCCATCCACAGGGAAGCGGCTTTCAGGCTGCGCCTTCAGCCATGCCACCACGTTATGCGTCATGGCAAGTGGATCATCCATGTTGTAGTGGCGATACTGCACCATGCGTGCCGTCATCACCGCGATCTGATCGAGGGTGGCGGAGATCGGGAAGGCGAGATCAGCGTTGCAGATGAACGGCGCGTAGATGTTTGGATGCCAAATCGGCGTCAGCCACACAAAGCGCGGCGGCTTCACCGGATAATCCACATTGAAGATGACTTCCATGGCGTGGTTGGTCGTCTCCACGATATTGCCCGCCTGATCTTGGCGCAGCCCAATACAGTTAAAGACCAACAGATATTTCTCTGGCGGCTGATTCGGGAACTTTTGCGTGAACTGTTCGGGCGTCATGAAGCCGCGCAGACCTTCGTTAATGGTTTGGTTGAACTCTTGGCGCGTCATGGCGCGCCCCAGATAGGCGCTTGCCTCATCAGCGCTCAGGTCGGCGCAGTAGACCTCGATCAGGCTGTTTTGCCCGCGCACGGACTGAATGCGCTCAAATTCGTGCTTCAAACGATTATTGCGGCGGTCGGTATAGCTTGGCATATTTACCTCTCTTGCTCCTACTCAACGAGACCACGCAGCAAACTGTGCGTCTGCATCAGCGCTTAGCTCGAACCAGAAAATGCGCTCTGTGCCTTGCACGCTGGCTGCCACTTGCAGCACTGCCAACGGCGGCACGCCAAGCTGAGTCAGCGGCACAGCGGCAGCAGGCGATTCAGCGCTAAGCGCCAGCCGACTGAGGATGCTGGGCAGGCGCGGCACGCCACAGGTTGGGCAAGTGGCGCCGTCGGGCATCACGGCGTCATACGGGCGGTAGACGGGCGTGATCACATCGCAGGTTGGGCAATAAAAACGGCTGACGATCTCTAGTTCGGGCAGCAGGGCGGCGTTCTCAGCGCCCTCAGCGCTCAGCAGCGGCGCAATTGCCGCGTAGAACGCACCAACAGTCAGATCAGCGGCGCGCAATGGCAGCTCTGTGACGATTGCCCGTGCCTGATTATGGCTGAAACAATCCTCACGCTCGGTATAGGTCAGCAGCGTTGTGCTGTAGGTGTGTCCGTTCACATAAATGCCCTTGCCGGCTGGCACTGCCATGCCGTGCAGCAGCTTCACAGCCTCTTGCACCTGCCACGCCGCAACGATGGAGGCACTGGTTGGCGTGGTAGGCTGCCTGCCATCCTGCAACTCTTCAGGGCGCAGCAACGGGCAGCGGTAGCGCACATTGACCAGATCGTAATCCGCCTCAGTCATGGTGCATTCATAGCAGGCGCCCTGATCAGGCACAAAAATGCGGGCAATGCCCATCAGCACCTCAATTGCGCCGTCAATCCACGCCACGCCGTAGCGCCAGCAGGCGCGGTTGACGGCAAGGCGCGCCGCACGGTTATCCAAACAACCGATCACCACGTCCACGCGGCGGTAGACGCCTTGCCCAAGTGCTTGTGTCACATCGCCGTGAAAGGTTGCCACGCGCACATCAGGGTTGATCTCGCGCAGGCGCGCCGCCGCAACCTCAACTTTGCGCTTGCCGCTATCCTCAGCGCGATACAGCACCGAACGCGAGAGATTCGCCGCCTCCACGCTGTCAAAATCTGCCAGCAGAATATGCCCCACGCCCAACAAAGCAAGGTTTTTCAGCACTTCGTTGCCAAGCGCGCCGGCACCCACCACCATCACCTTAGCGCTCCGCAGCTTGGCGTGATCCCACCAGTCAATCAGCTTAAGGGCGGCGTAACGGTCGGCACTGGGTGCGCTGATCTCGATCAGTCCATCGCCCTCAGTGAACTCGATCAGATCGCTCATGGCGTCGCTTCCTCAGCAAACGCGCCGCTCTCCTCACCCAGATAGGGCAGTGTATTGGGCATGAACACAGAGCGCAGCAGCTTGCTCACATCATATTTGCCACAAGCAGGGCAGTTGCCCAAACTCACCCAACATTCAAGGTGAAAGGCTGCCCCGCACGCCGAATTTGGGCAGTATGCCACGTATTGTCCCGCCTGAAAGGGCTGTGCATCTACGCCGGGCGTGCCAGCCAAGCAGCGTTTGCCCTGTGTGACGACCGGGCTGTTGGCAGCCAGTTGCTCAATCAGGATGCCGCGCCCTGCCAACAGGCGTTTGAGCGTGGCGCGAATCGGGTATAGGCAGCCGGGATTAGAACAAAACTCATGCTCAAACCAGCACTCTTTGTGATGTGGCAGACCGCAGCGCGGGCAAATGACCACCTCATCGCCTGTGCGGTAATCCAGCCGACAGACCGGACAGCGCTTGCCGATCAGTGCTGAGCCAACGGCGACTTCTTGCAGGGTCATCTCCCAAAAGAGCATCTCCATATCGCCGATTTGCAGGCGGCTGCCCTGCCGCAGCACGCGCAGACCAACCACACGGCGTCCGTTCACGCGCACACGCGGATCGCCGCGCAGGTTGACCAGCAGCGGCACTTGATAAACTTTTGCACGGGTGATGATCGCGTGTGGTTTGCCTTCGCCTCTCCCAAAGCGTGTGCTGCCGTTTTCGGCAACGCGCAGCAGCAC
The DNA here is from genome assembly GCA_034436355.1 of Anaerolineae bacterium. GTDB lineage: Bacteria > Chloroflexota > Anaerolineae > Aggregatilineales > UBA2796 > CP2-2F. Next base: position 38,527 of record DAOTVQ010000022.1, read on the forward strand.
AGGATCAGCATCCGAGAAGGTGTATTCGCCGAGCGTGCCATCAGCGTTTTGAAAGGTCAGGACGGGCATCAGAACACCTCACAGTGCGCTAAAACGGAATATCCTCATCGGCGAAAGAAGAGATTACATCAACCCTAGGGTCGTCTTCTGCTTGCGGCGCAGCAGGCGGCGTTTCCGCCTTTTTCAAGGGCGGTTCAGCCTGATCTTCGGGCGCGCTCAACAGCCTATCTAATGCCTCTTGCGCTTCCCAACGGATGACAATATCCGCATCGTTCAGCAAGCCAATCAGCGTATCTATGGCGGCTTCGCCGCCCAAGCTGCCAACGGCGCCGACTGCCGCCAAACGCACAGGCTGTTCCCATGCTGCATCGAGGAAGTGTGCCACCAAGCCTAAATGCGCCTCTGCGCTGCCCACTTTGCCCAAGCCGCTCAGGGCGTGCCGCACGATGGCGGGGCTATGCCGCTCATGGGTTTGCAGGGTTTGGGTCAGGTGTGCCAGCATTTCAGCGGCAGCATCCTGATCCTGCACGCTTTGCGAATCCGTACTGGGGCGTGGCGTGGGGCGCTGCCCAAACAAGCCACCAAACAGACCAAACGGGCGTGGCGGCGTATTTTCGGGCGTCTCGGCGGATGGTGAAGGCGGGTTACCAAGTGGGCGCGTACCAAAAGACGGCGGCGTGAAAGGGCGGGCTGCCGCGCTGCTTGGTGATGATGGCGACGAAGGGATGCCATAGGCAGGGCGCCCGAACCTGAGGCGGGTTGCCTCAGGCGGTGGCGAAGCAGACTCAGCCGATTGCCCTTCCGCACTCGGTTCGGCAGGCGGTTGGGACTGGCGGCGGGCAAGCGATTGCAGCCATTCCATTGGATCAGCGCCACCGCGCTGACGCTCTGGTTGCAGTTCATCCTCAGGGTTGGGCGGTGTTGGGCGGTCGGTCACAGCGCACCTCTCAAAGCTCAGCTAGATAGTTTGCCATTGTTCAGCAGGGCGTAGGTATCGGGCGAGAAGAAGGTGAACGGATCGTGCAGTTCCACCCGCTGCCCACCTACGCGCACCTCGTTCCAATTTTTCACCTCAACACGCCCACTCGTCCGCCGCGCAGAGGCGATCACCTCGCCGCGCACCCGCGCACGGGTATAGGGCGGCGGCGCAGCCTGTGCCATCCGCACCGACTCGACATCCCACAATGTATCCAGTGCATCGGCGCCCTGTTGGCTTCGCAGCAGTTTGTAGAAAAGGCTTTGGGCAGGGTCAACATTATGGTACTGAATGTCCAACTCTTGCAGCTTATAGCGGATTGGGTGTTTGTCCAGATCAGGCGTATCCCAGCTTAGCCCATTGCTCACAAGCAGGCGATCCAGCACGCTTTTCTTGGTGATCCAATCAATTTTGCCAAATAAACGGGCAGGTGCGCGCTGCAAAGCGTCGAGCGTTTCTGCCCACAACGCGATCAGCTCGCGCTCTTCGTCAGAGGTTGGGTAACGTTCGGCGTAGCGCAGCACCTGCTCTAGGTAAAGGCGCTGAACGTCAATTGCCGTCATTTGGCGTCCGTCGTAGAGCGGCAGCAGCGCCGTGCAGCTTGGATCGCGGGAGACGGCGTGCATGGCGCGCACAGGGTCTTTCAGGTGCGGAATGGCGCCGATCTCAAGGTCTTCCAGCAGGCGCAGCAGCAAGCCAAAGGTGCCAACTTTCAGGAAGGTGCCATAGCCGGACATGCAGGCATCGCCCAAGATCAGGTGCAGGCGACGGTAGCCGCCTTCGCTGAACGGCTCATTTTCGCGCCCCAAGTTGAACAAGCCGCGCATATCGCGTGTATCCCGCGAGACGACGGCGTTCATAAAATCGGCGCGCTGCCCAAGCTGGAAAGCGAAGCCTTGCTCGCCGCGCCGCCCTAAGCCAACCCGTCCCGGCGCGCAAAGGATCAGGCGCGTTGCCAAGAACGGCACAAGGTAGCGGATCGACAGGCGCAAATAGTCCTCATGATCGAGCCATGCCGTCTCGCGCTCTGCCATGTAGTTTTCGTGACAGCCGTAGGTGTTGCCGTGAACATCTACGTTGTTCTTGACGATCAGGAATCGCCCGCGAAAGCCATCCACACGCAGCGATTCCTGTGCGCTGGGCAGCAGCATCGCCATCAGGGCATCGGCTGCCTTGTCATAGAGCGCGATCTCGCGTGCGCTGCGGCATTCTGGGTGCGCCCACTCGGCATGACCAACGTCGTGGTAGAACTTTGCGCCGTTGGCAATATACATGCTCTCGCTCAGCCCGATTGCCTCTGTGAGGGCATGGCGCAGCGCGCTAACGAGCGTTTCTTTGGTTGGATCGCTGGTGCCTTTCTCGGAGAGGAAAGACACGCCATATTCCGTCTCTAGGCTGAAGATTCGCTCTCGCATGGCGCTCCCTTTGGTTGTGGATCGATCAGAGTGTGGGACGGCGGCGCTGCCGTCCCGTCTGGTGTGCAGTTATTCGCCCGTCTCTTGGCGGAAACGGCGCACAAATTCCTCAGAGTTGGTGGTGCGGAGTTCTGGGCGCTGCTCAGATTCGCCGCCAATCGTCTCGACAGGCACCTCTTCGCCGCCGAAAAAGTCGCTCAGCACGTCCTCAATGACATCACGGATAGGCGCGGCGGACTCCTGCGCCGAACCACCTGATTCGCTGCTGACGCCCTGCTGACCGCGTGTGATCTGATCTTGATCGCTCATCCCTAGTATCCTCCATAACTATAGCTATCGTAGGTGCCATAACTGCGATAGTATGGCTGCGTAATCGGCTTCAAAGCGCGGATTAGCCCTTGCAAGTCGGTCACATCTGCCAAGAGCGCTTCGACATCAGCGCGTGTACCGTTCATCGGATCGGGCATGGCAAGGTAAATATCTTGCGTCATGTATGGCTCACGGAAGCTGACTTCCGACCAATCGGCGTGGGAAACATGCTCGCCAAAGCGCCCTAGCAGCGTGCCGCGCAAATAGGCGCGTGTATCTTCCGGCGGCGTGCTGATGAAGTGTTCGATCTCAGCATCGCTAACCAGACGTTCCACAGCGCCGCTTGCCTGCAAACGGTAGAAAATGCCGTTGCTGCGCGCATCGCTGCCGCGCCGAATATCGTGATACTCTAGATCGAGGCGGCGCAGGCTGAAGTAGATTTCGCGCTGCCGCCAGTAATCGGCATAGCTGAGCTTGTGGCGCGCCATATAGTCCTCAAGGTAGGTGCCGCGCACGCCATGCAGCCGCTTAACTGCTGCCTGAATATCTTCAGGGCGATCCCCGATCACCTCACGAGTCTGATCCAAGGTTAGCTCAATGGGCAGTTCCCAGAGTGCCACTTGCGACCAATCGGCGCGCTGGCTGGTTAGGTAGCGCTCTAGCAAGTTGCGCTTGATCGCCCAGTCCAAGCGGGTGCTGAGCAAACGCCAATCACGCCCGATCTTATCGAGTGTATCCGCCCACACGCTCAGCACTTCGCGGTAAGCAGCCAGCATGTCATCGTCAAATTCACTGGCTTTTGCCTCCACATAATCGCGGGCAGCGGCGTAAAATTGGCGCTGCATCTCCAAGGCTGTGATTGTACCGCCGCTATCCAACTGAAGCGGCTGGCTGAAGGTCAGATCGCGGGAGATGAACTGATAGGCATCAATCGGATCATCTAGGGTGAAGTTGAGGGCAATGGCGTTATCCTCAAGCATCATCAGGATGATCTGCGTGGTGCCAACCTTCAAAAATGTGCCATATTCTGCCATATTGGCATCGCCCAAGATGACGTGCAAGCGGCGGTATTCATCCCGTGCGGCGTGCGGCTCGTCACGGGTGTTGATCAGGGGACGGTTGTGCGTGGTCTGCAAGCCGATCAGCGTCTCGAAGAAATCGGCGCGCTGCGTGAGCTGATAGCCATTGGCGGCGCGCTCGTTTTCCGAGCCAACCTTGCCCGATCCACAGAAGATGGCGCGGCTGGTCAGGAACGGGATCAGGACGCGCAGCGTGCGGTGAAAACGGCGCATGATCAGGTCTTCATAAAGCGCCGCCGAGAGCAGATAGTTCTCGTGGCAGCCGTAGCTGTTGCCTTTATGATCGCTGTTGTTCTTGTAGATGGCGATTTCTTCACCGGCGCCAAGCACAGCACGCGCATTGGCACGCTGCCGCGAACGCTCTACGATCAGTTCACCGGCTTTATCAGCAGCCACAACGGTGCGCGGCAAGCGCGTTTCTGCCGTGCAGTATTCGGGATGGGCGTGGTCAATGTAAAAGCGCGATCCGTTCGGCAGCATCAGGCTGGAATAATCCCAACCGTAGGTTGCCATGTAGGTTTCGGCGCGGACGGGCTGCCCAGAGTCGAGCATCTCGACCAATGGCTCACCAGAGTCCAGCAGGCGAATGTCTTGGGTTTCGGGCAGGTTGTAGGCAGCCTGCTGTGCGCGGCGCACTTCACGCAGGCGCGCCTCTTTGATCTTATGGCGGCGCAGCAGCGCGCCAGCTTCCTCGCACTGCCCAAGCACCAAGCGCGAGGCAACAAAGGGGTTGGATGCCGCCGCGTTTAGCACAAAAATGCCGTATTCCGTCTCAATCCCGATCAGTTTTGGCGTCGTCAAAAAGGTTTCTCCATCCTAGCTGCTCTGCACGTCCTACGCGCCGTTAGGCTGGGCGTGCGGCTGTGCCACCTGGTACGGCTTGCTCTTCTCCATGCCCCATGGGTCTTCTTCGGTTGCCTCCAAAAAGACCTTCACCGCACGAATATCGCCTTGCCGCGCCGCGCCCATGCCGATATTTTCATTCAGCCAGTGGGCAACGAACTGCTCAGCGTTCTCGCGGAACTCATCAGCAAGTGCCGCCCGCAGATCGGGCAGGGCGATGCCAACTTTGCCGCTGCCCGCCGCGATCTGGCGCTTGAGGGCAGTCTTTTTAGCGCGAGAGACCATGCTCATCAGCACCGCACCACTGGCAAAATCACGTAGTGGAAAGACTAAACGCTCATCCGCGCCGTTTTGCGTTCGCACCGATGTTTCAAGGCGGCTGGTGGCGCTGTACAGCACGGCAAGCGTCTCGATGATGAGCGCTTCTGCCAATTGTTCACGGCGCGCCACCTCATGGATCAGGGCGTGCGCCTCAGCATCCGCCGCGATCAAAGCCCGCAGCGGCGCGCCGCCTGCCTCCCGCGGATCAAGCGCTTTGCGGGCATCGTATTTATCGGGCAGCGCCGCGCTTAAGGCAGCCCGTGTGCCTTCGGGCAGCAGCGCGCCAAACAGCTCGATGCAGCGGCGCGTGGTCGCCGTCTTAAAGGTGCTGGAGCGACCATAGGTCTCGGGTGCTTGCGGCAAATCGGCATCGCTCAGGGGCAAATCGGGCGTTAGGTAGAGCGACATGATCTGCAAGGCTGCCTCTTGCGTTGGACGGTTGATCTTGATTTTCACATCAAGGCGACCCGGACGCAAGATTGCCGGATCGATCATATCGGAGCGGTTGCTGGCGCCAATGATGATGACGTTCTCGCTGCCTTCGACGCCGTCCATTTCGGCAAGGAACTGCGGCACGATGGTCGTTTCCACGTCCGAGGAGCGCCCGCTGCCGCGTGTGCGGAACATCGCCTCCATCTCGTCAAAGAAGATGACAACAGGCGTGTAGAAGGATGCACGCGCCTTCGCATCCTCAAAAATCTTGCGGATGCGTGATTCCGTCTCGCCAACGTATTTGTTGAGCAATTCGGGACCTTTGACGTTCAAGAAATAGCTGCGGATGCCATCCTGACGGCGCACCACCTCGTTAATGCGCGCCAATGCCGCACTCGGATCGTCTAAATCCACCTCGTTCAGGCGCAGCTCTTCGGCAATCTCAAACAGATTTGGCACGGCATCGCCGCCGCGCAGCGCATGGAATGCCGCTAATGCCTCTGCGTCCTGCGGATTGGCGCGCAGCATCAGGTAGATTTCGATCAACTGCGCCAGCTTGCCCAAGTAAGCGCGAATGCTGAGCGTGAGCGAGTTGGCAACCGCTTTGGCGATCAGCGTTTTGCCACAGCCGGGCGGTCCATAAAGCAGAATGCCCTTCGGGCGCTCTAGCTGAAATTCATCAAACAGATTGCGGTGAATGTAGGGCAGTTCAATCGCATCCCGAATGGTGACGATCTGATCGTCCAAGCCGCCAATATCTTCGTAGCGCACGTCTGGCACTTGTTCAAGGGTCAGGCTGCCGCTTTCTTGGGCGGGCAGTTTCTCAAAGGCAAGCCCGAGACGCGGATCAACGCGCACCACATCACCGATTTCAACCGTGCTGTGGAAGAGCTGATCACTGATTTCTACGACAGCCTCTGTGCTGCCAACGCGCACCTGCAAGCGCGGGCGAATTTTGGCAACGGCATGCTTGCCGCTCGGATCAATCTGCACAATGTCGCCGCGCTGAAGCGTCTCGGCAAGGGCGGGGTCACACAGCACGCTGAACTTTTCGCCGCTGAGCCACTGCACGCGCAAGCTGACGCCTTCGGGCGCCGAGAGCAGGCGCGCCGCATTATCAGGGCTAAGAATAGCGATCACTTCGGCAGTTTCACCGCGCAAAAAGTCTTGCCGAATGCCGACCACATTCCGCGCACGGTTCAGCACCACCTGTTGCCCTTCGCGCAGTTGGTCAATGGGCAGATCGGGCGCGGCAAGTTTCACCTCTAGGCGCTGCCCGTTGTAGCCGACGATCACATCTCGCCCGATCACGAGGATGTCGTGCAGTTGGTCGCGCAGCGTCTCTAGGCGTTGGCGGTCATCCGTTGTGAGGCTGCGCTGGATAGCGTCGTTCAGCACCTCTGCCAGCATCTCCCAGATCAGGTCATAGTCGCCTTCCAGTTCGACCATCTGCCCATTTTCGTCTACAATCTGCGGCTTGGGGCGCGGTGGGCAAACACCCAAAAACACGCCATATTCAAGCGGCGCGCTGCGTGCTTCTTCAAGGTCGCGCTGCGTCTTGATCAGCAGTTCGCGCAGGCGCTGAACGCCACTCAGCTTGCCAACAAAGCCAAGCAGTTCCATCAGGCGGGTGCGTTCATCGGGCGGCGGTGGTGGCGTGGCGCGCAGTTTCTCTTTGACGAGGCTCTCTAACAGGTGGATCAGTGTTTCAGTGTCCGTCGGCATTACAATTCCATCACATCTGGCGCGGTGTGCGCCGCAAGCTAGGCGGACGGGACGCCATGCACTTCGGCTGAATGCACTCCCTATCGGGCGATCAGCAACTAGGGCGCATGTCACGAAAGAGTTACAAAGAAATCACAACTGACTATACAGTATGCCATATTTTCTGCAAACTCAACAGGCTAAATGTACTATTTACATTTCTTATGGGCAAGGGCGATTCGCTTATGAGTCGGTTAGAAAATCATCGCGTTAAGGCATAGGCTAAGGCTGATGCCAACCCTCACACTCATCTACGTCACCTACAACAGTGCGGCAACCATCCGCGCCGCGCTCGATTCAGCCTTAGCGCTGCACCTACCGCCTAACCTTTCAAGCCGCGTGGTGGTGGTGGATAACGCCTCGCAAGATGGCACGCCTGCCCTGATTAAAGCCCATTATCCACAGGTGCGGCTTTTAGTGAACCCTAAGAATGTGGGCTTTGCCGCAGCCAATAATCTAGCGATGCAGCGCTTCCCATCGGATTATTTTGGATTGGTGAATGCTGATGTGCGCTTGGCAGCGGGCTGGGCAGCCGCTTTGTCCGCAGCCTTTGAGTCTGATCCGCAGTTGGGCGTGGCGGGCAGCAAGATTTTCTTTGGCGAGAGCGGCATCTTGCAGCACACGGGCGCGGGTGTGCGCCCGAACGGCTTGACCTACCACTTTGGGGCGGGCGAGCGCGACGCAGGGCAGCACGATCAGCCGCGTGCGGTGGAGTATGTGATGGGCGCGGCGTTCATGGTGCGCGGCAACCTTGCCGCCGCACTTGGCTATCTGCACACGGGCTATTTCATGTACTTTGAGGAAACCGAACTCTGCGCGCAAGCACGGCGCTTGGGCTATGCAGTGCGCTATGTGCCGAACGCGGTTGCCTATCATGACGAGCGCCACAGCTTAAGCGGCAAGCCGTCGCTCAAGTACCTGTGGCGCTATCACCGTTCGCGCTATCGGTTCGCAGCGCGCAACCTTGATCCGCGCACCTTCTGCGCCGCAGAGCGCGCTTGGCTGCGCGACTCCGTCCGCGACGTGCGCTACCGTGCGCTGCTGAGCGCGGCGCGCCTTTCCCAAGTGCGGCTCTGGTTGCGCCACCGCTGGCTGCTGACGCTGCGCGCCTAGCCTTCCCTAAAACGCAAACAGGTTTTCGCGGTCTACTCTGCCGCTGCCTGCCTGCGTGATAATCTCAGCAATCTTGCCGCGTGCTTCGGGCTGAAGCAGCGCTTGCACCAACACTTCTGCCACGTCCTCACGGCTGATCATGCCAAAGGTGTTGATGTGGCGCGCAATGGCGATCTCAGCGCCGCCGGGTGCATTTGTCAAACCACCGGGACGCACAATGGTGAACGGGATGCCGCTTTCCGCCACAGCCAGCTCGCCGCGGCGCTTCTGCCGCAGAATGCGCGCAAGGTGTGGCACAGCGTCGGGTGTTTCCGTGCCAAGCGAAGAACACATGGCAATCTGTTCTACTCCGCACTCAATGGCAGTTGCCACAATGTTCATGTAGGCGGTGGCTTCTACTGCCTCAATCTCGGCATCGGTATAGTGAACGCGCGAGCCGATGGCGCTGATAATGGCACGCACGCCGTGCATGGCGCGCCGCAGATCATTTACCTCTAGCACCGAGCCGATCAACGTCTCGACGCCGCTTAGCGTCAGTTCGGGTGTGGTTTGGAGGCGATCTTCAGCGCGCACCATAGCCCGAATGGCGATTGCCTTTTCATGCAGATGTTTCACAACGCGCCGTCCGGTTTCGCCGTTGGCGCCCAAAACAAGCACGGTTCCTGCAAAGTGGGTCATTGCGAGTACCTTGTTCCTGATTGCTTCAAAAATCCGTCCCTGATCCTAGCAGGAAGGCTGCCAAATGCACAGATGATCCCACACGCCCGCCACTCCCATATTGCGATTCGGGCAAAGACACGTTATGCTTAGCGGGAAACACCTTGAACGCACCACCTTGAGAGGGAATCTAGAGCATGAATGCCACCTGCCCAGAGTGTGAAGCCACCCTGACGCTTGCCGACGTGCTGCGCGGCGAAATTATCACCTGCACCGAGTGCGGCGCAGAACTGGAAGTGATCGCCCTTGATCCGCTTCAGCTTGAGCCAGCGCCGATGGAACAAGAGGACTGGGGCGAATAACCTGTGAGTGCATCGTTGCGCGTCGGCATGATTGCCTCTCGCATTCGTGTTGAAGAAAAACTGCTGCTGGCAGCCTTTGAAGGACGCGGCATTCAGCCAACGGTTATCCTGGATGACGAATTGACCCTGAGCATTGGCGCACAGACCGCACCACTGCCTTATGACGTGATCTTGGAGCGTTCGGTCAGTGCTTCGCGTGGGCTCTATACGCTGCGCTTGTTGGAAATGGCGGGCAATCGCGTCGTTAACCGCTGGCAGACTGCTCATACTTGTGCGGATAAACTGCTCACCTCCATCGCCCTGAAAGAGGCAGGCGTGCCACAGCCTGAGATTGTGGTTGCCTTTGAATATGCTGCGGCATTGGCGGCAATTGAGCGCATGGGCTATCCTGTCGTGCTGAAGCCGTTGGTCGGTTCTTGGGGCAGGCTGTTGGCGCGTTTGAATGATCGGGCGGCGGCAGAGGCAGTCTTGGAGCATAAGGAAGTGCTAGGCGGCTATCAGCACGGCACCTTCTATATTCAGCGCTTCATTGATAAGCCGAACCGTGACATTCGCGCCTTTGTGGTTGGCGACGAATGCATCTGCGCCATTTACCGCAACAGCAAACACTGGATCACCAACACGGCACTGGGCGGCATTGCAGAAAACTGCCCCGTGACGCCCGAACTGGGCGCGCTGGCAGTCCGTGCGGCGCAGGCGGTGGGCGGCGGCGTGCTGGCAGTGGATGTGTTAGAAGACCCTGAGCGCGGCTTGCTGGTGAACGAGATTAACCACACGATGGAATTTCGCAACAGCATCGAGCCGACGGGCGTGGATATTCCCGCCCGCGTGGTGGACTATGTGCTGAAGCACGCCACAGAGGTGCGCGCATGAGCGATAAAGTGCGCGTCTCAATTGTCGGTGCCTCTGGCTACACCGGCGGCGAGTTAATCCGCCTGCTCTTGGCACATCCATATGTTACGCTGCAACAGGTCACCTCTGAGTCGAACGCGGGCAAGCCCGTGCATGCCGTGCATCCCAATCTGCGGAAGGCGACGGGCTTGCAATTTGTCTCGGCAACGGCGCTGCAAGCCTGCGATGTGCTGTTCCTTGCCCTGCCGCACGGCGAGGCGCAGCGGCGCATCGCCCATTTTGCCGCCCTAGCGCCCTACATCATAGACCTTTCAGCCGATTTCCGTCTGCGCGATCTGGCTGTCTATGAGCGCTACTATGGTGAGCCACACGCCGCCCCTGATTGGGCAGAGAAGTTCGTCTACGGCTTGCCAGAGCTCAACCGTGAGGCATTGCGCGGCGCGAAGTATGCCAGCGGTGTGGGCTGCAACGCCACCGCTGCAATTTTGGCGCTGCTGCCATTGGCACGCGCCGGGCTAATTGATGCCAGCAAGCCCGTGACGGTTGACCTAAAGGTTGGCTCGTCAGAAGGCGGCGCCACTGCCTCGCAGTCCAGCCATCACCCCGAACGCAGCGGCGCCGTGCGTACTTTTGCGGCGGTTGGGCATCGGCACGAGGCAGAAGTTGCCCAAGCGCTTGGCTTGCGGAATATCTACCTCTCCATCAATTCGATTGAGATGGTGCGCGGCGTGCTGGCAACGGCGCAGGTCTTCAGCGTGGCAGGCGTAGACGATAAGCAGCTTTGGAAGGCGTATCGGGCAGCCTACAGCGCTGAGCCGTTCATCCGAATCGTGCATGACAAAAGCGGCGTGCATCGCCATCCTGAACCGAAGTGGCTGGCTGGCACAAACTTTGCCGACGTCGGTTGGGAGGCAGAACCAGAAAGCGGGCGCATTGTGGCGCTTGCCGCGCTGGATAATTTGGGCAAGGGTGCCGCTGGCAGCGCGGTGCAGTGTATGAACATCATGCTGGGCTACGCCGAAGAAACTGCCCTCACCTTTTATGGGCTGCATCCGTAAACGGGCGGCAATGCATGATTTTTGTGAGAGCTTTGTTTTGCCGTGCGGCACACTTCAAGCTACAATGCAGTGCATAGCGAGCGCTAACTGGCACAGCCAAAACACAGGTGGAGGGTTAAAGCGTGGGGCATTGGGCAAATAAATACGTGATTGGGCTAACCGGCAACATCGCCATGGGCAAAAGCGCCGTGCGGAAAATTCTTGAGAATTTCGGCGCGTATACGATTGATGCGGACGGTCTGGCGCATCAAACCATGTCGCCCGGCGCACCCGCCTACCTGCCTGTGGTGGAAACGTTCGGGCGCTGGGTGTTAGACCGCGAAGGCAGGGTAGATCGCTCTAAGCTGGGCGCGGTGGTCTTTTCGCACCCAGAGGCGCTGGCGCGCCTAGAGGCGATCACGCACCCGGTGGTTGGGCAGGGCATTGATACGCTGGTCAGCCGTGCTAGGCAACCGATCATCGTCATTGAGGCGATCAAGCTGCTGGAAGGCAGCCTCGCCGCACAAGTCGATACGATTTGGGTGGTGGATGCCACGCCCGAACTGCAATTGCAGCGCCTCGTCGAAAAGCGCGGCATGAGTCCGCTAGAGGCGCGCAAACGCATTGAAGGGCAAAACGCGCAGCGGGATAAACTCTCCCGCGCTAACGTGGTGATCACCAACAATGGCTCGCCACAGGATTTGTGGGCGCAAGTGGAGGCAGAGTGGCACAAACTGCTGAACGCGCTTAAATTAGCACGCAAGACCGATACGCAGCCCATGCGTCCCGTCACACCAGCGACGGCACCCACACCCACCGAAACAGCGCTGCCACCGCTGCGCCCCACCGCTGCACCCGAAGCGCCTAAACCGCGCACTGGCACGCTGCCCAACCTGCCACCTGTCCGTAAAACAGGTCCGCTGCCTTCCCTTGAGGATGTGACGCGCCCAAAGAGCGAACCAATCAAAACGCCGCCGCCACCACCACCGACTGCTGCCGTAGATATTCGGCGCGGAATGCCGCGCAACGGTGAGCTGATTGCCCAAGTGCTAAACCAGATGTTGGGCAAACACCTCACTCGCATGGATGTGATGACCGCCTTTGGCGAAAAATCCTACATGCTGGCAGAGATGAACGGCAAGATTATGGGCGTGACGGGCTTTCAGGTGGAGAACCTGATCACCCGTGTGGATGAATTCCTCTTGTTGCCTGAAGCCCCGGTGGATGCCGTCGCCCGCGCTTTGATCCAAGCGGTGGAAGACGCCTCCAAAGAGCTTCAGAGTGAAGTCGGCTTCATCTACTTGCCGCTGAATGCGCCTGCCCAAATTGTTCAGGCGTTCACCAGCAGCGGCTATGAACGGATGGAAATTGACGCGATCAAGGTGCCGGCTTGGCGCGACGCCGCACAGGAATCACAGCCGCCCAACACGCAAATCATGGCGAAAAAGCTGCGCCCTGACCGTGTGTTGAAGCCGCTTTAATGTTCATTGTGGATAGGTAAGTTTGCATGGAACGCTTGAAACAATTGCCCGTGCTTGGTGCGCTGTTCACCTTTGCGAATGCGCGCCCACGCCTTGCCGCGTGGATCGTCCTCTCGCTCGGCATCGTGATCCTGCTGCTGGTCGAGGCGCGAGATGTCGGCTTGCTGCTGGGGCAGTGGCTGGCACTGATCGTCGCTTCAATCGCGGTGGCAGGGCTGTGCATCTGGATTGTGAGCTGGGAAGATAAAGACGAGGCAGCCGAAGAAGCCGCCGAGAAATAGTTTCAATACTCTCTACGGGTCGAAGTGATCCGCATAACACAGTACAATTATAAAGGGGCTGAAAGAACCAGACGGTAGCACACATACACCTCACACTGATAGAAAGGAAGCGAGCCATAGCGCGAGGGAATGACCATGCAAAAGCCACATAAAATTTCACAAAAAAAGGGAGCATCGCCTAAGTCAGCCAGTGAGAAGCCGAAACAGTACGTAAAAAGTGAAGACTATTATTGTCGGTGTGAGTGTTCTAGTTGTGAAAGCGGTTATCATTGCTGTAAAACAAATAATAAAGGTAAGGAATGCCGTTGGTTTACCTGTCCCTAAGTAAGGACGAGGCAGCCAAGAAATAAGGCAGCGGGCGAGGAGGAAGCTCGCCCATCGCCCGCACAGAGCGCAGCGGTGCGTAGGCTTACCAACGCACATCAAGGGTAAGGGTGCGGTCTGCGCTGCGCCCTTCCCGAACGTCTAATTTGGTGTTGGCGGGCAAAAGGCGTGCAGCAGCCCTTTGCTGAAGGCAGACGAATAGGGCGTGCGAACGGTGAAGCGAATATAGCGCCCATGCACCACACCCGCACTCACTTCGCCGTAATTGCCACCGCGTTGCGATACGCTGGCTGTCTAGGCTTTTAGGTTTGGTTTCGTGAAAAAGGCATGAAAAATGCCGAATAGCAGGGCTACTCGGCAGCATAAGGGCTTGTTTGGCGGGCTTGGGCAGGTTAATCGCCGCTGGTGGCTGCTGCTTTTTCGGCAGTTGGTGCGCTGTTTGCTTCAGTGCTGGCGGCGGTGCTGCCGTTGCCGTTCCCATTGGCAGGCTTGGGGCTGGCGCTGTTCGTCGAGCGCGTATCGGTGACGTAGAAGCCCGATCCTTTGAAAATAACGCCCGTGCCACGCCCAACCACGCGCTTCACTGTGCCATTGCAAACATGGCAGGTTGTGATTGGATCATCAGTGAACGCTTGATTGACCTCAAAGCGCGTTCCACAGTTTTTGCAGCGATACTCATAAAGTGGCATCTCCGCACGTCCTCCCGCAATACATTGACCGTTTGTTGGTGTACCTGATCGCTAATCATAACACACTTTGATAAAAAGTGCATAAGAAGTCTATCGCAGTTTAGGCTGATGAGGACTGGTAAAGTGGTGTGCAGGCGTCCCTGTGCCGTTCGAGACGCCCAGCCGTAGCAGGGGAGCATCTCAGTCACAGAACAAGTGTTGTGATCTGCACGCAAAAAAAGTACACTACCTGTACAGGAAGCGAGCAAACTGAAGGATACTGAAATGCCGCGTAAAGCGCCGCAAAACACGCGTAGTTCTCAACGAATGCTCGATCACATTTATCAGGGCGACTGCGTCGAAGTGCTGAATGCCCTGCCTGAAAAGAGTATTGATCTCATCTTTGCTGACCCGCCTTACAATCTCCAACTGCAAAACAAACTACTCCGCCCGAATCTGACTGTCGTTGATGCGGTTGACGATGAGTGGGATCAGTTTGGCGATTTTGCGGCTTACGATCAGTTCACCAGTGACTGGCTGACAGCCTGCCGACGGGTGCTGAAAGACACGGGTACGATCTGGGTCATTGGCTCATATCACAATATCTATCGCGTAGGGAAAATTCTGCTTGACTTGGGTTACTGGATACTTAACGACATTGTTTGGGTGAAGACAAACCCAATGCCAAACTTTCGCGGCGTGCGCTTCACCAATGCCCATGAAACACTGCTGTGGTGCAAAAAGTCGAAAGAGCAGCGGCGCTACACCTTCAATTACCACGCCATGAAAACGGCAAATGACGATAAACAGATGCGTAGTGATTGGGAAATTCCCCTCTGCACAGGCAGCGAACGGCTGATGCTCAATGGCGAAAAGTTACACGCTACTCAAAAACCGGAAGCCCTGCTCTACCGTATCATTTTGTCGAGTTCAAATCCCGGCGATGTTGTCCTCGATCCATTCTTTGGCACGGGTACAACAGGTGCAGTTGCCAAGAAGCTAGGCAGACATTTCATCGGCATTGAACGCGATGAGAAGTACATACAGGGCGCACATGCACGCATCAACGCGATTCAGCATTCAATGTTCGATGCTGAGGTTTACGGCAAGTATGGGACGAAACGTTCGGCTGCCCGTGTTGCATTCTCGTCACTGCTGGAAAATGGGCTACTGAAACCCGGTCAAACCGTGTACTTCAAGAAGCAACGCGAAAGGGCTGCGACTATCTTAGCTGATGGGACGCTTAGGCTGACTAATGGAGAGAAAGGCTCAATCCATAAGATGGGTTCTGTCATCGGGAACCTCCCTGCCTGTAACGGCTGGGAACATTGGTACTTTGAAGACAGCAAAGGCGATTTAGTGGTCATTGACGAATTGCGCGAACAATTCAGGAAGTCACAAACCAATGGATCAGGCTGACAGCTTTGCAATGCAGCTTAGACAACGGCTTGCCGCACATTACGGAAATCAGTAGCCACCAGTTCTAGGCTAGAAGCTATTTCAAACTTGAGTAGAATTGTAGGTTTTTTGCCTGTGGAGTGCGCAATGCGCGCTCCACAGGCGGTGGTTTAGAGAGGGCTTCCCTCTCAAACTTACCCTTTATTCGTTTTTGAAATGAGTTCTAACTTTGAGCTATACGAAATTGAGCAGCACACCGTTAGAAGATAGCTTGAAAAACAGCGCTTCTATGACGCTACGCCTACGCTTTGCCGCAAAGCGCGCACCGCTTTGGTATAATACGGCGTGCAGTTATCCCAACCTATGAAAGAGTGTGCCTTATGGCAATTTATCCTGAATTGGCGGGCAAGGTCGCCGTGCTGAGCGGCGCAGGTGGCAACTTGGGCATGGCGCTGGCGCGGCGCTTTCATGCAGCAGGCATCAAGCTGGCATTGGTAGACCACAAAGGTGATACGCTGCGGCAGCGCTTGCGTGAAGCAGGTGTGGACGCCGCCGAGATCTTGATCGGTGCCCTCGACCTGACGCAGAAACGGGCTGCCATTGATGAGTTCGTGGCGCAGGCGGTGGCGCAGCATGGCAAGGTAGATATTCTGGTCAATGTGGCGGGCGGCTTCAAAGTCGGCGGTCCTGTTCACGAGATGGACGAGGAAATTTGGGATTTCCTGATGAACATGAACGCCAAAACTGCCTTCCTGCTCAGTGCGGCGGTGGCGCGCAGCATGGTCATGCACCGCGTCAAGGGGCGGATCGTGAACGTGGCAGCGCGAGCAGCCCTTAGTGGTGTGCCGACCCTTTCAGGTTACAGCGCCAGCAAATCGGCGGTGCTGCGCCTGACCGAGAGCATGGCAGCCGAGCTGATCCAGTATGGCATTACGGTCAATGCCGTCATGCCAAGCGTGATTGACACACCCCAAAACCGCAAAAATGATCCCGACGCGGACTACAGCAAGTGGGTCACGCCGGAGTCGCTTGCCGAGGTGATCTTATTCCTCGTCTCCGAAAGTGCCCGTGACATCAGCGGCGCGGCGCTGCCCGTCTATGGCAGGGCGTAGCCTGATGCGGCGGCTGGCAGCGCTCAGCTTGGTGGCGGCGGTGTTGGCTGCCTGTGGCGGTGCGCCAGCGCCAAGCGCCGCGCCAACGCGCCTGCCCACCGTCATTGTGACTTTGCCGCCGCGCACGCCAACGCCTGATCGCGGCAGCGCCGATCACGATCTCGGGGCGGCGGATGCCTATCTGCACATCGTTCACTATGGCGATTTACAAAGTGAGGCATCGCTGGTGGCGGCGCGTGCGCTGCTGCGCCTCTACACGCAGTTTCCCGATCAAATCCGCCTGACGTGGCGGCACTTTCCGCAGCCTGAGAATGATAAGGCATTCCTTGCCGCACAAGCCCTAGAGTCCGCCGCCGCACAAGGCACCTTCTGGGCGCTGCACGACCTGCTCTTTGCGGAACAGGCAGCATGGCGCACATTGCCACCTGAACAATTCCGTGCGGCACTGCCAAGCTACGCAGAACGGGCGGGCATTTCTGATCTTGCCGCCTTCAATGCCGCCCTCGATTCACAAACCTATGCAGCGCTCGTCAATCGCGCTGTTGAGGAAGCGCGGCGGCGCGGGCTGCGTGCTGCGCCAGCCATCACGCTGCAAGGGCAGCCTTACAGCGGTCGCCTTGATGAGCGCGCTCTAAGCGATGCAGCGCGCCTTGTGCTGCTGCGGCAGCGCCAATTTGAGAAACAGCCCGCCCTGCAAATTGACCTTGACGCAACCTATCTTGCCACGCTTTACACCGAAAAGGGCGAGGTGGAGATTGAACTCTTCACACGCGCCGCACCAGTGGCAGTCAATAATTTCGTCTTTTTGGCGCGGCAAGGCTGGTATGATGGCATCACCTTTCACTTGGTGACGGATGACATCGTGCAGACGGGCGATCCAAGCGGCAGCGGCGGCGGCACAGCCGGCTACTTCATTGCCGATGAGCATGACAACGGCTTAACCTTTGACCGTGAAGGCTTGGTGGCAATGGCAAATCAGCGTGGCGTGCCGAATAGTGCCAGCGCGCAGTTCTTCATCACATTGGCGCCGCAGCCACAGGAAGGCTTCAATCGGCAGTATACGATCTTTGGCGTGGTGCGGCGCGGCATGGCTGTGCTGCGAAGCCTGACCAAGCGCGATCCGTTTGATGCGCTGCGCTTTCCAAATCCACCGCCGGGTGATACACTCGTGCGCGTGGTGATCACGGAGTCCAAGCCGTAAAAGTAGGCGCAGTTGAATGCACTTTGTCTGTTCCCGATCCTTGCTCTGATCGGCTTCTATCTGGTTTGTTATCTTGTGGCACGGGCGCTGATCCGCCGACCCCATCCCAGCCCGCCCAACCCGCCAAGCAACTACGGGCTTGCCTTTGAGGCTGTCCGTTTTCCAAGCCGCGATGGGCTGATGCTTTCAGGGTGGTGGATTCCGGCTGAACAGCCCACAGCGCGCACCATTATCATTTGCCACGGGCGCGAGGGCAGCCGCGACCGTGAGACGCCGCACGCCAAAACGCTGCACAGCGGCGGCTTCAACGTGCTGATGTTCGATTTCCGCGCCCACGGCGAGTCTGAGGGTGAACAGGTGACCTTTGGCATGTATGAGAAAGAGGATCTGCTGGGTGCGCTAGATTTTTTGGCAGCGCGTGGCATCGCGCGGGTAGGCGTGTTGGGCTTCAGCCTAGGGGCGACAACTGCCATCCTGACGGCTGCCGTCAGTGATCGGATTGCGGTGATCGTGGCGGAAGGCGCAGTGGTGCGCTTGAAGAACACGCTGGCACGCCGCTTTTGGCGCTATGGCGTGCCATATCCGTTAGGATGGTTGGTTGCCGCTTGGAGCTTGGCAGCCGCAACGCCTTTCACACGCGGGCGCATGGATCAGGTGGATGCCATCCGCTGGATTCCGCACCTCAAGGCGCCCATCCTGTTAATTCACGGCGCCGCCGATGACCTCATCAGCGCAGCGGAGGTGGCAGAGTTGGCGGTTAACTGCGGCGCTTGGGCAGTGGTGTGGCAAGTGGCGGGCGCAGGGCATCATGAGGCTTCGCAGGTGGCAGCGGCAGCCTTCAACACGCACATGCTGGCTTGGTTCGGTCAGCACTTGCCCACTACACAAGGCGTCGCGGCACCAACAACCGATTAGCCAATGGCTAACCTTGCTCCAATCGCGGCACATTTGTTAGCAAAACGTGAAACGATCCTACCCGCTGCGGCTGCCTAGCCTACTTGAAGTCTACAAAATCCCGTTGTATAATCGCACTCAGGGTTCACAGCAAGCCTCAGGTCACAACGATTGTTGACGCCGAGTATCCCACACGAACAGTGTGTGATCCCAAGCGCTTTGGGCTTGCCAGAGTGCATCATTGTAAGTATAACCGTCAAGCTGAGAAGTCCAGTGAGGCAAGGATATAATGGCAAGACCAAGACAATTGAAGGGCACCCTTCAAGACCTCCATACCACTCAACTGCTGCACCTGATTAACCTTGCCAAAAAAACAGGCACGCTCCGCATTTATGAAGGCGTGCCAACCGGACGTGAAATCATCATGGGCGATGGCGAGACCAAACGCCCAGAGTTGCAGACCGGCGCCGAGCGCGCACGCGTCTCTTTTCGAGATGGCAAGCTGATCCATGCGCGCCTTGCCAGCCAAGAAGATCACCTAGCGACCGTCCTGCATAAGGCGGGCAAGCTGAACGATGAACAGCACCGCATCATCCTGAGCAAGGCAGCGCGTGCCAGCGATAAGGCGTTGGCGCTGCTGCTCATCAACGCGAACTACGTCTCGCAGGCGGATATCATCCAGAGCGTTCAGCAGCACACCTTAGGGATCATCTATGACCTTGCCAACTGGACAAAAGAGCCGTTCATCTTTGAAGAAGGCGATCTGCCCTCCGCAGATAAGATCACAGTGCCGATTGATTTAGAAAACGTGATCATCGAGATGATTCGGCGCGATAGCCGTGATAAAATGTTGGTGGAAGCACTGCCTAATTTGGATTTTGCGCTGCGCTTTCCCGAATCACCGGCTGAAAAATTTGCTAAGGTCAAGGTACAATTGAGCGTTGAGGAATGGCGCGTTGTGTCATTCATCAACGGTAAAAATAGCATTCGGCAGATTGCGAAAGCCTGCAACATGACTGAGATGGGCATCCGTCAGATCGTCTACGGACTCCTCAGTGCGGGTTTAGTAGAATTGGTGAAGCCTGCTGCACCTGAGGCGGCGAAACCACGGCGTCCGAGCCAAGCCACCAACAGCCTGCCACAGCGCCCGGTCATTAACAAACTGATTGACCGTATCCGCAGTCTCTAAGGGTTGGCACGGGCACTTATCAAGTAACACGTTTATCCAGTTCTCAAAAGGCTGTGTTTAGCCACATAGCAAAGCAAACAGGGCGGTCATTATGGCAATGCAAACGGTAAAAATGGTCATCACGGGACCCTACGCATCGGGCAAGACGGAATTTATCCGTGCCATCAGCGAAATTGATGTGGTCTCGACCGATACAAAGGTTTCCGAAGGCACCTATGAGGCAACGGTGAAAGATCAGACCACCGTAGCGATGGACTTTGGGCGCATCACCATTGATGATGATTTGGTGCTGTATCTGTTCGGGACGCCCGGCCAGCGGCGGTTCGACTTCATGTGGGAAATCCTTGCGGAGGGGATGCTCGGGTTCGTGGTGATGGTGGATAGCACGAAGCCTGAAACCTTCCGTGAGGCAAAATCTATCCTAGAGACCTTCCGTGCCTATGCGCCCACGCCCTACGTGGTGGCAGCCAATAAGCAGGATATGGAAGAGGCGTGGCCCGCCGACGATTTGCGGATTGCGCTGCGGATTGATGACAATGTGAAACTGCTGCCGTGCGTTGCCAAAGATAAAGAGAAAGTCAAGACTGTGCTGCTTGAATTGCTCTATTCTATCCTAGAGGAGATGGACACCTAAAGCGCCGCTGCACCAACCATGACGCCACACCCTGTGCTGAGTGCTTAGCTCGGCACAGGCTACCCACAGGAGTACCCTTCGGGTGACATCGCTGGTAACCGATCAGGGCATTATTCATTACGAGGCATACGGGCGTGGTCGTCCCGTCATTTTGCTGCACGGCTGGATGGAGTCGTGGTCAGTATGGCGGCAGACGATTGAATCGCTTGGGAAAGAGTTTCGCACCTACGCCCTAGATTTCTGGGGCTTTGGCGAATCGGTTGGCACAAGCTATACCGTTGATAACTATGTCGAGATGGTCAATCAGTTCATTGATCGGCTGGGCATCGTCAAAGCGCCGCTGATTGGGCATTCGATGGGTGGCACCGTCTCGCTTAGCACCGCCATGCGCTACCCTGAAAAGATCGTCAAGGTGGCGGTGATCGGCTCGCCCATTCATGGCAGTTCCCTGAATATCCTCTTGAAGCTGTCGGGCATCCCTGCCATTGCAGGGTTGTTGTTTCGTGTGCCGCCGCTGCTTGCCTTCTTCACGCTCTTAGGCGGCTACCTAACCACGCCACGCGCCGGCTACAAATTCTATCGGCAGGTGCGCGCCGAAATGACGCAGGTCTCCATGCATTCCTTCTTTCAGAGCATTGGCACGCTGCGCCGCACCGACCTGCGCCCACACCTCAATCAGGTGCGCCCGCCTACCTTAGGCATTTATGGCAAGTGGGATTTCATCGTGCATCCTAATCAGGCGAAGGCGCTCCAGAGGGGCGTGCTGCACGCCAAAACGCTGCTGTATCCCGACGCCGGTCACCTGCCGATGGTGGATACGCCCGACCGCCTGATCAGGGACATTCGAGAGTTCTTGTTAGCGCGGTGAGGCGCGCCTTTCAGCCCGCCCCTGCCTGCTCAGCGCGATATTTGCGCTCCGCCGCCTTCGCCGTATTGATGGCGAGCGTGGCGCACTTCGGGCGTGAGATGACCACCTCGCGCCCGATCTCGTCAATGAAAGCCTCTATATCCATCTCGCGCACTTCGGCAAGAGTCTTGCCCGGCAGCATCTCGGTGAGCATAGAAGCCGCTGCCTGCGAGATCGTGCAGCCCTCGCCTTCAAAGCTGGCGGCAACCACGCGCTCATCGGCATCCACCTTCAGATAGATCGTCACAATGTCACCGCAGCCCGGGTTGCCGCCCTTGATCGAGACGCTGGCATCTTGCATCGGGTAGCGGTTGCGCGGATTCTCATAGTGGTCGAGCAAGTTCTCGATGTAAAATTGCCTGTCCATGCCTCACCTCAGATAGGCTGCGCGCTATGGGCGCTCAATCGGTGCGCCCACCAAGTTCCCCCACTCCGTCCACGAACCGTCGTAGTTGCGCACGTTGGGGTAACCTAGCAGATAGTGTAGCACAAACCAGGTGTGGCTGCTGCGCTCGCCAATACGGCAGTAAGTGACCACATCTGCCTCTGGCGTCAAGCCGACCTGCCCTTCGTAAAGGGCGCGCAGTTCGTCCGCACTTTTGAAGGTGCCATCCTCATTGGCAGCCGTTGCCCACGGCACGTTCTTCGCGCCGGGAATATGCCCGCCGCGCAGGGCGCCTTCTTGTGGATATGCCTCCATGTGCAGCAGTTCGCCGCTGAACTCTTTCGGGCTGCGAACGTCAATCAAGGGCAGGCGTGCGGCGCTGTGCGCCATCACCTGATCGCGGAAGGCGCGGAAGGTTTTATCATCGCGCTCGCGTGCCGTATACTCGGCGCGTGGATAGCTTGGCTTCTCGCGCGAGAGTTCGCGCCCTTCCTCAAGCCACTTTTTGCGCCCACCATCCATGATGCGCGCATTGGTATGCCCAAAAAGCTGGAACACCCAGAAGGCATAGCACGCCCACCAATTGTTCTTATCGCCGTAGAAAATCACAGTGGTATCGTTGCTGATGCCGCTGCGCGCCATCAGTTCGGCAAAGCGCGCACTATCGAGGTAATCGCGGCGCAGTTGATCGTTGAGATCGCTCACCCAGTCAATCTGGATGGCGCCGGGAATATGCCCTTGATCATAGAGCAGAATATCCTCGTTCGATTCCACTAGGCGGATGGCGGGATTGTTCAGGTTCTCTGCCACCCACTGCGTGCTGACGAGCGCCTCAGGCTGCACATAGCCCTTCGCGCTGATGTTTGGATCAATCCCCAGCATTTGTTCATCCTCCTTGGGCAAGTTGTGCGATGCGCTCTAGCTTTTCTTCGATGTGCGCGGTCAGGCGTGCGCGCACTTCCTCAAAAGGAATGCGCTGCATAATCGGATCAAAGAAGCCTGCCACGATCAGGCGTTCGGCGTCTTGGCGCGTCATCCCGCGAGACATCAGGTAGAAGATCGGCTCATCTTCCAGTTTGCCAATGGTGGCGGCGTGCGTGCAGCGCACATCGTTCGCCTCGATCTCCAAGCCGGGAATCGAGTCGGCGCGTGCGGCTTTGCTCAGCACAAGGTTGCGGTTTGCCTGAAAGCCATCCGTCTTTTGGGCGTTCGGCAGCACCTTGATCATGCCCTGCCAAACGGTGCGCGCCTCATCTTTCAGCGCGCCTTTGAAGAGCAGGTCGCTGGTGGTGTGTGGCGCGTTGTGATTCTGCTGTGTGTCGTGGTCAAAAAACTGAGTGGTATCGGCAAAGAACAAGCCGGACATGCGCCCGAAGGCGCCTTCGCCGTCTAGCTCGATCTCGGCGAACTGCTTCACAAAGCGCCCGCCCATCGTGCCGATGATCCAATCCAACTGACCACCAGCAGCCACACGCGCACGCTCATGGCGGATGTCGTTGGCGTTTTCTGCCCAATCTTGCAGCGCCACATAGCGCAAATTGGCGCGCTCACCGACCAATAGCTCGGTCATGCCGACGTATGCCATGTGCTGCTCAACGCCTGCTGCCGAGCGGTATTCGTGCAGGTAGGTGACTTGCGCGCCTTCCTCAAGCACCACCAGCACATGCCCAAGCGTCAGACCGCTCGTTGTGTTATAGAAAACGCTGTGCAGCGGCACTTCCACCACCTTGCCACGCGGCACATACAGAAACACGCCATGCGTCCAGAAGGCGGCGTGCATGGCAGCGAATTTATCTTCATTGGGATGCACGGCGGTCGTCATCAGGTGTTTGCGGAAGAGCGCCTCATGCTCACAAGTGGCTGTCTCAAAATCGCAGAAGATGACGCCCTGCGCCTTGAGCGCGTCGCTCAGCTCGCTATGCACAATTTTGCCATCCACAGCGGCGATCAAGCCGCCCTGCGCCTCACCGATCAGCGGCGCCAGATTCTCAGCGGGAATGGCTTCAACGCCTGCCGCGCTGCCTTGCACAAGGCTGCCTGCCTGTTCCCAGCGGATGGTGGTGTAATCGGTGCGCCGCCAGGCTTCCGCCTGCATGGAAGGCATGTTCAGCGTATCGTAGAGTTCCCATGCCGTCAGGCGTGCATTCAGCAGCCATGGCGGTTCATTTTTGCTGGCGCTCAACTGCTCAACCATTGGGCGGGTGAGCGTTGGCGCGATTAACTTGTTGCGGGTGCGTAGAGTCACGGTTCAACTTTCTCCGTGTGAGCAAGAATAAAGGTCTGGTTCACACAGAAGGCGGACACAGTGCCGCCTTCTGCCTAGAATCAGCTGTGCAGCGCGCTTAGCCGACGGAGCCTTCCATCTGCAACTGCACAAGGCGATAGAGTTCGATGCTGTATTCGGCGGGCAATTCTTTGGCAATCGGCTCGATGAAGCCGCTCACGATCATGGCGTTGGCGGTATCCTCATCAATGCCGCGGGACATCATGTAGAACAACTGCTCCTCATTGACCTTGCTGACCGAAGCCTCATGCCCGATGGTCACGTCTTTCTCGTCAATCTCGATGGATGGGTAGGTATCGGTGCGGCTGATTTCATCCATCAGCAGGGCGTCGCACACCACGTTGGATTTGCTGCCCTCAGCGCCTTTATGCACTTTCAGCAGCCCGCGATAGGTAGAACGTCCGCCGTGCATGGAGATAGATTTGCTGATGATCTGGCTGCTGGTGCGCGGCGCCACATGCACAATCTTGCCGCCGGCATCTTGGTGTTGCCCTTTGCCGGCAAACGCCACCGAGAGGACTTCACCGTGTGCGCGCTCGCCTACCAAATATACGGACGGATACTTGCTTGTGATGAGGCTGCCTATGTTGGCATCCACCCATTCCATAACCGCATCTTGATGAGCGACGGCGCGCTTGGTGACGAGGTTATAGACGTTGTTTGACCAGTTCTGGATGGTTGTATAGCGTGCGCGTCCGCCCTGCTTCACAATGATCTCGACCACTGCGCTGTGAAGGCTGTCTGAGCTATAAGTGGGCGCAGTACAATTATGAACGGCAAAGCCTTTCACAACGTAAGCATTTGGCGCATGAGTCAGTTCAAAGTTATAAACTGGACCTTCATAGGGATGCTGGCTGATCTTCTTGATCGGCACAAGGAAGTAATCGCGCACACGGCGTACTTCACTTTGCTGCTTATCTGGCGAATAGTAGAGAATGTACTGATCACGGCGTGTTATCTCGCGTCCCTGAATAGTATCCTTGCCACCTTTGCGAATGTTTACAGTAGCATAGTGTCCTTGCCGCGCCAAGAGTTCCTGCAATTGCCATGCCAACATCTGGGAAGCGGTAGACGCACGCATCATTACGTGCTTACGCTTCAAATAAACGCTGCCATCGCCCTTGAAGTATGTTTCCAGCAAATGTGCTTGCTTTTCAGCAGGTTGTTCCATCACAGCTTTGCTAAGCTGCTTAGTTGCTGTGCCTTTGCCGCAATGCTCAATGCACAAGTCCATAAGCAGTTGCGAATAGACGCGCACATCGGTGCTGTGACGGTTTTTCTGGCTGACTTCCATAGCAGGCTTGCCTGCCACACGCTCAATGAGCGTCTTCACTTCTTCAATCATCTCGCGTTCGGACTCATTGAAGCTGAAGCATACAACAGGCTGCTTCAATTTGTTGTGGATGTATGCTGAGCCTTCGGCAAGGTAGTAACCTAATAAGCGCATCACGTCCACCGTCAAGCGCGGATCAGGCCGCGTGAGTTTGGAAATCGGAAATACCAGAAAATCACCTTCCTGAAGGTCGCCTGCTGGTGTGAATTGCGGTTCAGTGGTTTCCAAGAGATCAGCATTGACTTCAGGTTTCCAATTTGCCCTGCGAACGGCGCGCTTTACACGCACAGTCTCACGCCTAATTGCAAGCACAGGATGTTCAGGCGTCAGGCGGAAGGTATTTGCTGCCGAAAGCGGCTTAATCTCTATCAGGTTGCCCTTAAAGGGGCGCGCACGCACACTTTCAACAACTGCTTGGCAACCATCACTGTTCATAACCGTATCACCAGGGCTAACTGCTTCAATAGTTACCCAGCGATCACCCAAGCTAACCTGCTCACCGGGTGGCAAGCACCCTTCAACGTAATGCACTGACGCGCCTTCGTCCACGATGATCAGCGTGCGCTCAAACTGACCCATGTTACTGGTGTTGATGCGGAAATACGCCTGCAAAGGCATATCCACATGCACGCCCTTCGGCACGTAGATGAACGAACCGCCCGACCACACCGCACTGTTCAACGCGGCGAACTTGTTATCCGTCGGTGGGATGACGGTTGCCCAATATTCGCGGAAAAGATCGGGATACTCGCGCAGCGCGCCGTCGGTATCGAGGAAGATCACGCCTTTTTCTTCCAAATCCTTGCGGATGGAATGGTAGACCACTTCGGACTCGAACTGCGCGCCGGCGCCGGCAAGGAACTTCTGCTCTGCCTCTGGAATGCCGAGCCGATCAAAGGTGTACTTGATGTCTTCCGGCACCTCATCCCACGAGCGCTGCTGGCGATCTGTTGCCCGCACGTAGTAGTAGATGTCGTCAAAGTCAATGCCACTCAGATCACCGCCCCAAGTTGGCAGCGGCTTGCGGTAGAAAATCTCCAGCGAACGCAGGCGGAAATCGCGCATCCACTGCGGCTCGCCTTTAATCTCGCTGATGGCAGCGACCACATCGCGGCTTAAGCCCTTTTGGCTTTTGAAGGCATAGCCCGTCTCTGGAACGTGAAAGCCATACTTCTCGTCGTAATTCTGCTTGATTTCTGCCAATTGCTGGTTTTGATCAAGCGGTGCAGTCTGTTCACTCATTGGATCGTCCTTTACTGTTCGCTAAAGCCTGCGATCTTTAGGCAGTGGCGTACTTTTCCGCCACCCAGTCATAGCCCTGCGCCTGAATCTTCTCGGCAAGCTCAAAGCCGCCTTCTTCCACCACGCGCCCATCGTACATCACATGCACAAACTGCGGCTTGATGTAGTTCAAGAACTGCTCGTAGTGCGTGATGACCAGCACGCCGAGATTAGTCCCGATCAGGTTGTTGATGCCCTCGGCAACCACGCGCAGCGCGTCAATATCCAAGCCGCTATCGGTCTCATCTAGCACAGCGATCTTTGGCTCCAGCGTGGCAAGCTGCAAAATTTCGGCGCGCTTTTTCTCGCCACCGCTAAAGCCTTCGTTTAGGTAGCGCCCTGCAAAGCTGGGATCAACCTTGAGCGCCTGCATTTTGCCCATCAGCAGGCGGCGGAATTCCTGAATGCTAATGCCCTTATCTTCAGGGTTTGCCTCTTTGCGGCGCGCATTAATCGAGGCGCGCAGGAAGTTTGCCAACGTGACGCCCGGCACCGCCACAGGATATTGGAAAGCGAGGAACAGCCCGGCGCGGCTGCGCGCATCGGCTTCCAGTTCGAGCAGGTCTTGCCCATCGAAAATGATCTGCCCTGCGTCAACTGTATAGGCAGGATGCCCCATCAGCGCGTAGGCAAGCGTGCTTTTGCCCGACCCATTACGCCCCATCAGGGCGTGAACTTCACCCTGACGCACGGTCAAGTTCACGCCTTTTAAGATCGGCTTGCCATCAATGCTGACGTGCAAATTGCGAATTTCGAGAACAGCGGTCATTGGGCAGAATGCCTCCTAGTAAGTTAATCGAGTTGAATGGATATGTTCAGCATGGTGAGAGTATAGCAGTTTGGCAAGGAAGTGTCAATTAAAAAGATAAATATCACACAATTTGACTTTTTCCCAGAGGCGTGCTACAGTTTAGGCAACTTTTTGAGGCGAAAGGTAGGGCAAAATGCGCGATACGCGCTTTGCAGTGCTGCAAGCGATCCGTGAGCAAGGGCAGGCAACGGTTGCCTCGTTGGCGGAAGCGCTCGGCATCTCGCCGATCTCCGTGCGCCACCACCTAACGAGCCTACACGCTGAAGGGCTGCTTAGCATCGAATTGCAGCGGCAGGCGGTGGGGCGTCCGAAACATCTCTATAGGCTGACCGAAGCCGCCGCACGCTATTTCCCATCTGCCTACCACACTTTTGCCGAACGCTTGCTGGACGAATTGAAAGCAAGCCTGACGCCGCAGCAGGTGGAGGCAATCATAGACCGCATGGCAGCCAACACCGCAGCGCGCTATGGCTCGCTGCACATCAGCGGCAGCCTAGAGGAACGCCTGCAAAAATTGGTTGCCATTCTGGGCGAGGAAGGCTTTCGCGCCGCCATCCGCCGCGTGGATAGCAGCCGACTGCAAGCTGAGCTGAACTGCCCCTACGTCTTTGTTGGGCAGCGCCATCCGGAAGTGTGTCGCATTGATGGCACGATTATCCGTTCCATCTTAGGGCGGGCTGTGGAACGCACCTCGTGCGTGTTGGATGGCGATAAGTTGTGTATATTTAGCGTGGAAGATACCTGAAGGAGACCGCTGCATGACCGCTGTAAACAATAACGCACCGCTGAGTGAAGAAGCTGTTCGTGAGGCACTGCGCCAAGTGGTAGACCCTGAGATCGGGATGGATGTCGTCTCGCTGGGGCTGATCCGCGAACTGACGCTTGAGGCTGATCGTTCGCACGTCAAGATGCTGCTGACCACGCCCTTCTGCCCTTACGGACCGCAAATGTTAGAACAGGTGCGGATGACCGTTCAGGACGTGACGGGTGTGCCAACCACTATTGAGTTCAGCCCGGAACTGTGGGATCCTTCCATGATTGAAGAAGGCGCCGCGCAGGACTGGGGCTTGTTCTATTAGGCGCAGCCAAGCCCGCCGCAAAAGCACCGCGGACGGACTCGTGAACGCGTCTGTCCGCGGTTGCGTTCAGCACCATGCGACGGCGGCTAGAAAAGGGTAGATTTGTCAGTTTGCATAGGAGAATTTGCCCGACTCTTGCAAAGTCAGATCATCTTCGCTATATATTAGGGCTTGTTCACATTGGCTTAACTGAAAACAGCCATAAAATTTTTGAGGAGATCGCCCTATGACGATCAAAAATCGTGTTCGTTTGGTACTCGCTTTCGCCCTCGCCTTTGCGATGGTGTTTGCAGCCGTTGGTGCGGCACCCACCCGCGCTCAAGATACCCTAACCGTTGGCTTTGCCCAAGAGCCAGATAATATGAACGGCTTCTACAGCAGCATGGCCTTTGCCCAATGGGCGAACGACCTTGTGCAGGCAAGCCTCTACGACTTCAGCGATGAACTCTCGCCCGTGTTGGTGTTGGCGGCTGAAGTGCCAAGCCGTGAAAACGGCGGCATCAGCGAAGACTTCACCGAATACACCGTGAAGCTCAAGCCCGATCTGAAGTGGAGCGATGGGCAGCCCCTGACGGCAGATGACCTCGTCTTCACCTACCAGATGGTGAAAGACCCCGCCAACAACATGCTGCAAGGCAGCAACATCCGCGATGCGCTGGAAGAAGTCGAACTGATTGACGCAACGACCTTCCGCCTCAAGTTCAACGTTGCCAAGCCCTTCCCCGAAGATCAGATCGGCTCGCCCGGCTTGTCCACCATCCTGCCCGCGCACATCTTCCGCCCCATCTATGAGGCAGAAGGCACCATCGAAAATGCCGCCGAAAACCAAAACCCAACCGTCTTCAGCGGGCCCTATGTGCTGCGCGAATGGAAACGTGGCGAGTCCATGCTCTTTGAGGCGAACCCCAACTATGTGTTCGGCGAGCCAAAGATCAAGCGCGTGCTGATCCGCTTCTTCCCCGATACGGACTCGCAGTATGCCGCTTTGGCAGCCGGCCAGCTTGACTTTGTGCCGAACGTCAGCGAAGGTGACATCCCGCGTGTTGCCGCCAGCAACCCTGATATCAAGATCACGACCGTCTTCGGTGGCTACATCGAAAGCCTGTGGCTGAACCTGCGTGAGGAGACCCACCCACGCGCCGGTCACCCTGCGCTGAAGGATGTGCGCGTGCGCCGTGCGCTGCGCCTCGCCATTGACCGCGAGACGATCACGAAGGAACTCTTGGCAGGCGCCACCAGCCCAACCGATAGCATCTATGCTGGCTCGCCTTTCGAGAACAAAGACCTCGGCGTGACGCCCTATGATCCCGAAGCGGCGAAGGCACTGCTCGATGAAGCAGGCTGGGTCGTGGGCGCTGATGGCATCCGCGAGAAGGACGGCGTGAAGCTGGAAATGCGCTACAGCACCACCACGGCAGGCTGGCGCAATAACATTCAGGCAGTTGTGCAGCAGCAGTTGGCGCTGGTTGGCGTCAGCGTCATCCTAGAGCGCTACCCCGCCTCCGAGTTCTTCGGCGCCTTCGCCAACGGCGGCATCAACGCCATTGGTGAATACGACATCGCACAGTATGCCAACAACACCGCCCTCACCAACCCCGCCAACGTGACGGTGGATGAGGCGTTGAATTGCAAGCAAATTCCCAATGATGACAATCCCGGTGGTCAGAACTTCACGGGCTTTTGCAATGAGGAAATGGATGCTGCTTCGCTGGTGACCAAGACCTCGTTGGATGCTGATGAGCGTTTGGCAGCTGCCTACAAGATTCAGGAGATCATGCGCGACAACGCGCCACTGATCAACCTATTCCCGCGTGGCGATAACTACGCTTACAACACCACCCGTTTCACGACGGAAATTCGGATCGGGTCGGGCGTGGGCAACCAATGGTTCGACATCATGAACTGGGAACTCAAGTAACGCCTAACGAATGAGCTTCTCAACAGAGACGGGTAAAGCACCCGTCTCTGTTAGCTTAGTTCGAGAAGCAGAAGCGTTCTGCTCTCTTGTCAACATTGAGATAAACTAGGTTGCTTATGGCTCGATACATCTTGCGGCGTGTGCTGCAATCAATTCCGTTGTTGTTCATCATCAGCTTTATCCTGTTCAACCTCACCAATTCCTTAGGGGATCCGTTGGCAGTTTACGCTGAGTCGCGCAATCGCCCTAGCGCCAGAGATCGTGAGATGATCACGCGCCGACTCGGCTTGGATAAACCTATCCTTGAGCAGTATTTGATCTGGTTGGTGGGCAACGACTGGATGTTGGTGGATGTGCTTGGCGATGGCTCGCGCATGGAACCAGGCACACGGCGCGGCGTGTTACGCGGCGATCTGGGGCTATCTTTTGTGACGCGCCAACCCTCATGGACGCGCATTCAGGAACGCCTGCCGTGGACGCTTGCCCTCATGATCCCTGCCTACCTAATCACCGTTATTCTGGCAATTGCGATTGGCGTTTTTTCGGCAGTGCGGCAGTATTCTTTTTGGGATAATCTGATCACAGGCTTATCCTTCTTCTTTTACTCCATGCCGATCTTCTTTATTGCGCTGGTCACCATTTATATTTTTGCCGTGCAGTTCAAGCGGTGGGGCTTAGAGCCGATCAAGTGGGGCGGCACGGGCGATGGCACGCTTGGCAGCCAGCTTCAGCATATGGTGCTGCCTGTCTTTTGTTTGGTCGCCATTCAGTTGGCGGGCTATGTGCGCTTCATTCGGTCTTCGATGTTGGAAGTGCTAGGGCAAGATTACATCCGCACGGCGCGCTCAAAAGGCTTATCTGAACCGCGTGTGGTGCGCCTGCACGCCTTCAAGAATGCCTCGCTGCCGTTGGTGACGCTCATCGGGTTGGATTTGCCCTTCCTGCTGGCGGGCGCGGTGGTCACAGAGCGCATCTTCGCGTGGCCCGGCATGGGGCGCTTGTTCATCGAGAGCTTTGAACGCGCTGATGTGCCAGTCATGATGGCGATCCTGATGGTGCTGTGTATCGCAGTGGTCGTCTTCCAACTGCTGACTGATATTGTCTATACCATGCTCGATCCGCGTATCCGTTATTCATAAAGGGGCTGCGAATTCATGACTACACAAACCAACGCTGGCAGCCTGCGCAGCGGGCAAGAAGAAAAAGTGCTTACGTTGAATCCGCAGCAGAAGGTAAAAGGCGTCTCCAACTTTGCGCGCAGTATGCGCCGCCTGCGCAAGCACCGCATGGCGATGGTTGGCGCCTTGCTGTTGTTGTTCATCTTCCTATATGTGTTGATCGGTTCTTTGCTGATCCCTGAATCGGTCTCGATCTACAACGATCCACGCCGTGCGCTGCAAGCTCCCTCGGCGGAGCATCCCTTTGGCACGGATGTGATCGGGCGCGATATTCTGGCGCGCACCATTTATGGCGGGCAGATTTCACTCTTCATCGGCGTAACGGCAATGATCGTGCAGATCCTAGTCGGCGCGGCGGTTGGCTTGGCGGCGGGCTATCTAGGCGGGCTGGTGGATGCACTCTTGATGCGCTTCGCAGAGGCAATGCTGAGCATTCCGCAGTTGTTCTTAGCCCTGATCGCCTTACGCATCTTCTCCGATCCGACGCAGTTCCCAGATTTCAACTTCATGGGCAGGCGTTTCAGCAGCACGATGGTCGTCATTGTGTTCGTGATCGGCTTAACAAGCTGGATGCGCGTCTCGCGCATTGTGCGCTCGGTGGTGCTTTCCGTCAAAGAACAGGAATATGTGACGGCAGCACGCTCGATTGGCGCGCATAGCTGGCGGATTGTCTTTCGGCATGTGCTGCCCAACTGCACGGCGCCGATCATCGTCTCGGCAACGCTGGGCGTGGCAGCTGCTATCCTGCTAGAGGCATATCTTGGCTTTTTGGGCTTGGGCGTGCGTGCGCCCACACCGACGTGGGGCAACATCATGGGCGAGGCGAACAGCTACCTCGATAGTTGGTTCTACTGGTTCTTTCCTGCCATCTTCATCATGCTGACCGTGCTGGGCATCAACTTCTTGGGCGATGGCTTGCGGGACGCCTTCGATCCGCGCTCCCTAAAATAACTTGTGCAAAAGGGCGGCGGCGTGCCGCCCTTATTGTTTCTCGAAAACGGCGCCGATCTGATCGCTGTAAGTCTCGCGCCATTCAGGGTCGTTCCGCAAGATCGCCGCAAGCGTCGTATCGCGCTCTAGCACCACCAAACCAATTGACCACCGCGCAAACACCTCACGCCATGCCACACCGCTATAGGCGCGCAGCCATTCGGTCAGCAGGGCGTCATCATACAGATCGGTGCGCCCATCCACAAAAACAGGGAAGTCGGGCGCAGCAAAGAGCAGGTAGCCACCCCAGTTATAGGTGTTGAACAGCACGCCTTGCGGTCGGGCTGTATTCAGGTAGGCAACCACACCCAGCGGCAAACGCTCCGCCTGTGCGCGCTGAATGGCGCTTGGCGTTAGCTCCGCAACGATTTTTAGCACCGCACCGCTCACAATCAGCACCAAGAGCAGCCAATTCAGCACCAGTGCCGCGCCTTTCGGCGGGCGCGCCTTCGGCAGCCGCCAGCCGCGCAGTTCGCGGAAGGCATTCACATGCCGAGTCAGGATCGGTGTGGCAACCAGCGCAAAAAGCGAGATATTGCGTCCCGCATAGAACGCCATGAACGCCGTCCCACAAAACAGGCACAGGTCGGTTAGGTCGTGGCGGCGCTTAGAGAAGCCCACCGCCGCAAAGGTGGCGAAAAAAAGCGCAAGAAATGCCCACGTCTCGCGCCGATGAAAGTCGGGCGATGCCCACTCTTGGATGAAATTTTGCAGCGCGCCGATGCCAAAGGTGCGGAAGGCATAAGACCAAGTGGCAGTGCCGCTTGGATTAAGCGCCAACACCGCATAGCCAATCAGCGTGATCAGGATCAGTTTACCGATCTGCTGCCACCTTAAGGGCTGAGTCTCCAGCGCGCCGAACAGCTTGCCCAACGCCTCACCCACGCTGAAGCCGCCCAACAAGATAAACGCGATGAAATAGCCGGGATGGGTGTTCACCCAAACGATGATCAGCGGCACGATCAACCAGAGTTGATCTATCTGCCGACGCTTGAAGCGGTGCAACAGGTAGAGCAAGAGCGCCGAGAAGGCAAAGCTGAACATCTGTGGGCGCGCCGACCAAAAAATGGCAGCCGCCGTCGCACCGATCAGCACGGCAAAAGCGCGTGTATAAACATCGCCTTCGCAGGTCTGCCACACCAACCACATGCCAAGCACGGCAAGCGCGGCGGTCAGCAGTGCCAAGCCTGCATCGCCCAGCAGCCGATAGCTGAGCGCCATCACAATTTGGGCAAGCCAGCCGGTATAGTCCCAGGCTTGCCCAAAGCGCGTGTGCGAAAACGCATCGGTCAGCGGCGGCGCGCCATTTTGCAGCGTCACCTCGCCCGTTCGCAAGTGCCACCACGTGTCAGTGTCCGTTGGTGGGCGCGTTGCTAAGGCAAAGAGCAGCACAAAGAAGATCAGCGGCACAAGGCGCTGTGTGGTAAGGGCTGCCAACGGGCTTCCTGCACGGCGCGGCGGGGTCAGTGTGGCGCTCATTGTGGGTCGCCTTCGCGGGGAAGGTTCGGTAAGGTATCCACCGCCTCTTGGATGGCGGCAACTTGCTCTGTAGCGATTTCCGTCTCGACCAAGCGCGTTGCAAAGCGTTGCAGTTCGCGCGCTATCATCTCGATCTCGCCTTTGCGCGCCAAGACGAACAGCGCCGAGGTGTTGGGCTGCACGCCTTCTGCCACCTGCCGAATGAAGTTGTTATCAATGCCGCTATCAATCAGGGCTGCCACCAGCGCACCCACGCCTGAGCCTGCCAACAGCCCGACGGCAGCGCCGCTTGCCAACAAGCCCCAGCCAAGCGGTCCGCCGATGATGCCGCCAACAATCACGCCAACTGCCGCACCGCTCAGCGCGCCCAAGCCGGGGTTAACATCATGCGTTTGGTAGACGCGCATTTTGCCGCGCCCATTCTTGGTGACCACCACAGCATCTTGCAGGTCAATCAGTTGTTCAAACTCCATATCCTGCAATTCCTCTAAAACCTGATGCGCCCGCGTTGAGTCGTTGAAAAAAGCCACAAAAAGTTTCGTCACGCTGCTGCTCCTTTTGCTACACAAAGCCGTTCAAAGGTGAGTCTAGGCGAGAGTGGTGTGTGCGTCAATGTATGTGCTGCCTGAATGTGTGGCAAACATCCGTTTCAATACGATTTTATAACACTGTGGGCTTGCCGCAACCTGCCTGATCTGCATATACTGTTAGACGTAAGCAACCTTCTTAGGCGCATAAAAGGTCGTAACGTGGCAAACGAACGCATTCTGGTCGTGGACGATGGGCGCGAAAACCGTGAATTTATCATCAAATATATCTTGCAGCCGAACGAATACCGCGTCTTAGAAGCGCGTGACGGCGTGGAATGTCTTGAGATTGTGCGCCGCGAGCCGCCTGATCTCATCCTGCTGGACTTGCAGATGCCGCGCCTTGATGGTGTGGGCGTTCTAGAAGCACTCCGCCGTGATGGGCTGAACATTCCCGTCATCTTGATGACCTTTCATGGCTCAGAGGACATTGCCATTGAAGTTTTCCGCATGGGCGTGCGCGATTACCTGAAGAAGCCCTACACCACTGAGGAAATGCTGAACGCCATTGAGAACAGCCTTGCCGAAGTGCGCCTGCGCCGCGAAAAAGAAGCGCTCACCATGCGCTTGTTGAACGCCAACCGAGAATTGCATACGCGCATTAAAGAGCTAAACACGCTCTACAGCGTTGGTAAGAGTGTGGCAGCCCTGATGGATTTGCCACAGCTTTTGGCGCGTGTGGTGGATGCTGCCATCAGCATGACGGGCGCCGAGCAAGCCAGCCTGCTGTTAGCAGAAGGCAGCACGCTGCTGCTGCGCGCCTTCCGACGGCGCGACGAACAGCACGCCCAAGCCACCGAAGAACCCTCCCAAGATCGCTTGGCAGACCGCGCCGTCAGCACAGCCCGCCCTGTGATGCTGACGCCGCAGCAGTTGCAGCAGCTTCGCCAGATCAACCCACACGCGCCAAGCGCCTCGCTCTATGTGCCGATGTTGGTTGGCAAGAGCGTGATCGGCGTCATCAACATCGAAAACCTGACGCAAGGCACCCGTCAATTTACTGATAACGATGCCGCGCTGCTCTCCGCATTGAGCGATTATGCTGCGATTGCCATTGAGAACGCCCGCAATTTCTACGCCCTTGAGGAAATGAAAGAGCGCGAGAAGATGCAAATTCGCGGCGCCTTCGAGCGTTACGTAGCGCCGAGCGTCGTTAGCCGTGTGCTGCAAACGCCTGAAGCAATGCAGTTTGGCGGCACACGCCGCGAGATCAGCGTCATGTTTGCCGATCTGCGCGGCTTCACAGCCTACGCTGAGCAGCATCCACCAGAGCAGGCATTGAAGCTGCTGAACACCTATTTCGCCCTTGCCGCCGAGACTATTTTTGCGCGTGAAGGGACGATTGATAGATTCGCCGGCGATGCAGTCATGGCATTTTTCAACGCGCCGCTCGAACAGCCCGATCACCTGTACCGCGCCTTAGAAGCAGCCCTTGCTTTGCAAGCGGCAGTCGCACAGGTGAATGCCCAGCAGGGCGTCGAATCGCTCGCCTTTGGGATTGGCATCGCGCTGGGCGAGGCAGTTGTCGGCAACATTGGCACGGCACGCGCCATGAGCTATGCCGCCGTTGGCGATCCGGTCAATGTGGCGCGCCGCCTGCAAGAAAGCGCCCGACCAGGGCAGGTTTTGGTGGAAGAGGCTGTGATTGCTCAATTGGGCAACCGCGTGGTGGCGCGCAAACTTGGCGAGGTGCAGCTCCGCAGCAGGCGCGGCGCTGTGGTCGTCTATGAGGTGCAAGAGGTGCTATGAACGCGCCGCTGCTGACGTGCGGGCTGGATGAGGCAGGGCGCGGTGCCTTGGCAGGTGCCCTAGTGGCTGCCATGGTCGCCTTCCCGCCCAACTTCCGCCTGACCGAAAAATTTCCCGATTTGCCCTTTCGGGATTCTAAGAAGCTGACGCCGAAACAGCGCGCTGAGGCGGTACGCTACATCTATGAGTGGGCAGCCGTTGTGGAGGTGGAAGTGATCAGCGTGGCGGAGATTGACGCCAATGGCATTGGTTGGGCGAATCGCAGCATCTTTGAGGCGCTCATTTGGCGTCCCTTTGAGGCAGCGCACTATGTGGTGGATGGCAACCTGAAGCTGACCAACTTAGGCAGAAAAGCGCCGCGTGTGCGCTGTGTTGTGCGCGCTGATGAACAGTTTGAGGCTGTCTGTGCCGCCTCGATTGTGGCGAAGGTCAAGCGTGATCAGATCATGGCGGAACTGCACGAGGAATATCCACACTACGGCTGGGATCACAACCGCGGCTATGGCACAACGGCGCACCTTGCCGCCTTGCGCGAACATGGCTTAAGCCCACACCACCGCCGCCAATTCGTGGCGACGGCACTCAGCAAGCCGCCGCGCTTGCCCGGCTTTGAGGCGGACTAGGTCACATCAAAGACGCTTCGCACCAATTCCAAGCGCCCGATAATGCCTGATAATTCGCCGATCAGCTCCGCTGCGCGCACCGCCTCGCCCACTTCCATAAAGCCCACCGATTTGCGGAAACTTTCTGGCAAGGTGGCAATTTCGCCGCGAATGCGCTCTAGCGATTCGGCACGCGCCACCACAATCAGCCGCTGCACCGTCGGATTATTCTGAGCGCGCTGCAAATTCAGGATCAGCGAATCAACCGAGCCGCGCCGCTGCACCTCAAAGACGTAAGTCACCACGCCCAGATTGGCAATGCGCGCCTGCCAGATCGCATCCACCTTAGCGCCACGCGCCACGATCTTCTCTTTTTCTGCCGCAAAGCCCAGCCACTGCCCAATGTTCACCAATTGGTCAACCACTGCGTCATGATCAAAATCGTCGGTGTCGTCCTCAGCGCTAGGCGGCTGCGCTGGGCGCACCTGTTCGCGCCCAAGTTCCCAGACCATATACAGGAAGCTGTTCAGGTCAAGGTAATCCAGCCCCTCAATGCCAAAGGACGCTAAGGCAGCCTGCAGCAACGCCAACAGCGCGTTAAAGCGGCGGTACTCATGCCCGCTGATTTGCGCTTTCCGCACGGCGGGCAGCACATCGCGCAAGCCCAGAATTTCGAGCGCGCCGCGTGCCACATCGTTCCATACACCGCACGTCTGCGGATGGGCGAACGCCAATAGTTCGGTGATGGAAGCGGCACCCAAGCCCTTGATGGCGCGCCGAAAGGTGTCGTAGCGCCTGCCGACTTCTTCCGCGCCCCACAGCAGATCGCGTAGGTGCTTGGCAATCGCCGTCAGGCTGTTCGCCGCAATCAGCTTATCCACGAGGTAACTTTTGTTGCCCCACTGACGGTTTGCCCACAGCGAGCTGACAATCTGCCCTAGCTCTAGTTCGGTCATCGTGTGCAGTGCTTCAGGCGTCAGCAGGTTTTCATAGAGTGTGTAGCGTGCGCGGCGTGCTAAGACGCTCTCTGCCTGTTCATAGTCATCCAGAAAGCGCCGAAAGGCAGGCACAAAGCGCCCGATGTGGGCGAGCTGTTCGGTGGTGAGTTGCAGGGGTGTCATCAGTCGTGTTTATCCGTGTTTGCCAAGCCCACGTTTGCGCCAAGCGTACCACCACACCGCGCCGATGAACAAGGCTGTGAGTATTGCCTGCGCGCCAAAGCGCCCTTGGTCGTAGTCACTTTGGGCAAACAGCACCAACGCCAAGCGCGAAAGAGCGTAAGCGCTCAGCAGCGGCGCAAAAAGCCGCCAGGCGTGCCGCCACCGCACATACAAGGCAAGGCACAGCGCGGCAAAAACGATGCTCCACAGCAGCGGCACGCCAACCAGTACGACCAGCGGCACGCCCAACGGCAAAGCGCGCAGTGTGGGCAGTGCTGCCAGCACACCGAGTGCGCCCAGTGCATTAAACGCGCTCAGCAGTGCCACACCGCCTATCACCCACAGTGGCGCACGCACGGCTAACGCTGATCGCCGTTAAAATAGCCACTCAGCCAGAAGAACATCTCCAAGGCGTTGCGCGGCGGCGTGCGCCCTGTGATCAGTTGGCGGCGGCGGTTGGCATCTTGCAAGGCGCGCTCGTTCGCCTTCTCACCCAATTTCAGGATGGCGGTGGCTGCGTGTTGCAGGCTTGGCGCAAGCGTCGGCTGCAATTCGCGCTGGCGGGCGGCTGGCACAGCCTGCCAAAGGCTGTCCACTTCGCTGCACAGCGCATTCAAGTCCGACTCGGCTGCGTTTTCTTCGGGCAGTGCTGCTAACAAACCGTTCAGCAGCGGCACCACCAACGCCGATTCGCGCAGCAGCATGTTCAGGGAGCGCGTACCAAACAGATAGTTGGCTGCCTCACGCTGCAAGCGCAGCACATAGGTGCGCCCTTCGCCTAGGCGCGCACCCAGCCATTGCAGCATCTCAATGCCGCTTTGTGGCACAGCTTCTGAGCGTGACAGGGCGGCTTGTCGCGCTTCTAGCTCTTGGCGGCTGCGCCGTGCAAAGCGCTTCTGATGCCGCTGATAGAGCTTAAGCAGCGCTTCACTGATGAGGACAGCGTTCTCGGCAAGCCGCCGCCGTTCTGCTTCTGAAAGCCCGCCGCTCATCACTTCGATATTGCGGCGCAGTTTGGGAATATTCGGCGCTTCGCGCTCGTTTTCATAGTAGGCGGCAATGTCGGTGAGCAGCATCGCCGCGATTTGCGCTTGCTCGGCGAACACGCCAAAATCCGCGCCACTGGTCACCAAACGGACGCGGTAGGTCGCCTCAAGTGCCTTGTAGGTTGCCTCACCATGCCGACTGCCGACGAGGTGCGGCACTTTGGCAGCCTGATCAGGCGTGGTGCGCCGAATGTAGTCACGCACGATCTCTAAGCCTGCCTCCCGCACTTCGGGCGACCAATCCAAAAAAGCATAAGCACGGCTGACCAATTCAGCCATGCGGCTGTCTTGGTCACCAAAGGTGAGGGCATAGCTGGCTAGGGCGCTTGTCATCCGCAATGCTTCAACGGCATCCTTGCGCTCGGCAGCCGCCCGCAGCAGGCGCACGGCAGGCTCTACGCCAACAACGGCAATCAGGCGTGGGTCGTTGTAAAAGAGCGCCGAGAGGCGATCCGTCACCGGCTGCATGGCAGCCTCCCAATTGCGCCCTTCTAAGGCGCCCAGATCAGCGCGGGCGCGCAACACAGGTTTGAGCGTGCTGTGTTGGAGTGCCGCCAGTGCCGTCAGCAGTTCGGGCGTGCCAATGGGTGCATCGCGGAAGGTGATATGCACCACTTCGGCAATTTGCTCTTGGCGGGCGCCCTGATACAGCATGTCGTTACAGAGCGTGATCTGCTCTACTGCCTCGTAGTAGCGCCCACGTGCCAAATTGAGCGTGATGAGGCTGCTCTGCGCCTCAACACTCATGCCGCGCAGTGTGTTCAGGCTGCCCAGATCATCCACCACATTTTGAATGACCTGCTCAAAGCGCCCAGCAAAGGGCGAGGTTGCCAGTTTGACCAACCCAAAGAGCGCGTCGGTATCAATTAGGTCGCTGCGCTGGACGCTCAACGCCCAATCAGTCAGCCTGCCGATCAACACAGGCTGGTGCGTTTCACCGAGTGCTTCTGCAGCGCGTGCCAGCACCATAGGCGGCGCAGGTTTGGGTGCATCGGCGCGCAGGTGTGGCAAAAGGGCGCGCAAGTTAGGCGGCAACTGCGCCACAAAGGCTGCATCTGCCACAAGGCGCTGCACATTGCCCAACGAAAGGTAGTAGGCTGCCAGCAGAAAGACAGCGCGAGCAGTTTCGGGGTTTTCGTTGGCACGGCGGCGCGCTAAGGTGATCAGTTGCGCAGCCACCTGTTCCATCGGAACGCCGTTGGTGGCGGTGGTGAACTGTTCGAGGAAGGCGGCAAACTCACGTGGCGGCGCGCTCAGCAGCAGGTTAGCCCGTGCGTTGGCTGCCATTGCCAACAGCGGGCGCCAACGGCTCAGATCAGCGCCGTGCGGCGCCTCTGCCAGCCAGCGCGAGACCAGATGATAGACATCCATAGCGCGCTCGCCGCTGGCAGCCGACCACAACTGCTCATAGACGGTATCGGCGATCTCTTTGCTCTGCGCGGCAAGGGCGGGGATCATCTCGGTGTGGCTGTAATCGCCCAATGCCAGCGAAAACGAGAGCAAATGCCCACAATAGGCAACGCGCAGCTCATCCGGAAGGGTAGGGTCTTCGCGCAGCACGGCAGCCACCATCGCCCGATCTGCGGGCTGGCGCTGCAAGACCAATTCGTCCAGCGCGGCACGTTTGGATGCCCACGCAAGGGCGCTTGCCATCGTCTCGCGGCGCATGGCGCGCCAGGTGGCAGTGCGCGCCAATTTCTCGGTCTGCTCAATGACCAGTGAGGTATCTAACTGGAGTTGAGCGCGCATGAACTTGGTGTAGGCATCTTCGGCGGGCTGACCGCTGAGCGTCTGGGTGCGCCAATCAAAGATGACGTGCTGATCGGGCAGGTCGCTGAGGGCGGGCGCAAATTTGATCTGCGCGTGTGTTTGGGAAGGATCAGGGCTGTGGGTGGCAAAGGTGACGGCGGCGCGTACTGGCGCAGGCAGCATACACAGCAGCCCTTGCACAAAGGTGAGCCTATCGCGCAGCGAGGCAGGCGCGTTGGTGATGATCACGCCCAGCCCTTGCACCATGCCCGCCAGCAAGCCGCTGACCGTGCGGATGTTGTTGCGGCAGTAGCCGAGCAACGCCAACAGATCGTCGGTTTGTTGGTCAGCGGTGGGCGGTTGTGGGTTGGCAATCACGAAGGGCGTGAGCGCTTCATTGGGCGTTGGGAATGGCTCACGGGCAAAGCCCTCCAGCACACGCAAATTACCGCCCAGCGCACGCAGCACAGCGAACGGCACAATCAGGTATTGAATGGCGGTGCTGCCATCAGTGGTCGGCAATGCCTTTGCCGCCACGTAGTCCACTGTATCGCTGCGGAACAGACCGAGCGTGACGGGCGGTGGCGCTAAGGGCGTGGCGGCACGCTGCGGTGTGAGCGTGGCGATGCGGCGTGCCTCGATCACATGCTCCGGGCGAATGCCTGCCGTGCGTGCGATCAGATGCCCGCTGGCGGGCGCTGCCGCTTGAGCAGGAATCAGCAGGCTGAAGCGCTCTAACTGAAAGGTTTGGGTATGGTCGCTCACAGGGCTAGAGCCTTTCCCAAGATGCTTTACACTTTTCACAACCAGACTGATCCTAACACCGACTGCCTCACTAGACAAGCAGCGTTCGATTGTGCGCGTGAAAAAATGCCCAACTGAGCAGCGCAGCGGCACGCCTATTTAAGCACTTTCGGTTGTAAGCGCGCCTGCACGCTCGTAATTCACGATGATGACGCCTTTTGGAGAGACTTGGCTATCCGTCACCTTGAACGCGGACGGGAGCGTGCCATCAGCAAACAACCGTTTTCCGCCACCCAATGTCAGCGGATATATCTTTAGCCAGTACGCATCCACTAAATCATGCTTGAGGAGCGTCTGAAGGAGATTACCGCTGCCGTAAACGTGCAAATCCGCCCCTGGTTGTTGCTTGAGTTTGATGATCTTTTCCGCAATGTCTCCGCTTAAAAACACAGCGGGCTGCCATTCGCCAGAAGTTATCGTGTTCGAGGCAACATACTTGGTTGCCGCATTGACGTTCGCCCATATATCGCCATGTTGCGGCCAGTAGGGCGCCCAAATTTCAAAGGTCTTGCGCCCTAACAACAGATCAAACGGCATGTTCATCTGCGCCTTTATAACGCTGCCAAGAACGGCATCGGCATAGGGAGCGATCCACCCGCCATGGGCGAAGCCACCGCTGGTATCTTCCTCTGGACCGCCCGGCGCTTGTATGACACCATCAAGGGAGACGTGAGAGATTGCAATAACTTTTCTCATGAGAGAGTTCCTTTAACTTCTGGCTATCTTCAGGGCAAGAATAGCACAAATGTTCAAGGGGTGCAAGTTAGCTTACAATCTCAAGCATCTCAGGCGCCGCTTAGGGCAGCCCTGCACGCAGCACGCCTA
The DNA here is from genome assembly GCA_034436355.1 of Anaerolineae bacterium. Classification (GTDB taxonomy): domain Bacteria; phylum Chloroflexota; class Anaerolineae; order Aggregatilineales; family UBA2796; genus CP2-2F. Next base: position 81,036 of record DAOTVQ010000022.1, read on the forward strand.
AGAAGTTCCCGCTGAGGATCGCGGCAATATCCGCCTCGCTATAGCCGCGGGCTGCCAACAGCGGCGCGATGCTGAGCAAATCTGCCAGCGTGTCCAAGCCGTCAGGCGTGCTGTTCGCGCCAAAGCCGCCGTCAAAGTCGGTGCCAATGCCAACGTGCCGCGCCGAGCCTGCCAGTTGGCAGATATGATCGATTACCTCTGCCACACGGCTGAGTGGCGCGTCTGCCTTGCGCGTAGGGCGCTGCTCAGGCTGCCACAGAAAGTTGTTATAAGGCACCACGCCAATCACACCGCCGCGTTCCACTAGGCGGCGGATCATGGCGTCGCTCAGATGGCGATCCGAATTGCGGAAGTGGCGTGGGTTGCTGTGGCTGGCAATGATCGGTCCATCATAGCTATCGAGCGCCTCGAAAAATGCCTGCTCTGCCATGTGGCTAACATCCAGCACAGCGCGGAAACTCGCCATCACATCTAGCAGTTCACGCCCTGCTTTCGTCAAGCCGCCGGGTGCTGCTGTGCCGCCGCTGTAGCGGGTCTGGCTCCATGCCAAGCCAACGATTCGCACGCCACGTGCATACCATTCCTCAAAGGCTTGCGGCTCACGGATCGGATCAGCGCCTTCCATCAACACAACTAAGCCGACCGTGTGCTGCTCAAGCGGCACGTCGGGCTGCCACGTGGCAAGCACGCCGTCCAGTTCGCGCTGATCGCGGATCAAGGCAATGTTTGGATGGTCATCTGCCAGTTGGTGATAGTAATCCAACTGGCTCATGCCGATCTGGTGCGCCTCAGCGGGTGTGCTGTACATATGGCGCGAAGGCAGGCTGTAGGCGCTGCCTTGTGGGTTGGCAAAGAGTGTGGCGAAAATGATCGCCACACGCCCTAACAATGCCTCTGGCAAGCCAACCATGCAAACGCCTTCTTTGTCAGGGATGGGCGTGCCTGCTTCCGCCTTGCGCTTGGCGTAGGCGCTCAGGCGGAAGTCACGGTCAAGGTCGCGCATGTTCCAAGCGAGGTCGAGGTGCGCGTCCAGCACGATGTGCGCCATGCGACCGCCTTTTAGTTAGCAACCGTCGCTTCGATCAAGCCACGTAGTTCGCTCAGGCCGGGCGCAGCCCCACCACTTGCCAGCTCAGGGTAAATCTTGCTGCCGTTCAAGAAGACGGTGGGTGTGGCGTTCACGCCGCGCTCGGTGGCAAGAGCGGCTGCCTTGCGGATGATCTCCGTGGTCTTGGCATCGCTAAAGCAGGCAGAGAACTTCTCTTTATCCAAGCCCAGCTTTTCGGCGCCGGAAATGCCGTAACGCGCATCGTTGGCGGCACTGCCATACAAGCCCGCCCAATCAAAAAGGGCATCGTGCATTTCCCAGAACTTGCCCTGTTCGCCAGCGCAGATGGCGCTGCGTGCCATGCCTTCGGAGGGGAAGCTACCATACTGCGTCAGCGGGATGTAGACAAACTTCACATCGCCGTTGGTGATTTTATCCCTGATGTTATCAAAGTAACTGCGCTTGTATTGCTGGCAAGCAGGGCAGCTAAAGCTGGAGAACATCTCCATAGTCACTTTCGCCTCTGGGTTGCCAATGAAATAGTAGCCTTCAGGCGTGCTGCCATAGAAGCCTTTTTCGGTGATCTCAGTGTATTTCGTGGAGATGCTTTCTGCCACTTGCGCCTCGACAGGGCGGGAAGAAATGACGACAAACAAGCCAACCACCAAGACGATGGCGGCGCCGATGATCGCAAGCAGCACAACCTGCTGCTGCTGTTTGCGGCGCAGCGCCTCAGCGCGGCGTTCCTTCACCGATTTCTTGCTGGCAGCGGGCGCAGTTTTAGCGGCTTTTCCATTTGCCATATCAGTCTACCTTCGTACTTCATCGCGTGTTAAAGCATAGAAGTGAGAGTATAGCAGGCAGCCTAGGCTTTGCCATGCTTTTCAGAATTTTATAGCAAATATTCATCAAGCCTGCGGTGCGGATGTCGCTTTGGCGGAGGCTGCTTTAGCAGCAGGTGGATCGGCACGCGGCAGCGTGAAGCACAGCCGTGCGCCGGTGGGCGGTAAGCCTGCCTCTGCCCAGATTTTGCCGCCGTGAGCTTCCACAATATGCTTGGAGATTGCCAAGCCTAAGCCCGTGCCGCCGCGATTGGCGCTGCCAGCACCGCCTGTGCGCGCCGCATCCACTTGGTAGAAGCGCTCGAAGATGCGGGCGCGTTCGTGCGGCGGAATGCCCGTGCCGGTGTCCGTCACGCTGATCTGTACGCAGTCATCCAGCGGCTGCACGGCACAGGTAATTTGCCCTTCGGCGGGCGTAAATTTGACGGCGTTATGCAGCAAGTTGGTCAGCACGCGCCGAATCTGATCAGGATCAGCCAGCAGCCACAGATCATCAGGCACAAGGCGCGTCACACGCAGCCGCTTTTGGTCAAACTGCGTCTCCATCATTTTGAGCGCACTCTCAATCACCTCAGCGGCAGGCACAGGCACAAGGCGCATGATGGCACGCCCTGATTCAATCATAGAGAGATCGATCAGTTCTTGCGTCATGTGGTGCAGGCTATCTGCCTCACCCGCCAGTTTGCCCAGCAGTTTGCGGTCGCGTTCGGGATTGCGCCCTAAATTCATTTGCAGCGATTCGATCAGCAATTTGATGCTGCTGAGTGGCGTCCGCAAATCGTGCGAGAAATTCGCTACCATATCGCGGCGCGCCCGTGCGAGGCGCAGCAGTTCAGAAATATCCTGCAAGGCAACCACTACCAAGCGCTGATGACCTTCAGCAAGGCAGGCACCGCGCATCCGAAAGGTGCTATCTTCGATCATGATCTGCGTTTCAGGCTGTTCGACGCCGTTGGCAAGGGCGTTCACCAGCGAGTCGATCTCGTGGTGGCGCGTCACCTGCATCACGGTGCGCCCTTGTGCGGCGAAGGCCTCCAGCTTAAAGCAGGCTGCCGCTGCCGCGTTGATGGTGATGACCGTGTGCTGCGGCGTGCTAGCGTTCACCACCAGCAGCGGGTCGAACAGCACATCTGCCAGTGCCGTTGCTTGCCCTTGCAGCACGTTCAGGCGTGCGCGGCTGATATCCAGATCGCGGCGGGTGTCAGCCAGCCGCCCTTGCAGATGATCAGCACGCTGCACGGCTGCACCCAGCCGCCACCACAACACCCCGCACACCCCAAGCAGCCCAAGTAGGGCAAAAAAGCCAAAATTACTCACTGAGCGCTTAGCCCTCAAAGCGGTAGCCAACGCCGCGCACGGTCACAATGCGCTGCGGATTGCTGGCGTCATCCTCGATCTGTTCGCGCAGCCAACGCACATGCACATCTACGGTGCGTTTGTCGCCAAAATATTCGTAGCCCCACACTTTGGTGAGGATCAGATCGCGGGACAGCACCACACCCTGATTCTGCATCAGCTCAGAGAGCAGATCAAACTCTTTATGGCTCAGGTGCAGTGGTTGATTGCCGCGAAACACGCGCCTGCCCGCCAAGTCTATGCGAAGATCGCCTGAGAGCAGTTCATCTTGCAGGGTTGGGCGTCCGGGCATACGGCGCATCACGGCGCGCACACGCGCCAGAAATTCGCCCAAGCCGAAGGGCTTCACCACATAGTCATCGGCGCCGCTCTCTAAGCCGACGATCTTGTCTACTTCTGTGCCGCGGGCGGTCAGCATGATGATGGGAATGTGGAGCGTGGTTGGGTCTTTGCGGATGATGCGGCAAACGCTTAAGCCGTCAAGGGTGGGCAGCATGATGTCGAGTACGATGAGGTCGGGCAGCTTGCTACGGATCAGGGCGAGGGCATTTTCACCATCGCGGGTGCTGAAGACCTCGTAGCCTTCTTCTTGCAGGTTATCCACTAGCGCATCTGCCAGCGTTGTATCATCTTCCACGATCAGGATTTTTGCCATGAGTGAACCTCACTGCATGATGAACGATATGGAAAGGTGAAGGTGCGCGTCGCCTTTCAGCATAAGTATAACCAACCATGGGCTAAAGGTTCAATTTAGCCCATGCACGCTTAGCGAAAAATGACTTGCGAGCCAACATCCAGCAACGCCTCAGGCGAGTTGCGCTCGTCACACAGCCGCCGCAAACCATTTGGTTTGACGATGTAGTAATTACAGCCCGCCTCAAACGCCTCTTGAATGGTATCCTCATCATCAATGACGGTACACATCGCCACGACAACGTTCGGGTCAAAAATGCGAAGGGCGCGCACCAGTTCCGTGCCGCTGGCATCTGGTAAGCGCTCATCCACAATGACGAAGTTTGGGCGCACGCGCTGAACCAACTCCATGCCGCCTTCAGCAGTGCCGCTGACGTGCGTTTCGCTGAAGCCGAGCGCATTAAACTGGCGGCAGATAATATCTGCTGAGGTTGGGTTATCTTCGATCACAACAGCAATCATAAAGGTATTAGTCTCCATCGTTTAGATAGCGTTCGAGTATATCCACAAGGGCGCGCACCTGAAACGGTTTCGCCAAATAGTCATTGCAGCCGGCGGCAAGGCAGCGTTCACGGTCACCAACCATCGCGCTGGCAGTCAGGGCGATAATTGGCACACTGGCGAGGGGCGCGGGCAAGTTGCGGATCATGCTCGTCGCAACTAGCCCATCCACATCCGGCAGGCTCACATCCATCAAAATAAGGCGCGGGCAGCCCGCCAACACACTGGTAATGGCATCCGAGGCATTGGTGACCACCTGCAAAGGCAGCCCTAAATGCTCGCAAACGCGCTGGACAACCAGCACATTCGACTCGTTATCTTCAACATAAAGGATGTGCGCTGAAGTCATAAATGTCTTATTGTTGGATAGCGGGCAAACTTACAAAGAAAGCAGCGCCCTTGCCAAGTGCACTTTCCACCCTGATCTGACCGCGATGCAGCTCTACCAAGCGCTTGCTGATCGCCAAGCCCAAGCCGGATCCGCCTTTGCGGCGGTGCAAACTGCCCTCCACTTGGCGAAACTGCTCGAAAATTAGGCAGTGGTGGGCAGGATCAATGCCAATGCCTTCATCCCGCACACAAAAGACAACCTGATCGCCCTCGGCATAGGCGCTTAAGGTAACCGTGCCAACATCGGTAAACTTGATGGCGTTGGCGAGCAAGTTGAGCGCCACTTGGCGCATACGGTTCGCATCGGCGCGCACCAGCGGCAACGGCGCTGAAAGGTCAGCCACGAGGGAGAGTCCTTTGGCATATGCCATCACCTGAGCGGTCTCAAGTGCCTCGCGCAGGGGTGTGCGTAAATCTAGGTCAGTAAAACGCAAGGTCAGCGTCCCTGCCTCTATCTTGGCAATATCCAACACATCGTTGACGATGGCAAGCAACTGCTGCCCCGCCTTATAACTAGTTTGCACATCCGTCTGCATTCGCGGCGTCAATTCGCCATCCATGCCCTGCAAGATCACATCGGAAAGCCCGATGATGGCATTCAGTGGCGTGCGCAGTTCATGGCTCATGTTGGAGAGGAACTCATCCTTCAGGCGATCCAGTTGGCGCAGCTTTTCCAGCGTTTCAAGTTGCTTCAACCACAGCCGCCGCCGCCCAACCACAGAGGCAAGCGGCGGCAGAATCGCCTCGAAAACGGCGCGCTCCCCTTCGTGAAAGGTGCGTGGCTGCCCCCAGTTCATGTTCAGCACACCGACCCATTCGCCGCCGCTGTAAAGCAGCATGGAAGCAGTCGCACAAATGCCATAATCCACCAAGGCAGCCCGTTCCTGCTCATCAAGGCGCGCATCCGTTTGTGCATCCTCCACAAAAACAATCTGCTCAGCACGCGCAAGCAGTTGCGAGGAGAGCTTGCCCCGCAAAGAGGTGGGCATGGCAAGTGGGAAATCCGTGAGGACGCCGTGTTCATTATAGACTGCGGCAAGGCGGGCGATGGTTGGTGGGTTGCCGCTTTCGACATAGCTCAGCGAGACGCTCATGGCACCCAGCTGGGCGGCATAGCTGGCAAAGGCGCGCACAATATCAGCCTCATCGGTTGCCAGCAGCAGTGCTGCATTGATGTGTGCGATGCATTCGGTGCGTGCTTGCGACCGCAGCGACTCTTCGCGCAGCCGAATGCGATCCATCGCCACTGCCACCAAGTCGGCAATGCCGTTGGCAAGGCGCTGTTCTGCCATCGAATAGCCACGCGGCTTATCTGAAAAGAAGTTCAGTGCGCCCAGCACCGTCTTGCCATAGGTGAGCGGCACAGAGAGGAACGCACGGTAGCCGCGTGCGCGTGAGGTTTCGCTGACGGCGGGGCTAACCTGCGTCAGATCGCTAGTATCGGTGACGATGAGAGGCTGCCTGTGCAGAGAGAGCGGCAGCAAGTCCTGATCAGGGATGCGCGTGCCTAACCGATCTTGGTTGACGCCCCAGACTGCCACAATCTCGGCATAGGTGGCGTTCTCCAAATCGTAGTTCTCAAAGTGTGTGATAGACATGCTGTAGGAGTCCATTGGTGTATAGCGTGCCACAGCTTGGATCAGTTCGGCGTAGGTTTGAGCGGCGTTCACCGCGCTGCCAATCCGATAGAGCAGTTCAATTTCGCGGTGCGCTGCTTCCCGTTCAAGAGAGGAGCGGTAGCCTGCTACCACAGAGGCGACGTTGGTTTGCAGGGTTTTGAAGAAAATGCGCGTTGCGTCGTTAAAATGTTGCGCCTGCTGCCAATCCAACGAGAGGAAGCCCAGCCAGCGCTCGTTGACGAACAGCGGCAGCGCAATGATGGCAGTGTAATCAGCCGCACGGGCACAGGCAAGCATCTGCTCATCAATGGCAGGGTGTGTGAAGATGTTTTCGATAAAATAGGGTTGGCGCTGCTCAACCGTACCCGCCACAAAAGGATAATCGGCAAGCCGGAAGTTGCGTGTGGGCAGGCGCTCTAGCGGCTCAAAGCTGCCATCTTGCCGCAGGGCAGCCACAAGGTGCGCACAGACGGGGCGGTTGTGGTCGTCCGTATACAGGAAGTAGAGCCTAGCGCACTGCGCCTGAGAGCGCACCATGATCGGGCGCAGCGCACTCAAGATCTCTTCCGCAGTTTGGGCGCGCAGCAGATCAGAGTCGATCTGCACCAGTAAATCAACTAGGGAGCGGCGGTTGCCAGAACGCGAGATTGAAGGCGGATCGGGTGTTTGCATCATGCAACCCTATACAGCCGACTGACAAAGCGATATTAACGCCAACTCTAGCATAATTGATCAGTTAGCGTCAAGGCAGGCTGCCCTCGCACAAGACTCTCTCTTGACGGGCTGCCGCCTCTCGGCTACAATGACCGATTAGATTTTGACATATCTAAGCTAAGAGGAGTCAACACTCGTGGCGGAAACCTATACATTGGAAGCAGAGCCGCGCACGATCATCGGTAAGCAGGTGAAACAACTGCGCCGTGCTGATCTTGTGCCGGCAGTTATTTACGGCTTGGGAGAGGCGATTCACATCACCTGCCAGCGCCGCGCCCTTGAAACTGTGCTGCAAAAAGCCAGCGGCACGCACCTCGTCAACATTACGGTGGGCGGCAGTACGCATGATACGTTGGTGCGCGCCGTTCAGCGCGACGTGATCCGCCGCGATATTTTGCATGTCGATTTCCTCAAGGTTGACCTGAGCAAGACACTGCGTGCCGAAGTCTCGATCCTGTTGGTGAATGTGCCAAAACTTGGCGCCGACCTGATGCTGGCACACCCTATGGTTTCAGTTCAGGTGGAGTGCTTGCCTACCAACATTCCCGACCACATTGAGGTAGATGCCTCCAGCCTGAAGGCACTTGGCGCGAAGCTCACCGTCGCGGATTTGCCCGCCATCAGCGGCGTGGAATATTTGGCGGATGCCCATGAAGTGATCGCCCGTGTAGAATCGCTCACGGGTGCTTCCGCCGAGGAGCCCACCGACGACAGCGCGATCATGCCCGAACCTGAAGTCGTCGAGCGCGGCAAGAAGCAAGAAGAAGAATTCTAGCCTTCCCCACACGGCAAGGCGGGAAATTCCCCGCCTCGTCTTTCATTCCGCGTGCGGATCAGCCGCCAAATGCTGAAGGCGCTCCCACACTGCCACATGCAGATCAAGCGTGCCGCGTGCGAGGGCAGCCGTCCGCTGCGCTCGGCTGCGGTCGCCGGGCAGGCGTGCTGTTTCGCCCATCGCGGGCGGCAATTCAAGCAGCCTTGTCGCAAGGTCTGCAATTTCTTGGGCAACCTGCTCATAATCAGTGCGGAACAGCCCACCATGAAACGCCAGAAACACAAAGCCCAGATCGTACTCGCTCTGTGCTTTGGAGGCAGGCTGTGCGCCGATCAGGGCGCTGCATAACGCCTCAATCGCCAAATTCAGCAAGAAACCTTTCGCACCGCCAAACGTCCGCACCGCGTGCGCCTGTTGAGTCAAGATCGTATAGCTGCCATCCGCCGCAATGAAACGGTTCGGTGGCAGATCGCGCCCTTCAAGCTGTGCCAGCAAGACCTCACTCCATACGCCTTCCGTCGTGGCAAAATCGCCCACAATTGGCGCGGCATTGGCACGCGGCAGGGCAATGCACAGCGGATTAACACCTAAGGCACGCGCATGGCTATAGGGCGGCGTGGCAAAGGTGCCGCCCACATTCATGATCAGACCGATCATGCCCGCCGCAGCGATGCGCTCGCCAAAAGGTGCGATCCGCCCATAGCGTGCCGCGTTCCGCAGCGCCACCATGCCCAAGCCATGCGCTGCCGCCCGCTCGATTGCTTGCGTGGTGCAAAAGTGCGCTGCTAAGATGCCCACCTCCCGCCTCCCATCCACCAGTGCCGCATAGCCGCGATCCTGTATGACCTGCGGTGTGCCTTGCCGCGCACGGATCGCAGCAGGCATTGCCAGCATTTTCAGCACGCCATGCGAACGCACGCCGCATAGCTCAGCATCCAGATATTCTTCGACAATCGGCGCGGTTTCTTCAGCCGTCAGCCCGCGCTGCTTGCAAATGGCAGCCAAGACGGCACGCACCTCATCAATCGGAAGGGTGATCAGGGTCATAAGCAGTTGTTTCGTTCTCCCTCAGCAAGTCTACCAAAGCCTAGCCCAATCTGCCGCCTTTCCGCCACTTTGCGGTAAAATTATCACACCTTCAGCCACTTTAGAGGGATTTGCCCAACATGCTGCGCTTTTTAACCGCTGGTGAATCACATGGACCGATTTTAACTGCCATCCTTGACGGCATGCCCGCCGATGTGCCACTGACCGCCGCCGATGTTGACGCTGAGCTTGCCCGCCGCCAACAAGGCTATGGGCGTGGCGGGCGCATGGCAATTGAACAAGACCAAGTGCATTTCGGCGGCGGCGTGGTGGCGGGCAAAACGACGGGTGCGCCGATTGCCCTGCTGGTCGAGAACCGTGACTACCACAACTGGGCGCAGAAAGCGATTGCGCCGATGACTGTGCCGCGCCCCGGACATGCTGACCTGACGGGTGCGGTCAAATATGGCTACCGCGAACTGCGCCTGAGCCTTGAGCGCGCCAGCGCCCGTGAGACGACGATGCGCGTTGCCGTCGGTGCAGTCTGCAAGCGGCTGTTGGCAGCTTTCGGCATTCAGGTGCAGGGCTATGTGACCAGCATCGGCGATGTAGAGGCTGATCTGCCTGAGTTACCCGATGCCGCCAGCTATCAAGCGCGCTTTGCCGCCGCCGAAGCCAGCGATGTGCGCTGCCCTGATCCTGCCGCCACGGAGCAAATGCACGCTGCGATCCGCGCCACCATTCAGGCGAAAGATACGCTCGGCGGCGTGATCGAAGTGGTGGCGCTGGGTGTGCCGCCCGGCTTAGGCTCGCATGTGCAATGGGATCGCAAGCTGGATGGGCAGCTTTTGGCGGCGGTTGGCAGCGTTCACTCGGTGAAGGGCGTAGAGATCGGGCGTGCCTTCGATCTGGCGCGGCTGCGCGGCACTGCCGTTCACGATCAGATTATGCGTGATGCTCAAGGTAACCTGATTCGGCAGAGCAACCGCGCCGGCGGGCTGGAAGGCGGCATTACGACCGGTGAGCCGATCATCGTGCGCGCTGCGCTCAAACCGATTGCGACCACCCTCACGCCGTTGGCATCGGTTGATTTGGCGAGTGGCGAGCCGCGCCACATTGACTATGAGCGCAGCGACTTCTGCCAAGTGCCACGTGGGGTGCCGATTATTGAGGCGATGATCGCCTTTGTGCTGGCTAATGCGCTGCTGGAAAAGATCGGCGGCGATTCGCTGGGTGAAATGCGCCCGCGCTTCGAGTCCTTGCGACGCAATCACCTTGCCGATCTGCCAATGGACAATCAAGCGTGGCAGTTTGGCTATGAGTATGGCTTGAAAGGGTAGACGCGCCAGAGGGTGTGGTTGTCTCCTACAGCACTCAGGGATAAGATTCAGCCGTAGGATGCTCGGTCTGAGCAAAAGCACAGGAAAGGCTGCACAGCATGGCGGATAAAGTTTACATCGGCATAGATTTAGGCGGCACGCGCATTCGGGCAGCGCGCTACACAGCCACCTTAGAGCGCTTAGCGCGCACCGAGACACTCACCCTAGATGAAGAAGGCGTTGAGGCGGTCATTGGGCGCATTGTGGCGCAAGCCCGTGCGGTGTGGGCAACGGACGGCGAACAGGTGGCGGCGGTTGGCGTCTCTGCACCGGGTCCGATTGACCTAAAGACGGGCGTGATCACCCGTCCGCCGAATTTGGCGGGCTGGCATGATGTGCCGCTGAAGCGCCGCCTTGAAGAAGCGCTTGGTGTGCCTGTTTATTTGGGCAACGACGCGAACCTTGCGGCGCTGGCGGAATATGAACGCGGCGCGGGCAAAGGCTTTCAGCATGTCATCTACCTAACCATCAGCACGGGCATTGGCGCGGGCATCATTGTGGATGGCGTGCCGCTTGTGGGCTGGCGCGGCTTCGGCGCAGAGGGCGGTCATTTAGCAATGGTCGCTTACGAGTGTGGTCAGGTGCGCGCCACCACGCTGGAAAAAGAGGCGCAAGGCGGCGCTATAGCGCGGCAGGCGCAGGTGGCAATCGTTGGCGGGCGCGACTCGGCAATTTTGGCGTTGGCGGGCGGCGATATTCGCCAGGTGGAGACGCGGCACGTTGTGGAGGCGGCGCGTAAAGGCGACTCGCTTGGCTTAGAACTGCTGCGGCGCGCTGGCATGATGGTTGGTTTGGGCATTGTGACGTTGCTGCACCTGTTCAACCCTGAAATCATCATCATGGGCGGCGGTGTAGCGGAAGGCGCCGGCGATCTGCTCTTGGCGCCGGCTTGGGAAGCCATCAAGGGCAATGTGCTAGATGAATCCTACTACCAATACGCCGATTGGCAGTTGCAGATTGTGCCGCCCATCTTGGGTGAGGATGTCAGCCTGATCGGTGCAGCGGCGCACGCCATGCGCGGCGGCAAATAGGCGCGCCTCAGCCTGCTGGGCTATCCCAATCAGGCTCAGCGTCGGGCTTGTAGTGCGGCGCATCAGGTTCAACGGGCAGCCGCGGCACCATTGGCGTAATTTTGGGCAAGCCGTTTTGATCGAACGGCGCTGTGTAGAGGCGTGGTGCCTCTAGCTGCTGCACGCGGCGCGCAAGACGTTCGCGCAGTTGGGCGCGCTGCAAGGCATAGCGTGTTTCAGGGCAAGCGTTGCTCTGCCAGTCCGTTTCGGCGGCAAGGCGCGCAAGGTGAGCCGTCTGCGGATCAAGGTCGTAGGCGAATTCAGCCGAATCCACCAATAAGGTGATGTGATCATGGCAGATGCGGACAATGCCGCCATAGACGGCGATGCTTTCTTCCGCCTCAGCCGTTCGCACGCGCAGTTCGCCCATCCCAACTAGGCTGATGAGTGGCGTGTGACCACTAAAGACGCCGATCTGCCCTTGGATGGTTGGCACAAGGACGCTCTGGGCGGCAGATTCGTGAAAGAAAAGGCGTTCAGGCGTGATGAGGTCAATGGCTAGGGACATGTTAAAAATCTTCGGTCTGGCGCAGGGCTGCGCCGCTAAAGCACCGACTGGCGTCAGATGCTAGGCAAACAGGCGCTTCACGGGCAAGCGGAAGCCTGCCAACGTGCCGCATCCTTCCAGTGTATCATTTTCAGAGAGGCGGCGCACGGGCTGGTTCGGCACATACACTTCGGCTTGGCGCGCCTCAGGCAAGATCAACCAGACCTCAACACCCGCCGCGAGGTAGTTCGCAATCTTGATCCGCAAGT
>DAOTVQ010000023.1:0-48138 GCA_034436355.1 Anaerolineae bacterium
CTTTGTCAAGCGCTTTTTGCGTTTTCGTTGCGCCTGCTTTGAGTTTTTGTTTCCGCTGCGTTTGTCTCGCTCCACACTCCGCGCATTCTACCAGCATCCTCGCCCTTGTCAAGGGCTATTTCGACTATTCAAACAATCGAGAAAACCTTTAGCCTATCTGAACGCACATTCGTGCTAAAATTTGGTAGACTTAACAACACACCCATTGAGCGCCAGCTAGTGCAGGAATTGTGCTATGTGCCAGCCGATTGAAGAAGCTGCCATCACGCCCGACGAAACACCCGAAACACGCCAAGACTTCGTGCATTTGCATGTCCATACTGAATACAGCTTGTTGGACGGCTTAAGCAAAATTGATAAGCTGGTGAAGCGCGCCAAAGCGCTCAACATGCAGTCGTTGGCGATCACCGATCACGGCACAATGTTTGGCGTCATCAACTTTTATAACGCCTGCAAAGCGGCAGACATCAAACCGATCATCGGTGTCGAGGCATACCTCGCCAAGCAGAGTATGCATGTTCACGATCCGAGCGAGAAATCACCTTATCACTTGCTGCTGCTGGCGCGCAACCGCACAGGCTATCAAAACCTGCTCAAAATCGCCTCTGCCGCCCAGTTGGAAGGCTTCTACAGCCGCCCGCGCATAGACAAAGATTTTCTTGCCGCGCACGCCGAAGGGCTGATCTGCACCTCTGGCTGCTTGGCAGCAGAAATTCCGCGCATGGTGAGCGAAGGGCGTGAGCAGGAAGCACTCCAAACAATTGGTTGGTATCAGGATGTTTTCGGTAAAGAAAACTTCTTCCTAGAACTTCAGCACCACGATATTCCCGAACTGCACAACCTAAACCGTTGGTTGGTGGCACAGCGTGGCTATGCTAATGTGCCGCTGCTTGCCACGAATGATGTGCATTATGTGCTAGAAAGTGATGCCGACGCACACGATACACTGCTATGCATCCAAACAGGTGCCTTGAAGCGTGATACCAAGCGCATGAAAATGACTGATCCAAGCTATCACCTGCGCTCTGGTGCAGAGATGTGGCAGCTTTTCGGCACAGATGACATCATCAAAACAGCGCTGCTGAACACGCTCTTGGTTGCTGAGATGTGCGAAGACCCGGGTCTCGGACGCAGCCAATATCACCTGCCCATTTTCCCTGTGCCAGAAGGTTATGACGCTGAGTCCTACCTGCGCTACCTTGCCGAAAAAGGCTTGCGCTGGCGCTATGGCGCGGATGCAGAACGTGCTGAGGTCAAGGAACGCCTTGCCTACGAGTTGAGTGTTATTCACAGGCTTGGCTTCGATACCTATTTCCTGATTGTGTGGGATTTATGCCAATTCGCCCGCTATGCCGATATCTGGTGGAATGTGCGCGGCTCGGCGGCTGGCTCGGTGGTTGCCTACACGCTTGGCATCACCAACATTGATCCGCTGAGCAACGCGCTCATCTTTGAGCGTTTCTTGAATCCAGGGCGCACCACCATGCCCGATATTGATATGGACTTCCCGGATGATCGGCGCGCCGAAATGATCGCCTATGCGCGCAACAAATACGGCTCGGATAAGGTGGCGGCGATCATCACCTTTGGCACGCTTAAGGCGCGTGCTGCCATCAAAGATGTTGGGCGTGTGCTAGGCGTGGAACTGCCCCTAGTGAGCCAACTGACTGCACTCGTCCCCAACATTCCCAGCAAGCCCGTCAGCCTTGCCGATTGTCTGGGCGACGATCCTGAAAAAGCTGTGCCAGAGCTGAAAGAGCGCTACAGCGCCGATCCGCAAATTCGCACGCTGTTGGACACTGCCATGACTGTCGAAGGTGTTTCGCGGAATGCTGGTACACATGCAGCAGGCATCATCATCACGCCTGAGCCGTTGGTTGAATATCTGCCGCTGCACCGCCCAATCGGTGAATCGCCTGTGGAGCATATCACCCAGTTTGGCATGGAAATCTGCGAGTCCATTGGCTTGTTGAAGGTGGATTTTCTGGGACTTTCCACCCTGACCATTATGCGGCGCGCCTGTGAGCTGATCGAACAGCATCATGGCGTTCATTTGACGATGGATAACATCCCCTACCGCCCTGATCCCAACGACCCTGAGCAGGCGCGCCGCGTGGCAAAACTCTTTGAGCTAATCGGCAGCGGCGATACGACCGGCGTCTTTCAACTGGAAAGCGGCGGTATGAAGAAGATGCTGGTCAGCATGAAACCTAAGACCTTCGAGCATATTGTGGCGGCAATCTCGCTCTACCGTCCAGGTCCGATGGACTTGATCCCGACCTACATACGGCGGATGCACGGGCAAGAGCCAGTGAGTTATCATCATCCAAAATTAGCGCCGATATTAAACGAAACCTATGGAATTTGTGTTTATCAAGAGCAAATTCAGCAAATTGCCTACGAATTATTTGGTTATACACTTGGCGAAGCCGACCTAATGCGCCGTGCAGTTTCCAAAAAGAAGAAAAAAGACCTTGATCAGCACAAAGAGATATTTATAAATCGTGGTCAAAATAACGAAATTTCGTCAGAAATTGCTGCGTTAATTTTCGCAGACATTGAATACTTTGCCGCTTACGGCTTCAATAAGGCTCATGCCGCCGACTATGCCGTCCTCACCTGCCAAACTGCCTACCTCAAGGCGCATTATCCCGTTGAATATTACACCGCCTTGCTCACCGTGCAGCGCCATAACAGCGATGATGTGGCGCTTTTCACCGCCGATTGCCGTCGCTATGGCATTCCAATCCTGCCGCCAGATGTGAACGCCAGCGCCATTGACTTTGTGATCGAGCGTACACCAAGCGGTGAGCGCGGCATCCGCTTTGGCTTGAGCGCTGTGAAGAACGTCGGTGAGAAAGCTGTCGAGCAAATCTTGGCGGCGCGCAACGAAGGTGGCAAGTTTACCAGCTTGGTAGATTTCAGCCGCCGTGTGGATTTACGCCTCGTCGGGAAGCGCCCATTGGAGTGCCTTGCGAAGGTTGGCGCCTTCGACGCGCTGACGAACGGTGATCGAGATGTGGCGCTGGCAGCCGTTGAGCGAATGCACGCCTACAGTGACGACTATCACCGCGCCAAAGAACGTGGGCAGTTCAGTTTGTTCGGTAGTGAAGCGACCGATAGCGGCTTCGAACTGCCCAGCGTGCCTGCCGAGCAGCGCACCACCACGCGCCATCATCTGCGTTGGGAGAAAGAGCTGATTGGTCTCTACGTTTCCTCACATCCACTGAGTGCCGTTGCCGCGCAAGTGGAACAGCTTGGCAACTTCATCTATGTGAAGGATATGGCAGGTGAAAGCGAAGAGTTCAATGGGCAAGCCGCCACAATGGCAGGCATGATTGATAGCATCCGCACACTGACCACCAAAGGCGGTGAGAGCATGGCTATCGTGCGCCTTGAGGACATGACCGGCGCCATTGAGTGTGTGCTTTTCCCGCGTAACTGGAAAAAATTCAGCGCGTTGATCGTGCCTGAGCAGGTCATCATTGTGCAGGGCAAGGTAGATACCTCCCGTGGCGATCCGCAAATTATCGTGGAGCGTGTGACGCAAACCTATGAACTGGCAGTGCCTGTCCTTAACCCACCAATGCCGTCCCCTCGCCCTGCCACGCCGTCCGCTAAGGCGCAAGTCGCCACGGTGGATGCACCAACTGCTGCTGCCCACTTACCTTCAGCCTCAGAGGAAGATACCGTCACGCCCTCCCACACGCCGACACGCGTTTACGAGGCGGATGATTTCGGTGAAGACGGCTTGCCACCCTTGGACTGGGACTCGCTAGAGCCGCCGGACGATACACCTGATTATGGCGCTGAGTACGGCGATTTGCCCAAGCCGCCGCTGCCGCGTGCCTTCCAAAATGCGGCGCAAGTGCTAGGGCAGGAAACAGGGCAAACGGAAGCGCTGCCGACAAGCACTACTCGCACAGCCAGCGCCCACAGCAGCGAGCGTAAGGCAGCCCGCCAGCCATTGCCACCTTGCCGCATTACCATCACCTTACAGCTTGGCAACGACGTTGAGTTTGAGCGCCGCCGCTTGGCATGGCTGCGCGAGACGCTCCGCAGCTATCATGGGCATGATCACTTCGAGGCACGCTTGATCTATCCCAATGGCAAGCGTGTGCGCCTCAAGTTTCCTGAGACAACTTGCTACGCCGGCGAGGTGGAAAATAAGCTGGTGGAAAGCTTTGGTGCGGATAACATTCAGGTGGATGTGCTGCCACAACCCTAGCGCTGCTGCCTGAAGATGTTCCGCAGCAGCGAAATTGCACCGCCTAAGATACCGATGACTGTGATCACCATTACCAAAACGGCGAACCAACTGGTATCTTCGGGTGGTGCAGGGCGCTGCACTGGCGCTGGCGTTGGCAGTGGGCGGCTCAGCGTAAAAATCAGGCGCTCGCTGGCGGCAAGCGGCTTTTCAAGGGTGTAGCTGAGGTAAGTGCGCCCTTGCACCACCTCTGTGCTTTGGCGGAAAAGGTGCGTTTCGCTGGAAAGCGTAGCCCGAGTGCCTTGCGCCACGCGAATCTCAACTTGCTCGGTCGGGTAAAGGTAATCCTGATCAATGGTGGCGCCACCGCTGAAGGGCAGTTGGTAGCTGAAGATCACCTCGTAGGGTTGGGCAGGGAAGATCGGGCGTGTGGCTTGTACTTCGGGCGCGATATCTGTGCCGCCAATGTGCAGCGAGTCATCCATCGCCATATCAAAGGCGATGGCACCAGCACCAATTGGCAGCGGCAAGCGCACCGAGATCGGCTTGCCGTTCGGCGCGAGGGCATCTGTTGCAAAGAACTTATCGCCCACCACGCGGAACACATACACCGAAAGCACTTGTGCCACATTTTCTGTTGGAAATTCAAAGGTGTGCTGTGCGCGCACGATCTGCACCTGTGCCAAGTCTGTAGTGCGCCCATAAAGCGTGATCGGCAGTTCAAAATCGCGCAGTGGGTCAGCCAGTTTAACGATGACGCTCGCCTGTTGGGCGCCATCGTGCCGCAAGCTGGCAAAGATGAGATCAGCAGGTTGAAGGGCGAGATTTTCAAAGCTGAAGGTGCCATCGGCTGCCAATGGCACCTGAATTTGTTGGATGAGTGTTGGCGGTGCTTCTGGGTTGGCAGCACGCAAGACATGCAGCGTAATGGGCGTGCCGACAGGCAGTGGCAAGCCATCCGTTGCAGCGATGATGCGCCCACGAATGCTGATGCGGCTGAGCGGGGGTGTGCCAGTTGGCTGTGCGGCGTGCAGCGGCGGAAAAACTGCGCTAGGCAAGCTCAGCCATAGCGCAGCCAGCACAAATAAAAGGGTAACCAGCACACGCCGCCGCATGGGCTACTCTTGGGTTGCCTGATCAGGCAAAGCGCTCTCATACTTAGAAGGGCATTTCAGTTGCAGTTCATCGGCATAGAAAATGCCATCGCTGCCCAGTTTGCCGGTCATAATGGCTTGTGCCTCATCTTGCAGCAGATCGGGCATTGCCTGATTACGTACCACAATCTGCACACGGTTGGCAGTTGGATCGTTGACTGCCAAATGGAGCGCACGCGCCAAACCGCCAAGCTGCTCCAACTCACTGAATTTATCAGTCACATGCGCCACGGTGAAGCTGATCGTCTGCGTCTCAGGGTCAAACTGAATGGTGCTGCCGATGACGGCGCCGGTCATACGGACGCTTTTCCCAACCAATTCAGGGCGGCTGATCACATCGTCCACACTGATGAAAAAACGCCCGCTCGTCATGGTGGCGCCAAGCAGCATGAACGCCATCACACCGATAATCACTGCGCCAACAGTAGCAAACTTGGCGCGCACCGAAGCACCGCGCCGCAGTTGTTCGGCAGCCTGCGCCTTTTCCCAGCTTAAGGGTTGTACCATTCCACACCTTTTGCCGTGCTAAGTCACGGGAACTCGCTTTGTGATGCAATGCACAGATTTTAACGTATTCAACAGGTTGCGGCAACGTTTAGCAGGTGTCTCATACCAACCATTTCCCGAATGTGGCGCACTGTGCTAAAATGCCAAGCAATATTTTGTGAAGTGCCTCGCTTGGGAACCCTCTGTATTGGTATAGTAAATGTTAGGTGGTCTGTGGTTGAGAGACGATTTTGGCGCGCCTTATCGGCAGCCTGCGCCAAATTTTCGCATTGGCGAAGGAAGTGCTACAATGTGCGAAGTTTGTCACAAGTTACACAGGCAGCCGAGGGTTAGATTTACGAGAAGCAAGCGCACGGACGCCACCGATAGCGCCCTGTGCGTGTTAGCAAGGAGTCGTTTATGCAGCCGAACGAATGGTTGTTCATCGGGATATTTCTCATTGTCGCGCTGATTCTGCCTGCTGTGCCGATCTTCCTGGCGCAACTGCTGAATCCCAAGCGCCCTAGCAAGATGAAGCAAGAAGCATACGAATGCGGCGTAGAAACCGTTGGCGATGCGTGGGTGCAGTTTAAGGTGCAATACTACTTATATGCCCTCGTCTTTCTCATCTTCGATATTGAAATGCTCTTTCTGTTCCCATGGGCAGTTGCCTATAACCAACTGGGGCTGTTTGCCTTGGTCATGATGGCGGGCTTCGTGGGCATTTTGGGCATTGCGCTAGTGTATGCGTGGCGCAAAGGCGCATTAGAGTGGCTCTAAGAGGGTAGCGAAACATGGCAGAATTCTTGGTAAGTTCAGGCTGGAATGCCAACCTTGCCCAAATTGTCGCTTCGGTGTTGGGCGCGGTGGTGCTTGCCTCTTTCGGCTTGGTCTGGATCATCTTCTCGATCTGGTTAGAGCGCAAGTTTGCTGGGCGCGTGCAAGATCGCTTGGGACCAAATCGGACGGGGCCGTATGGCTTGTTTCAAACCTTTGCGGATGTGGGCAAGCTGCTCATCAAAGAAGATATTACGCCTGAAGGTGCGGATAAGCACATCTACAATTTTGCACCGATTTTAGCAGTGGCGGGCATCATTGCCATTTTCGCCGTCATCCCATTCAACCACGTTTGGGTTGGCGCCGATCTGAACGTGGGCGTGCTGTATTTCGTGGCAGTTGGCTCGTTGGCAACGCTGGCAATTCTGCTGGCGGGCTGGAGCAGCAATAACAAGTATGCGCTGCTGGGCGCCTTCCGTGCCATTGCAGCCTTAGTCAGCTATGAAGTGCCGATGATCCTTTCATTGGCAGTGCCGGTGCTGCTGGCAGGCTCGATGAGTATGCAAGATATTGTGAAAGGGCAGAGCATCGCCTACATTTTTGTCGTGCCGGTCAGCGCGCTGATCTTCTTCATCTCGCAATTGGCGGAAGTAGGGCGCTCACCCTTCGACCTGATCGAGGCAGAGTCCGAGATCATCGCCGGCTTCAACATCGAATATTCGGGCATGAAATTCGCCATGTTTTACGCCGCAGAGTTCATTCATGCCTTCGTAATCTGCATTCTGACGGTCATTTTGTTCTTGGGCGGCTGGCGCGGCTTGGGCGCGGGCGAGCCGGGTTACGAGATATTCGGTTTCCTCATGGTCATGATGAAATCGGTAGCACTGTATGCCTTGGTGATGCTGATCCGCAACACATTGCCACGCATTCGCATTGACCATATGATGGCATTTAACTGGAAATTCCTTGTGCCGCTTTCGTTGGTCAACCTGTTGGTGGTGATGTTCTTGGCGCGTCCGTTCGTGCCAGATTACGCCGCCGCCGAAGCAGCGGTTGCCGCTGGTGGTTTGGCGGGCATTTTCGGCAGCATTTTTGGGGCAGGCTTCATCGCGGAACTGCCGCGTGCGGTTGTGCTGTTGGTTGCCAACGTGATCATGTTTGCCGTCGCCACGCAGTTGCTGCACCGCTATGGTGAAACACAGCGCGCCAAATTGGGCGTGAAAGATGTGCAGCCTGTGCCTGCTGCCGCTATGGCATCTGATTAACAGCACAGCAACCCACATTGGGAGAATACACTTATGCAACCTGAGTTCGGGCAGTGGGCAATCTTCGGCTTGTTCACGGTGTTCACTATTGGAGGCGGCATTGGCACAGTCTCCAGCCGCAATCTGTTTCATTCCGCCTTGTGGCTGATCATCAGCCTGTTTGGTGTGGCGGGCTTTTTTGTGTTGTTGGCAGCACCTTTTCTTGCCGCCATTCAAGTGTTGGTATATATCGGCGCTATCGTGATCCTGATCATCTTTGCGATCATGCTCACGCGGCGGCTGATGGGGCTGCGCGAGGCTGTTAACAGCCAATGGCTTTACGGGCTGGTCGGCGCGCTAATCACCTTTGCAGTCATTGCGCTGGGCTTGGTGCTGGCAAGTTCTGGCAGCACACCGCTGCTGGCAAGCCAACCCCTCAGCGAAATTACGGGCGATAGCCTGCGCGATTTGGGCGTGGCGTTGGTTGACCTCAACCAATATGTGCTGCCCTTCATTGTGGCGTCCGTGTTGTTAGAAGCGGCACTGGTCGGTGCGATTGTGATCGCCCGTGAAGATGAATAAGGAGCGCTGCGAAACATGCTACCATTAACCGCCTTCCTGATCGTTGCTGCGCTGCTGTTTTGCATCGGCATGTACGCCGTCTTGGCACGCCGCAACGCGGTCGCTATCCTGATGGGCATCGAACTGATGCTCAACGCTGTGAACATTAACCTTGTTGCTTTTTGGCGCTACCTCACGCCCGGCACGGCAGCCACTGCTGAGGGCTTGCAAGTTGGCATGGCAGGGCAGAGCTTTGCCGCGTTCGTCTTTGTGGTGGCAGCCGCTGAAGTGGCCGTCGGTCTAGCGTTGGTCATCTCGGTCTATCGTAATCGCCGCACGGTGATCGCGGAAGACGTAGACGCACTGCGCTACTAAACTCTAAAGGGGCTAAACATGTTCGCCAGAGTCTCAACCTTTCAATATCAACCCGGCGCACTCGATGAGTTGGTGAAACTCTTTAACGAGGTGGTTATTCCCGCCAACCAGCAACAGCCCGGTCATCAGCGCAGCTACTTGCTGGTAGATGCGAACGCCGAACAGGTGATGGTGCTAACAGTGTGGGAGAGCCACGCGGCAATGGTGGCTGGGGATACCAGCGGCTTCTATCAAGCGCAAGTTGGCAAGATTCAACACCTGTTAGCAAGTGGCGTTGCACGTCATATGTATGAGCTGAAGGCGCAAGCCTAACTTTAAGGAATACATAGGCTTATGGACTGGCTAAATGCAAATTTTCTGCCATGGCTGATCCCAATTCCACCGTTCATCGCCTTCGCGTTGATCGTCTTGGTGGCAGGGCGCAGCCGTGTGGCAACACAAATCATTGCGCTCGGTGCAATGGCACTGACGTGGCTGCTCAGCTTTTCGCTGGTGCTGCGTGCCTTCGCCGTTAGCGATTTGGGCAAATACTCACGCGGCATTTTCGGCAGCAGCCTGACTGATTTGCTTGGCGGCACAAGTTGGCTTGCCAATGGATCGGGCAGCGGTGCGCTGAACATGGGCGTCGCTGTTGATCCATTGACGGCAGTGATGCTCTTTATGGTGCCGCTCGTCATGATGATGATCTTCATCTACACCTTAGGCTATATGGCAAATGCCAAACGCCAAACGCGCTTTTTTGCCTACTTAAGCCTGTTCGCCGGCGCGATGCTCACCCTTGTGGTGGCAGATAATCTGCTGCTGCTCTTTGTGGGCTGGGAAGTGATGGGCTTGTGTTCCTACCTGCTCATTGGCTTTTGGTATGACCGTGCGCCGAACGAAGAAATTGATGGTGTGGCGCCCTATCAGGCAGCCATGAAAGCCTTTATGACCACGCGCGTTGCCGACGTGATCATGCTGATCGGCATTGCTTATTTGTGGGCAAGCACTGGCACGCTGAACTTCCGCGAGATTTTCTTCAACGAGGCAACGCTTGAAGGGCTTGCGACCACGCCAGCGCTCGGCGGCTTTCTAGGGCTGAGTGCCGCTGGCTTGATCGGCATTTGCATCGTGATCGGCACGGTGGGCAAGTCGGCACAGTTTCCGCTGCACATCTGGCTGCCTGACGCAATGAAAGGCCCGACGCCGGTCAGTGCGATGATCCATGCCGCTGCGATGGTCTCGGCAGGTGTTTACCTCATCATCCGCATGTTTCCCGTGCTTTCGGCAGGCGCAAACATTGAGGAAGGCTTGCTCAGCTCACCGATGTTGTTCATGGCGGTCATCGGCTCCATCACGGCGATCTTCGCTGCGACGATTGCCGTTGCCCAGAACGACATCAAGAAGGTGCTTGCCTATTCCACCATCAGCCAGCTTGGTTTTATGGTAGCAGTGCTGGGCATTGGCGGCTTTGCACCTGCCTTCTTCCACCTGATCACTCACGCCTTCTTTAAGGCACTGTTGTTCTTGGGCAGTGGATCGGTCATTCACGGCATGGAACACGGTCACCACGTGGCGCACGGGCATCACGGCGACCACGGACACGAAGAAGCGCACGCCGCCCACGACTCACACGCCCACGAGGCGCACGGAGATGCTGATCACGCCGAACATGGGCATGAGGCACACGGCGAAGCGCATGGTGAAGTCTTCGATCCGCAAGATATGCGGAACATGGGCGGCTTGATCCGCACTATGCCGGTGACTGCTGTCACCTTCATCATCGGCGGCTTGGCATTGGCAGGCGCGCCACTCTTCACGGCAGGTTTCTGGTCAAAAGACGAGATTCTGCTAGAGGCGTGGCACATCATGGGCAAGAATCCTGTGGGCTTGTTGGTGCTGGTGCTGCTCTCGTTGGCGGCTGTCCTCACCACGCTCTACACCTTCCGCCAAATCTGGCTAACCTTCTTTGGCAAGCCGCGCACAGAGGCGGCAATCTACGCACAGCACTACAATCCCGCACGTGGTGAAGGGCGCAATGAGGCGTTCAATTCGGCCACCATGACCATCCCGCTGATTGTGCTGGCGTTCTTTGCCATTTTCGCAGGCTTTGTGGGCGTTAATCCATCCTTCCCGATCATCGGTCCGCTGCTGAACGGGTTAGGGATCGAGAAGCCGCTGATCCTCTACATCAAGAACGCACTGTTGGAAGCACCACCGCTGCCCGATTTCAACATCTTGCCGGTGCTGCTCTCGTTCACGATCTTTGGTGTGGGCGTTTATGCTGGCTATACGCTCTATGCGCGCCGTGAGTATGTGCTTGGGCAAGCCGACCCAATTGAGGGGATCGTCGGTGCGGATGCCTATCGCCTGTTGGTGAACAAGTACTACATTGATGAATTCTACGAGCGCACGTTCATCAAGCCGATGCAGCGCATCGCCGAAGGCTACAGCCGTGTGGTAGATCGCGGCATCATTGATAGCATCTTGCACTTCTTTGCAACCATTGCGGGCTACATCGGCGACGTGGTGAAGGAATTCAACCGCGTGGTGATTGACGGTGTGGGCGATGGCATTCCAGAGGCAATCGGGGACGCGGCACGTGGTTTGCGCCCGGTGCAGACAGGGCGTGTGCAGCAGTACCTGCTCTTTACGCTGATTGCGGCGTTGGTGGTTGGTGCCAACCTGATCATCTTGGCAGTGCTGCCAGAGATCGTGCTGCCTGCGCTGGTTGTGCAAGGCGGTATTGCCGTTCTACTAGTCTTATTCTTCGGTACGGGTGGCAAACAAGCCACTGGCAGCGGTGACTAGGAGTTCATTCTATGACGCTTGACTTTCTGACTCTGCTCACCTTCCTGCCGATGATTGGCGCAGGTGTGGTGATTGTGCTGCCGCGCCGCCAAAAAAATTTGGCGCGCATGGTGGCGCTTGCCTTTAGCATTGCCGTGCTAGGTATGGCAGTTGCGCTTTTCGCAGCCTATGCGAATGGCACTTGCCCAGAGGGTAACTTGCCACAGGAAATGCGCGCCGCAGCAGCCAACGCGCCCTTCACCTTTGTGTGTGAGCATGTGGCGGATTTCTTTCCGCTGCTTAACTCGAAGTGGCACGTTGGCGTGGATGGGCTGAGCGTGGCGATGATCTTGTTGGCGGCAATCCTAACGCCGCTGGCAATCCTGATCAGCTTTGAAGTTACGGATCGCGTCCATGAGCATATGGCGCTGTTCCTGTTCCTAGAGATGGGCGTGCTGGGCTTGTTCGTCTCGCTGGACTTGATCACGTTCTTCATCTTCTGGGAGATCGGCTTGGTGCCGATGTACTTCCTGATCAACTACTGGGGTGGTAAAGATCGGCAATATGCCTCGTTCAAGTTCTTCTTGTATACGATGGCAGGCTCGCTTGGTCTGCTGCTCTCGATCCAGTTGATCGGCATTCTGGCTGGCACGATGGATATTCCAACCTTGCTGGCAACCTTCCCGCGTGGCTTGAACGCTGCGGGGCAGCCGCTTGACTTCCCATTCAGCGCTGATCTCGGTTTGGTGAAGGGCTTGGTCTTTGCGGCGTTCTTTGTGGCATTCGCCATCAAAGTGCCGATCTTCCCCTTTCATACGTGGCTGCCCGATGCTCACACCGAAGCGCCGACGGCAGGCTCCATGCTGCTGGCGGGCATTCTGCTTAAGCTGGGTGCCTACGGCTTTTTGCGCTTGGTGGTGCCACTGTTCCCTGCCGAAGCGCAGGCGTTTGCGCCGTTCTTGGCGGCACTCGCCGTCGGCGGTGTGATCTTTGGCGCATTGGCAGCTTGGGGCATGAACGACTTTAAGCGCTTGGTCGCCTACAGTTCGGTGAACCATATGGGCTTTGTGGTGCTTGGCATCGCAGCCTTCGCCGCCGTTTACAACTCGCTCTTCACGGGCGCAACGCTTGAAAACAGCGAGATTGTCCAGCGTTCGGTGACGATGGCAACCAACGGCGCGGTGCTGCAAATGTTCACGCATGGACTCAGCTCCGCCGGTATGTTCTTGTTGGTCGGCGCGCTCTATCATAAGGCACACACCCGCGATCTGCGCGAGTTCGGCGGTCTGTTCGCCCTTGCGCCGATCTATGGCGGCTTACTGATCTTCACCAGCATGGCAAGTTTGGGCTTGCCGGGCTTGGCGGGCTTTGTGAGTGAGTTCCAAGTGGTGGCTGGCACCTGGTGGATTTTCCCAGTGTGGGTGGCACTCGCTATGATCGGCTTGTTCCTAACGGGTGCGTACATCTTGAAAGGGATTCGGGCGGTGCTATATGGACCGACCAACGCACATTGGCGTGGGCATCACCTGGAGATTGAGTTCCGTGAGGTGCTGGCAATCTCGCCGTTGGTGGTGCTGATCCTGATCACCGGCTTGTATCCGAACTGGATCGTCGAGATCATCAACCAAGCAGTCGCGCGGCTTCTAGGCAGTTGATTCAGGTAGGGAAAGCATGTTACTTACAGCGGTTCTAGTCGTCCCGATTGCAGCAGCCTTCTTTATGCTGCTGGCACTCAAAGACGAACAAAAAACAGAGGTGCGCCTGCTGGCTGCCTTTTCGACGGGTGTCTGCCTGGTGCTTTCGGCGCTTGTCTACATCGAGGCAAGCACGCCAGCAGTGCTGGCAGCGGCGGCTGCCAAAGGCGCGCAAGGGCTTTCATATTTCGTGCAGGAAATTAACCTGCCGTGGGTGCCAGCGCTCGGCATTTACTATCATGTGGGAGCGGATGGCACAACAGCGCCTATGGTGCTGCTGACGGGCTTGGCAGCCTTCGGCGGCGTGTTGATCTCGTGGAAGATTCAAGATCGCACACGGGAGTTCATGGCATTCTTCCTGCTCTTGGTGGCGGGTGTGTATGGTGTGTTCGTTTCGCTGGATATGTTCTTGCTGTTCTTCTGGTACGAGTTCGCCATCTTCCCGATGTACTTCCTAATCGCCGGTTGGGGCTGGAAGCCAATCCGCGAATATGCAGCGATGAAGCTAACGCTCTACATCCTAGTGGGCTCCTTTGTGGCGCTGATCGGTTTGCTGGTGATGTATTTCTCGGCGGGGTCGTTCTTTGCCGAAAACCCACAGAACCTTGCCACGCTGCGCCAAGTGCTGAATAACCCTGAAGCACCTGCCTACAGTTTCGACTTCTATCACTTTGAGGCAGCCTCACGGTGGAGTACGCTGACAGGGCGCTTGGGTCCGTTTGATCTGACACCATCAGGTGGTGTGAGTGTTGCCAAGCTATGGTTCCCGATGATCTTCATCGGCTTTGGCGTGCTGGCGGGCATGTTCCCCTTCCACAACTGGTCGCCGGATGGTCATGTGGCGGCGCCAACCGCCGTCTCGATGATCCATGCCGGCGTGCTGATGAAACTAGGCGCTTATGCCGCCCTGCGCGTTGGTGTGCAACTGCTGCCAGAGGGCGCAAAAGTCCATTTGCCGTGGATCATCTTGCTCACGGCGGTAAATGTGGTCTATGGCGCCTTTATCGCCTATCGCCAGCGCGACTTCAAGTACGTCATTGGCTTCTCATCAGTCAGCCATATGGGCTTGGTGATGATGGGCATCAGCACGATGAGCGTGCAAGGCATGACGGGCGCGGGCTTGCAGATGTTCAGCCATGGCGTGATGACGGCGTTATTCTTCTCGTGCGTGGGCATGGTCTATGATCAGGCACACACACGCGATATTCCGTCGTTGGGCGGCTTTGGGCAGCGAATGCCGTTTGTGGCGTTCGCTTTCATTGTGGGTGGTTTAGTCTCCATGGGGATGCCCGGTTTAAGCGGCTTTGTGGCAGAGTTCCCAATTATGCAGGGCTTGTGGGCAGGACCTGTCTTTGCGAATGGGGCAGCCTCGCCGCTGCAACTCGCCTACTTCCCCAGCTTTGACTACTACCCGATCTTGGCGATCATCACCGTGTTAGGCATCATCCTGACGGCGGGCTATGTGCTGAAGGTGACACAACTGGTGTTCTTCGGTGATTTCAACGCGCAGCGCTTCCCAGACGTTCGGGATGTGACCATTATTGATAAAACAGCGTTGGTCATGCTCGGCGTTTTTCTGATCCTGCTCGGCGTCTTCCCGCGCTTTATGACGGGGATGCTTGAGGGCGGTATGCAGCCGATCCTAACGGCGCTGGCAGGGAGGTGAGGTATGGAAAACATCACAACATCTATCATTCTGAACAGCGATCCGATCACGAACCTGCTGGCGGCACTGCCTGCCATCCTGCTAATCGTTTTGGCAGTAGCAGGTGGCTTGATGGATGCCTTCTTTCCTGCCAGCCGTCGCCGTGAGATCGGCTTGATCGTTGGGCTGAGCCTGTTTGGGATCGCGTTGGTGGCACTCTTGGTGCCACCGCCCAGCCTGCCTGCCGAGCAACTGGTGCTAGGCGGCATGTTCCGCTTCGACGCTATGACGCAGATTTTCACCGTGATCACGCTCGTGGCAGCCGCCTTGGTGTGCTTGATCACGCTGGATGCACCGCAGATCGGGCGTATGGGCGAGTTCTACGCCGTGTTGGTGGTCGCCACGCTTGGCGGCATCCTGATGGCAGGCGCTGCCGACCTGATCATGGCATTCCTTGCCCTAGAGACGCTCTCGATCAGCTTGTACATCCTCTCTGGCTTCTTGGTCAAGAGTCCGCGTTCGGCAGAGGCAGGCATCAAGTACTTCCTATTTGGCGGCTTCACTTCTGCGATCATGCTCTACGGCTTTAGCTTGCTGTATGGCTTCACGGGTGCAACCAACTTCTATGCTATTGGCGAACGGATGGTCGCGCTTTCAGCAGGCACGCCTGTGCCTGAGACGCTCGTGCCGATCCTGATCGCGCTGGTCATGATTTTGGTTGGGTTCGGCTTCAAGCTAAGCGCCGTGCCGTTCCACTTCTGGACGCCCGACGTTTACGAAGGTGCGCCAACACCGGTCACTGCCTATATCAGCGTGGCAAGCAAAGCAGCTAGCTTTGCGCTGTTTGCCCGCTTCCTGATTGTGGTCTTTCAGGGTGATGATCCCACGCGCTTTTGGGTGCAGAGCGTCGCTATGCTTGCCGTCATCACCATGACGGTGGGCAACCTGTTTGCGCTGGTGCAGAATAACATCAAGCGTTTGCTGGCATACTCATCTATCTCGCAAGCGGGCTACGCGCTGATTGGCGTTGCGGCAATTGCCGCACAGCCGGGCGTGCAGCCGGGCTTGGGCATCGCCGCAGTGACGTTCTACATGGCGATGTACATCCTGACGAACCTTGCCGCCTTCGGTGTGGTGGTTGTCTTTGCAGCATCCACTGGCAGCGAGAAAATCTCGGATATGGCAGGACTCTCACGGCGCAATCTTGGCTTGGCATTGGTGATGACTCTAGCGCTGCTCTCGTTGGCAGGTGTGCCACCGGCTGCCGGCTTTTTCGGCAAGTTCTTCTTGTTTCGTGCCGCGGTGGATGCCGGCTTGATCTGGCTGGCGTTGGCGGGCATTGCCAACTCTATGGTGGCGCTCTACTACTACCTGATCGTGATCAAGGTCATGTTTGTGGATCGCAGCGAGGCAGAAGATCAGCCGATGCCAGTTGGTCAGCCGATGGTATGGGCGCTTGGTTTAACAACGGCGGGCGTGATCTTGCTTGGCACCTTCTTTGCCACACCAATCTTTGATTGGGCGGCAAACGCGGCACGCCAACTGTTCTAGCCTTACCGCCATCTAAACAGAAATGGGCGTGAGAAGTGATCTTCCACGCCCATTTTTCGTCCTGTTGCCGCTGCTAGGCTTGCTTTTCCACCTCAGCGGCAGCTAGGGCAGCTTCACGCTTGGCAAGCCATTCTTCAGCCGCCATGGCGGCAGCAGTCCCTTGCCCAACGGAGGTCGCTACCTGTTTCCAGATTGGGTCTTGAATTTCGCCAGCCGCGAAAATGCCTTCGATGTTGGTCATCATGTGCCGATCCGTGATCAGGTAGCCATGCTCATCCATGTTCAGCACGCCCTTAAAGAGCGCGTTGTTTGGCTCATGCCCAATGAAGACAAACACACCTTCAGTGGGATACTCGGTCACTTCACCCGTCTGCACATTCCGCAACTGCACACGGTTGACCTTGCCATTTTCGCCCTCAATGCGCTCTACAACGGTATTCCAAATGAAGTTGATCTTCTCATGAGCAAAGGCGCGCTTTTGCAATTCTGCCTCTGCGCGCAGGGCATCACGGCGGTGAACAATATCAATGCGCGAGGCGAATTTGGTCAGGAACAGCGATTCCTTGATGGCGCTGTCGCCGCCACCCACCACCACGATCTGCTTGCCGCGGAAGAAGAAACCATCGCACGTGCCGCAGTAGCTAACGCCGCGCCCTGTGTATTCAACCTCACCTGGCACCTCCAACAAGCGCGGCGAGGCACCGGCTGTCACAATGACTGTATCAGCAAGGTATTCAACGTTGCCCGTCCGCACGGTGAAGGGCGATCCACTGCTGAAATCCACGCTTAGCACCACATCCATCTCGATCCGTGCGCCAAAGCGTTCCGCCTGCGTTTTCATGATCTCAACCAGCTCTGTGCCGCTGCCGCCGGGAAAGCCGGGATAGTTCTCAATCTCATGGGTGAGTGCCACTTGCCCACCAAACTGCGGGCCGGCGATCAGGACGGGATTTAAGTTGGCACGGGCGGTATAGAGTGCAGCAGTCAGCCCTGCGGGACCGCTGCCGATGATGACGACTTTTTCACGCTGCATGTCAGGGTTCTACTCCTGTATTCCGTATATGTGGATTAGACAGACTTGAATAGGCTGATCTTACAGGCTGCCATGAACTTTGCCCAGAACATTTTATGCGCCAACACAAGGCGCACTGGGGCGAGCTTCTCTTGCAAATGCACTTCCCTCCGCCATTCGGAATCAGCGCTAATCCAGCTCATTGCGGATGTTGTTGGTAGCACGTTTGCTAAAGGACTGTGCATCTGCCACGTGATCAATCGCCTTGCTAAGCGTGCTGCGTGGTGGTTGGGCAACCCTTTTTGGCACAGGTGCAGGCTGATCCGCTTTAGCGCGCTTCAGCAAGGCATTTCCACCAATCAGCAGCAGCAGACCGCCAAGCGAGAGCAGCAAGCCGTTTCGTGCCAAGGTATCTGTTGGATCAGACCAGTTCGGCACGCTGAAATAGCGCACCACTGCGCCACCGGTCGCGGCAACAACACGCTCAAATTCTCGATCAACTTGCGTGTTCACCCGCGTGTAGACGTACAGCGGCACGCCCAAAGCACGCGCTGCCATCGCATAATCGCTGATCTGATCGAATTCGCGCCCATCATAAAACAGCCCTTGTGTGTTCTTTGCCTCTGCGATGAAGCCTTTCCCGAAGAAATCTGGGCGGCGGTAGGGCGCTGCCATCTGTACAGATGCCACACAGGCATTGCATTCGGCAGGCGAAGGATTGCCGTTGTTGCAAATACACTTGCGCTGATCAGGCGCTTCATTACGCGGCAAGCCTAAATCCTTGGCAAGAATCTGCTCACCCGAAAGCCCAATTTCAGCAGCCCTGCCCTGCCCTGTGGTGCGTGGCATCTCACTGGAGTAGCGTCTGCCCGTTGGGTTCGGCGCAGTGAAGTTGAGCAGCAGCACCAACCAAAAGAGGCTGCTAAAGATGAGGATGCCTATCAACCAGTGCCTTAGCCGTTTCATAAAGCGTTCCTGTTAATGCTTTTATAGCTATCTATTTTAACGCATTTGCCCGCCAACGCTCATAATAAATCAGGTTGTGGGAATGGTAAAAAGCGGTTCTCTACCACGTTCACATTGACAAAGCAGGCGGGATCGTGTACTATCAGCGATACGACGGCGTCGTAGCCAAGTGGCAAGGCAGAGGTCTGCAAAACCTTCACCGTGGGTTCGATTCCCACCGACGCCTCTCTCCAAGCGCATCCACTGCGGATGCGTTTTTCATTCCTCCAACACATAATCAAACAGCAGATAGGCAAGCGCCAAAAAGACCACATCCACCGACGCCAACAGCAGCGGATAGATGATCCACTGATCGAGCGGTTGGTTATCCAGCACGCCGTGTGCCGCATTGACCGCCGCCGTGATGATCGGCAAGGCGATTGGCAGCACCAAGATCGGCAGCGTCGTCTCCCGCGAGCGCGCATAAACTGCCATGCTGCCCAACAACGTGCCGATTGCCGCAAAGCCAAGCGTGCCAAGCGCTGCGATCAGCACCCAATCCAGCCGCAGCAAGGTGGTGTTAAAGACGATGCTCAGCGCCAAAGTCACCACCAACGCCACAATCAGCGTAAAGAGCCATGCCACAGCCAGCTTGCCAAAATAGAGCGCCGAACGCGGCAGCGGCGCCAACATCAGCCCATCCAGCGTGCCGCGATCATACTCAGCGGCAAGGCTGCGCCCAATGCCAAGCGTGCCAGCAAAGGTGACCGTTACCCACAAGGCAGCAGGCAGCACGGCACGGCGCGCTTCTGGGCGACTCTCCAGCGTGTAGTAAAAGATCATGGTGGTCAGCAGGGCAAACAAGCCCATCGCGCTGATGAGCAGGCGGCTGCGAAATTCGGCGCGCAAATCTTTGCGGGCAACGGCGATCACGGCACGGAGAAAGGGTGTACGGCGCATTCGGTTAACTCGGTGTGAGTGCGTTAAAGGTCGCCATCAGGCTCTCAGGATCGGGCATGGGCAAGTCGGCTGCCAGCTTACCGCCACCTAAGATCAAGGCGCGCTTGCAGAGTGCTGCGGCGCGTGGCAGATCGTGCAGGGCAGCGATGATGGTGCGCCCTTGCGCCTGCCACTCTGCAATTAACGAATCAAGCAGGGCGCTGCCCTGAGCATCCAAGCCTGTGTATGGTTCATCCAGCAGCAGGATCGCAGGATCATGCAGCACGGCACGCGCCAATGCCAAGCGCTGCTGCATCCCGCGTGAAAAGGTACGAACGCGGTCGTTGGCGCGCTTTGCCAAACCGACCCGCCCCAGCGAGTCGCTGATGCGCTGTTGCACCACCGCCGTGCCAAGTTCCTGCGGCAGATTGTAAAGTTCGGCGTAGAGGCGCAGATTTTCCGCCGCGCTCAGATCATCGTAGAGCAGCGGCAGGTGCGTGACCACGCCAAGCTGACCGCGCACAGCGGCAGATTCTTTGGGAAGCTGCCAGCCGCCGATCAAGACGCTGCCGCTGCTAGGCTGGCTGAGCGTCCCCAGAATGCGGAGCAGGGTTGTTTTGCCGCTGCCATTGGCGCCCAACAGGGCGATCAGCTCGCCGCGCCCAACCTTGAACGAGACACCGCGTAGGACGACGCGCAAGCCAAACGCCTTGCCGAGCGCCTCCACCTGAATAAGCGCTGAGTCAGGCACGCTTAGCGTACAACCTCTCGCAAGGCTGCCTCAGCCGCTTGCAATACCTCATCTGCTGGCGTGAGCAGGCTCTCTAAGGTGAGTGGCACCAGCACGTCAGGCAGCACACCCGTGCCTTCCACAATGATCTGCCCGTCATCATCCAGCAAGGCGCCCGTCGGCACTTGGATGAAGCCTCTAGCAGGCAGGTAATATTGCCCGCCGCTGACGGTGCCTGCCAAGCCGCCGCTGGGCGTGTGTCCGATGATGAGGGCGCGTCCGTTGCGCTGCATGGTATAGGCGAACAGGTCACCGGCGCTGCTGGTGCCGCCATCCACCAACACAGCCACACTGCCCGTGAAGATCGGTTCACGTGGCGCAACCGCCATCTGGAAAACCAAGCGTCCATCAGGTGCAAAGGTGCGCCCAACCAGAAAGCCTTCACTGAAGAAGCGGCTTGCCATCGCATCCGACATTTGCGAGAAACCGCCGGGATTGCCGCGCACGTCAATAATCAGGGCAGGGACGCCTTCTGCGATCAAGGCGCTCACGGCGCGGTCGAAGTTGGGTAAACGCTCAGCGCCAACGAAGTTCTCAATGCGGATGTAGCCAACGCCTGAGGGCAGCTTGTTGGCGCGCACTTGGGGCTGTTCTTGCGGCAAGCGCACTGGACCTGGGCTATCACGGCGCAGCGTGACCGTCTGTTCAGCCTCCCCTACATTCTGAAAGGTGACCTCAACCGTTGAGCCAAGCCGACCGCGCTGCAAACTGGTCAGTTGCAGCCGTTCACGGACGTGCGGCGTGCTGGCGTTGCTGCTGAAGAAAACTGCCTGCGCCATCGCCTCCCGAATTGGTGTGCCATCCCACGCCGCCAAGATGGCGCCGATCCGAATGCCGCCGCGTTCAGCAGGACCGCCCGTCCGCAGGGCTGCCACTGCAACCCGACCGTCGCTCAGCACTTCTAGGGACATGCCGAGTGAGCCGTTGGATTCCGATGCCAGCAGCGGCAAGAAAAAGTTCACATGCCCATCAGGAATGGCATTCCCAAACTCGCGGATGAGCAGGCTGCATGTGGGTAGGTCAGCACTAGCAGCACGCGGCAGCAAGCGGGCGCGCAGTGCCTGCCAATCAATGCCATACAGCGCCGTGAACGGATACACACTGCTCACGCGGTCTAGGAAGGTAGTTAGCAGCACCGAACAATCAGTAAGCTGCGAATAGTCGTTCACATCGCCTAGCGCGGTGGTGATCAGCGGCACGCTTGGCGCAGCCTCGCGGCTGAGGCTGAAAGGTGTCGTATCGAGGTCAATCAGCGACCAACCACGCGCAAGCGTCGTGCGTGGATCGTCGGCGGTGAATAAGATGCCATCTGCGCCGTAGCCCGTTGGGAACGCCTGCCCATCATCAGCGGCGAATGCCAGCAGCTTGCCGCCCGTCACCTTGAATTCAATGTTGATCCGCAGCGATGAGGCAATGTTATCTTCATTCATGACCATGTAGCCGCGAGAGGCAACATCGCTCATCAGGCGCACATCAAAGATGAACAAGCCTTGTGTGTTTTGCGCGCCGCCCGTCACGTCAAAGGGACGGGCGACAGGTGCGGCGGGCAAGCTGAGGCGGTAAGTGCCGCGGGCGGCGTTGCCTGTGGTTTGGGCAAGGACTTGTTGTTCAGGTGGCGGCAGATAGATCGGATCGCTGCCGAAATAGCCGCTGGCATCGCTAAGCGCAACGAGGAAAGGCAGCGGCGCATAGCTCTCATAGGCAACCCCAAAATTGCCCGAAAGGCTTTGCACGCCGTTGGTTTGGGCATGGCTTGGCACAGTGCTTAGGGTAACAATCAGGCTGAACACAAGGCAGAGTGCGGCAAGCCGCACAGCGCGGTTACAAGACATAAGGCGTCTCCTAAAACTTGGCACTAGAGGCGTTTCTTTTTCCGCAGGCGTTCTTCTTCGGCAGCCTGCTTGCGTGCAAGGCACGCCGCACGGATTTTTTCACGTTCAGCCTGTTCGGCGGCGGCTTTGGCAGCGCGCGCCTGTTGCAAACGGTGCTTAAAAATGGGCAGCCAAAAGGCAATTTCTTGCGGCGAAACATTAGGATTCGGGTCTTTTTCGTAGATGATCTTGACGATGCGCGGTTTATCAGGTGCTTCTGCAGGCAGTTCGACGGGGCGGAAGCCAAGCAGCAAGGCAAATTCTTCACTGGGCATGGTCTCGATGCCATAGGCATAGGCAAGCCGCACAATTTGCCGATCTGAGGTGACCAGCACAAAGTTGGGTAGGCGGTGCATTTCTTTGGCGCGCTGCATCAGAATGTGGTCAGCTTTGGTGCGCGGCGGTGCGAAATAGACGCTGACGCTGCTGTTGGAAAGCGCTTTGGAGAAGCCGCCGGGCAAGCCGTTATCAAAGATGACAGTCGCCTTGCAATTGGCACGCATACAGTAACTCTTAATCGCCATGGTGATCTTCGCCTCGTCGTGCGGATCGTCTAGCGAGAGGTCTTGCAGTTGCCCAATCAAATTATGCCCGTCAATTAACCACATGCTGCCTCAGCGTGTTGTGCCTAGCATCTCATGCAGCAGATCATACCACAAAGTGGCAGCCCGTGACGATATTTACGCGCCGCTGATGTTTTGTTGACGCAGATCAAATGGTCAGTGTGCTAGGCTTGTGCAAGAGAGGTATTGTCACTATGGACTTGAGTCGTTACACACATAAAGCACAAGAAGCGCTCCTAAAGGCGCAGAGCCTTGCCACAGAACATAGAAATCCCGCCATCGAGCCGATCCACATCCTCGTTGGTTTGCTGACCCAAAAAGAGGGCGTAGTCCCTGAGCTGGTCGCCAAGATCAATGGGCAGCACGGTGCGCTTTTAGAGGGCGCACAGGCGCTTTTGCATGGGCAGCCGCGCCTAGGCAATGATACAGGTCAGATCGGCTTGAGCCGCCCTGCCGTTGAGGTTTTGAACCGCGCTGAGCGCATTGCCCACCGCATGAAGGATGACTATGTTAGCACAGAGCATCTGTTCCTCGCCTTATTGGAAGGCTCACCCGTCGCAGCATTGCTGAACAAGCATGGCATCACTGAGCAATCCGTGCTGCAAGCGCTCACGGGCATTCGCGGCAGCCAGCGCGTCACCAGCCCTGATCCTGAAAGCACCTTCCAAGCGCTGGAGAAGTACGGTCGTGACCTGACGGCGCTGGCACGACAGGGTAAGCTCGATCCCGTGATCGGGCGCGATGAGGAGATTCGGCGCGTGATGCACATCCTCAGCCGCCGCACCAAGAATAACCCTGTGCTGATCGGCGAGGCAGGCGTTGGCAAGACCGCTATTGTGGAGGGCTTGGCGCAGCGCATCGCCAATAGTGATGTGCCAGAAGGCTTAAAAGAGAAGCGGTTGATAGCCCTCGATTTAGGTGGGCTAGTGGCAGGCGCCAAATATCGCGGCGAGTTTGAGGAGCGCCTGAAGGCAGTTTTGAAGGAAATTGCCGATAGCAACGGGCAGATCATCCTGTTCGTAGACGAACTGCACACCATCGTGGGTGCAGGTGCTGCCGAAGGCGCTATGGATGCTGGTAATTTGCTCAAGCCGATGTTGGCGCGTGGCGAATTACACATGGTCGGTGCCACCACACTTGACGAATATCGCAAGCACATTGAAAAAGACGCTGCCCTTGAACGGCGCTTCCAGCCTGTTTTTGTCGAAGAGCCGAGTGTTGAAGATACGATCAGCATCCTGCGCGGCTTGAAGGAGCGCTATGAAGTGCATCACGGCGTCCGTATTCAAGATAGCGCCGTGATCGCAGCTGCTACGCTCAGCCAACGCTACATCCCTGATCGGCAACTGCCTGATAAAGCCATTGACTTGATTGATGAGGCGGCTGCCAACCTGAAGATGGAAATTGATAGCCGTCCGGTTGCGTTGGAGCGCGTCGAGCGGCAGATCATGCAGTTGGAGATCGAGCGTGAGGCGCTCAAAAAAGAGCGTGATAAAGCCTCAAAGCAGCGCCTTGCTGATCTTGAGCAAGAACTTGCC
The DNA here is from genome assembly GCA_034436355.1 of Anaerolineae bacterium. GTDB lineage: Bacteria > Chloroflexota > Anaerolineae > Aggregatilineales > UBA2796 > CP2-2F. The sequence continues at coordinate 24,122 of DAOTVQ010000023.1, forward strand.
AACCTGCGGGAGACGCTCAATGCACTCACAGCGCGTTGGCAGAAAGAACGCGCCATCATCGAGCGGATTCGCGCTATCAAAGCAGAGATTGATAGCACGCGCCTGCAACTAGAGCGCGCTGAACGCCAAAGCAACCTCGAATTAGCAGCACGCATCCGCTATGGCAGCCTGCCTGATCTAGAGCGCCAACTGCGTGAGACCGAAGCCGAGCTTGCCCAACGGCATCAGGAGGGTGCTATGCTCAAAGAAGAAGTGGATGCCGATGAAATTGCCGCAGTGGTCAGCCGTTGGACGAACGTGCCTGTTTCACGCTTGCTGGAAGGTGAGTTAGAGAAGCTGCTGCACATGGAAGCACGCTTGCATGAGCGCGTCGTCGGTCAGGACGAGGCTGTGCGTGCTGTGGCAGCGGCAGTGCGCCGCAGCCGCGCAGGTCTGCAAGACCCGAAGCGACCGATTGGCACATTCCTATTCTTGGGACCGACGGGCGTTGGTAAAACTGAGATGGCGCGTGCGCTGGCAGACTTCCTGTTTGATGATGAAAACGCGATGGTGCGAATTGATATGAGTGAGTATGGCGAGCGGCATAGCGTGGCACGTCTGATCGGCGCTCCACCGGGCTACGTCGGCTACGAGGAAGGCGGGCAGCTTACTGAGGCAGTCCGTCGCCGCCCATACAGTGTGGTGCTGTTCGATGAGATCGAAAAAGCACACCCAGAGGTATTCAACGTCTTCCTACAGGTCTTTGATGAAGGACGCCTAACCGATGGGCAAGGGCGGACGGTTAACTTCACCAACACAGTTCTGATCATGACCAGTAACATCGGCAGTGAGTTGATCAAAGCGGCGGGCAGCGCCGCAGACGTGAAGCGGGTGCATGAAGCGGTGCTGCAAGCACTGGATCGGCACTTCCGCCCAGAGTTCTTGAATCGTTTGGATGAGGTCATCATCTTCCACAGCCTTGATCGCAGCCACATTGAGCAGATCGTGACCATCCAGCTTCAGCGCTTGCAGCATTTGTTGGCGCGCCGCCAGATCACGCTGAACCTGACTGCTGAGGCACGTGCCTTCCTCGCTGAGCGTGGCTATGATCCCGTCTTTGGCGCCCGCCCGCTCAAGCGCGCTATTCAGCGCTACTTGCAAGACCCTCTGGCAGTGGCGCTCTTGGAAGGCAATCTTCAGGAGAATGCGATGGTGCTTGTCGATGTGTCCGCTGATGGTGAGCGTTTGACCTTCCAACCTGAACCGATCAGCGTTCGTTAAGAAACACAGGGCAGTTTACGGACTGCCCTGACGCGCAGATAGTTTTACTGAGGGCGTTTGCGGCGCAGCCATGCCCGCAGGCGCGGCATCGCTTGCGTATAGAGCCAGTACAGCGGCGCGAGCGGCGCATAGTCCCACGCGCCGATATGCCACGTCAGCACGCCGCCGTAATCGCGTTTGAACAGCCACACGCCCCACAGCGGGTCGGATTCGTCAAAGTGCGTTGGCGCGCCCCACATATCATAGATCGTGAAGCCGTTCGCCTTTGCCCACAGCATCGCTTCCCACTGCAAGGCATCGGCAGGCATTAGCTTTCGCAGTTCGTTATCAGAGGTAGAAGCACCGCTAAAATAGAGGCACTTTTGCCCAAAAGCAAGCAGCACCACATGCGCCACCATTTGCCCGTTCACCTCTGCGATGAGCGCGTGCGCCAGACCTGCCTCAAGCAGCGCCCGCCATTCCTCAAGGTAGTAGGCAGCAGGGCGCGTTGTGAAGGCATTGCGCTTGCCTGTTTCGATGTAAAGGGCGACCATTGCGGGCAGATCGTCAAGCCCTGCTGTGCGGATCGTCACGCCGTGCCGTGTGCCATAGCGCACCTTGCGGCGCTTGCTCTGAGTCATGGCGGCAAGCAGTGCCTCCTCAGAGCGCGTTAGATCGATCAGCACCGTATTTTTGAACTGCACCTGCTCTGCCGAGAAGCGCCAACCGCGCCTTTGCAAGGTGGCTACCACTGCCGCGCCCAACGGGTCAGTCTGCCAAGCAGGTGTGTTTGGCTCGCCCGTATGCTGCACCACGTCAGGATCGATCTTGAGTTGGATGGCGAAGCGCCGCCGTGCCAAGCGCTCTAGATCGTCCAGCACTTGTGCCAGCAATGCGGCATCAGCGTAGTCAAGCAGGGGTGCCTTGGGTATATACAGCACGCGTAAAAAGCCGATCCGCCGCGTCAGCAGCAGCGCCGCCGCGCACAACACCCCTGCATCATCCCGCCAGACGAACTTTTCAGGCTGCCAGCCGGTGCTGCGCTGCTTAAAGCTGCCCCACACCGCCGTTTGCAGCGGATGCGCGCCGTGCAAGCCACGAATCGCCGCATCCCATTCTGAATCGGTGCCCTTGAACGGCGCGAAGGTGTAGCGGCTCATACGGCACCGCCTTGCCGCCGCACGTACCACAGGTAGAGCGCGTACAGAGCGCGGTTATTCACCAAGTCCCAAGCGCCAACGCTACGCCGCAACGCACCGCCAAAGCCGCGCTTGAACTTATAAACGCCCCACAAGCCATCGTCGCGCCCTTCAAAGTCTGCTTCAAGCGTCGCCTCATCAACATCTGGCACGCCCCACAAATCGTAGCGCAGCGCGCCCGCTGCCTTTGCCCAACGAATCGCCTCCCACTGCACGATATAGGTCGGCATTCGGTTGCGTTCGACGTTGGAAGACGCGCCATACAGATAGTAGGCAGTCCCGCCGCAACGAAAGACCATCACCGCCGCCAAATCTTGCCCCGCGTGTGAGGCGATCAACAAGGCAACCTCACCACTAGGCGCGAATGCCTCATAAACGCTCTGATAGTAGAGAGGCGGGCGCGCATAAAACGAGTCGCGTTCAGCGGTGACTTGCATCAGTTCGCCAAACCGAGCGGCATCGGCAGCCTCACCAAGCCGCACTGTCACTTCTTTCTTCTGCCCTAAGCGGCACTTATAGCGGGTAGATTGATTCATGCGCTTTAAGATGTCGTCCTCTGTGCCGCTCAGGTCTAGCACAATAGTGCGCGGCTGCTGGATTGTTTCGGGCGAGAGGCGCAGCCCTGCGCGGGTTAGGCGTTCGGGCAGGTCAGGGCGCGGGCGATACCAATCGCACGGCTCAACCTTGATAAATGCCGCACCGCAGCGGCGCAGCGCACGCCACAGCAGATCGTTAGCGATCTCATCAGCGCTGAATAAAGGCGCGGCGGGCAAATAGGCACGCTTGCCCAAACGCAGCGGCAAACGGCGCAGCAGCACTTGAGCGCCCGCCACGATCTGCCCTTCCGCATTGGCAATGGCAAGCCGCCGCACTTGCCAACCAAAGCGGCTTTGGTGCGTTCCCCACGCTGAAAGCTGCAAAATGTGGGCATCGGCGTGGGCGCGCACAAAGGCATCCCACACAGAAGCGGTTGGTGTGTGTATGAGATAAGGCATGAGATGCCATTATAGCACAGCCGCACACGAAGGGCGGCACTGTTACCCCTCTCCCTAGCCCTTTCCCCGCAGGCGAGGGAAGAGAATCAGCGGTGACCTGCAAAGTCCCGCCCTGTTTATGGGGCGGGTGTTAGGGGTGCTGTCGCCCACGCGTCTTAAATGGGCGTGGGTGTTGGCGCATCGGGTGTGGCGCTCGGCGGCGGCGTTGGGCTTGGCGCGGGCGTTTCACTGGGCGTTGGCGTTTCCGTTGGCGGGCGCGTAAAAGTGGGTGAAGGGGTGCGCGATGGCACGCGGGTGATGGTTGGGCGCGGCGTTTGCGTTGGGCGCAGGGTGTTGGCAGGGCGCGGCGTATCGGTTGGTGCGGCAGTCCAGGTGGGCGGCAGGGTGAAGGTGGCAATGGGCGTTGGGCTTGGCACCGTCGGGCGCGGAGTCCGTGTGAGGGTGGCGGTTGGCGTGGCAGAAGGCGGGGTGAGGGCTGGCACAAGCACCGCGCCTGCTAAAAAGACGATCACAAAGGCGGCGGCGCCCATCAATACGATGATGAGCAGCGTTTGCAGCGTCTCCCAAAATTTATTGGGAAGGCGGATGGGCGGCAGCTTAACTTGTGAGAGATCAACCTGTGGCAGCTTCACCTGAGAAAGATCGAGCGCGGGGCGCGGCGGCGGCAAGGCAACGCCGGTCAGCTTTTCAAGGGCAACCCGTGCCTTTGCGTTGCGCGGATTAATCGCCAGCACACGGCGAAGCGCCTCAATGCGTTCGGAGTCCGTCTCGGCGGCGGTTGCCAACCACAACCAGACCGCCTCTTGATCAGGATGGCTGCGGCTGAGTTCACGTAGGATTGGGCGTGCTTCGGCGGGGCTGCCCTGCTGCACAAGGCGGATTGCTTCGTTGAGTGCTTGCAAAAAGTCGTTTGTTGCCAAACCACACCTCGTACTCGTGCCTGTCAGATATTGGGATTAGCTTAACACTTCGTCTTCGTAGCGCGTGATCTCGCCAAAGCGCTTCAAAGTTAGTTCGGGCAAGCCTTCGTAGGCAGCCGCTAGGCGCGCATCTACCTGCTTGTTCAGCTTCTCAAAAAGCGAGTTGCCCTCGTGATCACAATCCACGATCAGCGGACCGAAATTTTGGATGTCCAGCACCCACATCGCCTGTGCCAAGCCGAGTTCTTCACGCCACACGACCTGCCGCACGCGCTGAATTGCCTGCCCATACATCGCGCCCAAGCCATAGCCCATCAGCAGCAGGTAGGTAGCGCCATTCGGCACAAAATGCGCTTTGTAAATCTCGGACGACAAGCCGCTTTTGCCGATGACGCACTTCACGCCAAACTCGCCCAGCAGGCGCGGCATCCACTTAGCAAAGCGGAAAGAGGCGGTGCCAGTGGTGGCGCTGATGCGATACTCGCCGTTATCGCTGCCATCGGCAGAGGGCGGGCGGATTTCTTCAACCGCCGGCGAGGAATGGAAGTTGACGTTCACCTGCGAAATATCCACGCCGTGCGGCAAGGGTTGCCCTTCATCCAGCAGACGGCGGTAGAAGCCTTCGCGTCCGGTGAATAACGTGCCGCTCAGGTAGACCACATCGCCCATCGCCAGCTTTGCCGTATCTTCGGCGCGGATGGGCGTGGTGAAATCGTGGCGGCGGAGTTTCTCAAGGGCGCTGCTCATTCGTCTTGCCCTCGCAGCGCATTGATAACGGTCAGGCTGACGGTGACGCCAGCGGCAACAACGACGATCACGCTGACAATGACGGCGATTAAACCAAAGTCCATATGCGGAAACACTCCTTTCCAGTGAGCTTCAGAGCGACCTGATTGTTTTGAGCATAGGTGGTATTCTCTGCCATTAAGTGTGACCCGTGTGCCGATCAATGTCAAGCGGTGCCTCAACGGGCTAGGAGAGCCCCCTATCCCTAACCCTTTCCCGGCAGGCGCGGGAAAGGGAAGCAGAGGGGAACTGCCAAGCCCCGCTCCATAGACAGTACGGGACTTAGTGTGGCACAAACTTTACTGGCGACCTTGCACGCCTGCTGCTAACCAACCACAATGCGGAAACCCACGTTATCGTTGGCATGATAAGGGCGATATGGCACCCCACGATAGGCGCCGCGTGCCTGCTGGGCATTGTGATACCACGATCCACCGCGTACCACGCGATGCTCATCAGGCGTATGGGCGTCCTCACGCCCGTCATCGGCACGGTAGGGATATGGGCGGCGCAGCGTGCTTGTCCACTCCCAAATATTGCCGCTCAAGTCATGAACCCCTTCAGGCGTTGCGCCGCACGGAAAAACGCCAATCGGTGTGGTGCTGCCGATGTGCGCCTCAGCCGTATTCGCGCATTCGCGGTTGGCTTCTTCGCCATAGGCATAGCGGCGCATGGCAGCACCGCGCACCGCTACTTCGCGCTCTGCTTCGGTGGGCAGGCGCACAGGCAAGCCGCTGTGATAAGCTAACCAAGCGCAATATGCCTGTGCTTCATACCACGTCACGCCAACGACGGGCTGCGTTGGTGCGTTGAAGCGCGTATCGTGCCAGTGGACGGGCAAAGTGCGCCGCTCGGTCGGATACCAAGTCGCCAACTCTGCCTCAAATTCGGCGTCGCTCAGCTCAGCAAGGCGTTTGCGGCTTTCAAACTGCGCTAGGGTGATCTCGCCGCTATCCAACTGCGCCTGCAAGCGCCCATCACGCAGCATGGCGCGCCGTTCCGCGTTGCGCGTTCGCCATTCTGCCTTATCCAGCGCGTAAGTTTCGGCACCGCTGCGCCAGCGTTCAGCTGCCTCACTTTGCCACCAGCGCCGATCCTCATAGCCGCCTGCCTCAATAAACAAACGATATTCAGCGTTGGTGACGGGGAACTGCCCGATTTGGAAGGGTGCGAGCCAGACGGTGTGGATAGGCTGTTCGTCGGGATTTTCATCGCTGCCGATGCGGTATTCACCGCCGCTAATCTTAGAGAGGGGCGGCAGGCTAAAAGCAACCTCGCCACGGCGTGTGTCCAAGCGTGGGTCGCCCAGATCACCAAGCGCTTTGGCGGCAGCAATCCGAGCGCGCAAGTCAGCGTCAGAGTCCTGGCTGCGGGCGATCAACAGGGCGCGCAATTCGGCGGACAAGGCGGCGCTCACATGCACATCGGGTGCAGCAGCACAGTAGGCGGCAAGCGGCAGATTCGGCTCGATTAGATCGCGCACGAACTGCTCTTGATCGTGCGTCATGGCGGCGGCAAGAACCATAGAGACCTCCCAACCAGTGGTTGGCATAGGTGGCAGCGGATCATGGGCGGGTAAGGTGGCAATCACCTCTGCCAAAGGCGGTTTAATATACTGTGTTTGCCACTCGCTGCGGGCGAGATTAGGGTTGGGTGTGCGGGCGAGCAAGCGTGCGGCGAAATATTCCTGCAACAGTTGGTGGAAGAAACGTACGTTGTGATCGTGATCCAACTCCAATGTGGTCAGCGCAAAGCCAGCTTGCAACACCTGCTCACGCTTTGCCTCTGGTGCAGCCACCTGATCCCGTGCGTCGGGATACCATAAACTGACGAGGCGCTGCCCTTGAGCAAGGCTTTGTAACCTGTGGGCAAAGCCTGCCAGTGCAGCGATCAAGAGTTCTTGATCGGGTAAATAGTGCGGCTGATCTAACCTGCTGTCTCCTTGAAAAAAGGCGCGTGCTGCTGGGCTGAGCAACTCCGCGTGGTTGAGTGACGGTGTTCGGTTCTCCAATTCGCGCTTGATCAGCTTGCGAATCAGGCGCGTAAAGGTATGGGCGCGTCCGTGTGGCACGCTGCCAAACTCGTAAAATAGCTCGCTGAGCAGGCGCAGCAGATATGGCACACGAAACAACTCGCGCAGTTCGGCGTTTTTTTCCAACACTTGCCAGATTTGCTGAGCGTGATCAGGCACGCAGCGCTTGAGATACTCTTGCATCTGTGCTGCTTCAAGCGGTTGAAGGCGAAACTGCGGCACAGGGTAATCGGGATGGCTGAGTGTGTAGCTGTAATCTATGCTGCGGCAGGCAAAAATCGCTCTGTTGCCGTGCAGATCAAAGATGTATTCTTGCAAAAAGGCACGCCACATATCAAGACGCCGTTTATAGTCTGTTGGGCTGCTATGTGGCATTTCGTTCAAGCCATCCAGAATCAGCACCATGCGGCGTTGGCGCAGCAAGTCAGGCAAGCTAGGCAAATCAGGCGCAGCAGACTGCCAGTGTTTGGCAAGCCACTCCAACGGATCGGGCAATGGCTGCCCTTCCATCACACCAGAGCCATAGCGTGCTAATGAGACATGGAAGGGCAGTGAACGGCGCGTTGCGACACCGCGCAAGGCTTCAAGGGCAATGTCCATCTCTAAGCGGCGCAAGAGTGTGGATTTGCCGCCGCCGGGCAAGCCAAGCAGCACAACCACAGGCGAACTGGCTTGCCGCAATGCCTCATGTAAATCCGAATAATGGCGCGTGCCACGCTTTTCGGTGTAGCGATCATTTTCCTGCACCAACAAAGCAAGGTTGACGAACTTCTCATCAAGGGCAAACCGTGCCTCACTCCACTTGGCATAGCAAGCAAGCAGATATTCGGTTTCATCCTGTGGCGGTTGAAGGCGGATCTCGGCAATTTGCTCAGGCGTCATAGCAACTTTAGAGCCGTTTTGAATGGTGCTGAGCAGCGCGTCTTTCAATTGGAGCAGCGTGCGTTCAGGCGCAAATTCACTGGGCACGATGATGGCATGGTTGGCGGCAGCAGGCACATTGAAGGGTGCGCTGAGTTCGGCGCACAGTTTGGCATAATTGCGCTGTTCGGGCGTTTCCCACAGCAGATATTGGAAGGGCAACAGTTGGTAGTGTGGTTCGCACTTCTCCACCATCAGGCAGTGCAGCGGCTTGCGCTTGTTATAGAAGTAGAACCACTCGTTAAAAACTTCGCGGGATTGCATGGCAGCAGGCGTCATCAGCAGGACAAGGCGATCTGCGTTACGCAGTGCGCTGTCAATAGCCTGTGACCATTGGTCAGTGTGGCGGATGTTATGCACATCCTGCCAAACAGTAAAGCCGCACTCTGTCAGTGCCGTGTGGAGTGCCTCTGCGACGGCTTGGGATTGGCGTTGATAGGAAAGGAAAACTGTTTCAGGCATCGCCGCTTCCTTGTTTGCCATAGGATGAAGCCGCTCTGCGGCGCGGTGAAAAGTGCAGCAGCTATTATGGTCTAACTAAACGTCAGAAACAAATTTATTTACAATTTCTATCAAACCTTTTTGGCTAGAAGCTATTTCAAATTTGAGTAGGATTGTAGATTTTTTACCTTTGGAGCGCGCAATACGCGCTCTAAAGGCGGTGGTTTCGAGAGGGCTTCCCTCTCAAACTTACCCTTTACTCGTTTTTGAAATGAGTCCTACCCATTAACGGGCAGCACTTGCTGCGGCTGCGTGCTGATGTGCGCTGCCAAGCGGCTGAAAAAAGTGCGGCTTAGTTTGCTGACTGTTTGCTGAATGAGCGATTGTGCCACCCTTTGCAAGATGGGTGCGAAGGCACTCTCAGCGTGCCAATCAAGGCGTGTTTGCGTGTTGCTCAGCGCACTCAGGCGGATAACGCCCGTCCCACTGACCAAACTTTGCCGCCCTTCGCCGCTGACGGTAAGGCGGTAGCTGTGTGGTGCGTTCACTTCCGACATCTGGACAAGGTAGCTGGAGGTGTTGTTGATGAGCAGCCACTTAAAACGGATGGTGGCACGCCACGAACACCCGCGATTGCCTAGCGGCACAATGCGATGCACACCCAGCGCGGCTGAAATCCCCTCAATATCCATCAGCGCATCCCAAACAGCAGGTTGCGCTGCTTGAAAAATGAATGTATCGCTTAGGTGCATTAGGCATATCCTACTTTTTCAAAACAGATGCAAAGACTTTAGTGTAAAGCGGCTTAAAGTGGCAAATTTTATCTATGGTTTGTAATGGTTTTGCTCAACCTAACCACTGGTAGCAGGTCAATCCTAGCCCGATGGTTCAAGGAGGTGGCTAGTTTTTTTATAAGTCTCTCACCAAATGTTTTTTTTTTCTTATTCTTCGTTTATAATGAGCGAGAGCTAGGAATGCGCTTAAAAGGAGCTAAACGAAAACCTAATTTTGTAAAGAATTGGTTTGCCTTGATGGTCATACAGGCACATAAAGGCTCATGCGTGCAGCGCCTCATCTCGGTTGATCTGCCTAAAGCAGGCGTTGCCTAAGGCATTAAAGGATGGCTTCCAACTATGAAAACACAGCATCGGGTTCATTCTCTCTTACGTTGGGTGCTGCTGATCATGCTCGTTGCGCTGGCGGTTTCGCCCAGCAGCGAAGTGCTTTCTCAGGCAGACCCAAATGAAGCACAAGTCAACAAGCAGTTTATTCCCACCATTATCCCGCCCGGCGGCATCGCAAAACTGCGCGTCTTCATCTACAATCCGAACAGTTATCTGCTGTCCGTCACCAGCTTAACCGATAACTTGCCTCCCGGTATGACGGTTGCCAATCCTACCAACGCGCTCACAACCTGTGCGGGCGGTTCGGTGAGCGCAACGCCCGGTGGCACATCGTTCACGCTGAACGGCGGCACGGTGCCACCTAAGGTTGGTGCAATTAATGGTGAGTGTTATTTTGAGGTGGATATTACCTCCACAGTGCAGGGCAACAGCATTAACACGATCCCTGCCAGTGCGCTCATCTCGACAGGCCCCAACGGGCCCGTCACCAACAGCACACCCGCCAGTGCCACCATTTTGATCGAGAGTATGCCCAACGCCACTGTCTCGAAGGCGTTTGCACCCACCACGATTTTTGTTGGGCAGAATGCCACGCTGACGATCACCATCAACAACAACAGCAACACCATTAACATGACCAACGTCTCGCTGACGGATGTTTTGCCCGCCGGCGTGACAGTCAACGGCGCAGCGACACTCACAGGCTGCGGTGCAGGGAGCGTCAGCGCGCCCATCGGTGGCGATACGATCACGTTGACCGGCGCCACCGTACAGCCCACGCCCAACTGCGTGATCACAGTGCCAGTCACGTCCTTAACGTCGGGTATTTATGTCAACCAGATTCCCGGTGGCTCACTGCAGAGCCAGCAAGGCGTCACTGATCCAAATAACCGCAGCGCCACGCTGAACGTGCAAAATTTGCAGGTGCAGAAATCCTTCACACCCACCTCTGTGCCACAAGGTGGCGTCACCCGTTTGCGGATCACGCTGCGTAACCCAACTGGCACCCCCTACACCGGCGTTGCCTTCACCGATACGCTCCCGAACGCGGGCAACGGTGATGTCGCAGTGGCTGCCCCCCCCAACCTCACCAACACCTGTGGCGGCACTGTAACAGGTGCCACAGCAGGCTCCACCGCGTTCAGCTTAAGCGGCGGCACGATCCCAGCAGGCACCATCAGCGTGCCGGGCGAGTGTGTTATTGAGGTAGATGTGGTGATGAATGTGGTTGGCAACCGCACTAACACCATCCCCGCCGGCGGCTTGACGACGAACGAAGGTGCAACCAATGTGCTGCCCGGCTCTGCCACCATCACGGGTACTTCAACGGCGCCCGGCAACATCGGCGGCTCAAAGCTCTTCACGCCTGCTACCATTAACCCGGGCGGCGTTTCGCGTATCCGTGTGCGCCTGAACCGCAACGGCGGCGATCCCTCCACGCCCTTGACCAACGTCACCTTTGTGGATAACCTGCCCGCGAATGTGGTCATCAACAATCCGCCCAACATTGCCTTCACCAACTGCGGCAGCGCACCGCCCGTCATGACCCGCAACGACCCGCCAACCTTCACGCCGCTGAGCGGCGGCGAGACGGCGTTCCTCGTCCGCTTTGTGACTGTGCCTGCCTCTGGCAACTGCGATATCTTCGTGGATGTGACCAGCAGCGTCCCCGGTGTGTACGTCAACAGCATCCCTGCTGGCGCTATCACCAATAGTCAAGGCACAACCAATACCAGCGCCCTAAACGCCACCCTGACCGTGAACAGCGGCTTGACGGTGAGCAAACAGTTTGTGCCTGGCACGATCACGGTTGGCGGCTATTCCACCATTACCATCACGCTGACCAACACCAACACCTTCCCGCTGACGGGCGTCAACCTGATTGACCCGCTACCAAATACCGGTTTGCGCCAACTGCGCGTGCGGAACCCCGCCAATGCCAGCACTACCTGCGGCGCCGGCGTGGTGACTGCCGTGCCGGGTTCGGATACCGTCACCCTGACGGGCGGCGAAATTTTGGCGCAGGTTGCGGCTGTGCCGGGTACCTGCACCATCACCTTCGATGTGGTGCCGTTTGGCGCAGGTCCCTTTACGAGCGGCAGCACCACCAACACCATCCCGGTTGGGAATGTGACGAGCAATGAAGGCATTAGCAACGTCCAGCCCGCCTCTGCTACGCTGAACTTTACCCAACTGACCATGCGTGCTGTGAAAGAGTTTGATCCAACGCTCGTTTACGGTGGCGCGGATTCGCTCTTGACGGTGACCTTGACGAATGAGAATGCCATCCCGCTGACTGGCGCTAACTTTGTGGATAACTTCCCAGTCGGCATGATCATCTCTGCACCCGTCTTCACCAATACGACTTGCGCCGGTGGCGTGGTGACAGCCAACGCGGGCGATGGGTTCTTCACCTTTGCTGGCGGCACTATTCCGCCGAACGGCTCGTGCGTGGTGCAAGTGCGTGCCACCATGACCGTAAATGGCAACCTGACCAACGTCATCCCGGCGAATGGCGTCTGCACCATTGAGGGTGTCTGCAACCCTGATCCCATCGCTGCCTCGCTCACCAACCTGCCTGGCGTCAGCATCTCGAAAGTGTTTGTGCCAAGCACGATTGCCTCTGGTGGCGTCTCTACGCTGGTCATCACCATCCGCGATACGGGTGGTTTAACCCTCACCAACGCCAGCGGCACCGATAACCTGCCGCCCGGCTTGACGGTTGCCTCGCCCGCCAACGCCAGCACCACCTGCGCCGCAGGCACGGTCACGGCAATCTCAGGCGGCACAACCATCAGCTTGAGCGGTGCAACCGTACCAGCCAATGGTTCATGCACCTTCCAAGCCGATGTGACTGGCAGCGTGCCGGATACCTACCTGAACACCATCCCGGCAGGCGCGCTGACCACCAACGAAGGCGTCACCAATGCTCAGCCCGCCACCGCCACCTTGACGATCACGCCGGCGCTGCCGAGCATTACGAAATCCTTCACGCCCACGAACATCACAGTTGGCGGCACCAGCACCATCACGCTAGTCATCACCAACCCGAACGCCAGCGTGGCGTTGACGGGCGTTGCTGTGACGGATACCTTCCCTGCTGGTATGACGGTTGCCGCACCGCTGACCACCTCGAACACCTGCGGCGGCACACTGCTGGATAACCTTGGCGGTGCGTTGGCTGTTGGTGCGGCGGGCGTCCAACTAACGGGCGGCAGCATCGCGGCGGCAAGCAACTGCACGATCACCGTCAACGTAACGGTTTCGGCAGATGGTACATATGTCAATACGACGGGCAACGTCACTTCGACCAACGGCGGCACCGGCAACACTGCCACTGCCACGCTGACGACCGTGGCACCGCCCAGCATCACGAAGGCATTCAGCCCAACCAGCATCCCGGTTGGCGGCGTCAGCACCATCACGCTAGTCATCACCAACCCGAACGCCAGCGCGGCGCTAACAGGCGTGGCTGTGACAGATACCTTCCCTGCAGGCATGACGGTTGCGGCACCGCCGAATGCAACGAATACTTGCGGCGGCACCTTTGCACCAGTCGCAGGGGCGGGCAGCGTCTCGCTGAGCGGCGGTAGCATTGCAGGCGGCGGCACCTGCACGCTCACGGTGGATGTGACCACCAGCGTTGCAGGCGACTCAGTCAATACGACGGGCAACGTCACTTCGACCAACGGCGGCACCGGCAACACTGCCACTGCCACGCTGACGACCGTAGCACCGCCCAGCATCACGAAGGCATTCAGCCCAACGACCATTCCCGCCGGCGGTGTGACCACCATCACCTTGGTGATCACCAACCCGAACGCCAGCGTGGCGTTGACGGGCGTTGCCGTGACGGATACCTTCCCTGCTGGCATGACGGTTGCGGCACCACCCAACGCCACCAACACCTGCGGCGGCACTTTTGCACCAGTGGCAGGGGCGGGCAGCGTCTCGCTGAGCGGCGGTAGCATTGCAGGCGGCGGCACCTGCACGCTCACTGTAGACGTGACCACCAGCACGCCCGGCGACTCGGTCAACACAACGGGCAACGTCAGCTCCACCAACGGCGGCACGGGCAACACTGCCACTGCCACTGTGACTGTTGGCAGCATTGCGCCGCCCAGCATCACTAAGTCCTTCACGCCCGCTACCATCGCAGCCGGCGGCACCAGCACGCTCACGTTGGTCATCACCAACCCGAACGCAGCGCTGACACTAACAGGCGTTGCCGTGACGGATACCTTCCCAACCGATATGACGGTTGCCGCACCACTGACCATCACCAACACCTGTGGCGGCACACTGCTGGATAACCTCGGCGGCGCGCTGGCAGTCGGCGCAGCGGGCATTCAACTGACGGGTGGCTCCATCGCACCTGCCAGCGACTGCACGATCACTGTGCTGGTGACGGCAACGGTCAGCGGCGTCAACACGACGGGCAACGTCACTTCGACCAACGGCGGCACGGGCAATACTGGCTCTGCCACGCTGACGGTCGGTGCGATCACACCGCCCAGCATCACCAAGTCCTTCACGCCCGCCAGCATCAATCCCGGTGAGACAAGCACGCTCACGTTGGTCATCACCAACCCGAACACGGCACTGACCCTGACAGGCGTTGCCGTGACGGATACCTTCCCAACCGATATGACGGTTGCCGCACCACTGACCACCACCAACACTTGCGGCGGCACGCTGCTGGATAACCTCGGCGGCGTGTTGGCAGCCGGCGCGGCGGGCATTCAGTTGACGGGTGGCTCCATCGCACCTGCCAGCAACTGCACGATCACTGTGCTGGTGACGGCAACGGTCAGCGGCGTGAACACGACGGGCAACGTCAGCTCGACCAACGGCGGCACGGGCAACACTGGCTCTGCCACGCTGACGGTCAGCGCCATCGCACCGCCCAGCATCACCAAGTCCTTCACGCCAACCACTATCGAGGCGGGCGGCGTGACCACGATCACGTTAGTCATCACCAACCCGAACGTGGCGCTTGCCCTAACGGGCGTTGCCGTGACGGATACCTTCCCGGCAGGCATGACGGTTGCCGCACCGCCAAACGCCACGAACACCTGCGGCGGCACTTTTGCGCCGGTGGCGGGTGCAGGCAGCGTTTCCCTGAGCGGTGGTAACATCGCGGCGGGCGGCACCTGCACGCTCACGGTGGGTGTGACCACTAGCACGCTTGGGGCATCCGTCAACACAACGGGCAACGTTACTTCGACCAACGGCGGCACGGGCAACACCGCCACTGCCACAGTCACCGTGAACGCTGTGCTGCCACCAAGCATTGTCAAATCCTTCAGCCCAACGGCAATCGTTAGCGGTGGCACGACCACCCTGACCTTGGTGATCAGCAACCCGAACGCGCTCACCACGCTGAACGGCGTCGCTGTGACGGATACCTTCCCAACAGGCATGACCGTTGCCGCACCGCTGACCACCACCAACACTTGCGGCGGGACGCTGCTGGATAACCTAGGTGGCGTGTTGGCAGACGGCGCAGCGGGCATCCAACTGACGGGCGGCTCAATCGCACCTGCCAGCAACTGCACGATCACCGTCCTTGTGACTGCCACGCAAAGCGGCGTGAACACGACGGGCAACGTTAGCTCGACCAACGGTGGCACGGGCAACAACGGCAGCGCACCGATCAGCGTTGGCGGCGGCGTGGCAGACCTGCAAGCGGTCAAGAGCGCCGATCCAACCAGCGTCTCGCCCGGCGGCGCGATCAGCTTCACCATTGTGCTAACCAACAATGGACCTGATGCAGCCAACGGCGCGACCTTCAGCGACGCCGTGCCTGCTGAGGTGAGCATCCTGAGCGCAGTCTGCGGCGGTGCAGCCGGTGGTGCGGTCTGCGGCAGCGTCAATGTGGCGGGTCAGAATGTGACAATGACCATTCCGACCTTCCCCAGCGGCGGCAGCCTGACGATCACCATCAACGGCATTGTGACGGCGAGCAGCGGCGGCTTTACCAATACGGCGCGCATCACACCGCCAGTGGATATCGTTGACCCGAACGAGCCGAACAATGAGAGCAGTGTGCCAGTCGTGATCGTGACGTCGGGCTTGGCGGCGGATTTGGTCATCACCAAGACGGTTGACCCAACCACCTACACGGTCGGCGGCGCGCTCACCTACACAATCGTGGTGCGGAACGACGGCCCCAACGATGTGACAGGTGCAACCGTGACGGATACCTTCCCCGCTGCCCTGATCAATCCGCAGTGGTCGTGCGTGGCAAGCGGCAGTGCAACCTGCGCGGCGGGCTTGCAGAGCGGCAACCTTGTGGATACGGTTGATCTAGCAGCCGGTGCGGGCAACTTCCTCACCTACACCGTGACGGCAATCGTTGGTGCTGGCACGACGGGTCCGATCAACAACATCGCCTACGTCTCGCTGCCAAGCGGCTACGTTGACCCAACGCCTGCCAATAACAGCTCGCCCGCAACCAGCAATCCCGCTGGCGGCATCAGCCCGACGCCTGTCCCAACGCAAATTGGCGGCATCGTCATCGTTGATCCTGTCATCGTGAAGTTGGTCAACCCTGCCCTTGCCCTGCCCGGCGAGACGGTCGTCTACACGCTGACCGTCACCAACCCAAGCAGCGCACCGGCGATTGGCGTGATCGTCTCTGACCCTGTGCCAGCGGTCTTGCAAATCATCAGCGCTTCAACGACGCAAGGCACCTTCACCATCAGCGGTCAGACGGTCATCTTTGACGTTGGTGTGGTCAATCCGGGGCAAACCGTCACGCTGACTATCACAGCGCGGCTGCGCGATGATGCGCCAGCACCCACCGATGTGACCAACACCGGCGAGCTGCGCCATCAGACGGGTAACCCGCGTGTTAGCTCGGCACTGCTGCGCGTCACCCGCGGACGCCTGCCCTCCACTGGTCTGCCACCTGCCGAACCAATCAACGTTGGTCAGGCGGTCGGCTTGCTATTGGTCGGCGTGCTGCTCATCCTGATGGGCGGTCTGCTGCTGCGGCGCGTCAGCCGTCGTTAAGTTAGTGTTGTATGGCTGTCCTGTCTTGTTTCGACAGGGCAGGGCAGCCATTTTTCCCCACCTTTTGCTGAAAAAAACGCTCTTGCACAGATGGATGGGAAAAATCGCATGTATAGGTATCGTCCACGCCGCCGCAACAGCCTAAGCCCACTCGCCGCCCTCTTGATCATCTTTGGCGCAGTGGCAGTTTATCTCGCCTTTGAGACAGTTAATCGGCGCTTGCCGACTGCCCAACCCACACCCACCAACCTGCTGCCGACGCAAGCCGCGATGACGACGGCGCAGCCAAGCGCAATTCCGACGCAGGCGGCGCGCAAACTACCCTTCCGTGTGGCAGCCGCTAATGTGAACTTATTGGCGGAGATTGTGCCGCTCTACTTTGATATGAACCTTGATACGTGGAATTTGAACTACTTGAACGCCAATGCCGGGCATCTAGAAGGGACAGCCAACCTTGACGAAGGTGGTAACTTCGTGCTGGCGGGGCATGTGGAGCTAGGCGACGGCGTGGCGGGCCCCTTTGCGCGCATTGGCGAAATGCGCGTGGGCGATATCATCAGCGTCTTTCGGGAAAATTCTGCCACCACAGAGGTGATTCTCTACGCTGTGACGGAAGTCCTGATTGTTGCGCCCAACGATTTCAGCGTGATCCGCAATCGCGGCTATGAAGAACTAACGCTCATCACCTGCGCCGATTGGGACGCGCAACTACGAGACTATCTGAAGCGGGTGGTTGTGCGCGCACGGCGCTTGTAGGGCTGTGTGCGGTGCTGCCGCAGCGCATTCAGGTTTGGCGTGCGGCAGCTTGCCTAGTGGAGCGTAGGATCGCGGCGGATGTCGTCTATCAGGGTGAGTTTGTTGGCGTGCAAGGCGCACACAAGCTGCCCGTCACGCTCATTGAAGGCAACCTCAAACAGATCACCGCTTAGAATCTCCACAACAGTGCCGACCTGCCCGCGCAGCAGGTGGTGTTCTGGCACGTCTTCGGTCAGTGCCACGCGGTCGTAGACGTTCACGAAAGCAGCATTTGGGCGGTTATGGCGCAGCATGATTAAAATTCCCCCTTCCATGCAAGGTAATGCCCTGCACCTGCCGCTAACTTTAACTACAAATCCGCTTTTGCACAAATGTGAAAATTTGGCAGCTAATCGAGGTCGAGCGCGCCTTCACGGCGGAAATTTTCGGCTAAAGTTTGCCCATCTGCCAAGCTGCCCAGTTTGCCATAGTCTTTGCGGGCAAGGCGCGAGATCGGGTCGAGCGCTAGGGTATCTATCCACAGCGAGTCCGTGGGCAGATCGGCGCGCACATGGAAGCGCAGCACTTGCCCGATCACCAATGTGCTTTTGCCCACAGGCATTGGGTGCAGTTCCAGCACGCTGCACTCTAAGGCGGCGGGTGCTTCGGCAATGCGCGCAGGGCGCACCAGTTCAGAGGGCAGCGCAGTGAGGCGCGCCTCAGTGAATTCATTGACCTCTGGGGCAAATTCGGTGCCGGTGATCTCGACTTGGGCGATCAGGGAGCTGTTGGCAATGTGCAAGACAAACTCTGGCACTTCGCGCAGATTGTTGAGGGTATCTTTGGTACGCCCATCGCGGTGAACACCCACCGAGAACATCACTAAGGGCGGCAAGGTGCTGCCGGCATTAAAATAGCTGAAGGCGGCAAGGTTTGGCACGCCCGCCGCACTCAACGTCGAGACCCACGCTATCGGGCGCGGCACGATCAGGCTCTGAAAGAGCAGCGCCAACTGGCGTGGCTCTAAGGTGTTGGGATCAAAGCTGCGAAAGGGCATTCAGACTCCGCTACAGATTGCTACAGATTAAAGTCCTCAAGGGTTGGTTCGTCGGCGCGGGCTTTGGCTGCGTTAGCGCGCCGTTGGCGGGCAGCTGCCACCTGCTGAGCGCGCAAGATGTAGGCTGCCGTCAGGCGCGCCTGACGCCGTGCAAGGTCAATATGCGCGCCCCGCCCGCGCCGCACTTCACGGTTCAGGCGCAAGCCGTCCTCATCTGGCACGCCAAAGGCAACCAGAAAGATTGCTATAATCCGCAGCACAAACCATGTGATTGAAAAGAGGATCAGGTAGATGACCACGCAGTAGAAGAACATGCTAAGCACCTCTTCGGCACTTAGCACGCGCAGGCTTTCGCCGCGCAGTAACTCGGTTAGCACATTCAGGTAGGTTTCGATTGGTTGGCTGGTAGTCGTGCTAACCGCAAGGGTGAAGACGACCCCTAAAGCAGCCACCAGCGCAGCAAAAGCAGCAGACACGGCATCCGTTCCTTCCGATACATTATGAATCAGGCTGCTGCGAATTATGGCACACAACGACGCCCAAAGGCAACCTAAGCTGGTCTGCGGGAAGTGCCTAAAAGTGTGTGGTGTGCCCCATATGCGAATCGTGTTGCTAAAGGGCGCCCCTCAGCCAAATTTTGGAGCGGGGAAGGTTTACGCCATTGGACCTGTGCCGGGCAGATGGTAGACATCCGCTGGTGCGCTGCGGGCTGCCACATAGTCCAGCGGCACATCGCCGATGTTCTCAGGCGTATGCACCACACCGGGCCCGATGTACACAAAATCACCTGTCTCGCAGATGACCTCATGCTCAAGGTTCGGTCCGTAGTAAACCCGCGCCTTACCGCTGATGATATAGATGGCTGTCTCGAACGGATGATAGTGCGGATCCGCCTTCAAGCCAGGGGCTAAGGTGCCGTGCGTCATGCTGATTGCTTGTGCGCCGGTCGTCTCGCCGGTGATGCCCCACTGACGCATGAAGCCGTGGTTAGTATCTCGCACGCCCTCATCAGGGTGAATAACCAGCAGTTTAGTGCGATCTTGTGTGTTGCTCATGGAACGATATCTCCTTGTTAGATTAACCCATATTGGTCTACTACATTCATCTGTGGGTGGCAGAGCCCTAGCCTTCTAACATGCCCGTTTGCGGATGCAATGTTCCGCCACTGCTCTCGGCATCCTCTTCTTGCTCGGATGCGCCCTCTGTAGGCAGCGTCTTGGTGCGCTGCCGCATCCGAGAGGCTTTGCTCTGCAATTCTTTGAAGAACTCGCTATCGGTGATTTCAGCCACAGCACGGCTTTTCTTGGCTTCGTCAATCTCAATACGAAGCTCTTGCACTTCCTGCTTGAGGGTTTGCTCACGGATGACAACTTGTTGACCCATCGCTTGGAAAGTGCGCGCCAGTTGCCCGAACTCATCCTCGCGCTTTGCCACTGGCACAAGGCTTTCGGCGTCAAACGCCTCCGATTTGTCCTTAAGGGCTTGGGCTGCTTCTACCAAGGCTTCAATCGGCACCACCACGCGCTGCGCTGCCCGCCGCCCGGTCACGGCTGCCAGCACCACCGCCAGCACCATCACCGCTAAGGCGATCACCACCGTCCACAGGGCAAATTCCAGCGCATTCAGCACATTACGTTCCGCCACGATGATGAAAGTTTGGTTGCCATAGGTTTGCTTCACCCACGTCACCACGACGGTTGGCGCAGATTGCCCCATCGCTAGCCCACCAGCTTCAGGTAAGATGTAGACTTGGTTTTGCAGCACAATGGACGGATTCAGGTGCGCCACAATGCGCCCGGACACATCCGCGATAAAGACGTTCTCGCCCGCATCAAGCTGAATGGCTGCCACCAAATCCCAGATCGGCTTAAAGCGAATCTTGGCGATCAGCACAGCATCCGCCGCGCCATTTTGCGGGTTGATGATCGGCGCGGAGATCATTATAGAAGGTTGCCCGGTCTCCTCATCAATCAGGATTGGGCTGTAGTGGGCTTTGCGGTCTGTGCGCGTGAAGAAAAAAATATCGTCGTTTGCCCACGACACGTTGCGGTTGGGATCAAACACCGCAAGGCGCGAGAGGTACAAAATTTCTGCCCCGCGTGCATCAGTTAAGATCAGCTCATCAAAACTTTGTGGGTAAGAAGGCAGCCGCGCCAGCAAATTCGCCTGCTGCTGAGGGTTTAGGCCGCGCAGTTCTTTGGCGGCAGTTTGCAGTTCAGCCCCCAGCTTGCTAATGAAGGCGTTCAGCTCTGTGGCAACACGGCGTGCCACTTCACCCTGCTTGCTGAGCGCCTGATTGTATTGAAAGCTGAAGCTAACCAGCACCAAGACTAGCCCGACCAAGACCAGCGGACCAACTGCCACCGTGATGTAAGAGCGTGGTAAACGTCTGCGGATACTTTGTCTCATGCTCGGTTCCCTTTAGAATGTGCGCTCAGTAGGCGTCGCAGCGGGTGCAGGCAGCGTGGACGTTGGGCGAACAGTTGGTTGTGGCGTGTTGACGCCCGTGCCGCCACTCGGATTGCCATAGTAAACCCGATCTGCCTGTTCCACCAATTCATCCGGCAAGGTTAGCCCAATCGCACGCGCCGTCCCCACATTAATGGCGAGTTCAAACTCCACCGTCTCCACCGGTAAATCGCCCGGCTTGACGCCGCGCAGCACTTGATCCACTAAACGTGCCGACTGCCTGCCAAGTGAAAAAAAATCAAAAGCATAGGCGATCAAGCCGCCCTGCGCCACTTGCGAAACAATCGGCACAGACATAGGCAGCTTACGCTCCAGCGAAACGCTTAGGAAGTTTGGCGTGCCGCTGGCAAGGCGCGAAGCAATTAGGTTATCTGCCAACACATGGATCGCGTCAATATCCTCTGGCACATCCGTCAGGGCAGCCGTCAATTCATCGTTGTTGGCGCTGGCGCGTTCCACCACTTCCACGCCGTAGCTGGCTGCCACTTCTTTAGCGATGTTCAAGTTGATGACTGCCGCCCGATCATTCGGATTAAAGGGAATATAGACTTTCTGAATATCAGGTTTAACGCGCAGCAGCCACTCAAAGCGCTTTGCCTCGTGAATGCCATGCCGAATGCCGGTGATGTTGCCACCCGGCTGCCGAATCGACTCCACAATGCCAGCACCCAACGGATCCAGCACGCTGGCAAACACAATGCGCTTGCTCTCGCCGGCGATGCGCTTGGCAGATTGCGCCGCTGGCGTGCTGATTGCAAGGATCAGATCAATCTCAGGCGTCAGGAGTGTGCTAACCAATTCGTCCAGCTTATCAATGGTGCCAGCCTCAAGGTAGGTATATTTCACATTCACATCTTCATGGTAGCCAAACGCCTGCATCCCATCTTTGAAGCCTTCAAACACGGGCGCCAATAATGGCGATAGATTGATAACGCCAATGTGCAGAATGCGCGTTTGCATGTTGCAGCCCGCCAAGGCGGATACACCTATCATCAGCGCGAGCAGGGCGGCCACACCACGCTGCATGTGCCAAAGCATTCGTCTTCTCATGGTCTTTCTATCAACCCCTTGCCGTGTGCAGTCCCCAAAACCCTGCGAGACGTGATAGCGCCTAATAATAAACGTTTTCGGCGCACACGCCAAATAACAAGCCTATATTGAAATGGGCAGCAGGCACACCTCTCTTGCCGAAATGCTTGACGTGCGCTATCAGCCTATTTATACTTTGCGTGCTTTTTCCCAGTATTGATGAGTCGATCTAGAAATCGCGGAAGTCCTTATGCAGCGTGAGCGAGTAGCCGATGACATCTATGTATTCACCAGCGAACGGTATGCCCAAGTTACTGCCAGCGTCTTAATCACCTCAGAGGGCGCAGTGCTGATTGATACCTTGCTTTATCCTGAAGAAACGCGCCAAATCAAGCAGTTTGTGGAAGGGCGTTTAGGCTGTCCCGTCCGTTATGTTGTCAATACGCACTATCATGCCGATCACACCTACGGCACGTATCTGTTCCCAACCGCAACCGTGATCGCC
The DNA here is from genome assembly GCA_034436355.1 of Anaerolineae bacterium. Lineage (GTDB taxonomy): Bacteria > Chloroflexota > Anaerolineae > Aggregatilineales > UBA2796 > CP2-2F. The sequence goes on from DAOTVQ010000023.1 coordinate 46,591, forward strand.
CATCCGCGTTGTGCCGAACTGCTCAATACACGCGGGCGCGCCAGCTTAGAACAGGCAAAGTCTTCGCTGAGTGAGCTAGCTGATGTGCAGATTGTGCTGCCGCACCTGCTCATCACGGACAACGCCTTCAGCCTGACTGTAGGCAATAAGGTGCTGCAATTCTGGCATACGCCCGGTCACAGCGCTGATTCAATCGTGTGCCTTGCCCGTGAAGACCGCGTGCTGTTCGCCGCCGATACACTCATGGCGCTGCCCTACTTTGTGGATGGCGACTACAACGATTTTCTCAATTCCTTAGAGAGCCTTCAGCACAACAACTTTGAGAACATCATTCAAGGGCATGGTGAGGTCATCTTGCGTGGCGAAATTGAGGAAAAAATCCGCAGCGATATTGCCTATCTGCGCGCCTTGAAAAAACACGTTGAGATTGCCCTTGCCAAACCTAACCCACAGAGTTACCTTCAAGGCGTGGATATTGAACGCTGCGGCAAAAGCCGTGTGCTGCTGAATGGCACGGCGCAGCAGCTTCACCGCGATAACCTGAATGCGCTCTTTGCGCGGATGCGGCACGCCTCTCAGCCTGCCGCCAACCCTGTGGAGACGAACTGAATGATGCGTGGGCAATTTGCGGTGCTGTGTGCTTGTTTGCTGTTGGCTGCCGCCGCGCTTGCCTGCAATCTGGCAAGCGCCCCTGAAGCCAGCACACCACCCACGCCTACGCTTGCCCTGCCCGCTGAGGATGGCACGCGTCCGCAAGTCGTCATTGAGGCGCCCGCCAGCGGCGCGGTGGTTGTGGCAGGTGAACAAATCGTCATCCGCGTGCGCGCCACAGATAACATCGGCATCACCCGCGCCGAACTGCGCGAAGGTGAGCGCGTGGTCGCCATTCAGCCCGCCCCGGATCCCACCCGCGAGTTTGAGGCACTGCTGCCCTACATACCGAGCCAAAGCGGCACGCTGAACCTCTCGGTAGTTGTCTATCGGCGTGCGGTTGCCAGCGAGCCTGCCTTGCTCAGCCTGCAAGTGGTCAGCAGCAGCGGCGCCACACAGAGTGCCTCGCAAGCCTGCACCGCACAGGTCAACGTGAACAACCTGAATTTGCGGCGCGGCGATAGCACCAATACCGAGATCATCACCAAATTGGCAATCGGCGAACAGCTTGGCGTGCTAGGGCGCAACGCCAGCAGCACATGGTATCAGGTGCGGCGCACTGATGGTCAGGTTGGTTGGGTCAGCGCGCAATACATCAACCGTGACGGTGACTGTGCGCGGGCGCCTGTTGTTCAGCCATGAGCGATCCGCTCTTCTCAATCATCATCCCAAACTGGAACGGCGCGGCGCATTTGCCCGTCTGCCTAGCTGCCTTGCGCGCTCAGAGCTACCCACAGCTTGAGGTGATCGTTGCCGATAACGCCAGCACTGATGGCTCACAAGCGCTCGTCCGCGCTGAATTTCCCGAAGTGCGCCTGATCGAACTGCCCAAAAACTGCGGCTTCACGGGTGCCTGTAATGCTGGCTTGCAAGCAGCACAGGGCGATTTTCTGGCGC
>DAOTVQ010000024.1:0-3090 GCA_034436355.1 Anaerolineae bacterium
CACCCTATGCCCGCCTGACTTTCACACCGCGCTTGATTTGGTTAAAATCGGGTTATAATGACCACAAGCCACTGCACCTTGTGAGGATGTGCCATGCCCGACAAACGCGATGTATTCGTCAGCTATTCTCGCGCCAACACCGACTTCGCCCGCGACTTGTACGCCAAATTGCGCGATCTCGGCTTCACGCTGTGGCGTGACCGCAGCGATATGGAAGGCGGCGAAGATTGGTGGCGGCAAATCCAAGAGGCGATTGAGAATGTGGAGACCATGATCCTCGTCCTCTCGCCCAAAGCGCTTGAGTCCACAGTTGTGGCGCAGGAATGGCACTATGCGCGGCAGAAAGGCACGCGAGTCATCCCCATCCTCGCCGAGCCTGTGGATTTCGACAGTGTGCCGCGCTGGATGAAGCGCCTCGACTGGCTGGACTTGCGTCCCGATGCTGCCGAACTGGATGCGACATGGCAGCGGCTGCTTGAACAACTCCGCACGCCGTATGAGCGCCGTCGTGTACCATTTCCAGAGGCAGAGAAGCTGCCGCCCGACTTTGTGGCGCGTCCGGGCGTGTTTGAGCCGCTGCTCAGGGCGTTGGTGGATGAGACGCATGGCGCGGTTGCTATTTCGGCAGCACTGCGCGGCGCAGGCGGTTACGGCAAGACCACACTTGCCAAAGCACTGATCCGCGATGTGCGCGTGCAGGGCGCCTTTGATGACGGCATCCTTTGGGTGACGCTCGGCGAAAATCCTGAGAGCTTGCTGGGCAAGCTGCAAGATTTGATCTTACAAATTACAGGTGTGCCGTCAGCACACCAGACACTCGAAGGCGCTAAAAACGCGCTTGCCGAACTGCTCAAGGATCGTTACGTCCTGATCGTGATTGATGATGTGTGGAATGCCGACCACCTCAAGCCGTTCATGGTTGGTGGGCAGCACTGCGCGCACCTGATCAGCACGCGCTACGCCGAGACACTGCCGAACGAAGTGAGTTTCAAGCAGCCTGTGGACGCCATGCAGCCTAAGGAAGCCGCCGCACTCTTGGCGTATGGCTTCTCGGAAACTGCTGCGAAACAATATGCACAGGCATTTGAGGCGTTGGCGGCGCGGCTCTTCCACTGGGCGCTGCTGCTGAAGCTGGCGAACGGCTTCCTGCGCGATTATGGCGAAAGCGCGCTAAAGAATGCGCTGCATGACCTGAACGAACTGCTCGATCAGGCGGGCATCGCTGGCTTGGACGACGCTGCGCTGACCGAGAAGGTGCTGGAGGCGACCTTCAAACGCCTGAAGCCCGATGAGGTGGAGCGCTTCCGCGATTTGCGCGTCTTCCCTGAAGACGTGCGCGTGCCGCTGGATGCCATTCAGCGGCTATGGCGCGCCACAGGCGGCTTGTCGCCAATTCTGTGCAAGCGCCTGCTGGATCGCTTTGAGAAGCTCTCGCTGCTGTTGGAGTATGACCATGCCGCGGGTATGCTGCGCCTGCACGACGCAATTCGGTCGGCAGCGCTTGCCTACAAGCCTGTGGATTTACCCACCCTGCACACCAAATTCCTGAGCGCCTATGGCGTGACTGCATGGGCAGACCTGCCGCCCGATGAGCCGTACCTCTGGGACTACCTCGCCTACCACTTGCTTGAGGCGAACCAGCGCGACGACCTGCGCGCCACCCTGCTGGATTACCGTTATCTTCAGGCAAAGTTGAACGGGCGGGACACCAACGCCCTGCTTGCCGATTGCGATGCCTACCTGAAGGATTATACTGATGAGCCGATCCGCTTGGTGCGCTCTACCCTTTCGATGAGCGCGCATGTGCTGGCGGAAGACAAACACGCCTTGGCGCACCAATTGGCGGGTAGGTTAATGACCCATCGGCGCAACCACCCTGAGGTGGAGCTACTCACTGAACGCGCCATGACGGTCGTGCTGAACCTGTTTCCAGCATATCCCGAGAGCGATTACGCCACCCACGAACAGGCAGGCGGTGCGATCATCCGCACCTTGCGCGGGCATACGTCTGGGGTGACCGCCGTCGCCTACGCGCCGGACGGGGCGCGCCTGGTCAGCGCGTCGGCTGACAAAACGCTGATCGTGTGGGACGCCGCGACGGGGGAGGCGCTCCGGGCATTGCGCGGGCATACGGCGAGTGTGACCGCCGTCGCCTACGCGCCTGGTCAGCGCGTCGGCTGACGACACGCTGATCGTGTGGGACGCCGCGACGGGCGAACGGCTGCACACCTTCTACGGCGATGCAGCGTTTTTGGCGGTGGCATGGTCAACGGATGGGCAGCACATCGCGGCAGGCGATGAGACGGGTCGGGTGCTGTTCCTCAGGTGGGTGGAATAGGGCGGCACCAGTAATCCTGCTCCACCCTCAAGCGCGCAATCACCGCTGATTCCCTTTCCCCTCTGGCGGGGAAAGGGCTAAGGGCGCGGCGGGCGTGTGGATAATTGCTTGCGGCTTGTCATGGGCGCTCTGCCCTGCATTAGCAGCGCCTACCCATTCAGCACAGCGCACAAAAGGCTAAGTTGTCTCGCAGGTGGGTTAGCGCTAGAATTGACCTGCTTATGAGAACATATGCCAATGCCAACTGAACTCACTTTACCAAAGGATTTTTCATGCAAGAGTGGCACTTAAACGCTGAAAGTCCGCTCTCCATGCGATTCGCTGCTGATGCGCGCCTAAAGCGCACCGACTACACTGACGATCAGTCGTGGGAGATTACCTTCGGCGGCACCGAAGAGCCGTCCCTAACCTTTCAAACGCGCTATGGTGGGCGCGTTAATATTGCGCGCCTTGTGCCAATGTGGGTGTTGGATGGGCGCACCGTCTATGCCAGCATGGCGCTTGCCGAACGCCCTGTGCTGCGCGCCTTCACGCCAAGCTATGCCAAAGTGACGGCAAAACTGACCAATGCGCTGCTGCTGACCAGCGAACTCTTTGTGTTCGAGTCGCGGGCAGTGGGTGGGCGTTTCACCTTGCACAATAGCAGCGCTGAGCCAATCGAGGTGCGCCTTGAGATGGTGGCGCAGGTGATGCGTGATGACAAACAGCTTGATATGAACATCCTCAGCCTTGAGGATGGCACGGACGCGCTG
>DAOTVQ010000025.1:0-92835 GCA_034436355.1 Anaerolineae bacterium
CGACTACAGTACCAACCACCGAGCCAACACCCGTCCCAACTGAGGAAGGTGGTCCAGCATAACCTGCACAGAGATGACCGAAGCATCTTCGTGAACCTGAGATATTTCTGGCGAGAAATGGTGGGAATCACTCTAAAGAAGCTAATTCCCACCATGCTGCTGAATCGCTATTCCTCAAAAACGTCGGCAACCGCACCCACTGCCAGCAGATCGTTCTTGTCGCTTTTCAGCACCAGCACTTTTCGCAGTTCAAGCACTTGATCGCGCAAGGCGGCTGCTTTCTCAAATGCCAAATCCTTCGCCGCCTGCTTCATCTCTTTCTCTAGCTCACGGATAAGTTTATCAAGATCGGCGCGGCTCATGTCCTGTGGTGTGAGTGTCGGTGCGTCAGCGTTCTTTGCATCGGCGGATTGCTGTGCCTTCACGCGGTCGGTCAGGTCGCGCACTTGTTTGATGATGCTGGCAGGCGTAATGCCGTGCTGTTCGTTGTAGGCAATTTGCACGGCGCGGCGGCGCTCAGTCTCTGCGATAGCACGCTGCATTGAGTCGGTCACGCGATCAGCGTACATGATCACCTGCCCGTTGACATGGCGCGCCGCACGCCCAATGGTCTGGATGAGCGCTTGCTCCGAGCGCAAGAAGCCTTCCTTATCTGCGTCAAGGATAGCAACCAGCGAGACTTCCGGTAAGTCCAAGCCTTCGCGCAGCAGATTAATGCCAACCACCACATCATAGACGCCTAAGCGCAGATCGCGCAGAATCTCAATGCGCTGCAAGGTGTCAATCTCGCTGTGTAGATAGTGGACGCGCACGCCCATCTCGGTGAGGTATTGCGCTAAATCTTCTGCCATGCGCTTGGTCAGTGTGGTCACAAGGGCGCGCTCACCGCGCTTGGTGCGGATGGTGATCTCTTTAAGCAGATCGTCTACTTGCCCTTCAATTGGGCGCACGCTGATCTCAGGGTCAACGATGCCCGTCGGGCGGATGATCTGCTGCACCACCTGTTCAGAGTGTTCCAGCTCGTAAGGTCCCGGCGTGGCACTGGTGTAGATGGTCTGTCCCATGCGTGCCTCAAATTCTTGAAAGTTCAGTGGGCGGTTATCCATGGCACAGGGCAAGCGGAAACCGTAATCTACCAATGTCACCTTGCGCGAGCGGTCGCCGTGGTACATGCCGCGCACTTGCGGCACCGCGATATGGCTCTCATCAATGACGAGCAGGTAATCTTCGGGTAGATAGTCCAACAGGGTATAGGGCGGTGTGCCAGGTGCGCGCCGATCAAAGTGACGCGAGTAGTTCTCAATGCCGCTGCACGTGCCGATCTCGCGGATCATCTCTAGGTCGAACAAGGTGCGCTGCTTCAGGCGCTGCGCCTCCAGCAGTTTGCCTTCACGCTCTAGCTCGGCAAGGCGTTCCTCTAGTTCCACTTCAATATCGTGAATGGCAGCCTTGATCGTGTCGCTCTCTGCCACATAGTGCTTGGCGGGAAAGATGTCTATGCGCGTCACTTCGTCCAGAATCTCGCCCGTCATCGGGTCGAAATGCACAATACGCTCGATCTCATCGCCAAAGAAGGCAACCCGATAGGCAGTCTCAAGGTAGGACGGCATGATCTCCAGCGTATCGCCACGCACGCGGAAGCTGCCGCGCTTCAGGTCAAGGTCGTTGCGCTCATAGAGGATCGTCACCAAGTGGCGCAGCACGTCGTTACGGCGCAGACTCTGCCCAACTTGCAGGGTGAGCAGCACCTTTGCCCACGTTTGTGGGCTGACCAAGCCGTAGATGCACGAGACAGAAGCGACGATCAGCACATCTTGCCGCGTGAGTAAGGCTGCCGTCGCGGCAAGCCGCAAGCGCTCGATTTCCTCGTTAATGTCCGACTCTTTCTCGATGTAGAGGTCAAGGCGCGGCACGTATGCCTCAGGTTGATAGTAATCGTAGTAGCTGACGAAGTACTCGACGGCGTTACGCGGGAAGAACTCTTTGAACTCGGCGTAGAGCTGCGCGGCGAGTGTTTTATTGTGCGCTAACACAAGGGTTGGGCGCTGGATTTGCTGAATAACTTGTGCCACGGTGTAGGTCTTGCCTGTGCCAGTGGCACCCAGCAAGGTCTGGTGGCGCAAGCCGCGCCGCAAGCCGTCCACTAACTTTTCAATCGCCTGTGGCTGATCACCGGTAGGTTGGTAAGGGGCATCTAATTCAAAAGCTGGCATGTCGCTGCTGCCTTCCGCTATCTCCGAACGAGCGTTCTATTCTAGCGCAAGTCAGTACGTTTTGCCAGAAGTGATCAGTGGATTACTGGGTGCAAAAACGCAAGTTTGCGGCAGCGCAGATCGCGCTAACGTTGATCTGCTTCAACTAGAACAAGTGTTGCAAATTTAGAACTTTTGGGCTATACTTCCTGTGTGTTTATTCACCCAAAGGAAGTATGCTATGCCTAAGATTGTCCCGTGTTTGTGGTTCGACACACAGGCTGAAGAGGCAATGACCTTCTATACCAGCCTCTTTGATCGGGCTGAAATTGTCAGCATTACGCGCTATGCTGAAGGTCCGTTCGCGGGCAAAGTCCTGACGGGTGAATTTGATTTAGCAGGTCAGCGTTTTATGGCATTGGATGGCGGACCTGCTTTCAAATTCACACCGGCGCTATCGTTCTTCGTCAACTGCGAGACGGGCGCAGAAATTGAGCGTCTGTGGGCGGCGCTTTCTGAGGGTGGCAACGTCCTCATGCCGTTTGATCGCTATCCTTTCAGCGAAAAGTTCGGTTGGCTGGAGGATAAATATGGGCTTTCATGGCAGCTTATGCTTGGCGCTGAACCTACAAAAATTTCCCCATTTCTCACCTTTGTGGGCGCTCAAAATGGCAAAGCAGAGGAAGCACTGCGCTTCTACACCTCGCTTTTTGAAGGCGCGCACATCCTACACCTCAGCCATTATGGCGAGGGGGAGAGCGGCACGCTAGGGGCGCTTCAATATGGCTTGTGCAACCTTGCCGATCAAACCTTCATGGCGATGGATAGCAACTTGGACCATGCCTTCACATTCAGCGAGGCACTCTCGTTTCAGGTGCTGTGCGAAACACAGGCAGAGGTGGACTTCTTGTGGGAGCAGCTTTCTGCTGTGCCGCAGGCGGAACAGTGCGGTTGGCTTAAGGATAAATATGGTATTTCGTGGCAGATCATTCCCACCGAACTGCCTAAATTGATGGCTGATCCTGACCCTGTGAAGGCACAGCGCGTGATGCAGGCTATGCTCCAGATGAAGAAAATCGAGGTTGCTGTATTGCAGAGCGCCTACGCTGGTTAGGCAGTTCAGCACACGGTGCAAGCCAACCGCAGTTCCCTGCCGTGTGCTGTGAAAGTATGCTACAATGAGGCTGCCCAAGTTCAGCAGGTGATCGCGCCTTGTTTCGGCAAGGTGAGGAAAGTCCGCCCTCCACAGAGCAACGATGCGAGCTAACGGCTCGGCGGCGCAAGCCGACGGACAGTGCAACAGAGAAGGGTATTGCCCGTGCCGCAAGGCATCGGCGAGGGTGAAACGGTGGTGTAAGAGACCACCAGCGCGCTCAGCAATGGGTGCGGCTGGCAAACCCCATCGGGAGCAAGGTCAAGCAGAAGCGAGGGGCTGCTCGTCCCGCTAACAGCTTCGGGTAGACCGCATGAGGCGTCCGCGTGAGCGGCGTCCTAGAGAGATGATCACCGCCCGCAAGGGTACAGAAGGCGGCTTATGCGGAACTTGGGCGCTCTGAACGCACAATCGGGCTAGGATATGCCATGTTAACGCGCTTGAGGGTGCAGGGATTCAAAAGTTTGGTGGATGTGGATGTGCGTTTTGGCGCGTTCACGTGCATTGCCGGCGCCAATGGTGCGGGCAAATCAAACCTCTTTGATGCTATCTGCTTTTTGAGCGCCCTTGCTGATAAATCACTGCTAGAAGCGGCACAGGCAGTCCGTGATGAGACGGATGTCCGCAGCTTATTCCACCGCAGCGGTGCGTACTCTGCTCAGCAGATGGTCTTTGAGGCTGAGATGATTGTGCCAGCGTCAGTTGTGGATGACTTTGGGCGAGAAGTATCGGTTGGGCGTACTTATCTAAGCTATAAGTTGACGCTTGCCTACCGTGATGATCTTCAAAAACCGCTTGAAATCGCTGAAGAAGCACTGCGTTATCTTAATAAAAGTGAAGTTCGCAAAGATTTGGCGTTTGCCAAGTCTGAATGGCACAGCACAGCCATTCAGACTCGTGGTGGTGATCGCCTGCCACCGATTGAGACTAATCAAGATGGCTCTATTGCTCAGCGTGGCACGGGCAGACCGCGGATAGAGCGGCGCCGCTTGGAGCGCACTATTCTTTCCAATTCCAATTCCATCGAAACAGCCACCGCGCTTGCCGCCCGCCGTGAGATGCAATCTTGGCGGCTTTTGCAGCTAGAACCTTCCGCTCTGCGTCAATCGGATCGATTTAATGCGCCAGATTATCTCGGCGCGAACGGTGAGCATTTGGCAGCCACTTTGTGGCGCTTGGCACGTGCCGATAAGAATGTTTACGCCCGTGTAGCAAACTACCTTAGCGAGTTGCTAGATGATGTGCGTGATCTGAGTGTGGATCAGGATGAGATACGCCAACTACTCACCGTTCAGGTGACAGGGCAAGATGGCACAACGCATCCTGCCCGTGCGCTTTCCGATGGTACACTCCGTTTTTTGGCGTTAGCCGTCCTAAGCCAAGACCCGCAAACACTCGGTGTGCTGTGCCTTGAAGAACCTGAAAATGGCATTCACCCTAGCCGTATTCCCTTCATCATCAACCTGCTAGAAAGCATTGCAGTAGATACTGAAGAACCTGTGGACGAGAGCAATCCATTGCGGCAAGTGATCGTTAACACGCATTCGCCACTCGTGGTGCAGGCTGTCCCTGAAGATAGTTTGTTATTCACCGCACTTCAAGAAACTATCAATCAAGAGCAGCGCGTCAAGCAGACGATTTTCAAACCGCTACCGAACACATGGCGGCACAAACAGTCGCCTGCCCAGCCGACCATCACTAAGGGCGATCTGATCGCTTATCTCAGCCCAACAATGCCCAATCAGGATTTTAGCGCACCAATAGAGGTTTCCGAACCCATCAAGCGGCGCGTGGCAGACCGTGAAGAGGTGCGGCAGCTTAAACTAGAGTTAGGCTTGTGAGCGTGACACATGGCTGAGCTGCACTATACGCTTGTCGCCGATGGCAGTTCAGATGAAGTATTGGTACCTATTCTAAGCTGGTTGTTGCGTCAGGTCTTCCCTCAGCACGTTTTTGCAGCGCAATTTGCAGATACGCGCCATAACCGCCTATCGGATAACAGCCTTCAAAATAGGTTATCTGTTGCGCTTGACCGCTATCCTTGCGATCTGCTTTTTGTTCATAGAGATGCAGAGAATCAGCCGCCTCAGCTACGTTATGAGGAGATAAACACTGCACTCCAGTCCATCAGCAGTGCGCCACTTGCGGTGTGTGTTGTGCCGATCCGTATGACAGAGGCTTGGTTGCTTTTCAATGAGAGCGCTTTGCGGCAAGCAGCAGGCAACCCAAATGGGCGGCGGAAGGTCGAACTTGTATCACTGGCACGAGTGGAACAGCATCTTGATCCCAAAAAGCATTTATATGAACAACTTGAGAAGGCAAGCGAACTAAGCGGACGGCGCTTAAAAGATTTCCGAAAAAGGCTGCCGCAATGCGTGCATCGCTTAGCGACCTTAATTGATGACTTCACACCCTTACGCCAACTCTCTGCTTTCCAAAGCCTTGAAAATGCTGTGAGACAGGTGGCATTTTAAGGCGACTCACAACGCCGCAAGGTGCGCCTGCGCCCATTCTTCGTATGCCTCGCGCAGCCACATGGTCTGGATGCCGGGCTTGCCGTTCGCAATAATTTGCCCATCCACCATGATGATCGGCACAACACCGCGTGAGGCACTGGTCAGGAACGCCTCATCCACCGCCCACAACTCACTTTTGCGGACAGGCTCAAGGCGCACGGGCAAATAGTTCGGCGCAAGCGCCAAGAGCGCCCGCCGCGCAATGCCGTTCAGCACGCCCTCACCTGCTGTCCGCAGTTCACCATCCAGCACCGCATAGAAATTACTGCTGGTGCCTTCCAACAAAAAGCCTTCGGGTGAGAGCAACACGCCTTCATAAGTGCCTTCTGGCAGGGCGGCAGCCTGCCGTGCCGTGATCCACGCCGTTGTTTTGGCGGCGGGATTGTGGCGCGCCAGCGGTACCGTTGCCACGCGCACGCCCTGCTGGATAACCTCAGGCGAAATGGGCGTGAATGGCTCAACACTTAGGTACAGGTGATCGGGTGTGCTGCGCGGCACAGTGATCCGAAAGCGCGACTCGGCATAGCCGCCGCGATCAATCAGCGCACGCAGTGCAGCGCGCAGTGCCACGCGATCCAAGCGCAGCGGAATACCTTCCAACTGCGCCGATTCCTCTAAACGGTCAAGATGCTCATCCAACATCAGGACGTGATCACGGTTGAAGGTGCGCGTCACCGTATAGACGCCTTCTGGTTCATGCGGCGCAGCAGCAGCCAGCGAGTCCGCGCTGTAGTCAGCCGCACGCAAGCCCTCAGGCGTTAGAATGCCGATAGGAATGCTCATCGCACCGCTTTCTAGCGCGGATAGAGTGCCAGCACCACTGGCACTGCCTTCAGGCTTGGGATGAACTGATTCGGTCCGCCCGTCGCAATATACAGGCTGGTGGATGAACCACCATCCATGTTCAGGGCGAAATCAATATTCAAGCCACTGTTGCCCAGCCAATTTGCCAGTTCGCCAAGCGTAACGCCGGCATAGACCGTCACAATGATCAAGATGCGCCCTTGCTTATCTTGGGCAAAAACAGTGCGCGCTGCCCGAACCTGCGCCACATCAGGATTAATGGGTGCCACATAGCCGTGGGACATCAACATTGGGAATGCCTGTGCCGCCTGCTCAAAGCGCTCACCCTGTCGGAACGGCTCTAGCCATAGCGAGCGCACACGCGGCACGCCGTTCTGCACCTGGAAGACGCCTGAGTCGTTGCGGGTATTGATCACGCCGAAGAAACCGCCATCCGCCACCACTAAGCCTAGAGGGCGGTTGCTGGTGTCAAAGTAGTTCGCGTTTACGATGGCAAGTGCGTTGGGAAGCGCCTGCTGCCACTGCTGGATCGTCCGTACCTGACCGGGAAAGTGATGCACACGCAGCACAGAGAAGCGCGGATCAATCCGCACCACCACCACGCCGACGTTGGCACCTTGAAAATTCCTGAAGGTGAAGGTGCGCCAAGCTGCGCCCGCGAAATCAGCGCGGATCGGATTCCAGTTCGGTTCTAGCACGCTGTTCGGCGTGGGCGAGGCAAACGGGTTCGGTGTTGGGAAGACGGGTGGCTGCGTTGCAGCGCCGGGGAAAGTTGGCGGTGGGGAGCCTGCCGTGGGAAAGACAATGATGGGCGTCCCGCCAGGCCCGATGCCATTTTGGCACGCCACCAAAGCAATCAGCAGAACAACAATCAACAGCGAACGTTTCAGCGTGATCATGCCTTAGTCGTCATCCTTACGTTGTTGGCGGCGTTTTTCTGCCAACCGTGCCGCTAACGCGCCGCTTTGGGCAGCAGGTGGCGGTGTCATGGGCGGCTTGGACGCCTCTCTTGGCACACTGGGCGCACCGCTGGGCGATTCCTTCGGTGCGCTAGGCTCACTCGGTAGGCTCGGCGCAGTGGTACTAGGTTCACTGCCGCTAACGACGGGTGCGCTGGCGGTGGCACGCACTTTAGCACCCTTCAGGGCTGCCATGCGTGCCGATTGCACCTGTGCTGCTTGCAAGTCGCCGACGCGCCCACCAAAGCGCTTTTGCGCCCATGCCCGCAGCTTTTGCAGGTCGGTGGGTGTGATGACCACACGCCGCACCGCAATATCAAACGGCAGCAGCAGCAGCGCTAACAGCAACAGCCATGGTGCCAGAGATGCTGCGCCACGCACTTCCTGCACATCGCGGCGGAAGGCGCGCTCCGTCGAGTCTGCGATGTTGCGCCCACCCGTCAGCTCTGCGATTGTCTCCAACAACGAGGTGTCGGTATCGCGCAAGCGGTATTCTGGTGAATAGCTTAACACCCAACCTGTTGTTTGCGCCACACCTAACCCTGCTTCAGCCGAACCCTGTGCGCCTGCCACACGAATAAAATACGCGCCTTCTCGGTTTGCGTCAAATTCCGCCTCATAGCGACCGGGCGCCACCTGCCGCAGCGTAATGCCCTGCCCGCCCAAACTCGGATCGACCACCGAAGCACTCAAATTCAGCCCATTCAGGAAGGCGCCCTGATCGTCGCGTGCTTCCACAGTCAACACAGAGCGTCCATTGCGCTGCTCAACACGCGCTTCTAGCGTGCTGTTCAATCCCTCAAGAATCGTCGAACGGATCACCTGACTCCAGAAGCGCTGGAAACCTTCCCATGCTGTCCATTCCTGCGCCCACCGCCCGGTGGCGTCCGATGTCCACGCGACGACGCGCCCTAAGCCATACTGCCAAGACGCCAACAGCGGATCGTCATAGCCTTGCACCGGCGCAGTCAGGATCACCGTGGCGGTCGGCTTGGCAGTCGTTGCCACATAGCCAAGCAGCGGCGGCACGGAATCGATACCGCGCATGATTGGGCTGTTGGCAGTTAGCACAGGGAAGAATGCTTCTTCAATGATGTAAGAGCGCGTGGCAAGCACCGTCTCTGCCGCAAAGATTTGCGGAATGTTCTGCACGTCTACCAGATTGTAGTAGGTGCCTTTGCCAACACGCGCAATCTCTTGCATAAAAGGCGGAATGCCCAGACCAACGCCAATCGAAGTCACCGTGATGCCGTGTTGTTCATTCATGATCCGCACCGTCTCTACAATGCCGGCTGGATCAGCACCACCATCCGTCAGCAGGATCACATGCTTCAACGTAGACGGATCGCTTGGTAATGTTCGCAACAGTTCTTGCACCGCCGCGTAAATATCCGTACCGCCGCCGGGTCGCAGCGCGCCGATCTGTTGGAATATGGTGGCGCGGTTGGAGACGAACTGAATCGGCACCAACCACTGCGGATTGCTATCAAAGCTCAACACACCTGCCCGATCACGCTCAAAGAGGAAGTTGATCGAGCGACGCGCCGCCTCTTTTGCCAGTTCAAGGTTGGTCACACCACTCGGACTCGACATCTCCATGCTGCCTGATCGATCAATCACATAGACAATCGTCAGGCGCGGAATCCGCAGTTGATCTTTCAGCTGCATCTCGACGGGCAGCGTTTCTTCGAGCGGCGTTTGATAGTAGCCGCCCACGCCGTAGCTATCGGGTCCGCCGATGACCACCAAGCCACCACCCAGATCGCGCACGTAGGATTGCAGCACGCGCATCCGCTGCTCGGTCAGGGCAGTGGCAGGCACATTCGCCAGCACCACCGCTTTATAGGCAGCCAATGGCGCGATGCCAATCGGCAAATCCGCCGGCGCCTGAATATCCACCGTCAAGCCGGTGGCGCGCATGGCGGGCAGCAGCGCCGCCGCTTCTTCAGGGCGCTGCGCGATGATCAGCACACGCGGCGGACCCGTCACTTCCACAAAGCCCGCCAATTCGTTGTTTTGGTAGAAGGTGTCGGTTTGTTCGGCGTTAAGCGGATCAACGCGCACTTGCAGATCGGTGAAGCCCGGCTGTGGCACACGCAAGGGCGGCAGCACAAAATTATTAACACCTACTTTGAGGTCTACTGTCACCGTGCGGATGACAGTGCCGCGTGAAAGCACTATGATATTAGCAGGCGTGGCAACTTGGCTCTCGATGGTGACGCCTAGATCAAACTCCTCGCCCTGATTCACGGTGGTTGGCAGGCGCAGGTCAGTGATCAGCACTTCAGGGCTTGGCGAGCGGCGCAACGGCACAATATCAATTTGCACACCAATGGCGGCGGCAAGGCGCGCTGCCTCAACTGCGCTGCCGAGCGTCTCGACGCCATCACTCAAGATGACCAGACGGCGTGCCGCATCAGCAGGGAACATTGCCAAGCCAAGCCGAATCGCCTCTGCGATGTTGGTATCAAGGCGCACGGGCGTAGAGGTGATGCCGCTGAACTCTTTGACCGTTGAGACAGGGCGCTCGACCAGTGCATTCTTGCCAAAAACGACCACGCCAGCGCGATCATCGGTCGTCATGCGCGCCATCGCCTCACGGATGTACTGCTCTGCCTGAGCGCGGGCGGCAGTGTCTAGGCTATCAGAGGCATCCACCAAAAAGACGACTGCCAGTTTATCAGACGCCTGCACCGTTTGCAGCCCGGCAAGGCTCAGGATGATGAGCGCCACGATGATCAGCCGCAAGAGCAAGCTGGCAGTATCGCGGCGGCGGCGGTAGGGCAAGCGTGGCAAGCCGTACCAGATAAAAAACGGGATCGTAAGCGCTAAAAGCAGCGCCGCAGGTGTCGCAAATTGCATCGGAGTCTCTCTGCCACTCAGCCGACGTTACAATACGGTCAACGACTCGCTTGCATCTAATCATAACGTCTAGGCGAACGCCTTACAAGCGGCGCTTGACCGCCTCTAATCCACTTCTCCAAAAGTTGGGCGGCACCCTGTGCTGCGCCTTGCCGATGTGCAGCCTTCAAGGGTATAGTTGCGCCACTATTCGGGAGGCTTGAACGATGCTGAGACGCCTATTCAGCCGTGAAAATATGCTGGCACTGGGGCTGTGCCTGCTGCTGATCCTGCTGGTGATCGTCACCGCCGACTCTGCGCCGCAATGGATTTATCAGGGTTTCTAGCGCTGTGACTCTCACCCACATCCTGATTTTTGCCCTCGGCGCTTTCGTGGTGCGTCTGTTGCCCGCTGCATGGCGCACTTGGGCGCTGTTGATCGGCAGCCTGCTGGCGATCTACGGCTTGCAGCCTGCCCTGCCGCTGCCGCCGATGGACTACGCCCTGCCAACCCTGATCCTGATCCTCGCCCTGATCGGCTGGTGGCTGACGCGCCCATCGGACGCGGAACGCCTTGAACGCGACGATTTGATCACGCTTGGTGCAACTTTCGGCGTAGCGGCGATCATCGCTCTGATGGGTAATTTCAATGGTGTGCCGCGCTTGGCAGCCTCACCCACACCGCCGATCTTGGATGTGCTGATCGCCTTCGTCGGCATTGGCGCGCTGTTGATCGCAGCACAGCCACTTGTCGCTACACCTGAGCAGCGCACGGCAGCCATTCCCGTTTTTTTGGCGGCGCTCATCGCCTTGTTCGCTGTGCTGAAAAGCGAGCCGCTGGCAAACGGACTGGCAGCCTGGCTGCGCGCCAACGCCGACCGCCCGCTCACGATTGCCGACAGCCTTGATCTTGGCTGGCTCGGCTTCTCTTATGTTGCCTTTCGGCTGATTCACACGCTGCGCGATAGGCAAAGCGGCAAATTGCCCGCGCTCACGCTGCGCGAGTACCTCACCTACCTGATCTTTTTTCCCGCCTATACGGCGGGTCCGATTGATCGGGCAGAGCGCTTCGTGAAAGACTACCGCGCCTTGCCGCCACTGGATGCGCCACGCGCTGTAGAAGGCTTCGGGCGCATAGCGGCGGGCATCTTCAAAAAGTTTGTGATTGCCGATACGCTGGCGCTCTTTGCGCTCGATTCGCTTTCAGCAGCGCGTGCCGAAACAGCCTTCGGCTTGTGGCTGCTGCTGTATGCTTACGCCTTCCGCCTCTACTTCGATTTCAGCGGTTATTCGGATATTGCGATTGGCATTGGGCGACTCTACGGCGTGAATTTGCCCGAAAACTTCGCGCAGCCTTACCTCAAGAGCAATCTGACGGCGTTTTGGCAAAGTTGGCACATAACGCTGAGCAACTGGGCGCGCTTTTATGTGTTCATGCCGCTTTCGCGCTATATGGTGACGCGCAAACGCAAGCCGCCAACCTGGGTCTCGGTGCTGATTGGGCAGCTTGGCACCATGCTCGTGATTGGCTTGTGGCATGGCGTGGCGCTCAACTTTGTGATCTGGGCGGTGTGGCACGGCGTTGGGCTGTGGCTGCACAAGCAGTATAGCGACCGCACACGCGATTTCTACGCGAGTTTGGGCGAAAAGCCGACTCTGCGGCGCGTTGTGTATGTGGCGGGCGTCCTGATCACCTTCCATTACGTAGCATTGGGCTGGGTCTGGTTCGCCTTAGGCGATGCCGCGCAAGGCGCGCAGGTCTTTGGGCGGCTGTTCGGCGCGGGCGGGTAATTGGGCAAATGCGCGCCTTCCGCCTACAATCTTAAGCAGTTTTGCGAGTGGCAAACCTCACACCTTTTGGAGGCAGTGACGTATGATTCTAGTGACAGGTGCATCAGGCTACGTTGGGAACAACCTTGTGCGGCGGCTGGTGCAGTTGGGGAAACCTGTCCGCGCTATGGTGGGCAACGTAGATAAGGCGATGAAACGCCTAGCGGATGTTGAGCCGCAGATTGAGATCGTCAAAGGGGATGTAACGCGCCCTGAGACGCTGACCGAGTGGATGAAAGACGTAGATGTGGTGATTCACCTTGTGGCGATTGCTATTGAGAAGGGCAAGCGCACCTATGAATTGCTGAATACGCAAGGCACGATTAACGTGGTTGAAGAAGCCAAGAAAGCCGGCGTGCGGCGCTTCATCAACATGTGCCAAAATGGTGCATACCCTGACGTGAAATCGCGCTTTTTACGCAGCAAGGGCATCGCACAGGAATACGTTGCCAAAAGCGGCTTGGACTGGTCGGCGGTGCGCCCTTCGGTCATCTGGGGACCGCAAGATGAGTTCGCCAACGTGCAAGCACGCCTGATCAAGATGACGCCCTTCATCTTCCCGATTGTGGGCGATGGCAAGGCGCAGTTCCAACCTGTTTATGTGGGCGATGTGGTTGAGGCAATCGTGCGCTGCCTTGAGGATGACTCGACCATTGGCAAGGAATACGAGTTGGGCGGACCTGAAGTGCTGACCTACGAACAGATTGTGGATCGTGTGTTGGCAGCACTGGAGACACGCCGCACCAAGATCAAAGTGCCGGTGGCGCTGCTGCGTCCGGCGGTGGCACTCATGCAGGTGGTGCTGCCTAATCCGCCTGTTTCCACAACGCTGCTCGATCTACTCTCCGTGCCAAACGTAATCAAAGAAGATGGCTTGGCAGCGCTTGGCATCACACCAAAGGCGTTTGTGCCAGAAAATTTGGGCTACATGAAGAAGTTCACCATTGGCACAACGTTGGGCAAGTTCTTCGGGCGCGCCTACGAAGAAGAGTCCGTGCGCGGCGCAGCGATGGGCAAGTAACAGCAGGCAGTGTGGGCAGGCTTAATAGGGTGCTTGCCCATACTGCGCGGGCGCTTATTGCGAATGGCAGCGATGAGTGCCTTAAACCGTTCCTGATCATCCATAAGCTAGGCGGCGAATAAGTCAAGTTGGAATGGTGTACGCTGGAGGCGTAGCTGTAAGGCAGGCGACAAATAGAGTGACTCATAGGCAAGTGCCTGTTTGCCGTTCAATGTTGCCTGTGATGAGCGTCCAGCGCAAAGCTCAAAGCGCACTAAATCTAGCTGGGGCAGCTAAAACGCCCGAGAACCACTAACCCTTCGGCAGTGCCGCCACAAACGCCCGCGTGATCGCCGTTGGGTTGGTGATGGCTGTGCCAACCACAACGGCATATGCACCCGCTGCGAATGCAGCGCGCACATCCTCAGGTGTGGCAAGCCGCCCTTCACAAATCACTGGCACATGCAACCGTGCTGCTAATTCGCTCACCAACGCCAAATCGGCACCTGTGCTGCGCGCACGCCCTTCGGTATAGCCCGCTAAGGTGGTGGCGATCAGCTCCGCACCGGCTGCCTCTGCGGCAAGCGCCGCCTCAACTGTGTCAATATCCGCCATGACCAGCACGCCCAACTCTTCACGAATGCGCTTGATCAAGACCTCTGGCGCGAGCCCACCTTGACGGGGACGGTGTGTAGCGTCCAGCGCCACAATTTCCGCACCAGCACGCACCACTTGCCGTGCTGAGGCAAACGTCGGTGTGATATAGACGGGGTAGCGTGTGCCACGCCGCTTGTTGATGCCAATGATCGGCAAGCTGACGGCAGCCCGCACAGCGCGCACATCTCGCGCACCATTAGCGCGGATTGCCACTGCACCGCCCAGTTCGGCGCAGCGTGCAAAGGCTGCCATGAATTTGCCACCGTACACAGGGCTGTGCGGCTGCGCTTGGCACGAGACGATCAGTCCGCCGCGCAGCTTTTCAAGGGTTGGGTGCATAGGTAGTGTGTTTCTCAAAACGACTACGACGCTTAGCTGATGATTCAAACTTACGGCAAAGTTCGTAAAAGTCAAGCACGCTTTGTTATGCACGGCACAAATTTGACAAACCTTCACATTCGTGCATAAACTCTTCGCTGAGTGCCGCGCACTTAAAAGACCTTTGGTTTACAATGAGGAATTTAACCATGACTGCCACTCGCTTTTGGAGAGGTGCCTTCGCAGCTCTGCTGTGCATGTGCCTATTTGCCGCTGCCGTTGCCCCAGCCGCCAACGCGCAAGAAAAAATTGTGCTAACCTTTTGGAAGCACAGCCACCCACCTGCTGACGTGCTCACTGAAGAATTAATCAAAGAATACATGGCAGCCAATCCAAACGTTGAAATTCAGATGGAGATTATTCCGAGCAACGAGTACCTTAACAAGGTGCTGACTGCTGCCGCCGGTGACCAACTACCTGATATTTTCGATGTGAACGACGCTAACCATTCTATCCTGACCAGCCGTGGCGTTTTGGCGCCAGTGGATGCCGCTGCCTTCGGCTTTGAGAGCGATGAGGCATTCCTAAATGCTTACGTCCCCGGCAGCCTCGATCCCTTCAAGGGCGCCGATGGCAAGGTCTACGGCATTCCTTTTGAATACAATTCATGGACGATGGTCATCAACGATAAGATTTTCCGTGAAGCAGGTTTAGACCCTGCCACCGATTATCCCAAGACGTGGGAAGAAGTCGGTACGATTGGCGCCAAGCTGGCAAAGGTGGAAAACGGGCGCTTTGAGCGGCAGGGCTTTGCCTGGAACCTGCTGACGCCCGGCTGGACGATGCTGCTCTACTCGCCGTTGCTCTATCAACTCGGTGGCTCAATCCTCAGCGATGATGACAAGGGCAATACCTGCACCCTGAACAGCCCCGAAGGCGTAAAGGCACTCCAGACCATGCAGGATATGTATACCAAGTATGGCGCAGGTGCACCCGGCATTAACCTTTCCACCGCCCAAAACGCGATGGAAGACTTTGTGCAGGAAAAGGTTGGCATGTGGATTTTGGGGCCGTGGGCAGTGCCAACTTTCGCCAGCAACCCAGAGGTGGTCGAGAACTACCGCATTATCCCACTGCCTCAGATGACGGACGCCACCCGTAATGTGGTCATGCTCTCGACGTGGCTGTGGGTGGTGAACGCCAAGAGTGAAAAGCAAACTGAGGCGTGGAAGTTCATCAACTTTGCCTCTGAGCAAGGCGCACGCTGGCTGCCGGCGGCAGGCTATGTGCTGCCACGTCTGGGCTGGACGGACGCGCCTGAGGCAAAGGCGTTCAAGGGTTTAGAAGTGTTCATTGATCAGATGCAGTATGGGCGTCCGCGCCTGATCCATCCACAAGGCGGGCAGATCAGCACCTTTATTCACAAGGCAGTGCAAGATGCTGTGTTGAATGGCTTGGATGCTCAAACAGTGCTGGATGAGGCTTGTCAAGAGATTGAGTCGGTCATTCAATAGCCTTCGCTATCTAGATAAGCGCGCTAAACACCTTTTTAACGCGCTTATTGGCTACGTTTGCTAAGGGCGGGCGCATAACCCGCCCTTGTCGTTACATTTTTGGAGTAGCATCATGCGTCCTTACAGCACCACAATACCTGCTGCCGCTGTGCCGCGCACAGCATGGCTTACGTACCGCCGTCGCCTTGCGCTGACAGGGCTGCTCTTCATCCTGCCTGCGCTGATCTATTTTACAGTATTCGCCTTCTACCCAATGGCAAACGCCATTCACCTCAGCTTTCACGAATACGATCTGCTCTCGGAAAAACGCTACGTTGGCTTACGCCAATATGAGCGCCTGTTCAACTCGGCTGCCTTTGGGCGCTCGCTGCAAACGACGGCTGTCTACGCGCTGGGCGTCAGCGTGCCGATTTGGGTGCTGGCAATGGGCTTGGCAATCACCCTCAACCAAAACATTCGCTTTCGCACCTTCTTCCGAACGGTGTTTTTCACGCCCATTGTGATGCCGTTGGTGGTGCTTGCCATTATCTGGACGTTGCTCTACCATCCGTTCGGTCCGATAAACTCGGTGGTCTTAGCACCCTTCACTGGCGGCGAGACTATCCCTTGGCTCAACAATCGCCAGTATGCGCTGTGGGCGGTCATCATCATGGCAATTTGGCGCGCCACAGGCTACTATGCCGTGATCTTCCTTGCTGGCTTGCAGAACATTCCTAACGAATACTACGAGGCAGCCCGCTTGGATGGTGGGAATGGCTGGCAGTTATTCGCCTATATCACCTTTCCGCTGCTGCGCCCGACCACGCTCTTTGTCGTCGTCGTCTCGATTATCAATGCGCTGCGCCACTTCGATGCGATCTGGATCATGACCGGCGGCGGACCGGGTGACGCAACAACTGTCCTCTCCGTGCTGATTTACGAGACAGGGTGGATCGGCTTCAATATGGGGCGTGCGTCTGCCATGTCGGTCATCCTATTTGTGATCGCGCTCGGCTTCACGGTCATTCAACTGCGGCTGTTCCGCAATAACCAGTAGGAAGGTGCCAGATGAACACGCTTTCCAAAAAACCTGCGCGGCTGCCGCGATTCGACAGCACGAAGGTTGCCACTTATGCGGTGCTGATCCTCTGCGCGGCTGTGATCATCTTTCCGCTGTTGTGGTCGTTCCTCTCGGCGCTTAAGCCTAAGGAGCAGGTCTTTCGCATTCCGCTGGAGATTTTCCCGACTGAGTGGCAGTGGCAGAATTTTATCCTGCCCTTTCAGCAGCGCCCCTTTGGTACCTACTTCCTGAACAGCATTTTCGCGGCTGCCGTCACGATTCTGATCACGCTTGTGGTGGCGAGTTTGGCAGGCTACAGTCTGGCAAAATTCCGCTATCCAGGGCGCGGCATCGCCTTCTTGGCAATCCTTAGCACCCTGATGCTGCCGGTGCAGGTGATCCTTGTGCCGCTGTATTTGGTGGTGCGCGATCTAGGCTGGTTGGATACTTATCAGGGCTTGATTATTCCGCAAGCGGTGAACGCCTTCAGCATTTTCCTGATGCGGCAGCACTTTCTGACCTTGCCTGATGACTACATCGAGGCAGCGCGGCTGGATGGCGCCAGCGAGTTGGGCATTCTGTGGCGCGTCATTATCCCGATGAGCCGCCCGGCATTGGCAGCCGTTGCCATTTTTAGCTTCTTAGGCAGTTGGGATAGCTACATTTGGCCCCTTGTGGCGGTTACCAAAGAAAATATGCGGACGCTGCCCTTGGGCTTAGCAGGCTTTTTTGGGGAATATTCAAGTGAGTATAATCTGGCATTGGCAGCGGCTTTTGTGATGATGCTGCCCGTCCTGATTATTTTCATTTTGTTGCAGCGTTACTTTGTGGAAGGGTTAACCCGTTCGGGCTTAAAATGAGCAAGCGTGATTATTACGTCGGGAAGGTTGCCTCTGCGCCGCGCCTGAGCGTGCCAGAGGGCTACCGAGTTGCACGCGGTTGGCACGCTTTTGCCGTGCTGCCGCGTGGTGCGCCAACGCTGCTCTATTGGGATGAGCTGGAGTCGGCGCCTGTAGGCGAGCGTCCGTGTTTGCGGCTAAGTGTGGCGCTCGACTCGCGGGAGGATGTGCTGCTAGAGGCGCTTGCCCTTGCCAGTGGGCGCGTTGTGGCACGCATGGACATCCGCCAAGCGCACGCTTTTCAGCCATTTGAAGCGCTGCTCTCTGCCCAAACTGTGCGCGAGATTGCCCAAGAAGGCTTAGGGTTGCGCCTTGTGCAGGGTAACGCGCCGCTCTGGCTGTTGCATGATCCGAACGGCGATGCCGACCCTGCCCTGATGCCACACCTGTTTCTTGGCACGGCGTTGGATCGCTTGGCAGCTTTTCGCCAACGCCTGAATTCGCGTGCCTCGCTACAATTCTTCGGGTGGCAGGAAGGCTGCGTGCTGAACGGCTTGCAGGATATGGCAGAGGTTGGTCTGCTGGATGCTGAGAGCGCCCAGCAGACCATTGCCACGCATTTTGCCCACTTCTTTGATGCCGAGGGCAACCTTGATTATGAAGATGATTTCAGCCAGCCTAAGCGCAGCATTTACGGCGTGGAATGCACCTTGCCCTTCGCGGTTTTGGCGCGCACGCAGCCCAACCATCCCGCCCTTGAGTTGGCGGTGCGCTTCTGGCGTGAATCCCGTGCAACCAACGGCGCTGTGCAGGATGGCGAGATGCTGACGGCAGAAGGCAGTTATACGGTTGCCTACCCAATGGCGCAGATTGGCGTGCTGCGTAATGAGCCGAGCCTGATCGCGGCTGCCTTGGAGCAGTTGCGCGCCCGCAAGGCGCTCTTTGAGGATGAGGCGCTTGCGCTGCGCTTGTCTGCTGATGGCAGGCGCACGTTTGTGAATTGGGCGCGTGCAGTGGCGTGGTATCTGCTTGGGTTAGCGCGCACGCTTGCCGTTCTGCCCGATCCGCCCGCCGATCTGCGCCAAGAGTTTGCCCGTGCTGCGCAGTGGGCAATCCGTCGGCAGAATCGAAACGGCGTGTGGCACACCTTTTTGGATGCGCCAGATGTGCTGCCTGATAACGGCGGCTCAGCCGGCATTGCGGCGGCGCTTGCCCTTGGCGCCAAGGCGGGCTTGCTCTCACCTGCCATGCGCCAGCCTGCTGCACAAGCCGCCCAAGCCCTCAGCAATGCCCTAACGCCCGATGGCTTCTTAAGCGGTGTGGCTCAGGTGAACAAGGGCGGCGAAGCGCTCCAACGGGATGACTACCGCGTCATCTCTCAGTTTGGGATGGGTTTGTTGGCGCAACTTTACGCGGCGTTGGTGTGATGACCATGTATGTAATCGGCGTGGATGGCGGGCAAACTTCCACCAAGTGCGCGCTGTTCACGCTGGAGGGTCAGCTTTTGGGTATGGGCAGCGGCGACGGATTGCTGCATTTGGCAGCACAGGATGGCGCGGCGCGCATGGCACACAACTTGCGAGAGGCAATCGGCGCGGCATTTGCGGCAGCTAACTTACCGTTGCAAGCCGTGCGTGCTGTTGGGATGGGCTTATCGGGCATTGAGAACGCTATTGCGCCAGAGGCAGCCATAGCGCGCAATATCCTACGCGAAATTCTGCCAGCGGAGCAGGTGTGGATAGAAAACGACGGTGTGGCGGCATTAATGGGCGCGCATCTAGGTGCGGCGGGCGCCATCGTGATCAGCGGCACCGGCAGCATTCTGGTTGGCTTGCGGCAAGATCGGCAAATTGTGCGTGTGGGCGGCTGGGGCTGGCTGGTAGGTGATGAAGGCAGCGCTGTTTGGCTTGGCATGGCGGCGGTGCGGGCTGTTTTCCATGCCCTAGATGGTGTTGGCGCGCCAACAGCGCTCACCGCGTCGTTGCTGGCACATTTCGGCGTCTCGGAGGTGCGTGCGATCAAACGCTTAATTTATGGGGCAGACTTTGGCGCACGTGGTTTCGCTGCGCTGGCGCCGTTAGTTGGGCAAGCGGCTGCCGCCGCCGATGATGTGGCGCAGAGCATCCTTGCTGAGGGTGCCGCAGCGCTTGCTCAAGCGGTTGGTGCGCTGCACAAACAGATGGACTTTGACGACGAGGGATTGCCCTTAGCGCTGATCGGCGGCGTGTGGGATCACATTTTTGGTATGCGTACCGCCTTTGCCAAAGCCCTTGACAAAATGCCCATCCGCCTGAGTGCGCCCGCCTTGCCACCCATTCATGGCGCAGCGCTGGCAGCCATTCGCGCCAGTGGTGGCGATTGGGCTAAAGCAGCCGAACAGATGCAGCGCGGTTAGGTTGTCTTATCCACCCTCAGAGGCTACAATCCGCTTGATCGTGAATGCACTGAAAGGGAGAGTCATGCGTTGGCATAGCCGAGTTGCCTTGCTCAGCCTTTTTTTACTTATGGTAGGCTGCGCGCCTACCCCTGAACCGACTCCAACCCAGACCAGCACTGCCACCCTCACCCATACACCCGATGCAACACAACGCGCTGAAACCGCCCGCAACGCCACCCAAACTGTCGTTGCTGCCCAAAATGCAATCGCCACCAACATTGCCGCCACGCGCATTGCCCTCAATTCACCAACACCGCCGCCCACCGCCGCACCTACTGAAACACCAACCTTCTCACCGACTCTAACGCCGACTGCTACACCATCATATACACCGTCCCATACACCAACCATCACGCCCGACTCGGCGGCAACAGGAACGGCAATTAGTCAAGCCGCCCTAAGCACTTTGGCGACTCAAGCTGCTGTGGAGACAGCCCAAGCCATTGCCACACAAACCTTAGCGGCTGCCTTCACTGGGACGTTTGTGAACAGCCAAACCCTTGTAGCACAAACAGCAGCCGCCATGCCAAGCGCCACACAGATCACTGTTCCCACGCGCACGCCGGACACGCTGCCGATCACGCTGACCGCCATCTCGATCTTTGAAAGCACACGCCGCGCCCTTGACCAAACGGCAACGGCTGCTCGTCCTGATACGCGCACGCCCACACACACGCCTTCGCCCACCGTCACGCATACACCAACACACACGCCAAGCGCTACGCACACAGCCACGCTCACCGCAACCCTGACCAACACGCCCGACCTGACCCAAACGTTCAGCGCGGCGCTGAGCGCTTCCCAAACGGCACGCGCCATTGAGCGCACCTTAGCGGCGATCATCCTTGCCACAGAGATTGCCCAAACGCCAACGGTAACCAATACGCCAATGCCAAGTGCCACCTTCACCGTGACGCCCACACACACGCCAAGCGCTACGCACACAGCCACACTCACCGCAACGCTGACTCACACGCCCGATCTGACCCAAACGTTCAGCGCGGCGCTGAGTGCTTCCCAAACAGCACGCGCCATTGAGCGCACCTTAGCGGCGATTATCCTTGCCACCGAGCTTGCCCAAACGCCAACGGCAACCAATACCGTGACGCCAAGCGCCACCTCCACCCTGACGCCGACAGTTACATCTACACCCACAAGAACGCGCACGGCAACTTTTACCATCACACCAACGCCCACCGCTTCGGCAACCTTCACGCCTTCGGCAACACGCCCACCAACCCGCACGCGCACTGCGACTGCCACACACACGGCAACCGCGACTCCCAATGCGACCGAGACACGCAGTGCTGAGCTGAATGCGACGGGTACGGCAAGCGCATTTGCACCGACTCTCACGCCTCTGCTTGCCGATGCGCGCCTAATCTTTGAGGAAGCGCTCATTCGCCTGCCGCATAATGCCGCTGATAACCTCATCAGCGCTTATGAAGTCGTCTGTACACCGAACTTCATCATCAGCGCTCGCTTCTATACGCCTTACGATGATTTTGCATGGTCGCATGGCATCGTGTTCCGCCGCACCCGTGATCAAGAGTATCGCGTGATTTTCAATCAAGGTGGTCAGTACGAGCTGCTGCGCTACTTCCGTGGGCAGCCTGATGCGCCCTTTACATTCGAGATAATTGAGCGCGCTGCCTTACCAGATGGTGTTAACATTGCCCGCGATTCTTACAACGATCTGCTGTTGGTTGTGCGCGGCAGACTTGCCTCGCTCTACCTAAACAGCCTTTTGATCGCTGATCTGAATGTTTCCCACTATCAAGAGGCAGGCTGCATTCAAGTCGCAACAGGGCTTTACACCAACAGTGAGCGCGATGGTGCCTCAACCTTTGTTGAAGATGTCAAAGTGTGGCGCTTGCCCTTCACACCAGAACCAACCCGTGCTTTTAACGATGCCGTCGCTGCGACCCTAACCGCCATTCCCTTCCAGCAGGCAGTTGGGACGGCTGTGGCAGGCACCCTCACGCCAACCAACACACGCACACCCACGCACACGCTGACGCCCACCAACACACGGACGCCTACCCACACGCCAACAGTTACTAACACAGCGACCAACACGCCTACCCATACGGCAACCTTCACCGCAACCGCCACACCGACGCGCACTTTCACGCCGACCTTCACACCGACTGCCACAAACACGCCGCGCCCAACCAACACGGCAACCCGCACACCGCTACCGCCCACTGCCACACGCACCGCGACCAATACGCAGCTTGCGCCAACCTTTGCGCCGCGTCTTGATACTGCGACCTTCACACCCACACCAACTGCCACGCGCACAGTGACTCCGACGCGCACGCCAACCTTTACGCCCACACTGACCCGTACACCAACGCCATAGCCTAAAATACAACGCGGAGACCTGAACAGGTCTCCGCGCTTTTTATAAGGTGATTTGCACCTACCTCAAAGCGGAATGTTGCCGTGTTTCTTGGGCGGGTTGCTATCGCGCTTGTTTTGCAGGGCATTCAAAGCGTTGATCAGGCGTGGGCGCGTTTCGCTGGGCATGATCACATCATCAATGTAGCCGCGGGAGGCTGCCACATATGGATTGGCGAATTTCTCGCGGTACATGGCGACCAACTCAGCCTTCTTGGCGATAGGGTCTTCTGCTTCTGCCAGTTCACGGCGAAAGATGATGTTCACCGCGCCGTCAGGTCCCATCACCGCGATTTCTGCTGTGGGCCACGCTAAGTTCAAATCACCGCGAATGTGCTTGCTGCTCATCACGTCGTAGGCGCCGCCGTATGCCTTGCGCGTGATCACGGTCAGCTTTGGCACAGTTGCCTCGCAGTAGGCATAGAGCAGTTTTGCGCCGGCACGGATGATGCCGCCGTGTTCCTGCTTGGTGCCGGGCATAAAGCCTGGCACATCCTCAAAGGTGATGATCGGGATGTTGAAGCAATCGCAGAAGCGGATGAAGCGCGCCGCCTTCTCGCTGGCGTCAATATCTAGCACGCCTGCCAACACCATCGGTTGGTTTGCCACAATGCCAACGCTGTAGCCGCCTAAGCGCGCAAAACCGACCACAATATTTGCCGCATAGTATTCGTGTATCTCGAAAAACTGCCCGTCATCCACGATCATCTGGATCACCTCTTTGATGTCGTAGGGCTTGTTGGGGCTATCCGGCACGATCTCGTTCAGGCGCGGGTCACTGCGGAGCGGATCATCTTTGGCGGGCTTCAGCGGCGGGTCTTCCATATTATTCTGCGGCAGGTAGGTGAGCAGTTCGCGGATCAGGTAGAGGCAGTCTTCCTCACTTTCGGCTGCCATGTGGCAAACGCCGCTCGTGGCGCTGTGGACGGAGGCACCACCTAAATCCTCAAAGCTGACTTCCTCATGCGTCACCGACTTGACCACATCGGGACCCGTCACGAACATATAGGAAGTGTTCTTGACCATGAAGATAAAATCGGTGAGGGCAGGCGAATAGACCGCGCCACCGGCACACGGGCCCAAGATTGCGCTGATCTGCGGAATGACGCCGCTTGCCAGCGTGTTCCGCAAGAAAATATCGGCATAGCCGCCCAAGCTGACCACGCCTTCTTGAATGCGTGCGCCGCCGCTGTCGTTCAAGCCGATGATCGGCGCGCCGCTCTTAAGTGCCATCTCCATCACCTTGACGATCTTCTCAGAATGCACTTCCGAGAGCGAGCCGCCAAAGACGGTGAAATCTTGCGAATAGACATAGACCAAGCGCCCGTTGATCGTTCCCCAGCCTGTCACGACGCTATCGCTGAGGAATTGATTCTCCGGCTTATCCATGCCAAAATCACGCGAGCGCTGCACCACAAAGGCATCTAATTCGCGGAAGCTGCCCGGATCAAGCAGCAGGTCTAGCCGTTCGCGTGCGGTGAGTTTGCCCGCCTTGTGCTGCTTGGCAATGCGATCCGCGCCGCCGCCAGCCTGGCTGCGTGCGCGCATCTGCTGAAGCTGTGCGTATTTATCCGCTTTAGGCGTATCGGTCATGATTGGGTGTGTCCTTAAAAGTGTTGGGTAAAAATGCTTTTGGCTATTTTAACCCACGTAAAACATTCTGCGAGAATGAACACACAGCAGCGGAAGGTGTTACGCCAGCACCATTCGCCAGCAGGGAATATCCATCCCGCTGTGGACGAACCCGTAGCGTTCGTAAAGCCGCCGCGAACGGACGTTGCTTGCCTGTGTATTCACGCTGGCAGCCAGCACGCCGCGCTCAATGAAACTGCCCAACATCTCGCTGAGCAGCGCACCGCCCACACCGCTGCCTTGTACCTCTGGCAGCACTGCCAAACGCGCCAAGTGAACGCTCTCGCCGTGCAGCGTCGTAATTTGGTAGCCCAGTACGCGCCCGTCTTGCTCAGCAAGGGTAAAGCTAGCGGCAGCGCGTGTTGCTTGGCGCACCGACGCCTCGTCTAGCGCCCAGACGGGCAAGAATGCTGCCCGATCAATGGCAGCCGCCAAGGATGCCTCACGCCAATCGGCGTGGCGGATGTGCAGTTCAGGGCGCGGTGTCGTGGGAAAATCATAGCCTTTGCGGCGCAGTGTGATAATTTCCTCAATGTGCGTAAAGCCTTGCTCTGCCAACTGATCGCCCACCCATGTGTGGAGTGCCAACGCAGCCACTTCTGCGCTGCCAAGTTCGATCAAGCGCAGGCGCAAGGCACGCCACAACACAGCGAACACATCACTGGAAGGTATATCTGTGCGGAGTGCGATCAGGCGCAACCACGCCGCGCCGCTCTGTGGTGGCGTTGACGCAATAGCGCCGATCACGCGCCGATGTTGCAGGGCAAGGTAGATTGGCACGTTGGGATGCGCGATCCATTCTTCCACACTGTGCCAATCGAGGTGGATGTGCAGCCACACGCTCGGATCGTCCACCAGCGCCAACAGATCGCGCCGAAAGCGCCGTGCATATGGCACAATTTCTACACTTATCCCGATCATTAGCCATCGTCCTGCACACTAGCAGCAGCTTGCCGTCAAGGTCAGCCTGCCCAGTCGCGCAGATACAGAAAATCATGCCCAATGCTGCGCCGACTCAGCTTTGCCACGTTCGGCATAGTGCGCTTGAAGTGATTCATCCGCACCCGCCGCCAAACGCGCTTTACAAAGGCGAGATCAAAGCCCTGCGCAGCTGCTTCTTCCACTGTATAGCGCCCATCCACCAACAGGTAGAGCAAGCGATCTACCTCAGCATAAGTATAGCCGAGTTCGCCTTCGTCGGTTTGCCCTGTCCACAAATCGGCGGAAGGTGCTTTGTCCAGGATGCTCTGCGGCACGCCCAGCGCCCGCGAAAGCTGCCGCACTTGCGTCTTGTATAAGTCCTCAATGGGCTGTAAGGCAGCGGCGCTATCGCCAAAGAGGGTGGAGTAGCCCAGCAGGACTTCGGTCTTGTTGCTGGTGCCGATCACCAAGCCTTTCCACGCCGCCGACTGATCATACAGCACAATCATGCGTTGGCGCGCCATGATGTTGCCTTTCCGCACGCCATCCATATCGGGAAAGAGATCGATCAAGGGCTGCACCATCGGTGTGATCTCAACTGTGAGCGATGGCAAGCCAAGCTGATCGATCACGGCTTGCGCGTCGGTCAGGCTGCCCTCTGAGGAAGTGCGGTAAGGCATTCGGACGGCAAGCACGTTTTCTGCGCCGAGTGCTTGTGCGGCAAGGAAAGCGACCAACGCCGAGTCTATGCCGCCGCTCAGCCCGATCACAGCGCGGGAAAAGCCGACCTTCGTCACAGCATCTTGAATGAAGCCAACCATAATCTTGGTGGCGAGGTCAGTGTTGATGGTGAGCAGGGCGTCTACATCTACGCGCTGCTGTGGTTGAATAAGCGTGTTAACCATTATCTGCTGCTCCTTTTAGCGTGCGCCTAGCGCTCTGTCTGGCGATTCTTCGATAATGCGTGTTAGCTCACGCGCCATAAGCCCGGTGCGCTCATCACGCAGCAGCGGTAGGCGTGTGCGCGTGCGTCGCGTTTGGTTTAGGTCAATGGTTTGAATGCAGAGCGCAGGCTCGTGCATAGGCGCTGCACAGATGATCTCGCCGTCAGGATCAATAATGGTGCTGCCGCCCCAGAAATTCAAGCCGTCCTCATAGCCAACGCGGTTGCAGTGCAGAATGTAGCTGGTGAACAGGCTGCCATACGCCTGATTGACCAACTGTACCCAGCGCGCCGAACCAAGCCGATCAGAGGCATCCAAGCCGCGACCTGGGCTTGCACTGTGGAACAGGAACAGATCGGCGCGGTCAATCCAGAGCAAATAGGGCGGCGAGGCGTGCCAAAAATCCTCACAGATCAACATGCCGAAGCGCCCAAAGCGCGTATCGAAGGCGCGCACCGCATCGCCCCATGCAAAGTAGCGCCCTTCATCAAACATGGTATAGGTTGGCAAATAGACCTTGTGATGCACATGCAGCACCTTGCCGCCCGATAGATAGGCAGCGCCGATGAAGTAGCGCGCCTGCTGATCTGTATCCACAAAGCCAACCATCAAGTCCATAGCGTGATCGCCGCTCGCCTCCAGCAGTTGGCGAAAGATCGGATTTTCCGCTGTTGGCTGCATGGCAACTTCATAAACAAGGTCTTGCAGGTTATAGCCCGTCAGCGAAAGCTCAGGGAACATCAAAAGTTGAACGCCGTGCGCTTTTGCCGCCTCAATTTGTGCCAAGTGTGTTTTCAGGTTTGCCCCTACATCGCCAATTTTGGGATAAAGCTGCGCTAGACCAACCGTGAGATACATTTTCGACTCCGACCTGCGCTCTGCTCGCAGCGCCTTTTTGAACAGGGACTATACACAATATTCTAGCGCGCTTTGATCGCTTGTGTTTCCCCGCAATTTGAGGGGAAATGCGCTGTGCAGCACACCCAACCTACACAAGATGCCTTCATGTGCGGTAAAATGAAGGCGTCTCGTTGTATGCATGTATAGGAATTTGCCATGCGCTTTCGACCAGTTGCAGCTATTGCGCTGCTGTTATTGGTCAGTTTTACTGCCCTTGCGCCAACCAGCGCACAGGATAACCCAACACCCACACCCTTTATCCCACCTTTCGGTTCAGTCACTGATCCACAAACGCCCACGCCGCAAATTGTGTTTGTCACCGCCACACCAGAAGCCTCACCCACACCACAGCCACCCGCCCAACCTACCTTGCCGCCACTGCCCATGCTCAATGCTGAATTAATGGGCATTCAGGCATACGCCAACGTGGAGATTGATGGCTGGCAGCTTCTGGTAGATCGAGCGCAGTTTATGCAGTTGCGCTGGATCAAGACTCAGGTGAACTGGCGTGAGATGGAGCCAGCACCGGGTGAGTTCACGCAAGTTTTCAGCGTCATCCGCGATAACCTGATCTATGCAGGCAGGCGCGGCTTCAAGATCATGATCAGCATTGTGAACGCACCTGATTGGGCGCGCCCGCCTGAGGCACGCGGGCAGCTTGAAGGTCCGCCCAGCGATCCGAACGCCTACGCCGCCTTCATCGGCACACTGCTGGATAACTGGGGGACGGATTTCATTCACGCCATTGAGATTTGGAACGAACCAAATCTGATTCGTGAGTGGACGGGCGCACCCAAAGGCGGCGTAACCTACAAGCGCTACTTCGATGCTGCCTATCAAGCCATTCGGCAGCGCTCTAGCGAGATTGTGGTGCTGACGGCAGGCTTAGCGCCAGCGGGCGATACCGCCGATGGCTCAGTCAATGATCGCGTTTGGTTGCGTGAACTCTACAGCGCCGGCTTGCCAGTTAACGATCCAAACTTCGGCATTGGCATCCACCCTTATGGCTGGGCAAATGCGCCGGATGCGCGCTGCTGCGCCAATCCTTCGCAAGGGTGGGACGATCAGCGCGTCTTCTTCTTCCTCGATACGATTGAGGATTACCGCAACATCATGCTAGAGTTTGGTCACGGCAGTGGCAAACTGTGGGCAACTGAGTTCGGTTGGGCGAGCTTTGAAAACTTGCGCTACCGCGATCACGTCGCAGGACCACTTGCCATTCCGCCAACTGAGCCAGCACTTGGCTGGATGAATCGGTTGAACGAGGCACAGCAGGCGCAGTACATCATGCGCGCCTTTGAGTTGGCACAAAGCGGCGATTTGGCGTCATTCATGGGCCCGATGATTCTGTGGAATTTGAACTTTGCCTCTCTGGAAGGCTATATCAACGACGGCGCGCCAAGTCTGCCGGAAGCAGGCTTCAGCGTGCTGAACAGCGACTGGGCAATCCGCCCGATCTATATTTACCTCAGCCAGTCAGCGCGCCGCTAGAAGATCAGCGCGCTCCTGCCTTGCTCAGAAGCGCGCTGCCACTTAAAGCTTGCTCATGCAAACCTCGCATAGAGTTCCAAAGGTAACGCAGCAAAGGCGTGGCTGCAAATCGCACACTTCACACCGCCTCTACCAAGTTGACCCTTGCGCGCCATCCAACTTTCCGCTATAGTTGTATGCGTTGCTCAAGCAACAAGGGCTCGTGGTGTAGTGGTTAACACGCCGGCCTGTCAAGCCGGAGATCGCGGGTTCGAGACCCGTCGGGCCCGAACAGCAGCGTGCTGCAATCTAAATCAGGTTGCAGCACGTTGTGTTTTAGGCAGCCACTGCACGCCGTCCACCAAGAATTTGCAGGGCAACCACTACGCCGATCCCAGCAGCGGCAAGTCCGGCTGCCAGCGCGACTGTTGCCACATTTGGATAGCGCACCACAATCCCGATCAGCGCCCAAATCACCACCAGCGCATAGGCAATATCACGCCGCCGTACCACCATCAGCACCGTGATAAAGGTTGCCACTGCCACCATGATAGCTGCCCACAGCTCACCGCCAATGCCAAAGCCTGTCCAGCCGCTGTCAAAGAGTACATAGGCGACGTTGGCGACGGTTGCCACTGTGATCCAGCCCAGATAGATGCTGAAGGGAATGTGCGCTGCCCAACGTACTTGCGCGGAGACGGGCTGAATGCCGATCTCCTGAATGAGGTAGATTCTGAGCAGTGATCCCAGCAACACCAACATGGCAAGCGTGCTAAGGGCAAACTGCTCGTTCAGGAACAGCACCAACCAGACCATGTTTGCAAGGCAGCTGAGCACAAACAGCCCGCCGACTTGCGTCATACGCGGATTAAAGCGCCCACTTGTGCTGTGGTAGACCACGAACGCACCAATGCCAATATAGATAACGCCCCAGATGGCAAACACATAGCCCGCGGGCAGGAAGTAGATCGGATAGCGTTCACCTACTTCCGCCACTGTGCGCGGAAAGAGCGTTAGGTTAAAGGCTGCCGCGCCCTGTGACAGGAAGTTCATGACCAAGGTGGCAAGAAATGCCACAATCACGGCGATATGCCGCAGGCTGAAGGCTGTTGTTTTCATAATACACGCCTTTCAATATAACATAATTCCATTGTAGCATAGGTTATTGGGATACGCCTGTGCAGCGGGGCGGAAGAGATGTTCGAAGTCCCGCCCTGCGTGCGGGGCGGGATTTAGGGTGGGGTAAATGCCACTGTTGCCTTCTCAGCCCGCAAGCAAAGAAAGGCGATCAAAGGGGTGTATCACAGCCTAACGGCTGAACAAAACAGCCACCGTAATTTCATCTTCAGTAATGCTTACACTCTCAACGGTGTAGCGCCCGCGCACCTTGCTATCAATGTAGCGCTTCACAGCGTCTTCGATGGCGCGCTTGGCGGTGCTGTTGAGTGTGGCAAGCTGCGCCGCTGTTAGGGGCGTGCCGCCCACAGTGGCACTCGTCGCCTTCCATGTTAGCCGCCCATTACTAATAACGGGCTGCCACGTCGAAACAGTATCCAGCGTCAGGCGTCCATAGCTAACTTTCGCCTTGACCACAGCTTGATCTCTCTGCAAATCTACGCTGACGTTGCTCACAAAGCGGCGCACATTGGCAGGCAACCGATAGGCATTGATGTCTTTTTCGGTGATGGTGTAGGTGACACGGCTTTGGGCATGGGCAGGTGCAGCAGGTAAGGCGAGAACGATCAGCGCAGCGATGAGGATGAGCGCAGTTGTTAAACGGAAGAAGTGGTTCATTATCTACAACTCCCTAAACTGAATAGGGCGGAAAATCCGCCCTGTGCGATAGAAAGGTTATTCAGGCAGCGTTAGCACTAAACGCGACACCTGATAATCACCATTCAAGGCAACGCTGATCGAGCTGCTGCTGAGCAGTGGCGCAAACAACTGCCCAAAGAAGCGCGTCTGGCGAAACTGGCTGAGTTCCTGGCGTGGATCAGGCGTGGCAGGTGCTTGCGGCGTGCCGCTTAGGTCACCGATGATGCGCGAGAAAGTGCGTCCCGTTATCACATCTTGCAACGCAATGAACTCTGCCGCTAGGTTGATCGTATCCGTCCCCATATACCAAATTTGGTTGGCATTGGGCAGGGCATACTTCATCGCTTCCTCGTAGCCGAGTGCGGCAGTCAAACCTGCTGTGCCACTGGTGATGTGATCGGCAGCCGCTTTGGTGGCGAAGTAAAAGACAGAGTCGTTCGCGCCAAGCACCAATTCAATTGGTGTGCTGAGGTTCGGCACATCTAGGGCAATTGTCAGCGCGCCGTCCCCTTTGGTCAGGGTGACGTTAGGCGCATCTTGCAGCGCACGTTCTAGCGCAGTGCCGAGCGAACTGACTATGTTGGCAGCCTTTGCAGCGTCGGTTGCTTCAATGATCAAGCCGAAGTTGTAGCCGACAAATGGCACAGGAGTGTCGGGATCAATCGCCGCCTCCAACAGCGAGTTGGCTTGCGGTGTGTAGGCAACAAACAAGGCAAAATCGCCCGTCATCCAGCTTAGGATGTCCTCATTGAGGTCAAGCCCAGTCAGCATCTGCACCGCGCCTTCAATCTGACGCAAGCCGCGTTCAAGGTCTTCCACACCAAGCCCTTGACTCTCCATGCTTGAGCGAAGAGCAGTCAGGACAACATCATAGAGTCCCTTCAAGTTCCTAGTCTGGATGGAGAGGATCGTATCAGCGGGCATATAGGCAGCAAAGGTTGGGTTGGTCGGCGAAGTGAGGTCAACGTCGCCGTAGAGCGCCTCAACGGTGTTAGGCACGGCAGTATCCAACACCAAAGAGCGCTCATCAAGGATGGTTGCACCGAATGCTATCGGCACGAAAGAAGCTGCTAACAATTCGCGCTGAGCAGGTGGCATCATCATCTCAAAGGTGCTTTGCAGGCTGGCAAAGTTGAGGTAGGCAAGGATGTTGTAGCCTTCAGCCGGCAGCGCGCCAGCGGTGGTAGTGAAGTCGGGATTGCTGTTCAACTTGGCATCACGAGAGAGCGTGGCGCTGATGGTAGCTGTGTTGCCAAGCATAAACAGATCGTTGGTCACACGCACCGCAACAGGCAGCCCATTAGCATCCTCGTAATCAGTGAAATCGGCGGTGCTGTTCTTGGTATAGCCGCTAGGTGGTGCGAGGCGCTCAAAGAGTGCTTCTGCTGCGGCGCGGTCAGTAATCTGAAGAACCAACAGAAATTCAGTTTCGGAATCGTTGCTGCGGTCAGTATCCAACAGCTTATCCAAGCTGCCAATGGCAAAGGCACCGTTATCGCCAAGCCAAGCGCGCACTGTGCTTTGGAAATCGCCACCGAGTGGCTGTGTGGCTTGGTCAAGCAGTTGCATCAGAGAAATCGAAGGTGCCACACCTTGCGGCAGCTTTGCCAGAATCTTTTGCAACACACCATCCAGTGCTTGGATGTAGCCGTCATCCGTGCGGAAACCAACAAAAACAGAGGCATTGTTCGGCATGAGCGCCGCCAATGTATCAACATCTGCCTGTGCAAGCAGGGTTGCTGTGTTCGGCGCACGCTCTGCAGCAAGGTTGGCAGAGGGTGCTGCCAAGCCAACGGCGAGCGCGGCAACCAGCAAGGATGCCCAGAGAAACTTAGTCAAGCGAATCATACACACCTCGAAGTTCGTGTATATACATCCATTGGTCATTATACGCCTAAGGTGAGTTAAGAGTTGCAAACAGTGTAAAAATTTTTACAACCTGAAAGATTGATTCGGCGTATGGCATCTATAGCAGCACATCAGCAGCGCGTTAAATCGCCTTTCAGTGTACAATTGAAGATAACGCACGGTGCTGAGCAGAGAAAGCAGTGAGGATGGCAGGGCTATGGTAGATTTACTTGGCACGCGGCTGAACCGCTATGAAATCCGTCAGCGTGTTGGTAAAGGCGGCATGGCGGCAGTCTATAAGGCGTGGGATACCAATCTAGAGCGTTGGGTTGCCATCAAGGTGCTGCATACCTACCTCTCGGATGATAAAGACTTCAAGCAGCGTTTTGAGCGGGAGGCGAAGCTGATCGCCAGTTTGAATCACCCCAATATTGTGCAGGTCTACGATTTTGATACGATAGAACGTGATGGCGAAACAGTCTACTACATGGTGATGACCTATGTGGAAGGGCAAACGCTGCGCCAACTGATGGAAAGCCGCCGTGAACGCGGCGAACGTCTGAGCCTTGCCGAAGTGGGCGCCGTCATGCGCGGCGTGTGCAGTGGGCTTGCCTACGCGCACAAGCGTGGCATGGTGCATCGGGATGTGACGCCGGGCAATATCTTATTCAACGCCGAAGGGCAGCCCGTGCTGGCGGATTTTGGCATCGCACGCCTTGTGGAAGGTGCGCGCATTACGCGCAGCGGCACCACCAGCGGCACGCCGATCTATATGTCGCCCGAACAAAGCACCGGCAGCGAGAGTGATCACCGCGCTGACATTTACTCATTAGGCGTGATCTTGTTTGAGCTGCTCAGCGGCAAAGCGCCCTACGACGGCGACAGCACCGTTGCCATCCTGATGAAGCACGTGAACGATCCGATCCCGACTGTGACCGAGCTTGTGCCAAGCCTGCCCGCCGATGCAGACGCTGTGATCGCCCGTGCGCTTGCCAAAAATGCAGAGGACCGCTATCAGACGGTGGAAGCCTTCTTGCAAGATGTTGAGGTGCGTATTCTTGGCAAAGAGGTAAGCCTGCTGAGTGCCTCAACCATCATTATAGAGGCTGCCAAACCGCGCAGTGGCAACACCACCCGAATGCCCCTCCAAACCGAGCTGATGTCTAATCTGCCCGATAAACCAATACGCTTTTGGTCACCACCACTGATCACGCTGCTCTTTGCGCTCACCGTGCTGATCCTCATCCTGCTGCCAAGCCGCTTATTGCCAACCTTGCCACCAGAACCAACCTTTCCCTTAGTGGTGCCACCCATCACCACCAAACAGTTTGCACCTTCTATGACGCGCGGACCGATTGAGTTCGTAGAGACTTTCGAAGGTGAACGCGACTATGCATGGGACATCACCACCAATAATCCTGATATCTACCGCAACGTTGAGCGCCGCGTTGAGACAATCATCGAGGGCGGGCAAAGCACCCGCATCCAGACAGGCTTCTACCGCATTCGGCATACCTTGCGTGCGACAGCGCTCACCAGCTTATTCGATCCCGAGGGGCATAGCTTCTCCACCCAATATGTCTATGAGGCTGATCTAACACTTTCCACTGACGGGCAGCGTGAGAGCGCCGCGGGCATCGTCTTTCGCTATCGCAACGATGATCAATATTACGTTTTTGCGGTCAATGGCGCAGGGCAAGTCAGCCTGTGGGTGCGCGCAGACGGCGAATGGACAGAATTGCGCGGCATGGATGAAAAGTGGACGACCGTCGAAGCGGCAAAGCCCGCCGGCGAGTTGAATCGGCTGCGTTTGGTGGATAATCGGCGCACACTGCAAGGCTACATCAACGATGTGCTTGTGATCGAAGTAAACGTCGAGCCGAAGTGGGAAAGCGGCGCGATTGGCATTTACCTTGCCACCACACAATCGCGGGTGCCAAACCCGCTGGCAGAGGTCGTTGTGGAACGCTTCAGTGCCAAAGAGTTACGCCGCGCAACCGCAACACCAACTCCCACAGCCACTGCCTTCAATAGTTAAATGGCGGCGTGCTTCAGGTTACATGGCTGCCCTTAATCAAATGGGCATAAATCCTCAAAGGTATAGATATGCGCTGTGCCGTAGCTGTTCAACGCCGCCAAAGTCTCAGGGCGTGCTTGGGCAAGGCTGCGTGCGGCGGCACAGGCGCGAGCGCGGTCGCGGGTGCGGTTGAGCGTCTCTAGGAAAGTGCGCCCGATCAGCGCATAGCCTTCGGCGGGTGTGGCAGGCGGATTTTCAGCGATGAGCGCTTCAAGGGCGAGATCGGCGTTACGGCGCTGTCCGGCGGCAAGATTGGCGTATGCTTTGCGAAGGGTGGCATAGGCGCGCAGCATAGCGGACTCATTGAGCGGCGACCATGACAGCAGCGCGGGATCATCGCGCACGCGATCATAAAGGCGGATTGCATCCCGCCAGTTTTCCGCCGCAAAAAGCTGATCAGCATCATGCAGGGCATGAATGCGATAGGCAGCAGGTTCAAGGGTGATCAGCGCTTCTCGATAGACGCTGCCATCCCAATCCCAATAGACCACTGAACGGCGTGGCGGCGCGCCACCGAAATCTAGCGGCGGATTATAAGCCACGGACAGTTCAAGAATGCCATCTCCATCGGGATCGCCAATTCCAATCCGCGCATCCGTGGCGTCAATTGGCACGCTGTTCAGCGGGCGAAACTGCCCTAAGGTGGCGCTCCACGAGAGGATTTGGGCGCGGGTGGCGCAGCCTGCCGCCGTACAGACGCGCTGGCTGTAGACTAGCTCGGCGCGGGCATCCCCATTCATATCCCCAACGCGGTGCAGCACGGGCAAAAGGCTCTCCGGGCTGTAGATGGTGCTGTAAAGCAGGCGATAGCCACGCTGCGCGCAGCCATAGACCAGCAGCATTCCGGGTGAGGGTGACCCTGCCTGATAACGGACGGGATCATAGGCAGTAATGATGATTTCGGGTGTGCCGTCGCCCGTCAGGTCGGTATCCGTTTGCACAATGGCGGCATCGCGCACGGCGCCCCAGGCACGCAGCGCCGCTTCTAGGACTGTGGTGGCACCGCCCGCCGAAAGGTAAAGGCTGATCACCTCTGGGTATTGGCTGAAGCTGCTCGGTGGCGGTGGCGGTGGTGGGTTGCCAAGCGGTGGGCAATCGCCGGGCAGGAACTGCGGTGGCGCAAAGGGTGCAAGGGCGGCAGCCGTTGCTGCGCTGATGGTGGCAGAAAGGGCGGTAGCGGTGGCAGCCGGCGCAACAATTTGCCCAAGAACGGGCGCAGGATCAACTGGTGGTAGGCTTGTACCGTTGGCAGGCGTGCCAAGCAGCACAGAAATGCGCCCGCCGGGTGTGGCAGTCGCAAAGGGCAGCAGCGTAGGCGTTGGGCGTGAAGGGCGCTGCCCGATCAGGTCGCTGATGCCGCTGCACGCTGTGCTAAGCGCTATAAGGCACAGTAATCCTAAGGTGCGCCAAGAGTGGGCAGGGAAAAGGCTCATCATCATAACTCCGCGCACAAGCATAGCGCTGAATGACGCTTTGTGCCACGTGGCGATAAGCTGCTAAAACTGCGTGGATCAGCCAAGCCTAATCGCACGCCCTTCTAAAAATGCAGCCGCTGATAAAGCTCTTATGCACGTTTGGTACAATCGAGGCTATACTTAGACAATACACATGCCGCACGGAACACCGTGCGCCTGCCCTAAAGCAAAATCGTAGACTGGAGCTGGACTCATGGCTTTCATTCCAACCGTAATTGAAGACACCGGGCGCTATGAGCGCGCTTGGGATGTCTACTCGCTGCTGCTCAAAGAGCGCATCATCTTCGTTGGCACAGAGATCAACGCCATTGTTGCCAACTCAATTGTGGCACAGCTGCTCTACCTTGAGCATGAAGACCCCGACCGCGAAATTCAGATGTATATTCAATCGCCTGGGGGTGAGATTTACGCCGGTTTGGCGATCTATGATGCCATGCGCCAGATCAAAGCGCCAGTGGCTACCACTGCCATCGGCATGACGGCGAGCTTTGGCACGGTGCTGTTGGCAGCTGGCACAAAGGGAATGCGCTATGCGTTGCCCAACGCCACAGTTCACATGCACCAACCGCTAAGCTATGGCGGCGGCGGGCAAGCCTCTGATGTTGCCATTCAGGCGAAGGAAATCATCCGCTTGAAGGAAAAGCTGCTAGATATTCTGGTTGAGGCAACCGCCCAACCGCGTGATGTATTGGAGCGTGATACAGATCGGGATATCTATCTGAGCGCTGAGCGCGCCCGCGAATATGGCATTGTGGATAAAATCCTCGAAAGCCCTAAACAGAAAAAATAATGACACTTAAACGGGGCACTTCACAGTGTCTCGTTTAGTGTATGGCATACCTTAGAGACAGATTTGAATTGCTACTGACTTGGCAATTGTTCACGAAATGTATATGATTCGTAGGTAGGTTAACCTGATACCTTAGCTTCGGTATCCCAACCAGAGAGTTAAATACCTATGAGAATACGCTCCCTTCTATTTGTTTGTGTGGCGCTGGCAATGGCAGCCAGCTTGCTTGGTGTAGGCTTTGCGCCCAATGTGGTGCAGGCGCAACAGGGTAGCTATGTGCGGATCACACACGCCTCGCCCGGCGCGCCCAATGTGGATATTTATGTGAACAATGATGCCAACCCGATTGCCGCGAACCTTGCCTTTGGCACGGCAACCGCAATTCTGCCCATCGCAGTTGGCACTTACACCATCACGGTGCGCCCGGCGGGCGATAAGGAGACGACAGTCTTCCGCGCTGTGGTTGGTGTGCGCCCTAACGAGGCGCTTGAACTCGTAGCACAAGGCATCGTCGGTGGCAGCGGCGCGCAGGCGTTTGATTTAGGCGTTTATCGCATCAGCCTTGCCGAAACGGGCGGTCAGGCACGGGTGTATATCATCCACGCCTCGCCTAATGCACCCGCCATTGATGTTCGCAGCGGTGACACTGTTTTGGTGCGCCGTCTTGCTTTTGGGCAGTCCAATTCACGCGATCCGCTGGAAGTGCCAGCCGGCAGCGTGCCAGTGCAGGTCGTGCCGACGGGCGCAACCGAGCCAGCCGTAATTGATGCTACGCTGGAACTGGCTGCTGACCGCATCTATACGGTGATGGCGATCAACGTGCTGGAGTCGATCTCGCCCTTGATCTTGCAGGCACTTCCGCTGCGTGCTGCACCTGTGGCTGCCGCACCAACCGGCACTGTGCGTGTGACCCATGCCTCTGCTGATGCACCCGCCG
The DNA here is from genome assembly GCA_034436355.1 of Anaerolineae bacterium. Taxonomy (GTDB): domain Bacteria; phylum Chloroflexota; class Anaerolineae; order Aggregatilineales; family UBA2796; genus CP2-2F. The sequence continues at coordinate 37,312 of DAOTVQ010000025.1, forward strand.
TTGACATTTACCTGAATGGCAATGCAGCAATCACCAACCTAGAGTTCGGCAAAGCCACCGATTTGATCAGCTTGCCTGCGGGTGAATACGCTGTGGCGATCCGCCCTGCGGGTGCCGCCGCTAATAGCGATCCCGTCTTCACGGCGACGCTGACTGTGGCAGCCAACCGCACGACCGAAGTGGTGGCGATGGGCTTGTTGGCAGGCTCGCCTGATTTCATGCTCGGCACCTACAGCATTGCACGCAGCGCCACCAACGGCAAAGCACGCATCTACCTGCTGCACGCCGCGCCCGCAGCCCCTGCTGTGGATGTGCGCGCTAACGGCACGGTAGTGCTGCAAGGCGTTGCCTATGGCGATTTCACCAGCACGCCGTTGGATGTTGAACCCGGCATCGTCAACATTGCTGCCACACCCGCTGGGCGTGCCAGCCCTGTGGTGACGCGCCTGACAGGCGAGGTGGACGGCAACTTTGAGGCGGATACGATCTACACGGTCATTGCCTATGGCAATCCACTGCGCGATAAACCGTTGGTCTTGAAATCGTCCGCCGTCTCGGACGCTGAAGAAGGCAAGACTGCTGCTGTGCGCGTTGTGCATGTTGCGAAGGCACCCGCCGTGGATGTCTACCTGAACGACTCGCCCGTTGCCGCCATTACGAACCTGCAAGTAGGCAAGGCGAGCGATGTGGTCAACTTGCCGACTGGTGAATACAAAATACAGTTGCGCCCTGCCGGTCAGCTTTCGGTGAACCTGCCCGTCTTTGAAAAGACGATCAGCGTTGGCAGCGGTGAATGGATCGAAGCCGTGGCGATGGGCGTTTTTGGTGGTGAACCCGCCTTTGACGTGAACGTTTTTAAGTTGGATAACGCCTTCCCCTATGGCAAGGCAAAAATCCATGCGCTGCACGCCGCACCTAAGGCAGGTGATGTGGATGTGTTGGTGAACGGTCAGCTTGCGCTACAAGGCGTTGGGTTCGGTGCCTTCACCAGCGATGCCCTAGTGGTTGATCCCGGCATCACCAACATCGCTCTGACCGCAGCTGGTACGCGCAGCCCTGTGGTAGCACGCCTGACCGGTGAGCCAGCCACCTACGCTGCCAATACGGTCTACACTGTGATTGCCTACGGCGATCCCGTCAACGGCATTTTAGCGGTCTTTTCGCGCACGCATCCCGGCAACGTCCGCGTAGTTCATGCCTCGCCCGATGCACCCGCCGTAGATGTTTATGTGGATGGCGCACGCGCCGTGGCAGGTTTGGCATTTGGCAAGGCAAGTGGTTTCCTGAGTGTGCCGGCTGGCACGCGCAAGGTTGCCATCCGTGCTGCGGGCGCCGCTGCGGATAGCGCACCCGTCTTCGAGACGGATGTGACCGTTCCTTCAGGCATTTCGGCGGAAGTGGTGGCGCTTGGCAAGCTCTCGGAAAACTTCCAGCTAGGCGTATTCCCCATTGACCGCAACCCACTGGATGGCAAGGTGCGCGTGTACGTTATTCACGCAGCGCCCACCACCGGCGCCGTGGATGTGTTGGTGAACGGCGGGCGCGTGTTGGAGAAAGTGACCTTCCCCAACTACAATGCAACTGCCCTCACGGTTAACCCTGCCACCTACGACATCTATGTGACCGATAGCGCACGCCCAGGCTTTTACTTTGTCTCGTTGCCCAAAGTGAAGCTGGAAGCCGACACGATCTACACCGTGCTGGCAGTTGGCGATCCTGTGGCAAACGAGCCGTTGGTGCTAACCAGCAAACAGCGTTAAGCAGCGCTAACACCTAAATAATGAAGCGCCCTTCTCAACTTTTCGAGAAGGGCGCTTGTGTGTACGGCGCGATCTGCTCACCCAAATAGCGCTAGACAATTGGCAGCCGAATGCGAAAAACGCTGCCCTGATTCTTGCGCGACTCAACCTCAATGCGCCCATTGTGGCGTTCGACAATGCGCTTCACGATAGATAAGCCCAAGCCCGCGCCGCCTGTCCACACTGAGCGCGCCGCATCGCCACGATAAAAGCTATCGAAAATGCGTGGCAGATCGTTATCGTCAATGCCACAGCCTGTATCACGCACGGCGAGGATGATTGCAGAGTCTTCAGTGTAGCCTTGCAGCGTAATGCTGCCACCTTGCGGTGTATGTTCTACCGCATTTTCGATCAGGTTGACCAATGCCACGCGCAATTGGCGTGCATCGGCACAGATAGTTGGCAGTGTTTCATCCCACGCTTTATGTAAGGCAATGTGCTTGCCACGCGCCAAGCGATCAAAGTGGGCGGCAGCCTGTTGCAGCAGCCAATGTGGCTGCATAACCTCCATCGTGAATGCCTCACCGCTATCCAAGCGTGCGACGGTCAACATGCGCTCTAGCACTGCCACCAAATGCGTTACTTGCGCGCCGATCATGCTGTGGTAGTGGGCGCGCTTTTCGCCATCCTCAGCATGTTGCAGCAAGTAAGCGCTTGTGCTGATCACAGAGAGCGGGGTACGAAAATCGTGCGAGACATTACGGATAAGTTTGCTCATCATCCGAATGCGCTCACGCTCAATTTTTAGCGCAAGCGCTTGCCGTTCAGATTCCTTCCGTTCTGTCACGTCTTGCCCAACGCTGATGATCTGTTCAGGGCTGCCGTCCGCAGCGCGCCGAAAGACCTGTGCGCGCTGGAAGAAATGGCGGTAACTGCCATCGGCGGCGCGCAGACGGAACTCTGCAGCAACCACTTCACCATCTGCGGCGTGTTTGGCGCGCTCACGGCAATCGCGCATCACATGCACATCGTTTGGGTGCATCAAGAAGGTTTCAAGGGCTTGGCAGTCAGCAGCGCAAGGTGCATCCTCAGGGTAGCCAAGCAGGCTGTGCCAAGTATGGTTGAGGTAAATCTCGCTGTTGCTCGGCACATCATAGATGAAGATCATATCGGGCAGGGCAGCAGTTACTTTTTCCACCAGTTGGCGGCTTGCTTCTAAGGCGCGCTGCTGCCGATAGAGCGTGATATGCGTCTCGGCACGGGCGATCAGCTCGGCAACATGGAAGGGCGTGGTCACGTAATCTGCGCCGCCAGCGGCAAATGCCTGCACCTTGCTCTCACTCTCGTGAAAGGCACTCAAAAAGATGACGGGAATGCTGGCAGTGCGCGGATCAGCCTTCAATTGGTGGCAAACGGCATAGCCATCTAGCTGTGGCATGGCAATGTCTAGCAGGATCAGATCGGGGTGCAGGCTGAGCGCTCTATCAAAAGCGTTCAGGCTGTTCTGTTCAGTGTGGACGTGATAACCGCGCCTGCCAAGGGCTGCTTCAATCAAGGCAATGGTATGGGGTGAGTCGTCTATCGCCAAAATGTGATAGGCTGATTCGGGTGTGTTGCTCATCTAAAGTATCGCCTATCTCAACCTGTCTACGACATACAAGATTTCTATACACATTGTAGCGCCAAATCCACTGATCAGGTGGGTGTGCAGCAACTTGAAAAAAGTTTGTTACACGCACCACGACCAAAAAATGATTTTCTTGCCTTTAGTGTGTATCCTAGCATGAGTAAACCGAGCAAAATGAAACGAGATCAGCATGAAAATTACTGCCTTAGAACTGTTCAGCGTGCCGCCGCGTTGGTTATTCCTCAAAATTTCCACGGATGAAGGCATTCATGGCTGGGGCGAGCCTGTAGTAGAGGGTCATGCAAGCACGGTTGAGGCTGCCGTGCGCGAGGCTGCCGACTATCTAATCGGGCGCGAACCGGATCACATTGCGGATATTTGGCAGACGCTTTATCGGGGGCGTTTTTACCGCGGCGGCGCGGTCATGCTCAGCGCGATGGCGGGCATTGATCAGGCGTTGTGGGATATTAAAGGCAAGCGCTACGGGTTGCCGATCTACCAAATGCTTGGTGGTGCAGTCCGCGAAAATATCCGCGTCTATACGTGGATCGGCGGTGATCGTCCTGCGGATGTGGTGGCAGCTGCCAAAGAAAAAGCAGCGCAGGGCTTCACCGCTGTTAAGCTGAACGCTTCAGAGGAAATGCATTTTGTCGAGTCCTACGCGGCGATTGAGGCATGTGTGGCGCGGGTGGCAGCACTCCGCGAAGCGATGGGCAGTGCCTTTGGCATTGCGGTGGATTTTCACGGCAGACTGCATAAGCCAATGGCAAAAGTACTGGCAAAGGCGCTAGAGCCGTATCATCCGCTGTTTATCGAGGAACCGGTGCTGCCTGAACACAACGAGGCGCTGCCTGAGATCGCCGCGCACGCCGCCATTCCGATTGCGACGGGCGAGCGCATGTACTCGCGTTGGGAATTCAAAATGCTGCTGGCGCGTGGCGGTGTGGATATTATTCAGCCTGATCTGTCGCACGCAGGCGGCATCAGTGAGGTCTACAAAATTGCGGCGATGGCAGAAAGCTATGATGTGGCGCTGGCGCCACACTGCCCACTAGGTCCGATTGCGTTGGCAGCTTGCCTGCAAGTGGATGCTGTTTGTGTCAATGCTTTTATCCAAGAGCAGAGTTTGGGCATCCACTACAATCAGGGCAACGATCTGCTCGATTATCTGGTTGATCCGTCCGTCTTTCAGTATGCGGACGGCGTTGTGAAATTGCCAACCGCGCCAGGGCTTGGCATCCAGATCAACGAGGCAGCAGTGCGTGAAGCAGCCGCACGCGGTCACCGTTGGCGCAATCCGATCTGGCGGCGCGCTGATGGCACGGTTGCTGAGTGGTAGCCATGCTATGTAGCGTAGTTATGGCTTCAGCAGCACTTTTAGCACGCCGCTGCTGCTGGCATGGTCAAAGGCGGCAAGGCTATCCTCTAACGGATAAACTGCCTCGATCATGGACTCCACATCAATCAGGGCGTTTTCGAGCAGGCGAATCGCCGCGCCAAACGGTCCGCAGCGGCTGCCAACGATCTTGATCTCATCAATGACCACCCGCGAGAGATCGGCACTTGGCACGCCGCTGTAGGTGCTTTTCAGCACGATTGTGCCGCGTGGGCGCACAATGGTTAGGGCGCTGGCAAAGCCATCGGCGTTACCCGTACAATCCACCACCACATGCGCGCTGTTGCGCCCAACGCGATCCATCCAATCGGCGCGGCGGGCATCCACATAGGGAATGCGCCATTTCTCCAACAAACTGATCGGGCGCGGTTTGCGCGCTACCACCAAGAGTTCGCAGCCGAGTTGCCGCAACACTTGTGCGGCAAGCAGCCCAAGTTTGCCCGCGCCGATCAGCACGACGCGCTGCGAGGGTGTGATCGGCACAAGCGCGGGAATTTGCAAGGCAGCCGCCAGCGGTTCAGTGAAGACGGCTGCCTCATCCGTGATCGTCTCTGGCACGGCATACAGGTTTTGGATGGGCAGGCGGAAGCGTTCTGAGAAAACGCCATCATAGCGATCAATGCCCAGCGTGGCGCGATTCCGACATTGGCTAGGGATGTTGGCAAGGCAAAAATCACAGACGCCACAGGCGATGTTGATCTCGCCCACCACACGCGTGCCGGCGGCGAAACTGCCATAATCTGCCAGCGTTTCACCCACAAACTCATGCCCTAGCACGCCTTTGAAGCCCATGTAGCCGCGTGTCAGTTCAAGGTCGGTGTGGCAGATGCCCGCCAGCCGCAGCCTGATGAGCGCTTCGTGCGGCTGTGGCTCAGGTTCAGGCATATCTTGGCGCAGCGTCAGCGCCTCATCAAAGTGTAGTGCGCGCAATCGTTGTTAACCTTTCTGCTAACTTGAGTAGCTATAGAAGCCGCGCCCTGTCTTGCGCCCATAGTGACCGGCTGCCACCATCTTCCGCAGAAGTGGGCAAGGGCGGTATTTATCATCACCGAGTTCGCTGTGCAGCACTTCCAGAATTGCTAAACAGACATCCAGCCCGACGAAATCTGCCAACGTCAGCGGCCCCATTGGGTGATTCATGCCGAGTTTCATCACACCATCAATCGCCTCTGCCGTGCCAACGCCTTCCATCAAGCAGAAGATCGCCTCATTGATCATCGGCATCAGGATGCGGTTGGCGATGAAACCGGGCGAGTCGTTTGCCTCTAGCGGCGTTTTGCCAAGCGCACGGCAGACCTCAAGGGCAGTTGCCACAGTCGCGTCGCTGGTATCGTAGCCGCGAATCATCTCGACCAATGGCATAAGCGGCACCGGATTCATAAAGTGGAAGCCGATCACCTGACTTGGGCGTGTGGTTGCAGCCGCAAGACTGGTGATTGAAATAGACGAGGTGTTCGAAGCAAGGATCGCACTCGGTTTTGCCACTGCGTCCAGATCGGCAAACAGTTTCAGCTTAAGCGGTTTATTCTCGGTGGCTGCCTCAATGATCAAATCGGCATCGGCAGCCAACGCTATTTCCGTGCCGCTAATCATTTGGGTCAGGGCGTTTTGGCGTGCGGCGTCGTCAAGTTTGCCTTTGCTGTGTAGTTTTTCCACACTTTGGCGAATGGTTTCTTTGGCGCGTGCCAATGCCTCAGCGCTGATGTCAATCAGGGTGGTGTGAAAGCCGCTGGTGGCGCTCACTTGGGCAATGCCGTTGCCCATTGTGCCAGCACCAATCACGGCGATGCGCTGAACGTGGGCTGTGGTCATGGGAAAATCCTTTCTAAAAAGCCTTTGGTGGCTATTATACCTATGCAATGCAATGCCCTTCTGTGCTAAGATGGGATGCTATGCTCTGGAAGACGGGATACCCTCAATGGATTATGCACAACTTTTGGCGCTTGCCCTGAACGACGTGCAGCAGGCTGATTTCACTGCTCTGCGTGAGGCATACACACACACGGCGCACTACGATCCCTACCGCAGCGGCGAGCAGGACGCAGCCTTGATCGCACTCATCCGCGCTGAGGATTGGTCGGCGGCGGCAGTCCGCTGTGAACACCTGATCGCTGCGGACTACCTGCACGCGCCGCTGCACCTGATCATGACGCATATCTTTCAGCAGTTGGAAGATGAGACACGCGCCGGCTGGCACTTGCGCTTTGCACGCGGCTTGATCGGCTCGCTGCTCAGCTCTGGTGATGGGCGCACGCTTGAGACTGCCTTCAGGGTCATCACTGTGCGCGAAGAATACGAGCTGCTGCGCGCCCTGAGTTTGCAGGGATTAGGGCAGCAGCTCGTCACCGAAGCTGATCGCTTCTACGATGTGCTGCGCGTGCGCGATGTCAACGGTGTGGAAGGCGAAATCTTTTTCGATGTGACGCCGATCCTCAAACACGCCAAGAAAGATGAGTAACTCTAGCCTAGCATTAGCCCTTTGCCCTATGCAATAATAGGGTGTGGCTGCGCGTGCCTGTTTTGCGCGAAGGCAGCCATTTTCGCAGCTTGTTGGGAGAGGACTGTATATCCTTATGGCGATTTCAACCACTCAGCGCGCCTACCGTTACATTGATATTGTAACGGCGGCATTTGTGGCGGTGCTGCTCATCAGCAACATCGCCTCTACCAAAATTTTGGTGCTTGGTTCACTGACCTTTGATGGCGGCACGCTCTTGTTTCCACTCGCCTATATCTTTGGTGATATTCTGACCGAAGTCTACGGCTATAAGCGTGCGCGCCGCGTGATCTGGATCGGCTTCTTCTGGATTGCCGCAATGGCGATCACGCTCTCAATCGTACAGGCGCTGCCGCCTGATCCTGCGTGGAATGCGCTGGAAGGCGTTCAAAACTGGACACGCGATAATAGCTTTGCTGCCATCCTAGGGCAGACGCCGCGCATTGTGATCGCCAGCTTGTTGGCATACTTCGGCGGTGAATTCATTAATTCGTTTGTGCTGGCAAAGATGAAAATCTGGACGAATGGGCGCCATTTGTGGGCGCGCACCATTGGCTCCACAATTGTTGGGCAGGCGGTGGATACTGGCGTCTTCGTGGTGATTGCCTTCCTGATCACACTGCCCATTGCTATTTTTGCGCCCGAAACAGCCTTGCCGCCTGAGCTGGTCTTGGCAATCTTCGTCTCTAACTATCTGTTCAAGGTTGGTATTGAGGTCTTGTTTACGCCGCTCACCTACCTGATCGTAAATTGGTTGAAGCGCGCCGAAAACGAAGACTACTACGACCGCGAGACGAACTTCAATCCATTTGTGCTTGGCAGCTAGGCATCGGTGCGGCGGACATGCCACAACATATCCGCCGTACCTTGTTATGCTCAGTAAGAGGCTTACGGCGTGAAGAAGCCTGCGTTGCTCTGAGTGACTTGGGCTTGGCTGGCACGCACCACACTGTTGGAGATCAGGTTGAGCGCACGGCGCACCTCTTGGGCGGTGTTGGCAGTCGTCAGCAGTGATGGGAAACCCATCTCCGCAGCAATCGGCGCAAAAGTGCTTTGATCGCCGAAGCCGACGAAGGCGAGTGTGTAAATCTCTTGGCGCAGCAGGTCTTGTGCCACCTGCTTTACCTGTGCGGCGCGGTGCGCGGATTGGTTATCCTCGCCATCGCTCAGCACCACCACAATGCAGCGCGTGCGGATGCCGCCATTCCGCAGTGCTTGCCCATAGCCAACCAAGCCGGTGAAGGCATCTAGCGTCGCATCATAGAGTGCCGTCGCGCCATTGGGCGCGTAGTTTGCCGTGCTAAGCCGCGGCGCACGCGCCAGCGGCGTGTAGCCAAAAAGCAACTTTGGTGCATCAGCAAACGTCCATGCGCTCACCAAGATGCTATCGCGTGCTTTGGAGCTATCCAGCGCACGGATCATATCGTTAAAGGCGCTGATCACGGCACTTTGCACGCCGCTCATCGAGCCGCTTTCATCCAGCACCACCACCAGCAGCGTCACATCATCAGTGTTCAGGTCGTCCACTTGGGCGCCTACACAGCCCAAGCCAGTTTGCGCGTCCAGATTTTGCACCAGCATATCAACCGTTTGCTGGCTTAAGCCGCTGCGTGCGCTGCTTTGAAACAGGGAGTCGAGATCGCTCATGATTGATGTTCCTTTCCAAATGCCTAGCCGATTGCTTCCGTAGATTTCACAAGGCGCATTCCCTGTGCTGCCATTTCGCCAAGCCGCTGCTCGGTGGATTGCTCAAAGCCGGGGATAGACGATGTGCAGTCATCCAAAAAGCGCAGTTTGGCAATCACATCTGGCTGAGAGGCGAAATAGCGCAGCACCGAGTTCATGGTTGCCAACACGCAGTGGCTGCGCGCCTCACCCGCCACATAGATCAGATCAAAGCTGGCGACCACTTCCAAAAAGCGCGTATTCAAGCCGCCTTCAGGGTGCTTGGCATACTTCACTTCTGGCTCAACTACAGAGTAAAACTCGGTGTGGGCGATGGTGCCTTTGGTCAAGTAGGTTGGTTGTGCGGTGCGTGCGCCGCTGTGATACATGATCGCCTCTGAGAGGGCAGGCAGCAGCGCACGCCCTGCTGTGCCTTCCATGCAGTGGAAGGGCCAAATCATAAGCTGCTTTTTGCCCACCTTTTCAAGTTCTTCGACATACTGCACCGACCACAGCGGCTCGGTGACGGGCATCCACACACCTTTGGAGACATCTTCCGCCGTAATGATGGTATAGGGCGCGGGACGCTCACCTTTGGCGTTGCGCCACCAGGTAGGATAGAAGATTTGGAAGGGCGTGTGTGTATCCAACGAGGCGGTGATCTGCGTGATATGGTGGACGTTGCGGTAAATCCACTCGATGGTGCGCTGCGCGTCTTCCACCGCGCCGGGGACAGGCAGGCGTCCGAGTGGTGCGGGCAGGATAAAATCATTCTGCATATCCACCAACCAGAGCAGCACACGCGGACGGTCTGCACTGGCAGCGGACTTAAAATCAGCAACGCCCGCCTCGTAAGCGCGCTGGAGGTCGGGTTCGTAAATCTGCCCGACCTGCTTGGGATTGTAGAAAGATGGGTAGCTCATGGGTAACTCCTTTTGCTTGAAAAGTTACCCATGATTGTATGGATTGTGGCGCTGTGCGTAACTCCTAAGATTTAGGGCGATCAGCGCGACCAAGCTGCAAACCACAGCGGCGCGGCTGCACTGGTACCTTGCAGTGCTAGGCGGCGTGCGGCAAAACGCGCTTCAGAGAGCAGCGGCACGACAGGAAACGTGCCATTTTCGCCAAAGTAGAGCGCCTCTGCCTGTGCGATGCTGCCAGCACGCACTTCGAGATCGGGCTGCAAGAGCGCCATATCTACCAGTTGATCTGCCTCGCCGCACGGCACATAGCTTTTGAGGAAGCCATAGCGACAGTGGATGCCATCGCCTGCCCAAGCCGTCACATCCAAGTGATCGGGCGTCCATGTATAGAGCCACATATGCGGGCGGATCGGGTCAGTGCTGCGGATGGTGCTGAAGGTGCCATCGGCAAGGCGGCGCACGCCTTCGGCACTGCGCTTCACCACGCGGAAACTCGAGGTTGGGCAGCCCAGATTCGCCTGCCACTGCGCCAAGAGCGCGTTGGCAAGCGCCTCCATCAGCGGCGTGTCTTCAATGACCAGATCAACCCGTTCGGGCAAACGGCAATTAGCGTAACCCGCCGCCGTAAGCTGCGCCTTTGCCGCCTCTGGCGCAAAAACGCCCGCCTCTGGCAGTAAGCGTACATCCGCAGCGGCAGCCGTCGTTAGCCGCCAGGTCGGCTGCACCGCGCCGATGGCAGCCGCTAGGGCATTCCGATCTATGGCGAGCGCTAAGGCACGCCGAAAGGACTCATTCAACGTGATAGGACGTTCGGCGGCAAAGCCGAGCAGGGTGACCGCAGGGCTTGGCGCGCTGATGATAAAATCGGGCGTTGTGGCGGCAAGGCGTGCCGCGCCATTCCGATCCAGACGGGCAAAATCGGCGTTGAGTCCTGTGAACAGGTCGGGAATAGCGTCCGCTGTGGCAAAGGTGATCGTCACCTGCTGAAGGCTGCCCGTCTGTTCGTGCCAAAACGGATTGCGCAGCAAGGTGAGGCGCTCTGCATCGCGTGCGGCAAGCGCGTAAGCACCGCTGGAGAGCATGACGTTTGGGATTGCCCAATCACCGCCGTTTGACGCTAAGCCAACCGACTCACGCGGGACGGGGCGGAACTCAGGCAGTGTGAGCAGGTAAGGCAGCATCGGCGCGGGAAATTCCAGCCGCAGGCTGAGCGTTCGCGCATTGACGACTCGTGCGCCTAACTCACGGGCGATGAACACATCATCCACCAAGAGTGGGTTTGCTGTGGCAATCTTGCGGCAGCCGCTGATGATGAAGACCGTTTTGGCAACCGGATTCGGAATGGCAGCATCACAGGCGCGCCGTAAGCCGAACACAAAATCGCCGGCGACAATTGGGCGGACTGCCTCGACCTTGCCCGCCTGAACGCGCACCCACTGCGCCTCATCGCGCAAGGTGAACGTCCATTCCAACCCATCGGCACTCACAGACCAAGTTTCAGCAAGAGCAGGCACGACCTGATTCGTGAGCGGATCGTGGCGTGTTAACCCTGCGAACAGATTCTCGACGATATCGCGCCCGCTTAAGTCGGTTGGTGCCAGCGCCACAGGGTCGAGCGTGCCGAACGGTGGCAGCAGCACGTTTGCCGAAATGGTTTGAGCAGTGTTCAGCGTGTTTGGCAGCAGCAGCGCCGCCAACAAGCAGAACGCAAGGGTCACTCTTAGAGCGTATCGCATGGTGAGGTGGTTGGCTTTAGAGATGTGATTTGCGCGTATCGGTGCCATCGCCCGTCGTCATCAGTTGGCGCTTCACGCCGTAGTTTGGCTCGTAGAAGTGCAAGTGCGTGCCAGTCGGATCAATGATCTCGAAATATTGAACGTTGCCGCCATACCAATCGCCCCATGCCTCAACGGTTAGTTCGCCACAGGCAACGCCGAGTGCGGTCAAGCGCTCGTGTTCAAGGGCAACATGCGGTAAGTGCATCCGCATCAGGGCAACAGCGCTGGGCGGATGTTGCTCATCGGCGCGCACAAAGTGCAGCCAGCCGTTGGATGCCCAGCGGACGGTGAACATGCCCTCCTGGGCATCGAAGGCGACACTGGGGAAGATACGGCGGTAGAACGCCTCGACTTCAGGTAAGTGATCGGTGTAAATCACAGTGTGAACGTGCATAAGAAACTCCTCCCGTTGGGAAAGGGTTAGGGTGTGTGCTTCGCTGTTGCCCTAAGCCTAACCATTCAGAGGCAAATTGGCAACCTGCCCCTAGCCTACGCTTGCGGCACGATTCACGATGCCACACACCCACCATTGTGCAGAAGGCGCGGCATGGGTATAGTTATAGGCGGTATCCCAACAGGCACGATATACCCGTAAAACCGCATGACTCTGACCGAATTGACACTAACAGAGGCGCTTACCCAACTGCGTGCGCGCCAGATTAGCGCCGTAGAGCTGACACAGGCACACCTTGATCGAATCGCCGCCCTAGAGCCGCGCCTTGGCGCTTACCTCACCCTGACGCCCGAACGCGCCCTAGCCCAAGCCCACCAAGCCGATGCGCGCCGTGCCAACGGCGAAGATGCACCGCTGCTTGGCATTCCGCTGGGCGTGAAAGATGTGCTATGCACAGAAGGCGTGCCAACCACTGCCGGTTCGCGCATTTTGGAAGGCTTTGTGCCGCCCTATACGGCAACCGTCGTGCAGCGCCTGTTTGCCAGCGGCGCAATCATGCTTGGCAAGACCAACACCGATGAATTTGCGATGGGTTCTTCGACTGAAAACAGCGCCTACCACGTCACGCGCAATCCGCACCGCTTGGATCGCATTCCCGGCGGCAGCAGTGGCGGCAGTGCGGCAGCCGTTGCCGCAGGCTTGGCGATGGGCGCGCTCGGCTCGGATACTGGTGGCTCAGTTCGCCAGCCGGCAGCCATGTGCGGCGTGGTTGGCATTAAGCCCAGCTATGGGCGCGTCTCGCGCTATGGCTTGATTGCCTTCGCCTCATCGCTGGATCAGGTTGGCACCTTTGGGCGCACTGTGCGGGATGCTGCTACGTTGCTACAGGTCATCGCCGGTCACGATCCGATGGATTCAACCAGCGTGGATGCGCCTGTGCCAGACTACAGCGCCGCGCTGACCGGTGAGGTAAAAGGCTTGCGAATCGGCGTGCCGAAGGAATATTTCATCAGCGGCATTCAGCCTGAGGTCGAGGCAGCCGTGCGTGCTGCGATTGCCAAACTGGAAGCACTCGGCGCAGAAATCCGTGAAGTGAGCCTGCCTCACACCGATTACGGCTTGCCGATCTATTACCTGATCGCGCCAGCAGAGGCGAGCGCTAACCTTGCCCGCTTTGACGGTGTGCGCTATGGTGCGCGCCAAACAGACGGACGCGGCATGTGGGAAATGTACCGCAACACACGTGGACACGGCTTTGGCAAAGAGGTGAAGCGGCGCATCATGCTTGGCACCTATGCACTTTCGGCTGGCTACTATGACGCCTACTACCTAAAGGCACAGAAAGGGCGCACGCTCATCAAGCGTGATTTTGACCGCGCCTTTGCCGAAGTAGACGTGATCGCCACACCGACCGCGCCGCGCACTGCCTTCCGCATTGGCGAAAAGGTGGATGATCCGCTGCAAATGTACCTTGAAGATGTGTTCACGCTGCCGATCAACCTTGCTGGCATCTGCGGCATCAGCCTGCCGTGCGGCTATGATGCCGAAAATCTGCCCATCGGCTTGCAGATTCTGGCACCTGCCTTTGGCGAAGAAAAAGCCTTGCGTGCCGCCTATGCCTATGAGCAAAGCACCGAATGGTACAAGCGCACGCCTGCTTTTGTCGAAAATTAATCCGTGCTGCACAGTGCTGTTGGCTGTGCAGCCTTCTTAGAAAAACCGAAGGAGTCTTCATTCATCATGAAAGTTGTTATCCCGTTGGCAGGCTTTGGCACGCGCCTGCGCCCGCACACCTTCACCAAGCCCAAGCCGCTGATCAACGTGGCAGGCAAAGCCGTGCTGGGGCATCTGCTGGATAAACTTGCCGCGCTGGACGTCGAAGAATATATTTTTATCGTTGGCTACCTGGGCGATCAGGTGGAGTCCTATGTGCGGGCTAACTATCCGATCAAAGCGCGCTTCGTCGAGCAGACCGAGATGCTTGGTCAGGCACACGCTATTTATCTTGCCAAAGACTATCTCCAAACGGATACACCAGTCTTTGTCATCTTTGTGGATACACTTTTCGAGGCAGACCTGACCAACCTTCAGCAGCCCAATAGCGATGCCGTGATCTTTGTCAAGGAAGTAGATGATCCACGTCCGTTTGGTGTTGTTTCGCTCAACGCGCAAGGCGAGATCACGCGCTTTGTTGAAAAACCTGCCACTATGGAAAATAAGTTGGTGGTGGTTGGCTTATATTATTTTGCCCGCAGCCTGCCGCTGCTTGGCGCCATTGAGCAGCTTATGGCGCGCAAGATCATGACCAAGAACGAGTTCTTCCTTGCAGACGCCATGCAGCTTATGGTGCAGGACGGCTTGAAGTTCCATACACGGCAAGTCTCCGAGTGGTTGGACTGCGGCAGACCAGATACTGTCTTAGAGACGAACCGCTATTTGTTGCAGCATGGGCATGATAACAGCGCGCAGGTTGTCCACCATCCACAGACGATCATTATTCCGCCCGTGCGGATCGATCCCTCAGCGCGCATCAGCCGTTCGGTGATCGGACCTTACGTGACAATTGCTGCCAACGCGGTGATCGAGGATTGCCTGATTCACGATAGCATTATTGAAGAAGACGCCTTTTGCAAAGATACCTTGCTGGCACAAAGCCTTGTTGGGCGCAATGCGCGAGTGGAGGGGCGTTTCCGTGCCGTTAACGTCGGTGATTCATCTGTGTTGGGCTTTGCATAAAGGGCAGTGAGCATGAGAGACTTTATTGCGCAGCGTGTGCGCGCCGTGCCGCCTTCAGGCATTCGGCGCTTCTTCGATATTGCCGCCACAATGGACGATGTGATCTCACTCGGCATTGGCGAACCTGATTTCACCACACCGCCCACCTTGCTCAACGCGGGTATTCAATCTCTGCAACAAGGCGGCACGCACTATACCAGCAATTCGGGCATTTACGAGCTGCGCGTTGCCCTATCTGGCTACATTGCGCGTTTATACGGAATCGAATATCACCCTGAAAACGAACTGCTGATCACGGTTGGCGTGAGCGAAGCGCTCTACCTTGTGCTGACCGCCATTTTGGATCAGGGCGACGAAGTGATTGTCCCTGAGCCGTGCTTTGTTGCCTATATGCCGGAAGTTTCGCTTGCCGGTGGCGTGCCTGTGCCTGTGCCAACCTTCGCCGCCGATGATTTTCAGGTGACAGCAGAGCGAATCGCTGAGAAAATTACGCCGCGCACCAAAGCGATCCTGATCGGTTATCCCAATAATCCGACGGGTGCGGTGATGAGCCGCGAACGCCTGCTGGAGATCGGTCAGCTTGCCGAAAAGCACGATCTGCTAGTCATCTCTGATGAGATTTATGATCGGTTGGTCTATGGTGTGCCACACACCCAGTTTGCAACGCTGCCGAATATGCGCGAGCGCACCGTTGTGCTGAGCGGCTTCAGCAAAAGCCACGCCATGACGGGCTGGCGCATTGGCTACGCGGCGGGCAACGCCGAGATCATCAGCATGATGCGGAAAATTCATCAGTATACGATTATGTCCGCGCCGACGACCGCACAAGAGGCGCTGCTGATGGCGCTGGACACCAGCGAGCCAGATGTTGAGGCGATGCGCGCCGAATATGATCGCCGCCGCAAGCTGATCGTGAGTGGCTTCAACGCGCTTGGGCTGCCCTGCTTCGAGCCACGCGGCGCCTTCTACGCCTTCCCGAATATTGCGGCAAGCGGCATGGATGAAAACACTTTTGCCGAGCGCCTGCTGCAAGAGGAGCGCGTGGCAATGGTGCCGGGCAGCGCCTTTGGGCAGAGCGGTGCAGGCTTTGTGCGCGCCAGCTACGCGGCTGCCTACGAAAAGATCGAGCGGGCGCTAGAACGCTTGGCGCGCTTTATGCAGCGGCATGGGTAAATCCATGAATGCTCAAGACCTATTGAAAGAATATCCCGTTGTCATCCCTATTTCGGTGGCGTGGGGCGAGATGGATGCCTTCGGGCATGTCAATAACATTATCTATTTCCGCTATTTCGAGAGCGCACGGCTTGCCTATTTCGAGCGTATTCAGATGCTTGCCTATATGCAAGAAGTCGGCGTCGGTCCGATTGTAGCGTCCCTGCAATGCCGTTTCCGTGCGCCACTTACCTACCCTGATACGCTCTCGGTTGGCACACGCGCCCACAGCCTAGAGGCTGACCGCTTCATGATGGATTACTGTGTTGTCAGCCACAAGCTGGGGAAAGTCGCCGCTGAAGGCAGCGGACTGGTCGTGATGTACGATTACAAAGCACTCACCAAAGCACCCATGCCCGATCTGCTGCGCGAACGCATCAACGCGCTGCAAAATGAAGGCAGCTTGTAGCGATCCAGAGATCACACGCCATCCACACGGCTTAGGGATAGAGCCTAATACCAAGCAGTGTTACGCCAATCACCATCAGCGGTGCGATGATCAGGGCAGGCAGCATGTTGGCGATACGCGGTTGCTTAATCTCTAGGAGAATGAGCGAAAGCCCCATCAGAATTAAACCGCCGGTGGCGGTCAGTTCGCGGATAATAGGCGCATCTGCGCCGAGTGTTGCGCCAGCAACGCCTGCCAAACCCATGCCGACGAGGGCAAAACTGCCCTGAATGATAAAAATGGGCAGTGCGCTGAAAGCGACACCAATGCCAAGTGAGGCAGCAAAGGCAATTGAGGCGAAAAAGTCTAAGGTGGATTTAATCGCCAGCAGTTGAATATCGGCGGCGTTGATGCCGTTCTGAATTGCGCCTAGCACTGCCAGCGGTCCGACGCCAAAGACGAGGCTTGCCGTCACAAAGCCGCTGATGAAGCGCAAGCGTGCCATCTGCCGCCCTTCAGCTTGCCCATCAGCATGACCGTCCTGCCGCACGACGCGCTCTTGCAGCCAGCCGCCAAACGCCTTCAAACGCCCGTCCAGATCGAGCCATTCGCCAAGGATAGTCCCTGTGGCAAGGCTGAGCAACGGCACGAGGATGTTGCCGCTTTGCATGGCATTTTGCAGCCCCAACACCAACGTCACCAAGCCTAAGCCTGTCACAACGCTCTGTTGAATGTTGGTTGAGAAACGGCTGCCAATCAGGATGCCGATAGCGCTGCCCGCTAAAATGGTCAGGACGTTTAGAAGTGTGCCACTCATGGTGTGTGTATCTTGCTGCCGAGCTAGTGCGAATAATGCGCTGATTGTAGCCGAGTGTAGCGCGGTTGCGCCACCCGCCTAGCGACAGGCAGCAGCTATTCTCCAATGGATGCAGAGCGGGGCAACGCCTGCCCACCACCTCAGAGTTCAAAGCCTACGGCGCGCAGCCATTCTCGTGCAATCAGGGCGTGACCAGGACCGACAGGGTGAAACTGATCATCTGACCACAGTTGCGGCACACTGACGCGCAGCACCTGCGCGAACGCCGCCTGCAAATCCACGTAGAGAGTCTTGAACTCAGCGGCAACTTGCGCCATCAAAGCCGCGTAGACTTCCATTTGTCGGCGCATAGGTTGTTCAGCATCTGCCTCGATCATATAGGGCGAGAGCAGGATCACCCGTGTGCCGAATGCCTCTTGCACACGATGCACCAACAGGCGCAACGTTGCTTGGTACTCTACCGCGAAAACGGCAGTCGCTGGATCGCCGTGAAATTGGCGGTAGACATCGTTGATGCCAACCATCAGCGAAAGCCAATGCGGGCGCTCACTGACGGCATCTTTCTCATAGCGCGCCGCGATCTCACGCACAGTGTTGCCCGCAATGCCGCGGTTGACAAAAGTCAAGTTAAGGTTGGGATAGCGCGCAATTAGCATATTTCGCACCATGCTGACGTAGCCATACCCATACGGCGGCGCCAGATCGCGCCTGCCAGCCTCTGTAATACTATCGCCGATGAACAAGATTTTCTGATTTGGCTCGATCAGCATGAGTTAGCCCCATAATTCGCGCAAATAGTGTAACTTCGCCAGCAGATGGTGGGCGCCGCCGCCTTCGTGGTTGTTGAAAGGATACACGGCAATGCGCTTATGCCCAATATAATGATTATACGCGGCATAAACCGTTGAAGGTGGGCAAATATCATCCATCAAGCCAACTGAAAAGAAGGCGGGTATGCTTGCCCGTGCCGCAAAATTCATGCCGTCAAAATAGCTGAGCGTCTTATAAACCTGTTCCACTTTATCGCGGTGCGTGGCTAAAAAGCCGCTGATCTCATTGTAGGGCGCTGTATCAATCAGGGTAGTGGCACGCCGAAAGTGGCACAGGAACGGCACATCGGGCAGCACCGCAGCAAGGTCTGGCACAAGGGCGCTCACCGCAAGGCTGATGCCGCCGCCCTGACTGCCGCCCGTGGCAGCCACACGCGCCGCATCAACGGCATCGTGGGCGCGGGCAGCTTCAATGGCGCGTGCCGCGTCGGTGAATAGGCGGCGGTAGTAATACGTCTTAGGGTCTAGGATGCCGCGTGTCATGAAGCCGGGCAAGTGTGGGTTGCTGCCGTGCGGCTCAGGGTCGGGTGTATCGCCAACGCGCCAACGGCTGCCTTGCCCGCGTGTATCCATCACCAAGTAGGCAAAGCCCGCGTTGGCAAAAGGCAGCCATTCCGTTGGGAAGCCGCGCCCGCCGCCATAGCCAATGTATTCGACCACACAAGGCAAGGGCTGCTCAACCCCTTTGGGCAGCATAAACCATGCCTTAATCGGCTGCCCATCAAAACCACTAAAGGTGACATCAAAAGTTTCCACAAGCCGCAAGCCGAAATCCACGGGCGTAAACTGCGCGTCTAGCGGCACACGGCGCGCCATGCTGAGCGTTTCACGCCAAAAGGCGTCGAAATCTTCAGGTTCGCTGCGCGGCGGCAAGTAGGTTTCTAGTTGTTCAAGGGGCAGATCAAACAACGGCATAGCAAACGTTTCCTTAGAAATGCATGGCAGGTGCAGCCTTTAACTATACCACGTCTGCCCATAGCAGGGTGCGGTCTTGCAAGGTTTTCGAGCCGATGATAGGCACAGGGGGCTGATTTTCGCCGCCCAAGCACCGCGGTGCTATCTCGCGCTGAAGCGCACAGGGCATGGACAAACCAAAGACGGGTATGTCAGGCACACACCCTGCGCTAAGAACCAGCAGGAGCGCTTAATTAAGCGCTCCTGCTGATGGATTTGATCGGGATAGGTTAGTTGCGGTCGAAGGCGGAGATACCCAGCAAGCCTGTAGTCACTTTTGCTTGCTGCTGGCGGGATTTATCCTCATCTTTGCCGAAGCGGATCACCTCGCCAGAGTCACCAATTGCCTCCACTGCCAAGCCTAGGCTTTGCAGTTCTTTGACCAGCACGCGGAAGCTAGCGGGTACGCCCGGCTCTTCGATCTCATCACCCTTGACGATTGCCTCGTAGGTCTTGACGCGCCCTTGCACATCGTCCGACTTGACGGTGAGCATCTCTTGCAGTGTGTAGGCAGCGCCATAGGCTTCCAGCGCCCACACTTCCATCTCACCAAAGCGCTGACCGCCAAACTGCGCCTTGCCACCGAGCGGCTGCTGCGTCACAAGGCTGTAGGGCCCTGTGGAGCGCGCATGAACTTTATCCTCGACAAGGTGCGCCAGCTTTAGCATATGGATGATGCCAACCGTGACGGCGCGGTCAAAGGGCAAGCCGGTTTTACCATCGTAGAGCTTTTGCTTACCGTAGATCGGCACGGGCTCACCCGTGCGGATTGAGATACGGTTAGCGTATTCGCGGAGTGCCTCGCCGCTGAGGTGTTCAGGGGTTGGCTCGCCGCTCATGATCTGCGTCCACAACCGCAAGGTCGCCTCCACTGCGTTAGCATCGCGCCGATCACGCTCATCAAGACTACCGGCTTCCTCAGTTTGGAAGAGCAGGATATCATCAGGATTGTAGCCCTGTTCGCGCAGCCATTCACGCAACACAGCACGCCGTGCATAAAGTGGCTCTTCCGCCAGCAGATTGCTATCGTATTCTGGATTGTCTGCCAGCCACTGATCAATGTACATGCGGCGCACTTCGTTTTCATCGGCAAGCGATTCTGGATCATACTCCATCGGCTTGATCCATTCCCACGCCCGTTCAGCAATTGTTTGCCAGGCGTAGTCCATCAGCCAAGCGCGCCCAAGTTCTGCTTCAATCTCAACTTCTTCCGCACCGTCAAACACAGGCGTCACAGCGCGGAAACCAAGCCGATCTGCCGCCCAGCCTAGGTGCGTTTCAAGAATTTGCCCAATGTTCATACGACCCGGCACGCCCAACGGATTCAAGATGATGTCCACTGGCGTGCCATCTTCAAGGTAGGGCATGTCTTCAATCGGCACAACCTTCGAGATAACGCCTTTGTTGCCGTGGCGCCCTGCCATTTTATCACCCTGAGTCAGCTTGCGGCGTTGTGCAACGCTCACGCGCACCATCTGCTCCACACCGGCAGGCAGATCGCGGTGTTCTTCGCGGTTGAAGATGCGCACATCCACCACCTTGCCGCGCTCACCGTGTGGCAGCCGCAGGGAAGTATCCTTCACTTCGCGTGCCTTTTCGCCGAAGATGGCGCGCAACAGTTTTTCCTCTGGGCTAAGTTCTTTCTCGCCCTTTGGCGTGATCTTGCCGACCAAAATATCATTCGGACCGACTTCCGCGCCAATGCGGACAATGCCGTTTTCGTCAAGGTCTTTCAGCGCTTCCTCACCCACGTTGGGAATATCGTAGGTGATTTCTTCGGGTCCGAGTTTGGTATCCCGCGCTTCGACCTCGTGCTTTTCGATGTGGATTGAGGTGAAGCGATCATCCCGCAGCAGGCGCTCACTGATCAGCAGCGCGTCTTCATAATTGCCGCCTTCCCACGAAATGAAAGCGCACACCACATCATGCCCAAGCGCAAGGTTGCCATGCACTGTTGAGGAGCTATCGGCAATCACATCATTCGGCTTGACGCGCTGCCCTTTCTGCACAACAGGGCGCTGATCAATGCAGGTCGACTGGTTCGAGCGCGTATACTTACGCAGCTTATAGACGCGCTCTTTGCCATCTTCTTCGCGCACTACCACCTGATCGCCCTGCACACTGATCACTTCGCCCGCCTTTTGGCAGATCACAACCTGACCAGAGTCATAGGCTGCCTGATCTTCCATCCCAGTGCTGACAATCGGCACGTCTGGCATCAAGAGCGGCACTGCCTGACGCTGCATGTTCGATCCCATCAGGGCGCGCCCGGCGTCGTCATGTTCTAGGAAGGGAATCAGCGCGGCGGAAATGCCCACGATCTGGCGCGGTGCAACGTCCATGTAGTCAATGCGCGAAGGCATGGCATCTAGGAATTTTTGGTGCAGCCGACATGAAACACGCTCGTTCACAAACTGGTTGAGTTCGTCCAGCTTGGCATTTGCTTGTGCGATGGTGAAGCGGTCTTCCTCATCGGCAGAGAGATAGACCGTGTCATGTGTTACGAAAGGGCGAACTGGCACTTCTGTGATCTTTGCGGCACGCAGTTTCTTGATGACTGCGGCGTCAATGACGGTATCTTCCTCGATCAGCACATTGTCATCATCATCGGTGATGTCTTCGCGCAGGGTGCGCCCAAGCAAACGTTCATCATCAATCGAAAGCGTCTTTAGCACGCGGCGGTAGGGCGTCTCGATGAAGCCGAATTCGTTCACACGCGCATAGGTTGCCAAACGCCCGATCAAGCCGATGTTCGGTCCTTCAGGCGTCTCGATTGGGCAAATGCGCCCATAGTGGCTGTGATGCACATCGCGCACGTCAAAGCCGGCGCGCTCACGGCGCAGACCGCCGGGTCCGAGTGCAGAGAGCGTGCGTTTGTGGGTCAGCTCTGCCAATGGGTTGGTCTGCTCCATGAATTGGCTAAGCTGGCTGCTGCCGAAGAACTCGCGGACGGCTGCCACGATTGGGCGAATGTTGATGAGTGTGATAGGCGTCACACGCTCCGAGTCACGGTGCAGCATACGCTCACGCACAACGCGCTCCGTGCGGCGGAAACCAATCCGCAGTTTGTTCTGAATCAGCTCACCGACCGTCTTCACGCGGCGGTTACCGAGATGATCAATATCATCGGGCTTCACTTCGCCGTTGTTGATCTGAATCATGCGGCGGATGATCTGCACCAAGTCAAACTTGGTGATGGTGCGAACGCTGCGTGGGATGACATTATCAATGCCCAAGCGCTGATTCAGCTTGTAACGCCCTACGCGCTCCAAATCGTAGCGGCGCTGGTCAAAGAGTTGACTTTCAAGGTAGCCGCGTGCATTTTCCAGCGTGGCGGGGTCGCCAGGGCGCATTTTCTTATAGAATTCGAGCAGGGCAGCCTCTGCCAAAGTGCGGTGTTCGCGCAAATCCCACTGGCTTTCGCCACGCAAGGTTGCTGCGATGAATTGATGATCGGGATCAGTATCCACATCGCTAAAGACTTCGAGCAGTTCCTCATCCGAGCCGATCTTGATCGGCGAAAGATCATCTTGCCCATCAGAGACGGCAGCCAAAGCGCGCAACAGCACCGAAACAGGCACGGTGCGCTTACGGTTAAATTTCACCATCAACTGATCGCTCTTGCGCGTCTCAAATTCCATCCATGCGCCACGATCTGGGATGATCTTGGCGCTGGACATCACGCGCCCGGTCGTGCGGTCTTCGGTCATATCAAAATAGACGCCGGGCGAGCGAATGAGCTGGCTGACAACGACGCGCTCAATGCCGTTGATGATGAACGTGCCGTTGCTGGTCATCAGTGGAAAGTCGCCCAAGAAAATATCATTGGTGATGACTTCGCCGCCGGCTTCACGGTTGACGAGTGCCACACGCACATGCAGAGGTGCGGCATAGGTCAGGTCGAGTTCAAGGCACTCGTCCTCACCGTGTTTTGGCTCATCAAACCAATACTTCAAGCCCAAATCTTGCGATTCGGGCGTGTTGCTTGGAAAATAAAGTTTGAGATTGCCGTTGAAGTTTTCAATGGGGCTGATCTCGGCGAACAGATCGCCCAAGCCTTCTTCACAAAACCAACGGAACGAGTTGAGTTGCACCTCGATCAAAGAGGGTAGGGCTTGCACATCGTATGTGCGTGCATAGTTCTTCGTGTTTAGGCGTCGCTGCATAACATCGCTCCTCACCACATGGGCTTACGACGGGCGTTTCGGGAACGAACTTTGAGTGGCACATGCTGGGGTCATAGTAAACTCCCATTTTAGCACGTCTTGAACATTTGTCAACCAACGATTTTGAGGGCAGCAAGATATTTAGGCGGGATAGTGTGTTATCCCGCCAATCAGCGTCGTGTGGGTTGTTCTCCTTCCGCATGGGCTTTTCAGCGGAAAGATGTTGGGTGCAGAGCCGCCTACTGAATGCGCTCTGGCAAGCCTAACTCTGTGAGCGTTGGCGTGGTTGGCAGCACATCAATCCACAGCGAAAAGGTTTGCGCGTTGCGTGCTGTGCGTTGCTCGGTCAGCCATTGTGAGAAGGCGCGCAACTGCACCTGCTCTGCCTCTTGTGGCGTTAGCGCACGCATCTCCCGTGCTTGCACCTGGATGATGTGAAAGCCGAAGTTCGGCCCGTTGCTAGAAGTATCAATCGGTCCGATGATCTCGCCAATTCGGGCGTTAAAAACAGCCTCTTCAAACTGCGGCACATACTGCCCGCGCCCCGCCCAGCCTAGCTCACCGCCCTGTGCGCCGCTGCCTGGGTCTTGGCTGAGTGCTGCCGCTAATGCCGCAAACGACTCGCCGTTTTGCAGAGCGCGCAGGACTTCCTCTGCCTCGGCTTGCGTTTTGACGAGGATATGACGCGCTTTCACTTGAAGTTCTTCTTCAGGTGGCGCGCCAACTACCGCCATCATCACCTTTTGGCGAATGGCATTCTCAGTGAAGATGCGCGTCAGCAGGGCTTCATCAGCGCCGATGGCGCGCTGTGCGGCTGCCACAAAATCGCGCTGTGTCTCTGCAAAGGTATTTGCCTGCTCAGTCGCATTCGGGGTGGCGGTTGGAATGCCCGTCGGCAGCGGCGTGGCGGAGGGCGTCACAGTGATCGTCGGCTCTGTGGTTGGCGTTGGTGTGTTGGTCGGCGTTGGCGAGACAAAGGGTGTCAGGGTCAGGGTTGGTTCTGCGGTAGGCGTTGGTGTGCTGAAGGTTGGATCGTAGCCATAGAAACTGAAGCGCTGCTTATCTATGTCCTCACTGCTCACCGTGATGCCGTTTTCACGGGCGTACTGCTGAATGATGAGTGTATCGAGCATCTGGTCCAGCACTTTGCGTCCCATTTGTGTGGGAACTTGCAAATCACGGTACATCTCGGCGTAGGGGCCGAACTGCTGATTGGTGAGAAACTCGCGGGCGAACTGGCTCTGTGCAACGGGAACAAGCTCCAAGCCGGTCCGCCAGCGCTCGTAGCGCACGCGCTGCTGAAATTCGCCTACGCTCACACTTTCGCCACCCGCGCTGGCAACAGGCTGCGTTGGGACAACGACGCCTTCAATAAACAGCGCAGCACCCAAAATGACAGCAATCACTACGCCCAACACAATGGATACAACTAAGACTGCCCGATCAATCGCCCGTTCACGCTCAGAGCGTGAAGGGCGCACCCGCCCACTTTTGGGCGGCGTTGGAATGGCTGTCGTCTTGCTTTTACTTTTGGACATGCACGTTCGCTCTTTCCGTGTGCGGCGCGGTTAATCGCGCGGGATTTCGCCCACGAAGGACAGCAGTGCCAGATGGCGAGCGCGTTTCACCGCAGTGGCAAGGCGGCGCTGATCGCGGGCGCACAAACCTGTCTGACGGCGTGGGCGAATCTTGCCGCGATCCGAAAGGAAACGCCGCAGAAGGTCAATGTCCTTGTAGAGTTCGACAGAGGTCTGCTCCAGGCGCATGTTAAAGACACGACGGCGCACGCCGCCGCGACCGCGAGGCTCAGGCGAACCTGACCCCGACTCTTCGATTTCCTCAATGATGTGGTTATCTTGATCGCTCATGGTTTGTTGTTCCTGTTTTCGTATGGCTACGCACTAAAAGGCGTAGTCCTCGTCATCCTGTTCAGAGTCATCTTGCGAATATTCAATCGGCACACCACGGCGGTCACCTAGCACGATCATCTCGTTGGCAACCAATTCGGTGCGGTAATGGCGTTTGCCTTCTTCATCTTCCCAACCGCGTGTTTGCAAACGCCCTTCAATATAGACCTGCTGATCTTTACGAAGATGCGATTTACAGATTTCCGCCAGCATTCCCCATGCCACCACATTGAACCATTCATGTTCTTCGCGGCGTTCGCCTTCACTATTTGTCCACGTGCGGCTGGTGACTACACTAAAGCTGGTGACAGGGCGCCCACTGGGCGTATAGCGCATTTCGGGATCGCGCCCTAAGCTACCGATAATCATAACCTTGTTTAAGCCGCGAGCCATACCATCCTTCCTTCTTGACCACTGCTAAACTCGCTTCCCATTTTCAGATGTTGGTGCAGCAGGCAGCGCAGGCAACGCACAGGTGTTGGCAATTACTCGTCAGCACGCACCAGTAAGTGGCGAATAACACGGTCGTAGAGGCGTAAATTGCGCTCTAATGGGCTAGTGGTGTGCGGCTGCATCTCTAGCTGTTGGGTAACATAATGCCCTTCAGTGTATTCACCGATCTGGTAGGCAAGTTTGCGCCTGCCCCATTGGTAGGTGTCGGTGACTTTTCCCTCTAGTTCTTCTACCCACTGCTGCACTTGCGCGAGGACGCTGCGGAATTCTTCTTCGTCCACGTCAGACGCGACGATGTAAGTCAACTCATAGTGACGCATGTTTGAATCGTTTGATCCTTCCCTCGGAGTAGCCCTATCCACTAGGGCGGAAAGCTGCCCAACGCCGTGTTGGGCAAATGAAACGCCTAGAAGTCTACACTGTTCTGCCGCCTAAGGCAAGGGCAAGCCTGCCCTCGCGCTGTGTTGGGTGCAGCAAAGTGGGGCGGGCTTTATCCCGCCCTTAGGAGGATTGCTTCCCTTCTTCAAAAACCTTTGGAGAAGGGAAAAGAGGAAATGCGGCATTAACCGCTCACCTACTACGGTTGAATGTATCTTCCACTTAAAGGCAGGTCACCTGTGGCGCCGAAGATGAACGAAATCTGCGCCGGCCCTGTCGAGAGGGTATTTTGCAAGAAGATACTACTGGCAGAGCCTCGGAAGACGCCGATCCCGTCTATGCCATCGCCATCCCAGTCACCGGCAATAGGCGTATCCCCATTCGTGCCAAACGCTAGCGAGAAATCAGCGAAGAACACGCCGTTTTGCTGCGCGTTGTTCAGCAGATAGAAGACGCCCGTTGAGGGACGGAACACACCAATGCCATCTTCACCGTTACCGTTCCAGTCACCTGCTGTCGGCAAATCACCAGGATTGCCCAGCACCAAGGTGTAGTCGGCAAAGCCAGTGGTCAATGTGTTGCGGATGTAGATCAAGCCGTTGGAGGGGCGGAAGACGCCGACGCCATCCCTGCCGTCGCCGTTCCAATCACCCACAATGGGCATATCATTCGGATTGCCTAACACAAAACTGTAGACGACTGGTGAGCCGCTTGCATTGGAATCTTTCAAGAAAAATTCGCCCGTCGTGCGGCGGTAGATACCTATAGTATCCACACCATCGCCGTTCCAGTCCCCGGCAATCGGATAGTCATTCGGTCCGCCAAAGATGTGGATCAGATCGGCGGGACCCGTCGAGAGGCTGTTTCGCAAGAACATCTGTGAAGTGGACGGTCGGTACAGTCCTATGGTGTCCACCAGTCCGTTGGTGCGGAAGGCGGCAACCGTTGCAGCAGTGTTGTTCAGCGAGAGGCGATTGTTTTGAGTTGAGGTTCCCATCGGCTCGCCGCTGTAGGTGAGCGTGGTGTTAGACCAATAATTGATGCGTGGGCAGGTTGCGCCGCTGCACGCATATGCCATCACCGTGCGGAAGCGCACCGGGTCAACATTATCGCGGTAGCCGTAGCTGTAGCTATAAGCGCCACCGCTGCCATCTTCAGGGTTGTGCTGGCTGCCCATATTATGCCCTAGCTCATGCCCAAAGCTGAGGTTGGTGATGCAGCCGCGTGCCGTCACGCTGAAGGCGTTTGGTGCAAAGCCTGTTGTTACGCTAGTCATGAGCCACGCCAAGCCACAGAAGCCGCCTCCATTTTGTGTCAACATCGCCACCATATCTGCCTTGAACTGGTTGCGCCATGTATGCACCTGATCCATAAACCCATCGCTGGTGCCGGTGATGCGATCCAGATCGGTATACATATTGCCCGTCTCGGTGTAGGTAACTTCTGCCGCATAGACCAAGCGCACGCGCTGGTAAACATTGGTATTGCTATAGCTCTGGTTGGTGAGGGCGATGGCGCTGTTCACCTCGTTAAGCATTGCCTGTGTGCCACCTGCCGCTGTGCGTGCCGCGCTGGTGTAAACAACGATCACATCAATGATCGGATCGCCATTAACGTCAGAGACGACGGGAAATAGCGCACCGTCCAGCTCAACCGTAGAGGCAGGCTGCACAGGTGGTTGTGTTGTGGCAGGTGGCACTAAAGCACCGCCACACGGATCAAACTGAGAGGCATCTAGCTCTAAAATGTAATGCAGATTGCCGCTACCGCTGTATTCGACGGCAAAAAGCTGATCAGTACTGCTGATGTAGCCGTGCATGGTGCCTTGATCAAAGCTGAGGATGACCTCGCTGGCAGGCTTGTTTAGCAAGCGCCCGATCCAGGTGTAGCCTGTCGTAGAGGCAGCGTGCTGCTCAATCCGATCATTGATAGCAAGCCATGTCGTGTCGCCGAATAGGTCTAGGATGAAGCTGCTGCCTGTAGCACCTTGCGCTGCGACAGCGAAGGCAGCGTTGAAGTCCACTTCGGTAAAGCGTGCGCGGCTAACTTCCTTGCGGCTGTTCACGCTTGGCGGCAAGGCGGGTGGGTTGCTGGGTATGATGAATAAGCCGACGGCACTCTGCAACGCCAAAAGATCAGCAGGTGGGAGCGTGGGTGAGCGCCTAGCACATTCAGCACTCAGGGTTGGATCGGAGTCGGCAATGTCAGCCGCTGCAATGTGTGCGCTGAGTGTATCTGTGCTGAAATTTTGCGACTCAAGGCGTGGTGCGCTGCCACCCCACCAGTTGCCGTTCGCCTCTACCGCGCTGCTGGCAAAGATAGCGCCGCCACCATTCGCCTGATTGCCCACAAAGGTGCTCTGTGCCACGAAAAGCTGCGCGCCATAGTCGTTGAAGATAGCGCCGCCGCGTTCGGCACGGTTATCCTCAAAGCGCGTGCAAGTGATGCTTGCCTTGCCCACATTCCGCAGCGCACCGCCCGGCTCCACCGTTGAGAGGCTCTGGTTACGCGCCAACAGACTGCGGACAATAGTCAGCTCACCGTTATTGTGAATGCCGCTTAAGCCGGGATTGCTATCCAATTGCGCGCCGCTGGGTTCACCATCGAAGAACTGGCTATCGTAAATGGCAAGGCTGCCATGATTCACAATAGTGCGCCCATTATTGCGCTCGCTGCGGAAGATGATGTTGTGCAGTTCAAGGCTGGCGCCCTGCTGCACAACAAGCTGGGCAGGTTTGGTGCCCACGCCCGAAAGCACAATCTCGCTATTCCGCCCGTAGAGGATCACCTTGCCTTGAATAACGGGTAACCACGCGCGGGTGATCTCGCCCTCAGCATGGAATTGGTAAGTGCCTTCCGCGAGATAAATGCGATAGGGAGTGCTGTCCGCAGCGCGTGCATTAGCGGTGTTAATCGCCCGCATCAGTCCCAACGAGTCACCCCCGGTGACGAGTGCCGCATCAGCCGTCTGCGCGCCGCTGCGGGCAGGTAAGGCGCCTGCTGCTTGAGGTGAGCCAGCCGAGAGCGCTCGTCCGCCGCTGCGGAGCAGCAGAAAAGCGCCGCAGACCATCACAAAGAACAAGAACGCTGTTGCAAACCCTCTGTTTTGCAAACGCATGGGAAAAAAACCTCCACTTCATATAATGTGGTCACCCTAATTGTAAACGGCACGGCACGTATGCGCATCAAATGTAATTTAATTTTTACACAGTTGAACTTTATATATTTAATAAATTGCTTTTATAGTGTGGTGGCTATAGAGCGTTTATCGGTTGAATAAGTCTGTTTGCTAACCAAGGCGAAAGAATGCATGCCGTGCAAGGGCGTTATGAATCCCGTCTGCCTGCTTTGGTTAGGGCAATTCAGGGCGGCATCGGCTATACTTTGCCTATCTATAACTTCAGCGGGTGATATAACCTAAACAGCCCGATCATGTTGTGCCAACGCATGATTGCAGCCTGATGTCACCCATCCACGGAGGACTTTTTGCAAACATGGCAACGCGAATTGGTTTAATTCGGCATGGCGAAACCTTCTGGAATCGCATGGGACGTTGGCAAGGTCATGCTGCTGTGCCACTGAATGAAGAGGGAATGCAGCAAGCCCGCCTGCTTGCGGATTATTTGCTGCCTCAGAACAATCAAATCACTGCAATTTATGCCAGCGATCTGAAACGTGCCAGCGATACGGCGCAGGCACTGGCAGACCGCCTGAAAAAGCCGCTGCACCTTGATGCACGCTTGCGCGAGATTGACGTTGGTGAGTGGCAAGGGCTAACCGGTGACGAAATTCGGGCATGGGATGGTGGGCGTTTTGAGTTGGTGCAACGCGATCCGTTTGGCACACGGCGACCGGGCGGCGAAAGCCTTGATCAAGTGGCGGAGCGTGCGCTCGCCTTTCTGAGAGAGGTGGTGCAGCAGCACACCGACGGCTATGTGCTGGTGGTTTCACATGGTGGTACCATCCGCACCATTTTGCAGCGCTTGGCAGTGGTGGGTGAGGGGCGCATTTGGGTGGATAACACCTCGATCACGCTCTTACGCTATCACCATGCCGATAACCGCTGGATGCTAGATGCCTTCAACGTGCTGGAACACCTTGGCACACGGCGCATTGTGCCGGGCAGCGATGGCTGATAGACTGTGCTGTAAGGGCGGGATTTGCCCGCCCATGCTGCTTTATAAATTTTTGGGAATAACGCAATTTAAAATCAATTTTATCGTTGCGATTTATGCTGGTCTGAACCAAAAGCATAGATAATTTTGACTTTGTGACAAATTTCCCAATATTGCTGATGAATGTCATAACATGCCTTGAATGCGCCCAAGCCTGTGATACACTTCTGGTGTAAGGTGCTTTCCAAATTAGAGATAAGGAAAAGAACGAATGGTTATCCACGAGCATGAACATACCGTAGGGCGTAGCCATATCGGGCTAGAAACGCTCGGCTTGACCAACCTTGGGCAACAATTTTGGAACTTGACCGCACCCGCGCTCTATGAACGCGCTATCCGTACCCGTGAAGCAACCCTTGCACATCTGGGACCGCTCGTTTGCCGCACTGGCAGCCACACAGGGCGCTCGCCCAACGATAAATTCGTGGTGAAAGAGCCAACCAGTGAAGCCAACATCTGGTGGGGAACAGTCAATAAACCTTTCAACGAAGAAAACTTTGAACACATCTTCAAAAGGATGCGCTCTTACCTCGAAAACCAAGATGTTTACATCCAAGATTGCTACGTGGGCGCTGATCCAAAATACCGCCTGCCGTTGCGTGTTATCACACAGCGGGCTTGGCACAACCTATTTGCGCGCACGATGTTCATCCGTCCCAGCCGCGAAGAGCTCAATTCGCATGTGCCAGAGTTCACGATTATTGATGTGCCTGCCTTCACTGCCAACCCTGAAGAAGACGGCACCAACAGCGGCACGTTCATCCTGCTGAACATTGCCCGCCGCCTTGTGCTGATCGGCGGCACGGAATACGCAGGCGAGATCAAGAAATCTGCCTTCACATTGATGAACTACCTTATGCCGTTGCGTGGGGTGATGTCTATGCACTGCTCTGCCAACTATGGCGCCACCAAAGACGACGCGGCTATCTTCTTCGGCTTGAGCGGCACCGGCAAAACCACCCTCAGCGCAGACCCTAAACGCACCTTGATCGGGGATGACGAACATGGTTGGAGCGACGACGGCGTTTTCAACTACGAGGGTGGTTGCTACGCAAAGGTGATTCGCCTCAGCCCAACCGGTGAGCCTGAAATTTACCAGACCACCCGCCGTTTTGGCACTATTCTTGAAAATGTGACGATTGATGCTGAGACGCGCCGCCTTGATCTGGACGACGACTCGTTGACCGAGAACACGCGCGCTGCCTACCCGATCTCGCACATCTCCAACGCTGATCTCAGTGGCATGTGCGGGCATCCTAAGCACGTGATCTTCCTCACTGCGGATGCCTTTGGCGTGCTGCCACCCATCGCCAAACTGACTCACGAACAGGCAATGTATCATTTCATCAGTGGCTACACGGCAAAGGTGGCTGGCACGGAACGCGGTGTAAGCGAGCCACAGGCAACTTTCAGCACCTGCTTTGGTGCGCCCTTCATGGTGCTGCATCCGATGGTCTATGCCGAATTGCTGCGCGAGAAACTGCGTAAGCACGGCTCGCAAGTATGGTTGGTTAATACCGGCTGGACGGGCGGTGCTTATGGTGTTGGCAGCCGCATGAAGCTCGAACATACCCGCGCCATGATAACCGCAGTCTTGGAAGGCGCCCTTGATCAGGTGCCAACCCACGCCGATCCGATCTTTGGCTTGCACATTCCCGAAAATGTGCCGAACGTGCCAAGTGAACTGCTCAACCCGCGTAATACGTGGGCTGATCCCGCCGCTTACGACGCCGCCGCGCTCGATCTGGCGCGCCGCTTCCACGCAAACTTCGAGAAATATGCTGACCGTGCCACCGACGAGGTCAAAATTGCTGCGCCCGTCGCCAAATAAACGGGCAAGCCTCGAACAAACCTGATTAAGCACCCTATCCTAACCTGTCAGCAGGTTGGGATAGGGTATTACCACTTGCCGTCTGTACTCGCATTGGCACGTCACCTTACGTTATAATTTCCTCAAAATTCCTGAGCGTTATTTTAGAGGATTTTCTGATGGCTGTTCAAACTACTCCCGATGCGCTGAACCTGACGCTTTCGGCAGAACATGAAGAGTTGCGCCGCGCCGTGCGCGACTTCGCTCGCAAAGAGATTTTGCCCGTTGCCGCCCATTTTGATGAGACGGGCGATTTTCCCATGGATGTAGTGCGGAAAATGGGCGAGATGGGCTTAATGGGCATTGAGGTGCCTGAAGAGTATGGCGGCGCTGGCATGGATACCATCGCCTACGTGCTGACTATGGAAGAAGTGGCAAAGGCAGACGCTGCCACCAGCACTATCCTGAGCGTGAACAATAGCCTTGTTTGCCACGGCCTGCTAAAGTTTGGCACAGAGCCACAGAAGCGAAAATACTTGCGTGAGATTGCCAGCGGCGCAAAGATTGGCGCCTACAGCCTGACCGAGCCAATGAGTGGCAGCGACGCCGGCACCATGAAAAGCCGCGCCGTGCTAAGCGAAGACGGCACACACTACATCATCAATGGGCGCAAAAGTTGGGTGACTTCAGGCCCCGTTGCCGACTATGTGATCCTGTTCACTATGACCGAGCCTGAAAAAAAGCACAACGGCATCACTGCTTTCATCATCGAGACGGATAAGCCGGGCTTTGCGGCGGGCAAGAAAGAACCAAAACTCGGCATTCGCGCCAGCGCCACCAGCGAATTGATCTTTGAAGACTACCGCTGCCCCGTTGAGAACGTGCTTGGCAGTGTTGGGCAAGGCTTCAAGATCGCCATGACTGTGCTGGATGCCGGCAGGATTGGCATTGCTGCACAAGCGCTTGGCATCGCAGAGGCAGCCTATGAGGCATCGCTGGACTATGCCCGCCAGCGTGAGGCGTTCGGCGCGCCGATTGGCAGCTTCCAGATGATCCAGGCGAAGATCGCCGACATGAAAACGCGCATTGAAGCCTCACGCCTGCTGATTTACAGCGCTGCCCTTGCCAAAGAGCGCGCCAAGAGCAGCGGCGCACGCTACACCACTGAGGCGAGCATGGCGAAGCTCTTTGCCAGCGAGACGGCGATGTTCTGCGCGCACACCGCCGTTCAGATTCACGGCGGCATGGGCTACAGCCGCGAACTGCCGATAGAGCGCTACTTCCGCGACGCCAAAATCACCGAGATTTACGAGGGCACTAGCGAGATTCAGCGCTTGGTTATTGCCCGTAACGAACTCGGTTTACGTTAGCAGGCGTAGTCAGGGGTTGGCTGCGGCTGACCGATTTTGAACCCGCCATAAGCCATACCATTTGAATGGGGGTGGTTAGGCGGGTTTCTTGTGGGCTTTAGCCTGCCGATGTGTGGCTGACTTTTGCGGCGGCATCGTCGGGCAAAGTAGACCACCATCAGGCGTTTTGTTTGTATTCCTGAACAATCGCCTTCTGATTTTGGTGTATAGTCAGCAAGGTGAGTGCAGAAGCAATTAGGCGCTGTGTTGAGGCATACAAAGGGCTACTTGTCAATTTGCCTGCGAACTTCCGCACGCCCAAGCCAACGCGCCAGACACAATGCCGTCAGGGTGGAACACTAGCGCGTCTATCGCAAAAAGGGAATGTGGCTTGGGCAAGGCACAGCTGAAAAGCTAAACGACGGCTACGCTGCCGATAGGTCAAAGCTGCTTCACGGGCAGCGCATTGGATGCAGCTTAGAGAAAGCACTCATGAGGCAACTCTTTCGGAACGTATTTTTGCTGGCTGCCTGCCTACTGCTGATGATCAGCACAGCGATCCTTGTGCGGCGGCAGTTGCCACCCGCACCTTATGCACTGTTGTTCACGTTGCCCAACGGCACACCATGCAGCCGCCCTTGCCTGTTTGGCGCACGTGCCGGCGAGACGAGCTATCAGGCGGCGCTTGACCTGCTCACAGCGCATCCGCTCACCCGCGATCTGGTGCGCCGCGACCGCGTGAGTACAATGGCTGCCATGTTTGAAGGCGTTGAGATGATTGTGGAAGTGCAGGGCGATGCACACGGCAAGCTGCTACAAATTTCGCTGCACATCGAGCCAAGCTATACACAGCGCCTACGCAGCCAAGCCACAGAACTGCCCGCCTTGCCTAACGCGCCCATGACGGGCGGCACGATGGGCGAAACCTTTGCCACCATTGGCGCACCTGACTATGTGCGCTTGGATGGCGGGCGCGAACTGCGCCTTTACTACCAGTTTGACGGGCTAACCTTCTACTTTCGGCGCAGCAATGAACGCTTGAATCCGCAGGATGCGCTGACCAGTGTGTTTATGTATGCCGTCTCGGCACCGGAAACAGCTAGTATGCTGCGCTGGATCGGCTTCACCTCTTCCGAACGCTATTACATGCACGCCTATCCGCGTTGAGGCAAGGAGCTGTGCTATGCGTTTGATCGGCAGTGTGCTTGTGATCGCGCTCAGCCTGAGCGCTACCATTGCCCTGACCATCTTCAGCCAGCCGCGCCCTGTCTCGGAATATACCTGCTTGCAAATTGGCGATCAGGTGATCGATCTGCGGACGGGTGCAGTCAGTCAGGGTGAGGCGCCACTACCTATCCCTAGAAACGAGCCGCATACGCTCTCTGACGGACGCTATTTCACTTTTGAGCGCGTGAATGCCCTCACCGATCAGGATGCCACGCTTGCCCATTTCCACGCTGCCGATGATAGGCTCATCCGCACCTATAGGCTGCCGCACCCGCAAGGCGCACCCAAGCCAAGCTACTTTGGGTTTGTGCTTGCACCTAATAACCGATACCTTGCTCTATGGTGGATGGATAACAGCAGCGGCTTTCCCATTGGGCAGCTTGTGATGCTGGATTTGGCAAGCGAACAGGTTTGGGAAGTGACGCGCCGCTTGCCACGTGAAGGACTCTCCATGCTGACATGGGCTGTGGATAGCACACGCTTCTACTACTTCTACCTGTTGGATCGTGGCATTGAGCTGCACGTCTATGATCTGATCACCAAACAGCCCGAAGTGCTAGTCAGGCGCATTCGCAGTGATCGTTACCGCACCCTTTCACTATCGCCAGATCGCACCAAACTGCTACTTGGGCTTGAAGATACACAGCCTGATCGGCTTGTGCTGATCACATTGAATGGCAGCCAAGCACCGTTGATGCTGCTGACGGGCTTTGGTGGCTATCGCGTTGCTTGGGCAGATGATGGCAGCCTGTTCGGACTTTTCTCTAGGGATCGAAGAGGGCAGGCGCACACGCTGCTGATGCGCTCTGATGGTCAAAGTGTTGGCAAGCTGACCTTCGATGGCGAATTTCACTTCTCACCGAGCGGGCGTTATCTGGTCTACAACCAGCTTGCGGCGCGCACAAGCAACACCTATCTCTATGATATAGCAGGCGGCACGAGCGCACGCCTCGTACACGGCAATGTAACTAGGTTGCTGCTGTGGTCACCAGACGATCAGTGGGTTAGCATAATGATTCACGCACGCGATGTCGCCAGCCAATCTATGACGGTTTTTCAGGTAGGGAGTGGGCAGATCAGCCCTAATATGGACGCACTGCGCCCGAAACTTCCCGGTGATTGGTATGGCATTGCCTACACACGCTGCGAGTAGCTGCTATCTCTACAGATTGAGGCGTGCTAATTCGCGTTCGCGCCAGAAGGCAAGTGCTTGCGCTGCTGTCTGCTCCACACTTAGGTTGGTGGTATCCAACACAGCCAGCGCGCCCAGTTGGTGGATTTTGCGCTCTTGGCGCACCTGATGCAGCATGGCGCCGCGCACCTTCGGATCGTGAAAGCGTGCACCGTGCTGCGCGTGCAAACGGCGCAGCACCTCGTTGAGTTGGCAGGTTAGCACCAGCAGCCAACTGCTCTCCAGCAGGCGTGTTCGGTTATCCTCATCCAGCAGCGGCGCGGCAGGCATGGCGATCACAGCGCCGCGTTGCAGGGCAAATTCCTCACACAGCGCCTTAAGCAGCGTGCGCGTGCGCGCCTCGCCATAGGTCTGCCGCAGATCGCCGAGCGCAGCGTTTTCACGCAACTGCACTTCTGTTTCAAGGTCAAGGCAAGGTGCGCCAATTTGCTCTGCAATACGGCGGATGATCATGTTTTTGCCCACGCCATCATAGCCGCTCAGGATCAGGTTGCGATAGGGCGAAAAAGGTGCGTCAAGGCTCATCAGGCACGCCAACCGTTATGCCACGCATCCAGCACGGTCAGCAGTTCGTGCAGGCTCTCCACACTGGCATCCGGCGTAATGTGCTTCTCGGTGCGCAGCCCGTTGCCCACCACGCGCAGCACGGCACGCATCCCGACGCCTTGTGCGCCGCGCACATCCGCTTCGATGTTATCCCCTACAAACACCACCTCATCGGCTGCCGCGCCAAGGCAGGCAAGCGCTGCCTGAAAAATCTTAGGGTGCGGCTTCAGATAACCAACATCCACAGCGGCAAAGCGGCAATCGCTAAAATACTCCAGCAAGCCGCACTCGCGCAGTTCCTGATCGCGGAAACGCATTGGGATCGAAGCATTGGTGACCAACCCAACCGTAATGCCATGCCGCCGCAGTGTGGCAAGCACTTCGCTCACCTCTGCAAAAGGGCGCACGCCTTCCATCAAGCCCCAGCCATAGGCGTGCAGACATGCCTCGCTGTCTATGCGCTCAGCAGGCACGCCAACCTCGACCAGCGCTTGGTACAGGGCATCGGCATAGCTTGGCGCAGCAAGGCTCTGCGCGGCGCGTTCCCAGCCCTGCCGCGAATAGTAGCGCACCAGATCGTAAAACTCGTTGGGGCGGTCAATCGGCTGAATGGTTTCGGCAATATAAGCGCGCACATTTTCAAGGTGGCGGCGCTCATTTTCAATCCAATCTATGCTGCGTGTACTCCAGTCCAGCAGTGTATCATCCATATCGAAGAGGATGGCTTTGAGCATCATATGATCCTATCTGTTGGGCAACAGGGGCTATTTTAGCACGAAATCAGCGCGGTGTATCAGTAAGAATGCGGCGAATTTTGTGGTGAGCGCTAAGGGCAGCCTATCCCGACCAAAGACTGCGCGGATAGGCTATCTGCCCTTACTGGATTGCCTCACCAGGCTGATCAGCCAGCGTCGCCCCTTGAAACGTCACGCTTCATGGATGGTCACGAACAGCTTGGGGCGGCGGCGCGTCTCGTTATAGAACAGTTTGCTGAGCGAATCCTCAACTTGATCGCGCTTGCGTTCGGCGTTGCCGCTGTTCTGTTCTAGCACGCGGCGCACTGCCTGCACACCACTTTCCAGCAGGGTGTTGCCTGCCGCGGAGGCAACAAAGCCATAGGCTTGCACTTCGGGCTGGCACAGCACGCGCCCACTGCCACGCTCAATGACGGCAGTGACCACCACCACGCCATCGCGCCCTAGCGTTTCACGCTCACGGATGACGCCCGGATGTACATCGCCCACGCTAGAGCCATCCACAAAAACGTAGCCACCCGGTACACGCTCGCCAATCGTCATGCGCCCATCGCCGTGAAAGAGCAGTTTTGTGCCGTTTTCAACCACTGCGATATTTTCGTCAGGCACCCCCACTTGCAGCGCCAATTCACGATGTGCCTTCAGATGGCGCAGTTCGCCATGCACAGGCACAAAATTGCGCGGGCGCACCAAGTTGAGCATTAGCTTTTGTTCTTCTTGGCTGGCATGACCAGAGACATGCACCGAGTCAATCGGATCATAAATGACCTGCGCGCCGCGTTGGAACAAGCGGTTGATGGTGCGGCTGACCGTTTCCTCGTTGCCGGGAATAGGATGGGCAGAGATGATCACTGTATCGCCCACCTCGATGTTTAGATGTGTGTGGCGATTGGTGGCGAGGCGGTTCAGCACAGCGCTTGGTTCGCCCTGAGAGCCTGTCACCATCAGAGTGACTTGGTCAGCAGGCAAGTAACGCGCCTCCTCCGCGCTGATGATCAGATCATCCGGCAGGTCAAGGTAGCCAAGTTTGGTTGCCATCTTCACATTTTCGGACATTGAGGTGCCAAAGATGGCGATTTTACGCCCGTAGCGCGCTGAAACCCATGCCACCTGCTGCACCCGCGAGATGAGCGAAGCAAAGCTGGAGACCACGACACGCCCACGGGCAGCACGGAACACGCGATCAAAGGCGCCGTCAATCACGCTCTCGGAAGGCGTCCAGCCGCGCCGATCTGCGTTGGTGCTATCCGAAAAGAGCGCCACCACACCACGCGCTGAAAAGCTGGCAAGTTTGGCGTAATCCGTCACCCAGCGATCAACAGGCGTGGAATCAAACTTGAAATCACCGGTGTGGACGAATAAGCCCAGCGGCGTGTTGATGCCAAATCCGACACAATCGGGAATGGAATGGCAGACGTGAAAAGTCTCGATGCCGAACGGTGAAAGGTCGAGCTTGTCGCCCGACTCGAACACATTCAACGTCACACGGTCGAGCAGGCGCGCCTGGCGCAGCTTCACCTCTAGCAAGCCCGCTGTCAGCGGCGTGGCGTAGATCGGCGCGGGCAATGCGCTGACCACATGCTGGATGGCACCGGTATGATCCTCATGCCCATGTGTGATGACAATGCCGCGCACACGCAAGCCGTGCTGTTCAGTCAGATAACGAAAATCGGGGATGATATAGTCAATGCCAAGCATGTCGTTTTCGGGGAACATTAAGCCTGCATCCACGATCAGCACGTCTTTACCATACTGAAATGCCATCATGTTCTTACCGATTTCGCCCAAGCCACCGAGTGGAATTACTTGTAAGGGCGTATCACTCATAGTGTGTTGTTTGGCGCGCCGTACGAAGCCATAGCTGGCGTTCAAGGTAGCAGCCAAAACGCTTTGGCAGCCGCCTTCAACGCCCGAGCAATGCCCTAGCGCGGCGCAAAACTCCTTCCTGAAAAAAACCTGTGCAGCCAACGCTGCACGCTAAAGACATTCTACCATAAGCTGCCTGAGATGTGAATTTGAGAAACGACGCGAGCGTGATGATTGTTGTGGCGGCAGCCCTATCCCTGATCTTTTCAGAGGGTGTAAGGCATCGCCCATTTCCTAGCCTTTCCCCGCTTTTGCACGGTATACTCCCTACACAAGATTTCACCCATAGAGGAGAAATGCCGTATGGCTATTGCAACAGCGCCCAGCGCGCTTACCTATGATCAAATTGTGCAGGCACTCGGCACACAAGCAGATTACCTGCTTCAACACACCAGCCAGACCATCCGCCGCGATCAACTGCACCTGCCCTCTCCCGATTTTGTAGACCGTGTTTGGGCGTTGAGCGACCGCCCGCCACAGGTGCTGCGCAGCTTGCAGCAAATGTTCAACACAGGGCGCTTAGCAGGCACGGGCTACCTTTCGATCCTACCTGTGGATCAGGGCATTGAACACGCTGCCGGCGCCTCGTTCGCCAAAAATCCCGCTTATTTCGATCCTGAGAACATCGTGCGCTTGGCAATTGAAGGCGGCTGCAACGCGGTTGCCTCGACATTCGGCGTTTTGGGCGCGGTGGCGCGCAAATATGCGCACAAAATTCCCTTCCTCGTTAAGATTAACCACAACGAACTGCTGACCTACCCGAATAAGTTTGATCAGGTTATGTTCGGCATGGTGGAGCAGGCGTGGGATATGGGTGCGGTGGCAATCGGCGCGACGATCTACTTTGGCGATGAGCTAAGTACACGCCAATTGGTTGAAGTGGCAGAGGCTTTCTACCGCGCCCACGAGCTGGGGATGGCAACTGTGCTGTGGTGCTACACGCGCAATGCCGCCTTCAAGGTGAACGGCGTGAATCACGAGACGAGCGCCGACATCACCGGGCAGGCAAATCATCTGGGCGTCACCATTCAGGCGGATATCGTCAAGCAGAAGTTGCCCATCAGTAACGGTGGCTACAAGGCGCTCAATACGGGCGGTTCATCCTATGGCAAGCTGGATGAGCGCATCTACACTGAACTCAGCAGCGATCATCCCATTGACCTAACACGCTATCAGGTCATCAACAGCTACATGGGGCGCGCTGGCTTAATCAACAGCGGCGGCGCCAGCGGCGCGGATGACTTTGCCGAGGCGATCACGACAGCGGTCATCAACAAGCGTGCTGGTGGCATGGGTTTGATCAGTGGGCGAAAGGCCTTCCAACGCCCAATGGCAGAGGGCGCGGCGCTCTTGCACGCCATTCAGGATGTCTATCTCTGCCAAGAGATCACGGTCGCTTAGCCCAGTCAGAGCCTGTCTAGTCTGGCACAGAAACGTCATTCTGTTCTAGGGAAGAGGTGGCGTGGCGAAAGACCGCGCCACCTTGCCACCACTCCCAATGCCTGTGGACATTCCCGCCGCCTTGCGCGAAAATCAGTGTATCTCGAACACACAACTATGCCTAAGACAGGCTAACTGCTTTAATCATGAACTCACAGACAAATTCTAGCAACTCTGATCCTACACCAGAAGCACCTTTAGAGATTGATCGCGGCTTCACGTACCGCGTCACTATTGCCAGCTTGATCATTGGCGTATTGCTGGCTGCCGCCGCCGCCCTGATCGTCTTTAGCCTAACGCGCCCTGTCACCTTTGATGAGCAAGGGCAGGTCAACTGGTCGGTTGGCGCAATTTTGTTTCCGTTGGCGGCAGTTTTCGTCGGCAGCATCTTGTTTTGGTCTGTTTTCGGCTTGCCACTGCGCGTAGCAAGGCGGCGTGGCGTGATCCTTGACCCTGAAGTGTATCCGTGGACGGGCGCGGTGCTGATCGGTGCGTTGTTTGGCGTCGGCTTCGTGCTTGCCATGATCTTGGGTATTATCTAGGTACCTTGTGTGCCTTCACCTTGAAAGGATGCCCTATGCGCGCAACGCCTGAAGGAACACGCCGCTTTGTCGAACGTCAATCGGCTGCTCGCCAGCCAAACTATCGGCGGTCAGTTGATGGTTTGTGGCTTTCCAGCCTTGGACACGGCACCTATCTTGGTGAGCCTGATGCCGCTACCGATGCCGCCTACCATGCCGCGTTTGAGGAGTCGTTAGCGCGTGGCTGCAACGTTTTTGACTGTGCAATCAACTATCGCTTTCAGCGCAGTGAGCGCACACTTGGCGCCTGGCTGCACGAAGCATTGGCAGCGGGCAAACTTGCCCGTGACGAGGTGGTGATTGCCACCAAAGGCGGCTTTGTCCCCTATGATGGCGCACCACCTGACGATCCGCGTGTGTATGCTTATGAGCAGTTCATCAAAACGGGCTATGCTAAATCCCACGAATTTGCTGCACGCTACCAACACTGCATGGCGCCCGCCTATTTGGAGCAGATGATCGCGCTTAGTTTGCATAATCTAGGTGTGGACTGCCTAGATATCTACTATCTGCATAATCCCGAAACCCAATCTATTGCTATCACCGCACACACCTTTCGCGCCCGCTTGCTGGATGCCTTTGAGACGTTGGAACTTGCCGTTGAACGTGGGCAGATCGCCAGCTATGGGCTTGCGACATGGACGGCGTTCCGCGCCTTGACGGACGCGCCGGATTACCTCTCGCTGACCGAAGTGGTGAGCCTTGCCACAGAGGTTGCCGGGCAGAATCACAATTTACGCTACCTGCAACTGCCCTATAACCTGTTCATGACGGAGGCGTATGCCTTTGAAAACCAGCAGGTTGGCGAGGCATTTATGAGCGCCATTGAGGCAGCCAACGAACTTGGTTTAACGGTTGTGGTTAGCGCACCGCTGATGCAAGGGCGGCTTGCCATCATCGAATCACCGCGAGTGGCAGCTGCCCTGCCCGAATTGAGCAGTGAGGCGCAGCGTGCCTTGCAGTTCGCCCGCAGCACGCCGGGCGTTTGCACAGCGTTGGTGGGCATGAAGGCTTTGGCGCATGTTGCAGAAAACCTTGCCCTAACCGATCTGCCGCCCTCGGATGCTGACCTGATCCGTGGGCTGTATGGCAAAGCCTGAAGCCACACACAGGCGGATGGTTAACCCGCCTGTGTGCAGTGCGTGTTTGGGAAAGCAGATTAGTGGCAGCCGCAGCTACCGCCCTCTGCCGCGCTGTTTTCGCCCTTCGTCTTAAAGGACGTGCCACAACCACAGCTAGAGACAGCATTCGGGTTATCAATGCGGAAGCCGCCGCCCATCAGGCTATCTACAAAGTCAATGGTGGCACCGCCCACATACATCAGGCTGGTTGGGTCAATCACAAGGCGCACGCCATCCACTTCAACCTGTGTATCATATTCCTGCGGGCTGCCCTCGAATGCCATGCCATACTGCAAGCCTGAGCACCCTCCGCCTGAAACAAAGACGCGCAGCGCATGGTTTGGAATATTGCGCGCAATCAACAGCTCTTTGATTTTGGCAGAAGCAGCAGGCGTTACCACCAAGGCAGGTGTTTCGATTGCTTCAGTCTC
This sequence comes from Anaerolineae bacterium, assembly GCA_034436355.1. Lineage (GTDB taxonomy): Bacteria > Chloroflexota > Anaerolineae > Aggregatilineales > UBA2796 > CP2-2F. Next base: position 79,665 of record DAOTVQ010000025.1, read on the forward strand.
GGTTTGCACGTTGGGCTGTTCCAGCAGGTCAGTCATGGCGTTTTGCCTCTCTCGCAGAAAAATTTACGGGTTTCTTTAAGGAAGTCTAGCACAGCCTGCCAAGGCTGTCAATAAAAAAGACGGGCGTCTTAAAAATTATTGAGGACGGTGCGTAGGCGCATTTCCAGTTCAGAGAGGATGCTCGCCGTTGCGCCCCAGACCTTATGCCCAAACAGGTTATAGTAAACAATGCGGAAAGGATAGCCATAACGCGTGGTTTCTTCCGCACCCTTCAAAGAGTCATCAAAGAGCAGGCGCAGCGGCACCTCGATCACCTCTGCCACCTCGTCACCTTTAGGTTGCCAGCAAGGTTGCGTGGTACACCTACCCACAATTGGCTGCACCAGATAGTTGCTTGGCGGGATGTAGAGTTCGGTCAGGCTGCCCAAAACAGCCACAGCATCAGGCGCAATGCCCAGTTCCTCATAGGTTTCCCGCAGGGCAGTTTGCGCCGCCGATTCGCCCTGCTCACGCTTGCCGCCGGGAAAACTGATCTGCCCACTATGCACGCCAGGATACTCTGTACGGCGCATCAGAACAAAGTGAAGCTCCTCAGCCCGTTCGTAGAGCATGAGCAGAACGGCTGCCTCTTTAGGTGGCGCTGTGGTGGCAAATGCCTGCGGCGAACGCAGCAGCGGCGCCATACGGCGTTGTGCGGCAGCGACATCAAAGTTGGGCAATGCCAATGCCTGCTGCACACCGCTTATGCTCAACAAAGCGAGATCAGACATACCACGCCCGACGTTTACGCAGCGAAACGCCTGGGTCTGCCTCATCACGTCGATTCACGCGGATGCGCCCACGCGAATCAATATTGACGGTGCCGTGCTGCTGCAAACGGGCAAATTCTTCGGGCGAAATGTCGGGCGCTGGCTCACCACTTAGGCGGCTCACACGGTCTTCGATCATGCCAGCATCAGCCGCCTCAGAAACGCTGTGATCCTCTTCATCGGGCAGTGGCGGCAATGGTGGCAGTGGTGGTTGGCGGCTCACACCATCATCAGATGGCGGTTGGCGTGTTTCGTCAGTCATGCGGGCTTATTCCTCCCTATCAGTCCTAAGTTTACCCATGCTTTGCGTTTGGCGCTTTGCCTGTGCGCGTTTTTCCATACGTATGATCTCGATCTGCTCGTCAGTATCCGAGTCTAATTCGGTAATGAGATCGCCCGCCAGTGATTCAAGCGAAAGGGCGCGCAGTTCAGGCGTGCCACACACCATACAATGCGGATCGCGTGGGATGTTTAGCCACTGCGCGCTGTAGGGCGGTACGGTCACACCTTCAAAGACTTCGAGCGCCACATTCGCCAACACCACCGTATTGGCGGGATATTCACGGTAAATGGGCTGCCCTTGCAGCAGGAAGTTCAGCGCCATATCTGCCTGTGCAGAAGCGACACGCACCACATGCAAATATAAACCCGGCTCAGCGGCAATCGTGCCGTCTTCACCGATCATGCCGTAATCGAGTTCGGTTTCACCGGAATCTGTCTCGGCGCTCTCATCTGCGGTGAGCTGTGCTACGTCAGCGCGAAGCTGCTGCGCCCAACAGGCATAGCACGGACCTTCGCCACTCGGATAGATGATCGTTGCGTCGCCGCCTTCGCCGCGCTCGTAAACACCGGCGTAGACCGCCACTAAGCCATTGGCGCGGCACACCTCATTGATGGCGTATTTGGCGAGTTCGCCATCCACACCGACCACAACCAGATCAACGCCATGCAGCACTTCGGGATGGTTTTCCACGCGCCCAATGATGGTTTGCACGTCGGCGTTTGGGTTGCGCGCACGGATCAGATCGGCAACCGCCTCCACTTTAGGGCGTCCCACATCGCGCAGATCGGCAACGTGGCGCACCACATTGGTGATCTCCACAGTATCATCGTCAATCAGCACGAAATGCCCAACACCGCTCATGGCAAGCGTGAGCGCCACAAAGCCGCCGCCCGAACCAAGCCCAATCACGGCGATTTTCTTACGGGCAAGTTGGGCAAGGGCATCCTCACCAAGATACCGTTCAATGCGATCCCATTTGGGGGTGTTGTTGGTAGTCATCTAGCTTTTCCTTCAGCAAGGTGCGCCTCAACTTCGCGCACAAGGTCTATCAGCCTGTGATTTTCCGTCCAAGACCAAATCGGGTAGGCGCTTTGTGCCAACGGCTGTGAGGCGTTCCAGAGGCGGTCAAACAAGTTTGCTTCTTCGGGCAAATCGCGCAAGGCGCTCATCGGCGTCAGCCGAATGCGCGGCATGTGCAAAGGGTAGTCCGCCTCTGTGATGATAATGATCACATGCTGGCTGCTGCGCTTTGCCAGCGAAAAGCAAATTTCCAGCGGCGGCACGCGGTCTGTGTCGTACTGCTCTAGCGAGACAGCATAACCTGCCTGATTCAGTGCTTCCACCTCGCTGCGAAGGCGTTCGGGCTGTGCCAAATGCCAACTTACTGGCGGCAGTTGGGGCAGGTCGGCATCTGGCACGACGAGCGGCGTTAGGCGGGTGAAGCGCCGAATGTTGCGGCTCATATACCACACATCAATACGGACAAGCCAACGTGCATCCACCGGCACATAGATAGGTTGCGCTTCGCCGCCTTCGGGCTTCAGATCATCAGGCGTCTCATCCTCAAGGGCGAGATCATCGAGTGGCGGGGCATCTAGCAGATCGGCATCCGAGTCAGCAGCCGACTCGGACGCGGGTTCGGGTGCCGCTTCAGGATTATCCACATAGGTGCGCTCCCAAACGGTTGCCAGCACCACCAAAAGCTGCGGCGCGCCGGCGTCACGGTCGTTGATATGCTGACGGGCGGTAGAGGTATCGCCCCATGATGGCTCTACCAATGTGCCGGGATGCTTGTGCCAATCGCCCAAGTGGCAGATCGGCGCGTCCCATTTGGGCAGGGCATTATCGCTGTTGATGGTGCGAAAGGTGGCGCGTTTGCGCTCCCAATTATCATACAGCCAGTTAAAAATATCGCCCTGAAGATCGTCGCCTTGCTCAAAGTAGGCGCTGGCGCGCACGGCACTGGCATCCGGCGCGATGGTATCCAGCACATATAAATCAGGCTCAGGGCGCCCTTGCTGCTTCAGGGCAAAGCCAACCAACGACTCGCCCGTCTCGGTTTGGTAAATCAGCGCGTTGGCAACGATTTTATCCACCACGCGCTGCGCCAATGTAACACGCGGCAAGTTGACAGGGTCTATGTTGCGGGCAAAACGTCTGAAGAACATTGTTAACGCACGCGCTCCTCAATGCCGGGCCATTTGCCCGTCAGCCGCCATGTGTAGTAGGCATATAACCACTGCACTGCCCAAGCCGCCACTGTCACGGCTGTGGAGCGCGACGGATTCCAGCCATAGCCCGTGCCATCGCGTGGGTTAAAAAGGCACAACTGCCCATCTTCATACTGATGTTTCTCGCTGTAGATGCGCGGCTTCATCACGTAGGCTTCAGGCGGGCGCTGTGGATAGTCACTTGGGTAGATAATTTTCAAAGTGTGATCACGCGTTGGCACACCCTGCATGTTGACTTCTACCGTGCCAAGCCAATACAGCACGCCACCGGGCTTCACCACAAAGCGGAAGGTGTCGTCGAAGGCAGCACGCATCGCCTCAACTTCAAGGCGCAGCCGCATCGAGACGTTTTCACGAGTTCCCCACCACGCTGTCATGCTTTGCTTCTCTCCTGATTTCTCCACACACCTTACTACGTAAATATGCCGCAAAAGTTGCTCAGCGCAAGCGGCTCTCTGCTTGGCGTTCATCGAATTGCATCTCAAGCAGATCATCTAATGAAAGGTTGCCGCCTTGCCTGCCCTCAGTAATAGCATGTGCTAACCATGCGTCAATTTCGCCATCTTCGGCAAGGATAGCGCGCATTGGTACCTTAGCGGACTGGGGGCGCATAATGAAATCATGTTCGGCGAACGGTTCGCCATTAATGTTAATCTGCAATGTCCAGTAGCCATCCTTGCGATCATCGGGCAGTGGCAAATAACTGTGCGTGGTGATGAAATTTGCACCGTATTTCAGTGTGTATGGCTCGGTTGCTTCAAAGCGGCGAACGTTCGCCGCGTCCAACAGTTCAAAGTGAATTGTCCCCTTGCCTTCCCGATAGGGCAAGTCAATCACGGCAAAAGGGCGCACATGCGATACATCTGCCATAATCGGATTCATCCGCACCACGTCAGGCGAATCATCACTATGATAGGCAAGGATGCCAATATCTTCAAGCGAAAGCACCCAGTCGCTCTCTTTAACTTTGGCGCGCTCCATAGCGCGGCGTGCCACCTCTTTGGGAATAACGTGCGGATCGAGTTCGTCCTCGTCGTCCTCATCATCTTCATAGGACGTGCCTGCCCCTGCCAATTCGCGCCACACCGACCTGCCAATTCTGAACAGCACCTCCAGGAAGATGGCAAAAGCAGCAATCGCTACCAAGATACTTAGAAGACTGCTGTTCAACGTGGCTGAGAATGCGAGCAATATGAACAAAACAGCAAGCCGTATGAATGCATTCCCGAGCGGATTCTGCATCTGTATACCCTGTCACCGTATAACAGCCACTCAGCGCAAGCGGCTATCCGTCTCGCGTTCATCAGGTTGGCTGGCAAGCAGTTCTTCTAGCGAGAGGTTGCCGCCTTGCCGCCCCTGATCGGTAATGGCGCGTGCCAGCCACGGGTCAATTTCGCCATCTTCGGCAAGGATAGCGCGCACGGGTGGCGCTGCCGCAGCCGACGTTCGCACCACAAATTCATGCTCGGCAAGGCGTTTTTCGCCAATGCTGATTCGCAGCGTCCAGCGCCCGCTGGTGCGGTCATCAGGCAGCGGCAGATAGGTGCGCGGCGTGATGAAGTTAGCGCCCTGCTTCAAAAGATACTGCTCTGTGGCAGTGAAGCGGCGTGTGCCGAGTTCATCAAATAACTCAAAGCGGATCGTCCCCCTGCCCTGCTTATAAGGCAGTTTGATCACGGCAAAAGGACGCAGGTGCGATGTATCCGACGCGACGGGATTCATTCGCACCACATCAGGCGAATCATCGCCGTGATAGGCAAGCACGCCAATATCCTCAAGCGAGAGCAGCCAATCCTCAATTTTGTTGCCAGCGCGTTGCATGGCACGCTGCGCCACTTCTTTCGGGACCACACGCGGGCGCAGATCATCGTCATCATCCTCGTCATAGTTGGCAGGGCGGCGGATGGGTTGGCGGGTTGTTATCTCACGCTGTGCGCCTTGCCATGTGGTGGCGTTTGGGACGCCATTCAGCGCACGCCAGACCGCACCACCGATGCTGAAAAGCACGCTCACAAAAATGCTGAAGATAATCAGGCTGATCACGGCAGAAAAGCCGCCGCCGCCGAGAAAACTGACTAGCATAAGCGCAAAGATCAGCCAGCCAAAAATGTTACTCCAGTTGCCGCCACGATTATTTCGCATCGCCATCCCTCACTACTCGCGGCGCGGCTTGAGCATATCCGAGCGCGTCAGCATAAACACGACCCAAACCAGCCAAATTCCAACGAAAAAGAGCGCCTCCACAGTCAGTTCACCCTGCACCAACACAACAATCAAAATGATGAGCGTTCCGATAAGTGAACTTATCAGTAATAAACGCGCTATTCGCAACAACCACTTTTCGGTACCTTGATTGGCTTCCATGCGACGCGCCTAACTGCTGCGCCGCCGCGCTTGTTCGCGCAGCAGGTCTTCAAGGCTGACGGGCGGTGCTTCCTCATAGTCATCCTCATCCTGAGCATGACTCAGGCGCGTTGGCGGTGCAGGGCGCTCTGCCGAACGGTCGCCGCGTGTAGAGGACATGCTGAAATCGTGCAAGCCGATCAGCACACCATCTACCTTTACGCGCAAATCCCATGTGCCAGCCCGCATTTGCTGCTCTGCGCCGCGCAGGGCAAGCTGCCGTTCGCACAGGATCAGGTTTTCGCCCGTCCGCAAATAATCTTCCATGCTGTGGCTGAATTGCAGCCTGCCCGAACGGTCATAAAATTCAAAGGTGAGCGTCGCATGGCGCTCTGCGGCACTGGCTGGCACAAAGAGTTTGACGAAGGGCTGTAAGAAGCCATCGTCTAGGGCAGCCGCCTGTGCAATGCGCCGATCCCAGCCGCCATCCCGCCGCCGTTCGTTCACCAACATGCCCACATCCAGCAGTGCAACATCCGAGCCATAGCCTGCCTCTGGGTGCGATTTGGCACGGGTAGCAGCGCGGCGAGCAGCACCACTCATGCGCGCTGAGGCGGCAAAGGTTGCTTGGGTACGCTGCACCGTTTCCGCCAGCGCACCCAGATCAGCGCGCTTGTAGAGGACGAAGGCTAAGGCAAGATAGGCTGCCACCATGCCAAAGCCAACCACAGGACTCATGGCAGCGCTGGAGACACTGGCAAAGGCAACAAGGGCAACTAACACGCCTAGCAACAAAATTCCGATGGTGGTTACACGCCGATTGGTTGGATTCATGCGCTCTCTGCTCCGCACCCCAAAAATTAGGTGATCCTTATTCATTGTACAGCCATTTACACAGGCTGAGTAGGTGATTTGCCCATAGCTGACCAAAAACCGCAAAATTGGGTGTTTTTCAGCCAAAGCGATAATCGCTGAAATCATTCAGCGGGCGATAGCCGATTTTTTGGTAAATGCTATTGCTGGTTGGGTTGGCAAGGTCTGTGAACAACGCGCAAAACTGATAGCCTGAATCCAGCATGGCTTGGCTAACAAAGGCGGTTAGCGCAGAGGCGTAGCCGCGCCCACGCTGATCAGGCGGTGTGTAGACAGGTCCGATCACAATGCCATGCGCCGTGCGGCGGCTGGTTGCCACAAGGCAGGTTGGCGGCGCATCGGCTGTGGCTTGCCACACATAATCTGCACCCTTTGCCACTTGCAGAGCAGTTCGTTCGTGCGCTTGCGCTAACGTAAGCTGATCAACGTTCGCCTCAATGGCAAAAGCATAGCGCCACGCTGCCAGCAAAGGAATATCCTGCTCGGTGGCAAGGCGTGCCTTGCCCATAGGCTGCGGCGGTGGTATCACTTGGTGCAGTTCAAAAACGCGCATTGCCTGATGCAGCCGATAGGGAACCGTGCTGTGCGCCGACCACGCTTCGGCAAACGCCTTTGCCGTCGCCACCACACCAGTGACGCCGCCTAGCAGATGCCCATGCGCGTGCATGTGCGAGACCAGCAGCGCTATGGCGGCATCATTTTGTCGTTCGGCGTGCAAGATCAGGTTGTAGGGCGGTGTGCGAAGGGCAACGAGGATCACGCCTTCGGCATCAGCAACCGTTGCCAGAAAAGGCGCTATGTCGATCAGGTGTGGCTCGTGCCGAATGCGGTTGGCAATGCCAAGCGGCAGGTTATTTTCTGCCTCACGCGCCAGCAAAACAGATTCAGCAGCCGCCAAGAAGTCATCCACGTTTGTATATTCGGTTAGGCGCATAGCAATTCTCCCCTGAACACGGTACACTGCCCGCTAGTCGTTTACAAAGTGTGCCACGCTCGGCACAAGGAATCAATGTTCGTGTATGTTTCCCGCTGCGCCGCCCCAACCGCCTGAACCACCCGATCCCGCCCTGTATATTAACCGCGAGCTAAGCTGGCTGGAGTTCAACCGACGCTGCTTGCTGGAAGCGTTTAACCCTGATCTGCCCCTGCTAGAGCGCGTGCGCTTTCTCTCTATTTTTAGCAATAACCTTGACGAATTTTACATGGTGCGCGTTTCCGGGCTGAAGGATCAGGTAGCGCACGGCATTTACGACCCACCGCCAGACGGCTTGACGCCGCAAGCGCAGTTGGCAGCCATCCGCGAGAAAGTGCTGCCCATGCTGCACCAGAAGCGCGATCATCTGCTGAATGAACTGCTGCCGCGCCTTGCCGAAGTTGGTGTGCAAGTGCTGGATTACACCGCGCTGGATGAGGCAGATCGGCAGGCGATGCGCCGCTACTTCGAGGTGGAGATTTTCCCCGTCCTGACGCCGCTTGCCGTTGATCCGGGCAGACCTTTCCCGCACATTTCCAACCTCAGCCTTAATTTGGCGGTGATGCTGACAGATGCTTACGGTGTGGAGCGCTTTGCGCGTGTGAAAGTGCCAAGCACCTTCCCACGCCTGATCGCGCTGAATGAGGTGCATAAGTTATACGGATCGGCGCACGATCCATTGATGCATCGCTTTGTGTGGCTGGAACAAGTGATCGCCGCCAACCTCGACCTGCTCTTTCACGGAATGCGCGTCTTGGCGGCAAGCGCCTTCCGCGTCACGCGCAATAACGATATTGAGATCGCCGAAGAAGAAGCAAGCGACTTGCTCGAATCGGTAGAGGAAGTGGTGCGCGCACGGCGTTTTGGTCCGATAGTGCGCCTAGATGTTGCCGATACGATGCCTGAATCGATCCGCAACTTGCTGCTCTACAATATGGAGATCACGCCCGATGATCTGTATGTGCTGCGTGAGCCGCTAGGAATGCGCGACCTTGCCGAGTTGGCGAACCTTGATCTGCCCACGCTCAAGCACACGCCTTACACGCCTTCACGCCCTGCCAGTTTGCCATCCGGCGGTGATATTTTCGCTGCCATTCGGCGCGGCGATATCCTGCTGCATCACCCTTATGAGTCGTTCTCGCCCATCGTAGAGTTCTTTCAACAGGCGGCGGAAGACCCGAACGTGCTTGCCATTAAATGCACACTCTATCGCATTGGCAGTAAGTCTCCAATAGTGGAAGCACTGCTGAACGCTATTGAGAATGGCAAGCAGGTGGCGGCACTGGTGGAACTGAAAGCACGCTTTGATGAGGAAAATAACATTAGTTGGGCGCGTGCGCTGGAAAGCGCGGGCGTGCATGTAGTCTATGGCTTGGTTGGGCTGAAAACACACGCCAAAATCTCGCTGGTCATCCGCAAAGAGCAAGACGGAATGCGCCGCTATGTGCATCTGGGGACGGGTAACTACAACGCAACCACAGCGCGTATCTACACCGATCTTGGCTTGCTCACCTGCGATCCGCATATTGGTGCTGACGCAACGCTGCTGTTCAACCGCCTGACGGGCTTCACCAACAACGCAATGTACCAAAAACTGTTGGTGGCACCTGAACATCTGCGCCCTGCGATCTATGCGCTCATCCGCCGCGAAATTGATCACGCACGGGCAGGGCGAGAGGCACGTATGATCCTCAAGATGAACGCCCTAGTTGATCAGCGTATGGTCTCGCTGCTTTATGAGGCAAGCCAAGCCGGCGTGCAGATCGATCTGATTGTGCGCGGCATTTGCTGCTTGCGTCCGGGTGTGGCAGGCGTCAGCGAAAATATCCGCGTGCGCTGCCTGATCGGGCGCTACCTCGAACATGCACGCATTTACTACTTTGCCAATGGCGGCGCAGCGGAAATCTACTGTGGCAGCGCCGACCTGATGCCGCGCAACCTTGATCGGCGCGTGGAGACGTGGTTTCCGATCCAAGCACCTGACTTGCGGCAGCGCTTGCTTGATGAGATTCTTGCCATTGAATTGGCAGATACGGCAAAGGCGCGCTACCTGCTGCCGGATGGCAGCTATGCGCGTGTGCTGCCTGCTGAGGGCGAGCCGCCATTGGATGCCCAGCGCTGGTTCATGGAACATGCGCGGGATCGGTGAAGGGCAGTTAGTTAGTCTGCGTCGGGCAATGGGGGAAACACAACCTTTTCGTAGATTTCCGCGAGCGGTAGGTCGCACTCAAGGGCGGGCAGCGCCACAACTGCCTCCAACCCTTCGTGCAGGCTGTAGAGCCAGCGCTGATCGGGCTGCCGCACGTACTGTTCAAGGCGCGGCGCATCTTGGGCGATCAGCAAATAGGTCTGCACCGCTTCAACCTGCTGATAGCGCCGAAACTTCTCGTTGCGGTCAAAGTGTTCGGTGGAAGGTGAAAGCACTTCCACGATCAGGGTTGGGTTGAGCAGTGTATCTTCGTTGGCATCCGTGAAGCGCGGTTCGCCACACACGACAATCACATCAGGATAGGTGTAGGAACGCTGCATCTTGACGCGCAAATCACTCTGATAGATCAGGCATTGGCGCGGGCGCAGTGTGTTCCGCAAACTGGTAGCAACATTGCCTGAGATCAGCGCGTGGCGCGCTGTGCCGCCGACCATATCATAAATCGCGCCGTCGTAGTATTCGTGTTTGGTAGCGCTGGCCCGCTCAAAGGCAAGGTATTCATCTTCTGACCAACTGTGGCTAGGTTTGGGCAAAGCCGACATCGAAAAATTTCCTCTCGTCTAACAAGCAACTTTAATTATAACAGCGAATAGCCAAGCGGTTGCCGTAGCTTGCCTTTGAAAGGTGCGTCAACGTTCATGCGTTAAGGACGCGTGATCTTCACCGCGCCGTTTCCAACTGCACCTTGACGATACAAGCTGCATCGGCTAACATATAGCTAAGATGGGCGCGTGGCTCAGCTGGGAGAGCGCTACAATCGCACTGTAGAGGTCGGGGGTTCGAATCCCCCCGCGTCCACAATTTTGAAAGAACACTGCCGAAGGGCGCGCTAAGGCACGCCCTATTTCTTTTTCTAGCCCTGCGGCTGATCGTCGTAGCGGTCGTAGAAAGCAGGCGCGTCGGCTGTCTCCAGCAAGTTGAGCGCTTGCCGCAAAATCTCACGTTGCAGGGTTGGCTCATTGGGCTTGCCAAGCGTCTGACCGCGTGGGAAACCTGTGAACAGCGCACGCGGCAGCGCAATGCGCTTCGCACTCGCCCGCAAGGTTAGCACCGTCACTGTTGGGATGCCAATTGCTTCGATTTCGCGTGCCAGCAGACTGATGGATTGGTGGCAGATCGGGCAGACCGGCGCCAGCAGCACAGCATCAATGTTATTGGCGCGCAGATGATCCAGCACGGGCGGCACAAGGTTCTCAAAGAGTTCATGCCACAGCGGCATGTAACCATGTGTGCTGATCAGCGTTGGATGGACGCCGCCCAACGTGCCTTCGGCTTGTAATGCCTGCAAATTCCGTATGGGATTGACAGTGTTCATATCCTGCTTTGGCACAGTGTGATCATAGTGATCGTGAGCAAGGCTCAGCCGTTCGTAGGGCGTTTCGGCTGGCACAAGGCGCAGTGAGCTATCACCGAGTGGGTTGGCGGCATCAAAGCGCGCCTGCTCACCCTCAATATAAATGCCCGCGCTGGTGATGGCAGCGACTGTTGCTTCGCGCAGCGGCTTGTGCAGACGCACAAAGGGCGGCGGTGAATCCACCTGCAAATACGGATAAGTCGCAAAGGCGCTTTTCCAGTCGGCGGCATTTAAGTGTGTGTTCACTTGCGGATCGTGCTGCCATGCGCGCAGTAACTCGGCAGCCTCTGTGGGTAAAGGTGTGGCTTGGCTCACTAGGGTGTCCTCTCACAAAAATCGTGTGCATTGCTGTACCTATTTAGAAGATGGCTGTGAGCGAAATATTTCGTGCAGCGCAGCAAACGCTCATCAGGGCGTGCCGCGATTAACCGCCCAGCGCAGACCTTCTGATACAGCCGCAAGGTTGCTCAGCGCGATGACCAGCAGCGCCAGCCATACCGCCGCCAACAGCCATGTTTGGGTAGCTTGCCAGCGCGCTGAGCGTGGCGTTGGCTGCTCAGGCAGCAGCGCGATGGTCAGCACCATGATCAGCGTCAGTGAGACAATCGGCGTGATCACGGCAAAATCCACCATGTGGTGCGCGCCAAAACCAGCCAGTGCCGCAAGGCTGCCGGCGCGAATGATCCGCTCCGTGCCAAGCGCCTGACGCCAGCCGATCAGCGCCACCCGTGCCGTGACGAACGTTGTGGCACTCAGGGCAAGCAGCCCAACCAACCCTAATTCAGCCGCGATGTGCAGCGGCGCATTATGCGCGTGAATATGCAGCAGCACAAAACCCGGACGCTCTGCCAGCGGCTGATAATATTTGGTGGTGAACAAGCCATTGCCGACCAGTGGCTGCGCTCGGAAATATTCGGCTGCCTGACTGAATATCGCTAAGCGCGGTTCGTTGGTGCGTGTTGTGACGAGCAGCGCGCCCGTCACCACTAACAGCGGCACTAAGGCTGCCACAACCCACACCGCCCGAATCCGCTGACCGTAAGCGATCCACACGCCAATGCCCGCTGCCGCCAACATGCCCAGCCATGCGCCGCGGCTGCCCGTGAAATAAACCGCGACGCATAACGCCAGCACATAGCCGCCGAACAACACGCGCCCAATGCCTTCCGCCAAACGTGGCGGCGGTGCCAGAAAGCGTGCCACTGCCAGCGGCAGCACCAAGACTAGAAAGGCGGAGAGGATATTTGGATTTTCGAGGCTGCCAGCAATCCGATCCACAGACCCAACCTGCCCCAACGCCGTGACTAACGGCGGAATGGCACTTACCAAGAGTGCATCAACAGCGCGTATGCGCCCTGTGCCATAGCTCACGATGTTATGCAGGGTGTACCACAACGCGGCATACAGCGCGGCGAACCACAAGCCATACCCACTCCGCGAAAGTTGCTCTAGGTTGCCAAGTGTGGCAATCAGCAATGCGCCAAACCACAGCGGCATCACCGAGTCTAAGGCAGTGCGTTCCCACGCATTGCCTTGTGCGGCACGCCAAAGCTGCCATGCACCCACCGCAATAACCATCAGCCACAGGCTGCGCGGCGCGATTGTCATGCTCATCACACCGCGCCATGCCGCGCCCTCAAGGCTCATATATGCCAAGATCAGCATCAAGGCAGCCGTTGGCAGTTCCTCTAGCCATTTTCGCATTGGTTTCATCAGCCTGTTGTTTTCATGCCCGCAGCGATGCCGTTAATGGTCGCCAACACGGATTCTAAAAGCGCGCTGCGCTGCGGATCATCGGCGGGTAAGCGGCGTAAATCGCGCAGGAGTGCCACTTGAATAAAGTTGAGCGGATCAACATATGGGTTGCGCCGTGCAATCGAGCGTTGCAGCACGGGCGAATTTGCCAAAAGTTCGGGCTGATCGGTAATGCGGCAGATCAAGCGGCAAGCGCGGGCATGTTCTTCCTGAATGCGGCTGAAGATAGTCTGCCGTAAAGCGGCATCTTCCACCAAATCAGCATAGAGCGCCGCGATGCCCATATCGGCTTTGGCAAGGTCAAGCTGCACGTTGGCGATCAGCGCACGGAAGAAGCGCCA
>DAOTVQ010000026.1:0-93959 GCA_034436355.1 Anaerolineae bacterium
TTGTTTGTAGGTAATCCGCCCCCTTTGAAGGTCAAACCGCTGATACGCACAGTCTTATCCTGATTGGCATCAACCCAGAGGTGGCGGGCGGGCGAACTTTGGCGCGCCAAGAGGGTGCAGCCGTTGGGTGTGGTATCTGCTAAGGTGTTGACGGTTAGCGTCCGTTTAGGGGTTAGTGTTTCATAAGCACCTCTATCGCACGTTTCATCGCGCAGTTTTCGTAATTGATCACGGAAACTCACTCTTAAGCAGCCAACAAATCCTGCACTGTTAATAGCTGGACTGACGGGTTGTAAATCCATATAAGCGCGAGCGCCCGCGGTGGGTACTGCAATCGTGCCATTTTCATTAAGCCACGTTAAGCCTGAACGCGGACTTCCTACAGCGAGGCTAAACATTGGGTCTTGCCAGGTCCGCATGAGTTGTCGCGCTGAGTGACCGCGCTTATTGTAGTGGTAGCACCCGATGCAGTACGGCATGTCAGTGGTTTTAGTGGAGACTCAACAATTTCCTCATGCTCATAGTTCCCCACAGCAGAATAGCGTCGTGTGTAGTAGGTATCCCCTAAAATCGAATTCTCAATCTCCAAAAAACCTGATTCGTTCTGAAGGATTCCTAGATTTGGGTCTTGCACACCAGGTGCTGTTTCTCGCACAGCATTCCAGTGCAAAGTCACATGCAGAAGTTGAGTTGAGCCACGAAAACCTGCGGCATTGGGCAGATGCCTCTGATACAACACACCACCACCCGCACCGTTGGCGGTTGCAACATTCTCAGCGAAGGTTGAGTTTGAAATAGATAAGCGCGTTGCTTTTGTAATGGTATTGCTGTTAATGCTCTCGACGTAGATAGCGCCGCCTGTTCCTGCGCGATTGTTGAAAAAAGTGCTTGACGAAATCCCCAAAGCAGTACCTAAGTCTGATTCGTCTAACAAGTAAATTGCACCACCTGTTCCGCCAGCATCAATCTGATTACGGTCGAAGAGACAGCCCTTTTCGTTAATGATCAGTTTGCCCCTCGCGTGGATCGCACCGCCGCTGACTTGGGCTGAGTTTCTGTAGAAAACACAGTGAGGATGCTGTGTGCCATTGCTTCGCAGAGTAAGCGCACTGTCTTTATCAGCGAAAATGGCGCCGCCTTGCCCTGAATTGAGTGAAGTTGACAACTCGGCACGGTTCTGCTCAAACCATACATTCTCCAGGGTAACTTGTGAATTCGTGATGAGGAAAGCACCGCCGCTGCCCAAAACCTTCATTTTCGTGATTTTTAGACTTTTGATGACCACGTCATTGGTATTAAAGATCGAGAAGGCTCTGATAAAGCCCGTAAACCCGTCTATAGGCTTCAATGTGCTGCCTTTGCCATCAATCTCAACAGGTACACTAAGCGTAGGCAGGTCAGACTGCAAGTCAACAGTGAGTTGCTGAGAGAAGACGATGCGCGGACGATTCGGATAGGGGTTAAGTATTTACGAAGTTGATTGCACCGCGCAAGGTGCAAGTGCTGCTGTTGCAAAGGTCAGCATCCACTGCACTGTTTACTGTAATTTCCAGCCCTGTTTGCGCCGAGGTCGGTGAAACCATGACAAGCATGTGCAGCAGCGCAACCACGCACACGCCCAAAACTGCCCAAAGCCAAACTTTCGTTCGCATGATCACTCTCCAGCGGGCAAGCAGTTGATAAGCATTGGGCAGCGCAGCATAAATGCCTTCACGTCGCGGAAGATCGCCTGGATATCTTCAACACTTAGCCCGAATGCATCAAGCGTAGCGGGTGATGGAACTGGACCAACAATTAACTCAACCAGAACGTTGCGAAACTGCATTAAGGCAACACTGCCGCTCAGTATATCAGTATCTCGATAGACAAATGCTGTTTCACTATCAAGATATGTGAGAGATTCAGTACGGAATATTCCGCCGCGCCATTCAGGCAGACTGGGGTACGAGCGATGGAATGACTGAAAGGCTACTTCTTCTGAGCGCGTGTACCGAAAGCTCAGGGCGTACCGAACAGGCACGTTTCGTTTCTCGTACTCGATAACGAGCGGCGCATCGGGCATCAGAATAACATCGTACATGAACTCTTTGCGTATCTCACTGCCGTAGATTCTGGGCAGGCTGAACCTGCCGAAGCGCTCTGGCAGAACGTCGTAGATGGTCACGAGGCGGTCGCTGCCAGCCGGAGGCGGACTGATCACGTAGGGTAGTATTCTAGAACCCGACGGCGTAATGGTGATGCTCAAGGTTGGGATCGGAACGGGTGTAGCAAAGGCAGGATCATCGCTTAGATCAACAGTAGGGACGAAGGTCGGCGAGGCGCTTGCCTGCGCCAGCGAGGAAAAGGCGGCATTCGGCTGCGGAATGGTCAGCAAACCTAGCCACAACACGGCTGCCAGCGCAGCCAAACTGACCAAACGCATCGGCTTCATGTGAGAACATCTCCATGCTAAAGAATGTTTAAGCGAAAGGGACAACGGGTCAGCCAATGGCGGCTAAGCGCGGCGATAGAGGGCAGTGTTCAGCGCTTAGCGCCTGCCACACCCCAAGCCTAGCGTGGTACAGTGGGGCGCGTATGGCAAGCGCCCGTTATCTCAATTCGGCGCGGTGCATTAGCCCGACTCACACCGTCCTTAAGCTGTGCCGAACTGCACACGGCTAACACAACCTGCTTGACAATTCCGCCAAGAACTCATACCATTACCCTTGATCGAATTAGTTGCACCAAACAACTTAACCGTTTTTACTTAAGAAAGGATGTTTCATTATGCGCGTTGTGATGCACAACTGGATGCGCCCTGAGCCGATTGAAGTCACCATTAAGCGCCTTGCCGCGCTTGGCTACGATGGCATTCAAATCATGGGCGAACCGCGCCGCTACGACGTGAAAGAGGTGCGGAAGCTGCTGAATGAACACAAACTAGAGTGTTGGGGAACCGTCACCATCATGATCAAAGGGCGTGACCTCATCCACGCCGATCCCTACTTCCGCGAGATGAGCCAAACCTACGTGATGGAATGCATTGATATGGTCGAGGCGCTCGGCGGCAACCTGATCACCATTGTGCCAAGCGAAGTGGGCAAGGTGGTGGCGATGGCTGATCCGGATACCGAGTGGGCGTGGGCAGTCGAAGGCTTAAAGCGCATTGCCGACCATGCCCGCAAGAAGAAGGTCAAGATTGGCTTGGAGCCGCTGAACCGCTTTGAGACCAACTTCCTCAACCGCCATGATCAGGCGCTGCGCCTTGCTGCCGATGTCGGTGAGGATGTGGGCGTTTGCCTGGATGCCTTCCACCTGAACATTGAAGAGGCGGACATTTATCAGGCGATCCGCAACACGGGCAGCAAGTTGGTGGATTTCCACGTTGCCGATAACAACCGCCGCGCACCGGGCGAAGGCACCTACAACTGGTCAGAGCTGATCAGCGTCTTGAAGGAAGTCGGCTATGACGGCGCGCTCACGGTTGAGTTCGTCGTTCCGTTTGACCGTTCGCCGCTGCGCGAATCCGCGCAAGACGCCGATAGCGGCGTCTCGGAGGTGAGCGAGGCTGATCTGAAGTTCATCCGCGATCACGGCAGCGACCTAATGAGCGACGCGCTCTATACACGCCACTGCAAAAACGCGATTGAGCATCTCCGCAAGTCGGGCGCTTAGGCGCTCACGAGCTGCGGCGGATCGCCTTACGCTTATCCGCCGCAGCCTTATCTAAAAAGAGATTTTTAAGATGGCTACTGTTCTTTTAATCGGCACTTTAGATACCAAGGGTCCGGAGACTGCCTATCTGCGCGATCAGATTCAGGCGCTCGGCGGCGAAACGCTCGTCCTCGATTCAGGCATTTTGGGCGAACCGAACGGCATCACCGCCGATATTGATCGGCAGGCTGTGGCACGTGCCGCTGGCAGCGACCTCGAAACGCTGCGGCAGGCAGGCACACGCGGCAAGGCAGTTGAGGAAATGCTGAAAGGCGTTCGCAAACTTGCCCTTGAACTAGCCACCACAGGCAAGGTTCATGGTGTGGTCTCGTTGGGTGGCGCGGAAGGTGCAGTGCTGGCAGCCGCCGCTATGAAAGTGCTGCCGATGGGCTTTCCCAAGCTGATCGTCTCGCCCATTGCCAGCGGGCAGCGCCGCTTCGGACCGCTGATCGGCACCCGCGATACGCTGGTGATGCACTCCATCGTAGACATCCTCGGTCTAAACCCGATTAGTTGCGCCGTCTATGATAACGCCGCCGCCGCCATCTATGGTATGGCACAGCAGTATGCAGCCCGCACACCGAAAGCCCGCGCACGGCGTGCCATCGCCGCCACCATGCTTGGCAACACCACCAAGCCACTGCTGCGGATGCGTCCGCATTTTGAGGCGCACGGCTACGACTTTGTGATCTTCCATGCGAACGGCGTCGGCGGCATTGCGATGGAAGAACTCATGTTAGGCGGCTATTTCGATGGCGTGCTGGACTATACGCTGAGTGAAGTGGCAGGTGCTGTGGCAGGCGGCTATCACAATGGTGGCAAAACGCGGCTCGATGCCCTGTCGCAGGTTTCGCTGCCCGCAGTGGTGGTGCTTGGCTGCCTCGATTTTGTGGTCTTTGGCGCACGCCACGAAGTGCCAGAGGCATATCATGGGCGTCCCACCTACTATCACAACCCGGAGTTTACTCTGGTGCGCCTGACGCACGCCGAACAGCTTGAGGCAGCCCACTTTCTGGTGGAGAAGCTCAACCGCGCACGTGGCGCAGTGACGGTCATCGCGCCGTTGGGTGGCGGCTCGGTCATGGACGTTGAAGGCGGCGCGTTTTGGCAGCCTGAGACCAATCAGGCAGTGCGCACTATTCTGAAAAACGGTCTCAAGCGTGGCATTCGCTACCTTGAGTTGGCGGGTCATATCAATGAGGATAGTTTTGCCGATGCTGTGCAGGCAGAGGCGTTTAACCTGTTCGGAGAGTTCCATGCCTAAGAAAAGTTCCAAGAATGGCGGCGAGGGGAAGGCAGCCAAAGCCGACGCGAAAAAGTCGGCGCGTGTGCCAAAGCTTTCGCCGATCCCTTCCACCAGCAATGGCGCAACAGCGCGCCGCCGCACGCTCGATCTGAAATTTCCATCCTTCTGCTTGGGCGATTTAAGCTATGTGGATGTGCAGGCATATCTGAAACACTCAGATACGATCCTTATCCCGAAGGCAAGCCTAGAGCAGCACGGACCGCACTTGCCGCTCTTTTGCGATAGCATCACCGCCCTAGAGGTTGCCAAGCGTGCGGGCGAAACAGCCGGCATCCTCTACACGCCAACGCTCTGGCTAGGCTATTCGCCGCAGCATATGCGTGCGCCGGGCTGGGGCGCTGGCACCATCACGCTGCGCGAGAACACTTACCTCAACCTGATTTACGACATCGGGCGCAGCCTGATCCATCACGGCTTCAACCGCCTGATCTTTGTAAATGGGCATGGCAGCAACGTAAAGGTCATTGATCCGGTGCTGCGCCGCCTGCGCTACGAGACCGGCGCCCTGATCGCCTACTACAAGCCCTACGCCGAACGCTACATCGGCATGTTGAAAGATGTGCTGGAAGGCACGCCCGAACAGACGCCCGGTTGGCACGCCGGCGAACTGGAGACTTCCCAAGTGTTGGCACACAATGCCGAACTGGTGCGCCTAGACCGCGCTAAGACCGATAAGGCGCACGCGCCAGCATGGCTTGGCGCGGCATGGGCAAAGAAAGATGGGATGCCCGATGCGGAGTTTCAAGGCTACCAGTATTTCAGCTTCCCCTTTGATCATGAAGAGTTCACCGACTCCGGCGTGATGGGCGTGCCGCAGCATGGCACCGCCGAAAAGGGCGAGATCGCCTTCCAGCGTTTTGCCCAACACCTGATTGACGCCGTTTATGAACTGGAAAAGGTTGAAGTGACCGTTCACAACCGCGATTTTACGGTGGATAAAGCATGGACTCCCGACTGACTGAAGCGCTCATACACATGGTTGGCGCGGCAAACGTGCTGACCGCACCAGAGGCAAAGCAGCCTTATGCCGCTGACCAATGGTGGTATGCCATCGCGGCGGCGGCGGCAGGGACGCCCATCAGCCGCCCGGATGTGGTCGTGCGTGCCACCAGCACGGAACAAGTGGCGGCAGTCGTGCGCTTGGCAAATCAATTCGGCGTCCCGATCACGCCCTGGGGCGGCGGCAGCGGTGTGCAGGGCGCTGCCAACGCAGATCGCGGCGGCATCGTGCTAGACCTCAAAGGCATGAATCGGGTGCGGCACATGGACATGAAGTCGCTGACCTGCACGGTGGAAGCGGGCAAAATCTGCCGCGACTTTGAGGCGGAGCTAAACGCCGTTGGCTTGTCCTTCACGCATTATCCCGCCTCCACCGAGTGGGCAACCATCGGCGGCAGCATCGGCGCACGCGGATCGGGCGTGCTTTCCACCAAGTACGGCAAGATCGAAGATCATGTGCTGAGCCTAGAGTTCGTCACACCGACGGGCGAGATCGTCCGCACGCCAAGCGTGCCGCGCCATGCCGCCGGACCTGAAATCACCCAACTGCTGATCGGTGCGGAAGGCATTTTCGGCATCATCACGGCGGCGGTCGTCAAGCTGCGCCGTTTGCCTGCCAAGCGCGTCTTCCTTGCCTATGCCTTCCAAGACTTGGCAGCGGGCATTGAAGCAGGGCGGCAAGTGATGGTCAGTGGCTTGCGCCCGCCCGTGATGCGCCTCTACGACGCTTACGCTGCCGCGCACAGTTTGGCGCGTGCGGTAGATATGCCGCTGCCCGATCCGACCTTTGTGATCATGTGCGATGGCGAATATCCTGATTTGGTGGATTTAGAGGCGGCAAAGGTTGCCGAGATCATGCGCGCTTGCGGCGGCGCGGAACTGCCCGCCCACATCGGCGCGACGTGGTGGGAACGCCGCTATGTGTTCTACTATCCGCCCTATGCGCCTGAGCTGCCCAGCATCTGGGGAACGGTGGATGTGGTGGCAGATTACGAGCATATTGAGGCAGTCTACCACGCCACCACGCAGGCAATTCGTTCAGCCGTGCCAGCCCACTTCAACCTCTCGCTGACGACACACCTCTCGCACTGGTATGAGTGGGGCAGCATGATCTACGCCCGCGCCAAAATTCCCGTCGGACCTGACGATTTAGCAGAGGCAAAAGAACTGCACGATACGATCTTCCGCGTGGGCGTGCAGGCTGCCCTTGAAGCAGGCGCGGTGCTGAACGATCATCACGGTGTGGGAATGCGCCTTGCGCCCTACATGAGCGCGCAGTATGCGCCTGAGGGCATGGCGCTGCTGCGGCAGTTGAAGCACGCCCTTGATCCGAACAACATCTTGTGTCCGGGCAAGTTGGGCTTGTAGTCACCTCGCTTGGTTGGGCAGAAGCGACTCTCACACTTCTGCCCAATGTGCAGCACTCTAGCTTGCCAGCGCCAAACGCTTTTGTTGGCGCTCAAAGATCAGCACCAAGATCAGCACCATAGCGCCGATCAGGGCAAGCAACACCGCCAATTCACCGCCAATCTCGCCAAACCCTGCATTCCTTTGGCTGACCGCCAGCACCGGATTCAGGATGTAATAGGTTGGGAATACTTGGGCGATCCACTGCGGAATATCTGGCACAAGCTGGATGAGTGCTGGCGCAAACAGCACCAAGCCGCCCGCCTTCATGACTGCCAACAGCACATTGATATCCTTCACCAATGAGCCGAGCAGCACGCCAAAGACCGAAGCTGACACAGCGCCCAATGCCAGCACCAGCACCAAGAGCGCAGGCTGCCCACCAAAAGCGTTGTTGATGACCAAGACCACTAAGCCCATCAGGGTGCTGATGCCAATACCAAGCAGCGCTTTGGCAGCGTACACATCTAACAGAGAGGCGGGCGTGGTGGTGAGCGCGCTCAGCGTGCGCTTTTGCTTCTCATCAACCAGTGAGGCGGCTGGCACCATCACGCCGCCAAGGATGATTGCCATTAGCACAAGCATCGGCAGCAGGCGCTCAGTCCAACTGATGGTGCTTGCTTCGCCAAGCTGCACCACATCCAGCCTGATCAGCGACGGTGCGTTCTCGGCAGGCGCCGTGAGCTGATCGAGCGTGCTGTTGATGATGGCGATGTTCTTGGCAAGGCTCTCGCTCCAATAGAGCGTGGTCAGGCTTGGCTGCTCATCGGCTGCTAGGGCTGCATCAAAGCCTGTCGGAAAGATCACGCCCGCCGTCACGGCGCCGCGCCGAACGGCAGCGCGCAAGGCAGCCTCATCCGCATAGATTATGACCTCAAGATATCCGCATAGATTATGACCTCAAGATGTTCTGTTGCCAGCAGGCGCGCAGCCATGCTAGATTGCCCTGCATCGTACACGCCTAGACGCGGCGTTTCTGAGAACAGATCGCCAAAGACCAACGCCACCAACAGCGAAAGGATGATCGGCATGAGCAGCGCGTAGGTGAAGAAAAAGTTGGTTTTGCCTTGCCGAATTTCCTTGCCAAGCAAGACGCGGATATGTCTCGGATTCATGCGAAACGCCTCCTTAGCGCGACGCTGCCAATCACCAACGTGCCGCCACCGATGATCAACAAGGTCAGCAGGTTAGGCGCAACATCGCCTAAAGACGCGCTGAAATTCATGGTGCGGTGCAGCGTATCCACCAGATAGTAAGATGGGATGTAGTCAATCCACCCCGAACCAATTGCAGGGAACAATAGCGTGAAGGAGGGCAACGCCAGCACGATCAACACCATCATGCCCCAACCAATCACAGACATCATGTCGCGGGAAAGGGCGGCAATCAGAAAGCCGATGCCCGTGATCAACAGGCAGCCGATGAGCAAGGTTAGGGTGATGAGCAGCGGATCGGCTGCCAATTTGCCCGAAATCGCCACGATGGCAAAGACCTGCACAAACGCCAAACCAATGCCCATTACGGCTTTGCTGGCGAAGAACTGCGGCGTGCCAAGCGGCGTGATCAGCACTGCCCGTGCGGTGCCGTGTTCCACTTCTTCGACGATCAGCGTCGCCAGTCCCATAACTTCCACAGCCAAAATGGTTAAGACCAAGGTTGGCAGCACGCGGTCGCGCAGGGGGATAGGCGCAGTGACAGGCGCTCCCAACACTTCCGTGACGCGGGTCACACCCGATCCAGAAACACCTGCTAGGCTGTTGAAGCCTGCCTTCAAAATGCTGTTCAGCGCCTCGCGCATTTCTGAAGGTGTGTTAGGCGCATAGTACAGCGAGAGGCTGATCGGCTCGCCGCGGCGCACGGCGGCAAGTGCATCAGCAGGCAGCACCAAGCCCGCCAGATAGTCACCTTTTTCCACTGCTGCGATGAGCGCCTCTTTTGAGTCAAAGGTGACAATGGTCAGCCCATCACTCAGTTCGCCCGCGTTCAAGGGCAGTGTGCTGGTCAGCTCGGCTGCCACGCTTTCAACATAGACCGCCACGGGCAGCCGCTCCTCAACGGTGGCGGGCAGCATGAAGTAGACCAGCAGGTAGAATGCCAGCCCCATCAGCGTAATGAGCGCGAAAAACTGGTTGCGGAAGAACAGTTTAACATCCTTTCGGACGAGTGCGGCAATCATGCGGATCATCCGTGCAGCCCCCTTCCCGTAACCCTGACGAAAATATCCTCCAGCGTGGCTTCTTCGCTGTGGACGGTGATCACACGCTCGTTCTGGAAGAGATCGTGCAGCTGTTGCGGCGTATCACCATTATCCAGCAGCACTTCGCGGATTTCAGTTGCGCCGTTGGCGGTCTGCACCTCCACACGCAAGGCGCGTTTGCCGTAGGCTTGCTTAAGTGCTGTTGGTGTATCGAGTGCAACGATCTTGCCCTTGTTGATGAACGCCACGCGGTTGGAGAGCTTATCCGCCTCCAGCATGTCGTGCGTTGTCAGCAAGACCGTTGTGCCGTTATGGGCAGCCTCACGGATCAGTGCGTGAACGGTCTGAGATGAAACCGGGTCTAGCCCGTCGGTTGGCTCATCCAAAAACAGGATGCGTGGGTTATTGACCAACGCACGCGCCAACATAAGGCGCTGCTTCATGCCTTTGGAGTAGTTGGCGACACGCTCTTTCTCGCGCCCACCTAGCCCTACTTTTTCCAACAGGGCGCTGGCGTTAAAGCGCTTCACGCCAAACAACTGCGCGAATAAGGTCAGGTTTTCAACGGCGTTCATCTGTTCATAGAGGTTGGTCGTCTCGAACAGCACGCCGATGTGCGCCTGCACGGCATTGGTGTTTTGTGCGATGTCTTTACCGAGCAGCACTGCTTTCCCAGAAGCAGGGCGAAGCTGCCCTGTCAGCATCTTGACGGTGGTGGACTTACCGGCACCATTGGGTCCTAAAAAGCCAAGCACTTCCCCTTCGGGCATATCGAAACTGATGTGATCAACTGCCAAGCGATCACCATAACGATAGGTTAAATCCTGTGCAGAGACGGCATACTGTGCCATGATACACTTCTTTCTACAGGTTCAAGCAGGGCGTTTGAAAGCATTCGCTCACGCTCACCACGCCCTAAAGGGTGTTTCGTGCGGTTTTGTCCGTCAGGTGGGATAGGTCTGTAAGGCGTCAATCCACACCTGAACAGTCTCGGCTTCTATGCGGAAGAGCGTTCCAGACTCTGCGCCTAAGGTGCGTTCCAGCGCATCAAGGTATACGGCATAGCAAGCAACGATCTCAGCGACTTTTTGGTGTGGTGTAAGGTGCGCGCCGCCCTCAAAGAGCAGCGCGCCAATGGCAGTTTGCAAGCCAACCAAAAGCGCCAAGATGACGCCGCCCGCCTGATCGGGATAGGCTGTGGCAAAGGTGCCTTCGGCGATTCCTTGCCGCACAATCTGGCTGAACAGTGGCGCAATGCGCTGATTGATCAGTGCGTTCACCCGCTGGCGGACAAGTGCATTGTCATCGGCAAACCATGCGCGCAGAATACCAATCACAAAGGCTTTCTGGTTCAGCTTCCAACTGCTCATTGAGTCGAAAAACTGCCGAAATTTTGTTAAGGCACTGAGCTGAGGATCATTCACAATCGGAATGATGATCTGCTCAGCCGCATCTATCATGCGTTCGGTCAGCCCTTCCAGCAGCGCCTGCTTAGAGTCGAAGTAGTGGTAGAAGGCACCTTTGGAAATCTTCAGGGCATCCAGCACGTCTTGGATGGTCATCTGCGCGAACCCTTTGCTATACACCATGCGCTGCACAACGTCCAGAATCTCGTTGCGCTTTTCGGCATATTCATGCGGTTTGATAGTGCGTGCCATCATGCTCCTTTCTTAAACCGACCGTCGGTTTGCTAATTTATAGTATAGACGCTTTGGGTAGGTTGTCAAGGCACATGCCGAAGTGCCACAGGAAGGTCATTGTGCAGGTGTGTTATCCCAACAGCATGGGACGTGGGATAACGGCTTTATCGAGGGCTAAACCAATGGCAGGGAACACAGTGGGCAAACGGCTTGATCTGGCGGCGGCTGTGGCAACTTAAGCGACCTTGCGCGCAATAAACTTACCGCCGTGTTCTTCTAAAATTTTCAAGGGCAAGCTCATTGAGCAACATTTGCTGTTGCGGTGAAATGAACCCATGTTGGGCTAAGTGGTCTATCAGGTGTTGCGGTCTAATGGGTGTTTCACGGTAGCTGTTAAACATCTGTTGCAAACACGCTGCAACCTGTGGTGGTTGATCGCGGTTCAACCACTGTGTGTGTAACTCACGCAGACGCTCACGCAGCTTATCCCAAAGGGCATCACGTGGCATATCTTCTGTGCAGTCAAGCCAGTTAAGTGCTTTAAGGCGATCATGCACTTTAGACTCAATGCCTTTGCCGCGCAAGACTGGCAGCACGCCTATCCCTGCACCCAACGCATACGACCATTCATAAGTAACATACGGTGATTGCACAGATCCTTCAGTCAAAACAACAATCACGGCAAAACTGGCTTGAATGCGCCGATCAATTTCGTCAATCCAGTTGGCGCCGAGCGGCATATTGATATCTTGTTGAACTTGGACACGGATAGCGCGCATATTTTCAATGCGCCGCCGTAACTCAGCAATGAAAAGCCCTTCTTCGCCCCGTTTATAAGAGATGAAAATGCTGGGTGTAGATTGGTTCATTATTGATCGCTTGTTTGAGTCTCTACGCATTCATCCAGCAGGCGCTTTAACAGCCCATCAAATTCTTCGATGTAGTGTGTGATGGAGGCAAAGAGTGTGTTGAAGCGCGGAAAATAACGGCGTTGGATGTCCGTTTCGTCAGGGTGAACATCGAAATGCGTTCTGATGCCGAACAGGTTATCCTGACTATTTTTGGCGTTCGGCAACGAAACGTGATAGAGGACTGTGCTTGGATCGCCCGACTCTTCCATAAGTTTCAAACCAACGCATGGCGCATATTTACCAAATTGGCTGTACGGCAAGATACCAACGCGAATATGAACACGCGGACCTTCCTCACTTACAGTTCCCCACACCTCGCCTATACGGGCGTGATTGATCGGAAATTCAAAAGAAAAATGTTCCACAATCCAGCGTGTTCCTCCTCTGTGAGCGCTAACATACTCATAGAGCAGTGTAATAATTGTTTTAAGGTTATCTGATTGCGGCACTTATGCTTTGAACCTCTCTAGTATATCCTGAATATGCTTTGTTGGTTTCATAGGGCGCCAAGAACGCACTTTCGCCTGTTGCCAAGCCTTTTTGCGGCGAATTTTCTGCCGAAGGGCGTTGGTGCGCGCACGTTTCGGCAGTGGCGTTTCAAAGTTCGCCGCTCTGCCCGCCGACCGCGCTGGTGTAAAGCGTGCCAGCAGATTTTCGATGTAATCCGTTGTCCGCATTGGACGATATGCTTGCTTTGGTTCGTGTTTAGCCATGTGCCTTAATCTTTAATCAGGTGCAGCGCACTCATTGGTTGTATGCTTCAAAATCGCAGCGTTAATTATATCCCAATCAGTTCTCGAAAGCCCATCATCAACTTGTGAATGAACGTCCCCATAGGCAATCCAATTGAAGCCATCAATCTGCCGCGTCACTTCCAAAATCAAAACTTTATACGAAACACTGCTCACCTCAACCTGCACATGGCACTCGCGGCACTCATCGCCA
Organism: Anaerolineae bacterium; assembly: GCA_034436355.1. Classification (GTDB taxonomy): domain Bacteria; phylum Chloroflexota; class Anaerolineae; order Aggregatilineales; family UBA2796; genus CP2-2F. Next base: position 13,099 of record DAOTVQ010000026.1, read on the forward strand.
AATTGTTGCCGTGCAGACATGGTAAGCAGTGCTGAACGCCCTACGGCTATGAATTGCTTGCTGCCCCGCTTACCCTGCCTTTGAATATGCAGAGGTATCAAACAGGCATCTCTTCAAGTGCTAAGCTGTTTTTTGGCAAGATGCTCCGAAAAATAAGCCTGTCTAGCCTCAGGAAACATACGCAAAATACGCTTTGAGATTTCCCCTTTCCCTTTCTCATCAATAAGTTTCTTCAAGATGTTGAATAAGCCTACAACCGAAATAGACCAGGCGTGATAGACTAGCGGAAAATTTTTCATCTGATCGGCTGTTCTATTGTCATCACTGTTGGCAGCACAGACCAAAATATGCTTGTCAGTTCCAACGATTTCATGAATGCCTAGCTCAGCAAATATTTCATTGGCATCTGCAATGCGCCATCGGTTTGTTTGATGTAAACATAAAAGGACAGATTGGCATTGATTTGAACATGGAGAATATTGTCATTTATGCGTGCAATTTCATCTACTTGCAGAGCGTTTCGGAAGGCGGTTTCTGCCAAATCTGCCAGTGGGCGTAGTGGCTGGGCGCCTAGCCCACAAAAATATTGCACGAGTTGTTCCCCTGTTACATTGCCCCAGAAAGGCACAGGTTTGGATAAACTATAACCTTGTTCATCAAAAACACTTTGAATAGCTGACAAAGCTTCAGCGGAAAAGGTATAGTTTTCGCCGTTTGGGTCTGCGAATTGTTGTGAAACAAAAACAGATGCCATATTGCCGCTGACTACAGCTTCTCCGCTTGGACTGATATATTTGACCAGTTCGCTTTTTCTGATGATGCCGTCGCGCTTCTGCAACAGATAGCCATAAAGAGAAATATCTCGTATTAAGAAGGTATCGTTTGAAAGCTTGTCAATAGGCAAATTTGCAATATTTTGAAGAATGTTTGTGAGTAAACCCTTTAGCATTGTTTATCCTCATTGGCGTAGCCGCACAACCTAATTATAGCATATTGCTTCACTTGTCAAAAACCATGAATTAACCATTTTGCTCATAAACTTATCGCTAACCATTTCGAGTTTGTTATACAGCAGGATGCTCGGTTATACTTGACCCCATACCAAGCGCAAAAAGTACCCAGTGAGGCGCGAATTTCACCATGAGCAAACGCTCGTCTGCCCAAATGCCCGTCCCCTTGAACTATCCCGATGTCTTGGGTTGGTATAGCCCTGCCCGCCAAACGATAGACTCGCTTCAGGTTGCCCTTGCCGTGCGCCCAACACCGGTGCCAGCGGGCAAATCGGCTGAGGTGGTGGTGCTGCTGCAAAACTTGCTCGGTGGGGAAACAGACGCCGTGCTGCGCCTTGTGGTGCCTGAAAAAGACCTTGCGGGCAAGCCGGGACGCTTCTCCACACCCTTACAAAAGGTGGTGCGCGTTGGGCTGCGCGGCGGCGAAGTGGGCTATGCAACGCTGCCGATGTTGGTCGGGCATCAGGCGCAGGCAGGCGAATACAAAGTGCAGGTCGAGGTTGTCTGTGAAGTCAAAAAGCACGGTGCTGAGCGCGTGCGTGATCTTGACCATCCCGCAAAATTCGATCTTCACGATGTGCCGCTTGAGCGCCACCCGATTTACGAGGTGATTCACGGCTTGCCCTTTGCCGCAGAAGCAGGCACGAAAACGCGCACAGGGTTGTTCGTCGGCGCGCCGTTCACGGTGTTGCCGCCGACCATTGCGGGCTTGCCCGGCGAAATGCGCCCAAACTACATCACGCTGTGGACGGATGCCGATTACCGCGATCCGCGCTTTCTCACAGCGCAAGCAGGCGAGATTGTGAAGAAGATGTTGCCGCTGCTGCGCCGTGATCGCGTCTTTTTCCCGCTCTTGAAAGCGGTGCAAGCCCGCTTTGATGCTGCTGGCTACCGTTTGTGGGCAGGTGAAGCAGTCATGATCGCCAAGATGCTGACGCTCACGCTGGAGATGGGCGCGCCGATCACCATTGCGGGGCAAGATGCACCCATTTACCCACGCTGGTATGCCACGCTTAGCCAAACCTTACTCAACGATCCTGATCTGGCACACCCAAACGCGGTTGAAATGTTGGTGACGCGGGTGCTGTTTGCCGATCTGATCTATGATGCGGGCTTGATTGCCTTCTCGATGCTTGGCACGCTCACCAGCGAGAGCTTCGGCACGGATGAAGAATTGCAAGACTACCTTGATGATTTGGTGAGCGCCTTGATTGGGCTGGATGCAAGCTTGAATCTGAACCGCGCTTGGCTGCCCTTAGCGCTTGGTGGCTTGTTCGCCAATTCGCGGGTGACCATGCCGCGTGAGGATATGGTTGAGACGGCGCACCTGTTCCTGAACGCACGTGATAAGCGCCTTGACGAGGCGGATGACTCACAGGTTATCCTCTTTAACATCGCGGATGACCTGATTGATCGCGCTACCACAGGCGAAGGTTGACAGCAGTTAACGCGCAAACATATGGTTTAGGAAATGCGTGCGGTTGTGTGTGTCCATTGGGCGCGGACGCCCTAGTGAATCGATGATGCCGACGAATAGGTCAACCGAGATGATTTGCCCAGCATAGAGGTAGACTGTGGGCATGAAGAAGCGCATTTGGAAATAGGTCTGATCGAAATACACATTGCCCAAGCCAAAGTGGATAAAGGCTTCGCGCCCGTCGGCTGTGTTGTGGAAGGCGAAGGTTTGCGGCACGTGCGCTTGTGTGCCAAGCACCACATCCGCGCCCAAATCGGCAAGCTGCTGAAAATCGGCGCGCTGCTGTGCGGTTGGCGTAAAGGTATCGAACTCGCGGTACTGCACGCTCATAATGACCACATCATGCGTTGCCTTAAGCTGCGGTAACGCCTCTTGCAGCCAATCCAAATCGCAAAAGGCAGCGCCGGGCGTAGAGTCGGTGGCAAGCGCCATCTGCGGACCTGACCAGTTGCACGCCAATAAGGCAAACCTATTGCCGTGATGCGTTAGCGAGAGTGCTTGCCGTGCCTGTGCCAAAGTCTCGCCGCCGCCGTAGGTCAGCATTCCCGCCGCCTGATAGCGCGCCAACGTGCTGAGGTAGGCAGCCTGCCCGTAATCGTTATTGTGATTGCCTGAAAGCTCCACCACATCCACGCCGAGCGCCTCAAAGAGCGCGAAGTGATCTTCTTTGGCGCAAAAAGCACCCGGCGGACGCCCACCCTCAAAGCGCGGGCAAGTTGGGTGAAAAGAGACCTCGTTGCTGATGTGGAAAAAATCGGCGCGGCGCGTAAAGCCGCGCAAGCCTTCGGCTGCCCACAACACGCCATATTTATCAAGGGCGGCTTGTGTGCCGCGCACCAACGCTGTTACGCCGGAAAACGTGGCACGCGTCAGCTTATCTGCCGCAAAGTTTGGCACGGCGCTGGGCAGTGCCAGTGGGTAAGACTCGGCATCGCCATCCAGCAGCCAATCAATTGGATGTGCCTCATCCACGCGCAGCACGCGCCAACGCGGCGTTAAATCTTCCCATGCGCGCAGCGTATAGCGTCCGCGTTCACGCTCTAGCAGCGGCAGCAGCTCATCAGGCGGCAGGCTGAGCGTCTCAGCGTGCAGCCGAACGCCATGTGCGCTTAACTTTTCAAGGGTGGCTGAATCCACCACCAATTGCGGATCATACGCACCTTCGCGCACAGCGCGCAAATGGGCAGCTTCAAGGCTGACGTATGTGCTTTTGTAGGCGGCGGCTGGCACAAAAAGCACATAGGACTCAGTGGTGCGGCGTGTCGGCATGTCAAGCGCGCTAGGCGTTGGGCTAGGTATCACAGATGGCGCGTGCTGAAAGTTGAGCCATGCCTCGCCGTAAAAAGCGAGATAATCGGTAACGTGCGAGCGCCAATACGCGGCAGTGTGCCGCCCTTCAGGGTAAACCACGTACTGATGCGGAATCTCGCGGGCTCCCAAGCGCCTGCTGAGCAGGGCAATATTGGGTGCGGCGTAGTCATCCCGCCCATGGTCAAGCCAGATGCGCAGCCTATCCAGATCGGGTGCGCTCTGCGCCAGAAAGAGCGGATTTGCCGTCCGCAGATGCTCTAGGCTGAAAAAGGCGCTATGCCCACCCACTGCACCGAAGACGCCGGGATAGCGAAAGGCGAGGTGAAACGCCCAAAAGCCGCCGCGTGAAATGCCGCCTATGGCGCGTGTTTCGCGCTGACCATCAGCGCGGAAGGTTGGCTCAACATTCGGGATCAACTCGCTGAGCAGCAGGTTGCCAAAGCTGACTGCGCCGAACTGATTCAGGTTGGCAAGCTCGCCGCCATAAGGCAGCACCACGAGCATTGGCGGCAGCCAGCCATCACGAATGCCCGCATCCAGCGCGGCGGTAAGGTTCAGCTTCAACCAATAGTCTGTGCCTGTGGCATCTGAGCCATGCAGCAGGTAGAGGATCGGGTAGCGCCAATTGGCGCGCTCAGGCGCCTTAAAACACGGCGGTGTGTAGAGGGCGTAAGGCACATCCTGCCCGATCAATGTGCTGCGGAAGCTGTATTCGGCAACGTTGCCGTCCGTCTCGGTGCAGGTCTCTGTCTGGGCAAAAGTGGGTAGTGCCGTTATCAACAAACAGGCGCAGAGCAAAGCGATCAAGGCGCGGCGCATGGGCAAAATCCTCATCAGGGTGTGCAGTTCCCTTGTTTTACCGCGTCTGTGTGGATGGCACAAAAAATCAGGGCAGCGCCTTTGCCCTGCCCTGATTCGTATGTACGCAGCGTGTGGTTAGGCACACTGCCTTAAGCTAGGTTATTGACGCGGCACGAAGGTCGGTGCTACCTCAGGCGCATCCAGTGCGTCCGGCTGTGGCGGGAACCAACGCCCTGCCAAACCGAAGTCACCGGGTATACCGTAGGCGATTGGCAGCACATAGTGACCGCCGCCCGTCGCGGTGGTATCTGGCATCCGCAAGAAGAACATCCCCATCGAAGGACGGTAGACGCCCAAGTCGGTAATGCCATTCCCATCCCAGTCACCAGCAACGGGTGCATCGCTCGCGCTGCCGAAAGGCAGACTTTCGTCAGCAAAGACAATGCCATTCGTCACCGAGTTGAGCAGGTACATGATCGAGGTAGACGGGCGGAAGACGCCGGGCGAATCCGCACCGTTGCCATCCCAGTCACCTGCGAATGGAATATCGCCTGGATCGCCGAAGATCATATCGAAGTCGGCGAAGCCGGTGCTGTTATCATTCCGCAGCAGCAGTTGACCGGTGGACTGACGGTAAACGCCCATAGTATCAATGCCATCCCCATTCCAATCGCCCACAATTGGGTAGTCGCCGCCGAGACCGAAGGCGAACTCAATGTAGGGTGGTGTGCCGTTGATGCTGTTGCTGAGCGCTACGAAGCCCGTGCTGGGATCGTAGACGCCGGGCGTGTCGGTGCCGTCACCATTCCAGTCACCGGCGATTGGGATGATGCCCGGTGCGCCCATCACGCCGGTGTAGTTGGCGGGACCGCTGCTCAAGCTGCTACGTAGGTAGAAGGTCAGGTTGCTATCGCGGCGGACGCCGATGGTGTCACCCGTGAGCGGGTTCGGCAAGCCGGGCCCGCTGACATCAATGACCTGTGTGCGCCCGAAGCCGCTGGCGTTGTGGTAGTACAGCAGCAGGATGCGCGCAATACCACTGCCCGGCACGTAGTTGGCAAGGTTGTAGTCCACCGGAATTGCGTCCGCGGGACGGGCGAAGTACCACGGCACGCCCGTGAACGGACCGCCCACACTGGCGCCGGTGAAGTCGAAGATGTCGGCGGTTGGGTTATAGGTCATGTATGGCGTAGAGTCGATCACCTCGAAGTACTCGTAGCTGAACGCCTCGACACGGAAGTTGAAGGGCTGCCCTGCGGTCAGTTTCAAGCCGCCGCCACCGAAGGGGCTTGCCGCAGCGCCACCGGCAGCCACACCCATCACATAGGTATTGTTCAAGAACTTGTAGGTCTGCACGGGACCGAGCGGGTCGGCAAACTCAATTGGGTTCAGAAAGTCCTGAATGCCCGTTGGCGCTGCGCCAATGCCACCTGCCACAGCGAGATTCGAGCCGTGGAAATCCACCTGAACGTTGGAGACGCTGAAGCGCGCATTCCACAGTATGTAGTCATCAACGCCGTTCTGATCCACGTCAATGTAGACGGCGTACTCAACTTCCTTCGGCGTCGTCACGTTGCTCCACGGCACAATGGCAAAGTAGATTTGCGTTGCGCCAAGGTTGCCGCTGCGTGCGCCGTAGTCGCTGGTCACACCCACATAGCGGATGTCGGCATGGTTTTCAGGGGCGCCCAAAACATTGGGCTCGTTCGGGCTTTGGTACATCAGGCGGAAGGGCGAGACCATCGCCTCAGCGTTGAACTCAAAGCCGGTGGCAATCAGCGAGCCGGTTGAGAATGTCGTGCCGCTTTGAGCAAGATTTGCCGTGCCACTGGTGTTTGGCAGCACGAGGTGGCTGCTATCTGCCTTCATAGCAGAGACGGGGCGCACCACTGCGTGGTAAGGCACGCGCAGCACCGGCCCTGAAGCAGGTGTGAGCAGCACATTGCCGTTCACTTCAGGCAGCCACTCACGGCGGACACCGGCTTGGACGGTTGGCGTCGAGGGATCGCGGTTGAGCGAGCCATCTGTAACGGGGTTGGCAGTGATGGTGACCGTCACCGTTGCCGTGCCTGCCACCGGCACCACGATGTTGCTTGGCGAGGCGCTGACGGTCGTGCCGTTCTGGTCAACGATGTTCTGCACCGAGACTGTATAGCTCTGCGGCACAGCGCTCATGTTCTTGACGGTGATCGTGCGCGAGTAGACGCCGCTGCCCAGCACTTCCAGCAAGCCGAACGAGACGCTCACGCGCTCTGGCGCTGCCGAGTCGTAGGCGATCACAGGCGCTGCTTCTGCCCTAGAGATGTTGGCGCGCCCCACGCCCATGCGCCCCACGCCATAGACGAGTGACGATATCCCGGGTTGCACAAACACATCATGATTCGCCGTGTTCATGATCAATGCCTTGATCTGAGCAGGCGTCCATGTTGGATATTTCTGGCGCAGCAAGGAAGCCATGCCGGCAACCATTGGTGCAGCCATCGAGGTGCCGCTGTAGCGTGCGCTCTGGTTATAAACTGGACCAGGGACAGCAGGACCGACCGACGAAAGGATATTCGTGCCGGGCGCTGCTACGTCCGGTTTCAGCACCATTGGGCTGATGTTGGTGCCGCGCCGCGGACCACGCGATGAGCTGCTGTTCAAGCCATCAATCGTGCTGATGCTGAGCGTGCCGTTGATGCCTGACAGGGTGCGGAACTCGGCACAGGCAGCGCCTTCAAGCTGGATGGACGGGATGGTGATCGTTGGATCGGAACCGCCCATCGTCACAGCCGGACCTGTCACCGAGCAGATCAGCGCGGCAGTCGCGCCAGAGTCCTGGGCGCGCTTCACTTTTTCCACAAACGGGCAAGTCCCACGGTCGATCAGGGCGATGTTGCCAGCGATGGCTGCGGCGTTCGTCAGTGGACCTGTGCCGCAAGCAAGGATCGGGTCTGCTAGGACAATATTGCCTGTCAGAGAGAAGGATTGAGGCCCGAAGGCTGCCCCAAAGGCAGGGTACACTTTGGAGAAGGGCGCATTCAGGGTGAAGAGTGGCGCAAACATGCTGGTATTCGCCACGCTGATGGCAGAAGAGGCTGCCGCCGGGCTGCCCGTGACGAAGAAGCTATCGCCACCGTTGCCAGCAGAGGCAACCACCACCACACCGGCTGCCGTTGCATTGTTGATGGCGGTCTCGTAAATGCCCAAGCCGCTGCCATAGTTTGAGCCGAGCGACATGTTAATCACGTCGAGGCGGTCAGCAGGCGAGGAGTCTTGGTTCGGATCGACCGAGCGATCAATGGCTGCCACGACGTTGGTGGTTGCTGTTGAGCCATAGCAACCAAAGACGCGGTAGACATACAACTGCGCTTGTGGCGCAATGCCGGGTCCGATCCGCATCGTGCTGAGCGGCGTGGAGGTATCATAAGGGCCGAGGTAGGTCGAACCATCGAAGGCAACGCCATAGCCGATCAGCGAGCCTGCCACATGCGTGCCGTGATGGACGGGCGAAGTCTCGCCGCCGAACCCAACAGGATAGCTGGGGCTGGGCCAACAGGTCAACGGGTCGGGATCAGGGGCTGGCACAGAGACAGGGTTGCGTGCATCGTAGGCATCGCCCACAAAGTCATAGCCACCCACAACCTTCGCCGCCAAGGCGCCCGTAAAGCTGCCCCACGTGGCAGACGGCGTGCCGCCGAAGTGGGCATGACGGTAATCCAGACCGTCGTCAATCACACCCACGCGGATGCCTGCGCCGGTGTAACCGCTTTGCCAAACAGGCGGCGCCTCAACATTTACCGCAGCGTCGGCGTTGGCGCGCTCGACGATGCTATCGGGATAAAGATTTTTTACGCCCGGAATTTGGCGCAGCGCATTCACATTTGCCGCATCTACTTCCACCACAATGGCGTTCACGGCAGCGCGCAGCGTGTTCAGCACACGCACGTTGCCGGGCAGGTTCGCCATAACGTTGGTGGCAAGCGCCTGTTCCGCTTCAACGGCGGCGCTCAAATTGGCTGCAACGGCATCTACCGAAGCGCCATCAGCCGCAATACCGAAGGCGAGCGCCGTCGGTGGTTGGCTCATCTCTACGATAATGCGTGTGCGCCCGTTTGCCTGCACCCACAGGTCTTCAGCAACCAGCTCTGGCAGCAAGCCGCTGTAGTCTGCGGAGACACCCGGACGCTTCACATTACCGCCATCCTGTGCCATTGCCGGCGTGCCAACGTTCACCGCCAGCAGCGCCGCAACTAGGGCGACGATCAGTCCGAATACTACGGACTTACGCGAAACACCATTCATCATTACTACATCCCTCAATTTGGACTAATTAGGGTCTATTCCGTTCAACAGTTAGATCGGGATGCACAGCCTTCACGTTAGGCAATGTGCTGATCAGGGGCAGCTTTTCGGTATGAATGAGCAGCGAAACACTATTCACTGTCATCTGTGCGCGCCCCGTCACCACAGCCCCGATGCTTTGATCAGTCACACGCACAATAAACAACGCCTGCTCCAGGGCAATCCGCACCTGCGCCACGCGCAGGGCAAGATCGCGCTGCAAAGCAGGCGCGTTTGCCACACCACTAAACACAACCGAGATCGGCGGCGCGCTCAGCTCAACAATCACGCGGCGCTGACTGGCGGTGCCTTGTGGCGCCTTGGGCGTTTCAAGACCTTGAGCAACGGCGGCAGTGAGCGATAACGCGCTAACGGTGCCGAGCAGCACCGCCACGCCAAAACCGCACACAACCAACTGGACAAAGGTTTTGTGCATCGCTTCCAATATCTGTTCAACGATTGCGATAGACTTTAACTGAAATCTGTTCAAATTTCTACCAAACATTCATTTTTTCAGCCGCATTTGGTCAACTGCACAAACACAAGCCGCACACCTGTTCGGGAAACCTGCCTGATGTGTGGAAATGACACATAGGCTACTGCTATACAAATTGGCACAGCGGGAACTTCTTGACCCGCGCTTGCGTCTCTCTGTTCAGCAACCGCAAATCCAGAGAGGTGCTTTATGTGGTTACGTAGACTTTTCTTTTTCGGTGCAGCACTGGTGGTGGCAAGCTTTGCCGCCCTGCCACTGCTGACGCCCGCCCGCGCTCAGTTGAACGCAGGCGTCTTTCTTCAGGCGCACCGCGTCTCGGTCAACATCCGTGATCAATTGGCTGTGACGACTGTGCAGCAAGTCTTTGTGAACAGCACAAACGCGCCTGCCGAAGGTGAGTATCTCTTTCCGCTGCCCGATGAAGCAGCCGTCAGTGATTTGGTGCTGTACCTTGATGGGCAGCCGATCAAAGGGCAGCTTTTAGATGCCGCTCAGGCGCGCCAAATCTACGAGAACATCGTCCGCCAACGGCGCGACCCTGTGCTGCTGCAATATGTGGGCAGGCGCGCCGTTAAGCTAAACATCTTCCCCATTCCGCCCAACAGTGAACGTAAGGTCGAGATCACCTACAGCCATGTGCTGCGCGCCGAAAATGGCGTGCTGCGCTACGACTATCCGCTCAAGACCGATTATGTGAGCGCCCTGCCCGTGCGTGAAGTCTCGGTTGCGCTCACAGCCGAATCCAGTTCGCCGATTGCCAACTTGTATAGCCCCAATGCACAAGTCGCCATCACGCGCCTTGATGAAAAGCGCTTCCGTGCTGGCATGGAATTGAACGACTTCCGCGCCCGTGAAGATTTCAGCGTGTTCTATAGCTACCGCTCTGAGGAAATTAATGCGGCGCTGCTCACCTACCGCGCCAGCGCCTTTGAGGATGGCTTCTTCATGCTGGCGCTGACGCCACCGCTGACCGTTGACAGCGGGCGTGCCATTCCCAAAGATGTGCTGATTGTACTGGATCAATCGGGCAGCATGGCAGGCACGAAGTGGACTCAAGCACAAGCGGCGGCGCGGTTTGTATTGGGCGCGTTGCAACCACAGGATCGCTTTAACGTGGTTGCCTTCAGCAGTGGCTATCGCATCTATGGGCGCGGCTTGCAACCAGTTAGCGAGGTGGAACGCGCTCAGGCTTGGATTAATTCACTGGAGGCAGTCGGCGGCACGGATATGAACGCCGCCTTGCTGGAGGCACTGCGCCAAGCTGACCCTGAACGCAAGAGCGTCGTGCTGTTCCTGACGGATGGCTTGGCGACGGAAGGCGTCACCAACGCTGATCAGATCATCGCCAATTTCGGCGCGGCGGCAACGCGCAACACGCGCCTGTTTGCCTTTGGCGTTGGTAATGATGTGGATACGGTGCTGTTGGATACACTTTCTAGCACGTATGGCGGCACCAGTGTTTACGTGCGCCCGCAAGAGAACATCGAGGCATCGGTGAGCGCTTTGTATAGCAAGATCAGCGCGCCGATTCTCGCCTCACCGCGCCTCGAGGCGGACGGGAACGTCATCCTTGAAGATACCTACCCAACGCTGCCCTTGCCTGATCTGTTCGCTGGCACACAGCTCATCGTGACCGGGCGCTATCGCGGTGCAGGCACAGTGACCGTTACCTTGCGTGGCGATGTGGATGGCACACCACGCAGCTTCACCTACACGGCGCTGCGTTTCCCTGAAAATGCCGGCGGCGAGGCGTTCGTAGCACGCCTATGGGCAACCCGCAAAATCGGCGCGCTGTTGAACACCATTCGGCTGCGCGGCGAAACCCGTGAATTGGTGGAGAGCGTGCGGTCGCTCAGCGTGCGCTACGGCATCATCACGCCCTACACCTCCTACCTGATTCAGGAAGATGACTTTGCGCGCAGCGAGCCGGGTATGCGCCCAACCGCACCTATTGGCGGCACGGTTATGCCGCTTATTATACCGGTAGCGCCGCCTGCCGATGCTGATAGTGGCGGCATTAACCGCGATCAGCGCAGCGGCGCGCCAGCAGTGGCAACTGCCTCTGCGCTCTCGCAGATGGGTGCTGCTGAGTCAGCGGCTGCGGCGCCAACGGCAACGGCAGGCACCAATGCAGGGCGTGGCGTACCCGTCCGCGATCCGCTGGTGCAGGTGCGTGATCGCAGCTTTGTCTCGCGCAGCGGTGTGTGGGTTGACACGCGCTACAACTCGACAGATATACCCTTAGTGCGCGTGACGTTCCTGAGCGCTGATTACTTCGCCCTGCTCGAAAAATATCCCGAATTGAAGGATTTCTTCGCGCTTGGTGTGCGTGTGCTGGTGGTGATGGATGGCATCGCCTACGAGGTGATTGAGTAGCCCCACCTGCCTCACCTTCCGTCCCGCCTGTGTAAACAGCGCGGGACGGCGCCTCTGCACACGCGAGGCTTCTACTGCCGCTCAATTGAACTTTCCTGACCTCTTCACGCCTTTTGACAAACTGAGTGTTGACAGATGCCGCGTGCGCCTTTACGATTCGGAATGGTTGCGTGAGTGGCGTGCCGTGAAAGATTAGGTATAGAGAGAACACATAATGGGAATGGACGAAAAATCGGCGCACGTTTTAGAACTGCCCAAAATCTTAGAGCAGCTTGCGCGCTATGCCAGCTTTTCGGGTGGTGCGGCGCTTATTCGTGCTTTGCGCCCCAGCAGCGACCTGCGCGAAGCACTGGACTGGCAGCGTGAAACCACAGAAGCAGTCGCTTTGTTTGAGGCGAAGAGCGATATTACGCTGGGCAGCGTCCGCGATGTGCGTGAGGCTGTTTCGCAGGCAGCGCGCGGCATCATCCTAGAACCGACCACCCTGCTTGATATTCGCGGCACGCTGCGCCGTGCGACCACGCTCAAGCGCACCCTAACGCGCCTTCGCAGCCAATTTCCCACCCTGTCAGGCATCGCAGAGCGCCTTGAAGATTGCGCCGCGCTACAAGGTGAGATCAGCCGCGTGCTGGATGATGTTGGCAATGTGAACGATGCTGCCTCCCCTAAATTGGCGCTCATCCGCCGTGATATGCGCGTTGCCGCCGAGCGCCTGCAAAGCCGCTTGAACAGCTTGATCACCAACGCCAACTACGCCAAATACCTGCAAGAGCAGCTTGTGACGCAGCGCAACGGACGTTATGTGATTCCGCTGCGCGCTGAGCATAAAGGCAAGATTCCCGGCATCATTCACGATCAATCCTCTAGCGGTGCCACACTCTTCATCGAGCCGTTGGTGACGGTAGAACTGAACAACAGCGTCCGCGAACTGCAACTTGCCGAAGAAGACGAGATTCGCCGCATCCTGCGCGAACTCAGCGAGTTGGTGAACCACGAAGGCGAGTTCATCACACGGACGGTAGAAGGCTTGGCGCACCTTGACTTAGTCTTTGCGAAGGCGCACTACGCCGCCGATCTGCGCGCCACCTCGCCGAAGTTGGTCGCCTTCCAGCCGCACAGCGACTCACCGCATCCCGGCAGCACGATCAAGCTAGAAGGCGCACGCCATCCGCTGCTTGACCCTGAAAAGGTCGTGCCGATTGATCTCTCCCTTGATGAAAAGACGTACACGCTCGTCATCACAGGGCCCAACACCGGCGGCAAGACCGTCGCCCTGAAGACCGTCGGCTTGCTGTGCATGATGGCGCAGTGCGGCTTGCACATTCCTGCCAATCTCGGCGCCGAACTCTCAGTTTTCGAGGGCATTTACGCCGATATTGGCGATGAGCAGAGCATTGAACAGTCGCTCTCGACCTTTTCTTCGCACATGACCAACACAATCAGGATTTTGGCAGAGGCAACGCCGAGATCGCTAGTCATTTTGGATGAGCTAGGCGCCGGCACCGACCCCGCCGAAGGCTCGGCATTGGCGCGTGCGGTGCTGCTGCACCTGCTGGAGCGCGGCATCACCACCTTAGTGACGACCCATCACCCTGAGCTGAAAGTGTTCAGCCAGCAGCAGGCGGGCGTGCGGAATGCCAGCGTGGAGTTTGACTTGCAAACGCTGCGCCCAACCTACCGCCTGATCGTCGGCATCCCGGGACGCTCGAACGCTTTAGCAATCGCGGCACGGCTGGGCTTGCCAGAATCGATCATCAATCAGGCGCGCAGCATGGTCGGCGTTGAGGAATTGGTTGCCGATGACCTGCTGGACGAACTGCAACAAACCCGTGAGGAGACGCGCCGCGCCCGTGATGCTGCCCTTGCCCAACGTGAGGAAGCTGAGCAACTGGTGCGTGAACTGCGCCAGCGCCTTGCGGATGCCGAAAAAGAGCGCCTGGATGCGCTGGCACAAGCCCGCCGCGTGGCAGACCGCGAACTAGAGATCGTCCGTAAGGAAATACGCAAGCTGCGGCACGATTTGCAGAACATCGGGCAATCTGCAGAAGCTGCCAAACGCTTAGAGGCGGCTGCCTTTAACATCCAGCCCAACCTAGAGATGCCCGCTATCAGCACGCCAAATCTGCCCATTTTGGAAGGTGAGACACCAACCTACCGACTGGGCGAGACGGTGTGGGTGTTACCGCTTAAATCCGAAGGGCAGATCAGCGAGCTTGGCGCGACCGATGTTGAGGTGACCGTTGGGCGGCTGCGCGTGCGTGCCAAGCTAGATGAGATTGAACGGCGCGGCAAGGAGAGCGGCGAAGTGCGCGAAAAGCGCCGCGAAAAGCTGCCCGAACGCGGACCTTCGCCGGGCTTGGAACTTGATCTGCGCGGTGCGCGTGTTGAGGAATCCTTAGAGCGCGTTGAGGAATACCTTGATGCTGCCTACCTTGCCGGCTTGCCCTTTGTGCGGATCATTCACGGCAAAGGTACAGGTGCGCTGCGGAAGGCAATTCGAGAGGTGCTGCATGGGCATCCATTGGTCAGCAAATATCAGCGCGGCGAAGAAAATGAAGGCGGCGATGGCGTCACCGTCGTGAACCTTGTGAACATGGGCTAACTTCACGGATGTGTTCATGCACGAAATAACCGTTTACCGCGATTTTGCCGATCTGACGTGGGCAGCGGCGGCGCTGACTGTGCGGCTTGGCACAGAGGCATTGGCTGAGCGCGGTGTTTTTCACCTAGCCCTTTCCGGTGGCAGCACACCGCTGCCACTTTATGCCATGCTGGCACTGCCAGAGTGGCGTGCGCGCCTAGATTGGGCGCATGTGCAGGTCTATTGGGCGGATGAGCGCTGCGTGCCGCCTGACCACGCCCAGAGCAACTACCGCATGGCGTATGAGGCACTGCTGCTGCCGCTCGGTGTGCCGTCGGCGAACATTCACCGAATGCAGGGCGAGCTTGATCCTGAAGCTGCCGCAGCGACCTACAGCGACTCGTTGGCAGCCGTAACGCTTGACCTGATCCTGCTCGGCATGGGCGAGGATGCGCACACCGCATCGCTTTTTCCGGAGACGGCGGCGTTAGGGGAAACAGCGCGCCCTTGCGTGGCGAACTATGTGCCAAAGCTGGCGGCGTGGCGGCTGACGCTCAGCGCGCCTTACATCAACACGGCGCGCCACAAGGTCTTCTTAGTGAATGGCGCCAACAAAGCAACTGCGCTCAAGGCAGTGCTGCATGGCGCGCCCGATCCGCAGCGCTATCCTGCACAGTTGATCGGTGCGGCGCGTTGGTTGGTAGATAACGAGGCAGCCGCAGGGCTAGGGCAGGCATAGCCATCACTCGTTGCGCGCCGAACGGCGGCGTGCCTGATCTTCGGCGAGGAAACTGTCGAGTTCGCTCTCATCGCTTGGCACATTCGCCGACTCGACGCGGGCGCTCAGCTTATCCACCGCGCTGGTGTAGCCGCTGCCGCCGCTGCTGCTGTACATATCTTCCATGGCTTCCACAATATCGGCAAGGGCGGCAACTTCATCGTGAATTTCTTGGCTCAGGCGGCGGGCGCGTGTGCTGTCCATCTGTTTGGTGTGCGCCATCTGCTGAAGTTTAGTATGCACCGAACTAAGCTGGGCAACGGTGTTATCCATCTTGATCTCGGTGCGCTTCACAAGGCTGGCAACCTTGCCCAAGTCCTCCAGCAGGCGCCGGCGGATGGCGATTGCCTCTTGCAGTTCAGCCTTGACGGCAGGATCGGACTCTAGTTTAAGGCGCGTCTCTAGGCTGCGAAGTTGGGTCGGCACTTCGCGCCGATCACGCTCGACAATGGCGTTCGATTCAAAGTTATCAATGCTCTTGCCCAGCAGGTAAATCTGCTCGATCCAGTCCTCAATTTCGTTGGCGGTATCTTGCAGGGCAAGCTGCATCGCGCCGCTCTGCTTGGCAATGAACTCATCAATGCTGCGCTTGTATTCCAGGGCTTTTTGCAGGCGTTGGCGGGCGGGCAGATTCCGAATGTCGCGTGGGTCGAACTTTTCCTGTAACATGCGGCTGATGGCTTGGCGGCGCGCCGTCGGATCGTTGACGGTCACCACCAAATAGATCACTTCTAGGATCGCGCCGATCACCAGCCACATCCACGGCTGAAAGGCAGGAAAGAGCGAAATGCCCGAAAAGAAGGCGATCATCGTTAAGCCGATAACCAGTGCGCTGGACCACGTGAAGAAGGCATCCGTCAACAATGCGCCGAGTGCGCGCTCACGCAGTTCGTCCGTTGTTCGTTTTTGTCGCGTCATAAGGTTTGCATTTCCCCTAGCACTTGCCAAGCAGCCCGATTGTAACGCAAGTGTAGCCGATCTGAGCAAGATTTGCACTGTTAAAAAAGGGCGGTCTGCGCCGCCCTTTTGCCTGCTTGCCCGTGCTGTTTAATTGGTGGCGAAGAAGCGCTTTGCTTCATCCGAGTTGACGTAGAGCAGCACGATCACATTGAAGATAATGCTGACGATTGTCCCAAAGTACAGACCACCCAGCACAGCCGAGATGATCCCGAGGACTGCCAACACAGTCACCACAAGTTGCGTCCAATTTTTGCCAGCATAGAGCGAGAAACCTAGGACAATGCTCATTACACCCTGAAATAAGCCCCAGATGCCGCCTGCTAACAAGCCCGGTGCAAAACACACTATCACAATGCCAAAGACGCTTGTCAACAGGTTCCATGCGGTGGTTGCCAAGCCCCAGATGACGTAATACGCGCTCAGGATCGTGATGATCATCGGGCGATTTGCACGAATCATATGCTGTACCCTCCTTCGGAATGTTCCCTACAGCCTTAATACGCACTAGCACCTAAAAAGTTACTCGCTCTTGCCCATTTCTTCAAGTGGCGTCAGGCGCAGCCAGTCCACCAGCACGCCAAGCGTCCGCCCTAGCGCGGCATCCTGCCCGCCCACATCGTAGGCAAGTGCCAGCTCAAGGTAACCATCTTCAAAAGGCAGCGCCTCAGGCGGCAGCCTAAACGTATACTCAGCCAGTCCATCAGGCTGCACACTCACCGCCTCTAACGGAACGCCATTGGCAAACAGGCTGAGCTGGCGCGCTTGCCCAAATGCCTGCGCCGAGAGCCTGATCTGATAGGCGCGGCGCTCAGGCACGCGCAAGTACAGCCGTGCGCCTGCCTCTGCGCCCGTCCAGCGCGCCGTGATGCCTGCAATGGTCTCGGCGTAGTGCCAGCCGCGCCCAATGAAGCGCACATCTTCCGCCGCACCCAGATCAATCAGACCGTCGGGCGGCACGCGCTGCGGACAGCCATCCCAAGCTGGGTGCGCCGCCGTTCGGTAGGCAACTGCCGCACCTTCAATCCACACAGGGCAGAGCAGATCGCGCAGGTCGCGGTTGAAGAAGTCGAAAATTTCGGTGAGCGCTGCGCTTTCGCGCCCGATCAAGTCCTGATGCACCACAAAGTAGCCGATTGGATAGCCAAAAATGCGCTCGCGCATCTGCGCTTGCACAAAGGGCGCGTCTAGCGGCAGGCGCTGCCCAAGCCAACTGAGCATCGGATCGCCCGTCTCGATGTAGAAGAAATGCTCGACGGGCGCCCGCGAGATGAAGCCGTTGATCATGCGCTTTTGGTGCGCGATGCCATACCACTGTAGCTGTGTGGCACGCGGATCGCCAAGGATGACCTCGCCCGTTGCGACGCCGGTTGGCACTTCCACCACAATCAGATCATCGTAAGGCACGCCGCGCTCTGCGCCGATTTCAGCATAGAAAGCGTAGGCAGGCGGCACGGGATCAAGCGGCGCTGTCTCCCACAGGCGGATTGCCCACGCATTGGCGAGGAAGGCGATCACAATGAAGGCGAGTTGTGCGCGCTGCCTGCCCATCAACAACGGCGTGAAGACTTTTCCGGCGAACACAGCCGCCGCGATCACGAAGATCGGCGCCAGCCGCCACGGCATCCCAAACATGCCACCCGTTAGCGCGTGCAGCAGACGATAGGGCGTTGGCAGGCTCAGATCGCCAATTTGCAAGCTGCCACCAAGCGCAATCAGGAAGGGCGGCAAGCTCAACCAGAACCACAGCCAACGCCCGTCCTGCTTGTGGCGCACACGCCGCACCAAGAGCGCCGTGATCAGGGCAGCCAGCGCTGCCAGAGTCACGAACGCGCCGAGTGATGGCGTGTTCCACAGCCACCACGTCTCTGCCATGCTGAACAGGTGATTTGCCACACCGGGACGCCCTGCGGCATCGCCCGGCGCCAGCGTGCCGCGAAACTGCAAGGCGTATGGCAAATAGCCGTAGAACCACAAGAGCGCCGCTGCAAGGCTCACCGTCAGCAGGGCGGCTGCTATCAGCCTGATCAGGTGTGGCGGAGTCCGCCGCGCTTGCCACACGCTCAGCAGCCCGAATGGCACCAGTAAAAACGCGGCAAAGATCGGGAATTGGTGATCGCTCATCGCCAAGCCATAGAGCGCCACACCTTGCACGGCTGCCCAAAAAAGGGTACGTGGTATACTCCCTGCACGGGTGGCACTGACCGTTTGACTCCACAAGATGAGGTGCAGCGGCAGCCAAAACCAGTTCATTAAGTTGATATGCGTGTTATAGTACCAATAACGCGCAATCGGGAAGGTTTGCAGGGCGATGCCGCCGATCAGCGCCAAACTTGGCGCAGCACCTTCACGGCGCAGCAGCACAAAGAGCGCGTAGCCGTTCAGGGTGCAAACCGTGAAAATGATGACGTTGAAGGCAGTCAGTGTGCCAACCAACGGCTCGATCAGCGCCCACAAGGGATACCAAAAGGCGGCGTAGGCATGATAACCATAGTTGGTCAGCGCGGGGTAGAACACAAAATCGTTCAGGTAGGCGTTAATGCCCGCCGTTTGGCTGAGGTAGCGCAGAAACCAAAAATTCCAGTGGTAGTTAAAATAGTCGTAGCCGGCGGTGTGTGTGCCGTTCTTGAAGATGAGCGCGTGCAGCACGATGAAGGCTAACGTGCCGTAGCAGGCAAGTGCCAGCAGGTGCAGCCGTGTGCGTGCAGAAAATGTCGTCATGGCGTGTTTAGTCATTCCATGTGTCAGTGATCGATGTGACAAGTGAGCTGTGTAAAACTATGCCACAAAAAAATGAACCGTCCACCGCTTTGTTTGCTGCGCTTGAGGCGCGGCTGCGAAACTTGCTGCCTGCCGACCTCTACGCAGCGGCATGGGTTGATCCCTCACCTGCCACGCTGGAGCGCGTTTTTGAGCATCTGCGGACGCTGCAAAGCATCCTCTATGATTATATGCCGCGCCAAGTGTCTGAAACGCTGCCTGAGCCGGGTGAAGTGCGCCATGTGTGGCAAGAAGGCACGCTCATGTTCACCGACCTTGCCGGCTTCACGCCGTTGATGGAAGCCAACGCCAGCTTCGGGCGTGCAGGGGCGCGCACCGTCCTAAAAACGCTCAACGACTACTTTGGCACCATGATCGAGATCATCGGCAAATCGGGCGGCAACCTGCTCGAGTTTACCGGCGACGCCATGCTCGTTCAATTCCCAACCACTGCCCGCCAAAACGACGCCGCGCAGGCAGTGCGCGCTGGCTTGCGGATGCAGCGCGCCATGGCACAGTTTACGGATATGCCGCTGCCACAGGGCAAATTCACGCTTGGGATGCGCGTCGGCATTCACTCTGGGCGCTTTTTCACGGCTGAGATCGGCACGCCCTTCCGCATGGAGCATGTGCTGCTGGGCGGCGCAGTGACGCATACCAAGCAGGCAGAAGGCGCGGGCAAGGTTGGGCGCGTTAACCTGACGCTTGCCGCCTATGAGCGCGTGAAGGGCGAGTTCCGCTTCGAGCCGAACGATCAGGCAGGCTACATGCTGGCAGTGGATGACCTCACAGCACGTGAGTTGGGCGATTTTGACTTCTCGCCGGGCGGCAGGCGGCTTTCGCGTGCGCTGTTGATGGATCGCAGCATGGGCGGCTTGCTGCGCGAAATTGATCAGGTGCTGGTGGTGGTAGAGCCGTTGGCAAGCTACCTGCCGCGTGCCGTCCTAAATCTGCTGGTTGAAAATGCCTCGCGCCGCCAAATTCCGCCCGATTTTCCCGAACCGACCGTCATCTTCGTCAATCTGGTTGGTTTGCCGGAATCGGTTGATCAGGTGTTGCCTGATGAAGAAGACGATCTCGCTGCCAGCTTTTCGCGGGTGTTTGGCTTGATCAACGCGGCAGTGGAGGCACGCGGCGGCGTGCTGAAAAAAGTGACCTGCCATCTGAGCGGTTCGGATATGATGATCGTCTTTGGCGCGCCCAACGCGCATACCGACGATCCGCTGCGCGCCGCGCACGCTGCCCTCGCCATTCGGGACGTGATCACGCGCTTGCAGCCGCCGCTGGTGAATGGTAAGGCGGTCAATGTGCATTGCCAGATTGGTCTGGCGCGTGGCGCGGTCTTTTCGGCGGAAATTGGCGAGCCACGTGGACGCCGTGAGTTCAATATCTTGGGCGATACGGTAAACACGGCAGCGCGCCTGATGGGTAAGGCGGCGCGCAACCAAATCTTGATGACAGAGGCAGTCTACAGCGAGATCAAAGAGCGCATGGACTGTGAAGCGCTGGGCGCTATTCCCCTCAAGGGCAAAGCGGCACCGGTGCCAATCTTTGCCCTGAAGGGACACTTGGCAGACTAAGCCGCGCTGATTATGCCGATGGCACTGATCAGTATGGCGAAGGCTGCCCCTGCCCACAGGCTGCGTGTGCGGAGTGCAATCACGCCCAGTGCCACACCTAGCACGCCATACTGTGCGATGGCAAAGGCTGTGCCTGCCAGCAAGTTGCCACCCAACGCGGCGGTGCTGCTTGGCACGTGCCACAGCGCGAACAGCAGTGCTTGTACGGCAAGCGCCCAACGGACGTTCATCAGGCGCAGCAGGCGTGTTTGCAGCGCCCCGCGAAAGAGGAATTCTGCGCCAAAGCCGTGAATGAGCGCCCCTGTGAGCAGGCTACGCGCCAAGAGCAGCGGAGTCGCCGCGCCCGACCATAGCACCAAGAACAGCAGTGTGGCAGGCAGTGCGCCCCACACAATGATCATCTGCCCAACGCGGTGACCGCTGCCCATGCCGAGTTCGCTCCAGCGTGCGCCCAACAGCACCAAGAGCAGCGCGGGAATGAAGAAATAGGCGGCAGGGTTGCCCAACGCAGCGGCAGGATCATTGACCAGCAGTGGGCTAAAATATGCCCTGCCCATGCCGCGAAAAACATCCACAGCCTCTGACCACAACGGCACATAGCTGTGGGCGGCAAAGCCCGTCATGATGATAACGCCGAGTATCACGGCAAGCTGCATCAGAATGCGGTTGCGCGGCGTGCCTATCACCACGCGCCCAACTTTGGGCGGTGCATCGGTCAAGATTAAGGTGAGCAGCACACCGACGAGCGCACCAAGCGCCAACAACAGCAATCCCCAAACTGCATAGCCCGCAATGGTAAGGTAGAGCATCGCGCCTAGCCATGCGCCACCAAACAGTTGTGTGGTGCTGTGCATAGCGCGCACGCGCCCCACCCACTGCGCCCGCCCTGATAAGGGTTCACTCACGATAGGTAGGTTTCCCGTTTGCCGAATGCCTGAAAGTGCGCTCATCTTAACTATCCCCTTCCCAATGCTCTGTATTTAATGTTCATCATTAAAGCAGAACAGCGCGCAGCAGGTATCCGCCCTGACGTGGATTGTGCGATGAGTCCCTGTGCGGAAGTTTGGCGCGCCGCAAGGCGGAGTTGATCTCCGCCTTTGGACGGAGTGCTGATCAGCTTGAGCGCGGCAGTTCGTAAAGCTCCACCAACACGCCGAACGCACTTTTAGGATGAATGAAGCAGTAGCGCACGCCTTCGGCATTTACCTTTGGTGCGTCGTTGATCAACTCCACACCGTGATCGCGCAGGCGCTGCATGGCAGCCGCAAGGTCTGGCACTTCAAGGCACAGGTGATGCAAGCCCGCGCCGCGCTTGGCAAGGTATTTGGCAACGCCGCTGGTGCTGTTGGTTGGCGCCAGCAGTTCGATCTCGCCCGCTTCCAGCGGCAGAAAAGCGATCTCAACTTCTTCCTCAGCATTGCGCTCGGTCTTGCCAAGCGGCAAGCCTAAGGCATCGCGCCAGAAGGCGAGCGCTTGCTGAATATCTTCCACCACAATTGCAAGATGATTCAAGCGCAGCATTGCTTATGATCTTTCCTTTGCCTTAGCGACGTGCTCCGCTTTAATCTGCTCCACCATCGCCATAAGGTCGGGTGTGAAGATGTAGCGTAGGGCGAGGGTTGCCAACAGTGGGAAGTGCCGTTCCAGCCAAGCGCCAACCAGCATCACCGTGCCGCCGAACAGGATTTCCTGCTCACCTTTCAGCAAACCATCAATGGTGCGCTCGGCAACGTAGTGCGGCGTATCCACGGTTAAGCCCATCTCGCGCACATAGTCCTGCATGGCAGGCGCCACCATCTCGGTATCGGTGTAGGAAGGCAGCACGCTCACCACGCGCACACCGGTGCCTTCCAGCTGCCGCCGCAGCGCGTCCGAGAAGGCGATTAGCCCAACTTTGGTGGCAGCATAGACTGGCTGCTGCGCCGTTGGAATTTTGCCCGCCATTGACGAGACGTTGATGATGACACCGCTGCGCTGTGCCAACATCGGGATCAGGCACAGGCGCGTCAGGTTGATGGCAGAGGCAAGGTTGGTGCTGACCATTTGGCGGGTGCGGCGCGGGTGGTGATTTTGCAGCGTGCCGTAATCCACCAAGCCTGCGTTGTTGATCAAAATATCCACGCGTCCATAGTGATCGAGTACTGTTTGCACCAATGCCTCAAGCTGCGCGTCATCGTTGACGTCGGTTGGCACGCACAACACTTCAGCGGCATAGGTGGCAACTTCGGCGCGCACTTCTTCAAGTGCCTCAGCACGGCGGGCTGCCAGCACCAACCGTGCGCCGCGCCGTGCAAAGGCAAGCGCATAGGCGCGCCCGATGCCTGCCGAAGCGCCTGTAATGATCACCACCGCCTGATTCAGCACTAGCGGCGAGTGTTCTGGGCGCAAGTAGCGCATCAACCAATAGGCGGCAGCACTTGCTGCGCCACCAAGCAAAAACCAGCGGAAACGTCCCATAGCGGCGGTATCCTTTCTAGCGCCTGTGCGCGTTAGCGTTCTTTGCGGGCAATACAGATTTGATTCACGCCAAGCGTAAGTGGGTTAAAGGTGGTTTGCGTCACCACTTGCAGCAGGGCGGGCAACCCGAACAGGGCAAATTGCAGTTTGGCGGGCAACAGCGGCAGATATGGCACATCCCACAAGCCATCGCCAAAGTGCCGCAACACGCGGAAGCCTTGCCATTCTACCCAAGCGCGCCACTGAGCGGGCGTCTGCACGTTGATGTGGGTTGGGTCTTTGCCGATGGCGTCGGTCTTGGGGTCTTTGAAGCGGCGGAAGCTGTAGATCGGGTTGGGTGTGGCAAACAGAAAGAGTCCGTTTGGCTGCAAGAGGCGATGCACTTCGGCAATGGTGTGCTGCGGATTAGGCAGATGTTCCACCAAATGGAGCGCCACCACCGCGCTAAAGGCGCCCGTCTCAAAAGGCGAGAGGTCGTCGGCGCTCTGCACAAATGCTTCTGCCTTTGGCGCATTTAACTTGGTCTGCTCAATGCTGTAGTCGGCAAGGTCAATGCCAATACACGGGAAATCATCTTGCAGCAAGCCCAGCAAATGCCCTAGTCCGCAGCCCAGTTCCAGCAGTTTGCCGCCTTTAGGCGCATGGCGGCGCACCAATGCCGCGTAGTAGCGGCGGGCAAACCAATACATGCTAAAGCGCCCTAGCGAACGGTCTGCGTAGTTATAGCGCTGAAAATATTGCTCGCCATATTCTTCGACTGGCACACGCGGCGTTGAGTCCGAGTTGGTCATGCTTTTCCCTGCCTATTCCGATCCATCCCTGCCATTATACACAGGCAGGTAGAGATTTTCTAACAGGCGGGAACATCGGGCGTGTGCTGAACGTAGGTAAAGCGTGGTGTGCGACGTGCTATAATGCGTTTATGAAATGCGTAAAGGAGAAGGGAACGATGCGATACAGAGCGCTCTGTATGGTTGTGTGCGGCATTCTTGCGCTTAGCGCGCTGCTTGTGCCGTTTGGTGCGCCAACTACTCACGCGCAGGCAGATGGTGAGCTGATCATTTTGATGCGCGGTGATTTGTGGGCATATAGCGAGGCGAACGGCACACTGCGCCAACTGACGCGGTGGGGCTACAATCAACTGCCGATCATATCACCGGATGGTCAACGCGTAGCGTATGCGTCCATCGCCGAGATCGCCATTCCTGCCTTGCAGCGCTTTGGCGATACGCCCAACATCCCGCCTGTCAACATCTGGATTTGGTCACTAGCAACAGGGCAAGCCGTGCGCGTGGCGCAGCAGCCGACCAATGCCAGCTTTGGCACCGGGCTGCCCAGCGAAATCTTCATCCGACGCGGCACGCCTGCTTGGTCGCCGGATGGCTTCTTGCTAACGTGGGTCGAATCAGTGTTGACGGGCAATGAAACGCGCCATCAGCTCGTCATCTACGATGTGCTGAGCAACCGTGTGCGTTCTACGACGCCGATCAACGTGCCAAACCTCACCACGCTCTTCAGCTTCGATGTGCCGCGCTGGGGCGGCGCGCTGGCAGTGCGTGGTAACGGCTTCAGCGGCGAAACCTACACAGAGGTGCTGCTGCTCTTTGATGCCAACGGTCAGCAACTGAATGAAATTCGTGTGCAAGATGGCGGCGGCGCATCCATCCAATACTACGAATGGGCAACTTTGAACGGTCAGCCGTATATCGCAGCGCTCTTTTCCAACAATGCATGGGTGCTGATCAACCCGATCAACGGCTCTCGCGTTAATCCGCCGGGCGTGGTCGAGCGCTATAGCGGGCGTGCGCCGAATGCCGTCTCTGCCTACTTCAACCTTGCCACCAACGGTATGGGCTACGCTTGGCGCGGCGTTGCCAATCGGCAAGAGGTAGCGCTGCCCTTCTTCGGCTTTCCAGAGCAGCTTTCCATCGCGCCCTCAGGGCAGGCGATTGCGTGGGCAGAGGAGGCGGTCTACATTTTGCGGGGTGGGCAAACGCGCAAAGTGCCCGGTACGGATCGGGTGGCGGGCGATAACCGTCTGATGGCGGTGGCATGGGGCTATAATCAGTGGCGCGTGCAGCCCTCCGGTGTGGTGCAGCCACCTACGCCGCAGCCCGTGCCGAACTGCGCGCTTGCCACACGCCTGACCGCCGGCCTTCGGGCGCGTGTGACCAGCTTTCCCGCACAGGCAAACGCCCTGAACAGCCAGCCCGCTCGCCCCACCCGCGATCCGCGCAGTGTGCGGCTCGGCACCATCCCAATCGGCGGCACGATGACGCTCATCACCGGGCCCGTCTGCAACGATGGCGTGCTGTGGTGGCAAGTGAACTACAACGGCATCATCGGCTGGACGGGTGAAGGCGAGAATGGCGTCTATTGGCTAGAGCCAATCGTCGGTGCTGATGCCTGCCCGCCGCTGCTGCCGCCGCGCCTGCGGATTGGTGGTGTTGCCCGCGTCACGCCCGGTGCGCCGAACGCGCTTCGCAGCCAGCCAACCACCAACAACCAGATCAGCCGTGTGATTGGCAACATTCCCGGTGGGCAGTTCTTCAGCGTGCTGAACGGTCCGATCTGCGCGGATGGCTATGCGTGGTGGCAAGTCAACTATCAAGGGCTGGTTGGCTGGACGGCAGAAGGCGAAGGCGCCACCTACTGGCTGGAGCCTGCCCAGTAACCGACCGCAAAACATTTGTGTGGTATAGCCTTCTTTTTGAAAGCTATACCACAAGGCTTATTTACGAGCCTTTTACGGGCTATTCATTGCCGAACCCGCCACCTTCGCATAAACTTAGGTTAGAAAGGTGGCTACCGCCTGTGCTTGAGACGGCTCCACGAACTGAACTACGGCAACGCTATGTGCTGCGGGAAGAACTAGGGCGCGGCGGCATGGGTGCCGTCTTCCGCGCCTATGATCGGCTGACGGGCGAAGTGGTTGCCCTCAAGCGCCTGACCACGCCGATTGACTCGCTCGATTTCAGCTCACGCGGTGAGGGCAATTCGCCGTTGGCGCTTGCCAATGAGTTCCGTCTATTGGCATCCCTGCGGCATCCCAACATCATCGCCGTGCGCGACTACGGCTTTGATGCTGAGGGCTTGCCCTTCTACACGATGGAACTGCTTGACGCACCGCAGACCATCCTTGCCGTTGGCGCGGCACTGCCCACAGCAGGCAAAATTAACCTGATCCTGCAAGTGCTGGAAGCGCTTACCTACCTGCACCGCCGACAGATTTTGCACCGCGATATTGCGCCGAACAACCTGTTGGTTGCCGATGGGCGCTTGCGTGTGCTGGATTTTGGGCTGTCTACCATGCGCGATCAGCGCGTGACGTTGGCAGGCACGCTGCCCTACCTTGCGCCGGAACTGCTCTCGGACGGGCAGCCGAGCGAGGCGAGCGATCTGTACGCCGTTGGCGTGATCGCCTACGAATTGCTGACGGGCGTTAATCCGTTCAAGTCGGACACTGTGACGCGCTTACTGGAGAATATTCTGCACGTGACGCCCGATCTTGATGCCCTAGAAGTGGACTATCCCACGCGGCACTTGATCGGGCGCTTGCTGGCGAAAAAGCCCGCCGAGCGTGCCAGCGATGCCGCCGCCCTGATTGCAGACTACTACACCGCAGTGGGTGCGCCGCTGCCGCCGCAAGAAAGCGCCGTGCGAGAGGGCTTTTTGCAGGCAGCGCGCTTTGTTGGGCGCGAATCTGAGCTGGCGCACCTGACCGATGCCCTAGAACGCACCATGCTTGGCTTTGGCGATCTGTGGCTGATCGGCGGTGAAAGCGGTGTGGGCAAATCACGCCTTGTGGATGAACTGCGGACGGCGGCGTTGGTGCGCGGAGTCTTGGTGCTGCGTGGGCAGGCGATCAGCAGTGGCAGCGCGCTCTATCAGATGTGGTTAGCCGTGCTGCGTGAAGTGGTGCTGTACAGCCCACCTTCCGATTTTGAGGCAAGCGTGTTGAAGCCGTTTGTGCCAGACCTTGAGGCGCTGCTTGAGCGTGCAGTGAACGATCCGCCGGAGTTAGAGCCAGAGAAGGCGCAAGAGCGCTTGATCAGCACTGTGGAGGCGCTCTGTTCGCGTTTGCAGATGCCTACGCTGCTGCTGCTAGAAGATATTCATTGGGCAGGGCGCGGATCGCTGGCGCTGCTGGCACGCCTGAGCCTGTGGGCAAAACGTGCGCCGCTGCTCATCATCGGCACCTATCGGGAGGAAGAGCGCCCTGATCTGCCTGAGCAGTTCCCCAGCGCACAGCGCCTAAACTTAGCGCGCCTTTCCCCTGAGCAGATGGCAGCCCTCACCGAATCGATAATCGGGACGAACGGCAAGACGCCGCAGGTGCTTGATCTGCTCCAGCGCGAGACGGAAGGCAACGCGCTGTTCATGATCGAGGTGCTGCGCGAACTTGCCCAACTTTCTGGGCGTTTAGATCGAATCGGTGTGGTGACGCTGCCAGAGCGTTTGTTCAGCGGCGGTGTGCAAAGTGTGCTGCGGCGGCGTTTGGCGCGCCTGCCCGAAACAGCGCGCAGCTTGCTAAACCTAGCGGCGATCAGCGGTCGGCAGCTTGATTTAGCGCTGCTGCGCGCTTTGCACCATCAGGGCGCCGACGGGCTGCCTTTTGAGGCATGGCTGGCTGTCTGCGCGGATCACGCTGTGCTGGAAATCGTGAATGATCAGTGGTGCTTTGCTCACGACCAACTGCGCGAGACGCTTTTGGCAAATCTTTCCGCCGCCGAGCGGGCAGCGCTCAGCCGCCAAGTGGCAACACAGCTAGAGACGCTCTACCCGAACGATCCGCGCCTTAGCGCTGCGTTGGCGCACCACTGGGCAAATGCGGGCGATCTGC
The DNA here is from genome assembly GCA_034436355.1 of Anaerolineae bacterium. Lineage (GTDB taxonomy): Bacteria > Chloroflexota > Anaerolineae > Aggregatilineales > UBA2796 > CP2-2F. Next base: position 40,849 of record DAOTVQ010000026.1, read on the forward strand.
CGAAGGAGGCACACTACAAAGCGTTAGCAGGGATGCAGGCAGTCCAGATTTATGCTTACGGGCGCGCCGTGCCGCTGCTAGAGCGCGCCTTAGCGCTTGCCGATGCGGTTGGTTTTGATGCCTTACGCAAGGCGCAGCTAGAGCGCACCTTGGGCAGAGCGCACACGAACATCACCGAGCGTGAAGCCCATTATCAACGCGCTTTGGCGCTGCTTGGTCAGCCTTTGCCACCGACTAAAGGTTTGACGCGCCAGTTGATCGGTGCGTTTGTGCGCCAATTTTTGGTGCGGCGCCTGTTGCCGCCACGCCTTTACCGCACCACGCCGCGCCGTGCCGCTTATGTGCTAGAAGCGGCGGCTATCTATCAGAACCTGAGCGGCGATTATTGGAACGTGCAGCGCTTGGTGGCGGGCGCTTATGCCGTCATGCGCGCCCTGAACCTTGCCGAAACGCTGCCACAGCCAACAGCAGAGTTGGCACGCGCCTACGTGGGTGCGGCAATCGGCATGGGCAGCGTGCTAGGGTGGCACCGCATGGCACGCTTTTATGCGCGCCAAGCGCTGGAGACTGCCGAAAAAGTTGGCGATCTAGAGACGCTTGCCTACGTGCTAAATGGCATTGCGCTGCCCGCATCCTATCGCGGTGATTGGTCGGCGCGGGAATTTTTGGAGCGTTCGGCAGCCTTCTCTCAAATGGTAGGTGATACAGATTCACTTGCCACCACACTGATGAACGCTGCGATCATCGCCTATTTTCAAGGCGATATGCCCGCCTGTTTCGGTCTGTTTGCCCAAATGGAAGACCAGCTAGGCACGCTGCCGCGCTTCACCATAATTCGCCGCGATACAGAAGCCTTTGACGAGGACAGCACTTGGGCGGCAGTTTTAGCGGCGGTTGCTACCATGCACCTGCAAGCGGGTGATTTGGCGGCAGCAGCGCCTTTCGCAGAACGGGCAGTGGCACAGGCAAAGCGCGCCCCTAGCGGACGGGAAGTGATCCTAGAAGCGGCGTTGGGCATGGCAGCACAGACCACGGGCGAAGCGCAAGCAGCTTGGTTGGCAGCCGCCGAACAACAACTGAAGACCTTCAAGCGCGTGGCGCGCACACGGATCATGCTGCGCCCTGAATACTTGCGCTTACAGGGCTGGTACCTGTGGCTAAAAGGCGATCAGCAAGCGGCTCGCCAAGCCTGGCAGCAGGGCATCACCCTTGCCGAAAAGGGCGGCACGCGCAGTTGGCTGCTGCGGCTTTACGAAACCTACGGCGCACATGGCGGCGCGCCCTACCTGCAAAAAGCCGCCGCCCTGCGTGCCGCGATGAGCAACTCAGCCTAGGGCGTCGTCTTCTGTGCCGGTTGGATTGCGGCTTGGCTGTGGCTCAGAAATTTTGAAAACAGGCAGGCGCACACTTTCAGAGCGCGCTTGCGAGCGCTTGATGAATTCCTCGATCTGCACAGGGGTGCGGATCATCTGCCCCCATTGGGCGGCTTCATCGTACAGCACGGTCAGCGAACCGAGCGCGTATGCCATCAATGAGGCACGGTAGGTATCGTCGTCCATCTCAGGGTCAGGCGAACGGGCATCGGCAACGGCAAGGTTCTTCAAGGACTCGTCATACAGCGAGATTTGACGATCCCACTGATAGAGATCAGCCAGCGTCGAGAGCCCGCCACCGACGGCTGGTGAGACGATTGCCAGCATCATCAAGATCACAATCACGGTATTGATGAATTGGCAGTAGCTGAGCTGATCAGGGGTGGCAGGCGCAACACAGGAATTCCCACTCACATAGACCGACTGCACAATTAAACCGACCAGCGCCGCGGCAAAGCCCGCCATGAACGAGGCTAGGGCGCGCAGAAAGTTCACCTGTCCAGCGGCACGGCGATGGCGCTGAATGGTTGCTTTGTAGAAGACTCGTGTATCTTCAAGGGCGAATTTATCGAAGATGCGATAAATTGCCTCTAGACGGTTACGGTTCAGTTCATCCATTGCTTGGCATTCCTTCTGTGCGGTGTGGCATTCCTTCAGCGGTCAGCCCGCCGCTGAGCGTGGTAGCGGCGCGGTCATCGGGCGAGGTGCCGCGGTTGATCAGCGCGGCGCGTTCTGCCAACATCAGGCGGCGCTCATAGGGCTGCATCATTGGGTTGTCGTAGGGTGCTAGGCGCATCAGGTAGCGGAAATATTCGCGGCGTAAGCCCTCCGCCGCCCGCCGATTTTCCAGCCACAAGTTGAAGGGTGATTCGCGTCCGCTGATCTGGGCAAGGAAGGTTGCCAAGAGGGCGACTACTGTCTCGGCAAAGCCGAGGATCGGCACGAGGGTGGGCGGATTTTGGTTAAGTGCCAGTGCCAGCAGCGAGCCGATCACCGTGGCGGTGGCTGCCAACACAATAAAGCTGATCTGGTAGAGGCGGTAGCGGTTTTGCTGCATTTTCGCTTCAAGGTCGCGCTCGCGGAACAGGCGCAGCACTTCGCGCTCCAGCAGATCAAGATCGTTTTCAATGGCGCGAAGCGTGCTATCCGTAGCGCGGAACGGCGGATAGGCAGCGCTGGCGGTGCTGTCCGTCACTTTGCTAGGGTCAGGGCGCAGCAGATCAAGCGCCTCTTGCTTTGGCACAAGGGAGAAGTTTGGGTCGGGCGGTGGCAATTTGAAATAGGGCAGTTGCTTCGCCCACGCGGGCCAATATCGGCGTGGATTGCCTTTTTGCTGAGTGCGTGGGCGCATTTCGGTTTCCGCTAGCTGGGGCGGGGTCGCCATTCGCATAATCCTTTCTAAACAACCCTAAAATGAAACACTAATCTGATGTTCACTATACAAGATGTTGGGCAGACGGGCAACGCAGGGTGAGCATTGGGCAGATTGCCCTAAAAAAAACAACTGCACTTGTGCAGTGTGCTAGTTGCCTGATTCTGTGCAGCGCTTTATACTTAAAAGCATTGTTCAGAAAAACACAAGTTTTGTAGCTATGTTTGCCCAAATGCGCGCTTTGATTAGCCTTAGCATCCTTACCAACCTCGTAGCGATTATTCGTTACGAGCGTAACGGTTGGGCTGCTTGGCGTGTGTGTGGGCAATCGTCCTGAACATTCACAAGTGTGAGCAAGAAGCCGCCCGACCAACGGGCGGTTTTTTTGTGCCAATCTATCGTACAGCGCAATTGTTAGAGGAGTGAACTATCATGTTGTATCCCGACACCCTGCAAGAAGAAGCCCTGCTGGAAATGCAGAGCAATACCAGCCCATGGACGGAACTCTTTCAAGAGGAAACTGCTGCTGCCGAGTCATCATCACCTGCACCGTTTGCAGCGGCTGAACGCAGCGCACAGGCTGCCTTTGCCGATGATGAACGCCCAACGCATGATGCGCTTTCTGCCATTTTCCAAAGCTGAAGGCGCATCTTTTTTCTAGTGGGGAAAATCGAGTAAAGGCAGAGAAATCTTATGGAACTCACCGGTGCAGAAATCATCTGGGAATGCCTGCTTCGAGAAGGCGTTGAGATCGTCTACGGCTATCCAGGCGGCGCCATCTTGCCGACCTACGACGCGCTTAGCAAGTATGAGGATCGGATCAAGCATGTGTTGGTGCGCCACGAACAAGGCGCCACGCACATGGCTGATGGCTACGCACGCATTACAGGCAAAGTGGGTGTGGCAATGGCAACCAGCGGACCGGGCGCTACCAACATGGTGACGGGCATCGCCACCGCTATGATGGACTCGGTGCCGATTGTGTGCATCACTGGGCAAGTGCCAAGCGGGGTGCTTGGCTCAGATGCTTTCCAAGAGACGGATATTACCGGCATCACCCTCCCGATCACCAAGCACAACTTCCTGGTCACGGATGTGCGCCAGATCGCCACCGTCATGCGGAAGGCGTTCCACATTGCGCGCACAGGGCGTCCGGGGCCAGTTTTGATAGACATCACCAAAGATGCACAGAATCACAAGACCGAATTTATCTACCCGACCGAGCCACTGCGGATGCCGGGCTATGTGCCTGCCTCGGCTGCCACGCCCGACCAAATCGAACGGGCGATGGAACTGCTCAAAAGCGCTGAGCGTCCGCTGATTTTGGCAGGGCATGGTGTTAGCATGAGTGGTGCTGAGCGCGCCCTGCTAGAGTTTGCCGAACGCGCCCAAATTCCTGTGGCGCTGACGCTGCTTGGCAAGGGCGCCATGCCGGAATCCCACCCATTGTGCCTTGGCATGATGGGAATGCACGGCGCGGCTGCCGTCAATCAGGCAATTCAGGCTGCGGACTTGCTGCTTGCCTTCGGAATGCGCTTTGATGACCGTGTGACGGGCAATCTTCGCACCTACTCACCCAACTCGCGTAAGATTCACATTGATATTGACGCCAGCGAGCTGAACAAAAATGTGAAGGTAGATGTCGGCATTGCCGGCGACCTTCGCACCGTGCTGGAGCAGATGCTGCCGCATGTGCCAACGCTCAATCATGCGGCATGGCTTGGCGAGATTCGAAATTGGCAAGAAGACACGGACGAACGCGACATTGTTCACTATGTGGCACCCACCGATAAGCTCTATGCCGCACATGCCATCCATGATTTGTGGGAAGCCACCGGCGGCGATGCCATCGTTGTGACGGATGTTGGCCAGCACCAGATGTGGACGGCGCAGTATTACCTCAATCAGCGCCCGCGCAGCCTGATCACCAGCGGCGGACTCGGCACGATGGGCTTTGGCTTCCCGGCGGCAATCGGCGTCAAGATGGGTTCACCCAACGACACAGTGTGGGCAATCGTGGGGGATGGCGGCTTCCAAATGACGCTCTGTGAGCTGGCAACCGCTGCCCAAGAGAACGTCAATGTGAACATCGCCATTATGAACAATGCCTATCTGGGCATGGTGCGCCAATGGCAAGAGTTCTTTTATGAGGAACGCTATAACGCCACACCCATGCACAACCCTGATTTTGTGAAGCTGGCAGAGGCATATGGCATCCCGGCACGGCGCGTCCGCAAGCGCGACGAAATTGCCGAGGCTGTTGCTTGGGCGCAAAGCATCAACGGACCAACGCTGGTTGAGTTTCAGGTTGAAAAGGCGGATATTGTCTATCCGATGGTGCCAGCCGGCGCCGATCTGGATAAGATGATCCGCCGTCCGAGCGCGCCCAATCTGCCGGATTGGTCGGAGAATCACTAAGTTGCCGATTGGTGGGCGGGTGTGAAATGCCCGCCTGCCTATGTGCCAAGAGGTGCTGAGATGACTGAGCAGACGCAAATACGCCTGATGACAGCCGAAGAATTTGCCACGCTACCTGATGACGGCAAGGTTTACGACCTCGTGGATGGGGTGCTTGTTGAAGTGAGCAGACCAAAACCAATTCACGGAAAGTTACAACGGCGTCTAGGGGCGCGTCTGGGTGATTTTGTGGATGAGCGCGATCTAGGTGAAGTTGTTACTGATGCTGGCTTCATCTTATCACGCAATCCTGACAAAGTTCGTTCACCAGATGTCGCATATGTTTCAAAAGAGCGTGCGCCCGCACCTAATCTGGACGAGTATTTTACGGTTGCGCCCGATATTGCGGTCGAGGTTATCTCGGCGAATGATACGACCGACGAAGTGCTGGGCAAAATTGAAGAATATTTTGCCGTTGGCACACGCCTTGTCTGGATCGTCTACCCTGAACGGCGCAAGGTCTACGCCTACAGCAGCCCAAACACTGTCACGATTGTGCCAGCCGAAGGCACCCTCAGCGGTGGCGATGTGCTGCCCGAATTTAGCCTTTCCCTAGCCGACTTGTTCAAAGGACTGGATGCCTAAGCCATGAAACATACCCTAGTTGCCCTTGTCGAAAACGAACCCGGCGTGCTGAACCGCGTTGCCAGCCTGTTCCGCCGCCGTAACTTCAACATTGATAGCCTGACCGTTGGGCGCACCGAAGACCCGAACGTCTCGCGCATGACCATCGTGCTGGATAGCAACGTGGCGCGTGTGGATCAGGTGCAGAAGAACCTCTATAAGCTGGTCAACGTCATTCAGGTGGATGAAGTGACCCATCAGCCGTTCGTCAGCCGCGACCTCGCCCTAATCAAGGTGCGCGCTTCCGCAGAGGCGGCGTGGATCACCAGCCAGTTTGGCGCACGCATCATTGATCACCGCGACGGCATGATGATCCTCGACCTGAGCGACGAGGAAGCGCGTGTGGAGCAGTTCATCGAGGCACTGCGTCCACATGGTATCATTGAATTGGTGCGGACGGGTGTCGTGGCGATGGGTCAAGGCAGCCACACCGTACAAGCGGCACCACAGTTTGCCTAAACTCACCCTAAGGAGACATCTTTCAACATGGCTACGCTTTACTACGACCAAGACGCCGATCTGTCGCTGCTTTCCGAAAAGACCGTAGCGATCATCGGCTACGGCAGCCAAGGACACGCCCATGCCCTCAACCTACGCGATAGCGGCGTAAACGTCGTTGTTGGCTTGCACGCAGGCAGCAAGTCTCGCGCTAAGGCAGCGGCGGAAGGCTTGCGCGTCCTCTCTGTGGCAGAGGCGGCACAGGCTGCCCAGTTCATCATGCTGCTCATCCCAGATACCAAGCAAGCCGCCGTCTACAAGGCAGAGATCGAGCCACATCTGCAAGCCGGCGATACGCTCATGTTCGCGCACGGCTTCAACATCCGCTATGGGCAGATTGTGCCACCGCCTGGCGTAGATGTTTCGATGGTGGCGCCCAAAGGGCCCGGTCACCGCCTGCGCGAGACGTTCGTGGAAGGTGTGGGCATTCCGTGCCTGATCGCCGTCCAGCAGGATGCCAGCGGCAAGGCAAAGGCGAACGCGCTTGCTTACGCGAAGGCAATTGGCGGCACCCGCGCCGGCGTGCTGGAGACAACCTTTGCCGAAGAGACCGAAACAGACCTCTTCGGTGAGCAGGTCATTTTATGCGGCGGCGTCACGGCGCTGATCAAAGCTGCCTTCGAGACGTTGGTTGAGGCAGGCTATCAGCCGGAAGTTGCCTATTTTGAGTGTATGCACGAACTCAAGCTGATCGTAGACCTGCTTTATCAGGGCGGCATGAACTATATGTGGTATTCGGTCAGCGATACGGCGGAATATGGCGGCTATACCAGTGGCGACCGTGTGGTGACCGATGAGACGCGCAAAGCCATGCGCGAGGTGCTTGCCGATATTCGCAGCGGCTCGTTTGCCGAGGCGTGGATTGACGAGAATGCCAACGGCTTGCCCAACTTCCTAGCGCGCCGCCGTGCCGAACGCGCTCATCAGATCGAGGCTGTGGGCGCGCACTTGCGGGAGATGATGCAGTTCTTGAAGCCCAAACGCTTGCAGGATTACGATCCCAGCGCGTAGGCAAAGGCGAACAGAATGCTTGAGTGGCAGCCCATTACCGACTTGCCCGACGATTGGCAAACGCTTGCCGAGCCTGACTTGGCTTCTTTAGCGCAGTTGTGGGAACAGCAGCGCGAGACGTTGCGCTCCACGGCTGCCTACCAAGCCTTCATGGAACGCTTGCGGCGGCGTTTTGCGATTGAGACAGGCATCATTGAGCGGCTTTACAACATTGAGCGTGGCGTGACTCAACTGCTGATCGAGCGCGGCATTGATGAGTCGCTCATTCAACACGGCACAACAGATCGCCCTGCCCATGAAGTGATTGCCCTCGTGCGCGATCAGGCAGAGGCAATCCAGAGCGTGTTCGATTATGTCGGTCAGCGGCGGTCACTCTCCAGCTTTTACATCCGCCAACTCCATGAAATTCTAACGCGCCATCAGGAGACCACTGAAGCCCAGGATCAGTTCGGCAGGCGCTTTCAAACGCAACTGCTGCGCGGCAGGTGGAAGGAACAGCCGAATAATCCCACACGCCCTGACGGCAGCCTGCATGAGTACCGCCCGCCGCTTCAAGTTGTGCCACAGATTGATCAACTGATCGCATGGCATATTGAGCATTTGGAGCGCGGCGTCTCCCCTGAGGTTGAGGCGGCTTGGCTGCATCATCGCTTCACACAAATTCACCCGTTCCAAGATGGCAATGGGCGTGTGGCACGCCTACTGGCAACCTTGGTCTTTGTCAAAGCGGGGTGGTTTCCACTGGTGCTAACCCGTGATGAGCGCGATAGCTACATCACTGCCCTTGAACAGGCTGATCAGGGCGATCTAAGGGCGTTAATCTCACTGTTTGCCCATGCTCAGCGCCGTGCCTTCACCAATGCACTTTCACTCAGTGAAGAAGTCTCGCTTGAGCAGCGTTCCCTGCAAGATGCCTTGCAAGCCTTCGCAGAGTCCATTCAGCGCGGGCAGTCAATTCAGGTGGCATTGCCAAAACAGCAGGCGGAACACTTGCAACGCCATTTGAAGACGCGCTTGGAGCAGTTCAAAGGGCAACTGGGCACCATTCTGCACAGCCACCAACCGGAGTTAGCCGTCACTGAGGCGAGTTCGGGCAAACCAAACGACCATTACTACCGCTACCAGATAATTGAAACGGCACGTCGCCTCGATTACTTCGCCAACCTGCGCGATTATCGAAGCTGGCTACATCTGTATCTGGAGATTCCGTCGCGTTTTACGGTTGGGCTGCTCTTTTCAGTTCACGCTGTGGGTAAACAATCGCACGGCTTGATGGCGTGCAGTGGGTGCGTTTATGAGCGTGGTGAGGAAAGCCCAGTGATTGACCTACAAACGCTCTCCGAAGTGCCATTTCAGTTTACGGGCTACGACAGCCTACCGCTGCTTGAGAAACGCTTTGGCGAATGGCTGAACAGCGCGTTGATCGTCGCCCTAGAATATCTTCGGAAACGACTTTAGATAAAGAGGAGGTGGTGTCTGCGTGCCTGACGATGGCTTGAGCGATTTAGACGACCTTAGCGACCTTAGCCCATTAGCCTGTTGCAGTTGTCCGTTTGTGAGAAGGAATGCCCTACTATGGAGTCTGATGTACAGCGCCGTCCTGAAGACCGCGTCCGCATTTTTGATACCACCTTGCGCGATGGCGAACAATCGCCCGGCGCTTCGCTAAACAGCGCCGAAAAACTAGAGATCGCCCACCACCTTGCCGCGCTGGGCGTGGATATTATCGAGGCGGGCTTTCCGGCTGCCTCACCCGATGATCTCGCTGCGGTCAAGCGCATTGCCCAAGAGATCGGCACGCCCGAAGGGCCCGTGATCTGTGGTTTGGCGCGCTGCGTGCCAAGCGATATTGAGCAGTGTTGGGAAGCGGTGCAGCCTGCTGCCAAGCCGCGCATTCATACCTTCATCTCATCCTCAGATATTCACCTGAAGTATCAGTTCAACCTGACCCGCGCACAGGCACTGGAGCGCGCCCGCCAGATGGTGCGCCTTGCCCGCAGCCTGTGCGCTGATGTGGAATTCAGCACAATGGATGCCGGGCGCAGCGATTGGGACTATGTCGTGCAAATGTGCGCGGCTGCCATTGAAGAAGGCGCAACGACGCTCAACATTCCCGATACGGTTGGCTATATGACGCCTGCCGAATACGGCGCCATGATTGCCTACCTGATCGAACACACGCACGGCGGCAAGGCTGTGATTTGGTCGGTGCATTGCCACGACGACCTGGGCATGGCAACTGCCAATACGCTGGCAGGCTTGCACGCCGGCGCACGCCAAGCAGAGGTCACCATCAACGGCATTGGTGAGCGCGCTGGCAACACTGCCCTTGAAGAAGTCGTGATGGCGATTAACACACGGCAGAACTACTACAAGCTGTGGACAGGCATTCAGACCCCGCAGCTTGCGCGCATCAGCCGCTTGGTTGCCAACTATACTGGCATGGTTGTCCAGCCCAACAAGGCGATCATCGGCGCCAATGCCTTTGCCCATGAAGCAGGCATTCATCAGGATGGGCAGTTGAAGCATCAGGAGACCTACGAGATCATGCGCCCTGAGTCGGTCGGCATCTCCGAGAGCCGCTTGGTGCTGGGCAAGCACAGCGGGCGGCACGCCTTCAAGGTGCGCCTGCGCGATCTGGGCTACCAACTGACCGATGCAGAACTGCAAGAGGCGTTCAAGCGCTTCAAAGATGTGGCAGACCGCAAAAAGCACATCACCGACGCAGACTTGCAGGCGCTCATGGCACACCAACTTGAGGGCCCGCGGGAAGTCTTCAAGCTGAAAGCGCTTCAGGTGACCTGTGGACAGGTGGGAATGCCGACGGCGACCGTCAAGTTGGAGGGCCCTGACGGCGCGGAATGCATTGAAGCGGGCATCGGCACGGGCCCTGTGGATGCTACCTACACCGCCATCAACAAGATCGTGAACGCGCCCAATAAGCTGCTGGAGTTCTCAGTACGCGCCATCACCGAAGGCATAGACGCCATGGGCGAGGTGACGGTGCGAATCTGCACCCTAGACGGCGACTACCAAACCTTTGGTGGTCACGGCGCTGATCCTGATATTGTGGTTGCCGCCGCAAAGGCGTACCTTGCTGCGCTCAACCGCATGTTGGTGGCAACCGGCGGCGCAGGCGAGACGCCCGAAGGCGAAAGCGCTACAATCCGCATGGCGGGTGATTAACCGATATGTTTAGCAGGCGGGGCGGTCTCAGCCGCCCTGCTAAGGAGCGGGTGACGATGACTGTGCAAGAGAAGCTGATGACTGCCGAAGACCTTTGGGAACTGCCACAGGTGGAAGGGATGCGCTACGAGCTATCTGAAGGAGCGTTGATCGAAATGGCAGGCGGAACAGGCGGGCTCCATGGCGTTTTAGAGGCGCGCATGGCGCGTCATCTGGCGAATTTTGTTGAAGAAAATGGCTTGGGCTATGTGACGGGCGCCAGCGGCAGCTACATCCTTGCCCGCAACCCTGATGTGGTGCGGATTTCGGATGCAGCGTTCGTTGCCAAAGCGCGGATGCCGAAGCCGATTCCAGAGAAATTTCTACCGCTCGCCCCTGATCTTGCCGTCGAGATAGTCTCACCCAACGACAGCGCCCTTGAAGTTCGCCAAAAGGTGCGCGATTATTTGAAATATGGCGTGCAGGTGGTGTGGGTGATCTATCCCGATTTGCAGACGGTGGACAGCTACAGCGCGCAAGGCACGCAGACCTTGAGCGATGACGCCGTGCTGGAAGGTGGCGCTGTGCTGCCCAACTTCCGCCTGCCTCTGAGCGTGCTGTTTGCCGACCTAGCGGCGTGACGGCTATTGGGATGATCGCTCTACGGCACTTACGCTAGAAGATGCCCTAAACCGTATCTTTTTTATCAACCCATCCTAACGAAAGAGGCAGTCATGACCTATCCGCCCTACGTCTATATCTATGATACCACCCTGCGCGATGGCACGCAGCGCGAAGGCATCTCGCTGAGCGTGCAGGATAAAATCCGCATCACCAAGATTTTGGACGATTTGGGTGTGGCATATATTGAAGGCGGCTGGCCCGGCTCCAATCCGAAAGATGCCGCTTACTTTGCGGCAGCTAAAGACTTACCCTTAAAACATGCCCGCATCGCTGCCTTTGGCGCAACCTGCCGCGTTGGCAGCACGCCCGCCGAAGATGAAAATATCCAGATGCTGGTGCAGGCGCAGACGCCTGTCGTCACGCTCGTCGGCAAGACGTGGCTGCTGCACGTCTATGAGGTGCTGCGGACGACGCCAGAGGAAAACTACCGCCTGATCGCGGACTCGATCCGCTACATGAAGGCGTTGGGCAAAGAAGTGATCTACGACGCTGAACATTTCTTTGATGGTTACAAAGCCGATAGCGAATATGCGCTGGAGACGCTCAAGGCAGCGCACGCCGCCGGCGCTGACTGGCTGACGCTCTGCGATACGAATGGCGGCACGCTCTATTGGGAAGTCGAGCAGATCGTCTGTGAGGTGCGCCAAGCCTTGCCGCCAGAGGTCAAACTTGCCATTCACACGCACAACGACGGCGAGCTAGGCGTCGCCAACTCGTTGGCAGCCGTGCGGCAAGGCGCCACCATGGTTCAAGGGACGATCAACGGTTATGGCGAACGCTGCGGCAACGCCAATTTGTGCAGCATCATCCCCGATTTGGCGTTGAAGATGCATGTGCCGTGCCTGCCGAACGGCGTTGAGACTCTTAAGCACCTGACGCATGTGGCGCGCACCGTCGCCGAGATTGCTAACTTGCCGCCGGATAGCCACCTTGCCTATGTTGGGCGCAGTGCCTTCGCACATAAAGGCGGCATCCATGTGGCAGCCATGCGCCGCACCGCCCAGAGCTATCAACACATTGATCCTGCTTTGGTGGGCAACGAAATGCGCGTGTTGATCAGCGATTTGAGCGGACGCGGCAACGTGCTGAGCAAGGCAGAAGAATTTGGCATGGATGTTTCGGGTGAGGCGGCCCGCCAAGTGCTGGATGAGATTAAACGCCTTGAGAACCTCGGCTATGCCTTTGAAGGCGCCGAGAGTTCTGTCGCGCTCATGCTCAAACGCGCTCAGCCCGATTACAAGCCACCTTTTGAGCTGATTGATTTCTTTGTGGTGGTTGAAAATCGGCGTGGGCGCGGCATGTTGGCAGAAGCAACCGTCAAATTGGCGGTCGGTGATACGGTTGCCCACACCGCCGCCGAAGGCAACGGGCCCGTCAACGCATTAGACCTCGCCTTGCGGAAGGCGCTCACGCCGCTTTACCCGCGCCTTGCCGAATTCACGCTTGCCGACTACAAGGTGCGCATCCTAGACGGACACAACGGCTCAGCAGCCTTCACCCGCGTCCTGATCGAGACGCAGAGCGCTGCTGAGCGCTGGAGTACGGTTGGTGCTGGCACCAACATCATCGAGGCATCGTGGCGTGCGCTGGTGGATAGTGTCGAGTATGGCTTGACAATGACCGAATGAGGCTAGACGGTGTGCAGCACCAGCAGCACATAACGGTCAATCACAAGCACAAAGCCCGCCGTGAGCGGTGGCTTAGCAAAAGGATCGGGGAGATAGCGTTCGCCTTGCCACACAAAGTTGCCCGAAGCGCTATCCACCTTAAAATTGGCGCGCAGCACCTCTGGAAACCAGTCTCGGATGAAGTCAGGCAGAACGTGCAACTCACGCGGGGTGGTTTGCGGCGTTAAGGTTGCGCGCAGTTGTTGCAGTGTTGCCTCATCATATTCCAACAAGGCGATGAGCTGCCAATCCGTCGGACCGAGCGGACTCTCGCTAGGGGGTGTCATCTGCGCGGTGAACCACTGGGCGCTGCGCGGTGGCGCATCAAGGCGCACAAAGCGGGCAAGCGCGCTCAGATCGGTTTGTGGGGTGGCAATTGTGGTCAAACTTCCCTCCGTTGGTTGTGCCGCGTTGGGCGTACAACCTAGTAGCACTATACTTAGCGCCGATAGCAAATAAACTGTGAAAGACCAGATGTTTCGCATCAGCTAAGCTCGGTTACGCAAACGGCGATTATCTTCAGGGGGGCGGTTGCGGCTGGTGTCGGAGTCTGTGATGACGGCATTGGCTGCATCCCCTTCCTGCCATGTGATAGTGCGCTCAAGCGTTGCGCGGTTCATGTATTGGTGCGCCAACCCTGTGATCTCGAAAGTGCCATTCTCACTATCTGGAATACCTGTCGCAATATCCTGCTGGTTGGGATTGAAGTTGTAACGATCTTCGGCGTGAATGGTCATCACCATAGTGTAGGTGCGGTTGGGTGGCGTGCCGCTCACAGTTACATCTGCGCTCGTCCAGACGTGGTGTGCGCCAATGGTTTTCTGCCAATTCTCGGTTTCAGGATAAGGGAAGCGGGGATCCGAGCCGATTGCATAGGCATCGCTCGTTATGCTGAACTGGGTGCGTCCATCGCTCAAAATTTCAACGTGCTGTTGCGCATCTGCAATAAGATTGTTCAAGATGATGGCGCCAGACGGGTCATTTTCCACAAAACGTTCGTAAGAGAAGGTACGATCTGCGCCATTACCATCCAAAAAGTGGCGGTAGGCTGCATTGGCGTCCACCAGATCAGGGCGTAATGCCTCTGAGCCTTCCAACATCAGGCGCCATTTCGCTAAGGCAAGATAGTCACCTAATTCGGGGCTGCGGCGCGGGAAACTATCCAAGAAACCATTATCATGGTTTATGGTCGGTGGTGTGGGCGGTCCGATATGAAACGGGCCCGAAGAGGTCGGTCCGTTCCCACCCCCATTGGCAACATCCTGCGTAAAGGACACAGGCATGAAGCCAGCGCCATTGCCCGCTAAAGCCAGATCAGCGCCCATGAAGAGCTTTCCCGATTCCTCTTCCGCGCTCTTGAACGTTTGGCTAAGGTGCTGTGTGGCGCTGCTGGCACTCTGAAAGCTCTGGCTTAAACGCTTGAGGGCGGGGAACACAACCTCCTGCATCTCTCGAAAGAACGCCGACGCTCCCCGTCCACGCCATCCACCACTTTCTAGTGCTGCACAGCATTGGCTAGAAACCTGCTGTATTTGTGCAACCAAATCCCCTTGCTGCTGAAAGCAACGGGCAATGTCTTCTAGCAGCGCGTAATCAGCCTGAATTACGTTGCTCATCGGTTTTACCTCCCCGTGAAAAGTGTAAAAAAGAAGATAGGGAAGGGCAAATATCAATTCAGTAACAGGCAACCTCACAGGAATAACTCTGTAATTTACCTAGAACCAAAAGGATTGTGACGTCCTTGCCTGTGGCGCGTGGGCGCACGCCGCAGGTCTCTAAGGGTTGGGCGGTGTAACAAGCTGCCAGAAGGCATCATAAGTCAGCGCGCTGAAATCGCCCGCGCTGACTGCATACACCTGCCGACTTGTGTACATGAACAAGCGCTGTTTGCGCTCTGTGGCAAGCATTGCCGCCACTTGGCGCAGCAGGGCGTGATCGCGTGAGTTCACGCGCCCTTTCACCTCCACCCACGTGCGGCTCTCGGGCAGGTAGAAATCCACCAGATAGCGGCACAAACGCTCAGGCTCATAGAACCAACGCAAACGCCGTGCTTCCAGTTGCAGGGCAAAGCTGATCTCCAATTGTGAGCGAAAGCGCGTATGCTTCAGCGCTTCAGGCAGATTGGGCGCTTGGTTTGCCACGTTCAAGGTCAGTGGTGCGCGGCGCGGCATGGCTCAGTCTCCAGCAGGTTGTGTGGTGTTGCGGTGCGTGGCGAAGGCTGCCTGAATCTGCACCCAGTTAGCAAACAGCACGCCGCTGATAATGAGCGCAGCGCCAAGCAGCAGCAACAGGTCAAGCCTCTCGTTGCCAAAGACCACACCAATAAACAGACTGATCGGCGGAATAATGTAGGTGACCATCGTTGCCCGCGAGGCGCCCCAGACGGCGATGATGTGGTAGAAGATCAGGTAGGCGAAGAAGGTGTTCACCACGCCCAGCACAAGCACAGAGAGGATCACATCGCCCGAGAGTGCGCTAGGGTTGGGCAGCGGGTTGACCATGATCAGGGCGGCGGCAACGATAGCCAGCGTGCCGAAGATGTTGGCGCCACCTGCCACCACCAACGGTGCGCTGCCACGCAAATAGCGGCGCACAAACACAGCGCCCAACGCATAACACAAGCCCGCACCTAGCACGGCAAGCTGTGCCAACAGCGGATTGTCGTGCGTCGTATCGATCTGGCGGCTTGCCAACACAATCACGCCGAAGAAGCCAATGATCAAGCCGACCAGCTTATTGGTGGTGATGCGGTCATCAGCGAGGGCAAAGTGCGCCAGCACAAGGCTGAAGAGTGGCGTTGTGGCATTTAGCACGCCCGTCAAGCCACTATCCAGCGATTTCTCACTCCACGAAATCAGCACGAAAGGCAGCGCAGAGTTTAGCACACCCACCACTGCCAACTTGAGCAAATCGCTTGGCTGGCGTGCTATCACCTGCCGCGTGGCAATCAGCAGAAGGCTAAACGCGACTGCTGCGATGAACATCCGCCCTGCCACCAAGGAGATCGCGTCTAACTCGCGCACACCGATCTTGATCAGCAGGAAAGAGGATCCCCAAATCAGCCCAAGCAATCCAAATAAACCCAGATTGATCATTCTGAAGCCTTGCTTTCAACTCACAGCTTATGGACACAGCAACTATAGCACAGCATAGCACATCAGTGCTACCCGCTGTGCGTCAGCGCGTTTGGCTGAATGCCTGTTGAACGGGTCAGCAGCCGCAGCGCGCAACATGCCAGCAACCCTTAGCGTATTAGAGCGCACAAGGCTATGATATATCCCATAGTTGCAACATGAGATGTGGAGCTACCCGTGAGCAATCAGAGTTACGAGGCAGCCCGTAAGGCTGCTGAAAAACGCATTAAGAACCGCCTAGAGTTTTATCAGCACATTGCTGCCTACATCATCATCAATGCTATGCTTGCGATTGCCTTCCGCGATCAATGGTGGATCGTTTTCCCAATCTTTGGCTGGGGTTTGGGCATTATCATTCATGGGTTAGAAGTTTTTCTTGACGATCCGCTGCGCCGTGAGCGTGCCATTGAGCGCGAGATGAAGAAACTGGGCTACACAGCTACCGAAATGGAGGCGGAAAAGCCAAAGCGCGGTGAGCGTGTGGCACTCTCTGAGGATGGCGAGTTGATCTACGAAGATGAGGACGCTGGGGAAGAAGAAGCACCGCGCCGTAGGCGTCAGGGAGGTTAGGAGCAACCTCGCATGGGTAACCCAAACTATGAGGAGATACGCAAGGCTGCTGAGAGGCGCCTCAGGAAGCGCATAGAATTTTACCAGCACCTGATTGCCTACGTAGGCGTTAATCTCATGCTCATTCTAGCCTCAAGTGGCGGTTCGCTGCCCGTCGCTTTCTTCTGGGGCATTGGGTTGGCTTTCCACGCTGCGGATGTTTTTCTGGATGACCCGCTGCGCCGTGAGCGTGCCATTCGCCGCGAGATGGAGAAACTGGGCTACACAGCCGCCGAAATCGAGGCGGAAAAGCCAAAGCGCGGTGAGCGTGTGGCACTCTCCGACGATGGCGAGTTGGTCTATTATGAGGACGAGGCGGCAGACGAGGCACCACGCCGCAAACGGCGTGCGAATTAGCGTACCTTCAGGCGGCTGCGCTTTGCCAAACGTCCTTTCACACGCTCTGGCGGTAGGGGCAGTTGACGCACGCGCAAATGTGCCTTGCGGCGCAGCGTTGAATGGCGCTGCACGCGCTTCGGTGCGGCTGTAGCACTTGGTGCGCTATCCGCCTCAGCAGGTGTGATGAAACTGGCAACAATGGCGTGCAGGTCGGTGCGCGTTTTTTCGCTAGGGCGCGGCACGCCAAACACATCCCAAATGCTCACCTCGCCCGTATCATAAATGGTGGTTGGCTTAGCCGATTGGTCGGCTGAATCGGGCTGCACAGTGGGCGTCTCTGGGTCAACGGTGGGCAGTGTGGCAGAGGCTCTCTTCTCGCGGTCGGGCGAAGGTGCAGTTGGTTTGGCAGGTGGCACATCGCCTTTGTGCAGCGTCGGTGGTTTAGGCAAGGGCAAGCCAGCAGCAGGGGTTGGCGCAATCTCTGGCAAGGTGCGCGGAGCGGGCGTCGGCTTGGAGGGTGTGGCTTCCAGTGCCTGAGTGGGTTCGGCGGGCGCCAGGGGCGGCGCAACCAACGAAATCGGCACGGTGCGTGCGGATGAATCCCACACGAACTCATCAGCAGCTGAGCCAGTGGGCGCCGTGGCGGGCTTTTGCTGAAGGGCATCCGCCAAGCCCTTTGGTTTGCGCGGCTTGGTATCGGCTTGGGTGGATGGTGTGGCGGGCATCTCGACAGCGCTCAGCTTGCTCACAAAGGATGGATCGGCAGGCGCCTGCGGTTGGTGGATAAGCGTTGGCGGGCTGGGTGCAGGGTCGGGCAAATCGTCATCACCGATCACGATGGGCTTTGCTTGTTGGGCAAGCAGCTCTTGCGTGCGGATGACCTCTGCGCCGCGGGCGGCACGGGCGGCGGCATTCGGTGCTGCCTGCATCGCCACACGCGCTTGGCGCTCAGGGTCTAGCCGTGCGCCGCTGCGCTCTACCAATTTCCGCAGGGCGCGCAGGCTTTCCACCATGCGCGCTTCAGTGCGGCGGCGCCCGCCCAGTGCTTCGCGCAATCCGCTGAAAGCACCACGCCGACGGTATTCCACCACCCAGTTGACAATGGTGCCTTCGGGTGCGGGTTGCAAGCGAAAGCGCGCCCGAAAAGCGCGGTAGGGCCCATCCACCACCTTATATTCGTAGCCAATGTTCTCGATCCATGCCGTGATTTCTTCAACAAGGCTCTTGCCGCGCATATCTGTGCAGCGGCGGCGCGCACCAACGCCTTGTGTGCGCGTTGTGAGCACCGAAAGCTGCTTGCAGCCTAAATGCCAGCGCATTACATAGTCAGGCTTGGTTAGGTATATCCAAATAGTCTCGGCGGCGGCGGCGATCAAGATACGTTGGTCAATTAACGGCACGATCTCTTTTCCTGCTGCAACAACGGTGGGCGATCCCCTTACGGCTAGGCGCTAAGCCTATCATACCAAAAAATCGCTGTGCGGTCATGGGTTTAATATTCAGGTGGCAGTGGGCTGTAGTTTGTCCAGCCACCATCAATGATCAGCGTTTGCCCTGAGATTTGCCGCGCTCCCGCCGAACACAGGAACAAGACCGCCGCGGCAATATCTTCCACGTGGGCAACGCGGTGCGTTGGCGTGATGCTGCCCCAGTCGCGCTCATAGTGGGCAGTTTCTTGGGCGGTGCGCTCGGTGAGCGTGGCGCCCGGCGCCACAGCATTCACAGTGATCCCATAAGCGCCCAACTCATAGGCAAGCGTGCGCGCCATCATGCGTAAGCCCGCCTTAGAGATGCCATACGTGCCAAGCCCGCCAATTGCCTGCACGCCCGCCACAGAGGACATCAAAATGATGCGCCCATTGATCTGGCGTGCAACCATCTCGCGCGCTGCGGCTTGCGCCGTGAAAAAACTGCCGCGTAAATTGACCGCCAACAGCCGATCAAAGGTTTCTGGCTCGTATTCTAAAAAGCGCCCAAAAAGCGTGATGCCCGCATTCGCAATCGCTATATCCAAGCGCCCTAAGCGCCCTGTCAGACCCTCCACCAAAGCGCGCATTGCCGCCACATCCGCCACATCAGCAGGATAGGCATACACCCGTGTTACGCCCAAGGCACGGTTAAGCGTATCCGCCGCTTGGGCAGCCCGTTCAGCGTTTAGGTCGTTCAGGGCAACCACCGCGCCTGCCTCTGCCAAGGCACGGCACAGCGCGTAGCCAATGCCCATCCCGGCGCCCGTCACCAATGCCACCTTGCCCGTAAAAGAGTCTGTCATCGTAAAAATCCTTTTGAAGCAGCTGCGCCCAGCAGTTGATAGTTTTACTTCTATCTTACGTAGGATGCGCTCAGGCGCAATTATGGGAACACTCATACAGCCTTAAACGGTCGTGCCTTGATCACAGCCCGCCGTTTTTGCCATAATTACGGGCATGAACACACGAATGCTGAAACACCTCGTCTTCTCTTTGCTGGTGCTTGCCATAGCGCTGCCACTGTTAGGGGCAGCCCTCATTTACAGCTATGGGCAGGTAGATCGTGCTGCCCCTGCTGATGTGATCGTCATTCTGGGCGCTGGCACACGCTACGATGGCACACCCTCATTCAGCTATGCACGCCGCATTCGGCACGCCTTAGCGCTCTACAGGCAAGGCTATGCCCCACGCCTGATCTGCACCGGCGGCTATACGCAGCAGCGCCCTAAATCAGAAGGGGCTGCCTGTGCGGACATGCTGCGCGCCAACGGCGTTCCTGAGGCGGCAATTTTTTATGAGGAAAGCAGCCGTAACACTGAGGAAAACGCGCTGTACACCTACCAGATTATGGCAGCGAATGGCTGGCAGCGCGCCCTGATCGTCAGTGATAACTACCACCTGTTCCGCGCCGAGGCGATGTTCCGCGCCCACGGGCTAACGGTCAGCAGCAGCCCTGCCCAAGTGAGCAGCGGCGCGCTGACGTGGCAAACTGCGCTGCGGAATATGTTCCGTGAAACAGCCGCTTTTGCGTGGTGGACGCTCAGAAGTTGGCTCTAGGCGATCACATTCACATCAAACAATCACATTCCGCAGCACCCCAATGCGCTCGATTTCCAGTTCCACCACGTCGCCGCGTTGCAGCCAAGGCCCTTCGCCGCGTGTTAGCTCCAGCAGGCAGCCTGTGCCAACCGTCCCACTGCCAATGACATCGCCCGCTTGCAAGGTGACTGCTTCAGAGGCACGGGCGATCAGCTGCCCAAACGACCAATACAAATCCGCCATATTCCCGCGTGAGCGCTCGACGCCATTTACACGGGCGACCATGTTCAGGTCGAAAACGGCGTGCCGCCCTGTGCGCAGATCTGCCAACGCGTCTAAGGTCAGGATGCACGGACCGAGCGATTTGGCAAAATCCTTACCCTTCGCGGGACCTAAGCCCACTTTCATTTCAAGGCGCTGCACATCGCGCGCCGACCAGTCGTTTAGGATGGTGAAGCCCAAGATGTGTGCCTCAGCCGCCTCAGGTGGAATATCACGCCCTGCCTTGCCGATCACAGCCGCGATCTCTAGCTCATAATCCAGTGCAGCCGTGTAAGGTGGATGAGGAACACTATCGCCATCGCCACACAAGGCACCCGCGTGCGTATAATAGAAGACGGGAAAGTGATACCATTCAGGCGGCACATCACGCCCGCGGTTGGCGTTAGCCGTTTTAACGTGCTGCTCGAAGGCGTAAAAGTCGCGCAGGGTGCGTGGCTGCACAGGCGGATGCAAGCGCACTGCATCCAGCGGAAAGGTGCGGCGTATGTGTCCACGCAGTATTGGCGGCGATCCTGCTAGGTAGGCGGCATACATGGCGCGGACGTCCTCAAAGGCAGGTGCGCCTTGCCAGATGAAGGCTGAGAGGCTGCCGTGCGCGCTCTCGCCAACCTCGATGACCTGATCGCCTGCCAGCACACCAAAACGCGGGTAATCAGGTTCGTCAGGCAGTTTAGGTGAAAACTCGACAAGGCGCATGGTTGAACGCTTTCCAAAATGTGTTTAGGACAAACTCAGCGTTTGCTAACTATAGCATCTCTGGCAGCGCAGACCAAGCCAACAACAGCGAGGGGATGCCCTAAACAGCGCCTTTCAAAGGCAGCCAAACCGCGCTAACTTTGTGCGGTTTTACCAATTCTTATAAAATGTATAGATGCAGGAGACTCGTCAGGGCGCATGGTTATGCGTATAATTATGAGTAACCTAGCGCTAAGCGCCGCGCTGCGCTCCGCTAGATTTAAGTTACAGCGCTCGAAACGGCTTGTTTTCCAGCTTGCGCCGCGTCCCGAATGTATGTTTGGCGCAAAATCGCCCGAAGTGCGGAAAAAACAGCCTTTCGTTGTAAATTATCGTGGGAAAGCTGGGGCGATGGAGGTAGTTCGACGTGGCAGATAAAATGGAACGCTTTACCCAACGCGCAAGACGAGTCTTTAGTCTGGCGCAGGATGAAGCTGAACGCCTACAACATAGCTATGTTGGCACAGAGCATCTCTTGCTCGGTTTGATGCGCGAAGATGGCGGCGTCGCGGGGCGTGTCCTGCGCGATCTTGGTGTCGAACCGCGCAAGGTCGAAGAATTAGTAGAGCGCATGACCCGTGCCGGTCAGCGCCCGCCCAATGCACGCCTAGACCTGTCGCCCGGTACGCGCCGTGTGCTTGAGCTCGCTATTGAGGAAGCCCGCCGTATGGGGCATCACTACATCGGCACAGAACACCTGCTCTTGGGCTTGGTGCGCCAAGAGGAAGGCATTGCGATTGAAGTGCTGAAGAAGCTGGGCATCAAGCCTGATGATATTCGCAAACAGACGCGCCGCGTGCTGCAAGAAAGCCCTGTGCAGCCCAACAAGCCGCAGCCGCCGCAGCCACAGACCAGCAGCAGCACACCCACACCGCCGCCTGCGCCACGCCGCCAAAACGTGAAAACACCTTTGGTTGATCAACTGGCAACCGACCTGACCGCCCTTGCCGAAGAAGGCAAGCTCGATCCCGTCATTGGGCGTGAGGTCGAAATTGAGCGCGTCATCCAGATTTTGAGCCGCCGCACCAAGAACAATCCTGCCCTGATCGGTGAGCCGGGCGTTGGCAAGACGGCTATTGTGGAAGGCTTGGCGCAGCGCATCATCAACCGCGAAACGCCCGCCACCCTGCTGGATAAGCGCGTGTTGCAGCTAGACGTGGGCAGCCTTGTGGCTGGCACCATGTATCGCGGGCAGTTTGAGGAACGCCTGAAGCGCGTGATTGAAGAACTCAAATCCTCAGACAGCATCCTGTTCATAGATGAAGTGCATATGCTGGTTGGCGCAGGCTCTGCGGGCAGCAGCGTAGACGCCGCCAACATCCTGAAGCCTGCCCTTGCGCGTGGCGAATTGCAGTGCATTGGTGCCACAACCTTCGATGAATATCGCAAGCATATTGAGAGCGATGCTGCCCTTGCGCGGCGCTTCCAACCCATCTTTGTGGATGAGCCGACCATTGAGGAAACCATCGAGATTTTGCAGGGCATCAAAGAGCCTTACGAGGCACACCACAACCTTGAGATCATGCAAGAGGCAATCGAGGCAGCCGCCCACCTCTCGGCGCGCTATGTGCCAGACCGCTTCTTGCCCGATAAGGCAATTGACCTGATTGACGAAGGCGCCAGCCGCGTCCGCATGTACAAATCGCCAGAGGCGATCCGTGTGCGCCGCGCTGAGGCAGAACTTGCCCAGATCAATGAGGAACTTGAGGAAAACGGCGAATTGCTGGACGAGGATCAGCGCATCGAGATGCGCGTCCGCGCCGCCGAACTCTCCACACAGCTCACCGCCCTAAAGTCAGGCTGGAACCCTGAGACCAATAAGCCGCGCCTGACCGCTGAAGATGTGGCGGAAGTCGTCTCGATGTGGACAGGCATTCCCGTCACCAGCATCAGTGGCGATGAATCTGAGCGCCTGCTGCACATGGAAGACTTCTTGCACAAGCGCATTGTCGGTCAGCATGAGGCGATTGAGGCGATTGCGAAGGCGGTGCGCCGTGCGCGTGCCGGCTTGAAAGACCCACGCCGTCCGATTGGCTCGTTCATCTTCCTTGGTCCGACGGGTGTCGGCAAGACGGAATTGACCAAAGCGCTTGCCGAGTTCATGTTTGGCAGTGAGGACGCGCTTATCCAACTGGATATGAGCGAGTTTATGGAGCGCCACACCGTCGCCCGTTTGGTTGGTGCGCCGCCCGGCTATGTGGGCTATGAAGATGCCGGTCAACTCACGGAAGCACTGCGCCGCCGCCCATACTCAATCGTCGTCTTTGACGAAATTGAGAAGGCACACCCTGAGGCATTCAACATGCTGCTCCAGATCATGGAGGAAGGGCGCCTTTCGGACGCACGCGGACGTAAGGTGGACTTCCGTAACGCAATTATCGTGATGACCAGCAACGTTGGCGCCGATGTGATCAAGCGCGGCAATACGCTCGGTTTCGACCTGCCACGTGATGAGAGCACTGAGCAGGCACGCGATTACGACGAAATGCGTAAGAAGGTGATGGACCAACTACGCCGCGCCTTCCGCCCAGAGTTTTTGAACCGTGTGAGCGGCACAATCGTCTTCCGTTCGCTGACTCGTGATGAACTGATGGAGATTGTTGATCTGGAGATCAACAAGGTGCGCGAACGCCTTGCCGAACACGCCCTCACGCTGGAAGTGACCGATGCTGCCAAAGGCTTGTTGGGTGAAAAAGGTTATGACCCTGAGTATGGTGCGCGTCCGCTGCGCCGCGTGATCACCAACATGGTTGAGGATCGCCTCTCCGATGGCATTCTGGCTGGCACCTTCAAGATTGCCAGCACTGTGTTGGTGGATGCCGCCGATGGCGAACTGACCATGCAGATGATCGAGAGCCAAAATGGCAGCGCACATGATCACGCGCTGGCTGAATATCCGCCAAGTGCGCTGATCGAAGGCGCCGTGGATATCGCCTCGTCTTCACCTGAAGCGAACTAGCTTCACAAGCACAAACCAAATCAAGCAGAGCGGCGACAACCGCTCTGTTTGCGTTTTGTCTATGTTTGAAACAGCTTGTAGGTGTGCTATGATCGGACGACAGTCCGAATAATCGAGCATAAGGTGATCTGAGTGATGACAGATAAATATCGCGGCAAGAGCATGGATCGGCGCTACAGCGGTGAGGCGGTAGACATCACCTATAACCTGAAGCGCTGCATCCACGCAGCGGAGTGTGTGCGGCGCCTTTCGGAGGTGTTCAACACGCAGCGCCGCCCTTGGATCACAGCCGATGGTGCTAGTGCTGATCAGATTGCGGCAACGGTTGAACACTGCCCATCCGGCGCGCTGCATTATGAGCGCAAAGACGGCGGCGGCGAACGCACACCGCGCACCAATCACATTGTGATTTGGCACAACGGTCCGCTGCAATTCAGCGGCGATCTGCGGATTGAAGGCGCAGCAGTAGATGTGCAGGACGAAACACGCGCCGCACTGTGCCGTTGTGGTGCTTCCCACAACAAGCCTTTTGCGATAACAGCCACAAAGAGATTGCCTTTGATGGCACCGTAAGCGCGTCTTTGCAAGCAGTGCCAAATGAAGCAGGCGGCGCGCTGCGAATCACGGTTAATCCGAACGGATCACTGCGGATTGAAGGCGCCTTCACGCTCTATGATGAGCAAGGCAACGCGCTCTTCAGCGGATCAGAAACCTGGTTGTGCCGCTGCGGTGGCTCTCAGGATAAGCCGTTTTGCGATGGCAGCCATCGGACGAATAGCTTTAAGGCGGATTAGGAGAGGTTTATAAGCGACGATCTAAACAGTTCCGAAGGTGTGCATAATTCAGGGCAGAAGCGCTTTGAACTGCACACTGGGGAACATCTGGCGTTAGCGGAATACATTCCAGCAGGGACGAACATCGTCTTTACACATACCGAAGTGCCGCCAGCCTTAGAAGGGCAGGGCGTTGGCAACCGCTTGGCAAAGCACGTCCTTGATTATGCGCTAGAAAACGGTTTGAAAATTCAGCCGCTTTGCCCGTTCATTGCAGCATACATCCGCCGCCACCCTGAGTATGCGGCGCATGTTTTTGGCGCACGCAAACGGGAATAAGCAGGCAAGGGGTGGTTGGTAAGCCATTCCCTCTGTGACTCTTCACAAATCGCTACGCCCTCTTAACCCTTTCTCGACAACTGCAACGTAAATGTGGTAGCCTTTAGGGTGCTTGTGGCGCATTCTAGTCCCTTTCTAGCACACACAGGGTTTGTTTATTGGCTTGGAAGGAGTCACTTCAATGTTCAAGACCTTTCGGCGCAGTTGGGAACTGACTAAAGTTTCGTGGCGTATCCTGCAAAAGGATAAGGAACTTTTGGCATTTCCGCTCATGTCTATGATCGGTGTGTTGGTCGTTTCGCTGGTGTTCGCTATCCCACTGATGGGATCAGGGTTCGTGCAGTCTGTGGCAGGGGATGGTGATGCGGGTTTCGTCTCCTACGTGATCGGTATTGTCATCCTGTTCCTTTATTACCTCGCCATTTCGATTGTGGTTACCTATAGCAATGCTGCCTTAACCGGCGCTGTGTTCATGCGCTTTGATGGCAAAGACCCAAAGCTGAGCGATGGCTTTGCCATTGCCAATAGCCACTTGAGTGCGATTATTACTTTTGCTGCCATGAACGCCACCGTTGGCGTGATCAGCACCTTAATCCGCAACGCCGGACGGGATAGCAACAATTTAGTTGGGCGCATTATTGCAGGCATCCTTGCCAGCATCATTGACGCAGCGTGGGCGGTCGTCACCTTCCTTGTGGTGCCGGTCATGGTGCGTGAAGGCAAGGGCGCGCTGGACTCCGTGAAGCGCAGTGGGCAGTTATTGCGGGATACTTGGGGCAGCCAAATTGTGGGCAGCGGTGGCATTGGGCTGGTGTTTGGCTTGCTTGCCTTCCTCGCTTTCTTGGTGATTGGGCTACCGTTATTTCTGCTGGCAGCCGCCACCAATTCAGGTTTCTTGCTGTCTCTTGCCGTGCTGGTGATCATCGTGCTGGTGGCAGGCATTAGCCTTGTAGGCGGCGCGCTGAACAGCATCTACCGTGTGGCGCTCTACCACTACGCGCACGATCAGAAGGTTGAATTCTTTGAAGAAGAGGTGCTGCGGAGCGCGTTCACACCTTCTGCCGCCTAAGCAGACACCGAGTCCTTCACTCTATTTGGGCAGTGCCTCACCATAAGGGCTGCCCTAAATTTGCTTGAATTGCCTTTTAGAACTGAAAAGTTTGAATATGATGCCCATCAGGGCAGTTTCTTACAGTTTCGGCGTATTTGTGTGTACAATCTACAGCAATCATGTGACTCTGCTCAGGCGACACGAAGGGAATGGTCAGTGTGAAGACGCCTACGCGCAAATGCCCGCGCTGCAACTATGAAAATGTGCCGCAGGCGGTCTATTGTTTCCGCTGCAACCGCCACCTGAACGATGCGCCTGTGGTGAATGGCTTAGATGGCACCGGCAGCCTGATCGAGGGTGCGCTGCGCTTTATTCGCCAACGCGATCACAGCTTATTTGAGCCGGGTCGGATCGAACGCTTGCGAAAGGCAAGGTCAAAAGTGCTACCCGAAAATCTAAACGGCGAACCACTCACCTGTTTAAGCTGCGGCACTTATAACCTACCAACTGCCACACACTGCACGCATTGTAATGTCCCTTTGCTGATTCCTGATGAAGATTTTGGCACGCTGCTGCGCCTGAGTGCGCGCACCAACGTTGGCAAGGTGCGGAGCAACAATGAGGATAGCCTTGCCTTGTGGTCTGTGGATGGCTTGGCGTTGGCACTGGTTGCCGATGGCATGGGCGGCGCCGCTGCCGGTGAAGAAGCCAGTCGCCTCGTCGTGGAGGCTGTGCAAGCCAGCTTTGCTGGCACCGAGCGCGGCAGCGATACGTTGGTAGCTCTCAGTGAAGATGAGCTGAGCAAGCGCTTGCACGCCGCCATTGATCAGGCGAACCGCACCGTCGTGGAGCGCGCCAAGCGCGATGCCTCTCGGCGTGGGATGGGAACAACTGCCACCTTAGCCTTGGTGCGGAACAACCGCGTCTTTGTGGCGCACGTCGGCGATAGCCGCCTGTATCTGGTTGACCCGCACGACCGCACCATCAGCCAAATCACCAATGACCACAGCTTTGTGCAGGCGTTGGTTGCTTCCGGACATCTCACAGCCGATCAGGCGCGCTATCACCCGATGGGGCATGTCCTTTACCGTGCGCTGGGGCAATCGGCTGATCTAGAGATAGACCTCTATCGGCACACCTTGCGCGGCGGGGATCGGATTGTGATCTGCTCCGATGGCTTGACGCGCCACCTTGAAGATCACGAGATTGCCGAGATTGTGCTGCAAACTGAAAATCCGACTGAGGCAACGCTCGATTTGGTGGAGCTGACCAACGAGCGCGGCGGCGAAGATAACGTCAGTGTGGTGGTGTTGCAAGTGGATTCAGTTGAGAGCGTAGGGCAAGCGTAGGCTTCAACTCATAGCGCATTAATGTGCGCTTAAGCCATGCCTCAGCCAAAGGGGGCATACTGAGATCAACTTGCCGTGCCGTATTGAGCATGAGATGGAATGCACGTGCAAGCTGCCCAATTGCCCATGCGGAGGTGCGCGTCGCCGCGTTGGTTGAAAGGGTCACTTCCAACTGCCAGCAGGTGACTACCCCCTTCACCCTGCTGGCAGTTTGATATTTTTAAGATACTCCCCATCTTGCCATAGGTGCCTGCTCTTGGTGTACAATCAAGGCAATCCTATCCCAGTTTGATTGAGGAGTCCTAACCAACGATGGGCAACCTGACTCTTGAGCAGTTTATCAACAACCTTAATCCGATTTCCAATGATCCGTTCACGCTGATCTGGGGCATTTCGCTCTACTCAGTCTTCTTCCTGTGCCTGATCATGCTCTTTGTGCAACGCCGCCCACAAATGCCCGTGCAGCTTTTCTTGGTAGGCGCCATGATGTTGGCGCTCATTGATAAGGTTGCAACGGGCAACCTGCCCGGCGCCATCTTCCGCAACAACGAGCTGATCACGCTCTTTCTGCGTGTGGGCGTGTTCTCGCTGCCGCTGCTGGCAGTTGCCGTCACCAAGACTGAGAAATCGCGCATCTGGGGCATTCTGGCAGTTGGCATCGGCATGGTCTATGTGTTGCTGCGCGGCGTGCTGGAGATGGGCTGGCTCGGTTCAGTGGCAACGCCGGGGCGCTGAGCGTTTGGCAAGCGTCTGCTAAGCGCATAGGTATAATCTCAGCATTGCTTGTACAATAGTGGTGAGTTTTAGTCGTGAATGGTTGTGATCCAGGATGAACACTCACCACTTGCCCAACAATGAAGACACCGATCAACTGCAATACGAGCAGTATGCATCCAAGCGCCCTGTGCGCGCTGCGCCCAAGCCGATTTCCGCGTGGAAGCCCTCGGTGAAGCGCGCTACGCCGCTTGCCGAACCTGCCGCCACCGATCCCGCC
Organism: Anaerolineae bacterium; assembly: GCA_034436355.1. Taxonomy (GTDB): domain Bacteria; phylum Chloroflexota; class Anaerolineae; order Aggregatilineales; family UBA2796; genus CP2-2F. Next base: position 69,272 of record DAOTVQ010000026.1, read on the forward strand.
TTGACGCGCCCTACGCTGCCCGCCACACAACCTATGCGCCCGCTGCACCCTGAAACGGTGACGGCTTCACCGCCTATGCCGCCTGTGTTGTACGCCTCACCTGCCCACCCACCACGCCAAAGGTCAATATTATTGCCGTTCGTCGGCATTCTGACCAGCTTTGCCGCCGCGCTGATTTTCGCCCTTTTTGTTGGCTGGCAGCTTTTCAGCAGCGCGCTAAACGATGATTCGCGTGTGGCAGCCGCGCAGCTTGCCACACCAACCCTGACTCTTGCCACTTTTCCACCGGCAACCACGCCACCCGAACTGCTTATTCAGGCGTGGAACGGCACGGAACGCTTTAATGTGCTGCTGCTGGGTTTGGATAAGCGCCCGAATGACCGCGGCACTGCCTTCCGCACCGATTCAATGATCTTGATCAGCTTTGATCCTGCCACGCGCAGTATTGGCGTGCTGAGCATCCCACGTGATCTATATGTCGAAATCCCACGCGATACCGTCGTTGGGCAAAGCTACGGCTTTCAGCGCATCAACACCGCCTACTTTCTGGGCGAGCGCGTGCAAGAAGGCTATGGCGCAATACTGGCAATGCAGGCTGTGCAATACAATCTGGGTGTGCGCGTGCATGATTATGTCGTCTTTGATTTTCAGGCAGTCATCAACATAATTGATGCCATCGGCGGCATTGAGATTGAGGTGGCACGCGAAATTATAGACCACGAATATCCGAATATGTATACCAATGGCTACGATCCGCTCTATATTGCCGCCGGCAGGCAGTGGATGAACGGCGAGCTTGCCTTGAAATATGCCCGTTCGCGGCACGGCAGCAGCGATTTTGACCGTGCGCGCCGCCAGCAACAGGTGATTAACGCCGTGCGGGAGCGCATTTTGCGCTTTGAGATGCTGCCTGAATTGATTGTGCGTGCGCCGAATTTGTGGTCAGGCTTGAGTGGGCATGTTCGCAGTGGCTTGGCGCTAGAGCAGTGGATTCAACTCGCCCTATATGCTAAAGATATTCCCAGCGAAAACATTCGTTATGGCGTGATTGATGGGCGCTATGTGCAGGCGATGATGTGGAATGGCATGTCGGTGCTTTCGCCAAACCGCGCCGTGATTGGCAGCTTGCTGCTGGAAGTGTTCGGCGCGAATTATAACCAATAGAGAAGGGTATTTTCCAATGCCTGAAAAACGCTCTCCACGAAACAAAACGTTGACTCTTTCGCCAGAGGAACACGAACAGTATCGCCAACGCCTGCTACACTTGAGTGCGCCCGCTGGGCTATTGCAGAATAGGATCATCTGCCAGGATGTTTTGGAGGCAGCACCGTATCTACCCACACAATTTGTTGATCTATTGATCGTTGATCCACCTTACAATCTGACCAAGCAGTTCAGCGAACATCACTTTCAACAACGTTCTGACGAGGAATATGCTCTGTGGACAGAAACATGGGTTTCTGCAATACGCCATACCCTCAAACCAAATGCTTCCCTGTATGTGTGTGGTGATTGGCGCACTTCGGCTGTTTTGTACAATGTACTGCGCCGTTATTTCATCATTCAAAATCGCATTACATGGGCGCGGGATAAAGGGCGCGGTGCAAAAGCAAATTGGAAAAATAATGCAGAAGATATTTGGTTCTGCACGGTTAGCCGAGATTACTACTTTAATGTTGAGGCAGTCAAGGTGCGCCGTAAAGTAATCGCACCTTATCGCACAGAAAGCGGCGCACCCAAAGACTGGATTGAGACTGACACGGGCAATTTTCGCCTCACACATCCTTCAAACATTTGGACGGATCTCACTGTGCCGTTTTGGTCTATGCCCGAAAACACAGAACACCCAACCCAAAAACCAGAGAAGTTAATTGCCAAGCTAGTGCTTGCCAGCAGCAAACCGAACGCCGTTGTGCTTGATCCTTTTCTTGGCTCTGGCACAACGGCTGTCGTCGCACAGAAGTTAGGCAGGCAGTTTGTTGGCATCGAAATAGATCCGACGTATTGTTGTCTTGCCCAAAAACGCCTGCATATGGCACTCAATGATCCGCGCATACAGGGCTATGAGGACGGCGTGTTTTGGGAACGCAACACACCATCTGATGCTATGCTCAGCACAACTTCTGATCAGCAGCTAGACTTGTTCTCGAAAAAGTAAAGCTAAATGCGGAGTATCCAGCACCGCCTAGAAGAACCGAAACCAGCGCCGCCGCTTGAAGCCTTCTGCCTTCCCTTCACGGATGGCTGCCAATACCTTCTCGGTGAAGCCGGGCGGTGCGCCGATCAACTCCGCAGTGACCAGTAAGCGCTCCACAGCGCGTTCAGCGTTGCTCAGCGGCGCTGCCTGTGCCGTCTCGGTTGCGGCAGCAGCACCTTCAGCCGCCTGACGTGCCGCCAGCTCTGCCGCTTCGTCTTGTGTGTCATCTTGGTGGGCAAATTTTCTTGCGTCGTCATGCTCTGCGCTCATTAGGTCACCTCATTAATCATTACGGCTGAATTCTATTCATCTTCAAAAATGCCCGCCTGCCGCAGATCGGGCTGAAGGGCAGTCAGTTTGGCAGCGAGCGTTTGCCGCGCACGAAACAAACGGCTTTTAATGGCGCTTTCTGTGGTGCGGAGCATTTCGGCAATCTCTTGATAGGAATAGTCGTACCAATAATGCAGCACCACCGCAGCGCGGTGTTCGGGTGAAAGTTCCGCCAGCAGGCTTTGGATCAGGGCGGTGCGTTCGCTGGCGATGGCGGCTGCCTCCGGCTCTAACGCTTCGCTGTGCAGCACGGTGCGCGGTGGCAGCGGCTCATCAATGGAAAGCCATTTCAGGCGGCGGCGGCGCAGGCGGTCTATGCAAAAGTTAGAGGTGATCGAGAGCAGCCACGTGCGAAAGGGACGCACCATATCGTAGCGGTCAAGGTTGGCATAGGCGCGCAGAAAGGTCTCTTGGGCGGCATCTTCTGCTTCAACGCGGTTGCCCAGAATGCGGTAGGCAAGGTTGTAAACAGCGTTCTGATGAAGCTGCACCAGCTCACCAAAGGCAGCCTGATCGCCCTGCCGAGCGCTAATTAGCCACGCTGATTCTTGCTCAATAGACACGCTATCCATCCTTACTGTAAGACTACGCAGATAAGCCGCAAAAGTTGCATCAAAATGGCTGCGGTGTGATTTTACCCGCACTCATGTCGCGCAGGGCAGCACTAAATGGCACAACGGCATCTTCTGCCAGCGTCATCTCAAGCGTAACCATCTCTGCGAAAGCCTCCGCCTTTATTTGGGCGGTATGCTGCGCTGCCAGTAACTTCACACGCTCATAAAGCGGATACGGCACTTGCAAGCGCAGGCGAGACAACGTGATTTTAGGGCGCGTAGTCATCGCGGCGAGGGCAAGGCGTGCTGTCTCACTATAGGCGCGCACCAAGCCGCCTGTGCCAAGTTTCACGCCACCAAAATAGCGCGTCACCACCAGCACCACATCACCCACATCCGTGCCGCGCAGCACTGCCATAATCGGCGGACCTGAAGTGCCGCTTGGCTCACCGTCGTCCGAAAGTCCTTCGTTCAGGCTGGCGCCATAGCCCACCCGAAAGGCGTAGACATGATGAGAGGCATCGGGCATTTCGGCGCGCACTGCGGCAATAAATTGGCGTGCTTCTAACACATTTTCAGCATAGCCAAGCGTAGCGATGAAGCGCGAACGACTGACCGTGTGTTCAGCGCGCACCGTTAAGGCAGGGACGGGATAGCCACTCATGCGCTGCCTTGCTGACCAAACTCCGCCAGCAGCCGATCATAAGCGCCTGCCCATGTTTCAGGGTTGCGCGTGTATTTGGTGATGGTGATCTCCACAAAATGCGGCAAAAGCGGCAAAATCTGCATAGGAAGTTGATCCCATGCGTTGGTTCGCACCAAGTCCTCAAGGCGCGCACAGGCGATGCCAAGCCACGTCCATTGGGCGCGGAACTGCTCGACTTTGTTCCAATAGTTGCGCTTTTCCCATGCCAACATCGAAACCTCGATGCCGTCTTCAATCTCGCGGAAGCAGTAGATCAAGGTGGCAACCATATCGCGGGCTTCGGCATCCACTTCGCTTTTTTGCCCAAGGCGGCGCAGCAGTTCAGCGGCAGTTCGCATGTGTTGGTTGCGAAGTTTGCCGGCATTCTCAGGGTTAATCACGCGGCTCATTAACTTTGCTCCGATTAAGGTGAGAGGTGCGCCTGATTATAGCGCATAACACGAGAAGGCGCAGCCTGTGCAGACTGCGCCTTGTGCTGGTGGGCTTTTTGTGTGGTCGGGTCGCTCGCTAGAGACAGACTGCGATCCCTTACCGTTCTTAAGGTATCTTCATGAAGATCACTGCACCTGAGGCTGTGGTAATGGCGCGATCTTGCCCATCCAAGCCGTAAAGGACGAACCGTAACGGACGGTCGGCTGTGTTGCTGTTTTGCAAGGCGGCGTAGGGTAGTTGGATCACATCATGCGGCGGTGCATCAAAGAAGAAGATGCTCAGCAGCCGCCCACTGTCCGCCAACATAACTTCTAGGCGGTAGCGGGCAATTTTGGCGCTGTTTCGTGTGGTAATGGTGATCACAAATGCCTCAGTTTCGGTGTCATGGCGCACCGATTCAATCTGTGCTGAAGCCTCAATCGCCATTGGTGTTGCCGTCAAGTCAAGCTGCGGCACAAGCGAGCTTGGGAAGGGCGTTGCTGTGGGGTCTGCTGGCAGCACAGTTGGCTGCAAATCATGACGTATCGGTTCAACACACTCCGAAGGTGAGCTGCCGCCAATTGGCGTAGCAGTCCACAGCGGGTTGGCAGGTGGTGTGCCAAAAAAAGGCGTCACGGTTGGGCAAGGCGTGCCAATAAGCGGCGTAGCAGAAGGTACAAGCGTGGCGGAAGCGGTTACCGTTGCGGTGGCAGTGCTGTTTTGCGCGCTGCCCAAAGTATTGCCATTCGAAGGCGGCAAGTTGCTCATCAGCACGGCAACTACAAGCAGCACAACGGCGCTGAGTGCAGCGGCAGCCCAACTGTAGTTCAGCGTGCGCTTGGCACGCAGCGGTTCAACGTGAAACATTGCCTTCTCTCCTTGTAACGATGGCTCAGATTCGGCGCGTTGGGCGGCGCTGAGCGCTCGCTGCCAAATGCGCGCCCGTTGGTTAGAACTCGGTGCGGCGCTTTCGGCACGCACCAACGCACGCAGAAATGCAGCCGTTTCATCACGCATATGCGGCGGCGCAGGTGCGTTCGGATCGTGGCGCAGCACCTCTAGAAAGTGTTCGATGATCTGATCAGGCTTCATCGGCGATCCTCTCTTTCCTGTGCTTGGTAGGCGTTTTGCAGCCAGCGCAGCGCACGGTGCAGCATAGTGCGGATAGCACCTTCGCGCTTGCCAAGCGCTGCACCGATCTCGGCGGCGGAAAGCCCGCCCACCACGCGCATTAGCACAACGTTTTGCTGTTCAGGCGGCAACTTTGCCACCAACTGCTGAATGGCATGTGCTTCCTCAGCTGCGATCAGCCGTTCGGCAGGCTCTGGCACATCCGAAGGCGGCTCAAGGTGCGATTGATCGAGTGATTGGGCGTGCCGCACCTGATGATTGCGCTGCTTCAGATGGTTGATCACGGCATTATGCGCGATGCGGAATAACCATGCCGCCACACTGCCGCCGCGATATTGGCTGAGCGCCAGCAGCGCATTGGTAAAGACTTGGCTGGTTAGGTCTTCCGCCTCTTGCGGATCATCCACACGGCGCAAGCAGTAGGCATAGATGCGTTCGACATAGCGCTCGTAGATCGGCGCGAACAGACGTTTATCGCCTTGTGCGGCAGCGATCACAGCACGCTCTGCGGCGGCATCTAGCGTGGCGCTCTGTGCATCACTCATGGTTGGGTAGGCTAACGTACCAATGGCTCTGCCCTCCGTCTTGCATTTCTGCGTACACACACTAAAGACAACGGCAGCCGTTAAACGTTACAAGGCGTCTGCTTTCGGTGCGGATTCTAGCCAAGCTCGGCAGTTATTCGGCATTCGGCGCACACCTTGCGATAATTGCCTCAGAAATCATAGCTTCCCATACGGAGATACCCTTCGATGCTCATTGATTTTTCGCCCGTCCGTGAGGGCGGCTTGACTTTGCTTGACTTTTCAACGCGCTTCACCGCCCACGATCTGCGGCTTGCCATCCACGCTTATATAGATGCAACGCTTGATCTGTTGGCAGACTGTGATGATGCTATGCTCACCCATGCCCCATATGATCCGCACGCGCACGATCCATTTGCTCCAGAAACCGATCAGCACATCGGCTGGAATTTGGCGCACCTTGTGCTGCATGTCACCGCCAGCCTCGAAGAAGGTGCTGCGTTCTATTCGGTGCTTGGGCGCGGCATTCCGCTTGGCGGCAGGCTGCGCTACGAGCCAGAGTGGCGCGCCTTCACCACACGCGCACAAGTCATAGCACGCTTGGAAGAATGCCGCCGCATGTGCCTCGCCTACCTTGATACAGTGCCGAATGCTCCACATCTTGATGTATACCGCGAACTGCCCGAAGCGGTTGCAGAGCGCTTCGGAAAGCTGAATGCGCCTGCCAATCTGCTTCTTGGCTTGCGGCACTGGGATGACCACCTCCCGCAGATGCAGGATGCCAAAGCACAAGCACAGGCGGCGCTGAAGGCATAGGCTGGCATGAAAGCGATCCTTTGCGACTCGGCGGGCAGCCCCGCCGTGCTTTATCTGGGTGAAGCGCCTGACCCACAGCCCACCGCCGATGACCTGCTCATCCGTGTGCGTGCTACCGCGCTCAACCGTGCCGATCTGCTCCAACGGCGCGGTGCTTATCCGCCACCAGCCGATGCTTCCCCCATCTTGGGCTTAGAGGTGGTCGGTGAAGTGATCCAAGCACCTGCGGACGCGCCGTTTGCGCTTGGCGAGCGCGTGATGGCAGTCGTGACGGGCGGTGGCTACGCTGAGTATGCCGCTGTGCCGCTTGGCATGGCGATGCGTGTGCCAGAAGCCCTCACATGGGAACAGGCAGCCGCCATCCCTGAAGCCTTTCTGACTGCCTACCTGAATTTGTTCACGTTGGGCAGCCTGCAAGCGGGCGAAAGCGTCCTGATCCATGCTGGCGGCAGCGGCGTTGGCACAGCGGCTATTCAGCTTGCGCGGGAAGCAGGGGTGCGCGTTTTTGCAACGGCTGGCACGCCTGAAAAACTTGCCAAATGCCGTGCGCTAGGCGCAGCCTTTGCCATTAACTACAAGCAAGAAGACTTCGTGGCAACGGTGCGAAGTGCCACCAACGGGCGCGGTGTGAATGCCGTGCTGGATTTCATCGGCGCACCGAATTGGGCAGCCAACCTTGAGGCGCTTGCCCTTGGCGGACGCCTGCTGTTGATCGGCTTTTTGGGTGGCTCGAAAGCGCCCGCCCTTGACCTTGCGCCGATCCTGACCAAGAGTTTGCACGTGACAGGCACCACGCTGCGCCGCACGCCACTGCCGCAAAAGATCGCCCTGACCCGTGCCTTTGAGTCATTCGCCATGCCGCGCTTTGCCAGCGGTGCCTTGCAGCCCATCCTTGATCGTGTTTTTCCGCTGGCAGAGGCTGCCGCTGCCCATGCCTATATGGAAACTAACCAGAACATCGGAAAGATCGTCCTACGAGTAGAGTGAGACCATCATGCAGGATAAAGTCATCTTGATCGCAGGCGCAGGGCGCGGCATCGGGCGCGCTTTGGCGCTTAAACTTGGCGCGCAGGGCGCAAAACTTGCCCTGAGTTCACGCACCTATCCCGAACTTGCCATGCTTGCCGACGAAGTGAAAGCGTTGGGTGGGCAGGCGCTTGCCACTGCGGCTGATGTAACCGTTCAAAGCGAGGTGGCGAATCTGGTTGCCGAGACGCACGCCACCTACGGACGCCTTGATGCCGTCTACTATGGTGCGGGCGTTGGCGCGCTCAGCGGTGCCTTAGACCTCAAAGAAGCCGATCTGGATCGGATGTGGGAGACGAACTTCAAAGGGCTGTTTCACCTGACGCGAGCAGCCATCCCGCACATGCTGAATAATGGCGGCGGGCAGTTCGTGATCCCGGTTGGCATTTTAGGGCGGCACGTCATGCGGAACTCTGCTGGCTACAGCGCTTCTAAGTTTGCGGTGGTTGGCTGGGTGAAGGCGCTCGGTGAAGAGTTCAACAAGCGCGGCATCCGCTTCACGCTGCTTTATCTGGGTGGGGTGAACACAGGCTTCTGGGACGCAATCGAGATGCGCGTAGACCGCACCAAGATGCTCACGGCGGAAGCAGCAGCCGACGTGGCGCTCTATGCGCTGAATGCGCCCAGCCCTGCCGTCGTCAATGAGATCGTCATGCAGCCCGATTCGCACCAATTTATGTGAGGCAGCGACACACGCCCACCTCTCTACGGCGCGTATCTTCAAAATGCGCTACAATCAAGCTGAAGCCAACCACAGCTTAATGGGAACGCGCATGAAAAAGCTCAAAAATTACGTAATTCAAGATACGCGCTACATTTTGCCGTTTAACCAGCCTGCACGCGAACTGAACGTGCTGAATAAGCCGCTTTGGTTGGTGCAGCGGGATGCACTCTCGCCCTATTGCGAGACGGAAATCTCGATCACTGCGCTCACAGATATTTTGCCAGCTGCCGAAGAAACGCTCATCTACCGTGATAACCTCTACTTTGACCGTGAGTACATCAAAGCGTTTGTGACGCAAGCGCGCAAGATGGGCGTGCCGTGCCGTGCCGCCTTCAAGCCTGAAGATAAGGCGTTGGTCAGCTATGCCGTGCCGTTAGCGCGCTGTGTGCAGCACGTCTATAAGCGCGCTGCCGATGGCAAACTGATTAAAGATGCCCGTGGGCGTGAAGAAATTGACCACTATGAGTTTGATCTATGGTACTATCCACGCGGCTACAGTCCAAGCCTAAGCACGGCGCCGCTTTTTGTGGAGACAGGCTGGGATGAGGTCGGTTTCTATTCGCTGCCCGACTATATGTCAGACCGCGGCGATTTGGTGCATTACGTCACACAGCGCAGCATCCTCAGCATCGAGAATTGGGTGCATGTCTTCTTTGCCAACGTGCCGATGGGCATTTTCTCGCTGGGCAAACGGTTTGAGAACCGCATCATCCCGATGAAAGGCAAAGAGCGCAACCCTGAATATAGCAATTTCACCCTGATCGGGGTGCTGCTGCGCGCCTTGTTGGAACAAAAGCACGTTTTGGAGAGTTCTTCGCTGGTGCATGTGGGCAAGAACACGCGCATTAATCCGTCTGCCGTCATTCACGGTCCGGCGTGGATTGGCAACGATTGCACCATCGGACCTGGTGTGGTCATTCAGAACTGCTACATTGGTGATCGGGTGAACATTGATCAGGGCGCGCAGTTGATGCTGAGCGTGGTCGGCGATAACTGCTTTTTGCCGTTCCGCGCCTCGCTCTACCTCACCGTGCTGATGGAACACTGCATCGTGGCACAGAACACTTGCTTGCAAATGTGTGTGGTTGGGCGCAGCAGCTTCATTGGCGCAGGCAGCACCTTCACCGACTTTAACCTGCTGCCCAAGACTTTAGAGGTAGACGCCATTGACGGCAAGCGTGAAAAGATCGGGCAAAAGGTGCTAGGCAGTTGTGTTGGCAATAACTGCCGCATCGGATCGGGCATGGTCATTTATCCGGCGCGCATGATCGAGTCGGATACGGTGCTGTTCGCCAAACCTGATCGGCGCATTCTGCGTAAGAACATTGCCTTTGAGGAAAGCGATCATCATGGCTTGCGCGGCGAGATTTCTGCCCTGCACCGCCAAAAATTCCCACGCGCTGCCGAACGTCAGGATGAAACGAGCTTCCTTGAGGAATGGGAATAAGCCATGTCTGAGAGCGTCACCGATACCTTTGCGTTCATCATTCATCCCATTCACCCAAAGCGGGATGTCAGCCGTAAATTTCCGCTGTTGGGCAAGTTGCTGACCGAAAAGCAGGTGGACTTTCTCTCGGCATACTTTCCGCCCGTCTATATTTCGGAGATCACAGGCGCACGCAGCCAAAGCACAGGGCGCGAGATCAAGGGCTGGTTCATCGCTTGCCCATTCACGCCCAAGCGCATGTTGGAACTGCCCGTTGCGCACGTCTACGACAAAATTACGGCAAGCGCACGCAAAGGCGAAGCCTTGGGCGCAAAGATCGTTGGGCTGGGCGCTTTTACCAGTGTGGTGGGCGATGCAGGGCGCACCATTGCCGACCGTTTGGCGGTGCCAGTCACCACTGGTGATAGCTACACCATCGCCATCGCGGTGGAAGCAGTGCGCCAAGCCGCAACCCAAATGCACATTCCGCTCGGCACGGCGAAGGCGGCAGTGGTTGGCGCAACGGGTGCCATTGGCAGCGTGTGCGCCGAAATCCTAGCGGACGATGTGGCAGAACTGGTGATCGTAGGCAGGCGCGACACTGCTCTGGAGGTTGTGCAAGCGCGCTGTGCAGGTAAAAAGGCGCATGTCATCGCCAGCACCGATCTCAACACCATTTATGACGCTGATCTGATCCTGACGGTGACCAGTGCCGTAGATGCCATCATCTTCCCAAAACACTTGAAGCCGGGCGCAGTGGTTTGCGATGTGGCGCGCCCACGGGATGTTTCGGTGCGCGTGGCACAAGAGCGCGATGATGTGCTAGTCATTGAAGGTGGCATGGTCGAAGTGCCGGGCGCGGTGGATTTTCACTTTGATTTTGGCTTTCCTAAGGGCAAGGCATTTGCCTGCATGGCAGAGACAATGGCGCTGGCGATGGAAGGGCGCTATGAGGATTACAGCATTGGTAAGGCGCTGACGGCAGCGCAGGCAAACGAGATCGCAGCCATTGCAGGGCGGCATGGCTTTCGTTTGGCGGGCTTCCGCAGCTTTGAGCGCGCCGTGACCGATGACCACATTTTGCAGGTGCTAGAGCGCGCCCACACCACACGGCGCACTTGGTCACCTTTAGGTGCGTAAAAATTGCCAACCCGCACAAACACTTTCCCAACCGTAAGTGGCTTGTGCTTGCGCTAAACTTTCTGCAAGCAAACTTTTCGCCTTGTGCCGAAGTGCGTTACAATGAATGCGAGTTTATTCGGCGCGTGGTGACGTGCCACACAATCAAGCCATCCAACAAGCGAGGTGAAACGGTGAGCAAGGGACGTATTCTGGTTGTTGAAGACGATTTTGATATTTCAAACATGCTGCGGATTTACTTCACCGGGCAGGGCTATGATGTGCAGGTTGCGCCACGCGGCGGCGATGCACTGACGCTCACGCGCAAACAACTGCCGCAGTTGATTGTGCTGGACATCATGCTGCCGGATATGGATGGCTACGCAGTGTGCCGCGAACTGCGCCAGACAACGCGCACTAGCCACATTCCGATCATCTTCCTAACGCAGCGTGATGAGCGCTCAGACCGTATCGCCGGGCTGGAACTTGGCGCAGATGACTACATCACCAAGCCCTTTGATATTGAAGAACTCAAGCTGCGTGTGAAGAACGCCATCGAGCGCGTAGACCGTGAAAAGAGCATGGACCCGCGCTCGAATTTGCCCTCCAGCCGCTTGATCGAAGAACAACTGCGCGAGCTGATGCGGACGACCGACACGTGGTATTACATAGACATCAAAATTAACCATTTCGACGCCTTCCAAGAGGTGTATGGCGTGTTGGCAAGCACGGAAGTGCTGCGCTTTATGGCATTGTTGCTTGGCGAAGTGGCAGATAAATTCGGCACGCCGGATGACTTCATCGGACACGCCGGCAACGATAACTTCGTGGTGATCACCTATAGCAGCCGTGCAGCAGCCCTAAAAGATCGCCTGGCGGAACGCTTTGATGATGAGGTGAAACAACACTACACCTTCATTGACCGCGAGCGCGGGCATATCGTGGTGGAAAGCGGCGATAGCAAGCCACTGATGACGCTTGGCGTTGGCATGGTTTCCAATGCCACACAGCGCTTTGCTGATATTCGTGAAATTACTGAACTGGCGGCTGAGGCGCGCCGCCGCCCGGCGGGTGATTCAGTCGAGCCGATTGAAACATCGTGGTAGGTGCAAACAACCGCTATCAGGTTGTTAAAGGATAAAGCATGGACGGGTTTGTGCTGCTGTTGCTAGTTGTTGGGTTCAGCATGTTTGGTGCGGTTTTCATGCTGGCGCGCCTGCGCTTGGAGCGCGTTTCGGAAGCCGAAACCCTGCCGGAGTCCGTTGTCCAAGTTAACCTGTTGGATAATGATGATGCGGTCGTCGTGGCGGAAGGGCGCGGGAAACTCGTCTACACCAACCCACGGGCGCAAGCCTGGTTCGGCTTAAGCGGCGGCGAACCTGACCTCGAAATTATGGTGGAGAGCGTGCAGCCGGCTGAGACGTTCCTGGAACTTTTCAGCAAGGAAGGCACCGCCTCTTTCCGCATTGGTGCGCGGCGCGTAGAAGCCTCTTCACACTATGTGCCGCACGCAGGCGTGCCACAAATGGTTGTGGTGATGCGCGAACTTACCTCGCCCAACGCCGGGCGCGAAATGCTTGACCCAACACACGCCCTGATCCTTGTGGGCGATGCCGTTCAACTGCTCAGCAGCAACATGCCCTTAGAAGAAGCGCTTGATGAAGTGCTGCGCCTGATTGAGAACGTCATCCCCTTCGACGTGGCAGAGGTCAACCTGTGGGACGCTTCCCTCCAAACCCTGACGCCCTATGGCAAGCATGGCGACCGCAGCTATTTTGATGCACTGGATGCCGCGGAAGGCTTTTACGGCTTGCAGGATAGCTGTAGTGGTTGGTTGGTGCGCTATCGCCAACCGCTGCTGGTGCCAGATATGCGCCTGCGCCCTGACGTGCGCACCAAGATCAGCAGCTATGGCTTGCAATCGCTCGTCGGTGCGCCGCTCATGGTTGGGGATCGGTTGATCGGCACCCTAGAACTGGGCAGCCGCAGCCGTGTCGCCTTTGATCACGAGGATATGGCGCTCTTGCAAATTCTAGCAGGGCAGCTTGGCATCGCCATTGAGAACACGCGCTTGCAGCAGACGCAATCTGAGCGTGCGGCAGAACTAAGCGGCTTGCAGCAGATTGCCGGCGTGATGACTTCCATGCGCGATCCGCGCCAAATGTACACACAGCTCACCAGCCGCATCGCCATGCTTGCCGATGTTGAGATGTGTGGCATCCTGCTGGAGTCTGCCGATCAGAAGGCACTGGTTGGGCATCCGCCTTTCTATGGCGTGCCAGAGACGATTGTCTCGATGTACCGCATCTCGATTGCCGACGAGAGCATCGGCGCGATCCTCTACAAAGCGCGTGATTGGTGGTACTCCAACAACGTGCTGAGCGATGATATTGTGCGCGCTGCGGGCTTAACCAGCCTTGCCGAAGCGGTTGGCGTCCGCACGACGGCGCTAGTGCAGATGGCAGTCGGCAATCGGCGCTTTGGCGTGATCCAAGTCTCCAATAAGCGCGATGGCAAAGGCTTCACCGAAAACGACATGCGCCTGCTGAGCGTTTTCGCCTCGCAAGCCGCCATTGTGGTGGAAAATGCACGCCTGTATGACGAAGAACGCCGCCGTTCGGAAGAAATTGGCGGCTTGCAGCAGGTGAGCCAAGCCATCGGCGTGCTGCGCTCTGCCGACGAGATGTACGGCTACCTGAACGAACAGATCGCCAAATTGATGAACTGCCAAATGTGCGGCATTTTGCTGCATGATCCGAGCCTTGGGCAGTTGGTTAGCCGTCCGCCTTTCTACGGCGTGGATGATGATCTGATCCGCCATTACCGCATTGCTATCACGCCTGGCACCACATTCTATCGCATTTACACCGAAGGTGACTTTTGGATCAGCAACGAACTGCGCGCTGACCAAACGCTGCGCGATAGCGGCTTGGATAAACTTGCCATGCTGATCGGCGTGCGCCAAACCATGATGGTGCCGCTGGTGATCGGCGGCAGGCGCTTAGGTGTGGTGCAAGTTTCCAACCGCTTGGATGGCGCCGAATTCACCGAAGATCAGGCACGCGTCCTCTCGATTATTGCCGCACAGGCAGCCGTCATTATTGATAACGCACGGCTCTACCGCGAAATGCGCGAGCGCTCGGATGAATCGGAAGGCTTGCGCCGCATTGCCGAACTCGCCTCTAGCAATCTACGCATTGATGAGATCATCCGCCAAGTCGTCAGCGAAACGGCTGCCATGTTCGGCTGCGAGATTTGCACGGTCGGCGTGCTGGATGATCAGACCGGCGCGCTCGTCATTCAGCCTGAATACACGGTTGGCTTAATTGGCTTGCAAGAGTCCTTCATCATTGATACCTACCGTCCCGGCTTCCAGAACAGCGTGGCGCTTTCCCAAAAGCCGTTCCTCAGCAACAACCTGCGCAGTGATGTGCGCTTGCTGCCGGCTTACCGCGAAATTGCGGATCGCTTCGGCTTCAACAGCGCCGTGCAGGTGCCGTTGGCTGTGCAAGAGCACAGTTTCGGCGAACTGACCATTGCCAGCCGCACCGCACGCGAGTTCACTGAAGACGATCTGCGCCTATTGCAGACCATTGGTGTGCAGCTGGCGGCTGCGGTTGACCGCCAAAAGCTGTATCAGGCAACCGACGCTGATCTGCGTCAGCGCATCCGCGAGATGGACGCCCTGACGCGCATTAGCAATGAGCAGAACAGCACCACCGAGTTTAACCGCATCCTTGAGGTGATCCGCAACGAGGCGCAGCGCACCGTTGGCACACCTTTCGTCAGCATTGCGCTCTTTAAGCCGAAAAGCACTTGGGCAGACCCCGACAAGCCTGAGGTTCAGATTCGGCATGGTCACGCCAAGGCTTTGGAAGCGCTTGCCCCTATTGAGCAAATTGCCTTCGAGCGCCGTGAAGCGCTCTTTGTGCAGGATTACAACGCGGTGAGCCTTGTGGCAATGCCTGAACATATGCGCTCTGCCATTGCGGCGCCGATCTTCTACAGCGAAGACGTGGTCGGTGTGCTGCACCTTGCCAGCCCAGAGCTAGAACTGCTGACGCAGCAAAGCCTAGACTTTGCTAAGGCAATCACCAACCAGATCGCCATCAGCATTGGCAATGAGGAACGCTACCGCGATCAGCTTGATCGGGCGGAATTGCTTAAACAGCGCACTGATCAACTCAACCAGCTCTTTGAACTAGGGCGCATGGTGACGGGCGGCGAGAACATCGAAGAGGTGCTGGAAGCCGTCGCACACGCCATCAGCGATACCATCGGCTTTAACATCGTGTTGATGAGCCTAGTCGATAAGCGTGCCAAAGTGACGCGCCGCATGGCACAATCAGGCATGACGCTGCAAAAGTGGGAAGAGGCACGCCGCGTTACGCCACCGCTAAGCACCCTCGATCATCTCCTCAAACCCGACTATCGCCTCAGCAATTCATACTTCATCCCTGCCGAACAGCAGGATTGGCGCCCCCTGAACTTGCCCCTGATCGCCGGCCCACAGCCCGAAACACCGCGCGTTGGCGCCCATGAGTGGCATCCACAGGATATTCTGATTGTGCCGCTCCGTAGCTCCGAAGGCGAACTGATCGGGTTGATCAGCGTGGACGATCCGCGTAACGGCTTGCGCCCAAATGTGCGCGTGATCGAGGCACTGGAGACCTTTGCCTATCAGGCTGCCTTTGCCATTGAAAACTACAACCTGCTGCGCGCTTATGAGGCGGAAGCCCGCGCCACACGCCGCGAACGTGACCGCCTAGAACAGCTCTATCTGGCAGCGGGTGAAGTGCAGCGGGCGCCAGATATTCCGACCCGCCTGCTGGTCATTGCGGAGAGCATCCGCGCCTTAGGCTGGGAGCGTGTTGCCATTACCTTGCGCGATGATGATCTAGAGCCACTTGAAACGGCGCTGGCAGGCTTCACGCCAGAAGATGCTGAAAAGTTCAAGCGCAACCTGCTGCCCGGCGCGGTGTGGTCGCAGCGTATTGCCGACCCCGACCTGCGTAACTACCGTGTGGGCGGCGCCTATTATCTGCGTTATACCGATCCGTGGGTGACGGAGAACAAGCTGATCGCCGGCGTGGTGGGCAGCGGCGATGAAAATACGCTCAGCGGCGCAACCACCCTCCGCCTGCCAACCATCTCCCCGCGCCCTTCTGAGCAGTGGCACCCCCTCGATACCGTCTACCTGCCGCTTTACGGGCTAGATCGCTCGCGCTTGATCGGCATCATCAACCTTGATTCGCCCTCTGATGGCTTGGCGCCCACTGAAAGCGCGCTGCGTCCCATTGAGCTATTTGCCGTGCAGGCTGCCTCATCGCTTGAAAATGTGCGGCTCTACCAAGATGTGACCCGTGCAGCGCAGCAAGAGACGCGCATCAACGAACTGATGGAGACCGTTACCAGCACCCTTGATCTGGATGAGATCATCGAAGGGGTGGCTAACGGCTTCCAGCAGATGATCGCCTTCACGCGCATGAACATTGCCCTGCTGCGCGATGACAACGCCACGTTCGAGGTGCGGCGCGTCACCATTACGCCGCGTGGCGAAATACGGGTGGCGTTAGCCCCAACGCTGCGTGTGGAAAACACTGCGGTCGGCTTGGCAGTCAGCGAGCCTTTGCCGCAAATCTATAACCTGACCGATCCTGAGCAGGTGGCGGGCTTGGATGACCTGCGCGCTTGGCGTGACATGGGCGAGCGCACGGCTTTGGTTGTGCCGATGATTGCCGGTGGGCGCGCTATCGGCGCTATTCACATGGGCAGCGAGCTAAACGAGGCATTCGGTTTCAGAGAGCAGCTTGAGTTCGTCTCGCGCATTGCCAACCTAACGGCAGTGGCGCTTGAAAACGCGCAGCTGCTGCGCCAAACCATTGAGCGTGAGCGCTTCTCGGTAGCACTCAGCCGCGTTGGGCAATCTGTGAATGCCATGCTGGATATGAACAGCGTCTTGGATACAGTCTGCGCCGAATCCGTTGAGATTTTGGGTGTGGACGGCGCTTACGTTTGGTTGGCGGATGGCGACCACATGCTTGGCATTACCGCACGCGGCCCAGCTGCGGATCAGTTCAGCGGTACACGTCTGCCCCTCAGTGACTCGCCCTTGCTCAGCGCACGTGCCATCCGCCAGAATGCGCCGATCTACCTGAACGCGCTTGATCAGCTTGATGAGCCAATCCCGACCATTGACCTGCTGAAGCATGTGTCGGTTGGTGCCGTCCTCAGCGTGCCGCTGCTGCGTGAGCAACAAGCCATTGGCTGCATCACGTTCATCAAGACGGATACCAACCGTCCTTTCACAAGTAATGACGTGGAGAAGGCAGCCGCGTTTGCCATTCAAGCCTCAATCGCCATTCAGAATGCGCAGCTTTATCAAGAAACGCTTGGCTTAACCTCTTTCAACCAAGCCGTCATTCAGTCTATTCAGCAAGGCATCATCGTGGTGGATCAGGCATTAAAGATCCGCACCGTGAACGCCTTCATGCAGAACACTTTTGGTTGGAACGCCCAAGAGGCTGCTGGTAAGCCATTGTTTGCCTACCGCCCGCTCTTGGAAGAGTTGCTGACAGAACCGCTTCAGAAGATGTTGCAAAGTGGCGATCCACAAAGCATCCTTGATGTGCGGACGCCCGATGCACCCGATGCCGAACGGGAGACCATCCGTAACTACTACCTCTATCCACTGCGGGAAGGCGGCGCCATCAGCGGTAGTGTGATCCTTGTGGAAGACGTGACCGAACGCGCTGCCCTTGAGGAGGATGTGGCACGCCGTGCGGCGCAACTTTCGACGCTCACCGATATTTCAGGGCAGCTCACCACCGTGCTAGAGCCAAGCGCACTGGCGGAGATGGTCTTTGCTCAGCTTACGCGCATCCTAGAATTTGACCGCGCTACGCTGTGGCTGCGGCGCGAGGATAAACTGGTCATCCGTGCGGCAAGCGGCTTTGGCGAAAATGGCGCACTGTTGGGCATCGAGGCAGACATTGCCGACTCCGACCTGTTCCGTGAAATCGCCTCACGTGGGCAAGTGCTGAACATTCCCGATATTCGTGAGGATGCACGCTTCCCAATGAGCCTTGAGCAGCCAACGCGCTCGTGGCTAGGCGTCTCATTGGTTTCGCGTGGCAGTTTGGTTGGTTTGTTGGTGCTGGAAAAGTACAGCGTCGCCTTCTTCACACCGACGATGGAACAGCTCGCGCTCACCTACGCGAATCAGGTGGCAGTTGCCTTTGAGAACGCGCAGTTGTTCCAACAGCAGAGCAAGATTGCCCGTGAGACCGAAGCGCTCTATAAAGAGGCTGCCACACGCGCCCAAGAGTTGGATCAACAGGCAAAGCGCCTCTCGCTGCTCTACCGTGTTTCCAACGCACTCACTCAGACGCTTGACCTTGAAGATATTTTCGAGGTTGCGCTGCGCGAATCGCAAGAGATGCTCGGCACAGAGCATGGCAGCGCCTATCTGTTTGATTTTGAGGATCAGTCTGCCAAACTGATCATCGAATATCCGCGCAGCGCGCAGCCGCCCAGCCCTGAAAATGCCTTAGTCTTTGATCAACATCCCTTAGTGGTCGATGTGCGCCGCACCCTGCTGCCAATCTCGATCCCTGAGGCTGCACGCGACTCACGCACACTCCTTGTGCCGCCCTCCTTAGAGTCGCAAACGATCCTCTCCCAGATGATTGTGCCGTTAGCGCTGGGCGGACAGTGCATCGGCATGATGATTCACAGCGCAGTCAGCCAAACCATTGCCTTCCGTCCCGATCAGCTTGAGGTAGCGCAAACCATCGCTTCGCAGGTAGCCATTGCCATCCAAAATGCGAACTTGCTTGAACAATCCTTAGCACGCACCCGTGAATTAGAGACGCTTTTCGAGGCAACGCAGTCTATCTCTGCTACGCTGGACTTTGAGCAAGTGCTGAACAACATTGCTATGCAGATGAGTGTTGCGCTGCAAGCCGATGGCTGCAAGATCACGACATGGAACGCTGATGCACGTATCCTAAAGGTCAATCACGAGATGCTGGCAATGCCTAATGCAGCAGTGGATGCACCCGATACGCGCTACGATCTCACCAATTATCCGACCTTAGAGCGCGCCTTGCAAACGCGGCAAACCATCCTGCTCCGTGCGACAGAAGCGTACCTCTCTGAGGCAGAGCGTGCGCTGCTTGAACGGCGCGCTGCTTCGCACCTGATTGCCCTGCCTATGGTGGTGCGCGAGCAGTCCATCGGTCTGATCCTGCTGGAAATTAGCAACCCGCTCCGCACTTTCAGCAGCTCAGAGGTGCGCCTTGCCCGCACCCTGACCGCACAAGCAGCCGTTGCTATTGAAAATGCCAGCCTGCAAACCGAAACCGCCGCCAAGCTGAGCGAACTCTTTAACCTCAGTCAACTCTCGACGGCGCTGGCTGCCTCCATTGATGAGGCAGAAGTCTATGAGATCGCACAGCAGCGCTTCTCGGACTTGGTGAAGGCTGAGTCCTTCCTGATTGCAGTGGTGAACGAAGAAGGTTCACAGATCACCTATCCGATTGCGCTGCGCGGCGGCGAACGGCTTCATCTGGAAGCGCACAGCCGCCGCCAAGACGAGGTGCTGTTTGTGATGTCTAGCCGCAGCACACAGCGCTTGATCGGCGATGAAGTTGCCAATGTGCTAGGCGCTTACGCAAGTGATCTTGGGCTTGCCCAAACACGCGCCTTCATCGGCGTGCCGCTCATCTCATCCGATCAAGTGATCGGTGCGCTCATCGCTGCTGACTCGCACAACGCACAGGCATTCAGCCTGAACGATCAGCGCATCCTAGAGACGATCAGCTCGCAACTGGCAACTGCGCTGCAAAACGCACGGCTCTTTGATCAGGCACGGCGCTTCACCGCACGCCTAGAGCGCGCCGTGAACGAGCGCACCCGTGAACTGCAACGCGAGCGTGACGCCCTCAACTTCCTGTATGAACTGACCGCAGACCTGACCTCCAGCTTGAATATTGATGTCACGCTCAACCGTGCGCTCATCAAGCTGATTGGCGCAGTGGATGCCGATATGGGCGCCATCCTGAGCATTGATAACCTTTCCGATAGCCTTGTGGTGCGCGCTCAGGTGAACATGCCCTACCGCGAAGGCGACACCACCGGCTACAACCAATATGAAGGCTTGGCGGGCTGGGTTATTCAATCCCAGCAGCCAATTGTCGTGCCGGATGTGCAGCAAGACTACCGCTGGCTGCGCCTGAGCGAGGCGGATAACGAGCCACGCGCTGCCATTGTTGCCCTGCTGGAGGCAGGTGAGGAAATTCAGGGCGTGGCAATGCTCTTCAGCCGCACGCCAAACCACTTCTCCCCTGAACAACTGCCTTCGGTGATGGCTGCCACCACCCAGATCGCCAACGCGCTGAACAACGCCGATCTCTATGCGCTCATCCGCGAACAGGCAGACCGTCTGGGCGCGATGGTGCGCCGTGAACAGGTGGATAGCACCAAGAACCTCGCCATCGTTGAATCCATCGCTGACGGTGTGATGGTTGCCAACCAAGATGGCGATATTACGCAGTTCAACAGCGCTGCCGAGCGCATTCTTGGCTTGCCACGCCAGCAGGTGATCGGCAACCACATTAGTGCGCTCTCAGGCTTGTATACCGCAGTGGGCGGGCAAAACTGGCTAGAAGCAATGCAGCAATGGACGGAAGACCCAACCTCACACCGCTTAGGCGATGAGCTGCGCGCCGAAATCACCCTCGACAGTGGTAAGGTCATCAGCGTCATCCTTTCGCCGGTGAATATGGGCGACCAATTCTTAGGGACGGTGTCCGTCTTCCGCGACATCACCCGCGAGATCGAAGTAGACCGCATGAAGACCGAATTTGTGGCAACGGTCAGCCACGAACTCCGCACGCCGATGACTTCCATCAAGGGCTATGCCGACCTGATGCTGCTTGGTGCCGCAGGGCAGCTTAACGATGCTCAGGCGCGCTACCTCAGCACCATCAAGACGAATGCTGATAAACTCTCGATCCTTGTGAACGAACTGCTTGATATTTCGCGCATTGATCGCGGCGTGGTCAAGCTGAATTTGCAGGCAGTCAACTTTGAAGAAGTGCTGCAAATGACGCAGCGCCACCTTGAGGATCGCATTCGGAATGAGCGCAAAGCACTAACCGTCCAAACCGAGATCGCGCCCGATCTGCCGCTGCTGCGCGCCGACTTTGATAAAATGGCGCAGATCATGACGCACCTTGTGAACAATGCCTTCAACTACACACGCAGCGAAGGCACCATCACCATCCGCGCACAGGGTGAACACGATGCCGTCCTGATCAGTGTGCAGGATACCGGCGTTGGCATTCCGCCTGAGAAGCAGGCAAACGTCTGGACGCGCTTCTTCCGTGATGAAGACGAACGCCTTGTGATCGAGTCATCGGGTGCAGGCTTAGGGCTGCCAATTGTGAAGGAATATGTGCGGATGCACGAGGGTGAAATCTGGCTGGAGAGCGAAGTTGGGCGTGGCACAACATTCTACGTTCGTCTGCCCGCCTTTGGCACGGATGATGAAAGCGATGCTCAAGACGAATAACAAATTAAGCTGCTTACGCACATTCAAAGAAAATTCATGCACAAAAAAGCAATTTTTTGCGTATGATATAAGCACACTATCCTTGTGCGTAAAGCAACTTGAGCAGGGCTGTGAAAATCCTTTCGGCAGTCACCACAAGCTGTGGTTTCGAAAGGCTATTCCCGCCGCTCAGGCATTTTTGAAATGCATTCCAACCAGAAAGCAGGCAGACTGTGGCACGTATCCTGATTGCGGAAGATGAGCGCGATATCCGTGAGCTAATCGAGCTTGTGCTGACGCATTTTGCAAAGCACGAAGTGTTCAAGGCAACCAACGGCGCGGAGGCCGTCGAGATGGCACCGCAAATCATGCCGGACTTGATCATGATGGACGTCCGTATGCCACGCATGACGGGTTACGAAGCCTGCGCTGCGCTCAAACAAATCGAGGCGGTGAAAGATATTCCGGTCGTTTTTCTTTCGGCAAAAGGGCAAGAATCTGAGATTGATGCGGGCTTGCAGGTTGGTGCGGATGATTACATCCTGAAGCCGTTTGCCCCTGAAGAATTGGTGCGGCGCGTCACAGAAATTTTGGAGCGTTTCCGCAAGAGCTAAGCAGGCAAGGCGGCTGAACGTTCAGCCGCCTTTTTTGTCACCCTAGCTGCTTACAGTTTCAAGGGCGCGCTTGGCGCTCTCTGGCGCGCTGACGGGATTTTGCACATCAATGATCACGCCGTTTTCATCAATCACAAAGTGGCTGCGCTGCGTGCCAGTGAACGTGCTGCCGTCGGCATAGGTTTTTGTGCCATAGCTTTCCCACGCCTGAGAGAGGCTGAAATCGCTATCCACCAGCAAATGGAAGGGCAACTGAAGCGCCTCGCGGAACTTGCGATGGCTTTCCACATCGTCAGGGCTAACGCCTAGCACCACTGCGTTGGCTGCCTCAAACTGTGCGTAGTGATCGCGGAAGCTGCACGCTTGCAGTTCGCAGCCGCTCGTAAAGTCCTTCGGGTAGAAATATAGCACCACCTTCTTGCCACGGTAATCGGAGAGCTTAACGCGCTTTCCTTCATCGTTTAGCACCTCAAAATCAGGCGCCGTTTCGCCAACAGCGGGCATTCTATCCTCCTAGCTTGTTGAAAAATCCTTATGGATCGTAATGGGCTTGGCAGCTCTTGCCAATGGGTAAATTAGAACGCGACGGTAGCTTCCCTCTCAAAATCACCACCTCCACCGCCAAAAAACCTACAAATCCTACTCAAATTTGGAATAGCTTCTAACCTCTACTTGAGATACTTTTCACAAATCTGATAGCTTTTGAGAGGTTTCAACGGCTATCATGCCTGCCAATCTACTAGGCATTTTGACGCCAACCCTTCAGAATCGGGGATATGAACGAAACACACAGCCAAAAATCAAGCCGCTTGCCCGCGTTCTACCAGCGCAGCCTTGCTGAGCGCCTAGCGATCATTGCTGCGTGGGCAGACCTAAGCGAAGCAGAACAGGCAGCGCTCAGCGGCGCAGCAGGGCTGGATGCCGCGCACGCTGATCACATGATCGAGAACGCCATCGGCATTTACGCACTGCCGCTAGGGATTGCCACCAACTTCTTGATCAACGGGCGTGATTACCTGATTCCGATGGTGGTGGAAGAACCAAGCGTGGTGGCTGCGTGCAGTTTTGCCGCCAAGCTGATCCGTGCGGGCGGTGGCTTCACAGCAGGCAGCGACGCGCCGATTATGATCGGGCAGTTGCAGGTGCTGGATATTCCCGACGCACAGGCAGCCGCCGATCAGGTGTTGGCAGGGCGCGAACGGCTGATCGCCGCAGCCAATGATCCGACCTCATCCATTGTGCGGCGCGGCGGCGGTGCGCGAGATGTGGTGGTGCGTCCTTTTCCGAACACGCCGCTTGGCGAGATGCTCATTGTGCATTTGCATTACGACGTGCGCGATGCGATGGGCGCGAACGCCATCAACACAGCCTGTGAGCAGATCGCGCCGCTTTTGGCAGAGATCAGCGGTGGGCGTGTTCATTTACGCATCCTCAGCAACCTTGCCGATCAGCGCAAGGCGTGGGCGAGTTGCCGCATCCCCGCCGCCGAACTTGCCACACCAACGCTCGAAGGCACCCAGGTGGCGCGTGCCATTGTGGAAGCGGCTGTGTTCGCCGAACTTGACCCTTACCGCGCCACAACGCACAACAAGGGCATTATGAACGGCATGGATGCAGTCTGCCTTGCCACGGGCAACGATTGGCGCGCTCTGGAGGCAGGCGCGCACGCCTATGCGGCACGGGATGGACTCTACACGAGCCTAACGCGCTGGTGGCAGGCAGAAAACGGTGATTTGTGCGGCGAACTGCGTGTACCATTGGCAGTTGGCACGGTTGGCGGCGCAACACGCGTGCATCCAGCGGCGGGCGCGGCGCTTAAAGTGCTGGGAGTCAGCAGTGGGCGCGAGTTGGCAGAAGTGATGGTCTGTGTTGGTCTAGCGCAGAATTTAGCGGCGATCCGCGCTTTGGCAACCGAAGGCATTCAGCGCGGACACATGAGCCTTCATGCCCGCCAGATGGCAATTGCGGCAGGCGCAACGGGCGATCAAGTGGCGCAAGTCGTGGCGCAGCTAATCACAGAGGGCAATGTGCGCCTAGAGCGCGCTAAGCAACTTGTGGCGGCGCTGAAAGGGAGATGAGGGATGGCAATCCAAACCAAGATTCGGCAAGACGTTGAGCAGTTTTGGGCATTTGTAACGCAGCCCGAAAATGCCGAGAAGCGCTGGGAACTCATCGCAGGGGAGATCATCGAGATGCCGCCGTCTAGCCCTACAAATTCAATCATCGCCATTCGTATAGCACGCCTGCTAGGTAACTTTGTAGAGCCACGCGGACTCGGTTGGGTAAGCGGCTCTGATAGCGGTTACAGGCTCACGGCAGATATGCTCTTTCAGCCCGATGTGGCGTTCATCTCAAAGGTGCGTGCGCCCAAACTGCCCGAACGCTTCTTTGAAGGCGCCCCCGATCTAGCAGTTGAGATCATCTCGCCCAGTGAACGCCACACCGAGATACGCGCCAAGATCAGCGCTTATCTGGCGCACGGCGGGCAGTTCGTGTGGATTGTTTATCCTGATGAGCAAATCGTAGACGTTTGGCAGGCACAGCCTGATGGCGCG
>DAOTVQ010000027.1:0-33392 GCA_034436355.1 Anaerolineae bacterium
TGTGAACATGACGGTTGAGCTGATTGTGCCAGTCGCGCTTGAAAAAGGCTCGAAGTTCGCCATCCGCGAAGGCGGTCTGACCGTTGGCGCGGGCATCATCACCGAAGTCCTAGACTAAGCAGAACAGATAAGCAGGGCGGGTGTAGGCGCCCGCCCTTTTACGGAGTAACAGCCATGGCAAAAAAAGATGTGCGTCAGGTCATTCACCTCGCCTGCACCGACTGCAAAGAGCGCAATTACACCAGTTACAAGAATCGTCGCAACGATCCAAATCGGATTGAGTTGCAGAAGTTTTGCAACACTTGCCGCAAACACACCTTGCATCGGGAAACAAGATAAGGTATTATAAACGTTAGGCAGCGGTGGCGCGCACAAAGGCTGCCTACGAATTAGGGGAGTAGCTCAATTGGCAGAGTAGCGGTCTCCAAAACCGTTGGTTGCGGGTTCGAGTCCTGCCTCCCCTGCCAGAGTGCTTTATGCCGCAAAACACCGTCGCCAAGACGGTGTTTTATCTCTAGAGAATGCGCGTTTTTCAGGAGGATTGTTACGACATGGCACGCACCGCCGCACGTCGTTCGGATGCCGAAGATGAAGACCTGATCGAGACCGAACTCGACGATCAGGAAGAGGAACAAACTGCTGCCCCAGCCGTTTCGGATAGCCGCCGCCGCCGTCAGGCAAAACGCGGCATCTTAGAAACAGGCGAGAGCGCCGCCGTCACCCGCAAAGACCGCCCTACGCCAAGCCAGCGTGAGGAAGCACCACGCAGCCGCAACTTCGTAGTGCGCTTTGTGCAAAATGTGCGCGAATACTTCCGTGAGGTGAACGCTGAGCTTCGCAAAGTGGCGTGGCCCACCCGCGAAGAGGTCAACCGCCTAACGCGCATTGTGCTGGCAGTCACCATCATCGCCTCTATTTTCTTGGGTGCCGTCAGCTTCTTTTTCGGCTTCCTCACCACGCAGATTGCTGAAAATTCCACGCTCTCCACAATTATTACACTCGCCCTTGTGGTGCTAGTTGCTGGCTTGTGGCTTTTCAAAGATCGTTTGTTTGGGAATAGGATAGAGTAAGGTATGCCACCGCGCAGACCACGCCCACGCTACGAAGACCCAGAATACGACCCAACACCGGTCTATCTGGATGAATTGGAAGAGGAAGAAAGTGGCGATGCTGCGCCCAAAAAAGGGGCGCGCAAACGCCCCACCACGCGCCGCAAGAAAGATGACGCTGAGGCGGAAAGCGCGGAAGCTTCTGATCGCGTTGTGATCGGCACCAACGCCGAAGGTGAGCAGATCATCATCCATGAGGATGACACGCCGCAGTGGTATGTCGTCCACTGCTATTCGGGCTATGAAAACAAGGTGCGCCAAGTCATTGAGCAGCGCCGCGAAACGCTTGGCATGCAAGATAAAATCCTCGATATCATCGTGCCAACCGAAGAAGAGATCGAGGTGCGCGAGGGCAAGCGCCGCACAGTGGAGCGCCGCGTTTTTCCTGGCTATATCCTTGTCGAGATGAAGATGGACAAGGAAAGCTGGTCTATGGTGCGGAACACGCCCGGCGTCACGGGCTTTGTAGGCATGAATAACCAACCTACGCCGCTGCGCCCTGAGGAAGTCTCGCAGATTATGCGCCGTATGGAGACTGAAGCACCAAAGGTTAAGGTCACCTTCAAGCCGGGCGATAAAGTCCGTATTGTGGATGGACCATTCTACGATTTCAACGGCATTGTGGATAACATTGACCTTGATAAGAGTAAGGTGCGCGTGATGGTCTCGTTTTTCGGGCGCGAAACGCCTGTCGAGCTGGACTTTTTGCAGGTTGAGAAAGCCTAAAACACGGCGCACAACCAGCTTTCGTTTGCAGCAGGGGCGGCATAGCATCCGCCCGTTTTTGGGCAAAATCTGCGCCCATGTGATGGAGGGACGTTCAAGCGTCCTGTTCGTACATCTTGAGATGAGGTTTACACAACATGGCTAAGAAAGTCAAAGCAGTCGTCACCCTTTCTATTGCGGCAGGTAAAGCAAACCCTGCGCCGCCAATCGGTCCCGCGCTGGCACAGCACGGCATCAACTTGGTGGGCTTCTGCAAGGAATACAACGCCCGCACTGCCAACCGAGTCGGCGAGATTATCCCCGCCGAGATCACGATCTTCAGCGATGGTTCGTTCCGTTTCATCCTGAAAAGCCCACCCACTTCCTTCTTGCTGACCCGTGCAGCAGGCATCCAAAAAGGCTCTGCCACGCCGAATAAACAGCAAGTTGGGCAGGTGACGCGCAAACAGGTGCGTGAGATCGCCGAGATCAAAATGCCCGACCTAAATGCCAACGATATTGAAGCAGCCATGCGCCAGATCGAAGGCACAGCGCGCAATATGGGCATCAAGGTCGTAGACTAACTATCCCGCATTCTTTCGTAGCAGAGCCAGTTAAGGCTCGTCATGACTACATGGAGTAAAGAAGATGACCGATCACGGTAAGAAATATCAAGAGGCGAAGAAGCAGGTTGTTCACGGGCGCCAATACAGCCTTGAAGAGGCTGTAAAGCTGCTTAAGCAAATCGCCTTCGCCAAATTCAACGAGACGGTTGAACTGCACGGGCGGCTTGGTATTGATCCGCGCCAATCTGATCAGCAGGTGCGTACTACGGTCCTGCTGCCGGCAGGCTTGGGCAAGACAGTGCGCGTGCTGGTTTTTGCCGAAGGCGAAGCAGCCCGTTACGCTGAGGCAGCCGGCGCTGATTACGTCGCGGGCGATGAGATGATCAACAAAATCCGCACGGAAGAATGGACGGAATTCGATGTTTCGATTGCCGTGCCAGATATGATGCGTAAGGTTGGTGGGTTGGGCAAGGTGCTAGGGCGCAAAGGCTTGATGCCCAACCCGAAGGCTGGCACTGTGGTGAACCCAGAAGACCTTGAGCGCGCCGTGCGTGAAGCACGTGCCGGGCGTGTAGAATTCCGCAACGACAGGCACGCCAACATCCACATACCAATAGGCAAGATTCAGTTCACCGAAGAACAGCTTATCCAGAACACGCTGGCAGTTATTGACGCCCTGCGCCGCGCCAAACCTGCCACTGCCAAAGGTACCTTTGTGCGCTCTTTGGTGATCACAACCACCATGTCACCCGGCATTCGCTTGGATGCCAACACGCTCATGAACGTCGGCATCAAAGAAATCGCCTAACCGACGCCTGTCCAGTCTGATCCTGACGTTTTGCGCTCTGTGCTGCGTAGCACAGGGCGTTTTTTGTGCCACTGGTTGGTGCCGTTTTGCACGAAAGCCCTCCTCTTAATCGCATCTTAATGGATTATTCCGCCGAATAAATGCGCGCATCCCTATATATAGGACTCGCCACACGATCCGCCCCTACCTGTGGCGCTATTATTTCTAAGCGAACAAATTCAACCACCGAAGTATTGAGATTTGCTGAAAAACCCTTCAAAGCCTTCAAAGTTTGTTGACCCTAGCTGCAAGCACGGGTAGAATCAAACGTATTCTATCAACACCTTGCCGCGTTTTGCACAGTGCAGAAGCACCCTCCACGCGCTTGTTTGCCGCCCCTTTCCTTGCAAACGGCGCTTATTGTCTCGGCAGTTCAGGCTTCTGAAAGTGCGTTTATACACAAGACTAAATACATTATCATGAATGCAAAAGATGCGTGGTTAGCGACGCTCGGTCAGTTACAAGTTCAGCTTAACCGTTCCACCTTCGACACATGGCTGCGAAGGGCAGAATTGTTGGGCTATGAAGATGGGCGCTTCGTGATCACCGTGCCGAACGACTATGCACGGGATTGGATTGAGCGCCACCTGCTCGATTCCATGACGCAGACGCTTGGCAGCATCTTTCGCCGTCAGGTCGAGATTCAGCTTGTGGCGTGGCAGCCACCTGAAACCAACGCCTTTGGCGATAGCCCACTTTTTAATTACGCGCATCAGAGCGCGCAGCACAGCGGCAGCCCACTCAACCCAACCTACACGCTGGATGCCTTCATCAGTGGTGAGGCAAACCACTACGCCTACCTGCTGGCAGAGGCAATTGCTGATGGGCAGCTTGGTAAATACAGCCCCGCGCTGTTTGTTGGCACCTTAGGTAACGGCAAAACACACCTCTTGCAGGCGATTACGCACGCGCTGCTGGCACGCCACCTGAACGCCATCTACCTCACCGCAGAGGAATTCACCACTGCCTTAGTGGAGGCAATTCGCGGCGGCGAAAACAGTCAATTCCGCGAAAAATTCCGCAATGCAGACGCTATTTTGCTGGATGACGCGCAGTTTATCGAGGGCAAAGATAGCACACAGGCGGAACTGGTCGCCATTTGGGATACTTTCCGTAACCGTCAGCGCCAAATCGTGTTTGCCGCAGACCGTTTGCCAAGCGATATGGCGCGCCTGAGCTGCGATTTGCGCTCACGGCTGCAAGCAGGCCCCGTTGCGCGCCTCGATCCGCCAGATATCGCGCTGCGCCGTGCCATCTTAACTGAAAAGAGCAAGGCGCGTGGTATGGCGCTGCCCAAAGATGTGCTGGAACTGCTGGCAACGCGCATTACCACCAATGTGCGTGATTTGCAGAGCGCGGTTGATCAGCTTGATTCCTACAGTGGTTTGACCTCGCAAGCCGTGACGCGGGAACTGGCAGGCATGGTGCTGCACGCACTCGGTGCAGATCAAGCGCGGGTGGCACGCACCTCGTTGGATCGCGTTTTGCAAGTGGTGGCGGCGCACTACCGCCTTTCAGTCAGCGATCTCGCCAGCCGCAAACGCACAAAAGTTGTGGTGCAGGCGCGCCAAATGGCGATGTATGCCGCCCGTGAACTCTCGGATGCCTCGCTTTCGCAGATCGGACAGTCCCTTGGTGGGCGTGATCACAGCACAGTCATGCACGGCTGCACCAAGATCGCCGATCAACTGATCGGCGAAGCAGCGCTCAAGGCAGACTTTGAGGCAATCTGCACGGCATTGGCAGGCGCGCCTACACCAAGTGCGGCGGCGGTACCTGCCTTCATGCGCCGTTGAGCTACTGCCCTGTGATGAAGATCGGCGTGGGTGGGCTAATGTGCAGATAGTTAGCATCCATGCCCACAATCACAATCCGCAGTTGATAGTTGCCCGCCGCTAAGCCTGTTGCACCAAAGTTGCCCAGCAAGCCATTGATGACGGGCGTATACGAAACCTCTGAGAAGGTTGTCCACTCTGGGAACTGCACACCCTGTATCTCCATTTTGAAGTAAAGCGCTTGTCCCGGCGCCCAAGCGGCTGTGCCTGTCACATAGACGGTGCCTGTCACGGTTTCGCCCGCTGCGGGCGTGCTGATGATTGCCGTGACGCCGCTGGCAGCTGGTGCAGCTGCCAGCAGTTGCTGATCGCAAGCGATGCGTGGCAGAATGGCGAGTCCGCGTGCTTGCGCGTAGGCGCTGGCATACACATATTCATCATCAAAAGGTGAGGCGGCGATGAAGATGTAAGGTTGCGCGCTGCTCACCTGACCGCGCACCTCTTGCGGCACAAGGCAGTAGCGCGGCGGCGGCATCGGATCACCGCGTGCGCTGCGAACATTCGAGACGTACATCGCAGCAAGGTTCGGATCAATGGGCTGCGCCCAAGCGCGCACCACACCGGGTTCAAGCCATTCAAGCGCAGGTCCGTTAGCGGGTGGTGGCGTTGGCACAAACCGCGGATCGGTTGAGGGTGTAAGCTGACCGTTGGCATCTGGCACCAACGGTGGTGAGTCGAGCCGCCATTCCGTCCGTCCGCGCTGGCAATCGGTGGCAAGGTCTGTTACCGTGTTCAGAGCGCACAGGCGCTCTTGCCGCAGCCCGCTGGGCGGCGTCAGGTCATCTGGGCGCAGCGTGCCGCGCACCTTCAAGGATTCCATAATGGCAGGGTCGGCATAAATGCCTGTGATCACCTGATTCCAGATCGGTGCGGCGCCGGTTAAGCCCGTCGAGCCGCGCATTGGCGTGTTATCGCTGTTGCCTACCCACACGCCAACCACCACATTCTTAGTATAGCCAACTGTCCAGTTATCGCGGAAATTGTTGGTTGTGCCAGTTTTCACCGCACTGAGGATACCATCCGTCCGCAGTGGCGAGCGTGCGCCCATGGCTGCCGCCCGTGCGTTGTTATCCGCCAAGATGTCCGTGATCATGAAGGCAATGCGCGGATCAAGGACGGCTTTGCCACTTGCCGCGTTGGTGATGCTGCGCTCAGCCATTGCCGCACGCGGACGCCCTGCACAGCCGCCCTCATACTCATAGACGATCTGACTATCGCTATTGGTGATGCACAAGATTGAGGTGGTCGGCATGAGGCGTCCCTCATTGGCAAAAACGCTGTAGGCACGCGCCAATTCAAGCGGCGTCACCTCGCCACCGCCCAGCGTCAGGGAAAGCCCATAACGGGATGGATCAGGCTCTAGGCTGCGAATGCCCAGCCGTGCTGAGAAGTTGAGCAGCGTCTCCACACCGATTTGGCGCAGCGTCAGCACGGCGGGAATGTTATAGGAACTGGCAAGCGCATCACGCACGCGCACTGGTCCGTGAAAGGTGCGGTCGTAGTTCACGGGCGAATAAAGCGGACTGCCGGGAATGCCGATATGCGTCTCCACATCCCATAGCACGGTTGCCGGCGTAAAGCCGCGCTCCATCGCTGCGGCGTAGGTAAGCGCCTTGATAGCGCTGCCCGGCTGGCGGGGCGCGATGGTCACATTTACGCGCCCATCAATCGAGTCGTCGCGGTAATCCACGCTGCCAAGCATCGCCAAAATCTCACCAGTAGCAGGTTTTAGCACCACAACAGCGGCATTGTTGGCATTGTTTGCCGCCTTGATCTGCGCGATTTGCGAGGCAGCCGCGCGCTCTGCTAGTGCCTGCACACGCGGATCAAGTGTGGTATAGATCGTCAGCCCGCCAAAGTTCAGGTAAGTATCAGGTAGGTTGAGCGCGGGCAGCAGATCGCGCACCTCTTGCTCTGCAAAGAGCGTGAAGTGCGGCGCTTTCAAGCTGATGTTTGGATTGGCAAAAATCAACGGTTGGGAAGCTGCTGTATCTGCCTCTGCACGTGTGATGGCTTCCGTCTTCACCATCAAATCCAGCACAACGCGGCGGCGTGCCAAGACTGCATCCAACGCACGTGAGTCGAATGGATTGAGCGTGGCGGGCGATTGCGGCAAGCCTGCCAAGAGCGCAGCCTCAGCCAGATTCAGATCGGCAGCGCGCTTGCCAAAGTAGGTCTGGGCAGCCGCCTCTATGCCATAGGCAACGTTGCCGTAGTAAATCGTGTTGAGATACATCTCAAGGATTTCATCTTTGGTTTTGCGCTGCGTCAGGGCAACTGCCATCGCCATTTCTTCCAGCTTGCGGCGCGCCGAGCGTTCGGTGCGATATTCATAGTCAAAGGCGATGTTACGCACCAACTGCTGTGTGATGGTGCTGCCGCCGCCGCTATCGCCGCCGCTGAAATAGCCCAAGCCTGCACGCGCTACTGCCGAAACATCAATGCCGATGTTCTCGTAGAAAGAGGCATCCTCAACGGCAATAGTCGCTTTGATCAGGTAGGGCGAAATCTCGTTCAGCCGCACTTTGGTGCGCCGCCCTTCCCCGATCAACTGATAGAGTTCGTTGCCGTAGCGGTCGAGGATGCGCGCCGTCTGGAATGCCTGATCCTGCTTGGGCAGTGCTGCCTCCAGCTTGCCAACCACTTGCTCGCCAAAATCGTTCAAGATGGCGTTAATCACGACGAAGCCACCGCACAGCATCGAGAGCATGAGCGAGCCAAACAGAATGCTGCACCCAAACAGCCAGGTACGCCACGGTCGCCGCCGTCGCCTGATCATATACGGATGCGGCGGTGGTGGTGGCGGCAGATTAGGCTGAACAGGCTGGTATGGCACGGTGGGCGCGTCATCATAGCGTGAAGGCGGATTAGGCTGCATGGTCATCACTTCCCTGCGGCTGTTGGCATTACGTCTATTCTAACACGCCTTGCCCTGCCAGCGGGCGAGCGCATGGCAGGCGTAGGGTAGGCGTTGCGGCGCAGTTTTGATCAGGTTGTGCAGCGTGCACCTGTGCGATCACCTGTTCAATTGCTTGAATGACAACGTCAGGGCGATCAAGCTGGATATAGTGGCTGCTGCCTTCCACAATGATGAGCCGCCCTTGCGAGGATAAATCTGAGAGCGCCTGCCCACCATAGTGCGCGATAGGCGCCATCAAACGCAGCAGTTCTTGCTCTGCTTCCGACAGACCATCCAAGTCTTGCGAGGCGTCCAGATCGTTTATCAAGACCACTAAGGGCAGATCGCCAAACTGAATGTTTGCATCGCGCACTTGCTGAATGCTCTGCTCAATTTGGCGGCTCTCACTCAACAGCACGGGAAGGTAGGTCGTCCGCAGCGAGACAGCGCAATAGGACTCTAGCACCTCAGCGGGCAATTTTGCGTTCAGTTCCAGCAAGTTCCCGCCAAGCAGCCGCAGCACGCCAAAAGGTGCCAAGGCTGCCAGTGTTTGCAAACCGCTATCCCGATCTGGTGGTGCAGACTCGGTTGCCTCTGCCATGGTTGCCAGCAGCGCGTTAAGGCGCACCTGTGTTTCAGGCGGCAACGCTGCCATTTGTTCGGCGGGTGTGAGCGTTAGCGTGGGATCAACTAACACCAGCCCAACCACTTCCTGCGGATAGCGTGCAGCGTAAAGCTGCATACGCAGACCGCCGTTGGAATGCCCGACCAGCAGCAGTGATCCATCAATACCCGCCTTCTGAAGCAGGGTGTGTAACTCACCAACCGCTTGCTGTGCATCACGTGGTTCTTGCCCAACGTCACTCCAGCCCATGCCCGCCCGATCATAGCTGCATGTTCGCGTTGTTGCGCTGAGCGCAGGCTGCACTTTGCTCCAATCCAACCATGTGCCGCCCAAACCGCTATCCATCACCACGGTTGGGCTACCCTCACCCACACAATACAAGTGGAGTTTATAACCGCCCACATCTACCATTTGTCCGTGTGGCGGATAGGCTTGCCGATCCAGCCATGAAGCAACGGTTTGGTAGCCAAAGCCTGCCATGGGCAGCAGCACGACTAGAGCGATCACAACAATAATCAGCCTTTTGTCTCTGCGCGGCACGGCATTTCCTTTTTTCGCAGATCAGCACACTTCACAGTACGCAGTAGCTGGGCGAAGGTTGCTGCGCTGTGGCAGCGGGGTGTTGAGAGGCTGACTCGCCATTTTGCCGCAGAGCGCGGTAAACTCACCTAAGCTATTCTCGGAAATGAGCTGAGCCTGTGATGACAACACCTAACCTGCTGATAAGGCACATTATCGGAAGTAAATATCTCAAAAGGGCGGTGCTGGCACTTTTCGGCATTGCCGTGTGCCTGATGCTGCTCGGCGTGGTGCAGCCCTTAAGCGCACAATCGCCCACGCGCACACCGCTGCCAAGCCTAACGCCTTCACCTACGCTCAGCCTGCCGACTGCCGTGCCGATCTCACCAACAGCACCTAGCACTGCATCGCCCTTGTTGCAGCCAACAGCGACATCGCCGCTGCTGATGGAAACACCCACAGCAATCAGCACACCCGCCGCTACGCCTAACCTTTTGCAAGCGGGTAGCCCGCCGCCGCTGACTGTGGAACTGCCCGAAGGCTGGTTGCGTGCGTATCAGGTGGTGCCGGTGCGCGTGGCGCTGGAGGCATATCCAATGAATGTGGCAGTCTATCGCGGTGCGCTGCGTGAAGGCGGGATCGGCACGCTGATCGTCTTGTGGGGCTTTCCGAGCATTGCGCCACCGCCGACCATCGCACCGTTGGCAGGTACGCCGACTGTGCCGCCCGATCCGTTGGGCGATTTCGTCTCGCGGGCGCTCTATTCAGATGGCTTGCGCTTGCTGCAAGGCGCCGTCATTGATATTACCTGCAACGTCGGCACGACGGGGCAAACGCCCCTAAGCGTGGCAGGACTAGCAGGCGTTGGCACCTACTATAGCGTTACGCAGTGCCAAGGCGAGCCAGATACCGCCGGTTGGTTCGTCGGTGCGCGTTTCAATAACCGCAATTTCCTGTTTTATGTCTATGTAGAGCCTGTTGAGGCATACAACGCAGCACGCGCTCAACTGCAAGAAATTCTCGATTCGGTGCGCTTTAGCGTCCCAACGCCTACTGCCGCACCCTAGCTTTGCGAGGTGGCAGCATGACCACAATTCGCCTACATGAGGTGCGCGTTTCCCTAGAGCATGTGGCGCTCGCTCAGAATACATTCGGTGCGTTGCCGCCACCTTTGCCAAGCGGTGCGCCACGCCGCTACGCGCTGGATGGCGTTAACCTTGAGATTCGGCACGGCGAGACGATGGGCATTTTAGGTCCCTCAGGCTGCGGCAAAAGCACCCTGCTGCGCGCTATTGCGGGCTTGGTGCCGCTGACCGAAGGCACAATCACCTACGATGATCAGGATATGAACGGCGTGCCGCCCGGTGAGCGTGGTGTTGGCATTGTCTTTCAGAACTACGCACTCTACCCAAACATGACCAGCTATGAGAACGTTGGCTTTTTCTTGCGCCTGCGGAAGCGCGATGATGAGATTCCGCAGCGCGTTCGGGAAGTTTCCCGTGTGATGGGCATTGGGTTTCGCGCCTTGCTGGATAAACATCCGGGACAGCTCTCTGGCGGTGAGCGGCAGCGCGTGGCAGTGGCGCGCTGCATCGCCCGCGATCCGAAAGTCTTTTTGTTTGATGAGCCGCTGAGCAACCTTGATGCCAAACTGCGCGTGCAAACACGCACCGAGCTAAAACGCCTGATCAACCGCTACCGTGTGACGGGTGTTTACGTCACACATGATCAGCATGAGGTGTTGGCGCTCTGTGATCGGATTGCCATTATGCACGAAGGGCAGATTGAGCAGGTTGGCACTGCTAGCACGCTTTACGAGCGCCCATTCTCAACACTGGTCGCAACCTTCTTCGGCTATCCACCAATGAACTTGTTTGAAGGTGTGGTGGTGGAGGATGTTTGGCAATCCAGCACGGCGGATTTGCACATACCGCTTGGGCGCGATATGGCGCTGGGCGAAGGGCGGCGCATCACGCTTGGCGCACGCGCAGAGCATATGCACGCCGTTTCAGAGGGTGGTTTGCGCGGTCAGGTCGTCTTGCTAGAGCCAGTCCCAACGCAACGGGCGGTGCTGGCATATTTAGAGTCGCCTTCGGGCAAACTTGCCGCGCAGCTTCCGCTGGAATTGGGCGTGCGGATTGGTGAGCGCATTGGCATTGCACCTGACCCTGAGCATCTCCACTTGTTTGATACGCGCAACGGCAGGCGACTCTAACGCGATGGTGCTGTATCCGACGGCGTGGCAAGACTATGCCCTGCTAGACAGCGGCAATGGGCAGAAGTTGGAGCGTTTTGGCGCGTACACGCTCATCCGCCCTGACTCCAACGCGCAGTGGCAGCCAACCTTGCCACGCCGCGAATGGGAGGCGGCTGATGCCGTCTTTCAACTTAGCACGCCAAACAACGGCACGTGGCATTTTCGGCGCAACCTGCCCCGCCGCTGGCAAATGGGCTACAAAAATCTGCGCTTCTGGGTGCAGCCAACGCCTTTTCGGCATGTGGGCGTCTTTCCCGAACAGGCAACCCACTGGGATTGGCTGACAGCGCGCATCGCTCAGGCGGAAGCACCACCACGTTTGCTCAGCTTGTTTGGCTATACGGGGCTGGCAACCTTAGCTGCCGCGGCAGCGGGTGCTGCTATCGCGCATGTGGATGCCGCTAAGAAGGCGGTGGCATGGGCGCGAGAAAACGCTGCGCTCAGCAACCTTGCCGACCGCCCGATTCGTTGGTTGGTGGATGACGCCCTGAAATTTGCAGCGCGTGAGGTGCGGCGCGGTGCGCGCTACGAAGGCTTCATCCTCGATCCGCCGCCGTTTGGGCATGGCGCCAGCGGCGAACTGTGGACGTTTGACAAATCCATGCCACAGTTGATGGCGCTCATCCGCCAACTGCTGAGCGAAAAGCCATGTTGTGTGGTCATCACCACTTACACAGCCAAAACGACGCTGCCCGCGCTGCGCCGCCTGCTTACCGAGACAATGGCAGATCACAATGGCAGCCTTGAGGCAGGCGAACTTGGTTTGCGCCAACAGAGCGCAGCGCGCACCTTACCAACAGCGCTCTATGTGCGTTGGCGCACCACCTCATAGATCAAGAGCGCTGCTGCTGCCGAAACGTTCAGCGAATTGACCTTCCCAAACATGGGAATCGCTACAGCGTGATCAGCATTTTCCAGCCACAGCGAGGAAAGCCCTTCTTTTTCCGTGCCAAGCGCCAGTGCCACGCCCACACGGTAATTGGGTGCGCTGTACGCTGTTTGGGCGGCAGGCGTCGCCACAACTACGCGGATGTTGTGTTGGCGCAGCCATGCGAACGTCTCGCTGCTGGTGGCGGCTGCCACTTGCACGGCGAACAAGGCACCCTTGCTGGCGCGGATCACGTTTGGGTTTGCCCAATCGGTGCGCGGATCACAGGCAATGACGGCATCCGCGTTGGCGGCATCTGCCGTCCGCAAAATGGCGCCGAGATTGCCGGGCTTCTCCACCCCTTCGCAAATAATCAGGAAGGGCGCGGCAGAAAGGCTTAGATCAGCCAGCGTGCGCTGCGGAAACACAAAGGTGCCTAGCCAACCGTCAGGATTTTCACGGTAGGCAAGTTTGGCAAAGACGCGCTCACTGACCTCGTAACAAGTGGCGCCACGCTGTTGTGCTTGTTCAAGCAGGGCGGCTTGCCCTTCGGCGCGGAACAGCGGCGGGCAGAAGAAAAGCTCAGCAGGCTGTGCGCCGCTGGCAAGGGCAAGCGTCAGTTCTTCATAGCCTTCCACAAGGGCAAGGCGCGCTGCATCACGGGCGCGGCGTTCGCGCAGGGCTGCCGCCGCTTTTACTTTGGGGTTGTGCGTGCTGGTGATAATCATGCGGCATACTATACCAAATTTTGCCTAATCTAAGGCTTAGGGCGATCCCGCTTTATTAAAGATCGCAAAAATCTTAGAAAAGTGTTAAAATTTACGGTGCAAGTCAATGCATATCCGACACGCCCTACGTGGGTTATTGTGTCCATAACGCTTGACAACCAATGGTAACGGGGAGTTACGCCATGTCGAAGGATTTGTTTGAGAAAGTACGTAGTTTCACGCTGGCGAAAGAGGCAATGAGTCGGGGGATTTATCCCTACTTCCGTGCGCTGCAAAATTCAGAGGGCGTTACAGCAACCTTTGAAGGGCGCGAAGTGATCATGCTCGGCTCGAATAATTATTTAGGGTTGACGACGCATCCGAAGGTGCGTCAGGCGGCGATGGATGCAATTGCCAAATATGGCACCAGCTGCACCGGCAGCCGCTTTCTGAACGGCACGCTCGAACTGCACCACGAGTTAGAGCGTCGCCTTGCTCGCTTCATGGGAACAGAGGCAGCCGTCACCTTCACGACAGGTTATCAGGTCAATGTTGGCACGATCAGCGCCTTGGTTGGGCGTGGTGATTATGTGATCATTGATAAAGACGATCACGCCAGCATCGTAGATGGCTGCCTGATGTGCTATGGCGAGATGAAACGCTTTAGCCATAACGACGTGAGCAGCCTTGAGAAGGTGCTGAGCAAACTGCCTGAAGAGGCGGGTAAACTGGTGGTGGTGGATGGCGTCTACAGCATGGGTGGCGATATTGCACCACTGCCTGAGATCGTCGCCATCTGCAAGAAGTATGGGGCGCGCATTATGGTGGACGACGCGCACGGTATCGGCGTCACCGGTCCGATGGGACGCGGCACGGCAGCCCATTATGGAATGCTCGATCAGGTAGACATCACGATGGGGACGTTCAGCAAGAGTTTCGCCTCTGTGGGCGGCTTCATCGCAGGCAATGCGGATGTGATCCACTACATTCAGCACCATGCACGTTCACTGATCTTCAGCGCCAGCCTGCCGCCTGCCAACGCAGCCACTGTCCTCGCCTGCCTTGACGTTATCGAGGAGAATCCAAACATCGTTGACCAACTGTGGGAGAATGCTAACTATATGCGGAGCCAACTCAGCGAGATGGGCTTTGATGTTGGACAAAGCAACACACCCATCATCCCGATCATCATCCGTGACGATCTGCGGACAGTGCTAGCTTGGCGTGCCTTAGCTGATTCCGGCGTGTACACCAACCCGGTGCTGCCGCCCGGCGTGCCAGCCAACATGAGCTTGCTGCGGACAAGCTACACGGCAACGCATACTCGTGAACATCTTGATCGCGCTCTTGCTATCTTTGCAGATGTGGCAGATCGGCTTGACCTGATCAAAGAGAGCCGTGCGCCTATTCACTACGCCAACGGTAACATCTCTTAACCACGTTTACAAAAAATCCCTTGCTTTGAGCAAGGGATTTTTGCAGGTTAGGCAATCTTAGCCAAACATTATAAACTTCCCTCTAAGGGCTTAATCAATTCTTATAACTAACTCAGCGTCCACTCATTGTCTAGCTTTAGTATAGTGTTTGTACGATGTGATGAAAGAACGAAACCGTCGTACATTTGAACCTTTCTTAAACACCAGACAGAGGTATAAACCCATGAAGCGTCTACTAGCTTTTGCGCTGATCGCTGTGATTGCGCTCGGTGGTGTGTTCGGCACTGCCAATGCCCAAATGGATAAGAAGACCATCGCCGAAATCGTTGTGGAATCTGCTAGCGGTGCCACGCCCGAGTTTGCCACACTGTTGGCTGCCGTGCAGGCTGCTGACGAGAGTGTGTTGGCTGCCCTGAGCAACCCTGAGGCAGAATTGACTGTTTTCGCACCGACCGATGCTGCGTTCGCAGCCCTGGCTGAGGCGCTCGGTGCTGAGGCATTTGCGGGCGTGCTGGCTGACAAGGAACAACTGACCCAGATTCTGCTGTTCCATGTGCTGCCAAGCGTCGTGAAGTCGGCTGATGTGGTTGCTGCGCTGGAGGGTAGCATGGGCAATCCTGTGAGCGTCCGCACCGCGCAGGGTCAATTCATCAACATCGCACAGAGCGATATGGGCATCACCATTGACGGCGCCAACCTGAAGTTGGATATGGTGGACATCGAGGCGAGCAATGGCGTTATCCATGTGATTGACGCGGTGATCCTGCCTGAGACGCGCAACCTTGCCGAGATCGTGGTTGCGACCGCCACTGCTACCGAAGGCGCCGAGTTCACCACACTGCTTGCCGCTGTGCAGGCGGCTGATGAGGCTGTGCTGGCTGCGCTGAGCAACCCTGAGGCAGAACTGACTGTCTTCGCACCGACCGATGCCGCCTTCGCCGCGCTGAAGGAAGCGCTCGGTGAGGAAGCCTTCAACGGTGTGCTGGCTGATAAGGCTGCCCTGACCAACATCCTGCTTTACCACGTGGTGGATGGTATCGTTGGCTCGGATGATGTTGCCAAGCTGTTGGCGGATAACAATGGCGAGGTGATGGTGGAGATGTTCAACGGCAAGAGCGCGACCGTGAAGCTGATGGATGGCGCAATCATGATTGACAACGCCAAGATCGTCATCACCGACATTGACGCCAGCAACGGCATCATCCACGTCATTGACGCGGTGATCGTGCCTGCTGACGAGTAAGCCTTGAGCGTTTAACGCAACGCACTTCTGAGGGCAAGGGCGAGTTTGACTCGCCCTTGTTTGTGTTTGGCAAGTTAGGCGGGCAGGCGCTCAGCTTGCAGCAGCGGCAGCACTGCCAACGCCCAAGCACGGATCGCCTCCCAATTCAGCCAGTTGCCTTCAGGAATGGGATTGTCCTCTTTGCCTTTGCTGCGTGAGAAAAAGAAACGCAACAGCCCGCCCAGCCGCGAATAATCCATCTTGCCGGCGAAGGCTGCGGTGCTGATTGGCGTGCAAATAGCGCGCAGCGGATCAAAGTAGGCATCGGCAATTGCACGGTTTTCGGGGGTGTCGTCTTTCAAGGTCATGTTGACGTTGAAGTAGGCAACGGGTAAGTGGGAAAGTGCGGCAGCCTGTGCTTGCACAAAGCGCACTACCTCTGGCAGCACCTTACCCATCCGAATAGCGCTGCCCACCAGCACACCCTGATAGGCTGAAAGATCACGAACGCTTTTGACAGGGCGCACATCGGCGGCGGTGCCTGCCTCGCGCATCACCTTCGCAATGAACTCGGCAACTTCTGCCGTAGAGCCTGCCTTGCTGGCGTAGGCAATTAAAACTTTTTGCATCCCATAATCCTTTCACGGCACAGGCGCTATTACCCATATGCACTGCCATTGCTGATTGTGCCATTATCCTTGCTAATGGATAAGTGAAATTTGTCACATAAACTGTTGGCGGAATGTCAGTAGTACGCGGTGGCTAACCACTTGGATGCTGCCTGCCAACGCCTGAGTTCGGAAACTACGGCACTGTGCTTCTGCGCGCCAACTCACCGCTCCTCTCACTTTGGTCTCGCACTTTCAGCAGAGGCTCGGCTGCGGAAGAAAGAACACCTCAACTAACTTTCGCCACGCCACCCTGTTTCTGCGCCTTGACAGACAGCCCGCCAATGGCTAAACTTATACACAGCATATGCCACCTTAGCTCAATCGGCAGAGCATACGCTTCGTAAGCGTGAGGTTTTGGGTTCAAGTCCCAAAGGTGGCTCACCAACCGCGCAATGGTCATTGCCTTGCGCGGTTTTTATTTGGCAGCACGCAATGTGGTTAGCAAAGCATCAGCGGTCAGGTTGCTCACCCACAGCACTTGGTCGGCAGCGGCAAGCGTCTCGCGGTTAGCAGCCATGCCACAAGCAACCGTATAAATACGGCGGAAGTTTGGGCGCAGTGCTGCTAGGGTAGCCTCCCAGTCGTCGGTGAAATTGCCATCACTGAACAAATAGAGGATGTTGTGTGTGCCTTCAAGCAAGTGATCGGCGAGGTGGCGCAGTGCCTTGCCCAAGTTGGAGGCGCCTGCCGTTTCGAGGGTGGCAAGGATCAGGCTCACATCAGTAGTGAATTCTTCTGCCTCAGCATCGCTGAGCGGTGTCATGAGCGTTGGCGTGCTTTCGAAGGTGAGCAGGCTCACCTTAAGTGGGCGTCCCCGATAACCTTCAAAAGCGCTTAGTAGCACCTGCACGCCCTGTCGCAACGACTCAAGCGCGGCGCCATTCATAGAGGCAGAGTGATCAATTAGCACATACACACATAGCGGCTCAGCCATTGGCATTGCTCAAAGGCAGATCACCAGCAGGCGGTGTGCTGGGCGCGGCAGGTTCGCTTGGTGGTGTGAGCGGTGCAGTCTTGGTGCGCTTCGCCGACTTGATGGCCGCCTCAGTAACCTCAACGGCAACTGTCCACTCGCGCCCGTTGCCAACCACCACCAAACCACGCGGATCGTGCCATGCCACGCTTAGCCGCTCTGGCAGCCAGCGAATTTCGACGCTCTGTGTTTCGTTTGGTTCAAGAGTTAGTTCGCTTAGCGAAAGTGCCAGCCACGGCGCGCTGTTCAGCGTCAGCGTCCACTCGCGCCCACCGTTGTTGGTCAGCTTCAGTTTGGCTGCCTTTAAGCTGGTCAGGGTCACTTGCAATGGTGTGATGCTAAGGGGGGGGGCTGCCTCTACCAATAAAAGCTGAGCGGTG
Organism: Anaerolineae bacterium; assembly: GCA_034436355.1. Taxonomy (GTDB): domain Bacteria; phylum Chloroflexota; class Anaerolineae; order Aggregatilineales; family UBA2796; genus CP2-2F. The sequence continues at coordinate 17,620 of DAOTVQ010000027.1, forward strand.
ATCGCCAGCCGCTGCCCTGCACCTTCAATGTTGAGCGCGTCGGGCTGCACACAGACGCCGCTCGGCAAGTCTGCGGCTGCACTGTTGATCAGCACTTTGAATTCAGCCACGCTCATTGGTGGTATGCTCAACGCAAAGCTGCGGCGGGCAGTTTCTAGGGAAAGCCATGCAGCATTCAGGCTCACTTCACCTTGCCACATGTCTGCACCAGCATTCAGAACGCGCACCGTCTCAACCGATGGCTCGGCATAGCTTAGATTGACTATGCCGAAATTGAGCAGTGGCGTTTCCAGATAGGGTTCATGCGGCGAGTCGCGCAGATCAACTTGCACTGCCACAAAAACAGGCTCACGGGCACCGCTTAAACTCAGCGCTGCTTCATGGCGGCTGACGCCCAGTGGGAGGTTATTCATCTGCCGTTCGTGAAGGCTAATCGGAATCTCTATGGCACTGCCGACCGCGCACTCAAAAACGCTGTTTGGCACCGCCAGCCACGCCGCATGGCGCTGCACTGTGCCACGCCACACCGAAGGGCCTGCGTTATAGACGCGCAGCATTGCTTCACTAGGCGGTTCACCACGCACGAGGGGCGGAAAATGCACAGGGCGCGCCGTCAGAAACGGCGGACGCTCTACCAGAATCATCGAAACAGGCACAGCCGCCACAAAAGGTGCGCTGCGTGGATCGCTCTCGATATGAACAGCATCTAGTGGCACAGGCGTATCCAGCGGAATGGCGTCAGGGATATCCAGCAGTTCAAGGCGAATGCGTGCAGTGTGTCCGTAAGGCACGCTGAGTGTGGGCGCGCTGATCTCCCCGCTGAGTTCTGCACCGCTCGCCTCAATAATCTGCACCCAACCGCGTTCAGGGCGCAGTGTGCCATGCCAATCAGCCGCACCTTCATTCTGCACTTCGATGAAGGCGCTTGGCAACTCCATATTGCGCTCAACTTCATCAAAGCACACTTGCTCAGTCAACAGGCGCAGATGACCACGCGGCGGCAGTACTTCCATGCGCGCTGCAATTGGCACATCAGAGAAAACGCCGCCGCCATCAATGATCAGCGCGTCTGCAATCTCGTGGACGCCACTCGGCAGCATATCTGCCTCATGCGCTGTTTCCCAACGCAGGCTTAGCCCAACTTGCACATAGGTTTCTGACCATGCCTCGCCGCTGATCGGCATTGGCGAAAGCACACTCAGCCACGGCACAGTTGCGTATACTTCGCCTGACCATGCGCCACGCCCTAAATTAGCGATGCTGAATTCAAGGGTGCGCTCGGTCAACCAGCCCGACTCCACCTGACCGAGATCAAGCGTCTCGGTTCGCAGGGCAACTTCAGGGCGCTGGACGCTTAAATGGACATCCACACCATGCACTTGATTAGCACCCGCCACCAGCAAGCCACCCGAAAGACTGTAGTCGGCATTGGGCAGGCTCAGCGCTCCACCATTCAAGCTGACCAGCCATGTATGTGTGCGGTTGGGCGGGAGGCGGAACTGTCCTTCAGGCGAGACGCCCAGATATGGCACGACGGGTATGATCTCGCCCTTCCAGCCAACCTTGAGTGTCTGCAAGGTCAATGGCACTGGTTCGGGAAAGCGATCTGAGAAGCGTGCGAAGTGAATGCTAGCTGGCACTTCGATGCTGGGTGGTTCAGAGGCTTGCGCCACTTGAATGACCACTTCACCGATGTTCAGTATATCGTGTTCGTGCAGCAGACGGCGCACACCACGCGGGATTGGCGCCCCATTCAGCTTGACGGGCAGTGGCGGATCGGATGGTACGAACAAGAACAAAGCACCACTTGGATCGCGCTGCACAAAACAGTAATCCCCCTCAGGCAGCGTACCAACCGCAAGGGCAGCAAAGTGCGCCGCTGAGAGCATCATGCCGCCATAAGGTGGATAGAGTCGGTGCTTTTTGAGGGCAAGGCACAGCAGGCGTTCTGGTGGCGGTTGATCTAGCACCGTGCCAGTCAACCATAGGTAGCGCGTGTGGTCGCCTTCGCGCACTGTGATCTCGCCAAGCAGCACTTCGCCCTTCTGAAGTGCCTGCCCATCTAAGGTGAGCAGCAAGGCATGCGTGCCGTCTGCTGGCAGTGTGGTCGGCTCAATTTTTGCGCCGTGCAAGCCGCTTACGCTGAGTTCAGTGCGCGCCCGCACCGCCAGGCGGAGCGGCAGGCTGACCGGCGCGCCGGGCAGCAGTTCGCCTAAGTTGATCAGGGTGTTGTCATCAAGCTGCATAGATTTTTCCCCAGTTGGCAGGCACTCAGCGTCATGGACAACCATAACCCCCGCTTGCACGGTCCGGTCGATCAATAGGTTTTCCAAGCGCACATTCGGCGCACGAACGTATAGCACAGGCGCCGCTTGACGCCAAAGCACCGTCTGGCGTTTCTGACCGCGCAGCACCAACGGCTTTTCAATCACAAAAACGCCGCCATATTCACCAATTGCCAAGCTGATCAGGTTGTTTGGCTCGGCAGCGCGCAAGGCAGCGGTTAATTCAGCGGCGGAACTCACATGCAGCATCTTTTGCCGCGCTAAACACTTTGCATAGTCACAAGAGCGAGGCGCGCTGTGTTGCCTGCGCCAAGCAGCCACTTTTGCCCTTCGCGCAGCGGCAAAGCTGCTCCTAGCCTGACCGACTGCACGCTGCCCGTATCTGCCACCCGCAAATGCTCTAGGGCAAGGTTATGCAGCAGCCAGCCCTGCCGCTGATCATACTGAAATTCCACCAACGGCGCACGATCTTCAGCGCGGGTTGCCTCATGCTCAGGGAAATTGCTCTGCACATGCCAGCGGTGCAGTGAACGGCTCTGCCAACCGACGATGCGCCCTTTATCCTGCTGGAAATGCCCTGTTTGCCCAACGCCCGAATAGAGGCGCAGCACAGGAATCTGTTTTGGGTAGCTGATGCGCGTGTTGCACCATGGGCAAACGGCAGGATGATCGCGCAGCAGGATGAACGCCTTGCCGCTGCATTGTGGGTTGAAGCATGGCACGTGCTGATCTGCCATACGGATCAGGGCATCGTGCCACTTGGCAGCCACAGGACGCTTGCTTGGGTCATGCAGACCATCTGTGAACGTGCGGCGCATCAGGTTTTCCACTTCCTCGCCAAGCAGCCACGCGCCGCGAAAAGGGTCTTTAGGGCGGTTAGATCGGTCGGTCGGGTGTTCGGTATAAAGCGCCTTCTCGCCAAATGCCAGTTGATCATCGCGCTCTGGGTTGTCGGGATCATGAATTTTAGGACCGCGCAAGGGATGCCGCATCAACAGGAGTTGGTAAATCAGCACGGCAAGCGAATGTAAGTCCGTCTGAATGGATGGGCGAATATCGCGTTGTTTGCGAATGTAGGCGGTTACGATTTCAGGTGCCATGTACTCGGCTGTCCCGATCATGGCAGGTGGCAGCACATCTGGTACCACCAAACCATCTAGGTCAATCAGCACAGCACGATGGCGCGCCACATTCACCATAAAATTTCCGCCTGAAAAATCCGAGTGGCACAAGCCAACGCCGTGCAGTTTCCATGCGATGCGTGCCATCTCGCTGGCGACGCAGGTGCGATCAAACCAGTTGCCGCGCATATCTTCCGGCACACGGTTCAGCGCTTTGGGCGTAAACCACCACGTTAGGTCTTTATGCGGCACATCGCGGTTGATGTTCAACATCCGCACGCCCAGCGAAGGGCGGCGCACAATGCCGTTCACCCACGCAAAGAGCGTTACCGCGCTCGGATCGTGCCGTGTGACGTTCAGATCCCCCATGATCTTCTGCAAAGCAGGCAGGCGCGCACGATCTTCTTCGTGATAGAGCTTGATCACATGCCGTTCATCACGCGAACGGTAGAGTCTGCCCTGTCCGCCTTCGGTGAAAGGATCGTCTTCGTAATCTTCGGTTGTGCCGTCGTCCAGTGTAATTCGCACGGTGCGTTATCCTCGCCTGCTGCCTATGGATATTATAGATGATAAGCTAATTTCTCCACAAGGCGTAGGAAAGCGGGGAGATGTGAAGGTGTATCGCCATAGAAAGGGTAAAAGACAAGGGCGGGATTTTGCCCACCCTTGCACAGCCCTGCCTTACTTGGCAGCCGCATACAGCGCAGCAACGGCGCTCCAGTTGACCACATTCCACCACGCATCAATATAATCTGGGCGGCGGTTCTGATACTTGAGGTAGTAGGCGTGTTCCCACACATCCAAGCCCAAGATCGGCACGACATTCGGATTATCCATCACCGGGTTATCCTGATTGGGCGTGGAGACGATCTTAAGCGCGCCGCCATCCACGATCAGCCATGCCCAGCCCGAACCAAAACGCCCAACCGCTGCCTTTTTGAACTCTGCTTTGAAGGCGTCGAAGCTGCCGAACGCGGCATCAATAGCAGCCGCCAGATCGCCACTTGGCGCGCCACCGGCATTGGCAGCCATCAGATTCCAGAACATGGTGTGGTTGACGTGACCACCAGCATTGTTGCGGACTGCCTGACGGACTGCTTCTGGCACGGACGCCAAATCTTTGATGATCTGTTCGGCGCTCATCTCGAAGAATTGCGGGTGCTGCTCTAGGGCTGCATTCAGATTGTTCACGTAGGCAGCGTGGTGCTTGCCGTGATGAATCTGCATAGTTTGTGCGTCAATGTGCGGCTCAAGCGTTTCCGCCGCGTAAGGCAGCGGCGCTAACTCAAACTTTGGCATTGTGTGTTACTCCTGTTGTGGAACAAGGCACAAGAGACGCAGGCGCTTGCTTGTTGCTAGGCAGTAGTGGTAGGATCACGCCTGCACGTTCTAAAAGAATCTAATCTACTTTGTGCATTTTCGCCAATCTCTAAGCGTTATGAGGCTTGAATCCGCTGTGAAAATCGTCACATGGCGTCCGTATGCGGCGCTTGCCATCGGCTTGTTGGCTGCTTCATCATCGTCCATCCTGATTCGCTATGCACAGACCGAAGGCGCGCCATCTTTGCTGATTGCAGCGTGGCGCGTTGCGGTGGCAGTCCTGATTCTGACGCCGTTCGTATGGGCGCGCCACAGCGCGGAACTTCGGGCGCTCAAGCTGGGCGAGATCGGCTTAGCAATGCTCTCTGGCGTCTTTCTCGCCATCCATTTTGGCACGTGGATCACCTCGTTGGAATACACTTCCGTGCTGATCAGCGCGACGTTGGTTACCACCAATCCGCTGATTGTGGCGCTGCTAACGCCGCTGCTGCTGCGCGAAAAGCTGAGCCGCCAAACCATCGGCGCGATTTTGCTGGCAATCGTTGGCGGCGTGATCATCAGCACAGCAGGCAGTGCCGGCACTGCGCCGCGCCAAGAGGCACCGCTGATCGGTGTGCTGCTCTCGTTTCTGGGTGCGGTGGCGGTGGCAATCTACTACATCATCGGGCGCAAGCTGCGCGCTACGCTCAAGGCGCTGCCCTATATCTGGTTAGTTTATGGCAGTGCCGCGCTCACCCTCATTGGTGTGCTGCTGCTGACAGGGCAAGGCGGCACGCTTTCCGATCTGTCACTTGGCGCTTTCTTCTGGATGACGATGGTTGCGATCTTTCCGCAGTTGATTGGGCATTCACTCTTCAACTTTGCGCTGGGCTACCTCTCGGCTGCCTTTGTGAGCCTGATCATCTTGGGCGAGCCGATCCTAAGCACCGTTTTTGCTGCCTTCTTGCTGGACGAGCTGCCGCAGCCGCTGCAATTGGTTGGCAGTGCCGTGATTTTGGTAGCACTCTTTATTGCCAGCCGCGCCGAAGCGCGTGCCATGCGCCCAAAGGTGGCTGAGCCTGAACAAGTGCTTGTGGTAGATTGAGAGACATTATGTTGATTCGTCCCGCACGGTTGGAAGATGCACGCGCTATTGGTATTGTGCATTTGGATACGTGGCACACCACCTATGGGCGGCTGGTGCCAGAAGGCTTCCTCGATCAGTTCAACTATGATGAACGTGAGCGCTCTTGGCAGGCACGTCTTAGCGACACATACTCACCACATTATATTTACATCGCAGAAGATGATGGGCAGATCGTCGGCTTTGCCTATGGTGGCAATTCACGCACTAACGATACACCCTACACCGCTGAGATTTATGCGCTCTATGTGCGGGAAAGCCACCAACGGCGCGGCATTGGCACACGGCTGTTAGTGCCTGTGGCGCGCCATTTCTTGGCAGGTGGACATACGCACATGCTGATCTGGGTGCTGAGCGATAACTTGCGGGCGCGTGCCTTTTATGAGGCAATGGGCGGCGTGTGGCTGCGCGAAAAGCTGATCAACTTTGGCAACAACTTGCCCGAATCAGCCTATGGTTATGTGATCGCTGATTTTTTGGCGCGCTTTGGGCACGCCGAAGCAGAATAAGGAATACCGATGCCAAGCCGTTTTGACGACCTGCCTGAACAACCGCCTGAACCGACGCCCGATCTGCTCAGCGCACGCGGAGTCTCGTTGGCAGGCGTGCTGGAGCGCGTGACCGAACAGTTCGCCGCCGAAACTGAAGCGCGCTCTGATATTCTGCTGGAGTCTGACGCCGCCGAACGCCGCCGCATCCTGGTGGAGATTGTCGAGTATGTGCTGACAGTAGAAGGCATTCGCCTTTCACGTGAGGATCGCTTGCGCGTGATTGAGACAGCCTATAACGATTTGTTCCTGATGGGCGTGCTGCATCCGCTGCTCAGCGATCCGTCTGTCAATGAGATCGAGATCGCAGCCTATGATCGCATCTATGCGCGGCATGGGATCGAGAAAGCCTTAACCGCTCTGCGCTTTGAAGACAATTCACAGTTGGAGCGCGTGCTGCGCCGTGCGCTACTCGCCTCTGGCGTGGCGCTCTATGGCGGCGAGGCGCTCATTGAGGTTGGCGGGCGCTTGGCAGAACGCCCTGCACGGCTGACAATCACCACACCGCCGATCAGCCAGACCTTGCAGGCAAGCATTCGCCTGCACGCTGCACAGCCACTCAGCCTTGATGACCTGATCGGCATGACGCTGCTGAGCGCTGACCAAGCCGCACAGTTAACGCAGCGCATCAGCGAGCGGCGCGGCATTATGCTGGCGGGCGATGTGGACAGCGGCAAAACGACGCTGCTACAGGCGCTTTTGCCGTTGATTGCCGAACAGAGCGGGGCGCACGCCGCCGCACAGCGCGCCGCCGAACTTAGCTTGCCCGAACGAATTGCGAATGCAGGAGGCGGCACCTTTGCCGCACAGCTCAGTGCGGCGCGTCAGCAGGTTGGCGAAAGCGGCGGCTGGCTAATCGCTGACGAAATCCGTTTTGATGAATCTGAGGCAATGTGGGAGGCGCTAGCAAGCGGCGTGGGCGAGCGTGCGCCGCGCTTGTTATGGGCATTCCGCGCTGCGACCGATCCGCTGCGGCTGCGAACTGCGTTTGGTATGGCGGTGCGGCGGGCTGTGCCAAACATTGATCAAACTGTCATCAACAGTGGCTTGTTGGATCGCCTGCCCATCGTCGTACTGATGGCGCGCCGTTCAGGCAGACCGCAGGTGGTGCGCCTTGCCATATGGCGCATGGATGGTGAGGCACTCAGCCTCGCCGAACTGACGTGAAATTATTATGGCAAAAAAAAGCACCGCAAAAACGCAAACTGGCACGCAGAGCGCCCTCATCACAGCAACTGATAACGCACCCGCTGTCATCCCTATTGATCCCGATCCGCAATCGGCATTTGTGCTGCACCCCGAATATGACCTGGTGGAAGGCAAAGCACGCAGCCACATCGCGCACCGCACCCATCTTTATATTGCACTGGTTGCCACAGCCTTGTGCCTGCTCTCGATCTGGTTGGCAGCGCGCCAAGCAGAGGCAAACGCCGCCCTTGATGCGCGCAGCGGGCGCGCACCAGCAGAGGTCATTGATCGCCGTTTTGAGGAAGGCAACCGCGATCTGCACCGCCGTTGGTTCATCACCTATCGCTTTACGCTGCCCGATGGGCGCACCTTTGACCGAGAAGTGAGCGTAGATGCTGCTGAATACGATTTCTATTTTGTGGGCAGCCGCCTTGTTATCAAGTTTTTGCCCGACCAGCCTGAGATGAACACGCTGCTCGACCGCCGCCTTGAAGCAGTTGAGGCAGACCTACTGTGGCTAATGGTGATTGCACCGCCCTTGTTGGCACTGCCTGTGCTGCTGTGGGCATTGGCGCAGAATATCTTGCTGACGCAATATGAACGGCGCGGCGTGGTGGTGCGTGGCGAGGTGGTGGAATGCTTTGGCGAAGAACGCGCCTCGCATTACTATGTGCGGCTGCGTTACCAATTCTTGCTGCCCGATCTGAAGATTAGGCGCGGCACAGCGCACTACATGCGCGACGATCTGCGTGGTGCAAAACTTCCTGAAAAAGGCACGCAGATCGCCGTCTTATACCTAAATGATTGGTTCTATCGGCTACTGTAATATGCGCTGTTAGCCTTCTGCCAGCGCCTTAAGTTTGGCAAGAGATTGCTTGGCATTATTCAAGTTCACTTGATGCACAGCAGGCTCTGCCAGCTTGCCCAGAGCGCCGCCGCTCATGCTGTAGTCCATTGTCATGGTCAGCGTCACCATGTTCCCGTCACCGGCAATTGACCAGTGTTGTGTGCCGTTCACCACGCCTTCTAGCGCATAGTGAATGACGCTGCCTGCTTCGGATGCTGTAACCGTTTGTGTTGCCTTTAGCTCTATGCCCAACACCTTATAGCTGCCCGCAATTTTCGAGCCAACCGCAGGATAATCCGGTGTTGCCTCAAGGGCATCAATGCCAACAAACCATTTCAGGATTGAGTTCGGTGTGGTGAGCAGTGACCAAACTGCCGCAGGTGGCGCGTTGATTGAAACGCTCTCGCTGATATGCTGCATGGCTGTTCCTACCTTTTGCAAGCCTTCACCAACCACAGTCTAACACAGATTGGTATGCGGCTCAATCGCCGCTGCGGGCTAAGCTGCCGATGGGCAGAAAACTTCCGCCCATCAGCGTTAGGGATAGTTTTAGCGCACTTGGGCAGGGCGCGGCGCTAGGCGTACTGTCACTTGGATAGTTTCACCATCGCGCAAAATGGTGAGCGTGACCTCATCGCCGGGCTTGGTGCGTGTGAACAGGTAGCCAAGCAAATCCTCAAAAACCTTGATCTTCATGCCGTCAATTTCGGTGATGATATCGCCACCGACTGGCACAGGCTCGCCATCAATGCTCAGTTCACGGGTTGCACCACGCAAGCCTGCTGCTGAAGCAGGACCGCCCGTCACAATGCTGTTGACCAGGACACCGGTCAGGCGGAAATCCAAGCCAAGCGCTTCCGCAATGTTCGAGGTGAGCGTTGTCCCGGTGATGCCCAGATAAGAATGCTCAACTTTACCTGTTGCAATCAGTTGATCCGCCATCAACTTGACGATGTTACTTGGCACGGCAAAGCCAATGCCTGCTGATTGTTCAACGTTGCTGCGAATGGCAGTATTCACACCGATCACCTCACCGCGGTTGTTAAGTAGCGGTCCGCCGCTGTTGCCGGGGTTAATGGCAGCATCGGTCTGGATGATCTGCGGAATGCTGAACTGCTGCTGGCGCAGCGAACGCCCAATGGCACTGACAATGCCTTGCGTCATGGTATTGTTCAACCCAAATGGGTTACCCATGGCAATGGCACGCTCGCCAACGCGCACCTGATCCGAGTCCGCCAGCGTGAGCGGCGTTAGCTCCGCAATTTGGGTCGGATCGACCTTCACCACGGCAATATCAGCATCGGGTGCGGTGCCAACAATGGTTGCAGGCAAGCGCAAGCCGTCCGAAAAGATGACTGTAACGCGGTCGGCTTGTTCGACCACATGGTTATTGGTGATAATATGCCCATTCTGATCATAGAGGAAGCCCGACCCTTGTGCGATGCGGAAGCGCGGCTCCGTTGGCAGGTTTGGGTCTATAAAGGGCATCAGGCTTCGCATCTGAGCATCAGCAGGCACGCGTACTTCCAACGCCACCACAGAAGGGTTGGCTTGTGCGTAAACGCGCTGGAGCAGGCTGGTTTCATCATCCACAAAATCCTGCCCTTGCACACGGGCAGGCGCGCCTGAAAACACACTGCCAAGCAGCACACCAAACATCAAGGTAACGATGATCAGCGCAGAAAATCCTGCGCGGCTAAGACGTATCATGGGTTATGTCTCACTTCCACTCTTGCTATTTCTGACCTAAAGCGTAGCACAGTCTTGTTCAAAAGGCGTTAGAATTCTCTGAATCATTAATGAAGGTCTAGGTTGGTAGTAGTTCAAGGTGCGCCCAGCTTTTATACGCGTTGCGCTTAGCACACCTTGTTCGCACGGTGCGTTTTCCGCTATACTTCGGGAAGGGTGCAAGGAGTGTATGAGATGGTCGCGCTGCCTAAATACGAACATCAGTGGACAGAGGCGGAATACCTTGCCTTTGAGCGTGCCAGTGATGCTAAGCATGAATATTATGATGGGCAACTCTACAATGTGGTTGGTGCCTCATACAAGCACAACCTAATTGCATCTAACGCCAATTTTGTGCTTCGTTCAGCGCTTGGCAATCAGCCGTGTGCCGTTCTTCAGAGTGATCTGCGGGTGAAATTACTGCGTGCCTATGTTTATCCTGATGTGATTGTGGTATGTGGCACACCACAGCTTACCGAACAAGATACACTGCTCAACCCAAGCCTGATTGTTGAGGTGCTTTCGCCTTCCACTGCACAGCATGACCGCACCACCAAATGGCAGCGTTACCAAACGCTCAGCACGCTGCAAGATTACCTGTTGATTGCCCAGAATGCGCCGCGCATTGAACATTATGGGCGGCAAGGCGAAAAGCAGTGTTGCTCACCATTTACGAAGGGCTGGAGGCAGTTGCCGAATTACCAAGCCTCGATGTGCGCTTGCCGCTGGCAGACCTCTACGCCAAAGTGGAATTTACACCCGAAATAGACGAGGACGAGGCATGAACGCCGCCAAACTGCGCGCTGCTGCGGATGTGCTGCGCCAAGCACAATGTCTCGTCGTGCTGACCGGCGCTGGCATGTCCAAAGAGAGCGGCATCCCAACCTTTCGGGATGCGTTGGAAGGGATGTGGGCGCAATTTGACCCTGAAGAACTTGCCACACCACAAGCATTTCGGCGCAACCCACGCTTGGTGTGGGAGTGGTATGAGGCACGCCGTTTGCAAGTGTTGGAAGTGCAGCCACACGCAGGGCATTATATGCTTGCCGCGCTTGAGGCTCGGCTGCCGCAAGTGGTGGTGGTCACCCAAAATGTAGATGGCTTACACAAGCGTGCCGGCAGCACCGACGTGATCGAACTGCACGGCAGCATCACACAGCACAAATGCTTTGCCGATTGTCAGGGTGAGCCAACCCTGCTAGATGTAGCAACCCTTGCCACCGACTCTGTGCCGCCGCGCTGCCCATACTGTGGTGCTTATGCGCGCCCGAACGTGGTCTGGTTTAACGAGATGCTGCCGACGGCTGCCCTAGATCGCGCTCAAACGCTGTGCCTGACCGCTGATGTGGTGTTGATCGTTGGCACGTCGGGCATTGTGCAGCCGGCTGCCTCACTGCCCTACCTTGCTAAGCGGCATGGCAGCGCCTACCTGATTGATGTGAACCCTCAGCAGGATGAGATTGCGCCCATCTGCGATCTCTTTCTGCAAGGCACCGCTGCCACCGTGCTGCCACAGCTTGCCGCGCTGCTGGAACAGCCCGAATCATGAGTCTTGGCTGATAAATTGGCAAGCAGCATTGCAGGGCAGCCCACCAGGGTGGTATGATGAGCGGCTTGTTAGCCGATGGAGCGTGATCTGCATTGAAGACGACAGCGCGGTTGTGGCGCAACTTTGATTTTGTGCTGTTTGGTGTGGTGATCGTGTTGATCATCTACGGTGTGCTGATGATCCGCAGCGCAACGCTTGGCGCCGTGGATACCGAGTTGATCTCCCGTGTGCCGCGCCAGATTCAATATGCCATCATCGGCGTGGTGATGATGTTCATCTTCGCCGCGATGGACTATCGCCTGTTGGCAGCCTTGCAGCCCTATATTTATGGCGGCTTGGTCTTTCTGCTGGCGATGGTGGCAGTGCTTGGGCAAGTGGGCGATGGCGGCGCGCAGCGCTGGCTAACAGTCGGTTTGCCTGTGCAGCCTTCCGAACTGGCAAAGGTGCTGATCGTGATTGTGCTTGGGCAGCACCTGCAAAAGCAATATCCTAAGATGGATAAACTGCAGACCGTGCTGATCTCACTGGGCTATGTGGGCTTGCCAGCAGGTTTCATCTTCTTGCAGCCAAGTTTGGGCATCACCATCCTGATCATGTTCACATGGCTGGTCATGATTTGGGCGGCGGGCTTACGGATGAAGCATATCGCGCTCTTTAGCCTTGCCGCTGTCGTAGGGTTTCCCGTGCTGTGGACGAACATGCAGCAGTACCAACGGGATCGCATTGTCAACTTCATCACCTGTGAAGATACCCGTGATTCGGATTGCTACAACATCTTTCAGGCGCGCATTAGCATTGGGTCGGGTGGTGCGTTGGGCAAGGGCTATGCCAGCGGCACGCAATCGCGCTTGCGCTTTTTGCGCGTGCGCCATACGGACTTCATCTTCAGCGTGATTGCCGAAGAACTTGGCTTCGTCGGCGCAACGTTCGTTTTTGTGCTGATGGGCATTCTGCTATGGCGGATCGTTCGGGCGGCAGCACTGGCACGCGATGCACTTGGCTCTTTGATTTGTTATGGCATTGCTGCGATCATCTTCTTTCAGACGGTCGTCTCCATAGGCATGAATCTGAATGTGTTGCCAGTGACGGGATTGACTCTACCATTTATTAGTTCTGGCGGGTCGTCTTTGCTAACACTGCTAGTCGGCATTGGCTTGGTGCAAAGTGTGGTAATGCGCCGTGAACGTCTGTGAGTCGCAACGGTGGCAAAGTGGTTTATAATACAACCTCATGGTACACCATACACAACGCCCAATCATTGAGGCAAACCGCGTCTATTCGCGTGAGGAAGTTGCCGAAATTCTAAACGTCAGCCTGAGTACGGTAAAACGGCTGATCGCCTCACGTCGGCTGCGCGTTAGCCAACCGCCGGGAATGCGCCGCGTGCTGATTCGTGGTCAGCACATCCTCGATCTGTTGGTTGAGAGTGAAGTCGTTCCGACGAGTGATGCCGATGATGACAATGCACCTAACGGCGCCGAAACCACTGAGGGCGCCGAAATTGCCAGCTAGCCATCCTTGCCCGTCCGTGTGTGTTTGGAAAAATTCCCATGAATCACTTGTTATCCCGCCTGCGCGCATTTTTGCTCTTGCTGCTAGTGGTGGCATGTTCGACGCCTGACCTTGCCGCACCCAACGCGCCAACCGTGCCGCCTAGTTTGGGTGATGCAGTCAACACCGCACGCAGTTTTCTGGATGCTTGGGTGAAGGGTGACTATAACACGATGTACGGCTTGCTCTCGCCGCGTTCGCTGGTCACCAGCCGAGAGGCGTTCACCGCCACCTATGAGCAGGCAGAGCAAACGCTCAACCTGTTTGGCGAGAATGCCAAGCGCTACCAAGTTCTTGATGATCTGACCGAACGGCAAGGCAACACAGCCATCATCCGTTATGACATGACGTTCAACTCACGCTTCTTAGGTGAATTCACCGATGCTGCCCGCACTATGCGCTTATTGCTCACAGAGCGCGGTTGGCGGATTGCGTGGAGCGCCATGGATATTTTTGAAGGCTTAGCAGGCGGCGCGCAGCTTGTGCTAGAGCGCACGCCACCACTACGTGGCAGCATCTACGACCGCAATGGGAAGGTCATCGCGCAGGACAATGTGCCAAACTATGCTGTGCGCCTGTTGACGCGTCAATATCCAACCGGCAATCCGGATGCTTGTTTCCGCGCCCTTGCCGAGACGTTCCGCCTTTACATCGGCGATTTTGAGCAGTACCGCCCGTTCACCGGGCAAGATTTCGGCTTCACGGTTGGCACGCTCTTTCAGAGTGACTATGAAGCATTGCGCCCAAGCCTAGATCGCGTTTGCCTGCTGCAATACGTGCCGCAGACCACACGCTTTTACTATGGTGGCAACATCGCCGCCCAGACGGTTGGTTTCGTCGCGCCCATTCAAGCCGATCAGCAGGCAGCCTATCCAAATGTCGCGCCGGGATCGTTGGTTGGGCAGTTCGGCGTAGAGCGCGTTTGGCAAGAGCAGCTGAGCGGCGTCAGCGGCGCGGAATTGCTCATCCGCACCTCAGATGGCGTCAATGTGCGGACGATCTATCGCAATCAGGCGGCACGTGGTCAGGACGTTCACCTGAGCCTTGACCGCGAATTGCAATTAAAAACTGAGCAAGCAATCGCGTCTGCCTACAACGAGGCAAATTGGGCGCCGCTGCGGAATGGTGCCGCCCAAGCACGCCTTGTGACGGGCGCGGCAGCCGTCGTGCTGGATGTGAAAACAGGCGATGTGCTGGCGATGGCGAGTTTTCCGTCCGTCCACTCAGATGCATGGCGGATTGGCGGCACTTGGGACTCGACCGATGTGATCAGCCGCTATTTTGCTCAACGCGCCATTGTAAACCATGCCACCGAAGAACTCTACGCGCTTGGCTCGGTGATGAAAGTCGTCTCGACGGCGGCGGCGGCAGGTTCAGGTGCCTTCCGCATGAAAGAGACGCGCTATTGCAGCGGCACGCTCAAAAGCCCTGATGACGGGCGCATCCTGACCGACTGGATTTACCTTGAGCCGGGGCGCAATCCGAACTATCATGAGGAGATCAACCTGCATCAGGCGCTCACTTCCTCTTGCGATATTTACTTCTGGCTGATCGGCGAGAAGCTGAACAGCATCGATCCTTCGTTGGTGCGCCAATATGCTAACAAGATGGGCTTAGGCGTGCCAACTGGGATTGACTCAGTGGTTGATCTGGAAGGCGTCATCCCTGATCCAGCCTGGACGCGCACCAATGAAGGGCGTGCTTGGGGCGTGGGCGATAGCCTGAACATCATTATTGGGCAGGGCAGTGTGAAAGTCACGGTGCTGCAAGCGGCGCGCATGACGGCAGCCGTTGCCAACGGCGAATATTTGCCCAACCCAACCCTCGTCCAGAAGGTGGGCTACCCCGGGCAACCGCCAACCTACAGCGCACCAGAACGTGAGGCAGCACCGTTAGGGATTGCCCCAGAGGTGATGGCGGGCGTGAAGCTGGGCATGTGTGAGGTAATCACCAACCAACGGCTTGGCACGGCAAACTGGGTTTTCGTCGGTTGGGATCATGGGCGGGTGCGCGTCTGTGGCAAGACGGGGACAGTTCAAAGCGGCACATTGTATCCGCATGGTTGGTTTGTGGCATATGCAGGCTTGCCCGACCAAACGCCGGATATTGCCATTGCGGTGTTGGTGCTGCACTCCCGCGAAGGATCGGAGACGGGCGCACCGATTGCACGGCGCATTATCGAGGCGTATTACGGGCTGCCCTATGCGCCGTTCCCAAGCTACTGGGCTGATCCGTATGAGGTGCTGCCGACGCCGGGCTTAAGCGGTGGGCAGTGACACTGTAAAAATCCTGCAAAAGCTGCATAAAAAGCTGTAAAAGTTTCGGGCAGCACACATCAGACGTCTCGCTACTTATTGGCGGGGCGTTTGATTTTCGCTACCTTCAAGGGCGGCAAGACACACCGCGCTATTCCTCCGCGCACTAAGCCATTTTCAATCACACTTTTGATAAGCAAGGAGTGGTTTTATGGCAGCACCTCACATCCGCATGGATTACGACGCCGGCAAAGACTG
>DAOTVQ010000028.1:0-170328 GCA_034436355.1 Anaerolineae bacterium
TGTGTGCTGATGATCGGCATTGGGTTGTTCCCAACCACCATCAGCCCGTTGAGCGACTTTCTGCACAACGTCGCCGCAAACGGCATGATTGGGCTGATCGTGCTGCTGATGTTCACCGTAACGATTTTTGCACCGATCTTTCCGCAGCATTTCAAGGCGATTTCAACAGGCTTTGGCGTGCTGTGCAGTCTGCTGTTACTGTTATATGTGCTGCGCGTGCTGAGCTTTGTGGCGATGGAGCTTTTGCTGATCAGCATTTGCGGCGTGTGGATGTTCTACTTCAAGACGCAAACAGAAGCCTATGCGCGGCGCTTAGAACTGAGCGGGGCAGCCCAAGAGCCGCCCTCGCTGATGCCCTGATTGCCTTAGCAAGTGCGGCAGCGCCAACCTACCCAGACCACCGTCATTCTGGCGCTGCTGCGTGCAGGTTTTGGCAGATCGCGCCAGCAGGGCAGCCGCCACCTTGATGCGCGGCTTGCCGCAGGCGGAAACCTCTCCTGCACAGATGTCATGCCGATGGGTGCCGCGAAAGGAGTCTCTTTCGAGAGGGGCGGCGCAGCCTACCACCCACCAACACGCTGTAGGGGCTGAGGGAGGCACGGCAATGAACTGCTTGCTCTGCCCGTTCCGCTTGGAAACTTGCCCCGACGCCGCACGCGGTTTACACTTACGGTATAGAATATGTATGCGCGGTCTAACTGTGCTACCCTGAAAAGTTTGCCCGATGTGCGGCAGTTTGAGGTGTTGCTATGTCTAACCCGATGGAAAGTCCGCCCGAACAGTGGCGCAGTGCTGGTTGGTCTGCGCCTGATAATTTAGCCGTTGGCGAGGCAGCCCGTCTGCGCGCTGAAAGCGCAGCGCAGCCGAATGTGCCGCTGCCAACCGACGCCGAACCCGAACGTCCTGGCGGTTGGTATGTGCCACGTGAGGCGCTAGAGCGTGTCTCGGCACTGCTACTCCACGCCGAACAAGCTGCCCAAGCCGCGCAAACCAACGGTGAGGAAGCTGCGTCCGAGCGCTCTGATCTGCCGCCTAATGCAGCACTTGCCAGCGAAGCGGATTATTCAAATTATGTGCCGGGCGTTGGCTTTGTCTCGCCAGCGGCACGTGCTGAAGAACCACCGCCTGATGAAGGTTCGTCCTACAGCCTGAGTGCCATGGCTGCCGCCAACGATGATGATCCTGAGCCTGCCACGCAAGCGGCGCCGCTGGAGGCTTCCGGCTTGGAAATGCCAACCGCCGAACCGATCAGCACGGCTGAGGCACACGCCCTCGATACTGCTGTAGAAGCACCCCAAGCGACGCACGGTGTGTCGGTAGCAGTGGAGACTTCCGAACCGCTTGACCCTGTGCAGCGCTTCCACAATGTGGAGCGGCAGGTAGGCATCCTGCGCCGCAAATACAAGAACAATCAGATCAGCAAAGCGGAGGCAAAGGAAGCGCTCCGCCGTTTGATGATCACCGACTCCAATAATGTATGGTGGATGATCGGCTTTGAGACTGATCTGTGGTACAAGTATGAGGGTAACGAATGGGTAGCAGCCACACCACCCGGCTTGCCGCCGCGCACCAGCAGCGACAGCGCCCTGCCCGAAGTGCCTTCTGAACTGCGCGCACCCAAAGTTGCCACCAGCGAGCAGAAAGCTGTCTCTGCCCAGCCTGCCGCCGACCTCAGCCCGCGCCATGACGACTCGCCACTGCCCAAACAAGCTCCCTTAGTGGATGATCAGGGGACGGTGGTTGGCAAATGGGCATCGCGGCTTGCCTCCGAGGGGAGCGGCTCAGGTCCGACGGTGCCAAACCGCCTGCTGGATGTAACACAGCCGAATGCCCGTGTGGATAGCGGCGCCACCATCCCCAACCCTGCCCTGTCAGGGCAAACGATGCCCGCCGGTTCGCCCGCTGCACTCCAGCGCCGCATGGCTGAGGCAGGCACTGTGGGCATTCCATCGCCTTCACCGAGTGGCAGCCTTCAGCCCAATTATGGCATTGAACCCAAGCTGCAAGACAGCCCTGAGCGCGTGGGCGGTCTGATCATCCGCATTGCATTGGTGGCGCTCTTTGCCTCTCTCGGCGGCATTCTGTTGGTCGTCATCGGCACCATTGTGTTCTACATGAACATTATCGGGCGCTATGAGGCGCGCATTGCCGCGCTTGGGCAGGTGATTGACGCCGAGTCGCAATCGGTGCAGATTTTTGATGCGTCGGGACGTCTGATCCATCAACTGAATGACCCGAATCTTGGTGCGCGCTTGCAGGTGTCGCTCAGCGAAGTGTCGCCCTACATGATCCATGCGACCATCGCCACCGAAGATAAGCGCTTTTACGAAAATCCCGGCTTCGATCTGATCGCCATGTTCCGCGCCATTTTGCAGAACTTCTCCAGCGGCGAGACGATCAGCGGCGCCAGTTCGATCACGCAGCAGTTGGCACGTGCCAAAGTGCTAGACGCCGGCGCAGCACTGGATCGCTCGGTTGGGCGCAAAATTGACGAGGTGATCGTTGCCTCTGAGATTTACCGCCGCTACAGCAAGAGCGACATCCTAGAGTTCTACCTGAACACCGTCTACTATGGCAACCTTGCCTATGGCGTCGAGGCTGCCGCACAGACCTACTTCAAGAAGTCTGCCAAAGACCTTAACCTTGCCGAAGCCTCGTTCCTGGCTGGTTTGGTGCAAGCACCTGCCACCTATGATCCTTCCATCAAGCCGCTGCAAGGGCAAGACCCAGCTTGGCTGCTGCGTATGCGTGAAGTGCAGCGCCTGATGGTGGAGGCAGGCTGCCTTCAGATGGAGCATCCACCCTACAACAACGCGCCGTTTTGCATCACCCAAACACCAACGGATCAAAGCACAATCGCGCTCTCCATTTCGGGCAACGTGGCGCAAACGGCACTGGTCATCGCCAATATGTTCGCCTTCCGCCCATCCTTTGGCGAGATGACCTACCCGCACTTTGTGGTTTATGTGCGCCAACTGCTGGAAGCACAGTTCGGGCAAGATTCGCTCTACACCTCTGGCTTCAGCGTCTACACCACCATTGATCCACGCATTCAGGACGCCGCCGATGCTGCTGTTAAGCGCCAGGTTGGCGGGCTTGCCGCCCAGAACGTCCGCAACGGTGCGGTCTTGGTCGTCCGCCCAAGCGATGGCGCCATCTTGGGCATGGTAGGCAGTGTGGATTTCTACAATGCCCAGATTGATGGGCAGGTGAACGTGACCACCGCGCCGCGCCAGCCCGGCTCTGCCCTGAAACCGTTCATCTACCTAACGGCGCTGGAGCGCGACGCTCAAAACCGCTACTGGACGCCCGCCACAGTGATCTGGGACTTGCAGACCTGCTTCGGGTCGCAAGCACAGCCCTACTGCCCGCGCAACTACGATAACACCTTCCACGGACCGCAATCTATGCGCTCGTCGCTGGCAAATTCGTATAACGTGCCAGCCGTGAAAGCGCTTGCCTACACGGGCATTGAGCGCTTTAAGGCGTTGGCAACACGGGTTGGCATCACCTTCCCACTTACGCAGCCCGAGCAAGCAGGCTTGACGACTGCACTCGGCGGCGCGGAAGTGACCATGATGGACTTGGTGCGCGGCTACAGCGTGCTTGCCAACAGCGGTAACGCCGTGCCGATGCACGCCATTAACCGCATCACGCGCAAGCGCGGCGGCGTGGAGGAAGTGATCTACCAATACCAGCCGACAGCACCCACCCAAGTGGTGGAGCCGGGCTTGGCATATCTGATCACGCACATGCTGGCGGACAATGCGGCGCGCACGCCCGCCTTTGGCGCCAACAGCCCGCTTCAACTGCGAAATGGGCATACCGCCGCCGTCAAAACTGGCACAACCGATAACAACAGAGATAACTGGACGGTTGGCTACACGCCACAGTTTGTAGTTGGTGTGTGGGTGGGCAACACACGCGGTGAGCCAATGGTTGGCACCAGCGGCATTGTTGGTGCTGCACCGATCTGGAATGAGGTGATGACCGCTGCGCTTGGTGGTGTGCAGCCGATGGCGTTCCCGCAGCCGCCCAACGTTGGGCAAACCACGATCTGCGCCGATTTCGGCACACAGGATTTTGAGGGCTGCGTTACGCGCCGCGCTGAACTGGTCTTTGCGCCCAATCCGCCGCCACCCGGCGACTCGATCTTCCGCATAGCGCGTGTGGATAGCTTCTCGAACCTGCTTGCCAATGAATTCTGCCCCGAATACGTGGAAGACAAGGCGTTCTTGGCAATTGATGATCCGAGTGCCTTTGCTTGGATGAACAACACGCCCACAGGGCAATCTTGGGCGCGTCAGCGCGGCTTGCAACTGCCCGTGGCGCCGCCGCCAACGGAAGCCTGCCGTCCCGGCATGGAACGCCCGAATGTCAGCCTTGTTAGCCCGCTGCCACAGCAGCCCGTCAGCGGTATTGTGCAGATTGCAGGCACCATCAGTATGCCGAACTTCTCACGCTATGAGATCGAGATCGGCGTTGGGCATACGCCGCAAGGCTTCACCCGTGTGGACGGTCCCTACAACCAAGTGCCGCCGCCTAACACGATCATCGGCGGCTGGGACTCGCGCAGCCGACCCGATGGCGCCTATACGCTGCGCTTGGTCGTCTTTGATACACAGGGACGCCGCCTAGAATCGAGCGTGCCGATCTTCGTGCAGAACGCCTCCATCGAGCCCACGCCACCGTTCTTTGGCACGCAGCCGCCATTCTTTGTGACCGAGACGCCTAGCTTCTTCTTCCCAACAGCAACGCCGGACTTCTTCTTCCCGACGCCAACGCCGCCGTTCCTGTTCCCACCGACGGAGACGCCGCAGGTGATTGATAACCTGCCGCCCGGCTTCACACCGGATGCTCAACCAACGCCGACAGCGCCTATTTCAATCTTCCCGCCGACTCAGTCACCATAACCACACTACACTTCTCACCTGCACTGCCTTTCAGGGTGGTGCAGGTGATTCGCACACTGCGCCACACCCTCATCAAAAAATCAGGAAATCTGTAACATCCTTTTGTGACTTCTCTCACATCTCACAGCGTGCCAAGCGCTCTATAGTAGGCAGTAATACCTAGCGTAAAAGCCTATTCGATGTGCTTATCGCCACACCCAGACGCACTCTAACAAGCGGTGGCAGAAGGAGATGAGGACAAGTCTATGCTGCATTTAAACGAACTAGAAATCTTTATCGCAGCGGCAGAACGCGGCAGCTTTAGCGAGGCAGCTCGTTTTTTGCACCTTTCACAGCCCGCCATCAGCCAGAGTATTCAGAGCCTTGAGCGCCGCTTCAACATTGCGCTATTCTCACGGCAAGGGCACACCGCCCGCCTTTCGGATGGCGGCAAGGCGCTGCTGCCGCTGGCGCGTGAGCTGCTTGCCTCTGCGCGCCGTGTTGAAGAGACGATGAACACGCTCAACGGCATGGTTGCTGGGCATATTCATCTCGCTTGCTCAACGGCATCCGGAAAATACCTGATGCCTGCCAGGCTTGCTCAATTCCGCGCCGAATATCCTGCGGTGCGCGTGGATGTGCAGGTGTGCAGCCGCGATGTGGTCGTCCAGCAGTTGCTTGAAGAAGAGGTTGACTTCGTAGTGAGCAGCCGCCAACTCGATCACCGCGATCTGGAGTTTGTGCCGTTTTATACTGATGAGGCGACGCTGATCGTGCCTGCCGACCACCCTTGGGCGCACAGCAAGCGCATTTATCCCGATGATTTGTTGGATGAGGCGCTCATCTTGCGCGAAGAAGGCTCTGGCACTTATACGGCGCTCTATGAGGCACTGCGCGCACACGACATTGCGCCGGAGATGCTCAACGTCGCCATGACGCTTGGCAACGCGGAAGCTGTGGCGCTGGCGGTGGAAGAAGGCATCGGCATCGGCTTTGTCTCCAAACTGGCGGCAGCACGCAGCGTAGCACTCGGACGCGCCGTGGAAGTGGCGATTGAAGGCTTTGATCTGCGCCATGCGCTCTATTTTGTGCGGAATCGGCGCACGCCCATGACGCATTCGCAGCGCACCTTCTGGGAATTTATGCAAGCGACACTGCCTGAATATGCGGCGGCGGGCAAATAGGCTGCAAGTAAACTGCCCGTGCAGAGGTAGCATGGGCAGCCAAACGCTCAGCTATTCATGCCCTAAGATGACGTGCGGCACATAAGGTGCCTCCAAAAGGGCGATCTCATCAGCGCTGAGCGTGATCTCCAGTGCGGCAACGGCATCCTCAAGCTGATACATCTTGCTGGCGCCGATGATCGGTGCGGTGATGTGCGGCTTGTTCAGCATCCATGCCAGCGCAATCTGAGCAGGTTTCACACCACGCTGCGCCGCCAGTTCCGTCACGCGCTCCACGATGGTGAAATCACTCGGTTGGTAGTAGAGGTTATGTGCGTAGGCGTCAGTACGTGCGCGTAAGGTCTGCGAGGCATCCTCTTTCGAGGGCGTGCGGTTGCCTGCCAAAAAGCCCCGTGCTAACGGACTCCATGGGATGAGCGCTACACCCTGATCAATACACAACGGGATCATCTCACGTTCTTCTTCCCGATAGACCAGATTGTAATGCCCTTGCATACTGACAAAGCGCGCCCAACCATGCCGATCAGAAGTGTAGAGCGCCTTAGCGAACTGCCACGCGAACATGCTAGAGGCGCCAATGTAGAGCGCCTTGCCCGCCCGCACCACATCGTTCAGCGCTTCGAGCGTCTCCTCAATAGGCGTCTGGTAATCCCAACGGTGAATTTGATAGAGGTCTACATAATCGGTGCCAAGCCGCCGCAGCGAATGATCAATGCTCTGCATGATGTGCTTGCGCGACAAACCACGATCATTCACAGCATTGCTCATGGCGTTATAGACCTTCGTGGCGATGACGACTTCATCGCGGCGGGCAAAATCGCGCAGGGCGCGCCCAGTCACTTCCTCGCTAACGCCCACCGAATACATATCAGCAGTATCAAAAAAATTGATGCCGAGTTCTAAGGCGCGCTGGATAAACGGACGCGATTCCGCTTCATCTAGCACCCACGGGCGCCATTGAGAGGTGCCGTAGGTCATCATGCCCAAGCACAGCCGCGAAACTTTCAAGCCGCTGCGCCCAAAATTCACGTATTGCATAGCTCAATTTCCTATCTGGTCAAGCTGCGGGATGCCTCTGAGCAGTTTACCACAGCGCTCAGTTTGCTGCCGCACAACAGGGTGTGCAGCAGCAGCTCAGGCAAGTGCTGCCAATAGGCGCTCACCGATGTGTGGTGCGCTGCCAGCGCTAAACAAGATCACAACGCTGCCAGCGCGCACATTTTCCGCTAAGAGATCGGCGGTTTGCAGCAGATCGCCGCTGTGCAGTGCCGCACAGCCTGCCTGTTCGCGCAGCATGGCAGCCAACGCTGCTGCCGTCGGATCACCTGCTTGCGGCTGTTCGCGTGCGCCGTAAATATCCGTGATTAGCACATGATCCGCCGCACCAAAAGCTGTTAGGAAGGCTGCCAACAGCAAACGCGTGCGGCTGTAGGTGTGTGGCTGCCAGACTGCCCAAACATCCGCCTGTGGGTAGCGAGCGCGCACCGCTTGCAAGGTGGCGCGAATGGCAGTTGGATGGTGCGCGTAATCGTTGATAACCGTAACGCCGCGTGCCTCGCCCATCACCTCAAAGCGGCGCGCCGTGCCGCGAAAGCTGCCCAGTGCGGCGGCGGCTTGCGCCAACGGCACGCCATAGGCACAGGTGGCTGCCAATGCGGCAAGGCTGTTTTGGGCGTTGTGATCGCCATAGAGTGGCAGCCTTGCCGCAGCGCGCACGGTGCGTCCATCTTGCACACCTTCAATCATTAACTGATCGGCGTCTTTTAAGGTGGCGCGCCAATCAGCATCGGCGTTGTGAATGCCATAGGTGAGCGTTGGCTGCCCGCCGCTGCGGCGCGCTTTGGCAAGGCGCAGCGCTTGCGGATCGTCGGCACAGGCGATCAGCACGCCGTCATATTCAGGAATGCGCCCGATGAACTGCTGAAAGGCTGCTTGCATCGCTTCAAAGGTTGGGAACATATCAGGATGGTCGTGTTCGAGGTTGGTCAGCACAGCAATCGTCGGCGTCAAGCCCAAGAACATATAGTCATACTCATCCGCCTCGATCACGAAAGCATCACCTGTGCCATGCCGTGCATTGTCGCCGCTGTTCAACAGTGTGCTGCCCACAATATAAGATGGATCGCGCCCTGTTTCGCGCAGCAAGTGAGCGATCAGGGCAGTCGTGGTCGTTTTGCCGTGCGTGCCAGCCACCGCGATCTGGAGTGCATCGCCTAGGAGCAGCGGCAGGGCTTCCCGCCGCCGCAGGACGGGAATACCGGCTGCCATTGCCGCCTCGACTTCGGGATTTTCAGGCGAGACAGCAGAAGAAATGAGGACGACATCCGCTGTGTGCAGGTGAGCAGCCGCATGACCTTCATAAATGCGTGCGCCCAAGTCCGCCAAGCTATCGGTCTGAGCATTCAAAGCGCGATCAGAGCCGCTGACGCGCACACCACGCCCGATCAGCACCCGCGCAATTGCGCTCATGCCGGCGCCGCCAATGCCCACGATATGTACCTGTGCGCCGCGTTGAAAGTGCGCCGCCGTCAGCGCCCCGCTACTCATAGCGCTGAGATGGTCTTGCCCACTTTGAGCAGGCTGGGCAGCTTGGGCAGAAAATCGGCAAAGTTGACATAGCGCCCACTCCGATAATCCTCAAGGTAGCGGCGCATCACGCCGACCGCAGTTGGCAATGCCGTAAGGTGTTCCACTTTCTGCATGTATTGGGTGAAACTCTTTGCCTCTAGCGCACTCACTGAATCTTCAAGGAATAGGGCGGTGATGCTGGCGATGAAAATGCCGATGAACTGTCCACGCCACGTTGGATGGAGGGCGGCATATTTCTCATCGACGATGGGCAGTGGGCGGTCGCTAATGGTGGCTACAGTTTCAGCGTGCTGTTGCAGATAGGCGCTCATCAGCAGGGCGCCATATTCCGCCAAGGCGCTGCGGTAGGCAAGGGCGGGATCATCTTTGTAGGGCCACGGCGGGCTATCGCCCCACGCGATGGGCGGCGGCATAATCACGACTAATTCACCGCCCACGTGCAAGCCGAGCGTCTGATCGCTTGGGTAGCAAATATTCGGCATAAAGGTCAGCGATTCGGCAACTTGCCCAACAAACGGCTCTAGAAAGGTGTGGAGGTCTACGCTGGCAAATGCCTCGCGCAGATGGCGAACGGACGTCTGCCACTGTGCGGACTCGGTCTCCCACCATTCAGCGAGGCGCGTCTGTTCGTAGAAATGCAGCAAATGCTCGTGCCAGCGTGGTGGAATCCAACGCGGCTGTGGCATATCCGCGCTGAGTGCGGGAAAGCTCAGCCGCAGCGCATAATTGAAAATCGCGCTAAGCGGCACACCCTGATCCAGTAGCACTTGCGCGGCGTGTACGGCGGGGTGGCTGGTGAACTCGGCAAGCCATTTGCGCGTGGCGCGTGCGTGCGCGTGCGTGCCGTGCTTACGGCGCTCCTGAGCTTTATCGGGATAGTTGGTGGCTGCCAAAATTGCCGAGAGCAGCCGCACACGGTCATCCAGGCGCACCGTGACTTGACGAGTCACAGCGCCCTCGGTAGTGGCGCTAGAGGCAGTTGAGCTAGTCAAACAGCGCGCTCCTTAGTATGGCTATGGGTTTAGACCAGAATCTGAGGTAATAATAACATAAAGGTAGAGGCTGTGCTGTAACGGAATTGTGCGAAAAGCGCGGCGCACACACGCCCGCATCAGGGGCAGATCGGCTATACTCTGGGCATAAATATAGATTTGCTGCAAAAAGGTTTTCGCTATGATACTCGCCAGTGATTGGATCGCTTTTCATGCTGACCGCACGCCTGAAAAGCCCGCCATGCTTGATCAGGCGACGGGACGTGCCTTCACCTACGCCGAATTCAACGACCGCGCAGGGCGCTTAGCGGCATTCTTGCGCGATGAATGGCATGTGCAGCCCTCAGATCGCGTCGCACTGCTCGCTAAGAACAGCACCGACTATTTTGAGGTGTTGTGGGCGTGCTGGAAACTTGGCGCGCTGCTGCTGCCGCTGAATTGGCGGCTTGCCGACCCTGAACTGCTGTTCATCCTGAAGGATGCTGCGCCTGTTGGCTTGCTGTATGATGCAGAGTTCGCGGCGCGCTTGCCTGCCCTTGCCGAAGCCCCGCCGCGCTACTTCCTGCGCCTGGATTTTGGCGGCGCACCCACTGATGATAAGCTCGCCTATGAAGATGCCATTCGCGGCACGGGGCGGCACGCCCACCTGCCGCCGCAGACGACGCACGAGACGCCCATCATCATCATGTATACCGCCGGCACCACAGGGCATCCCAAAGGCGTGCTGATCACACACGGCATGATGCTCTGGAACGCGATCAACATCACCACGCCCACAGCGCTCAGCTACGAGAGTCTGTTCTATTGCGTGCTGCCAACCTTCCACATCGGCGGCTTGAACCTGTACGCTAATCCGCTGCTGCATTTGGGCGGCTGCAACCTGATCGCCCGCCAATTCGATCCCGCGCTTGCCCTCCAGACGCTCAGCGATCCGAATTTGGGCGTGACGCATTTCTTCGGCGTGCCGTCTATCTACCAGTTTATGAGCCAGCACGCCGCCTTTGAGCATACCGATCTCAGCCGCATTAAATCTTGGGGTTGTGGCGGCGCGCCGATGCCCGTTGCCGTGCTGGAGACCTACGCCAAGCGCGGCATTGTGGTGCAGCTTGGCTTCGGCATGACCGAGACCAGCCCCACTGTTTTCCTGATTGATAAACGCCGCGCCCTCAGCAAGCCGACCAGTGTTGGCAAGCCACTGTTACATACCCGTGTGCGCGTGGTGGACGCTAACTTGCAGGATGTGCCTGTTGGCAGCGTGGGTGAGGTGATCATTAGCGGACCGAACATCACGCCCGGCTATTGGAAGCGCCCTGATGCCAACGCCGAAAGTTTCAGCCTGGACGAACACGGCAACCGCTGGCTGCACAGCGGCGATGCTGGCATGGTGGATGAAGAAGGCTGCGTCTACATTGTGGATCGCTATAAGGATATGTACATCAGCGGCGGCGAGAACGTCTATCCGGCGGAGGTGGAGCAGGTGATCTACCAACTGCCACAAGTGGCAGAGGTTGGCGTGATTGGGGTGGCGGATGCGCGCTGGGGCGAAGCGGGCATGGCGGTTGTGGTGCTGCGGGAAGGGCAAACGCTCAGCGCCGAGCAGATCATGGCGCACTGCGCCGAGCGGCTCGCCAAGTTCAAAGTGCCGAAGCACATTGCCTTTGCCGAAAGTTTGCCGCGCAACGCCGCGGGTAAGGTGCTAAAACGCGAACTGCGGGCACACTACGCGCCAAAGCAGGGCTAAACAGCCGCTAGGCGGAAGAGCAGCGTCGTCTCGCCCGCAGCGATCACGTCACCATCTTTCAAGGGCAGCGGAGTCGCACCGACGGGCTGCCCATTCAAGAGCGTGCCATTTGCGCTGGCAAGGTCAAGCAGCGTCCACAGGTTATTTTGCAGCCGTAAGCGGCAATGTGGGCGCGAAACAGCGCGATCATTGAGGGTGATTTCCCAGGTGGCGTCCGGCGTCACACGCCCGATGGTCACGGTATCTTCGGCAAGGATAAACTCGGAGCCTTCCTGCGGACCGTGTGTGACCATCAGGCGCGGGCGCCCTAGCCCTTTTGCAGGGAAAATGGCAGTGTTGGTCTTAAAGGCACGGTCTACTTCTTCTTCACTGACGATGGCGGAAAAATGCAGAATCGGCACATAGAGGCGGATCACGTCACCATGCGTCAGCACATAGGCGCCATTGATCTTGCGGTCGTTCACAAAGGTGCCATTGGCGCTGCCCAGATCCGTGATGGTGAAGACGCCATCACGGAAGTTGACAACGGCATGTCCGCGGCTGACGTGGCGTTCTGGGATGCAAATGTTGTTATCGGGCGAGCGCCCGATGCTGGCACTCGCGCCTTCCAGCAGCACAAATTCGTGGCTCTCGCCAGTGGCGGGGTCGTTCCACGTAATTTTAGCAATTCCCTCAGGTTGATAGCTCATAGTATTCTCGCCGCGTAAAGATCAGGTTCGGAATAGCTGAGAACACAGGCGCTGTGTTAACAGCCGTTGATAAGTATAGCGTAAATCGCGCCAAACGTCAGGATTCTTAACGGGCGAACCCGCAGACCTTCCAACGCCCATCTTCTTGCAGGGTGCGGAATGTGCGTGCACCTAAATCCCAATCCCGCGTTTCGCCAGCATAGGTCGTCACCATCGCACCCTGACACGCAACCACTGTAAATTGCCCGTCGCTGCCATCAGTCTGGCAGCTCAAAGCGCTGATCTCAGCCTTCATCGGCGCAAACGAGGCAGCTTCCGTGCGTGCCTCTGCTTCACGCGCACGGCACGCCAGCCCAACCAACTGTGTTTCATCGCCATTGATGCGCGTTCGCAAGTAGTTTTCCACGGCGGCGGCAGGTGAGTCCTCCGCGCCGCCACAAGCTGCCAACAGGCAGGCAAGGGCAACCGCCAAAAGTAATCTCTGCATTGTATACCTTTCACTTGCCAACATAAACAGGCAGAATATTGCCCGCATTTGGCACAGCGCGCAATGCTGAATGTTCTGAATCGAGCAAGGTGGCGTTTGGGCGGCGTGCCAACATGCGCGCTGCCTGATATGCCTCGCGCAGCGTCTCGAAATCAGGGGCGCGCAGGGTAAAGGGCAGCGCAAGGCGCCCCAGTAATGCGCTAAGTTGCTGCCCGCCGCTGCTCTCCCACAGTGATTTGAACAGATTGCCCGCTTCCTGCTGAACGCTTGCCGTTTGTTTGCCAAAGATGCCGCGTGCCAACCGACCGACCATTTTCTCTGCCTGCTTCGGGTTGACGCCGCGTGACTGGGCATAGTCTGCCAGATCGGGCGGCAAGGTCGAGTCGGTGCGCGTGGTGCTGGGTGCGGTTGCACCTGTGGTTAAATAGGGCGCGAGGTGTTCAGCCTTAGCGCTGCCATGCTGATAGGCATCCAAACCGCCCGCCGTTTCCGTAAACCAAGCGTGAATCAGCAGCCGATCCGCGCTGAGGGCAGCCAACACAGCGGGCAGGGCGGCAACATCTTGCGCGCCAAAGACGCGCACCCAACCTGCTTCCACAGGCAGGATGAGCAGCCGCACAAACTGCTTATAGCGCGGCGGCGTGCCGCTGCCACCGGAAAATGGATCATATGTGGTGTAGCCGTGCTGTGCCAAAATAGCACGCAGCACCTCAACCACAGGCTGTGCATCGGCTTGCTGAAGGCAAAGGTGATCCCAACGTTGATCGGTCATGGCATCCTTCCAAGCTGAAAGCGGCTGATCGCCATCTTGACACTTGCAACTTTAAGCCAAGCACCACCACTTGTCAACTGTTGCTTAGTAACCTTGCTAACCCGCACCCTTTCCCCAACGCTTGACGTGCCATGCCCTCTTTGCTATGCTGAATGTCCAAGCTATGCCAGAATGAAGGCGGTGAATTTGCCTGCGGAAGCGCTGCAAAGTTGGCTCGGTTTTAATCAGGTGCGTGGCATTCGTTGGCTGCACCTCAGGGCGCTCCTAGAGCGTTTTGGTGGGATTGAGGCAGCTTGGCGTGCGCCACGTGAGGCATTTCGCAATGCAGGTATTCCAAGCCAAAGTGTAGAGGCACTCCTGCATGTGCGCCAAAGCTACGATGCGGCTGCTGATCTGCGGGCGCTCGATGATCTGAATGTGCAGTTGCTGCCGATCACTGCGCCTGATTACCCGCCGCTCCTGCGCCAAATTACCGATCCGCCGCCGCTGCTGTATATGCGCGGCAGTTTGCAGGCAGCCGATCAAAATGCTTTAGGCGTGGTTGGCACGCGCAATGCTACAGACTATGGCAAACGCATGACGGCGTATATTGTGGAGCCGTTGGCGGCGCGTGGTGTTACAATCATCAGCGGCATGGCACACGGCATAGATACACTGGCACACCAGGCTGCTTTGCGCGTTGGCGGACGCACGATAGCTGTTTTGCCGTGCGGCGTTGATCGCCTGTACCCTCCTGAGAGTGGCGTGCTTGCCGCGCAGATCATGGCGCAAGGCTGCCTGATTAGCGAATTTCCGCTCCGCACAAAGGCAGATCGGCATAACTTTCCGCAGCGCAACCGCATTATCAGCGGCATGGCACATGGTGTGTTGATCGTGGAAGCCGGCGCGAAAAGCGGCGCACTCATTACGGTGGACTGCGCGTTGGAACAAGGGCGCGAGGTGTTCGCCGTGCCGGGTAATGCGCTCTCGCCTGCCAGCAACGGCACCAACGCCCTGATCCGCGCTGGTGCAACGCTCACCACCAGCGCCAGCGATATTTGGGAGGGGCTGGCGCAGCAAGTGGCGCTCTCCGCGCCGCTGCCTACCGCAAGTGCCGCGCCGCGACCGATGCAAGTGCCATATGTGCCTGCGGACGCACAAGAGGCAGCCGTGCTGCGCTGCTTGGGCATTGAGCAGGCACTGCACATTGATGAAATTGTGCGGCACAGCGGCTTGGCTGCCAGCCATGTGAGCGCAGTGTTGACCGTGTTAGAAGTGAAAGGAATCGTCTGCCAGACGGGCGTGCAGTGTTACAGCCTGGCGCTGGCAGGCAGCTAAAACTGGAGTAGTGTATGTCGGATAATTTTTATGTTTTGATCATGGCAGGTGGTGGCGGCACGCGCTTGTGGCCTCTCAGCCGCCAAGATCGCCCTAAACAAATGCTGCCGTTGACCGAAGAACGCACCATGTTCCAAGTGACAGTGGAGCGCTTGCACGATCTGTTGCCCACAGAACGGATTTTTGTGGTGACGGGCGAAGAGATGGCAGCCGCCCTGCATGAAAGCACGCCCGCCGTGCCGTTTGAAAACTTCATCATCGAACCCTTCGGGCGCGATAGCGGGCCCGCCGCCGGCTTGGGCGTCTTTCACATCGCGCAGCGCGACCCAAACGCTGTGATCGCCATCCTCTCCGCCGATCATCACATCGCCAACGAGGAAGCCTTTGTGCAGGCACTGCGCGCTGCTGCTGAGTATGCCGCGCAAGGCTACATCGTGACTCTGGGCATTCAGCCAAGCTATCCCGCTACGGGCTTCGGCTACATCGAGCGCGGCGAACAGCTTGGCACGGCGCACGGCTTCAGCGTCTACCGCAGTGTGCGCTTTGCCGAAAAGCCTGATGAAGCAACCGCCGGCGTCTTTCTGAGCAAAGGCACCTATAGCTGGAATGCAGGCATGTTCATCATGACGGCGGCGCGTGCCAAGCAAGAGTTTGATCGCCAGCAGCCCGCCATGTATGCGCTGCTTGAACGTGCTGTGGCACAGCCTGCTGAACTGCCTGCCCTGTGGGAACAAATTCAGAAGCTCTCGCTGGATTACGCCATTATGGAGGGTGCGGACAATGTCGCTGTGATCCCGGTGCAGATCGGTTGGAGTGACGTTGGCACTTGGGCAACGCTTTTTGAGGTGCTGTCCCGCGATGAAGATGATAACGCGGTGCGCGGTGGTGAGCATATTCGCATTGACACGCGCAGCACGCTGATCGTCAGTGATCGCCTCGTGGTGACCATTGGTGTGAGCAACCTTGTGATCGTAGACACGGGCGATGTGTTGTTGGTCTGCGATAAAGAACGCGCTCAGGATGTGCGTGAGGCGGTTAAACAGCTTAAGGCACAGGGCAAGGACGATCATCTGTAGTCTGTGCGCCTTCAGTAACAGCCCTCAGGTGTTATAGCTGAGGGCTGTTGTTGTGTTCGGTCGGTTAATTGCAGCCGTTGATGCAAATGGCGCCTTCATAGCGCGCCAGCTCGCTCAGGCTGCCATCGGCGGCGGCACTCACGATGAAGATCGTGGCGCTGAGCTGCCCATTGTTGTAGATAGCGGGACGGTATTCGCCTTGCACACCGGCAAAGCGCGGAATCTGGTTGACGAACGGCTGCACGGCGGTCGGTCCGCCAACGCGGATGGCATTGGCAATCATGTAGACTGCATCGTAGTAGGCAACGGCATGGCTATCGGGCAGTTCGCCATAAGTGGCACGGTAGTTCCGCACAAATTCGGCGCTGGCGGCATCTTGGGCGCCGCTGAACCAACTCGTCACGCCCAGCAAGCCCGCCACGGACTCCTCACCCATAGCCCGCAAAAAGTCAGGATTCTCCAACGCGCCGTAGGCGATTTCGCCCGTGTAGCCTTCTTGGCGCAGCGCTTTGATCAGCGCGGCGGCGGCATTCGGCGCGCTCCAGATCGCCACTACCTCAGGGCTTGCCGCGCTGAGCGCACGTGCCTCAGCCGTGAAATCCGTCGCGGTGACGGGATGGCTGGTGCTGGCGACGATTTGTGCGTCGGTCAGGTCGCGGAAGCGCGTCACGATGCTGGTGAAGGCAGCTACGCTATCCTGCCCGTAAACAGTGGTTGCCGACGAGACGGCAAAGCGCGTATAGCCGCGAATATCCACCAAATAGCTGCCAAGCGCAGTTGCCCAAGTTGCATCGGCAGGGCGCACCTGAAAAACAAAGCGCGAGGGATCGTTATTGCTCAGCACGGCGGCGGTGCCAGTTACAAACTGCGGCACACGCGCATTGGGCGCTAGGTTTAGGTTGGGCAGGGCGATACCAGTCAACGTCGGACCGAGAATAGCCGCCGGCGCAGCCGTTAGCACGTTGCGCGCCGCCACGCCGAATTGTTCGGCGGTGGTCGTGTTGAAATCGCGCAGATCAAGCGTCACACGGATACCGTTCGGCGCGGCGATGCCACCTTGCGAGTTGATCTCGTTCACGGCAAGCTGTGCGCCGCGCAGCGCCCGCCGCCCAATCTCGCCATCCAAGCCTGTTTGCGGCGCAAGGAAGGCAAGCGGCACGGTGCGCGTGGCGGTGCTGGTCGGTGCGTTGGGCGCAGTCAGGTTCTGGAAGCGTGTATCGGCACAGCGCCGCGCACAAAAGCCACCGCTGTAGCGCGATTCCTCAATGCTTTTGCCCTCAGCCGTCAGGCGGAACAGGATGGCGCCATCCATAGCGCGCAGGTTGGTGGTGCCAGTGCCGCTGAAAAAAGACGGATTGTAGACGCCTTGCAAGCCGCCAATGGCGCTGCTGCTTGCCAGGGTGTCACGGATGCTCTGCGTGCCGGGACCGCTGATCTCGACGGCGGCGGCAACGGCTGCCACGCTATCAAAGCCGATGACGGATTCCGTTGTTGGCAGTTCGCCAAAGCGCGCACGGTAGGCTTCTACAAAGCGGCGGCTGCCGCCATCGTGCGCGTCCGCCGTCCAGACCAGCGGCACAACCACATTGGCAACGCTGCTGCCGCCGCGCCCTGTGAACTCCGTCAGGTTGCCTTCCGCCGATCCATAGCTGATCACGCCCGCATAGCCGCGATTGCGCAGCTCACGCACCAGTGCCGCAGCCGTTTGCGGCGTGCCAAAAATGGCGATTGCCTCTGGATTTTCGTCGTAGAGCGTCTTTGCTTGGGTGCTGAGGTCGGTCGCATTCTGATCGTAGGTAACGGCAGGCGCAAGGCGGACGTTGGTCGCCGTTGTGCCTGTGCCGCGTGCGGCGCGCTCAAAAGCAGCCAGATCAGCGCGTCCGCGCCCAGAGTTATCGGTTGCCGTGCCAATGCTGCGGAAAAAGCGCTGTGTGGTCAGATAGTTGCCGAGATCACGCGCCAAGTTCTCACTGGTCGAGCGCATTCGCAGCACGTAGGCGTTGCTGGCGCCGACAGGATCGTTGGGCAACCCGATCAGGTGCAAGATGCGGTTGGTGTTGGCAAGGTCAAGGTTGTTATCCAGCAAATTCGGCACTTGCGGTCCGATCAGGGCGACGGGCTTCGCTTCCACAGAGGCTTGTAGGGCTGTCCGCATTTCGGTTTGGGTGGCGGCGCTGCGCGTTTGCAAGCTGAAGGTGTAGGTGGTGGTGCGGCGTGCATTAGGCGTCGGTGTGGCGTTATCCGCCGTGCGGGCAGGTCCGCGCACGCCACCGCCGCCGTTCACAATCTCGATGGCAAGCTGCGCACCCTGCACAAAGTGGCGGCTGCTCACGGCGTCGTTCTCGGCAGCGCTGCTCAAGAGCGCCAGCACCAATGTTTCGCGGTTTTGTGCGTATGCAGGTGCAGCAAGGCTCGCGCTGATCAGCATGGCGAGGATTAACCCGACCATGATCAGTCGGGCGGATAGCTGTTTCATCGTCTCAAGACTCCTTTGTATGTGCGGCGTGTGGTTACTCGTAGCGAACTGCCTCAATCGGCTGCAAACCAGCGGCACGGTTGGCGGGATAAATGCCAAAGAACAAGCCAACTGCCAGCGAAAAGGTGACAGCCAGCAGGATTGAATCAAGCGTAACAGTCGTGTTGATAATGCCCGTCGCACCGACGAGCAGTGCCACGCCAACCCCTAGCAAAATGCCCAAAGTGCCGCCAATCAGGCTGAGCGTGACCGTCTCGACCAAGAACTGCATCAGGATCGTTCGCCGCTTAGCACCGACTGCCTTTCGCAAGCCGATCTCTTTGGTGCGTTCCGTCACAGAGACCAGCATGATGTTCATGATGCCAATGCCGCCCACCAACAAACTGATGCCGGCAATCGCGCCCAGAAAAAGCGTCAGGATACCCGTGATGCTGCCGGCGATGCTGAGGAACTGCTGCTGCGTTAGCACCGTGAAATCGTCTTCTGCGCCCTCACGGATGCCGTGCTGCTGGCGCATGACCTGAGCAACTTCGCGCTCCACGCGTGGAATATCTTCTGAGCTAAGCGCCGAAATGTAGATGACGCTGACGCGCCGCGCTCCTGTTGACGTGCGCGCATTAGAAAGCGTGCGGTAGGCAGTTTGCAGCGGAATGAACACAGAAGTATCCGGATTGCCGGCAAAGCCCGCACCCACACCCACCGTCACGCCGATCACGGTGAAGGGCGCGCTGCCAATGCGGATGGTCTGCCCAAGCGGATTCAAGCCGCCAAACAGCGCATCGGCTGCATCAGGGCCGAGGATGGCAACGCGTGCGGCACGCTCATCATCAGCAGCATCAAACCAGCGCCCTTGGGCAATCTCCACATTCCGCACCACTGCATAGTCCACCGTGACGCCGCGTGCTGTGATCAGGATTTTCTCGCGCTGAAAGGCGACGGTTGTGCCATTGGCAGTCAGTTCAGGTGCAACGCCAAGCAAGTTCGGCACACGGTCGCGGATAGCGTTGGAGTCCGCATCGGTCAGTGGCTTGGTCTGGGTTGGCGCCCGAATGCCCTGATTGTTTGGCGGACCGGCAGTCAGGCGCACCTGCCCTTGCAGCACAGTCACCAAGTTTGTGCCGATGCTTGTGATCTGCCCGTTGATGCTCTCTTGCACGCCGTTGCCGATTGACAGCAGCGCCACCACCGATCCGACGCCGATGATGATGCCCAGCATGGTTAGCCCGGAGCGCAGCTTGTTTGCCAAGAGTGCATCCAGAGCAATGCCGAAATTGCGGAAGAAGTTCATGCGGGCTGCGCCTCCTCAGCGTATTCCACCAAGCCATCTTTCAAGCGCACAACGCGCTCGGACTGCGCGGCAATGGCAGGATCATGGGTGACGATGATCAAGGTGATGCCGCGTTCGCGGTGCAGTGTGCGGAACAGGTTCATGATCTCTTTGCCCGTCGCAGAGTCTAAGTTGCCAGTTGGCTCATCGGCAAGGATGATGGACGGCTGATTGACCAATGCCCGCGCAATGGCAACGCGCTGCTGCTGCCCGCCGCTAAGCTGATTCGGGCGATGGTCGAGCCGATCTCCAAGCCCAACCAGCGCCAGCATCTCGGCAGCACGCTGCGTTGCTTGCCTGCCCGATAAGCCGCCGTAGGCAAGCGGCAGTGCCACGTTTGCCAGCGCTGTGTTGCGCGCCAACAGGTTAAACTTCTGAAAGACAAAGCCAATGCCCTGATTACGTATCTCGGCAAGTTGATCATCATTCATGGAGGCGACTTCGCGCCCGTCTAGCTTGTAGCTGCCAGAGGTCGGCACGTCCAGTGCGCCTAAAATGGCAAGTAAGGTGCTTTTGCCTGAACCTGACTGCCCGATGATCGAGACCATTTCGCCCTTCCAGATGCGGAGGCTGACGCCGCGCAAAGCATGGACTTCGGTATCGCCCATCTTGTAGACTTTGGTCAGATTAACCGCTTCAATGATGGGTGGGTCGCTGCGCTCAGGTTCGCGGCTGGTGGTTGGATAGATATTGGTAAACTCGCCCATAGGCTCTCTTGATCTCACTTTGGATTTACATCTACGATCACACAGAAGGCAGCGTAATCATCATCGGAAAGCGGCTGCGGCGTGCCTTGCCCACCCGATGCACCGATCAGTGCGCCGAAGCCGCCAAGCGAGCTCAGACGGATGGCGAGGATGTTGATTGAATCGCCCACCAAAACGCCTTGCGCGCTGAGCTTGCTGCCGTTTGGCGAAACCACTTGCGCCAACGGGATCAGTGGGAAGCGCTCACGGCTGCCGCTGCTTGTCTGCACCGTCACTTCACGTTGGTTAAGTGCCACTAGCTCGCCTTTCACCACACGCAACAGGCTTGGGTCAAGGGTGGGTGAAGGTCCCGGTGTGCGGGTGGGGCGGTTACTCCTAGCAAAGAGCGAGAAAAAACTTCGCACGCCACTATCGTTGCTGGCAGCCGTGAAACATGCCTGAAATTCCGTGCCGACCTGCACAAAACTCTGCCCTGAGGCGATTAAGGTTGCCAGCGGTGGACCTTGTGTATAGCCCATCAGCGCGCCGCAGGCAAAGATACAGCAGGCGGCGATCAGCGTTAGCCCAAGGCTCAGCCAACGGCGGCGTTTCGGGCGTGGCGCGAGTGCGTCTGGCACATCGCGTCGTGCGCCATCGGCGTGCGCGCCGTTGGTTGGTGTTTTTTCAGCAGCCTTTGCGGGCGCGTTCGCCGAGACATCCATGCAGTCAGCCTTTCCGAACCGTTTCGGTTACCGTCCGCCGCCAAACAACCCGCCGCTTGGCGCACGCGTTGTTGTACTGCCGATCAGCACCGTCTGCCCTTCGCGCAAGCCTTCGCCGCTGACTTCAGTTAGCTCTCCGACCGAGAGTCCACTCTGCACCTCGATTTGGGCAGGTTCGCCTTCAGTGCGCTGCACCAGCACAAATTGCCGCCCGTTCGCATCGCGGCGGATGGCGCGGGTTGGCACGGTTAGCACGCCGCTGCGTGTGGTGATGATGATCTCGACATCGGCGGTCATGCCCAGCAGTTGTGGCACGCGGTCAGTCACTTTGATGCGCACGCCGTAGGTCACCACGCCCTGCACTGCCTCACCTGCCACATTCTTACGTTCCACCACACCCTTTAGCCTATCTTCAGAAAGCACGCCAAGCAGGGTGAAACGCACCTGCTGACCAACTGCCACACGGGCAATATCCACCTCATCCACGCCGATTTCAATATAGAGCGCGCTTGTATCCGCCAGCACAAAAGCAGGCTGCCCACCTGTGCCAACCACTTGCCCTTCGCTAATGTTGACGGCACTCAAAATGCCGTTCACTGGTGCAGTGAGCGTTGCTTTGCTCAGGTTGCGCTCTGCTTGTGTCAGGTTCAGCTTTGCTTGGGCAAGCTGTGCGGCAGCAATATCGCGTTGTTCTTTGGTGGCGCCTTCCAGCAAAGCATTTAAGGCAGCCTGTGCCTGTGCCACTTGTGCCTCAGCCGCTTTTAGGGCGGCATCACTGCTTTGGGTGCGGCGTGCCGAGCTGCAACTGGCGGCTGCCGCATCACGCTGATCGCGTGCCTGTTTAAGCGCCTTGCCGGCTTGTGAGTCCATATCCGGGCGGAAATCTACGTCGAACTGGTAGCCTTCTGCCACATAGCGATCAAAGGCATCTTGTGCCAGCTTGAAGTTATCTTCGGTGGCAGCAACATTGGCACAGCTTTGCGTGATCACGTTTTGTTGGTTATCGAAGGTGGCTTGGGCATTTGCCAAACTTGCCTCTGCTTGGGCAAGGGCAGCCCGTGCTTGCGTCACCTCGCGTTCGCTAGGCGGCTTGATAACGTTGGCGTAGTTTGCCTCCTGAATGATGAGCGATTGGCGCGCTTGCTCAAGCTGGTGTTCAAGCTGAGTCGTATCCAGCGTGGCAAGCACATCGCCTGCTTTCACCACATCACCGACGCGCACATTCACCTTGCGCACGCTGCCGCTGACCTCAAAGACGAGGTTCACAAAGCGTTCGGGGCGCAGCGTGCCAGAGGCGATCAGCACATCATCCAGA
The DNA here is from genome assembly GCA_034436355.1 of Anaerolineae bacterium. Classification (GTDB taxonomy): domain Bacteria; phylum Chloroflexota; class Anaerolineae; order Aggregatilineales; family UBA2796; genus CP2-2F. The sequence continues at coordinate 22,266 of DAOTVQ010000028.1, forward strand.
TCGCGGCGTTCGACGGTTGCCGTCGCCGTCCCCTGTGCATTAGCAGCGCGTGCTTCGCGCAATTGCGGCAGGAACACGAAAACTATCAAGCCGCAGAGGGCAAGGCAGGTGACGGGCAGTAAAATGAGAAGGGTTCGTAACCAACGTTTCATGGCTATGTGTGACTCCGAATCGGTTTTGCGGCGCGTGTTTGTCTAGTCCTATATAGGTTATAGCACAAGATGCTTAGTAGACGTTGAGAAAGCACAATACACAATAGCACTTATTTCAAAAAAACGTCTGAAGGGTCACGTGGGCAGCCTTCTCGAAACGGCGGGTTGCCTTACAGAAGTTTTGAAACAGGTGCTAAGCCTTTTACGCGCTTATGCTAGGAGCATACACAAAAGATATGAAAAAGCTGTGAAGAATGTGGCACAGCAAATGAGCCGCTTCTTCAGCGCCTTGGCGCCGTGTGCAGCAGAAGCCTTGTTCGCACGTGGTACAATAGGCGCTTGAAAGGTATGCCTAACGGCTTATGCTGCGAGAAAAGAGCTTCTCATGTTCGATGCGCCCGATCAAGTGTGGTGGCAGCACGCTGTCATTTATCAAGTCTATCCGCGCAGCTTCCAAGATACCAACGGCGATGGCATTGGCGATCTGAACGGCGTGCTGCACCGCCTTGACTATCTGAGCGAAACGCTTGGCGTGGATGCGATCTGGCTCTCGCCGTTTTACCCTTCGCCGGATGCCGACTTCGGCTACGACATCACCGATTTTAAGGCAGTTGATCCGCGTTTAGGTACGCTTGAAACCTTTGACGCCCTGCTGCGTGAAATTCACGCCCGCCGCATGAAGCTGATCGTTGATCTGGTGGTTGCCTATACTTCTGATCAGCACCCTTGGTTCATCGAGTCGCGCCGTTCCCGCCAAAGCGCCAAACGCGATTGGTATATGTGGGCGAGTCCGAGACAGAGCGGCGCACCGCCCAACAATTGGCAAAGTGCCTTTGGCGGCAGCGGTTGGGAATTAGACGCCACCACAGGGCAATACTACTACCATTCCTTCACCAAGCACCAGCCCGACCTGAATTGGCGCAACCCTGAAGTGCGCGAGGCGATGCTGGATGTGGCGCGCTTCTGGCTAGAACGCGGCGTGGACGGCTTCCGCATGGATGCCGCCCACTGGATTTTGAAAGACCCTGACCTGCGCGATAATCCGCCCAACACGGCGCCGCGCTCACCTGTTGCACGCGCATTGGGCGAGTATGACTCCCAACTGCACTTATATGATAAAGGGCATTCGGATTGCCATGCGGTCTTTCGCGCCTACCGCCAACTGATCGACTCCTACAGCACCGCCGATCAGCCGCGCTTTGCCATTGGCGAAATTCACATCTTCGATTGGCAAGCGTGGGTCAAGTTTTATGGCGAGAATCTAGACGAACTGCACATGCCCTATAACTTTGGGTTGGTGGGCGCCCCCTGGCAGCCGCACGTGATTCGGGAGGTGGTGGAAGGTATAGAGCGCGTGCTGCCACGCGGTGCCTGGGGCAACTATGTGCTGGGCAACCACGATGAGCCGCGCCTTGCCAGCCGTTTGGGTGCTGAGCAAGCGCGCTTGGCAACCTTGCTGCTGCTGACCTTGCGCGGCACACCCACCCTTTACTATGGCGATGAGATCGGGATGCTCAACGGCGAGTTTGCGCCTGACCAAATCCGCGATCCGTGGGGCAAAAATAATCCGCTGCTTGGGCGCGACCCCGCCCGCACGCCCATGCAGTGGGATGCTTCGCCCAACGGCGGCTTTTGTGTGGAAGGCGTGACGGCATGGCTGCCCACCAATCCCGATTACCCAACCCGCAACGTGGAAGCGCAGCTTGCCGATCCGCACTCGATGCTCAACTTCACACGGCACTTGCTGCGCTTGCGCCAGAATAGCCGCACCTTGCAGCAGGGCGCTTACCGCACCTTAGAAGGCGCGCCGCAAGGCTGCTATGCCTACTACCGCACCACAGAGGGCGAACGGCTGGTGGTGGCGCTCAATTTTAATGGGCATGAACAGGTGCTGGCACTGCCAAGCGGCGGGCGCGTGCTGATCTCCACCCACATGGATCGCGGTGGGCGCACCGAGCGCGAACTGCGCCTGCGCGCCCATGAAGGCTGCCTGATCGCGCTAGGCTAGTGGCGCGCTTCCCACTCGCGCATCATATTCGTTAAGAATTCGCGCACGTCGGGATCGATCACTTCGGCAACGCTATCGTAAAAATGCCCGTCCACCTCAATCCGCAGCCCATGATCAAGCGTGGGGCGCACGTGGATGCTGCGCGCCGCAAACTCTGGTGAGGCAAGCAGGCGCGCCTGCAAAAATTCTTCGATCTGGTTGGCAATGCCGCTGGGTTGCTCAGGTTCGGCGGGCTTTGCCTTCCCAAACAGACCGCGCTTAGGCGGTTCGGCAATGGGTGTGCTGAAGGAAGGGCTGCTTGGCGCTGCCACTGCCTTGCGCGGCGCGGCGCTTGGCAAGCCGATCATGCTGCTGAGGGTGCGGACGACTGCCTCAAAGCGGCGCTTTTGCTCAGGGTTGCCAATGGCGGCGCTGTGGCGGTAATACTGGTCGCCAAGCTGGATGATCAGGCTGCCATCGCCCACGTCGCGCCACAAGCGCATCACTTCGACGGCGTCTTCGGGCAGCGTGATCGGTTCGTGGGCAGTTTCTTCGGGCATGGGCATACTTTCCTCGTAGCTGACTGCTAAGGGTGGCGTCAGCAAGGCATCAGGTACAGCTTCAGCGGCAGGCATGGCAGAGTTGTAGGCGGCTTCGGGCGCGGCGCTGCCAACCAACAAATCCAGATCGGGTTCGGGCAGCTTCGCCACCTCTGAAAAGCGGTTGAAGCGGGAAGGCGGCGGTGTGGCAAGCTGCGGCGCAGGTTGAAAGCCTGCCGTCTCGCCAAGTGCCATGCGTGCCTTGCGGCGGCGCTCGGCGGCACGCCGAAAGATCATCGTCATCAGAAAGAGATACAGCCCGCCAAAAAACAAGACAGTTAAGGGCAGCCATGCCGCTTGCGAGAAAAGCTGCGAGAAGAAATCAAGTTCGCTTGAGCCAGACATTACAGATTGCCGTCCTTTTCTGTACCGTTGAGGCAATTATCAGGCATTTTCATGGCGTTTGGCAAGTGGGGCAAAAATGGGTGCCGCGCTGCCCAACCCGAATGGTGCTGATGGGCGTGCCGCAGACAGGGCAAGGGCGCACGTCGCCGCGCCCGCGATAGGCGCGTAGATGATTCTGTGCCTCGCCGCGCTTGCCATTCGGTTGGCGATACCAGCCGATGCTGGCACCCATGTGCGCCAGACCGTCGTTGAGCGCCTGCCGCACTGCATGGTAGAGCCGTTCGCGCTCGGCATCGCTCAGGCTATCGGCACGCCGCAGCGGATGCAAGCGCGCAATATGCAGCGCCTCATCGGCGTAAATATTGCCCACACCGGCGATGAATGCCTGATCGAGCAACAGGCTTTTGAGCGCGCCGCTGCGCCCTTTCAGGCGCTCGTTGAAGGCTGCCAGCGTGAAGCTGTCTTCCAAAGGTTCAGGTCCAAGCGGCGGCAGCACCTCGTCGGGCTGCGCGGCAAGCAGCACGCGCCCAAAGCGGCGTGCATCCGAGAAGCGCAATTCCGTGCCATCATCCAGCGGAAAGCGCACCCGCAGCCAGCGATCCATCGGATTCGCTTGCGCGGCGGGCAGCACATACAGGTGTCCCGTCATTTTGAGGTGGATGATGAGCGTATCGGCGCTGAGCTGAAAGAGCAGGTATTTGGCGCGGCGCGTCACATTGTGGATGGTTTGGTTGGCAATGCGTGCCGCGAAAACTTCTGCCTCAAGGTTGATCATGCGGCGCGGCGGCTGCGGAAAATGCGCGCTGAGGATGGTGCGTTCGGCAAGCGGCGCACGCAAGGCACGCACAGCAGTTTCGACTTCAGGTAGCTCAGGCATTGGGTTGTCATTTCTAGCGTGAATAGTATCTACCTATTGTGCCGCAAAGACGCCGCCCACTTTGTTACAGTTCTATCAGAATTTTTATACGATTTTTGCAACCTGCCATAAAAATTTGTGATAATATTCACATACAGGGCTATCTCAATTGTTCTTGATCCTAAATTTCAGATCAGAAAGCAGGTGTGTTATGGCATCCCCTCAGAACGTGCCGCCCGGTCCCGTCTACCCGATGTGGGTGATACGCTTCATGCGAGCTATGCCTTTCACAATGCGACCGGACTCAATGCAGGTCGCAACGGATACCTTCAAAGAGTTTGGCGATTTTGCCTGTATGCGTGTTGGGCATAAGTTGGTCTTTCAGATCAGCAACCCAGAGATTGTCCACCAAGTGTTGGTGACGCAAGCCGATCAGTTTCATAAGGATGATTTATTAAACCGTGCGCTGCGCCCGATCACCGGCAACGGGCTGCTGCTCAGCGAGGATGATTTCTGGCGCAAGCAGCGCAAATTGGCACAGCCCGCCTTCCACCACAAGCGCATTGAGGCATACGCCGCCATCATGGTGGAAGAGACCGAGCGCGTGCTTGCCACTTGGCAGACCGAACAGCCCTTTAATGTGATGGCGGAGATGACCAAACTCGCCTTGAACATCGTGGCGCGCACCATGTTCAGCGCCGATGTGAGCGATGTGGCAGCGCGGGTGAGCCAATTGGCAAACATCTTGCTGGAGGCTGCCAATAATCGCGTCGCGCTCTTCACCACCCTGCACGATCTGCTGCCGACTGCTAACAAACGCCAAGAAAAGCAGGCACTTCAAGAGATTGACGCCCTGCTTCACCAGATCATCCGCGAACACCGCGCCCGCGGCACCGATAACGGCGATTTGCTCTCCATGTTGCTTGCCGCCAAAGATGAGGACGGCAACGGCATGAGTGACCAACAACTGCGTGATGAGGTCATCACCATCTTCCTTGCCGGGCATGAGACAACCGCCGTCACGCTGGCTTGGGCGTGGGCGCTTTTGGCGCAGAATCCTGAGGTTGAGGCGAAACTGTGGGCAGAGCTGGATAGCGTGCTAGGCGGGCGCGCACCCACGCTGGCAGATTTGGCGAACTTGCCCTACACCGAGATGATCATCAAGGAAGCCATGCGTTTGTATCCACCGGCTGGCGGCGTAACGCGCACACCGCTCACCGATATTCAAGTTGGGGAGTACGTGATGCCCAAAGGCTCGAATGTGTTCATCAGCACGCATGTGATGCACCGCGATCCGCGCTACTTCCCAGAGCCAGAGAAGTTCATCCCAGAGCGCTTTAGCAAGGAACGTGAGGCAGACATTCCGCGCTATGCTTATATGCCGTTCGGTGCGGGGCCCCGCATTTGCATCGGCAACAGCTTCGCCATGCTGGAGGCACGCCTGCTGCTGGCAACCATCGCGCAGCGCTTCAAACTCAGCTTGGTGAAAGGGCATCCGATTGTGCCTGAGTTATTATTCACCATCCGCCCGAAATACGGCGTGCAGGTGGTGGCAACCGTGCGCGAACTTGCCCCTGCCTAAGCGGCAGCACCTAAAACGCACAAGGGCAGCCCGATAAGATGCTGCCCTTGCAGTGGATCAGTTTGGCAATGCCCCCGTAACTGTGCTGTAGAGATTGCCTACTGTTGCGCCGAAAACGGTCAGGATGATGATAATTACTATGGCAACGAACACGAGAATCATAGCATATTCGACCAAGCCCTGTCCGCTTTCGCTTGGTAGATACAACATAGCGACCTACCTTACTTAAGTGCGGATGACAGCTTAAGCGTACTCCGATTCATGGTAGATTGGCAAGTTTTCCTAACAATTGCTTGTAAATCTATATCCTAGAAAACTCACGCCAAACTGATGTAAATACGCTTGTTGATCTTGCCCTTACTCTTATAATCCGTCACGCGGAGTTGCCCAACCTCTGCTGTGTTCCGCACGTGCGTGCCGCCATCTGCCTGCACATCCAGCCCATCAATCTGCACAACGCGCACTTCGGTAATGCCTTCGGGCAACAGGTTGATCTTGGTGCGGATCAGGTCAGGGATTTGGAAGGCTTCCTCACGCGGCAAAATGCGGACGCTGATCGGGCGTGCGGCTGCCACTTCCGCGTTAATGGCTGTTTCCACAGCGCGCACAAAATCGCCTTGCAGCGTCTCAAACTCGAAATCCATGCGCCCTTCGCCGGGCTCCATGTTGCCGCCGGTCACTTGTGCGCCATAATCGCGGAAGATGACCGCGCTCAGGATATGCATAGCGGTGTGCGTCCGCATCAGGCGGTAGCGGCGTTCCCAATCAAGCTGACCGACCACCGCCGCGCCGACTTCAGGCAAGGGCGTGTCACCTTCTAGCCAGTGGGCAACCTCACCGCCTGCTTTTTGCACCTTTGCCACGCGGTATGGCTCACCATTGATCATGAGCGTGCCGACATCACACGGCTGCCCGCCGCCGCCCGGATAAAAGGCGGTGCGGTTGAGCAGCACGGCATGGTTTGCCGCGTCAATGCTGGTCACAAGTGCGTCAAAGGTCTGGATGTAGCTATCTAACGGGTAGAGTAATTCGGTCATGCTTGTTTCACCTCACGGTTTAGGGCGCGGCGGCAGCGGTGTATATGGATTAATGCCATCCAGGATGGGCGGCACATACACATCGTCACTATAGCGCGGTGCGTTCGCCAGCGCAAAAAAGGCAGGGCGCATCCGCGTTTCAAAGCCGGCGTCGTTCAATGCCCACCAATATTCCTCATTATCAGGCGTCCATTCAGGGTCGGCAAGGTAGAGGACGACCATCAAGCTGATCCACGGGCGCCAGTGTTGGGCGGCATAGGCGTAGGCAGCCACGAGGTAGTCTGCCTGCTGTTGCTCTGAGACGGCGTGCCAGCGGTAGGGATTGGGCTGCTGCGATCCGTCGGGCGCGGTGATCGTATCACGCTGATCGGTCGTCCAGCCCATTTCGAGGATGGCAACCTGCTTATGCCCTTCCCCGTTGGCAACCTGCAAGGCGCGCATCACCTCTACATGCCGAAAGACCTGCCAGCTATGCCCGTTAAGGCGCGGATCATCGGGCGCGGTTTCGGGCGGCAGCGCGTAGCCGGGCGCGTTCAGCCCTAGCACGTCGTAGTAGCGCGCCGCGCCTGCCTCATACATCTGTTGCAGATAGAGCGTATCAGGAATGACCTGCGGCGAAAGGCTGCCGGTGGGCGCCAAGCCTGCCGTGATGATGACCGCGTTGGGATCGGCGCTGCGGATAGCGTTCGCGCAGGCTGCCAGCACCTTTACGTAGGCGGCGGCGTTCGGCGTCTTGTTCAGCCATTCACGGTCTAGGTTTGGCTCATTCCACACCTGATAGCCCACAATGCGCCCTTTGTAGCGCGCCGCCAAGTCACCGCAGAACTGCCCGAACGCCACCTCATCAAAAGGCGGCTCATATTCGTTGCGGTCAGGGCGAATTGCCCAGTCTGGTGGCTTACCCAAACGCGCAATCAGCTTCACACCGCGATAATTCGCCTCTGCCACCACCTCATCGGCGTGCGTCCAGCTATCGGGCAGGCTCGGATCAGGGCGGATGTCTTTCCAGCCGAAAATCTGTTTGGCATATTGAAAGCGCATCAGGCGGACAAACTCAAGATCGCGGGCGCGGGCAGTCTCATTCCACCACAGGGCGGTATGCACACCATAGGCGATGGAGGGCAGCTTCTTATGGCGGATTAGCTCTGCGCCAAGCGGTGAGGGCGGGCGCAGGGCGCGGAAGCCGATCAGGGCGGCGGCAAAGAGGCTCAGGGCAAGGGCGCTGAGCAAAAGACGGTTGCGTGTGCGTTTCGGCATAGGTGTTTTTGGGAAGGGCGGGAATGCTTACCCTGTTCCCGCCCTTGTGGTAGGCTGTGCTGTTATTGTTCGCGGCGGGCGCGGCTGCGGAAGTCAAGGTCTACGATGCGCTGCCAGACTGGGCGCGGCTGAAAATCGGGCCCGAGGATTGACCATGGGACGTTATCGCCCACGGCACCGCCGATGTTCCAGCCTGCTTGCGCGCCATAGTTCAAGTTCCAGATCATGGCAAGGCGCACAAAGCCCCACTGCTGCATCAGCTCGATTGCCTGCACCGTGAAGTTTGCCTGATCTTGCAAGGTGTTATCGGCAGCGAAGCCGAAACCATCGCGTAGTTGCCCGCGCCCTTGCAAATCTTCCACGCTGGGCCAGCCAAACTCGGTGACGCACAGCTTCTTATCACTGCCGGCGGCACGGATGCGGTTGGCATAGCCTTCCAGCGTACTCTTGAACGCCCAACTATGGTGCGGATTTGACCAAGGACCGCGGAAGCGTGCCGGCGGATTGCGCTCCGGCAGGTTGTTCCAATCCTGATTCGGTGGCACGTTCAAGCCGTTGTGGTGCGCGCCAACGCAGTCCACAACATTAAGCATTCCGGCTGCGATCAACTGATCCATGTACACAAAGTCATCGGTGACGGCGCCGGGAATATTAGCACCAGTGGGTGCCAAGCCGGCTGAGATCACAATGATGTTTGGATCAATGCTCTTGATGGTGCTGTAGGCAACCTGAAGCAACTGCACATAGCGCTGTGCGTTAATGGCAGGCGGATTGGTCGTCCATTCGCGGTCAATATTGATCTCATTCCAGACTTCAATGGCGTGAATCTTGCCCGGATAGCGGCGCAGCAGCGCGCTGAGGAAGTCGGCATAATCCTGCGGATTGGCGGGCGGTCCGTCGTTCACATCGGCAACGATGCGCGCACCGGGATCACGCGCCCAATCAGGCGCTTTGGTGATGCTCAACAGCACCTTCACACCGGCATCGCTAAGCAAGGTGAGGCTGGTATCAAGGTCAGACCAATCAATCTGCCCTTTCACCTTCTCGGTATCGCGCCAAACCACTTGCGATTTGACCCAATTCAGGCGCAGTTGATCGCGTGCCATTGCCACCCACAACCCATAGACATTGGGATCGGCGTTCTTCTGCACAGCGATGCCCAAGTCAAAATCAAGGTCGCGGATGGGCGCAATGGTGGGCAGCACGCCGGGCGTCGCCGTGATCACAAGCGGCGGCGGTGGCTCTTGGGTGGGCTGCGCCTGATCAGGCGGCGGAAAGGTTGGGAAAGGCGTCGCGGTAATTTGGGCAACCACCACACCGTTTTCGGCGGCGGGTGGTGGCAGAATGCTGCTGCCACTTGCAGGCAATTCGGCGGCAAGGGCGCCGGTTGCCGCATAGACTGCAATGAAGGTCGCCGCGCCCAGCAGCAGCGTAATGCCCGTCCACGCCATAGCGAAATAGCGCACTTGGCGTCGGTGCATTTGTTGGCGCTGCCGCAGCGCACCGATGTTCATTGTCTCTCGAATGCTGCTCATAAGGTTGCATTTCTCCCTAATTTTTGGTTTGAATGCGCCTGCTAGTTTCCACTGCGCGTCACTTGTAGCGTTGTGCGGGCAAGTGGATAGTCCACTTCCGCTAGCACGGCGCTGATCTGAATATCACGATAAGTGCCATCCGGCGTGAAGGTGAACGGCTGGGCGATCCCTTCAACCTGCTCGGCAAGAGTTAGCTCGCCCGCGCTGGCACGCCAATACACGGCTAGATCGGCTGGGATTGGCACCAGCCATGCTTCGCCTGCCCGATAGGTTTTATACTGCGCTAGGATGCGCGTCCCTTGCAGGTACGCACCATTGGCGGCAAAATCTGGCACTTGCGCGCCTGCCCAGTTGCCAACCAACAGCGCGCCAAGTCTATCACGCAAGGCGCTGCTTGTCATTAGCCAGACGGCGCGGGTGAAGCTGCCTTCGACCGATTTATAGCGCACGACGGGCATATTCGCCTCAATGCCGAACTCGGCAAGGTCGGGCGCAATCTGGATTTGGACAGGGCTATTGGCTGCCAACGTGCCTTCGGGCGTCACGCGCAGTTCCGCAAGTGGTTCAAGTGCCTCGCGGTAGCCGATGGGCTGCCACTGGCTGCTTTCCTGCTGCACGCTGCGCGCACTGATCACGGCGTGCAGCTTAGCACGGCTGATCTCGCCAACTGCCCAAGCCAAAGCGCGGCGCACTGCGCCCTCAGGCAGATAGTCCCGCGGATCGTACGGCAAAATGACCTGCACCGCCTCAGCAAGCGCGCCAAGCTGCCGCCAGTCGTAGGCGCCCGTCTCGAACTGGGCGCCATCTAGGGCAGGGAAGGGCAGCACCAGCGTGAGCGTACGCTGCTCGGCGCGCAGTGCCGCGGACAAGGCGCTAATGAAGGCGCTGTAGCTTTCGCGCAGGGTGGAAGACAGTCCGAGATACTCGATAGCGATACCGCTGTAGGGCTGGCTAACGGCAAACTCGACCAAGCGCGTAACGTGCGCGTCGCGGCGTGCCGCATCGCTGATGAGCGCCTCGATCAGGGCAGCGTCGGGTGCGGAATCGGCGCGGTAGTTGCGGATGAGCGGCACGACCGCATAGCCACGCCCAAAGCTAATGCCTGAAGGCAGCGCACCATCGAGTGCGCCCTCTGTGTTTGGCACAAGCCCAACGGGATGAATCACGTTGGCAACGGCGGCAATCTCGGGCTTAAAGGCTTGCCCTGCCTCAATCACCGCGCTGACGACTGGCACTTGCGGCGCAAGGCGCGCTACCATCAAAGCATCGGGCAAGCGCTGCGCCCCGTCTAGGGTTGCCACCAGCGAAAGTTTCTCATCAATCAGGGCGCGTTGGGCAGGCATGAACTGCCAGCGGCGCGCCTCAGCATCATAGCCGTATAAATCAGCGTGGGCAGGCGCTATGCCACTAGGGATCGCAAGGGCAAGCGTCAGCGAGTTGGGCGGTGTGCCGCGCTGTTCTAAACGGTAGACCGCGCCAAAGGGCGTGATGGCTTTGGGCAAGGCATCTCGCGCTTGGCGCAGCACCTCATCATCGGGCGCGGGCAAGCCGCCAAAAGCAGCCGCTTCTAGGCGGCTGAGGCGAATGTTCAAGGTATTGGCAGACGCGGCGGTCAGCGTTAGATCGCCAAAGGTGAGGCGGTTTGCCAGTGGCGCGAAAGGCGTGCCAAAAAGCTGCTCACCCAGCGAAAAGGGCGGCAGCAAAAGCGCCAAGAAGGTGAGCAGCGTCGCAAAGATCAGGGCAAGGACGCTCAGCGCACAGCCCAAGCCATTCTGTGAACGGCGCAGCGGCTGCGAAAGCGTTGCCGTGCGCCGCGCTTTAGGCGGCGTTGGGCGCTTTTCCTTGCTCATTTTTTCCGCTGAAGATGCCATACGCGCTGCGAAACTTCCTGAACCTTGACGGGTTTTTTACATAGTTGCAACGCAATTGTAACACTCACCGCGAAGTCTGCAAAGCGTTGGTGGGCTACGCTATGCCTACGCTGCGCTACAGAATGCGCTTGCCAAGCAGGCTGGCTGCCAGCTCGACGGCAGTTTCCGCTGTTTGATTGCGCTCATCAAGGATCGGGTTGATCTCCACAATGTCCATAGAGCGCACCTTGCCCGATGACGACAAAATCTCCATCAGCAAGTGCGCCTCACGGTAGCTTATGCCGCCGCGCACAGGCGTGCCAACGCCGGGCGCATCATCGGGATCAAGGGCGTCCATATCAAGGCTGACGTGCAGCGCATCGAGGAAGTTTAGGCGATCTAGGGCGCGGCGCGTCACCTCGGCGATGCCGTGTTCGTCAATGTCCGTCATGGTGAACACCGAGATATGGCTTTGGGCAAGGCGCACCCGTTCAGGCGCGTCCAGATCGCGCACGCCGATCATCACGATTTGCGAAGGCTGCACTTTAGCGCCTTCATAGCCAATATTCACCAAAGCAGGCGCGCCCTGCCCGATCAAGGCTGCCACAGGCATCCCATGCACATTGCCTGAGGGCGAGGTTTCGGGAATGTTGAAATCGCCGTGCGCGTCTACCCACACAATGCCCGTCGGACGCCTGCGCGTCATGGCGGAAATGCTGCCCATGCTAATGCTGTGATCGCCACCCAGGATGATGGCGAAATCCTCCTCAGGGATACATGCCAAAATTTCGCGGTAGATGGCGTTGCAGACCTCTGCCACCGTCTCGACGTGCCGTGCGCGCTCATTCTCGCTGCGTGCCACCTGTTCGCGCTCGGTCACTTCTTCTACCACCGGCACGTCAAGGTTGCCGCAATCATGCACCGTGCAGCCCAACCGCTGCAAACGCTCTTGCAAGCCGCCATAGCGCACCGCGCTCGGACCCATATCCACGCCGCGCCGCTGCTGCCCCATATCCATAGGCACGCCCAAAATGCGTACCGTGCGCGAAACACTCATACAATGCACATCCAAACTTTCTTAGCTGCAAAAATTACGGTGCGGTTCAGCCTGATAGGAAGCCATCCCAAGTGCCAGTCAGCGCAAAGCGCACGATGCTGATGGCGCCTAGCTCGATCAGCGCCAGTGTGAAGCCTGCCAGCAGCGGGATAGCCAGATCGCGCCATGTGCGCGCCTGCCGATCCCGACGCAGCACCGAGACGAACAGCGCCGCACCGATCAGGCTGAGCAAGCCTAGCACGCTCAGGCTGCTCAGCACGCCCAACACCCACAGCAGCAGCGGACGCCCACTCAGCACCAGCAGCGCCACACCACCCGCCACAGCGCACACCGCCACCAGATCGCGGATGCCATCCAAGCTGCGGACAGGCGTAGGCTGCGCCCACAAGGTGCTGTTGAAGAACGGCACCACCAAATGGGCAACGGCGATGCCCGTCAGCAAGCCCGTGATCAAGCGCAGCGGGTTGGTCGGCATGTAGACTGGCTGATAGCCAGGGAAAAGCGTTAGATAGCTGTTGAGACCATCAATGCCAAGCAAGCCGACGAAGCCGATCAGCACGACCACGATCAGCGGCGGCGGAAACCGATAGCCGCGCAGCCTGCCGCGTGCCATCAGCAGCAGGTAGCTGAGCAGCACGCCCAGATAAATACCCGTGCAGCGCGCACAGAGCGGCATCAGCAAGTTGGCATCTACATCAATCGGGAAGGTGCGTTCAGCGATGCGGTGGCAAATGGCATAGCCAACGGCAACCGCCTTGCCAAGCACGCCCTCCGGCGTGCCAAGCAGCCACAGCGTGAAGGTGAGCAGCGCGCCAAAGGCGATGATCAGGGCAGTCCGCCGCGAAAAGATCGGTCGGTTAACAGTAGGCAGGTCAGGTGTTGTCATAGCCGCAGATCGTAGCGCGCCGCAGCGGTTTGGGCAACACGCCTCACCGCGCAAACGCGCTATACTTAAGCACAGCACAGAAAGGATCCTCTATGCCTGATTACCGTCCCGCAGCGCGTTTTTTAGGGCTGGAAGACGCCCACAGCACACCCAACTCAGCCGCTTGGCTGCTGCCTATTCCCTATGAGATGACGACCAGCTACAGCGGCGGCACCAAACTTGGTGCGGCGGCAATCTTGGAGGCTTCCGCGCAGGTAGAACTCTATGACGCAGCCGTTGGCTGTGAGGCAGCGCCGCTGTATGGCGTTCACACGCTGCCTTTTCTGCACCCAACCCTTGAATCGCCCGCCGCCGCCGCCGCTGAAATCACGGAAGCGGTTAGCGCGCTGAACACCCACGATCACCTGCTGATCACGCTTGGCGGTGAACATGCCATCACACCTGCTGTGGTGCGTGCCATTGCCGCACACACGCCCGATCTGATCGTGGTGCAGCTTGATGCCCACGCCGACCTACGCGATTCGTTCGATGGCACGCCGCACTCGCACGCCTGCGCCATGCGCCGCTGCCTCGATTCGGCGGCTGTGTCAGGCGTGATCGGCTTGGGCATTCGCTCGCTGTGCCAAGAGGAAGCCGAGTTTGCTGCTGCCTCAGATCGGGTGACTCTCATCACGGCAGAGCAGATGCACCGTGATACAGCGCGCCGCTACCTTGATCACTTGCGTGAGCAGATCAGCGGGCGAAACGTCTACCTGACCATTGACGTGGACGGACTCGATCCGTCGGTCATCAGTGCCACAGGCACGCCTGAGCCGGGCGGCATTGGTTGGTATGAGTGCCTCGCCCTGATCGGTGTGGTGTGCAGCAGCGCGCAGGTCGTCGCCTTTGATTGCGTCGAGCTGGCACCGACCTATGGCGCCCACGCCTCAACCTTTGCGGCGGCAAAGCTGGTCTATCAGACGCTTAACCAAATCATGCTGGCGCGTGGCAAACTGGGCGCAGCACGTTGAGACGTCCTGCCTAATGATTGAGTATAATTCCCGCCTAGCGGAATGGACTTTTGGCGCGGTGTAGGCTTTTAAGGAGCATAACTTATGACAGGCGCAATGCGCGGACCCGATCAAGTGGATGTGAACGTTGCCATCCTGACCTCTGCCTTCCAAATACGCGGCAAAATGCCCGTCTTTGGCACGTTTCTCACCTTTATTAACGACGATCAGAAGCCAACCATCACCATCAATAACGCGTTGGTGCTTGGTATTCACGCCACGAACCCAGCGGCGCAGATGATGCAACCCGAGATTTTGGTGCTAAAGCGCGCCATTCAAGTGCTGGCGTTGGAGAGCGCGCCGCCTTCAGGCATTGTGCTTTCGCCACGCACCGAATCGCTGATGCTCTACACCGAGCAGTACGCCATTATGGGACGCTGGCATATGTCGCCCGATATGCGTATCCAAGATTTTGTGGATGCTTCTATCGCGCAGTTTTTGCCCGTCAGCAATGTGCGCCTGTATGCGCTCTTTCAGGCGCGGCAGGGCATGGTGCAGAACACACAGCTTGCCTTTGTGCATCGTGCCAACGCTCAGAGCTACCATAAGGCATAAGCGCGCACTGCCACACAAAAAAGCGCGGTGGACAAGCTGCCCACCGCGCCTGTGCCTAGTATTCTGCGCGCTTTTTGGAGTCGCCCATCACTTTTTTGCCGTTTGGCACGCTTTTTTCGGGAAATTCCGCGAAATCGTCAGGTCCCAAATCCGTGCCGATCACTACATTGCGCCCGATGGTGAAGCCTGCTGGAATATGCGCGCCCTTGCCGATCACGGTGATGCCCAAATCACCCGACTCGGTGATTTTGCCCACCTGCACATCATGCCCAACCACCACCTGTTTATCAATGACGCAGCGTTCAACGACGGCGCCCGCCTCGATGTAAGTGTCGGTGAGGATGACTGACTCGCGGATGACGGCATTCGGTCCCACGTAAACGCCCGGCGAAAGCACAGAGCGCTCTACGATAGCGCCCTCACAAATTACCGAGCCATCCGTGATCAGGCTATCCCGAATGGTGGAGCCATTCTCGATCATGACCGGTGGGCGCTCCTCGCTGCGCGTGTGGATGATCCACGAACGGTCGTTCAAGTTGAGCGACGGCGGACGGTTCAGCAAGTCCATGTGCGCTTCCCAGAAGGCATCAATCGTGCCAACATCCACCCAATAGCCATCGTAGGGATAGGCGTAGACCTTCAAACCCTCCGCCACCATGCGCGGGATGATGTCTTTGCCGAAATCGTGGTTGGAGGAAGCCCGTGCTGCATCTTCCAGCAGCAACCGTTCCAGCAGCTCGGTGCGGAAGACGTAGACGCCCATGCTGGCGAGGTTGCTGGGTGGGTTGGCGGGCTTTTCCACAAAATCTTTCACGCGGTACTGCGCGTCCGTCTCTAGGATGCCGTAGCGGCTTGCCTCGTCCATCGGCACGCGAATTGTGCAAATAGTGGCATCGGCGCTCTTATTGGTATGGAAGGTCAACAGCGTATAGTAATCCATCTGATAGATGTGATCTCCAGACAGGATCAGGATGTTCTCTGGTTGGCGGCGGCGCACAAAATTCAGGTTTTGATAGACGGCATCAGCAGTGCCAACGTACCAATCGGTGTCCTTGCGCCCTTTGTAGGGCTGAAGCATATGCACGCCGCCGGTGAAGCTGCGGTCTAGATCCCACGGCTGCCCACGCCCAATGTGATCCATCAGGCTGTGCGGGCGGTACTGAGTCAGGATCAGCACATCAAAAATATTTGAGTTCACACAATTGCTCAATGTAAAGTCTATAATGCGGTATTTACCGGCGAACGGCACGGCAGGTTTGGCACGCTTGGCGGTGAGGACGCTCAGGCGCGTCCCTTCACCGCCTGCGAGGATTACGGCACGAGTTCTCATAGCGCGCTCCTAATTAAGCAGCTCTATTTACACTGGTGCCGATTATAGCCGAGAACGGCTCAACATGCGCCTAAGATGATTCGGCGGATTGAACAGTCGGTGCTTCGGCGGGCAATTCAAAATCAGCCGATGGTGGCGCACCAACCTTGCTGCCGCTTTCAATGCCCATCAGCGCTTGGTTAGAAATGCCGTAGAGCGCTGCTAACAGGCAAGCAATGCCTGCTACGATGAACCACGCCTGCACACCGATCCAATCGGCGACGGGTCCCGCGATCAGCAGGCTGAGCGGCGTAATGCCAGAGGATAAGCTGCCTATCAGCCCGAAAACGCGCCCTTGCATGGCAGGCGCGACGGTTGCCTGCATCAGAGCGTTGATCGGCGCATTGGCAAGCGCAATCATCACACCGCCGATGAACATGCCCGCCACTGCTATGCCTAAGCCATTGCTTGGCGCAAGCCCAACCAACAAAATGCCCACGCCCACGCCGCTAATTCCCAAGAGGATGGTATGCATTTTGCGGCGGAAACCACCCCACGCGCCCAACAGCACCCCTCCCAAGATAATGCCGACGCCTAGCGCGGCGTTCATGGCTGCTAAACCTTCCGCGCCCGCCTGAAAATGCTGGGCTGCCAGCAGTGGCGAAAGGGCAGAGGCAGGCGTCAGCAAGAAGTTGAGCAGCATCGCCATGCCGATCATGATCAGCAAGCCGCGCCACGCCCGCACATAGCGCAAGCCTTCGCGGAACTCTGCCCAGAACGAACTTTTGACTGCCTCACCACTTGAATCCGTGTGGCGCTGCGGCTGCGGCACGCTGAAGAAGAACAGCGGCAGCACAGCCATCAAGGCAGTGACCACGTCAATCAGCAGGATGCCGAACATCGGCAGCGCACGCAGCAAGAGCGCACCCAACGCCGGCCCGAGGATGTTCATTGAGCCGTGCAACGCCTGATTAATGCCCGCTACCCGTGAATAGTGCTTTTCCGGCACCATCAGCGTTGTGGAGGCTTGCATAGCAGGCGCATGAAAGGTGCCGCCTAGCGAGCGCAGCATCAACAGCATATAAATATGCCAAATTTGCACCGTTTCGGTGGCGAACAAAACTGCCAGCACCAACGTACACAGCGCGATCAGGCTGTCGGCGGTCATCATCACCACGCGCCGATTCCAGCGATCCACCAACGCGCCAACCAGTGGGCTAAGCAGCACTTGCGGCAGCATTGCCACTAAGGTTGCCGTCGCCAAGACTGTGGCTGAGCCTGTGGTTGCCGTCAGCCACCAGATCAGGGCAAACTGCACAAGGTTGCTGCCCAGCAGCGAAAATGCCTGCCCTGTCCAGATAGCGAAGAACCGCCGCTGCCAACCTGTGCCATTGTGTAAGGTTGTCTCAGTCACTTGAAGCCTCCCCGTAAAAAGTTTATCCAACCTGTGGATAGTATACGCGCTTTTCTCGGAAAGGTTTCAAATTTATTGAAGTCAATCTTGATTTTCTTAAGGAGTACGTTTAATTCATGCCGTTGGGCAGCCTAAGGCGGCAAGAAACGTCTCTGCCATGTGCGCGGCAATTTGCGCGCCGTTCAGTTTGCCGCCTTCCCGATACCAGACGCTGATCCAGTTTTGCGCGCCAAGCAGTGCTTTGGTGAAAATGCCCGCCTCCACTTGCCGAAAGATGCCCATCTGAATGCCGCGCTCAATCACGCCTCGGAAGTGGCGCTCAAAGGTGGCGCGCCGCGCAAGGAAGGCATCCCGTTCGGCGGCGCTCGGATCCTCAGGTGAGAGGGTGATCAAGGTGCGTATCTCAAAGACCATCGCCGCGCCCACCGAGACATTCTGCGTCACTGCCAGCGCATGTGCTGTGATCATTTGGCGCAGCGTTTCATCCGGTGGCAAGTTTTGGGCAAGGATGCCTTCAAGCTGGGCGAGGACGTTATCCATGCCCAAGTTCAGCACTGCCAGCAGCAAATCTTGCTTGCCCGACGGAAAGTGGTGGTAGAGGCTGCCGGCAGTCAGGCGCACACGGCGCGCAATATCTGCCATAGTGGCGCCCGCATAGCCGCGCTCTCGGAACACAGCGGCGGCTGCCTGCAAAATATCGGTGCGGTGGACGGTTTGATCGGCGGGTTTGCGCGGCACGGGCGATACCTTTCTTCAGCGTGGTGGGCTAATCAAATCTAAATTTGGTTGGATTATAGAGCGCGCCGTGTAGCGAGTCAATTATGGCGTGCGGCGTGTTCGCCCCTGTGGAGAGAGTAAGCTATACTGTGCGCTGCTAAGAGAAAGTGTGAGGGGTATATGCGCGCACTGCAACCAAAGCAACCGTTGAGCGTTTGGCAATCGCTGCGCTTTCGCAATTGGCGGATTTTAGTGCGGATCACGGTGCTGCTGCTTGGCGTTGCCCTGCTGACGGCAGTCACCGTAACGGCGTTCATCACACAGAGAGCGGCACAATCGCTAACACAGCAGATGCGCCAACGGCTGGATAGCATGGCGTTTGGCAGCGCACGGGTGCTTCAGGATGATTATGAATATGCCTTGCGGATTGATCAACCACTAGAGCAATTTTTAGCTGCCTTTTCAGAGCGCCGCACTGATGCAGCGTTGAATCTCACAGACGATCTCGATGCGCTTTTCAATCTAATCTACGATATATCACCCATCTTTGAAGAAGTGTACATCACGGACTCGGATGGAATCATTGTTGCAGCCTTAGATGAACAGCTCATTGGTAAGCGTCCTAGCGCGCCACACATTCGACGCGCTTTGCAAGGCGAACGCAGTATCACACACCCTTACTTAACTGCTGACTCTGTCTTTGCGCTTGCTTCGGCAGCTATCCCTTTGAAACATCAAGATCAGGTTCTAGGGGTATTGGTTCTTGACTACAACCTGAGCATTTTCGACTTCCTCCTGCGCGATACGCTGCTCATCCAGCAGGGCGAAGGCAGCGTCCGCACCCTGCGCGATGCACGCATCTACGCCGTGAATGAAGAAGGTCTCGTCCTGTTTGATAGCGATAAAGACCGCGCCTGGCTGCACAGCATACTTGGGACGCCCTCAGAGGCTGTCACTGCTAAATACAGTGCAGAAGGTGCGCTTGGCATAATGTGTGCCGCCGAAAATTGGGATGGATCGCTGGGTTGCCCGTCCGATCAGCTTGTGCCGCGTACCATGCTCCAAACGCTGCCCGCCATGCAGCCAATCCTTGATCTGACTCAGCAAGTCTTCACCAATCCGCAGCGTGGCAGCTTCCGCTACTGCCGCCCTGATGATCTGAGCAAAGCGCCCGCCACAGATGCCTGTAATGGTGACTGGTATCTGGTGGGCTATGCGCCGATGCAGAATAAATTGACAGGCGAGATGTGGTTCACAGTCATCGCTGAGGTGCCGGAATCGGCTGTGCTAGAGGCAGTCGCCGAGCAGCGCGCCAGTGGATTCACCGTTGCCGCCTTTGTGCTGCCGTTGGCGTTCATTGTTGCCGTGCTGATGGCGCGCACCATCGCCCGCCCGATTCGCCGCCTCTCAACGGTAGCCGCCGAGGTGGAGCGCGATCAGCCGCTGAATGAGGCAATCATTGCCCATGTGGCGCGGCGCGGCGATGAACTAGGTGATCTCTCGCGCATTTTTGGCAACATGGTGCGCGCCCTGAACGCCCGCCGCGAAGAATTGCAGACCATCTATAACATCGGCACCAGCATCAGCGGCAGCCTTGACCTGAACGAGACGCTCAACTACGTGGTGACTTCCTTACGGCAGGTCATTCCCTATGATTGGGCAGAGATCAGCTTCTACGATGCTGAAAGGCAGCAGATCATCGCGCAGGTTGCCGCCGATCACGATTCGGTAGAGCCTGCCGATCCACAGCCGATCAACGCCATGCAAGGCTCCCTTAGCTACTTGCTGACGCAAGGCAGCGGCGTGTGCGTGCCAGACATTGCCGCCTTCAAGGGCGCGGTGTGGCAAAGCGGCAGGCAGTGGGATAACTTGCAGCCGCGTGCCTACTTGGGCGTGCCACTGAAGGCGAAGGATAAGATCATCGGCGTGATCGAGATGATCAGCGCGCAAGCCAACGGGCTAACCACCGATCATCTGCGCGTGCTGGAGAGCGTGGCGGTGCAGGCGGCGGTTGCCCTGCAAAACGCGCAAGAAGTGCAGCTGCGCGAGGCAAAACTCCGCCAAGAGATTCAAGAACTCCGCATCGAGATTGATGAGGCGAAAAAGACCAAACAGGTTGCTGCCATCACCGAGTCGGAATATTTCCAGCACTTGCAGAGCCGCATCAGCGATTTACGCAAGCGCACCAAGCAGCAGCCCAGCAACCCTGAAACAAGCGAGGCGCAACCGCCTGATGCCAACCCAGAGGATGCCTAGCAGCACGCTTGTAGCACTCTTTCATGTGCAGTGGCATGTTGGCTTAGGAAGCAGCTTTGCGCGCCTCAATGACCACCCAATCGCCAGCGGTGCGGCGTTTGTAGGGCGTCAGCCCTGTCGTGAGCAAGGCTGCCTCCACTTCGGCTGCCTGTTCTTCAATAATGCCGCCAAAGACGGCAATCCCGTTTGGGCGCACCACCGCCCCAAGGTGCTGCCCGCACATGGCGATGATCACTTTGGCAAGGATGTTCACAAGGGCAAGGTCGAACGTTTCGCCGTTGGCAAGCAACTGCTCTAGGCTGCCCGTCTCGGCGCTGATCAGCCCTTGCACGCCGTTTACTTCGGCATTTTCCAGCGTGATCTGCACCGCCATTGGGTCGGTATCCAAGGCACGGATGCTGCCTGCGCCCATCTTGGCGGCGCCAATCGCCAAAATGCCCGATCCACAGCCTAGATCGAGGACGTGCGCGCCGTGCATCTCAGGCAGCAGGTCTTCGGTTGCCTCCAGCACAAGCTGCGTGCTTGGATGGGTGCCTGTGCCGAATGCCATGCCCGGATCAAGGGCGATGACGACATCCTCAGGTGCGCTTTCCACCTCTACCCACAGCGGGCGCACCACGATCTTGCGCCCCAAGCGCAGCGGATGATAGTTGACCTTCCACGCCTCTGCCCAGTCCTGCTCATCAATGACGCGATACTGCGGTGTGGTCGGCACTGCCTCATACAGGCGATGCAGTTGGTGGAGTGCATCCTCAAGCTGCGCCTTGGCAGCCTCAGCGCGTTCATCTTCAGGCAGGTAGGCACGCACAGCAAGGCGTTCTGGCGTCGGGATTTCGTCTTCCCACGTCTCGATGTAAAAGCCGACTTGCTCAATGGCAACGCCCTGATGCCCAAAGCGGCGCAGCACTTCGGCAACTGCCTCAGCCGCTTCGCCATCCGCTTCTAGAGTCACTTCAATCCAGCGCATAAGGTCTTTCGTTTCCTGTTCTGATGTGGTGTAGGCGCTCAGGCGAGTTGATCAGCTTGCCAGCAGAGCTGCTCGGCGCTGATCGGTTCGCCCGTCAGTTGGTAGGCAATCTGGGCAAAGCGCTGCGGATCGCCGCTGGTGAAATAGGCGGCTGTGCCTTGCGCCGCAGATTGGTTAAGCAAGGCGCGTTCTTCCAGCACGCGGCGCACTTGGCGCGCTACGGCGGGCGCGGGGTCTACGATTTCGACTCCCTCGCCAAGCACAGCGCGCAGGTGCGGCAGCAAAAAGGGAAAATGCGTGCAGCCTAGCACCACCTGATCCACGCCGGCGGCTTGCAGTGGCGCAAGGTAATTTGCCACAATGGCGCGTGCTGCCTCCGTCTCAGGCGCACCTTGCTCTGCCAGCCACACCAGATCAGGGCAAACTTGGGTAACGACGCGCACCCCTTGTGCAAAGCGATCTACCACGCTGGCATACAGCGCGCCCTGATAGGTGGTTTGCGTGGTGATGACGCCGATCACGCCGCTGCGCGTGCGCGCTGCCGCCGGCTTGATGGCTGGCTCCATGCCGACGATAGGCAGATCGGGAAACAGGGCGCGGGTGTGGTGCAAGGCGGCGGCGTTGGCAGCATTGCAGGCGATCACAAGCAGCTTGCAGCCTTGCCCGATCAAGAAATGGGCGATGTTCTCCACATACACCCGAATTTCGCGCTGATCGCGCGTGCCGTAGGGCAAGTGCGCCTGATCTGCCACGTAGATCAGGTTTTCAGCGGGCAGCAGGGCGCGCACCTCGCGCAGCACAGAAAGCCCACCCACGCCTGAATCCAGCAGCCCGATTGGGCGTTGATCGTTCATGTCTGTGCGCTGCGCGCTGCCTCGACAAATGCCTTGAACAGGCGCTCCATGGCGGCGCGGCTGCTGATCTCGCTCTCCAGCAGTTCTTCGGGATGCCACTGCACGCCGATGAAAAAGCGCGCTTCGGGCAGCTCGATTGCCTCCACAATGCCATCTTCGGAGAGCGCCGCAACCTTCAGGCTGGGTGCCACGTCGCGCACTGCCTGATGGTGCATACTGTTGACCTCAAGGCGCCCTTGATCAAGCGCCATCGCCGCTGCAAGGTGCGATTGCTCGAAAATATCCACCTGATGGGCAGCCTGTTTGCGGGCAACTGCGCCGCGCAGGCTATGGTTAATGCCCGTAAAATCAGGGTATTCGGCGGGGATATCGCGGTAGAGGGTGCCGCCAAGCGCCACGTTCATCATTTGGCAGCCGCGGCAAATGCCAAGCAGCGGCTTGTTATCTTGGGCTGCCCAACGGATCATGGTCAGTTCAGCGTTATCGCGCAGTGGGTCAACGCCATAAACGCTGGGCAGCATCTCCATGCCATAGTGGGCGGGATCAACATCCGCGCCGCCTGCCATCAGCACGGCATCCATGCGCGCATAGGTCTGGTAGAGGGTCTCGGCATCCACGTTGGGCGTGATCATGACGGGCAAGCCGCCTGCCGCCGCCACTGAACGCGAATAGGCAGGCAGCAAGCCATAAAAAAGCGTGCCGTTATCGTAATGTGGACCGCAGATAATGCCAATCAGCGGACGTTTCACAGCCTTGCTCAGCCTTCCTGCCCGTCATCCTGCGTAAGGGTGCTGCTGGTGGTCAGGGAGCGACGTTCCTTCAGGCGGGCAGCCTTGCCGCTGAGGTTACGCATGTAGTAGAGCTGTGCGCGGCGCACTTTAGCATGGCGCAGCACTTCAATTTTTTCGATGCGTGGGCTGCGGTAGAGGAAGGCGCGTTCCACACCGATGCCGTGGCTTGCCACGCGCCGCACGGTGAACATCTCGTTCTGACCGCCGCCGTGGTGGCGAATGATCACACCTTGAAAGACCTGTATGCGTTCTTTGTTGCCTTCCACGATGCGTACATGCACCTTGACCGTATCGCCAACTGCGATGGGCGGAAAGCCGCGATCAGGTGCTTCTACCGATTTGATAAGTTCCGTCTTCATGGCGAAAAACTTCCTTAAGGCTCGCTTGGGTGCTGCCGCTGCATAGACATCAATAAGCATCGGCGTTTCACACGCCGCTGGGAGGCATTATAACAGCGGATGGCGCACCGTTCAATGCCCTGTTTCGGGAGTAGGGGTGAGCATTGTCAAAAGGCGCCTTTTGAGCGAAAATGGAGCGGCTGGCACTGTTCGTGATTGTTCGTTGTAAAAAGGCACGTAGAGGGATGGCTGTTAAGAAAATTCTAACGCTCAGCAGGCACGAAAAGCTGCTCCGCACCAAGTCCGAGCCGGTCAAGAAGATCACCAAGCAGGTGAAGCAGCTGGCGGAAGACATCCGCGATACGATCATGGTCAATCCGGCGGTTGGCTTGGCAGCCGTGCAGATCGGCGTATTGCTGCGCGTCTTTGGCGCACGGATTGGTTACTATGATCAGGCTGAAGGTGCGGAAGAGGCAGCGCCGCCGCAAATCTTCATCAATCCTGAAATCGTCGCCCTTGCTGAAGAAACCGAGCGCGATTTTGACGCCTGTATGAGCATTCCCGGCATGATGGGCTATACACAGCGTGCGACACGCCTAACCATGCGTTGGCAAGATGAGCATGGCGCACGCCATGAGCGCGAGTTCAGCGGTTGGGATGCCCGAATGCTGCTCCATGAGTACGATCATCTTGAAGGCGTGCTGTTCCTAGACCGCCTGCCGCTGGAAGACTTATACGTCTATGTGCGCGGTGAGGATGGCAAAAGCCGCACGCTGCCATACCTTGAAGTGATGCGCGCCGCTGAGGTAAAAGCTCCAACCAGCAGCACCGCCACACCACCGACGGATGGGTAAGGTTTGTAAAGTTGTGTGCTTCTATAACATTAAGCTGAGATGAGTAGCACATAACGGTCTTGACCATGAACGATGATTCGCGCCATGCGCGCACTCGAAAATTGCTGGAAAGGTGGCTAAGCGCGCCTGAAGTGCAGCTTGGCTGCGATGAATGCGATGAGCATATGGCGCGCTTGGCAGAGCTGCTCGCCTCTGACGCCGCGCCCATCGGTGTGCTTGCCGCTGTGCAGCAGCACATTGAGAACTGCCACTGTTGTGGCGGAGAATTTCAAGCACTGCTCAGCATTCTTAAAATGGAGCAGTCCGACTCAACCTAGTGAGTATCTATGGATGATGATCCAATTCCCTTGCGCCCGCTGCGCCCAACCCGTGCCGACGCCCTTAAAAACCGCGAACTGCTGCTAGAGACGGCACAGCGGCTTTTCGAGAGGCACGGCGTTGAGTCGGTCAGCATGTCTGCCATTGCAGAGGCAGCCGAGGTTGGCAAAGGCACGCTCTACCGCCATTTTGCTAATAAAACTGACCTGTGCCTTGCCCTGCTCGATCAACAACAGCGTGCTTTGCAAGAGCGCACCCTCCAACACCTGCGCCAAACACCTGATCCGTACATCAATCTACGCTGGTTCCTTCGGGAAGCACTGGCATTCGTCTGGCAAAACTTGCCTCTGCTGCTGGTTGGCGCACCAGAGGCATCCCTCACACCAATGCATACGGCTGCTCATGCCTGGTGGCGGCAAACCATTCGCGGCTTGTTGGTGCGCTTGGGCGTCACGGCGCACCTTGAGTATGCCGCCGATGCGCTCTACATCATGTTGGAAGCGCATACCGTCTATTTTCAGCAGCAAATGCGCGCCTGCACACTGGAGATGCTGACCGAAGGTCTCTATGCGTTGCTCTCAGGCTTTTTGCCGCGCACAAACGCCTAGTGTGCTTCACAATCCCTTAACATCTATGAAATTATCCCAAAAAGTTTGATTTTCACTTGAGTCGCTCAGCCAATCAGTCATACAATGATTGGCAGTTTTAAGAGGATGCTGCCCTTTTGACGGGAGGCTTTATGCGCCGCTCGATCATCCCTGTTCTCATCGTTTTGTTGTGCATCGCCGCACTGCCGGCAGCCGCACAGGTCAACATTCCTGACCATGAGGATGCTGCCGCCACGCGCCTGCTTGCCCTTGCCAACCAGTGGCGCATTGAGCAAGGCTTGCCGCCGCTGCGCGCTCATGCCGACCTGCAAGCGATGGCAGTTGCCCAAGCCGAATATCTTTACCCGCGCCTTGATAACCTGCAAACCCACGACGACTATCACAAGGATTTAGGCGGGCGCAAGCCTGCACAGCGCGCCCTACACTTCTACAATTGGGCAACCTATGGCACGCCCGAACGCATTGAGATTGGTGAGAACGCTGCCGAGTTCCCGCCCGCCCGCGCCTTGCCATATTGGCAGAACTCGCCCATCCATGCCAAAGCACTTGGCAACCCAACCTACCGCGAAGTGGGTGTGGGTGCGCTGCCACTGCGCGGCGGCAGCTACCTGTTCATCATGATCTTTGGCGCACGCCCAAATGTTTTCCCACCACTGCTTAGCCCTGATGGCAACACGCTCTACCTGAGCCGTGAAAGTTCTCGCTATGACAGTTTGCCGCAAGCGTGGCGCCTCACCCTTTTGGATGAAGCAGGGCAGCCGCTCGGCGAAAGCCAAGCGTGGTCGCCCCAGATGGCTGTGCCTGCTGAGGCAGGTGCGCGCTTCTTCGTTGAATACAGCAGCAAGCAGGCGGGCACCCTGCGCTTTGAGGTGAACCGCGCTTTTGATGTGGCAATTGTGCCTGAAAGCAGCCTTAGCCTCGCGGGGCAGCTTGCCAAGCCGTCTGCTGAGCTGATCAAGGTGGCTATACAGCCCCTTGCCACACAGACACCAACCGTTCAACCAAGCGCCACGCCCATCCTAATCATGACGAACACACCACGCGCACGGGCGGCTCTGCCCACCAACACGCCACGCGCACCACGCACCACCGAAAATGCCCTTTCGCCAACCGAGACGCTGCCACCTACCACGACATACACAGCGCCGCAAAGCACCACCGCCGACCTGCTGTTGGTCTATAATGGACGCACTTTCTTTGTGGTCAACCGCAGCGGGCGCACCATTGACCTAACGCCGCTGCGCTTTGGCAGACTGACGCCTGAGATGTGGCTGCGTGTTGCACAATTCCCGTCCGCCGCCTTTCCAAGTGGGCATTGTTTGCAGGCGAATATCAACGGTGCAGACAACGCACCCGCCCCTGAGGGTTGCCGTCTTGTTCGCAGCCAGATCACCGTGAGCGCCGCACAGCCCTTCTGGGCACAAGCGGATTTTGAGGTCTTTTACAACGACCAGGCAATTCAGCGCTGTGCGGTCGGCGCAGGTGTGTGCGCCATCCGCCTGCCGTGAGCAGTGCGCGCCCAGCGGGCAGTTAGGCTACGGCGGGGCGCTCAATCAGCAGCGGCACATCAATTGTCAGCCAATCATCCATCGGCTCAGCTTGCAGACGGAACACCGAACGCATCACCGACGGGCGGGCAATGGCGCTTAAGGCGCGCTGCAACCCAACTTTTTGTGTGGCGCGCACCGCCTCAGCGGGCTGTGTGAGCAGCGTGGCGTCAAAATCGCCCGTGCAGACCAACACCTTGAATATGTCCTGTGTGCGCGTGATGCCTGCTTGCCACAAGGCATCTGGCACGCCAGCACCAAGCTGCACACTGACCGATTGACCGGGCAGCAAGCGCACGCTGCCACCACTGAGCAGGCTCTCAATGCTGTAATCCTCGCCCAGCACCAGCAGCGCCACATACAGCGCCAGATCATCGCAGCGTGCGTTGGCAATCTCCACCTCAAAGCGCGGCGGCTCTTGTTTGTTCAAAGTCTTGGTATAGCTCAGCTGCGGATGGGTGGGTGATTCGGTATCCGCGCTTGACCAGATCGGCTGCTGGGCTTGCGGCGCGTAGCCCTCAGCCGTAAGGCGCAGCAAGCTGATCGTGACATCGTTCGGTGAAAGGCGTTGCGGCTGCGGATTGTGCAGGTCGCAAATTTGCAGCCAGCGGGCAGCGCGGTTCAGAAAATCGCGCAGTGGGTTGTAGTATCTATCGTGGTAGAAGGTCGCCATCAGGCGATCATCCGTACCACGCAGCACGCGCACTTCATTGGAGCTGGAGATCACGCGCAGATCAGCCGCGTCCGCCGCCTCAACAGCCTGCCATGCCACATCACGGTGGCTGAAGAGGATGTTGCGCACCACAGTGGCATAGCTGGATGTGCCATTCAGATACAGCCGCAAGCGCTGCACAGGGAGGTTGACCAGCACCGCACGAAAGGTGAGCGCACGGTCAGGCTCGGGGCTGGTTGGCTCGCAAGGGCGCACTTTGCACAGGTTCGGCAGCCGCGCATAAACTTCGGCACACCCGACCACCGCACGAGACATATCGTTCAGCAGGTGGTCAGGCGCATCAATTGGGAACAGCGCAAAGCTGATCGGTGTGTCGGGCGTGGGCTGCGGAATGCCGTGCAGTGCGCCGCCGTCCACAATCCAGCCATGCTCACGGTGAAAAGACATTGTGAAAGCGGGCTGCCGCGCTGCCGCTGCCAGTTGCAAAAAGGGCGTGTTCAGGTCTTCGCTGTGGGTTGCCTCTAGCTGCGGTGTCTGGCGGGTGAAGCGCCCGCGCACGGCTGCTTCAGCGCGCTTGAACAGATCGCGGTAGCTGGGGAAGCTGTTAGCGTTGCTCAGCGCGTGCAGCAGGTAGTAGGAAAAGGCGCCGCGTGGCTCGCCTTCGGCGGTTAGTTCATGGGCTTCCTCCTGTTCGTGGCAGGCAGAAAACAAGACATGCCGCCCACGCTTGAAGGTGACTTCTACTTGCCGCAGGCTGCGCGTGCGCTGACCTGATGGTACATCAGGCTGTGCGGTAACTTGAGCAAAGAGCAGGCTGCTGAGGGCGCGTGGGCGCATATCGGGCGGCGCGCTGCGGACGGTGTAGGTGTTAGCAGCATGGCGCGTGCCAGAGCCAGAATGGCAGCAGTCCAAGATGACGAGGATATGCGGTGTATGGTCTGCCACTTCGCCGATCAGGTGCGCCAATTCTTTATCGGTCAAGTCGCGGCTGTGGGCAGTGCGGCTGTCATAACAGACCAGCGTCTCGCTTCTGCCGTCAGGCTCGGTGTGCTGCATCTCGAACGGCACAGCCTCTTGTGCGCCATGCCCTGCGAAATAGAACAACACAACGTCATTGGCACGGGCGCGCCCTAAGTGCTGGCGGAAGCCGTCAATTATGGCTTGGCGCGTGGCTTGTTGGTTGATCAGTTTCAACACTTTGAGCGTGTGCGTTTTGGGATCAAGGCGTGTTGTCAGAAACGTTTCGACACGCGCTACATCGTTGACACAACCGCGTAGTTTCGGCACGGGTGACGGATAATCGTTAATGCCAACCAACAGGGCATAAACAAAGTGAGCCATCGGAAAGCCTCATTGAAATGGAGTTTTGCTTTACTTTATTAAACGCAATCGTAACATATTTTGTAGGGCAATTTCGTGTAAAATACATTGAAAAATCATTAAGATACTGTTTTGCCAAGCCCTTGCCTTTAACCGCAGGCAGCCCTTGAGTGCGATCTTCAAGCATAACGAAATCATCTAAATGCACGATCAATATGTGTAAAGTATTGAAAATTGGTTAAACTTGCGTTTGCTTGGGATTGCTTGAAGAGGGAGCGATAAATGACCGATTACACAGATAAGAATATTTCACCGACCGCACGCGAGAGCAGTGGTATTCTTGGTTTGGGCAAATCGGGGGGCAGCGCAGCGCAGAGATGTTGGCAGGCATCCGTGCGGAGCTAAGGCCCAAGCCCGAATACCTTGCCATGACGCGCACGGCGGGGCGTGTGATTGGCAGTTTCTTACTGCGTCTTGCGCGAGGCGATCAAGCGAAGCTGAACGTTGTCGTTGCGCGCCCTGAGGGCTTCCGCCACCTCATCTCAGAGATTCTGCGCGGCAAGCCAGAGGCACATTTTGTGGAGTTGGCAGCCGGCTTTTTGCCGCGTGGCTGGCAACTGGCACAAGAATTCCCACAAATGCAAATTACCGAAATTGACTTGCCTGAGGTCATCACCGAAAAACAAACCCGTTTTCAGCGGGCAAGGTTAACACTGCCCGCTAATTTGAGGATGCTTAAAGCCGATTTGGGCGTCACACCGCTTTCAGAGGTGTTAGCTGGCAACAAAGCAGATGTGATCTCGGCGGAAGGGCTTTTGATCTATTTCCCGCTTGATAAAGTCCAACAGATTGCAGAAGGTGTGCGCCAAGTCTTGAAGGCGGGCGGAGTCTTCATTGCAGATATGGGGACAAAAGAGACGCTGCAAGAGCTGGGGCAAGGGCAGGCACGGCAAGCGATTGGCATTTTCAGGCGCAATGCCGGCAATTGGGTGGGCGTGGCAGAGAGTCCCGCCCATGCCCAAGAACTGTTCAAAGCTGCCGGGTATGCCCAGGTTGAAACATACAAAATGCCTGAACTGGCGGAGCGCCTGCCGCATGTGCCAAAACCTGTGGCAAATGCCACCCTCTTTGTGATCGCACGGAATGGGTAGGGTTGAGCAGATGCGTGCGCCACTTTGGTGGTTGTTGCCCGTGCCTAGCTAACCTCGTAGCGGCGCAAGAGTGCTTGGTGCAGTTGGCGCACCACCGCCACAACTGCCTCGGGATTCTTAGCGCCGAGCGTGCCGCCCGCATCAAGGTAGGCATCGCGCAGCAGGCGTCCCCAGTTGCCGGTGGCGCGCCGCGTCGGGTGGTTGATGAAATCGTCAATGGTGGTGGCGCCGCCGTTCGGCGCCACTAGAAAGTGATAAATGCGGTCATAGAGGCTATCTACGTCGCGTGTATCAATCACATTCAGCGGCGAGAGCAGCCGCTTGAGCAAACGGCGCTTCTTCTCATAAAAATCTACCAAAGACATCTGCGCGCCGCTGGCAGTTTCAATGACCATATCCGTACAGCGCAGGTCGGACTCATGCATATTGCGCTGGAATGCCTCTCGGCTGAGCGCACCGAAGACATCTAGCAAGTCCTTATCGGCGTAGAGCGCATCAAGGTTCGTGCCATAACGCCTGAAATAATGCTCAATGACGACTTGGCTCAACTGATAGTCGTTCGCCACGGCTGCCAGGCGCTCTGCACACGGATTGCTGGGCATCCCCGTGTTTTCAAGGGTGCAAACGCGCTTGGACGATTCAAGATCAGGGCGCACGCGCCCAAGCATGTTGTGCATTCCGCTGAACGGCTCGCCATCTTCTTCGCCATAGAGCAGGGCGCGTGCTGTGCCGTTGGCAAGGTTGGCGCGCAGCAGGTGGGCGTGGCGTTCAAGTGCCTCAGGCTGCAAATGTGGGCTGAGTGGCAAGCCAACATAATGCCCCGTGATGCTGATGGCACGCACTGCTTCGCGCACGCACAGCCGCTCGGGATCGCAGGTGCCATCCATGAAGGGACCGCCCTTCAGCAGTGCCGCGCTTGCCGCCGCCGAAGCGCTGCCCAAATTCAGCATGTAGCTGAGCATTCCTAGCGCTTCAGAGCGTCCGGCAATATCCACGTGCATGTGGAAGCCCTGAAAGCGCAGCAGATTCGCTGGGCGTGCTTCGCCGCGTGTGACGAAATAGCGCTTCCGCAAGGCGTCCACATAGGCGCGCTGGCGTGGGCGGCGCTCGTTAATTTCGTTCAGGAAGATTGCGATGGTCTCCACCTTATCCGAGTGGCTGGTCGCAAAATCTGTTTCAGTTGGGTAGACTGAGAGCGCTTGCAGCAGCAAGCCTGCCTCGTGCGCGGCGTGCGCTAAGGTGGCAAAGTTCAGCTCGGCGGCGCGCAACAAGCGTGCATAGCCAAACATCGGCGCCGAGACGACTTCTGCCTGATAGATGCACAACTCGGGCGAAATATCCAGCGTGGCGCCAATGCGCTGCGCGTGTGTGATGTATGCCTCACTGAAGCGATCCAGCGCTTCGGCGTTCGGTTCGCTGCCATCGGGCGCGGTGGTGCCAACTTCCAGCTCCACACCCACAGGGCGCAGCGCCAACTGACCGCCCGCCTCGTGAATATTTTGATGAATGACCGACGGATTGAGGTGGTAGGGCTTCACATAGTCCAGCCAGGGCCCTTGCTGGAAGCGCCTGCCAAGAATGGTTGCCAACACGAAAGGACGTTCGGCATGGCGCGAGAGCAGTACGTTGCCATCGGGCGCTTCATTGTCATCATCTTCGTAGAATGCCTGCGAGAGGTGTCGGATCATATTGTGCGAAACGGGGTGCGATCCGCGCTTATTGCGGATGCTGCTGAGGTACTCAAGGAACTGTTCGCGGGTCTCATCAATGTGCTGCCAATTTTGCTCACGCGCAAAAGCAAGCATCGCAGCGTTATCAGGCAGACCAAAAGACATAGCAAACCTCAGCACGAAAGTATTTTCAAGGCATTTTGACGTGCATCGGCAACTATAATCGGCTTTGGGCAAGCCTGCAAGGTGGCTTGTCAAGGTTCACAAGCCACCCGCGCATCAGCTATTGAGCGGCGGCAAGCGCCTGCTCAATGGCACGCTCAAAGGTGCTGTAGGGGTGGGCGCCAACCAAAGGCAACCCATTGATGAAGAAGGTTGGTGTGCCGGTGACGCCATAACGCTCGCCCTGTTGTGCATCGGCAAGCACCGTCGAGAGGTACTTCTGTGAGGTTAGGCACGCCGTGAATTCGTCAAGGTTTGGCACTTCAACCTGCCGCGCATAGGCGATCAAGGCATTCTGCGTCAGGTTCGATTGATTTTCAAACAGGATGTCGTGGTATTCCCAAAATTTGCCCTGTTCGTTGGCACACTCGGCAGCGATAGCCGCCCGTTCCGCGTTCGGATGGATGAAACTGATTGGGTAATGCTTGAAGACGAAGCGCACCTGATCGCCATAGCGCGCCTTGAGCGTGTGATAGGTATCACGGTAGAAGCGCGCACAAAAGCTGCATTCAAAATCAGAATACTCCACAATGGTCACTTTGGCATCCACAGGGCCCCAAGCGGGGCTATTGCCAAGCTCAACTTCCACAGCCGTGAGTGGCACGGCGGTTGGCTGTGCGGCGGCGCCGAGGTTCAGGTTGCTCAGATCGTTGCGCAGGGCGGCAAGTTCAGCCTGCACAGCAGCGCGTGCGCCTTCGCTGGCGGCGTTGCGAATATCCGCCGCGTTTACGTTGCCAGCGCTGCTGGTAAAAATGACCCATGCCACGGCAAAGCCTGCAATGAAAAAGACCACCGCGATCCCAAAGTAGTAAAGCGTGTTCTGGTTGATGATAATGGCATCATCGCGGTTTGGTTCTGCCACCTTCTGGCTGCTCATAGAAACTCCAACTGGGCTGATTTTCCCTAAGGTTGCAGAGATTGTAGCAGAGATCAACTGCTGCGCAGCATGAGCAGTCGCTCTATATTGTTAGAGAAATGGCGGAAAGCGTAGAGATTTGTTTGGGCGAGAGCGGTTCCCGCCCAAAGGGTGCAACAGTTGCTAATCAAAGCGGATGCGCGGATCGAGCCATGTATACATCACATCCACCAAGATATTGCCGAGGATCAGGAAGACCGAATACAAGATCGTGACGCCGAGCAGCATTGTATAATCGCGTGCGGCGATGCTGGTCACAAACACATCGCCCAAGCCAGGGATGGCGAACAGGCGCTCGATGATCAGTGACCCTGTCAGCACGCCTGCCAGCAGCGGACCGACGATGGTGGCGACCGGGATCAGTGCGTTTTTCAGGGCATGAACGTAGATCACCACGCGCTCGCGCAAGCCTTTGGCGCGTGCCGTGCGGATGTAGTCATCGCGCAGCACTTGCAGCACACTGGCGCGTGTTAGGCGCGCCAAACCTGTGGAGATGCCAATGCCCAGCACGCCTATTGGCAAAATTGCCACGCTGATGAAGCGCCAATCGAAAATATCCAGCTGCTTCCACACACGCGGATCAACTGGCGGCAGCACTTTCCACTGCACTACCAAGAGGATGATGAGGACTGGTCCCATCACCAACGTTGGAATGGCAGCGATGGTGCCCGCAAAAAACGTGACGCCATAATCAATGGGTGAATTGCGGTAGAGGGCTGCCAGCACGCCTAATGGCACACCGACCGCAAAACCAATGAAGACTGCCAGCAGCCCTAAGCGAATTGAAACGGGTAGCCGATCTGCAATCAGCGCATTGATCGGCTGCCCAAGTGTGGTGCGCCCAACCGATAAACCGAAATCTAAGCGCAACAGATTGTTCAAATAGCCAAAGAATTGGCTGAGGAACAGGTCGGAATACAACACTTGGGAGGCTTGCAAACAACGCACTTGGCGCCCATCCAGATCAATGCGCATCTCACGGCGTTCGGTCACCATCCGCAGCAGTTGCCAGCCCTCATAAACATCCACCACATTGCCGGCTGGGCGTGCTTCCTCTAGCGGTCTGCCGCTCCGCAGTTCATCGCAGTCAGGCAGTGCCTCGTAGGCGGCACGGCGTGGAATATCGTGATCGGGTGCAATGGTATCGAAGGGCAGGTTGAGCAAAAAGGGCTGATCCAAGCCGTAGCGCTGCTCTAGGGCGCGCCGAATGGTTTCGGGCGTGCTTTTCGAGCCGCTGAAATCAAACGGTCCACCCGGCACAGCGCGCATCAGCAGGAAGGTGAAGAAGATGATGGCGAACATCACTGGGATTGCTACCAAAATGCGCCTGATGATAAATTTCGTCATGATCGCTCACTCTCAGCCTAGCGGCGCTAACATTTCTTCAAGCAACCAACCCGAAAGCGCTCCACAGCGCACCTGCACGTAGATGTTCGTATCACGCGGGTTGGAGGGGTTGGCGGTTAAGCCCGTCACGCTCACTTGCTCACCATCCGGGCAAGTGTCGTCCAGTGGCGGTGTGGTGGCGTTCGGTTGGCGGTAAAGCCTTGCGCCGTTGCCATCTGCCGTTTTGATCACAGCGCTATCGCCGCGGTTGAAGCGCGAGAACTGATATTCGGCAATCCACCCTCTGCCGCTGCACTGCACTAAATAGTAGATCATCGGGTCGTTGGGATCGTTAATGTTTCGTGAGACCTCGATGACGGTGACTCGTGTATTGGGAAAGCAAGTGCCGCCGCCGATGCCCGGCACCAGCGGGCCGGCATTCGCCGGCAGCGAGACTGCGGCGAACTCTGAAAGCCCAACCACCACGCCGCTATCGCCCACCTTAAACTTCGTAGTGAGGGGCAGCGGCGTTGGCGTAATGGTTGGCGGCGGCGTATTGGTGAGGGTGATAAAGAGTGTATCGTTAGCGGTGCAGGCGAGTGACGCCAAAACCAACAGCAAGAGTGCCGCGCTGCTGGCAAGCAAGGCGCGGGTTCGGTGAAAGGTACGTACAGTCATGGGTTAGCTACCGCGCAGGCTTGGGTCAAGGGCATCGCGCAGCCCATCGGCAAGGAAATAGAACGAAAGGACGGTTAAGGTGAGCATCACAGCCGGCACTAGCACCAGATGTGGATAGGCGCCAAAGGTATTATTTTGGGCGGTGGCGATCATGCTGCCCCAGCTTGGCGTAGGCGCGTTTACGCCGATGCCCAGATAGCTCAGCGCCGTCTCCACACCGATGAAGCCCGCCACAGATTGCACACCGACCACAACCAGCGGACCGAACACATTCGGCAGCAGGTGTGTGAAGATGATGCGCCTATCGCGTGCGCCAATGGCGCGGGCTGCCTCTACGAACTCTTTTTGTTTGTAAGAGAGCGTTTGCCCACGGGCAAGGCGCGCAATGCCGATCCAACTGAGCAAGCCCAGCACAATGAACAGGAAGAACAACCCGCCCATGCTGCGGTCAATATCTACCAAAGCCTGCCCAAACGGACCGACGCGCTCGCGTTCGGCAGCGATTGCCTTGAAGAAGATTTGCAGCAGGATGAACAGGGCAAGGTCGGGGATGGCGTACAGAAAATCAATGAAGCGCATCATCAGGTTATCTAAGCGCCCGCCGTAATAGCCTGCAATCATGCCATAGCTGGTGCCGATCAGCATCGCAATGGCTGCGCCCACGAAGCCAACCGAAAGTGAAACACGCGCTCCATAGACGGCACGGCTCATCATATCGCGGCGTAAGTCATCTGTGCCAAACACAAAGCACCACTGCGGATCCATGCGGCGCGGGTCTTGCGTGCAGGTCATCGGCGGTGCAAAAGTCATGCCGGGTGCTTCATGCTGATAGAGTGGGTTATCCAAAAAGCCGATGCTCTGCAACACATCGGCGCCCACGGCAATAACAATCAGGAAAATGATGAAGCCCATGCCCACCAGTGCCAGCCGATTGCGGCGGAACTGATTCCACGCATCGCTTAGCGGCGTGCGTGTTTTGGTTTCATCGTGTTGTTTGCCAAGTGAAAGCGGTTTAGAAGCGACTGCCATTGCTAGATTACCTAAACGATCATTTTCTGTATGTGGTATCTGGGGCGGCGTGCAAGCACCGCCCAGAGCAAGTTAACTTAGCTAACCAAGTTGCACGCCACAAAGTGACCCGGTGAGACTTCTTTTAGCTCAGGCTCATCACGGAAGCAGCTTTCGACTGCCACAGGGCAGCGGGTGTTAAAGTTGCAGCCAACAGGCGGATTGGCAGGGCTTGGCACATCGCCCTTGAGGATAATGCGCTGCCGCTTCAATTCAGAGGCGGGGTCTGGCACTGGCACTGCCGAGAGCAGCGCTTGGGTGTAGGGGTGCATCGGATTGTTGTAGAGTTCGTCTGAGGGCGCCAGCTCCACAATTTTGCCCAGGTACATGACTGCCACACGGTCGCAGATATGGCGCACCATGCTCAGGTCATGCGCGATGAACAGATAGGTCAAGCCGAGTTCGCGTTGCAGGTCTTGCAGCAGGTTCACCACCTGCGCCTGAATCGAAACATCCAGCGCCGAAATTGGCTCATCCGCCACAATTAGGCTTGGGTTGAGCGCCAAAGCACGCGCAATGCCAATGCGCTGCCGCTGCCCACCGCTAAACTCATGCGGATAACGGTTGACGAAATATGGATTTAAGCCAACTTTCTCCATGAGGTATTGCACACGCTCGGCGCGTTCTTCAGGGGTGCCAATGCCATGCACAAAAAGCGGCTCGGCAATAATGCGCCCAACCGACATGCGCGGGTTGAGCGAGGCGTAAGGGTCTTGGAAGATCATCTGCATACGGCGGCGCATACGGCGCAGGGCTTCGCCCTTCAACTTCACAAGGTCTTGATCCTCAAAGATGACGCTGCCCGCCGTTGGGCGGTAAAGTTGCAGCACGGTGCGCCCCGTGGTGGATTTGCCGCAGCCCGATTCGCCCACCAAGCCGAGCGTCTCGCCCTTGTAGACATCAAAGCTAACGCCATCCACAGCCTTGATGGCGCCTACCTCACGCTGGAGGATGAACCCAGCCGTGATCGGAAAATGCTTCTTCAAGCCTTTCACGCTCAGCAGCACTTCACGCCCATTAGCGCCTTTTGTGAGGGTTGGTGATTGTGTGATCAGCTCAGTCATTGGCGGGAACTCCCTTACGCACGTCTACCCAGCACGCCACCAGATGATCTTTATCGCCGCTTTCAACAGGCACGAGTGGCGGATTTTCTTGTTCGCATTTTTCGATCTTATAAACACAGCGCGGCGCAAATGGGCAGCCAACGGGCTTCTTACGCATATCCGGCGGCGCGCCGTCAATTGGGATCAGGCGCTCACCGCGCTGATCAACACGCGGCAGCGAATTGCGCAAGCCAAGCGTGTAGGGATGGCGGGTATCGCGGAAAATCTTGGCGACGGGGCCGCGCTCCACAATGAAGCCGGCATATATCACCTGAATGGTATCCGCCAAGCCGGCAATTACGCCTAAATCATGCGTGATCCAGATCATCGCCATGCCCAATTCGTCGCGCAGGCGGCGCACCAGATCAACAATCTGCGCCTGAATGGTCACGTCTAAGGCGGTGGTTGGCTCGTCAGCAATCAGCAGTTGCGGGTTGCAGGAAAGTGCCATTGCAATCATGGCGCGCTGGCGCATACCGCCCGAAAACTGGTGCGGATAGTCATCAATCCGCTTTTCGGCACCGGGAATGCCGACCATCTGAAGCAGTTCGATGGCGCGGCGGCGGGCAGCTTGCTTATCCATGCCCATGTGCAATTGCAGCGCCTCGGTGATCTGCCGCCCAACAGTTAGCACCGGGTTGAGCGAGGTCATTGGGTCTTGGAAGATCATGGCGATCTCAGCGCCGCGCACGGCACGCATCTCCTCGCGGGAGAGCTTCAACAAATCGCGCCCGCGGAAGATGACCGAGCCTGCCTCAACCTTGCCGGGCGGGCTGGGAATGAGCCCAAGGATGGAAAGCGATTGCACGCTCTTACCGCTGCCGCTTTCACCAACAATGCCGAGCGTCTCGCCTTCGTCCAGTGTGTAGGATATGCCATTGACGGCGTAGACGGTGCCTTCTTGGGTGTGGAAATAGGTTTTGAGGTCTTTGACCTCCATTAAGACGGTCAAAGTTGTGTCTCCTTACTCATCTGCGAAAGTCTGTTTTGGGTTATGGGCATGGGCATAAGCATAGATTGTATCCAACCGTGTGGGATGTTTTGCAAGTGTGGCGAACGGCTACGCCAACACGCATACGAAATCCTTTTTAAGATAGGTTCAGTATAAAGTATCGCGGCATTCTAGTGCAAAAAAACCTCTGTTGCAAGTTTTGTTTCGTAATATGGAAAGCCGAATGCGCCCAATGTGCATGCAGCTGCCCTTGCGATAGTAACATTGAGCGCCTTGCAAAACAAGGCATTTGAGGGTAGAGCAGGCTGTGCAGTTTGCCAAAAAGCTCACGGCACTGCCACACGGCTAGGGCGATTGTAGTAGCGCGTTACATCCACCAAGCCGCGCCATGGTTTCAGGTTGCCACCCAAATTGACCAGCAGCGCGCCAAACTGGGCTGGCTCTTGCAAGTAGAGGTTATAGACTGTATGCGTCAAGCGCAGGGGTTGGCTTTCAGGCAGGGCGTTCCGCAGGGTAGAAACCTGCAAATGAGCTGGTGCGTAGAGCAGATCGGTGATGATGCTGTTTGGGATCGCCACCACATACTCAGGAATGCCATAGGCGGCGATCACATCTGCCATGGCGAGTATACGGGTGTCTAGCCGCACATTGATCCATGCCAGCAAGTCGGACTCGGCGGCGCGCCCAATCATAATTTCAATGCCCACGCTGTGCCAAGCGTGATAGGTGCCTCGGTCGCGGTTCATCATCCCTTGCGTGATCGGGTGCACAGCAAGCCGTTCCCGTGCCGCCGCAAAGCTGAGCGATCCATCAGGCGTTATGCCAAACAAACACGCTTGCGCGCAAGGCGTGCCATCGGCGTGCTTGAACCAAGCATGTATGTGTGGCGGCAGGTAGTTGCCTAAGGCACGCGCCGCGCTGAAACTGCCAACCAAAAGAGCGGTGAGCACCGCACATAGCACCATCAAGCGTCCCATCAGGCACACCTCAACTTTCTACGAAACTCTATGCGGATATTTACGTGATTCTATTATAAGTACGCTATTGTTCTAAGCGTGGAAACTCATGGCGCGCCATTCACGCTGTGCGCCTGCACCTAATTTTCTATGGAGAGACCGCTGCCCATGAGCGATATGACTGATCCGAACACAGCCGAGCCACCGCTGACGGCTGAGGCACCACCCGCAGAAGCAGCTGCCACCGAGCGCCCCTCCCTTGAAGCGCAGCTTGAAGAAGTGCGCCGCCAGGCAGAGGAACACTTAAGCGGCTGGAAGCGTGCGCTGGCTGAATTTGATAATTATCGCAAGCGCGCCGAGAAAGAACGTGAGGAAATTTATCAGAATGCGGCGGTTGAAACGCTGCGACGCTTATTGCCCATCATTGATGATTTTGAGCGTGCCATCGCGGCGCTGCCACCTGAAAAGACTGAGGATGAAACGCTGAAAGGCTTCCTCCTCATTCACCGCAAACTGATCAGCCTGTTGGAAGGCGCGGGCTTAACGCAGCTTGATCCGAAAGGGCAGGCTTTTGATCCGACACGGCACGAGGCAATTGGGCAAGACCCAAACACTGAGGTTGCCAGCGGGCATATCAGCACTGTGCTGCAAAAAGGCTATCTGCATGGCGAGCGCGTCATCCGCCCCGCCTTGGTGCGCGTAGCAGAGTAGACACAGAACATAACAAGGTGAGGTGCGCCTCACCCATGCAAACGAAAAACACATATATCACACAGGTGAGGGAGACACACACAATGGCTAAAGTAATTGGTATTGATCTCGGCACGACAAACTCAGTCATGGCGGTTATGGAAGGTGGGCAGCCAACCGTGATCCCAACCAGCGAGGGCAGCCGCCTATTGCCTTCCGTCGTTGCCATCAACCCTAAGACGGGCGAACGGTTGGTTGGTCAGGCAGCACGCCGTCAGGCAGTCATCAACCCAGAAAACACCATTTTCTCGATCAAGCGCTTCATGGGGCGCAAATTCAACGATCCCGAAGTGCAGCGCGCTATGAAAGTCGTCCCCTATAAGGTGACCGAAGCCCCTAACGGCGATGTGCGCGTGATAATGGGCGGCAAGGAATTCAGCCCGCCCGAAGTGAGCGCCATGATCCTTGGCAAGCTGAAGTCCGACGCAGAGGCATTTCTGGGCGCTGGCGTAACGCAGGCTGTGATTACGGTGCCTGCCTACTTTAATGATAGCCAGCGCAACGCCACCAAAGATGCAGGCAAGATCGCCGGCTTGGAGGTGCTGCGCATCATCAACGAGCCGACCGCCTCCGCGCTTGCCTATGGCTTGGATAAGAAAGGCGACGAGACGATTGCCGTCTATGACCTTGGCGGCGGCACCTTCGATATTTCAATCCTTGATGTGGGCGACGGCGTTTTTGAAGTCAAGGCGACCAACGGCGATACCTACTTGGGTGGCGATGACTTCGATAACCGCATCATCAACTGGATTGCCGATGAATTTAAGAAAGAGCAAGGCATTGATCTGCGGAGTGATCGGCAGGCGTTGCAGCGCTTGAAGGAAGCCGCTGAAGGCGCCAAGAAAGAGCTTTCGCAGACCATGCAGGCAGAGATCAACTTGCCCTTCATCACAGCCGATGCCAGCGGTCCCAAGCACTTGATCATGCCGCTTTCGCGTGCCAAGCTGGAGCAGTTGACCGCTGATCTGGTGGAGCGCTCGATGGCGCCTGTGCGCCGCGCCCTTGAAGATGCCGGCATCAAGCCCAGCGACGTTGACGAAGTGGTGCTGGTGGGCGGCATGACCCGTATGCCCGCTGTCCAAGAGGCTGTTAAGAAGCTCTTTAACAAAGAGCCGAACAAGAGCGTGAATCCTGATGAGGTGGTGGCGGTTGGTGCCGCCATTCAGGCAGGCGTCCTCAGTGGTGAGGTGAAAGACGTGCTGCTGTTGGATGTGACGCCGCTCACGCTCAGCATCGAGACGCTGGGCGGTGTGGCAACCGCGCTGATCGAGCGCAACACCACCATCCCTGTGCGCAAGTCACAAATCTTCTCCACCGCCTCCGACAACCAGACGCAGGTCGAGATTCACATTGTGCAGGGTGAGCGCCCAATGGCAAACGATAACAAGACGCTCGGACGCTTCATTTTGGATGGCATTCCGCCGGCACCGCGTGGCGTGCCACAAATTGAGGTAACCTTTGATATTGACGCCAACGGCATTTTGAATGTTTCGGCGGCAGATAAGGCAACCGGGCGCTCACAGCACATCACGATCACTGCCTCTAGTGGTTTGACTGAGGCTGAGATTGAGCGCATGGTGAAAGATGCTGAGCGCAACAAGGCAGCCGACGAGCGCCGCAAGCAAGAAATCGAGCTGAACAATCTGGCAGACACTGCCGTCTACGGTGCAGAGAGCGCCTTGCGCGAGTATGGCGACAAGATCGATAGCGCGTTGAAGGCAAGCATCGAAAAGCAGATTGAAGCCGTCAAGAAAGCGCGTGAGACAGGCGATCAAGGGCAGATTCGCAGCGCTGTTGAGGAATTGCAGCGCAGCGTGCAGCAAATTGGCGCCAGCATGTATGGTCAGCCGAATGTCAGCAGCAATGGCATGCCCAACGAAGAAGCACGGGATAGGGGCAAAGAAGACGTGGTCGAAGGCGAAGTCGTCGAATAAGGCAACCCACCACACGAAACGGTTGCGGCGCGGATCAGCATAATCCGCGCCGTTTTTGTCAGCCGTTCTCGCGGCGGTCGGGCGGCTCGCCGTAGATGGTTAGCATCATGCCACTCACCAAGCCCGCCATATAGCGGACGGTCGCAATGGCGCGCCCATAGCGCATCCGCGTTGGCCCTAGCACCATCAGCGCACCCGTTGCCTGATCAGGCACACCGTAGCGGCTGATGACCATGCCCAAATGTTGAATATCTTGCCAGCGCCCATCGCCGCCGATGATGACGCGCACCTGCCCAATCGCCTGATCGGGCAGTTCAGCGATGATGTCGTGCAGCACATGCTGTTCTTCCACGGCACGGATCGCCTGCTGCGCGCCCGCACTCTCGGTAAAGAGCGTCAGCACATCGCTCAGCCCCTCACGGTAGGTAAAGCGCATCGGCGCGTGATCTGCCTCGTCCATCACGTCGGCAATCACTTCAATAACCTCACGGGCAAGTTCGCTATCCGCTTGTCTGGCGCGCCCACGCATCTGTTCGGCATTCAAGCCATCGCACAGCGCATTCAGCTGATTGGCAATCGCGCTGAGCT
Organism: Anaerolineae bacterium; assembly: GCA_034436355.1. GTDB lineage: Bacteria > Chloroflexota > Anaerolineae > Aggregatilineales > UBA2796 > CP2-2F. The sequence goes on from DAOTVQ010000028.1 coordinate 64,293, forward strand.
GCTCTTGGCTTGGCACCTCGGCTAAGGTCAACATTTGTTGGCGCACCTCGCCGCCGTGCAGCACCAAGACCATCATCACGGCGCGCCCTTGGGTGGCAAGCAGCGCCAAATGCTTATACTGGCTGCTCACGGCACGCGGTGGCGCCACTAAGGCAGCGCCATGCACATTCCGCGCGAGGACGACCGCTGCCAAACGCAGCCCACTCTCTAGATCGTGCGCGGCAGGCGCAAAGGCGGAGTCTATGGCATGTTTCTCATCAGGTGGCAGTTCGTCCGAGAGCAAGCGGCGCACAAAATAGCGGTAGCCGATCTCGGTTGGCACGCGCCCCGCCGAAGTGTGCGGCGCCGCCAACAAGCCCAGTTCTTCAAGGCGTGCCATCTCATTCCGAATGGTGGCGCTGCTCAGGTTGGCAAGATGCACTTCAGCCAAAAACTTGCTGCCAATTGGCTCAGGCTTGTTGGTATACTCGCGGATGATTAATGCTAAAATCTTCTCTTGGCGTTCCGTAAGTTCGGGCAGGTCTGCCGCGTCTAATGCCATAGCAACACATTCCACTACACGCTACACCTTGTGAATATGGTACAATTGTAGCGCAAAATAGAAGATAGAGGAGAAACTATGGGATCGCATACCTTTGAAGTGACCGACAGCAATTTTCAGGCAGAGGTGCTGTCTAGCGAGACGCCTGTGCTTGTGGATTTCTGGGCAGATTGGTGCCAGCCGTGCAAGATGATCGCGCCCATTGTAGACGAAGTGGCAACGCGCTACGAAGGGCGCTTGCGTGTTGCCAAGCTGGATATTGATTCCAACCCAACCATCACGGAAAGCTACAACATTCAGGGCATTCCAACCTTGGTGCTGTTCAAGGGCGGTGAAGCTGTGCATTACATCGTTGGTTACCGCACCCGCGATAAGCTGGAGGCGGAATTGAACAAGCACCTTGTGCCAGAGCAAGCCTAGCCTGCACGCAAAAGCACACTCCCTGAGACGGGCATGGGAACTCTCCCAGGCCCATTTTTTTATGTGACTGAGTAGCGTTAGCCCTACCTTAATTCACAGGCAGCAGCGGGATCACCTCATCAGTGGGCGGCAGCTTGGCGCCGCGTGCTGCCTTCGGCACTACCGACGGGCATTCCCACGCCTCAGCGGGCGTTTGGCTGCGCGTCTCGGCAAATTTGGGCAGAATGCCACACGCAAAGCACTTATCGCGGCAATCTACTCGCGTTTCGCCGCGCTGCGACATCAAATAGTCCTCTAGCAAGAACTTTTTCTTGACCGCCACGTCAATGTGATCCCATGGGAAGACCTCATCCAACTGGCGCGGACGGTGCGTGTAGAAGGCTATGTCTAGCCCTTCTGCCTCAAACGCCTGCCGCCACACCAACGGCTGGTGCTGATCCTGCCAGGCGTCGAACTTGGCGCCGTTCTGCCACGCCCGCAAAATGACCGCGCCTAAGCGCCGATCCCCACGCGAGAGGAAGCCTTCAAAGATCGTCTCTTGCGGATTGTTCCAGCGCAGGCGCAAGCCGTTGCCGCGCAGCTCGCGCCGCAGCAGGTCTTGTTTGGCATACATCTGGTCTACGCTATCTAAAGGTGACCACTGGAAGGGCGTGTGCGGCTTCGGGATGAAGGTGCTGACGCCGACGTTCACGTTTGCCTTGTTGCCGTGAATCCTGCGCCCTTCGGTTAGCACCGCCTTAGAGAGATCAATGATCGCCTGCACATCCTCAAGCGTTTCGCTGGGATGCCCGATCATGAAGTAGAGCTTGATGGTGCGCCAGCCGCGCTTGTAAATTTCGCGGGCAGTCTCCAGCACTTGGGCATCTGGCACGTATTTGTTGATAATATCGCGCATTTTCTCGGTGGCTGCCTCTGGCGCCAAGGTGAAGCCGCTGCGCCGCGTATCGCGCAAGGCGTCCATCAGGTCGGCGCTCATCGTCTCGATGCGAAGGCTGGGCAAGCCGATGCTCAAGCCTTGCGCGCCCCACCGATCCCCGATCTCGCGCACCAAGCGCTTGACGTGCGTGTAGTCTGATGAGGAGAGTGAGAGCAAACCGATTTCTTCAAAGCCGGTGTTCCGCACGATCTGATCAACCGCCGCGACGACTTCCTCAACGCTGCGCTCACGGACAGGGCGCGTGACCATGCCGGCGTGGCAGAAGCGGCAGCCGCGTGTGCAGCCGCGCATGATCTCAATTGGCGCACGGTTGTGGACGGTATCCACATTTGGGACGAGGAAGCGCGTGAACGGCTCAGGCAGAATCGGCACAATGCGCTTCAGCACCTTAGGCGGCGCTTCAGGCACGTTGGGCGTCACTGAGGCGATGCTGCCATCCGCGTGATACTGCACATCATAGAAGCGCGGCACGTAAATGCCCTGCACCTTTGCCAGTGCGCGCAGTTGTGCGTGGCGCGGCAGATCGCGTGTCGCCATCAGGGCGTGAGCAATATCAAGGATGATTTCCTCACCTTCCCCGATCACGAAGGCGTCAATAAAATCCGCCATCGGCTCAGGGTTGTAGCAGGCATGACCACCAGCAATGACCAGCGGATAGCGTTCGTCGCGCTCGGCGGCAAGCACAGGCATTCCCGCCAAATCCAGCAGGTTGACGGCGTTCGTGTAGAGCTGCTCATAGGGCAAGCTGATCCCGAATAGGTCAAAATCGCGGATCGGGCGCTTGCTCTCTAGGCTGTAGAGTGGGATGCCGCGCTCGCGCATCAGCGCTTCCATATCCAGCCATGGGCTGTAGGTGCGCTCTGCCAGCATGGTGGGCTGCTTGTTGAAAATGTCGTAGAGGATCATCAGCCCAAGGTTAGACATGCCCAAATCGTAAATATCTGGGAAGGCGAGTGCCGCACGAAAGGACACCGCATCCCAGTCTTTCCGCACGCTGTTATATTCGCCGCCCACGTAGCGTCCCGGCTTGGTCACCGAGAGCAGCAAACGGTCTAAGTGACGTTCAATCTGTTCGGGTGTCATCAATACGCCATCCTGCGTTAAAATACGGTATGCTCGGAGAGTATAGCCTACTTAAGCAAGGCATGGTGATGTTATGGGTCAATTTTACCGCAACCAACCGCCTGAACAACCGCCGCAGCGCGATCCGCAACAGCCACAGCACTATGCACCTGAAGAGTATCTGGGCGCGCCACCGCCTGATCAGCCGCCGCCGCGCCGCCTGATTGATATTGTCATGGCGCAGTTGCCGCCATGGGTGCCACGCGACCCGATCCTGCTGGGCGCCATCCTTGCGGGCGGCGTGATCGGCACTTTCTGCCTGTGCGGGCTGTGCTTGTTGTTCACTTTTTCGGACAGTGCTATTCCGCGCCCAAGCACGCCAACTGCCAGCGCGGGCAATACGACTATCCCGATCATCGTGACCGCCACCCCTGATCTGCCCACGCAGCCGCCCTTCGATTCCTCTAAAATTGGCAGCTTCCTCAACCCCTTTCTAGATGCCAACCTTGAAGGAATGCAGGCGATTGCCCTTGAAGTGCTAGACCCTAACACCGGCGGCTACGTCCGCAGTGCGCCGATTGTTGCCAACACGCTGGAGATGCAGCAGTTTGTGACGGCGTTCAACATCGCGCAGGCGATCACCGCGCCGGATTTCGGCTGTCCCGATCATGTGCGGTTCTTGGTGGCGCGTGCCGATGGCTCGGTTGTCTCGATTGGCGCCTGCCTGAAGGGCGTGGTCATCTTGCGCGGCGCAGCGCTGCCGAACTTGGGTGGCAACGATCTGCCGATGGGGCCGTACTTCACGGATATCCTGACGCCCTACTTGCCGAGCATTTATCAGGGGCTGCTCAGCCGTTAGGGGAAATTAGCCCACCCATCTTCAGCCCATCCGCCTGTTTGAGGTGCCGCCGCAGAATGCACTTGGGCACTTTGCACTGCCTGACTTGCCCTTGTCGGATCGGCGCTTTTAGGCTACCTTTAGGGCATCTTCAAAGGGCGGCAAGCGCAACATCAGATTAGGTGCGGACGTATGGCAACCTTAAATCCTAAATTACTCTCGACCGATAGCACCGCCGTGCTGAACAGCGCGGTTGATATTATCAAGTCCTACGGCAGGCGGACGATCTATCCTGAGGCGGCGCTGCTCGCCCTGATCCGTTCCCAAGAGACGGCTGCCCGCCGTGTGCTGGACTTCTACAAGACGCAGCGCGGGCTTGATCTGGATCGCCTTGAGCGCACCGTGCGCCTTGCTGTCGAGTCGCGCCGCGATGTTGATGGCGATCTGCTGTTTAATGCTGCCAGCGGTGAAAAAATTGGTCTCAGCCGCCAAATGATCATCGCCCTTGATGAGGCGCTCAGTGTGGCGCAGGCGGGCAACGAAATGGTCGTAGATACCGATCATCTGCTGGCTGTTATGGCAGAGAGCAAGCTCAGCACCGGCGGCATCATGCGCCAATTCGGGCTGACGCCACGCGGTATGACCGAATTGATGTCCGAGCGCATGGTGACGCAAAAAGGCGCCGCCACCGCCGATGTGGTTGCCGAAGTGCAGCGCGGCAACCTGCGCCCGATCTACTTCCGCGATGGACTGCTCAAAGAGCTGATCAATATGCTCTCACAGCGCATCAACCGCCATGTGATCCTAATCGGACCTGAAGGCGTGGGCAAACGCTCGCTTGCCTACAGCTTGGGCATGTTGATTGCCGAAGGCAAGGGGCCTGTTGGGCTGAAGAAATTGGTCACCATTGATGAGGCTGCCCTGCTGGATAATCCCGTGCAAGCAGTCACCAACGGCTTGGCACAGGCGAAGGGCGGCATTCTGTTCATCCCACGCCTAGAGCGCTTCTTTGGCGGACCCGTCCGTTCCGAGTTTCCACGCGCCACGCCGAACATTCAAAAGGCACTCTTGGCAGATGATACCATCATCTTGGCAACCAGTACCCAGAGCGAGTATGACGAACGGCTTGCCAATGCCAGCGGCGTTGTCGGGCGTGTGCAGTTGCTGCGCGTGCCAGAGCCAAACGACGATGAGGCAACTGCCATCATCAAGGTGCTTGCGCCGCACATCGCCGCCGACTACAAAGTGCAGATCACCGATGACGCCATCAAAAGCGCCATTCGCCTTGCCCGCCGCTATATGAGCCCCGGCACGCCGCTGCCGCGCAGCGCTGAACACATCCTGCACCGCGCCGCCGCTATGGTCAACGTCAGCCGCCATGCCGAAATGCCAACCGACGGCGCCTCGCCCAATGATGAAGTGGATGCCGAAGATGTGACGCTTGCCGCCGCGCAGATGACGGGCATCCCGGTTGCCAAACTTGGGCAAGATGAGCGCACGCGCTATGCCAGCATGGTTGAACACCTGCACGAGCGCATCATCGGGCAATCTGAGGCGGTGCTTGCCGTCAGCCGCGCCGTGAAGACTGCCCGCGTCGGCTTGAAAGACCCTAAGCGCCCCATTGGCAGCTTCCTCTTTCTTGGTCCGACCGGCGTCGGCAAGACTGAGCTTGCCAAAGCGCTGGCAGAGTTCATGTTTGGCAGCGAAGATGCCATGCTCGAAATTGACATGAGCGAATACATGGACGAGAGTGCCGTCAACAAGCTGATCGGTGCGCCGCCCGGCTACGTTGGCTATGAAGGCGGCGGTCAGCTTACCGACCGCGTCCGCCAGCAGCCGTACATCGTCGTGCTGTTTGACGAAGTGGAGAAGGCAAATAACCGCGTGATGGACGTGCTGCTGCAAGTGCTGGAGGCAGGACGCCTGACGGATGGACAAGGGCGCACTGCCAACTTTAGCGAGGCAGTCATCATCCTGACCAGCAACCTAGGGCATGAATATTTGCAGGATACTGACATCACCGAAGAAGACCGCGAAGGTGTGATGGACGAAGTGCGGAACTTCTTCCGCCCTGAATTCCTGAACCGCCTTGATGAGATCGTGATCTTCCACATGCTCGGCACGGCAGATTTGCGCGCCATCCTCAACCTGATGCTGAAGAAAGAGGCGAAGCTGGCAGCCGAGCGTGGCTTGAACCTGACCTTCACAGAGGCGGCAAAGGATTGGATGATGGCGCAAAACACTACGCCCGAATGGGGCGCCCGTCCGTTGCGGCGTATCATTGCGCGCAGCGTGCGCGACCCACTGGCGGACTTTCTGCTCTCTGCCAACCCTGATTTCGGCACGGCGATTACCATTGATGGCGCGCCTGATGCCGACAAGCTGAGCTTTAGCGTTGAAGCGAAGGCATGAGACGCGCTGCGCTCTTGACTGGTGCGCTGTTGATCGCGCTGACGTGCGCGGTCGGCGGCGCACATGCCAACCCACAAGTGAGCCTTATGTTTGTAGGCGATATAATGCTTGGGCGCAGCCTTGAGTCCGCTGCACGTGCCGCTAACGATCCGCTCTTTGCTTTTCGGCGCGTGGCGGATATGCTCCAAAGCGCCGACCTGACCGTAGGCAACCTTGAGTGTGTGCTGAGCGATCTCGGCACGCCTGCCTACAAGGCATATCCACTGCGCTGCGCCGAAGGGCTGGAAGCACTGCGTTGGGCGAGCTTTGATGTGCTTTCACTCGCCAACAATCACGCCATGGATTTTGGTGCTGAGGCGCTTTTAGACATGATCAGCCGCTTGCGCGTGGCGGGCATTGCCACAGTCGGTGCGGGCGAGAATCTGGCGGCGGCGCGCCTGCCTGCCGTGCTGCTCAGCAACGGCGTGCGGATTGCCTTTCTGGGCTATGTGAACGTGCCGCAAGATGGTGCGCCCTTCTACTTTCGGAACGACCTAACGGCTGCCACAGCCAACAAAGCAGGCTTGGCGTGGGCAAGTGCCGATTCTGAAGGCGTGGTGATGATTCAGGCGGATGTGCGCGCTGCACAAGCCCTTGCCGATGTCGTAATTGTGCTGCTGCACGCTGGCACGGAATACACGCGCACACCGAACGCCGTGCAGCGGACGCTTGCCTACGCCGCGATGGACGCCGGCGCAGCAGCAGTGATTGGCGCGCATTCGCATGTGCTGCAAGGTGTGCAGCGCTACAAAGGCGGCATTATCGCCTACAGCTTGGGTAACTTCGCCTTTGATATGGCGGTAGATACCTCGGCAGCGCTGCGCCTGACTGTGACTGCCAACGGCGTGCAGGGCTACGAATGGCTACCGATTGTGATCGGGAATTATGGGCAGCCACGCCCTGCCACGCCCGAACAAGCAGCGCGCATTCACGCCGCGCTAGAGCGCCTTACCGCACAGTTGAACCGCTAGACTAATCCTTGATCGCCAGCGGCGGCACGCGCCGCAAGGATATGCTCACACGGACCGAGCGCCATGATGTTTTCTTTGAAAAAGGCGCACTCGCACTCGGCGTAACGCAGCCGTGATTCCCGATCCACGGCGATGATCACATTGTAGGTTGCGCTGCCATCGTTCACGCTCACATACACGCGAGTCTCGCCCTTGCGAACCTCAGACGGACCGTGGCTCTGCACGTCCACTGCGCCGCTCTTGACCAGCTCACGGGCGCGGATCAGGCGCGGATCAGGTGCAAGGAAGGTCTCCCAGTCCAGCGGCTCGCCAAAGAGTTCCCGTGAACGGTAGCGCCGCTTGACAGGATCATACATGGCGCGCCCTTCGCGGCACAGCCGAAAGAGCGCTGCCTCTGCCTCTGCTGCGCCGAGCAGCGTGTGCGCCTCGACCTCAGCGCGTGTGGCAGTATAGCGGCTGTTGAGGAAGTTGTAGACGGCGGCGATCTGTTCCGCGTCGAGGTCTGCTTGCGGCGCCAGCAAATCTAAGGCGCTGCTGCTCGACCAATCATTCCGCACCCAGCCGCTCAGCACAAGCGTAAAGGTGAACTCGCCCACCTGGCAGATGTAAAAATGTGGCAAGCTGCGCCCTAGCACGCCCACCGTCACTTTATCGGCAAAGGGCAGCACATCGCGCAGCAGTTCAAGGCGTTTTCTGCCCCACAAGCGCACCACACGGTCATAGCCGCTGTAGTTTGTGCCAGTCAGCCAGAAGCGCTCGTCCCATGGCTCTAGCACAAGCGCAATCGCCTGATTGGTCTTGAACTCAAAGCGCATACCACGCGGCGGCTTGCGAGCGTTGTTCTCCATAAAGTAGCAGATGGCGCTCAGCAGATCGGCAGGGCGCACCTCAAAGGTGAAGGGGCGCATGGCAAGCGCGCTCTGCACCTGAAGAAAGCCCTTCACCCAGCTTTCGGGCAGATCAACTTTGTGTTCAAAGTGCGCCTTGCTCGCCGCACCAACCTGAGTCTGCACGCCAAAGCCACCGCCACCGACATTGAAAGTTGTGCGGCGGCTGGAGCGCAGCGCCTCTAGGCTGTTGCGCAGGGCAAAGGTGAAGTCAACGTTGGTGGTGCCGTAGGTTGGTTCGTTGGTGATCTCAAAGGCGTCGGTAGCGGCAGCCAAGCGCACATAGGCGGATTGATCGGTGCTGAACGCCTCAAAACAGACCTCATCCGGATGCACGGTGATCACAGGATCAAGCACGAAGCCGCGAAAGCTCGAACGGAAATCGCCCAAGATCACTTCGTGCATGGCATTCATCAGGCGGCGCATCAGCACAGGTTCGCGCAGCACGCCGCTGAAGTTGACGGGCGCACGGCGCGTATTGGCGGCGAAATCTACCTGCGAACCATTGAGAGACGTGTTAACGGCTGTGGCACGGTCATAGGCAAGTGTAAAGAGCATGGTTAAACTGCCTCCTGCGCGGCGATTTGTTGTTGCAGCCGCACATATGTGGTCAGAATATCATCAGGCACTGCCGTCCGAGCGCGGAAATCAGCAACGGCATCGAGGGCGGGCAGAATTTGGCGGGCAAAATAGGCGCCGTGCGCGGCTGCCGCTTCGAGCGCTTGCAAGACAAGGCGTTTCGTCTGACGGCGGAAGCGCCCTAACAAAAAGGCGCGCAGCGTGGGCAAATTCTCCACCACACGCGCCGCCGCGAAGGCATCGCCAACGGTCAGCAGTTCAATGCCAAACAAGATCACATAAATGCTGGGCGATTCAAGCAGTTCGCTGATCGCCTCTGGCACGTGCAGCCACACCTCACGGTGCTGCGTGGTCAGATACTCCCAAATCGGATTGTTTTGGCGCAAATCGTTCCAACGGCTAATCTGAAAGGCGCGCATCTGGGTGAGGACGGCGGCGGCAAAACGTACATAGCCAAGCGGATCGGTGGCGTGCAGCTTGCTGAGGAATGCCACAACCGCCTCTGAATATTGTGTCATCTTCTGCCGATCTTTTTTGGCATCGCCGCGATACCACCGCGAGGCAAGCTGACCACCAATCTGCCCAACCTCGATCAACATGCGGAAGGTGAGATAAATCAGGAAGTCGGTATCTTCGCGCTGGACTGCCTGCTTGAACAGGGCTTGGCTTGGCTGGTACAGATAGGTCTCAAGAAGTGGGCGCACGGCGCTGCCAAAGCGTTGGTAAAGTGTCTCGGCAAAATCGTCACTAATCTGCCAGCGATTGCCCCACCATCCCTGCGGTGCATCGGGCAGAATCGGCGCGACTTCCGCCAAGAATTGCGCGGCGTTGTGGCTGCGCTTGAGCAGTTCGCTAAGTGCGTTTCGCCAAAGGTTAACAGCGCCTATCTGAAAAACGACTTGCCAATAGGTGCTGTGTGTGCAGTGGCGCTCCACTGTTTTTAAGAGCGCCTGCTGTGGCTTGATCCAACTGACGTGCTGGAGGATATAAGGCATGACTGCCTCGCCGTAGCGATCTATGAAGGCGATCAGCGGACTGGAATCTTTGATTTCCCATGTGTTGCGCGGGTGAATTTCGCGCAGGCGCGCCACAATCTGATCGGCAGGCACCGCTTCTTGCCAAATTGCCTCAAGGTTTGCCTTCCAAACCTGTTCTGTATTAGCGCGCTGATCCGCCAGAGCAGCCAAGAGCGCCTGATCGCCATGCGCCTTTGCCAGGGCGCGCAGCTTGTTAAAGTGTTGGTTGCCCCAGCTCCACCAGCCGCGCGCCTGCACATGAGCGCGCACAAAATCACCAAAGCGTTCAGGGTTGCGGCTGTAGAGCGCGCTGGCAGCCGCATCGTTTAGTTGAAGACCACGCACATCGCGCAGTTCAAGGGCTTTGGCAAGTTCCTCCTCATCGCTGAGTTCGGCTGCCAATTGGGCAATCTCTGCCTGCCAATCTTGATGGCGGGCGATAAGCGCGTAGAGCCGCGTGTAAAGCTGTGTATGCCCGTTCTGGGCGATCTCGGGCAGCAACTCACGGATCAGGTATTCATGGCTGCGGTTCAGGTAGCGGATGAGCAGCGGCGCGAAGAAATCGCCGCCACGCCGATAAAGTTCCCGCGCCCACACATCCGCCCGTGCGCTGAAATCGCTTGCTTGGCGGCGTCCGATGGCGCTTAGCTCGCGCAGCAGCGCACCGCGATCAATATCGAGTGCCAAGAGCGCACGCAAACGCGCCTCGCTTGCCCAATTCAGGTAGCGCTCCATATAGGGCAGCACTGCCTCGCCATATTTGGCAAAAAAGGCTGCCAGAATGGTTGGCTTGCCAATCGGATCAGTCAGATGCCACATCTCTAAGGCTGCCACAATCTGATCGGCGGGCATATCAGTTGCCAGCAGTTCGCCCATTTTTGCCTGCCACTGCTCATAGGTGGCAAATTTGCGAAAGAAGCGCGGGTAGTTGGCAGCATCGGCAGTGGCAAGCGCCTCCAGAAGGCGTGGGTAATGACCGCGTCCGTCTGTTAAATGGCGCTCTATAAAAGGCAGGGCGTGTTGCGGTGCATGGCGGTAGAGTGCGGTCGCCACCTCATCGGTTAAGCGCATCCCATAAATGTCCAAGTCGTCAAGCGCTGCATCAAGCGGCTGGTCGCTGTGCAGGGCGCTCAACACAGCTTGATTCCACCCGTCTTGATCGGAAAGGGCGCGCATCAAGGCTTTATAGGCATCCGCGTGCCGATGGCGCGCACGCTCTGCAAGGCGCTTTAACAACGGGCGGTCATCGTGGTTTATATAACGAAGCATTTCAGCAAGCATGTGCGGCGCACGCTCAAAGACGAATTCAAGCCAGTGCGCGGAGAGGTGCTGCATCATCCGCCAACCAAGTTTAGTGTGCCATTTGTGAATGGCATTTCTATCCGTCTCAGCATCTGGAGGTGTTTGTTTAAGGGCGGCGATCTGCTCTTCAAGGTAGGCAGTGGCGTAGGACTCTACATTTTCTAAGAGGTAGCTTTCACCGCGTGCGCCAAGCTGCGCCTTAATTTCATAGATTAGGTCGGGCGGCAAGCTCATCACTTTTTCAGGCTGCCATTGGTATAATAAGTTGGCTTTCTCTCGTTCAGCTGACTCAACGGACAGTATCTGGCGCACGCGCTCATGCCATGACTCAGGCGTGGCGCTCAACCTAAAAAGCAAGTTAGCCAACTCGCTCTCAGGCGCCGTCGCGTTGACCAACGCCGTTAACTGCGGGTAAGGCACGTCGTGCCGAAGGGTATTTTTGAGGCGCTCAACAGCCGCTTCACCTTCCGCACGGTAGACAGCGACTGCGGTTTCGTCATCATGATTGGGATAGGTGGCATTTAGAAAGCATCTCAGGCTTTCGAGGTTGCCTGATTGGGCGCGTGCCAGCACTTGCGCCTTCCAATAGGCGTCTGTTTGGCGCAAGCTGTAAAGCGCACGCCACAGGTCGTCTGCGCGGTCTGCCTCAGCACGCGCCAAAAGTGCGTCAAGCAATTCAACAGGGTGTTCTTTGGTCAGGTGGTCAATCAGAAAGCGGTGGAAGAAGTGCCGATCACGCTCGTAGAGTGCGATTGCCCACAGATCGGCGGCGGCACGGAACGGTTCGGGGTGCATTTGGGCAAGGCGCAGCAGGGCGCGCACGAGTTCCGCATTCGAGATGGGACTGTTCAATAAGCCCTCTAGCTCAGCGCGCATGGCAGGTTCAGACATGGCATTCCCTTTTCTGAATGTTGGAAAAGCCTTTGCATGAGGATAGTTTAGCACAAAAGTTCGGCGGAGTCTAGAGGGATGGGCGGGTCAGGTAATCCGACCCGCCATAGCAAGGCGCTTGTGAGCAGCCTTTAGGATTGTTTGAGGCGCGCTTTCGCGTCTTTTGCACGAATTGGTTTGAAAGGTGGCTCGCCTTCCGTGAACTCTAGATAGACAATGTTGTTATCGTTACGGGCGGTGCTGTCACCTTGCACGGTCACGACCTGACCGCCGTATTGTGCATCCAGCTTCACTTTGAACGGCGTGTTGGCGGGAAAACTCCCAGCAACCGTACCGAAGACCACATCGCCAATCTCGAAGGCAGCAGCTTGCGGCTGAATAACTGCCGCACGCACGCCTTGCACGCCTTTTACCTCTGACGGGCGCGGCAACACCGGGCGATCTGTATATTCGTTTTCAGTCTCGATCTTCATATACGCGAAGTCTGCGCGCCGTTCCTGCGGCGTGAGCATGACGCACAACTCGCGGATGCGCTCATGATCAGCAAATGTGCCACTATGGTTCATCTTTTCGCATATATAGCCCTCAAAGGCTTTGATGTACTCGTCCGCCGCCACTTTATCCGCAGCGGTTGCCCAGCCGTCACCATCGAAGAGCTGCTGGTAGCGTGCTTGGCGATCAATCAGGTGCAAGGTTGGCGTCAATTTGACGACGCCCATGCCATAGGGCTTGCCCATCCCTAACTGATGGCGATGCTCAGCGCTGCACGGCAAGTAGAGCGCCCACGCCAACGCGCCCAGTTCGGCGTCGGTCAGATTCTCAAAGCGGACGGTGAAGCTGAAGGTTACACCTGCTTTAACAGGCTTCATGCGCGTGTGCTGTGTGTCACTGCCTTGCTGAATCTTTTTGAGTGCTTCCGCGTCTCTCTGCTCAACATCGCCTATGGTTGTGTCGCGCTGCCGCCAGTAGAGCTTGTGTCCGCGCAGCTTTGGGGAGCGCGGCTTGGTGGTGGCATAGTGATGTAGGGCGGCTTTGGAGCGGTAGGCTTCTTCAGGTTGTTCAAGGTAGTGTTGGAAGGTAGTCACTTTAGGACCACCGAGAATCTTTGGGATGAATTCACGTTCGTAGAAGCCGTTCGGTGCCTTGTCAACCACAGCATCTGAAACGCTGACGCGAGAGGCATAGGCGCGGCGTTTATCGCCTTGCGGAATGTCTTTTGTCTCCTTCGCTTTGTCAACGTAGCCGAAGATTGCCTCCGCCATATCGTAGTGATCGGGGCGCTCTCGAACTGCCGCTGGGATGAAATCACGCGGTGTGACGGCGCGCACAGCACGCTTGCCGTCTTTCGTCTCGGTCAGGGTTGCCGGGATGCGGAAAAACGGCGCATGACCAAAGTAGATCACCATCTCGCCTTCACCAGAGCGCGGCGGGATGTAAAAAACGGGGCGCCCAGCGACAAGGCAACCAAATTCTGGATCGAACGGCGGCTCCTGCAAGAAGGGCGTCAAACCATCGCGGTAGTCCTCAACAGCTTGCGGATCAATCTGCACACGCGGTGACCGCGCATCCGCTTCAAAGACGATCACAAAGTTCTTGCGCCCTGTTTTAACGCGCCCACGCGACTCGCTGCTTGATTCTGCCATGTTGCCCGTGCAGACCAGCACACCATCGCGGCGCTCGCCCTGCCTTGGCGTGCGAACACTGGCGCGCAAGCCCGCACGTCCGCTCTGGGGTGGTTCAGCAAGCATCACGTCAAGGTATTGCACGCGGTAATCGGCGCTGTTGAGGTGAATGATGCCCTGAAGACGGCTGACCGCTTCAGCAACATTGCCTCTGTCGTCCAGATCGCGCACTTTGGCGAATGTTTTACCTTGCTGTTTAGCAGCAGGGCGAATGAACCACTTATCGCCGTCGCGCTCTAGGAAGCCTGCTTCTACATACCTGCCAAGCTGACCAAGTGTGCTTTTGTAGTCTTCACCGAGCGGATCGTCTGCCTTAGCAGCCACCGCACGGAAGAAGATTTTCGGCTTATTGCTGACTCGCCCCATTTTCCCAAACGCCACGATCTCCACCAGACTCCGCAACATGCCGCGCAGCGAACTGCCCGGGATGACAGGCTTGCCGTTGCGCTGGAAGAAATCGGGCTTGTTCTTGTACTGATCGGCTTGCGCCGCCTCAGCTTCGGTCAACATGCCGCGGATGTAGAGCGGCGTCTCGGTGGTGAGTGTGACGGTGAAGTATCCGCTGTGCCGATCTGTGTGGTAGCGGTCGTGATCGGGCAGCGGCTCAGCAGGCACAACTTTCTCCGGCAGTGGCACGAAATTGTAGGGCGCGTGTGCAGGTTGACGGCTCATGCTCAGACTCCTTATTGGTACAAGCTGTTAACGTACATGGTTGTAATCCCAAAAATGATTGCTACGTCAATCAGGTTACTTTGCTTGGTGGTGGCAGCACCGGACGTTCCTTGTACTCATTTGGCTCGATGGTCATATATTCAAACGCTTCTCGGCGCGTTTGCGGCGTGAGCATGACGCACAACTCGCGGATGCGCTCAATGGTGCGGAAGGCTTGCTTGATGCCTAGCTGTCTCACCACATATTCCTCAAAGGCTTGGATGTACTCGTCCGCCGCCACTTCATGCTCAGCGGTTGCCCAGTCGTCACCATGGAAGAGCTTCTGGTAGCGTGCTTGGCGATCAATCAGGTGCAAGGTTGGCGTCAATTTAACGACGCCCATGCCATAGGGTTTGCCCATCCCTAACTGATGGCGATGCTCAGCGCTGCACGGCAAGTAGAGCGCCCACGCCAACGCGCCCAGTTCGGCAGCGGTCAGATTCTCAAAGCGGATGGTGAATTTAAATTCGATCCCTTTTTTGACGGGCTTCATGCGCGTGTGCTGAGTGTCCCCTTGCTTAGATTTATCAGATTCCTGAACATGGCTGACTTGTGTGCCGCGCTGCCGCCAGTAGAGTTTATGCCCGCGTAATTGTGGCTCAGGTGTGGTGGCATAATGAACAAGGTTTTTTTTGTCGGTACGCTCACCATTTGGTTGCCTAAGGTAGTGTTGAAAAGTAGTCGGTTTCGGTCCGCCGAGAATCTTCGGAGTGAATTCGGGTTCGTAGAAGTCGGGTTGCTTTTTGTCATCAGATTGTTTTAGGATAACAACAGCATCCGAGACCGATACACGAGAGGCAATGGGAGCGCGGGTATCCTGCTTGTCTTCAGCGCGCCGTACCCAACCAAAAATCGCCTCAGCCATATCCGTTTTGCCCGCAGCTTCCCTGTTAGCGGGGATTAAGTCGGCTAGGCTATGTGGGTAAGGCAAGCGAAACATCAACGTCGGACCAAAGAAAACGAGCTTATTGTTCTCATCTACAAGGTAGAAGAGCGGATCACCATCATTCATGAGTTTGCGTGCATCAATACCGCGTTTCATGTCACGGTCTTCTTCGTATTGCCTCCAAAGCGCATCTGAAATAGATATAGGCGTTGCCTCTTTATTCGGTTCAAAAATGGCAGGGTGCCAACGCCGATTAGCGGCTCGTCCAGAAACAACCAGCATAGCTTTTTGAAGACCTGCTTCAGAAGCACGCCTCACTTTTTCGGAAATTGCTACTTTTAGCTTAACATTTTGCTTGGTGGTTAGATGAATGCTTCGGCGAGCAGGTTTAACCCAAACCTGATGAATACTTTGTGGTTCCAGCCTTCCAAGCTCATCTTTATTGGCGAAAACGAACGACTCACCTTCAAATTTCTTTGCAGGTCGTATGTAATAGTCATCGCCTGCTTTCTCGAGGTATCCACCTAATAAGCGTGGTGATGGATAGTCAAAAGCACCCTCTTTGCTTCTTTCACCTAGGGTCACTCGGCGGTAACTATCGCCAAGGCTAGTTGAGTCGAACACGGCGCGGTAAATCAAGCGCTTATCTGAAATCGGTTGTAGCTTCCCAAACGCCACGATCTCCACCAGACTCCGCAACATGCCGCGCAGCGAACTGCCCGGGATGACAGGCTTGCCGTTGCGCTGGAAGAAATCGGGCTTGTTCTTGTGCTGGTCAGCTTGCGCCGCCTCAGCTTCGGTCAACATGCCGCGGATGTAGAGCGGCGTCTCGGTGGTGAGTGTGACGGTGAAGTATCCGCTGTGCCGATCTGTGTAGTAACGGTCGTGATCGGGCAGCGGCTCAGCAGGCACAACTTTCTCCGGCAGCGGCACGAAGTTGTAGGGCGCGTGTGCTACACGCCCACCACCTTGTGATTGTCCGCCCTGTGTTCCCCTGTTACCCATTGCTCACCTCCTTCAACGCTACCAAGCGGCTGAATGCCACATAGACAAAGCCATTTGCATCTGTTTTCAAGTAATGGCGCACCGTCAGGCGCAGCGGACGCACACCAGACTTTAACTCGGTCACCACAAGCGGCACGTGATGCACCAAACCTTGCGCGCCGTCACTCATCTTGGTGAAGCAGTCACCGTCAGGCTTTTCGGCGTGATCGCTCCACAAAACCTGATCTTCGTCGAAATACTCGTCTTTGTTGTCTTCTTTCTTCTCGGCTTTGCGATCTGTAATAATGCGCGCATGGAATTTCCCATTGCCATCCCGCCACACGAAGTATTCGGCATTTTCACTGAAAAGGCGCGCCTGCTGGAGCGTCGTCGCATCTAGTGCTTGTGGCTTAGTTTTCAATTTGCCGTTCACCACCTTGCCCCAGATCACGCCATCATCGGCGTGCGCCAGCAAAAGCGCACCCTGCTCAGCACTCCCAACCTGCTCATGCAGCCACGTCTCAGGGTCAACGGCTTCGGGCTCAACACTGACAGAGATGATTGTTTTGTCAATTGTGCGTTTCATGCGCTCACCGCCTTTACGTATGCCTCTAGCTTATCACGGTCACCTGTGATGCTCAATTTACCACCATCGGCGCCGTCAATTTTCCACTCAGCGCCGTTGCTCCTTAGCTCGGCACTCTTGCCCAGCAATCTGCCGCGCCCAACGCTCGATTCGCCGCCCAGCGCCAAATCGCCCGTCCACAAATCTTTCAGGAGCAGCAGCAAGCCAATCTCACCTTCCTCAGGATTCTTGATGCGGCAGCGCAGCGTGACCGTGCCGCCGATCTGTGGCTGCTGGTTGAAGAGTGCCGTATCCAGCGCGCCGCCGGTGAAGCGATCAATGCTGACGCGGCTCTGCACCATGCCAAACTCACCACCTGTGATCGTATGTTCCTCAAAGGTGATGCGGCTGGCAATCCGCTCCTTTTGTGCTGCTTCATCACCATCGGTATCGCCAAAGGCGCCGAACAGTTTGTTGATAAAAGCCTCTGCATCAGCGCGACCTAGCGTGTTGGCAATCTTCAGCGCACGCGCCCGAATGGCGCCGGCTAGGCTGGTGCCGCTCAACACCGATTTGCCGTCCGAGCGCAAGTGACCCATATCGGAGACGGTGCTATCGGCACGGATGAGCAGCGTGCTGCGAAGAGCGAAGGTTGCTTCTAGGGTGAACAGTTGGCGTTTATCTTCGAGAGGCGAAACACCTAGCGCCGCGTGAATATCCTCCGTTTTGGTTGCATTCTTCGGCTCCTTGCCGCGCAGCCATGCCATGAGGTCAGCCTTGTTCTTCATGTCATAGGTGCAGACGTGCCACTCGGCAACCTTCGCCCGACCGTAACCACGCCCTTTGCGCGCACCGAGCGTGATCTCACCGCGCTGCAAGCCGCTCAGTGCCGTGGTAAGCCCTTGCAGAAGTTGCTGCTCATTGTCACCTTCAGTGATGATCAGCTCAAAGCGCAGCGGAAAGGATGTGCGTGCCTTCCAGACCACAAACGTGTAGAGCGCTTTGTCAGCAGCTGTGCGCGATTTACCGTCAATCCGCACGCCGTCGCGCAGCTCAAATGCGCCGTTTTCGCTCAGGGCGTCATCCACGATCAAGCGGCTCTGTTCGCCTTTGTCATCTTCGCGCACGCCGCCAAAGAGCAGCGCAGCGCGGCTATTGCTCGATTGGGCTTGCCCGTAGCCCTTTTCGACTGACCACACATAGCTACGCAGCGCGCCTGCGATGGAAGCACCCGTCAGCAGCGGTTTGCCTTTGCGCTCATCCACGATCAGCGGCATGAGCGCGCCTGCTTCATCGCCGCTGCCAAAGTGCGCCGGCGTCTGCAAGACCAAAGTGCCTTCCACCACCACGCGCTTGACGATCTTGCGCGATTTTTCACCCCGCCACATTGCGTTATTCATTGTGATCTCCCTTTCCTTTGCCCGCTTCTTTGGCGGCGCGTTCAAGCACGGCGTCAATCAGGATGAGCGCTTCATAACTGTTGTTGGCATTCTCAGGTTTGGCTGTCTCAGTCAGCCATGCTTTCATTGACTTGCCGTTCACACGCGCTTTCTCAAAATGCTTATCGGCGCGCTTGCCTTGGATTTCCTCAAAAAACTTCTTGATTGCTCCACTCAGTTGGCGCTCAGGCTTCAGGCGCTCGCTGAGGACGATCTGCCGCAGACGGTTGATCTGGCTCTTGGGCAGCGAGGATACACTCAGCCTCAGTCCTTTCGCCTCGCCTAGCGCCTGCTGCTCAGTCTGTTGGCGCGCAATGCGCTTGTGCATCTCATCCCAAAGCTGCTTCGAGGCGCCCAACTTGCTTTCGACCCGTTCGCGCATGGGCTTGTGCTTATCATCATCGCTTTCCAACTTGAGGCACTTTTGCCAACCAATAGCGAGCCGCCCAAAGCCTTCGTTGCGCCGCTCACCAATGCCGCGCTCAGCAAGGTGACTGTCAAGCGCCGTGCCTGCCTTCAAGACCAACACGCTGCCCATGCTGACCGTCGGCATTTGCGGCAGCGGCAGTCCCCACTTGCGGTTGAAGCCACCCACGATGCCTTGCCCAAGATAAACTTTTTCAACAGCATCAGGCGTGATGCCCAACGCGGTGCAGAGCGCTGCAAAATCGGCGGCGTGCTGCCCATGCTCATTCCGCAGGATGGCATCGCTGAGCAAGGTGATCACGATCTTATCGCCGCTCGGTGGCGCCTCGCCCACCTCTTGCCAGCTATCGGTGCATTCTACATCGCTAATCGTCACACGCCCGTAGCCGGCGCTGCGTGCGCCGCCCATGATCACCGTCTTGTTCTCCTTCAGCAGTGCTGCCAAGTAATCAGCATCGGCGTTATGCTCGCACAGGATCGCCGCCTCAAAGACTTGATCGGCTGCCAGCGCATTGTACTGATAGATAGTGCTGTTGCCCTCGCCGCGGCTGCGCCCAGCTTTGCGATCCCGAAGCGTATGCACGCTGACAGTGCGCTGCAAGTCGGCAATTAGAACACGCCTATCTCCATTAAAGGCGACGAATTCCCCGCGCATTGACTTCGGCTTGCCCTTATCGTCGGATTCATCCTTTGGACTGTCCTCGTCTTTAAGGGCATTGTCTGTGATATCGTGTTTCTCCTTGCCGGTCCGGTATTTTTTCTTCATCCAGGTGTGCGGCGCCGGCAGGCTGCGTTTGCCCGCCAAGACAGGATAGCCGTTCAGGAAGCGCGTTTCATGGCTGAAGAAACGACGGCGCGCCACCTCTTCGATGGCATCTAGCCTTTCCTTACGCAATGTCAAGCCGATCAAGACGCCGCGCAGCACGCTGCCGGGAATATAATCATAAGAGACCGCGCTGTTCGGATCGCCCTCAAGGGCAGTCACCAAGAGCGGTTCCTCTAAAGTCAGGCGATAGGTGATGGTCTTCATGCGCGCACGCCTCCAATCTGTGCCTCAAACTGTTTGAGCAATTCGTCATGCGATTTTGTGGCGCCTTCTAGCTGTACTTTCAAGCGCCCACGCCCACGATTACGCCCGCTGCCGCCGCGCTTGAGGTTTGCCGCGCACGCCGCCAGCAGCGCCAGAAGTGGATCATCGGGCTTCTGATCAAAGTGCAGCGGCGCACTGAACGCTAGTCCGCGCAGCACCACACGCGCCGAGCGCAGGCTTTTATCCTGCGGCACGCCAAACCTCGACTCATCCACAGCCGTTTGGCGGCGAATGCTGGTCAGCGACTCCAGAATTTGCGTTGGCTTGAAAGATTGCCCCTTAACATATGCCACAAGGTCACTCGGCAGTTCGGCGCGCCCAACGCGCATGTGCGCTTGGCTATCCAAGTTGCTGCCGCCTATGCCAAACAGCCACCCCGCCGCCTCTGTCAAATTTTCAGGATTGCCGAGCGCGTAGAGGATGTCCGCACAGGCTTCCACCAACAAGCCTTTCAGCGTGCGCCCACGAATGATCGGCAAGCCTGTGCTGGCGTCATGCTCCACTTCCGCATCCACCAAGCCGACCACGCCGTCACCGCGCCCAAAAGTTGTATCGCTGAGCAGTTCGATCTTCAGCGTCAGTTCAGTTGTCATGCTTCACCTGCTTTCTGGTCTGCCCGCAGCGGGATGTGAATATCCATCAGTTCTAGCGCATCAAAGTAGCCGCACACCCCTTCGCACCAGCCGTTTTCAGTGAAGCCGTTCAGCTTTGGTAGTGTGAGTTCGTAGACCTTCAACGCACGCTGCGTTGCCTCAGCGCCTTCGCGCAGTGCATCGCGCAGTAGCTTCGCCTTGTTGCGCTTCTCTGCCCATTCGCCGCCCTGAAATTCGCGTGTGGCATCCTCCACGACTGACCACCGATGAACACCTACAGTTGTTTCATCGCGCAGCGCTACCGGATGTAAGGTCAGGCTGCCCTGTGGCGCAGTGTATTCGCGCTTGCGCATTTCATCGAGATCGCCATACAAGCCGCCGGCAGTGAAGTACCAGTCCAGCGCGCTGCCGTCAAAGCCAACGCTGCGGCGGAACTTTTTCGCCGCGCTGCACAATTCCTCACTGAGCGCATAGGCACGCGCAAACGGATAATGTGATTTGACAATCGCTACGCCGGCACACGCCGTTAGCGAAAGCGCATCTTCATTTCCACTCGCTTGGGCAGCAGCCTCGAAGGCGCGCAGATATTCGACTGCCAGCGCCACGCCGATGCGTCCGTCGCAGACAAAGGTCGTATCATCACCACCGAAGATGATCGGGCGGATGGGTAGATTCAGATTCGTGCGATCCTGATTATCAAGCGTAAATTTAAGATCAGGGATGATACCAACACCTTCGATATACTTTCCTTTGTCCTTAGAAGACTTAATGCTTCCAGTAATTTTCTTGATCACGGCTTGCATTGCCGCCATCGAAATGCGCTTGGTTGCCTGTGAAAAGGCGCGTATACGCTTGACGTACTCTTTATTATCCTCAATGCGCCCAATTTCATGGATAATATCACCCATGCTGTTGCCATCGGCGTGAACAACGGCGATGTAGCTGCTTTCACCTCTGGAGCGTCCAAGACGATCCAGATCGTCGGGAAAGGTGTAATTGCTGTCTGCTTTGAGCAGGGAATTCTCAAGGTTTTCCTTGGCGGGCTTAGCTGCATCATGCTTGGCAAGCACTTCAGCAGAAAGGTAGCGAAACTCATTTGAATTGTCGCCAACACACTTACGACTGAGTGCCGGCAAGCCTGTCTCTTGGCACATGGCAGTTACGCCGAGTCCGAGCAGTGGTGCGCTATGCACCTGACGGCTAATGGCAGCCTTCATGCCCTTGCGTAACGCACCAACTGCCTTACCAAGCGGGCAGTCTTTCTGAGTGCTATCCCACGGGATGCTGTGAACCTCCAAGCGCAAATTAGGCGCCTCGCACAGCACTTTCTTCGAGAGCTGTTCGGTGAAGGCGTTGGCGTCAGCTTTAGTGCGGAACAAGATGGTGATGTTGCCGCCGCCAAAGTAGATGACTTCGGCGTCCAGCGTGCTGCTTTCATCAAAGATGTGACCATCCACAAACGGATTCTCCGCCTTTGGATCAGGCACATTGTGTTTTAGTTTGGCTTCTTTCAGCGCGTCAAATGCCCACGCCTCAGTTGCCTGCGCCACAAGGTAAGAGGCGCCGACGTTCTCTTTGAGGCGGTTGCTGCCAAAAACGTAGCTTTGAATGCCGCCGCATTCAACGGTGAGTAAGGTATATTCCGTCACTATTCCCAGCCTTTCATGATCTTGATCAATGCTAGGCGCGAGTCACGTATGCGATCACCGCGCCTCATGTCTTCTGGCACTCAGGACTCTTTAGGCGCCTCAAACACGCCATAGCCTGAGGCTGTCTTTGAGCCGATGCCCAACCAATTTAGCGCTTCACGAAGAAGGTGGCGTGCATCTACCAGCTGTAATTTATCCGTTGTGCGCCGCTTGCCGATGGCAAAGGCGAAGCGCGTCCCTTCACGGACGGTGATATAGCTAACAGGATTTGGACTACCGCCATCATCAGGCGCTTGCTTGCCGCTCTCACGGTAGTATTTGACGAAGTGCGGCGTCATTACGTCCACTGTGAAGAGTTTCTCCCCATTCTTCGGCGGTTCTGACAGCACTGCATCGTAGAAGACGCATGTGCCTGCCTCACCCTGCAAGCCGAACATCTCGCGGTAGAGCGTGATTAAGGGCTTATTGAGTTTTGGCAGCGCTTCAGAAATCTTCTTAGGGTCTGCTTCACTCAGCAACTCATCAAGTTTGTCAAGCGAGAGCGAAGTGCCTGATTGCTCGGCAAGCGTGATCAAAAAGTAGTTGCGCGTCAAGCCTTTCAGCGCGCTGCCGGGAATGTAGGGCAAGCCCGTGACGCGATGCAGCGTGATACCGAACTCCAAGGCACCCTTGCCGCCCAAACCAACCACCAAGCGCCCTTGCAGCTTTGCATTGAAACGCGCCCCGCCTTCGGTCATAGCGCGCCAGCGCTGATAGGTACTTTTGATGAGCGCTTCGTCAGGGCTGAAGTTATCGCATAGCTCGCGCAGCCAGAAACCAGTTTCGATGCCGATCACCCTACCGCGATCATCACGGCGACTATCACGCTCAATCACCTCTTGTGGCGCGTAGCGCCCAAGCCATAAGCCCACATTCTGGCATTTTTCGGCGTACTGTTCAACCAGCCGCGCCGCATCTTTCGGCACAAGGTAGGTGTATTTCATCCGCCATTATCCTCGCTTTTCCAGCCCTTCGCCTCAGCGAAACGCTTCAGCCAGTTGATGTAGGCGATCACTTCGGCGGTAGTGCGCCGATAATCGGCAGTGGATTGCTGCAACAGCCATTCCATCAGCTTGTTATCAGGCAGTTTGAACTCTTGCCTGATCCAATCGGCGATGTGTGCATAGGCAAGCCAATGTTCACTCTTTTCATCACCGCCTGCCTTTGCCAGCAGGAATGCCAACATTTGCCCAAGCCCATCGGTCTGGATCAACTGTGGCAAGCCGCGCACCAGCGAGCCGTATTTTTTCTGTGTTTTCTCTGGCACACTGTGATCAACATACTCAATGTTGTTCCAAGCGTGCTTGGCACGGCGCTGCTGCAAGGTCTGTTGTGCAGATTGTGTTTTGTCTGTCATGGTGTTTACGCTCCCGCCCAACGCAAGGCAACCATACCCGAACCTGTCGTTTCATCACCACCCAACTGAATGCGCTGCGGCACATTCTCAGGATTGTGCAGCCAGTCTGCCACATCCTTGGCTGTGCCATTGCTGCCATTGCGCGTGCTGCGTGCGAGGATCGCGCTCAGCAACAAGCAGTCCGAAGGCAGCGCTTCTTGCGTCCACAGCGCGCCGGTTGCCACCGTCTTTTTCTCGCGCTCAAGGCGGACGCGCGTCACAATCTCGGTGCTGTTCAGCACAAAGTCGCGGAAGGATTCATTGCTCAGCACGATCAGGCTGTTCTGCACCTTCTTGCGCCAATAGTCGTATGCCTCATCAGTTGGGAAAGCATTTTCCGCCAGCCACTTTGCAATGGTATCCACGCTCTTATCGCTGTTGCAAGTGAAGCTGAACTCTTCCAGCACCGCCCTGCC
Organism: Anaerolineae bacterium; assembly: GCA_034436355.1. Classification (GTDB taxonomy): domain Bacteria; phylum Chloroflexota; class Anaerolineae; order Aggregatilineales; family UBA2796; genus CP2-2F. The sequence goes on from DAOTVQ010000028.1 coordinate 88,064, forward strand.
CGAAACCGCTACCGCGCTGCTGCTGGTGACGAGCGCATTTTCGCCCACCACACTGCTGCTGAATGATGGAAAACCTTCGACATCACGGGCGACTCGCGCTAAGACTTCCGCGCATGTGGTGTAGGCGAACACGCCTTGCAGCGAACGGACAGGGAACAGCACAATGCGTGCATCGCCCACAGAAATGGCGCCGGCGAATTTTTCTTCTTTCTTGGTATCAGCACCGAAGACTGCCTCAAGATCGCTTTCGCTCGCTTGAACCTGACTGCGTAGCGCGCCTTTGATGCCGCTGCCCTGCACAATCGGAAATTGGGTGGTGCGTTCGCGCTGAATGGGCAAATCAATTGCCGAAACGGTGCTGCCTACGCCGGCGTGCAAGGATGTTTCCGTATAGATAAAGAGTGGAACGCTCAACATAGTCTTAAATGCTCACTTTCTGTGTGTTTACCATGTGCCAGTTGCAAACATGCCGAAGCCCATCGCGCCGTGATCAAGCGCGCCGTTCGGCGTCTCGGTGAATGGAACGCCTTGAAGATCAGCATCCTCAAAGAAGAAAACGCTGCCAGACGGCACGTAATTTCGCAGCGGACGCGCTTGCCTACGCGCCATATCCCAGCCGCTGAACGGCTGCGGCTTGCCAATAACGTGCGAGACCAGCCTTCCGCCGCCCACCCAAGGCGCCCAATCGCCAGAGGCAGGCTGCCAACCATTGCCGAAATAGGCAGGCGTTAGCAAGATGACGCGCACGCGCTTGCCCGTATGCTTTTGCAAGGCTTGCGGTGCCTGTGCCAGCACCCGATAGCGTGCGCCACGCGACTCGCCGCCGATGTCCATCACGCCCATCGCTGGGAAGAGCCTTTTGTTCAAGCCCGCCAACAGCCCAAAGCCTTCCCGCAAACGGATGAATTCCGCAGTGTAGAAATGCCCTTGCTTGTTGGCGCGCCGTCCGTAATCGAGCGCCAAGCCGACGCGCCCTTCGCGCCCAAAGATGCTCTCAGCATGGTGTAGGTCGCCTAAGTTTTTTAGATCACCTGTCAGATAGCGCATGAACTGATCTTCGCTCAGCCAGCCCTCTGCCTCTTTGAAGCCTTTATCACCGCCCATTAGCGGACGCCATCCCTCAAATGGCTGGTTGGTGTGCCAAGTGAGGCTATCAGCAGGTCTCAGCAGACGATACTCACCCACTTCCTTGTGGTAGACCAAATCAAGCGGTGCTGGAAAGAAGCGCTCCATACGCCCGTTGGCATACTTTGCCACGAACGGCGCTTGCACCTGTAACCCGTTCAGATCGCTAGGCGTGCCAACCTCAGTTTGCACGGCGCCGCGCCCAAACTCAGCCCAGTCCGTGTCAGTCTGTTCAAGGTAGGCAGTTCGCAGCGCACCCAGCACAGTCTGTGGCGAGGGCGGAAACAAGCTGCGCGCCACAAAGTTCTGCGCCGCCGTGAACGGCTTGTTATCACGGAAGAACCACACATCAATCGGTTCGATGAAGAGCCACTGTTCGCTCATGCTTGCCCTGCCTTTGCTGGTGCTGGATCAGTTGCCAAGAAGCGCGTCAAGATCGCCCAGTTTGCCATGTCTGCCCAAGTTGGGATGGCGGGCTTTGTCGGCTTACCTTTCTCGTCATGGAGAGGTGTTTCGACCAAACTGATCATCTTCTCAATAATCGGCTTGACTTCGCGCTCAAAGTCCACGCCTTCGGCTGTACGCCGCTTGGCAACGCGCAAAATCTCGGCTTCACGCAGTTTAGCATCTACGGCGTGCAAATCATGATGAATTGCCTGTAACTCGTAGCCTAGCTTGCTAGAGATTTTGCCCTGTTCAAAGAGTTCTTGCAACCGTTGCAGAAACTGCACGACTTGCCACTTCGCGCCGGCACTCCGCATTTGCCCGGTGCCGTGCGCCTCGGTGAAGACCACTGCATCGCGCCCATAAGTCTCTTTGGCTTCCTCCTCAGCCTTGCGCGCCATCTCCAGCGCGTTATCCAACGGCAGATCGTGCGGCGTGATGGCGATGCCGGCGCTGGCTGTCAAGCCCATCAGCGCGTGGAATGCCTTATAGAGTTCATGCGCGCAGGTTAAGGCGTGCTTCAATGGCAAGAGCGCTAACACATCGTCGCCGCCGCTGTAGACCAACAAGCCGCCCGCGCCGCCATGCTCTTTGATGATTTTCGGGACACTTTGCGCGGCAAACTGAGTGAGCTTGGCTGAAAAAGCGGCGTGTTCTTCGCGGCTCTTCAACGTGCTTAGGTGCTTGCCCATGCTATCGCCATCCATGTGCAAGACGGCGAGATAGCCAATAACCTCTTTCCCAGCGTTTTTGCGGTTGGTGCGGCGCTCGGTCTCTTCGGAGTCTCTCTCCTGATTGAAGGCAATGGCTGTCGTTGAGCGTATCACAAAGGGTTTATCGCCAAAGCATTTCGCGTGATGCGCTCCTGCCAAACGCTTGATGATTGCCAGCGCACCGAGCCGCTCATTAGGACTCAGCACAATATCACCCACCTTTTCAACCAGCCGCGTGCGCTGATTTTCAGTGAAGGGCAGGGCAGACTGTGCGCCCGTTAAGGTGCATTTGTCACCGGCTGCCTCGATCTGTGGGAAGTGGCGCGCATATTTGCGCTGCGCCAACGCGCCGACGGCTTGCCCGAAAAGCGCCGTGTGGTTGCTCTTCTCATAAGGCAAAGCGACCCAATAAAACTCAAGCCAATCGTATGCCTGTTGCTGAAAAACTTGCAGCCACTTGCCGTCACCAAGCCTATCGCGCAGCCATTTTTCGACCTTTTCGGCAAATTGCGTGCGCCACTGATCGCGGATCGCTTTCTCGACGCGCTACGCAAGCACCTGTGGCGCTTCATCGCTCAGGAAAGCGAACCGATGCGGTGTGCCTTCCAGGTCGGCTTCAGAGAACTGATCACCTTGTTGCGGCGCAGGGAAGATCGCCTGAAAGCCTGCGCTGTTTGTTGCGGCACGGACGCCTGCTGCTGCCAGCGCGCTGAGCATACGGCTGCCGATGTACAAGTCTTGGGTGCGGCGTGCCTGTGCGATGAATGCCTGCACCGGTCCGATGGTGAAGAGGAATAAGTGCGTTGTCATGGCTCACCAGCCTCCCCATGCTTTTTCGGCGTTAAAATGGCGCGTTGCCGCGTTCATGAAGTCGCGCACCGTATTCCACTCAATTCTGTGGTCAGGTCGGGCGCGCAGCGCAGTCAGCACCGGATAGTAACGATTCCCGATCTGGCGCAGTTGGGCAATGAGCGGCGAAGAGCGGCGCGGATTGGCGCTGCCGAACGAATCCTGCTTTGGGCGAAACGTGCTGTTACGCAGCAGATCGCGGAATAGGCTGATGACAGCATCTTCATAGTCTTCATAGCCGCGCTTGCCAACAATGATCCACGAATGTTTCGGATGCAGCGTCGGGAAAGACGGCAGGTCGGGCGTGGTATTGACGTTGCAGCCTGCTTTGGTCAAAGCCTCGCGGATGCTGGCAGCCATTGCCTCAGGCGAGTCGTAGCTGGGTGCGCCGCCGCCGCTCAGCTTGAAGGCGCCGAACATGCGCCGCGAGCGCTTGCCAAGCCCGCCGAGCAGCGCCCAGATGTGCAGAGCGTGCAGCGCCTCTTGAGGCAGGTCGCCATGGCGCGTCACCAACTCTAGCGTGACTTTCCATTTGGGTTGAATTGCCCAGGAAGGTGAACGCTCACGATCAGCGGCTTTGTGAGGCAACATCTCGCTCTTGTCAGTGAAATCCTTATCAACAGCGATTGGATAGACGCGCACGGCGACCTTCGAGCCTTGATCGGTGGCGCCAAACACTCCGGACTCGCGCTTCCAGAGGTCATCTAACTTTGTGGTCTGTGCGCCGATGACCGCACGCAGCCAGTAGCGCAGTTGTCCGCGCACAGAGGCAGCCCGTACTTCGAGGCTATTCTCGCTCTTAGGATCAGCGCCATTGCTGAACATCGGGCTGATCACTTCCAATGAGAAAGTCTTTTTTTTCATCCCGTCACTATTCCCATCCTTTCATAATCTTGATCAATGCCAAGCGCGAGTCGCGGATGCGATCTCCAAAGTCGAACACATCGCGCATCCGCTCGTAAATGTCTTGCAAGTGCCGCTGCACCGTCCGATCTGAGAGCGCCAACAGGTTAGCGATCTGCGTGTCGCTGTAGTCATCATGCAAAGCAAGCACATTCGCTACGCGCTTTTGGGCATCGGTCAGGCGCGCCAGCAGCATTTCTTTGCGGTTCAGGCGCTGCTGTAGATGCTCAATGATGTCTTGGCGCGTCAGCGATTCTAAAGTGGTCGGTGCGAAGCGCGAGGGCAGAAATGGCATGGGCGTCACTTGCACACGCGCCCGATCTGCGGGCGGCACATGGTAGAGTTCGCGCTCCATGATGTCCTTCGGCGTCAGCACTGTCCAGACGGCGTCCTGTTCATCCAGCAGCAGCGAGGCAGCATAGACGGCGTAGACGCTCATCGCCTTGCGTCCGCCGGCAACCATCAAATGCACGCTGTAGCCCTGCTGCTTGTAATAGAGCAGGGCATCCAACACGCCGTAGAAATATGCCTCTGCCGCGTTTTCGTCCTCAATATCCAGCAGTGGCGAGTCGTCCAGCGCACGGATTTCGCGCAGATCAAGTGGCAGTTCAGGATAGGCGCGCATGATCTCGGTTTGCAGCGCACGCAGCGGCACGGCAATGCCGGACTGGATGGGATCGGTGTGCAGCAAGCCGATCCGTTCGTAAGGATACTTGCTGCGTAGGTTATCGAAGGCAACGGTCACGGCTTGTGGGCGCTGCCCAACGGTGGCAAGGTAGATGTGTGGCATGGGCTAGTTTCCATCCAGTCTAGAGACGCTCTAGCTCTTTCAGAGCATTCTCAAGTTCCGATTTAATTTTGGCTGCTGATAGCGATGGTTGTGATTGTCCTGCATGTGCGATCTCATTTCTTAGCTTTCGCAATTGTGTCCATAGTTTGTGTTCCCTCTGAAGTACGGCAGAAGCATTTGGTGCAGGCTTCCGATTCAACTGATCAACAACATCTTCACGGCTCTCATGATCACCCACATCTCGGATGTTTTGCTGTCGCATTTTGCGCGAAATCATCCACTCTCGCGCAAGAATGCTTCCCAAAGCAATACGCCCACGTTGTAAATACCATTTGATGAGATCACGTTGACGATGCAGCCGGTCGCCCAAAGAGTCGGCACGCTCACTAGGCAAACTAATACGTTCAAAGGCGCGGTTTAACAAGTCTTTGAGCAAAGCAAACGGTTTAGCATACGGCTGAATACGTGCGGAACTTTCTTCAAGTCCCACACGCAATTGGTCGGCAGCTTGCATTGCTTCTTCAGGACGTGCCACCTCAAGAGCAAGTGTGATGTGATCAAGTTGATCGGCGACTGGATTGATTTGTTTAGCAGCGTCGTTTCCCAAAGTCTCGCCCGTTTGCCGCAAAAGTTCTGCTAGTTGGCTGGCATTGCCTGTCCTTTGGAACATTTGCGTAGCACTTGCCCAATCAAAAAGGGTGACGAAAGGCAAAAGATCAAAAACATCACATGCAACAATAACAGATACCTTTTTGCCGTCTAGAATGCTTTCCTCTCGATCACCCAATTCAAATGCACCATACGAGATACTTTTGATCTTCACATTTTTAGCCGCTCGCAAATAAGCAGCTGCCATAACAAGCAACATTGGTAAGTGCCGCAAGCCATGTGTGATGTCAATATAAAGTTCGGCATTTTCGGGAACTTCAGCGGCGATAGCCTCAAAAATTTCCTCATTACTGTTAGCACCGTCTTTGATAGCCACATCACGAATTTCACCGGCAGTTTCTTTGTGATCTGCCAAGAAAAGCTGCATTAATTCCCAGTTTTTCTCACGTGCCTTCTCGGTCAGAAGAATGATAGTTCGATCAATTCTGATTCCACTTCTCTGAACTAACGCGTGAATAGGATAACTTGATCGTACTTCCTGACCATCTTGAAAGCGGTACAAAACCTCTGTGTAGTTGTTTGTTCCAAGTGTGCTGATTGCAACAGTGGTCATCTTCCCTATCGCCTTTCCCGTGCAGTGTGCCGCACATTATCCAAATTGATGATCTCTGCCACTTCAAAAGTGCTGACCAACGCATTGGCAACCGGGCGCAGCCGTACAATGGTCGGAAAGCGTCCGCTGCGCCCGTGCAGTTCTGCCAGCAAAATTGCCGTGATGAAATTCAGCGAAGGCGGCACGATCAGCCACGCTTCACTCTGCCACTGTTCCGCCGTGATGCCTAGACTATCCGTCAGGGCAACCACCTGCGGCACGAAAGGTTTGTCTACTTCAAACTGAACGCGAACGTCACGTATACCGTCTACCTTGCCGCCTAGTTGCCCCTCTATTTGTGCAACCTGCTCAGCGGTGAGTGGGTGCGAAAAGTTGATAATTTGCATGAATACCTTCCACAATGAGATTTGTCATTGTCTAAAGTTGTTTGTGAACCTGAATACATTATGCCACAAAACCTTAATCTAACGGCTGCGTACTAACACCCAAATCGGCAAAGTCCTTGTGAGAAGCGCAAAAATTGAGGCGAGGGACACACTTTGCCACAGCAAGGCTGCGCCAGATTCCCAAGCAGGTAGCAACTTCTAGGTGGTGCGGGATGGCAGCCGCCTTTGGGGGGCCTGTAGGCTTGCCAGCAAGCCCACACACCTTAGCGCGGCAGCTTAAAGCCCTGTGTAGGTGAAGCCTGCCCAATGCTCAAGGGCGCTGAAGGGCAATACCTCCGCTTGGGCGGGGTGCTGCTCAAGATTATCGCGCAGCGCTTGGTAAGCGCGCTGAAGGGCGGGCGAATCAGCTTGCTCAAGATTCAAACGCAATGTTTGCAATATGGCTGCCTTCGTGCTGCCGCGCAACCAGCGCTGGGTGGCTGCCAGTGCCGCCATAGGCGGCACGTCTTCACACAGCACCCGATGCGAGAATTGTGCTACGGTCAGTGCCGCCGCCAAGTCATCCACCGCCCACAAGCTGCTCAGCACGCTCCGCCCGCCTGCCTGTAGCAAGCCCACGGTTAACCCAACAAATTCATCAGGGGCTTGTGCCGTGTTGATCAAGCCCGTCTCGCAGGCGGAAAGGGTGATGTGCGGCGCGTTGGCTAGGTTCAAGGTGCTCAGTATTTCTGCCAACGTGAGTGGCTGCCCATCGTGCAGGTAGAGCGCGGTGGCTAACGGATCGCGCCCCCACGCAAAACCACCGTGACAGGCAAAATGCAACCAATCGGCGCTGTGTGCGGCTGCCTTGAGCGCAGTTTGCGTGAAAGCAGCGTCGAGATGCGGCGTGCCGTTGGTTAGGGCAGCCATCATAGCTATCTCGGCAGCCACATTCGGCAGATCGGGCAAGCCGCTATGCTGATCATAATCGGCAACGCCGCCCACAAAAGCACGCTGGGCGGTGTGTGATGTGCGGCTGCGCCCTTTGAGCAGGGTAAGCGCATAGGCAGATGGTACATAACTGATCTCAAACAGATCGCCCAAATAAGTGTCCGCCTCAGGATGATAAGCAGCGTGGATGGGCAGCAGTTGTAAACCCGCACTCGGCAAGATCAGCAACCGTTTGTGCGGCAAGGCTTGCAGCAACTCGTGGATGGGTTCAACCAGCACCTGCCACAGCCAAGCTAAAATACGCTGGCTGGCGTTGCGCCACACCAACTGCCCAATACCACCCGATTTATAGGCATGAAGGGCTTGCAGCCATGACGTTTGATCAGCGGGCAACGGGCGTGTGCCAAGTTGTCTCCAAAGGGCTACATCACTGAGATCAGGCAGATCAACGACGTGTTGCGTGGTTAGGTGTGTGGTGCCACTTGGAATGATGAAGCATTTTGCGCCAACGACGGTTACCAAAGGCGCAACTAGCACGCAGCCTTGCGGAATGGCGCTGAGGATTGCTTCCAAGCGAGGTGGTTGTGGTGCGTAATCAGGCGAGAGCATACGCAGTTCATCAAGGTGTGCTTGAAGTGCCTGGCGGTTCGCCATCAAGCCCTCGAATGCTTCTTGAAGGGCATTGCTTTCCACGTGCGCGGCAAGTTGCGCTTGGCGCAGAAATGCCTCTTGTTGATCGATCTCAGCACGCAACGTCTCAATGCGCTGCCGTAGCTCGGCGTGGGCATCGGAAAGTGCAGAAAGATCAAGGTTTGCCAAGGTCAGTGCCTGATTGAGCAACTGCGTTTTGCCCATCTCAAAAATCTGGAATGCCTCTGCCACATCAGGCGTTTCGAGCGAGAGCAAACAATAGGCAGCCCGCGCATAGACTTCAGCGATCTCTGCGATGACGCCGCGCTGCCCTGCTTCAGAGCTAGAAGCACGCAGATCAGCCATCCCCTGCGTGATAATTTGCCGATAGCGTGCTAACGCTTTTGCCCAAGCGCCTTCAAGAAAATGCACAGTCGCAATATTCACGTTCACGCGCTGAGCCATCAGCGGATAGTTGAAGAACGCCTCCGCAGCGCGGAAATATTCGCCATAAGCACGGCGCAAATGCGAATCATTGTGGTCGTGAAAATAAAGATCGAGGTGAATATTTGCCGCACCAAGACGATTGACACCGAAGGCGAAAGGTTCGGCTGCCGCGTCAATCAGCCTGACGGCGCGGTCGTAGTACTCTAGCGCTTCTTGCAGATGTGCAGCGGTGAACTGCGGCTCAGGGTCCATCATCCGCATGACAATGCCCAGCGTAGAGAGCGTCATGCTCAGGCGTGAAGCAACGCCCAACCGCTCAAAAACATCGGCAGCTGCTACTAGGCTTGCGCGGGCTTTCTCTAGGTTGGTTGGTGTGTTTGCCAACTCTGCCATGTGGAAGGCAATTGTGCCTAGACCGTGCTGGGCTTCTGCCCAACGCAACGGATCATCAAATTCCTGAAAAATTTCGGCAGCGCGCTCTAAATAGCCCTCAGCGCGCTGCAAGTTATCCAGCGGCGCGCCGTTAGGGCGGTAGAGGTAACAGGCTGCAAGGTTTTGGCGCACAGCGCCTGCCATCAAGCGCGCCTGAGGAAGTTCATCTTCATCCAAGCGGGCAAGTGCCTGCGTGCCATACAGGATGCCAAGATCGGCGTGCGTGCCTGCGTCTGTCAGGGTTGCCAAAGTGCCGTGAATTTGGCAGAGGGCATTCAAGATCAACACATAATTTGGCGCAGTGGGCGGCGTGCGGTGGCGTAACTGTTCAGCGTACTCAAGCGCACGCTGCAAATTAGCGCCGCGCCCGCCCTGCTCACGGCGGACATAGAGTTCGATCAAGAGGTTACGCGCAAGCGACCACTGTGCAAACTCGGTCTCAGGATCATAGTGGGGCAAAACTGCCTCAAAACTTGCCCGCGCCGTCTCGAAATAGCTGTGCTGTTCATTCAGCAGCGCCAGCTGAGAGAACGCACAAGCTGCCACAAAATAGGCATCACGCCAGAGCGTTCCATCGCTTGGCGTGAGGTCGGGCAACAGCCGCTCAGCAAAGATAATCACAGCCTGAGGCAAGTTATCTTCAAGCAGCTTCTGGCTGGTTTCCAGCAGGGTGGTCAGCCACTCACGGCGGCTCACATTCGGGCGGTGTGCCTCGAATACTTCCAGCAGCACACGCGCTAGCGCTGTGCGATTTTCAGGGCTTTCCTCACGTTCAGCGCGAGCAGTGTATAAATCCAAGCGCGCTTGCAGGGCAAGCCGCTGAAAATCGCCCTCACCTAAATCGCGCAGGGTGATCAAGTGGCGATCTGCTGCTTCAAAATGGCTTGGATCGTTGCTCAGGGCATAGCGCTTCATATTCAGCGTGGCAAGGTTGCGGTGTGTGTTCAAAAAGTGTGGCAGGTTTTCAGTCTCCGCGGCGCCATAGATTTCGAGCAGTTCTTGTAGAATTGCCTCACCGCGTTGTGCGGATTCCTCAGCTTGGGTCAAATCGTAAAGGCTGAGGTACATGACCGCCAATTGCCCACGCGCATCGGCTGCGAGGTCAGGGCGAACTGCTAAGGCGGGGCGCAGCAAAAAGGCTTCCCATGCAGCGGCACGCGCCTGTATGCCCTCGGCGCTTGGCTGCTGAAGCACACGCAAATCTTCAGCGTGCAGGGCGTAAGCCTCACGTTCCAGTGCTGAGGTGATGTTGCCCTGACTTGCCATGAGCGCCTCGTTCATCACCTGCATCAGGCGTGGGTTTGCCAAAAGCAGCGTAGCAAATTCATCGGCGCTTTGGGCGCGGTAGAGCAATGCCTCTGCTTCAGCCCGATCCGTTGGCGAAAGGCGGGAAAGGATTACCTCAAGTTCAGGTGGCAATGAGCGATCAGTCATCAGTTATCCTAAAGTCTATTGACAGCGTTCCTCGATTTGAATTATTATACAATAGCTTTCAAGCGAGATTTCAAGGGGTAAGAGGGCTTTCCTATGCCAATCAACTGGGGCAGACTGTTGGGTAACGCGGTGGTTTTTGGTGCGGCGGTTGGCGCAGCCGCGCTAGGCCTCAAAGCTATTCAAACTGAAGTTGAGCGCCTTTCTGAGGATTTAACGGATGAAAATTTGTTTGCAGTCGCGCAACGTGCTGCCTCTCTTGACGATTCGGTCTGGGTAATCTACGCGCAAAACTTGCAACAACAGGCGCGTTACAACAGCAATGCTCAGGCTTTATTAGAAATGGGCATGAGCGTGCGGAAAGGCATGGGGCAAGTGGCACAGCTTGCTCGGCAATATCCCTCACCCCGTCAGGCGGCTGAAGTTAGCTTTGGTGTGCTGTCGGGCATGTCGCCCGTAGATCGTTTGGGCTTTGCCTATGCGCTGCAATACCAGTCCGCACAGGGCAACATGCACGCCCAAGCCACAGCAGGCTTTTTGCAAGGCATGACCAACGGCTGAGCGTTTCCCCGAGTGTGCTACCACGCCGCCGCAGGCACCTGCGGCGGCTTTCTTCCACACGCCACCTGCCTCCCTAAGGCACATCCCCGTCATTCTTCGGCATTTCTACCGAATGAATGGGCGCTTACTGAAAAGTGTAAAATTTGTGCTTGGATTCAAAGGGAATTGCCGTTACAATGAGAAGCAAGCGCACCTTGCGATGGCGCATTACTCTCAATAAGCATTCATAGCCGCTGCCGCGCAGTTCGCAAAATATTGCCGCGCATTACACTAAGGAATGGCGAGGACATGGTAGACATAATCAAGGTTTCGGCTCGTTCACGGTCAACCGCTGTAGCAGGCGCAATCGCTGGTGTTGTGCGCGAACACAACCGTGCCGAGATTCAAGCGATTGGTGCGGGTGCAGTCAACCAAGCCATTAAGGCGGCAGCCATTGCACGCGGCTACCTTGCCGATGATGGCATTGATGTGATCTGCATCCCCTACTTCACTGAAGTGACCATTGAAGAACAGGAGCGCACCGCGCTGCGGCTGATCGTTGAGCCGCGCATCATTGCGAATTCATAAATGCGAGTTGATTTACACCTGCACAGCACTGCCTCTGATGGTGCGCTGACGCCAAATGAGGTGGTGCAGGTAGCCCTTACCCATCGCTTACATGCCATTGCCCTGACTGACCACGATACGGCAGAGGGCGTGCTGCCTGCCCAAAAAGCAGCGCACGGCAGCACGCTGCGCGTTTTGGCAGGCATTGAGCTGAGTGCTGAGGAAGATGGCGCTGAACGCCACATGCTTGGCTATGCCTTCGACCCGACGCACGCCGCGCTAAACAGCCTGCTTGACCGCCTGAAAGCAGGGCGCATCGAGCGCGTTCACGCCATCCTCCAGAAGTTGGCGCAGCTTGGTGTGCAGCTGGAGGCAGAGCGCGTCTTTGCCTTTGCGCGGGGCGGCTCGGTGGGCAGACCGCACGTGGCGCGTGCGTTGGTTGCACAAGGCACGGTTAGCAGCATCAGTGAGGCATTCCAGCGCTACCTTGCCAACGGCGCGCCTGCTTTTGTGCCGCACGCGCCGCTCAGCCTTGAGGAAGCCATTGAGGCTATTCACGGCGCAGGTGGCGTGGCAATTTTGGCACATCCCGGCAGGCATCCCGATTACCGCGCCCTGCTAGAGCGCCTTGTGCCGCTGGGCTTGGATGGCGTCGAGGTCTACTATCCCGACCATTCGCAGCGCCTCATCCGCGAGCTGCGCGCCTTTGCCGCACGGCACAACCTGTTGGTCAGTGGCGGCACCGATTTTCACCGCCGCGATGCTGATGGCAGTGCCCGCATTGGCGCACTGCGCTTCCCCAAAGACCTTGATCCCGTCACCGAGATCGAAAGGCGTGCAGCGCGCTACCGCTAGTGCGGCACCCCATCGCTTGACCACACCGCACAAGGGATCACCGCCCTACCCAAGCCCGCCAAGATGCGTTATAATGCCCGCGTTAAACGAACACCTAAAGGGAAATTTCAGCATGGGCGCGCTTAGAACAGCCTTACAAATCATTCAAGTTCTGATCTCGATTGCCTTAGTTGCCCTGATCATTTTGCAATCGAAGGGCAGCGGCATTGGCAATCTGCTGGGTGGCGGCGAAGGCGGCATGGGCATCACCAAAACGCGGCGTGGGTTGGAAAAAACGCTCTTTCAGCTCACCATCATCCTCTCGGCAATCTTCCTTTTGAACGCCATTATTCAATTGGCTTCTCAGTAGGCTGCCTTGCTCAGAGGAATGCGTGCGCCCTTTTTGGCGCTGTTGCTGGCGCTCAGCCTGCTGGCAGCGGTGCTTGCTTTGCGCCTTTCAGAGGTGCCGCCCAATAGCCCACCCACCCAAACCCGTGTAGCACAACCTTTGCCCAGCGCCACACCACTGCCTACCCTGATCAGCACCGAGTTACCACCAACGGCAACAGCCCTACCGCCGCGCCCTTCTGTAATGCTGCCACCGGTCGAACAAGGCGTGCTGCGTGAAGCGCTCATCGCACCTAACTGTGTGATCAAACTCAACCCGCTGCTGGCGGGCTTTAATCAGGCTGACCGTGATGTTGTCGCCTTGATCTTTGAAGGGTTGATGAAAACCGATCCCTACGGCGCGGCTATCCCGAATTTGGCGGCAAGTTTGCCACGCATTTCTGACGACGGCTTGACCTATATCTTCACGCTGCGCGAAGATGTGCGCTGGCATGACGGCACACCCTTCACCAGCGCCGATGTGATCTTCACCATCAGCCTGATGCAGGCAGAAGATTTCCCCGGCACGCCCGATCTGCGTAACTTCTGGCGCACGGTGGAAGCCGACGCCCTAAACGCCCAGATGGTGCGCTTTAAGCTGGCGCAGCCGCTGGCTACCTTTCCCGATTATCTGCGGATTGGCATTCTGCCCGAACACGCCTTGCGCGGCACCACAGCCCGCACCCTCAACAGCCATCCCTTCAACCTAGCGCCCATCGGCACTGGCGCCTATCAGTTTGAGCGCCTGCTTGGCGATGGCGCACGCCTGCGTGGTGTGCGCTTGCGCGCTGCGCCCACCTACGCCGCACGCCCAGAGGCAGCCGAAGGCTACGCGCTGCGCCAACTGGACTTGCTGTGCTACCCAACCTGGGACGAAGCGCGGGCAGCCTTTGAACGCGGCGAGGTGAACAGCCTTTCGGATGTGCCATCGGCGGTGGTGCAATCGCTCAAGGCATTGCCCATCACGCTCTACACTGCCTATAAGCCCGCTGTGGGCGCGGTCATCTACAATTGGGCGCGTGAGTCGGTGCCGTTCTTCCGCGATGTGCGCTTTCGGCAAGCCCTTGCGCGCAGCGTAGACCGCCAAGCGCTGGTGGAGCAGTTTATGGCAGATCGGGCAGTGGTTGCTCATACGCCGATCTTGCCCAGTTCATGGGCTTTTGCGCGCAATATCGTCTGCCCAAGCTACGATCCGAGCGCGCCAGAAGCGGCAGCACGCAGCCTTGCCCAAGTGCAGATCACGCCCCCACCCCCTGAAGCCGACCCGAACGCGCCGGAAGCCGCGCCGCCGCCTAGCTCGGTTGGCTATCGCTTCCAGCTGCTGCTGGCTGATGACGCCGCGCAAGCAGCGCTTGGGCAAGCTGTGGCAGAGGCATGGCGTGCGCTAGGGCTGGGCGTGGATGTGGTCGTTGTAGATCGGGTAACCTTCCGCGAACGGTTGGCAAACGGCAGCTTTGATGCGGCATTGGTGGAACTTGACCTTGCGCCAAGCGCCGACCCTGACCCTTACAGCCTGTGGCGGCAAGTGCCAACGGAAGGCGGCTTAAATTTTGGCAGCCTGAACGAACGGCGGATCAGTGAGTTGCTAGAGGCTGCCCGCCAAACCACAGATGGCAGTGCGCGGGTAGCGCTCTACGCCGAATTTCAGCGCCTATTTTGTGATCGGGCAGCCGCGTTGGTGCTTTACTACCCGATCTACTATTATGGCGCGGACGAGCGCTTGGCAGGTGTGCAGCTTGGCTTCGTCAGCCAGCCCGCCGAGCGTTTCCGCACCATCGGCGCATGGCGGTGGTCGGAATAAGCGTTTGTGTCACGCGGATCAGGCTAGGGTTAGGCTGTTGATGAATACCGCAGCATTGATCACGGTTTTTGGGTGGGCGTTCTTTTCCTTCTGGTCAGCCATTCCAGCGGGCATGGCGCTCAGCCTTTCGCCGGAGAGTGTTATCGTGACGGCAACCCTAAGCTATGGGTGCGGTGTTGGGCTGGTGGTGGGCGTTGGTGCGCCACTCCGAGCGCGCCTGAGCCGCCACAAACCTGATACGGCTGCACCCAGCGCTGAGCCAAGCCGTATGGTGCGTTGGTTATACCAAGCCTGGCAGCGCTTTGGGCTGTTTGGGCTGGCACTCTTATGCCCACTCACGGTTGGCGCGCAGCTTGGCGCCGCCGTTGGGCTTTCGCTAGGCGCACGCCCACTGCGCCTTGTGGTGTTAATGACGCTTGGCGCGGGCATGTGGGCAGTCTTGATCGTATTGGCAATCCGCTTTGGGATCATGTCTGTGGGAAGTTTGTGAGGATGCACTATGCCGAAGGCGACAGCACCCCTCCTCATTTGCGCCCTGTGCGAACGACCAGTAAGCCATGTCAGCCGTCATCACCTTGTGCCAAAATCGGAAGGCGGCACGGAAACCGTTAACCTATGCAGCCCTTGCCATGCCACGCTGCATAAATTCTTCACCAACCGCACCCTTGCCCGCCAAAAGCACACCATCGCCGCCCTTCAGCAAGACCCTGACATTCAGCGCTACTTGGCATGGATACGCAAGCAGCCTGACCGCCGCATCGTCGTGAAACGCAGGCGAAACCGCTCCTAGCACACATTCAGCAACTAAACCAATACATGCCGTGAAACCTTTTAGGGTGTTGCTAAGCATTCACCATAGTGTTATACTTGCATTTGAAATCAACATAGCTTATTACTCAACTACAAAGAAGTACAACAAACTACTATTGCCTTGCCATTTATTTGGAGATGATCACTTGGCAACACATTCTTGGTTTGACGCGCACGCCAACCTATCGGCAACGCTGATTGTCCTACATCCAAATTTTCGCAGCCAATATGCCCTGTTGCCCAATCTTCTAGAGCGCAGCGACCGAATGCCGATCTATGTGACAGTGCCAACGCCACAGACGGGATGGCGTGATCTGTGGCAGCTGCTTGCCCATGCCTTCCAAGAACAAGCGGATATTACCCTGCCCAAGTTGGCAGCCAACACCACAGCGCAAAAAGCTGCCCAACAGCTAGATCAGGTGCTTGCCGCCCACCCTTGCCTGCTGGTGATCGATGCCTTCGATCACACTGACCAAGACTCATGCAGCACGTTTCTGGCAGCCCTGCTGAATACTTTGCCCAAAGGCAGCCACGTGGCGCTGGCAGGGCGTGCTTGGTGTGCCGCACTTATGCCACAGCTTGCACCAACCGTAGAAGTCCTGTTCTATCCCGTGCAGGAGTCTGCCATGCTGTATGACTACCGCGCTGTGCCGAGCGGTCGCCAGTTGCTGGAAGTCTATGCACATGGTGACGGGCGCGTTGTGGTGAACGGCGTTGCCGTTGGTAAGTGGGATGGGCATTTGCCGCGTGCGCTTTTCTACTTCTTCGTAGATCGTGGCTTGGTCACACGCGAGGAGGTGTTTGACAACTTTTGGGCAACGCTCCAAACCAAAGAGGCGACCAACGTTTTCCACGTCACCAAGCGCGAAATCCATGACATGATCGGCTTTGACCTAACCACCTACACCTCAGGCTATTACCGCATCGCACCTGAGGTGGATTTGCGCTATGACACAGCCATCTTCCTTGACTGTGTGCAGCGCAGCGACTCTGTGGAGGATGCTGAGGCGTTGGTGCTGCTCAACCGTGCGGTGAGTTTGTACCGCGGTGATTTTCTGCTTGGAATCACGGCGGAATGGGCAGCGGCACGCCGTGCAAATTTGCGAAACCAGTATGTGGACGCACTCACCAACTTAGCACGCCTGCACGAACGGGCTGAACGCTATCAATCCGCCTTAAACTTTTATGCCCGTGCTATGGCTGTGCAGCCCTTCCGAGAAGATTTGGCACGCAGTTTGATGGCTCTGCACCTAAAACAAGCCCAGCCGAAGCGCGCTTTAGAAGTCTTTGAGCGCCTTGAACGAGCTGTGGTGAAGCACACAGGCACCGGCAAGCTGGATAAACGCACCAATGAGCTTGCTGCCGAAGTTCGCCGTGCTGCACGGCACGGTGGCTAGAGGTGCAGATACATCTCGACGCGGCGGAACACTTCAAGGTAGCCGAACTGCTGCATCACACGCCATGCGCTGTGATCGGCGGGCAGGTTTTCGATCTTGGTATCCTGTGTGTTGTGCGTTTGATGGGCATGATAGAGCAAGGCGCGCAGCAGGGCATCACTGCACGAAGGGCTGAAGACAAAATGCGTCAGTTGAAAGGGCAAGCGTTGGAAGATCAACCAGCCACTTTCATTGGAAGGTAACACGGCGCGCAAGCCACGCAGATTGCCAGAGTTCATCAACGAGGCGCGTTCCTCCGTCCACGCCACTTGCTGTGTTTGCTCATAGGCGTGCAGCAGGGCGGCTATCTCTGCGTTGTCCAGCACGCTGATCGCGGCACCGCTGCCGTTGAGTGCATCATCGGGTGTGCCCGGCGGGCGGCGCACCACCATTAACTCGCGCACAGGCTCAAAGCCCAACTTTTGGAAGAGGCGAATGGCTGGTGCATTCCCTTTAATCACCTCAAGCTGCACACGGCGCGCCCGCAATGCCCGCGAGGTTTCTAGCATCTGCTCGGTTAGAAATTGCCCAATTCGCTTGCCACGCCGTTCAGGGATGACGCCTAGGCGTGTGATCCACGTCCGATCACCGCGCACACCAAGCATACATACGCCTAACTCTAATGCCTCGCTGTTCAGCGCAACCGCTGAGGCGTTCAAATCCACGTCATAATCGCGCACGTATTCTGCCATGCGTTTGCCGTTCATCGGCATTGGCACGATGTAATCTATGCGAGCCTGATTGTAAATATCGGCAAGCTGATCATAAGAATACTGGCGGGCAAGGACGGCAGTTATGTTACTCGGCGGTGGGTCTGTCGGCTGCGTCATGGATAGCTGATCCTGTTTGAACTTGGTTGGGCGGGCTTTCTGGCGCTGCCTGTGGCAAAAATGCCTCGACCTGCCCCACAAAACGGCGTGTCTCAATCGGTTTGGTGATCACGCCATGGCAGCCATAGGCTTTCGCCATACTATAGGCTGTTGCTGCGGGCCACGCTGTGAAAGCGATCAGCCGTGTGTGCGCTAACGCAGGCTGCTGGTTCAGTAAGGCGATGACGGTTTGCCCATCAATATCGGGCAAGCCGAGATCGATCAGCACTAGATCAGGCGGCGACTCGAAAATGGTCGTTAAGCCCTCTTCGCCCGTCTCGGTCAGAATGGCTTGATGACCTGCATTGTTGAGCAGCTTTGCCACAAGGCGTCCGCTTTGCACATTGTCTTCGATAATCACGATCACAGCCATAGGTGCGCCTTCCAGTTAGAATGCTCGCTGTTGTAGTCTTCCTCATTGTAGGGCAAGTTAACGCACCTGCTGTTCGGAATCTCTAACAGTTTTGCCCCTTTTCTAACTGCGCCGTATGCGCCGCGTCAGCGCACGCATAAAGAGCGTGAACTCATTCAGTTGCAGGCGTGCGGCAAGCGTAAAATAGAGTGCGGCGCCTGCAGCACTTGGCACCAACACTAAAAGCAAGCGCTCTTGCAAGCCTTGCGGCGGGAACACATCGGCGATGGTGCGCGTCAGCAGATAGACGACCACGCCCATCACCGCCGCCACAGCGCTTACTTTCAGCGCCGTGCTGATGATACGCTGACCGCCGAGTCCGCTGAGGCGGCGGCGCAGCAAGATGAATGAGATGACCATATGCACAAAATGCTTTGCCGAGTCAGCTACCATCAGGCTTAGAAAGCCGATATGTGGCAGCAGCAGCAGCGTGATCACAATATAGCAGCCTAAGCTGAATAAGCCAACTAAGGCGGGTGTCAGCGAGTCACGCTGGGCATAAAAAGCACTGATCAACAGCAGGTCTATGGCAGCGAACGGAATGCCGATTAGGTATAAGCGCAGCACCACAGCCATATCGAAAGTGTTTTGCGCTGTGAATTGCCCATGCTCAAAGACCAACCCGATCAGCGGACCTGCCAGCACAAACATGCCAATTGCCGCCGGGATGATCAGCATTAGCGCAAGGCGAATGCCCTGCCCAAATGTATCCCGAAAGGCGCTGCGCTGCCCTAGATCAAGGGCTTGGCGTGCCAGCGTTGGCAAGATGGCGATTGAGATCGCCGTGCCAACCAAGCCCATCGGGAATTCGCGCAGACTGGTTGCCCAATTCATATAGGCGATGTTGCCCTCACCCGTCTGCGAGGCGATGTTGTAGCTGAATGGGCGGTTGATCAGCACATCTATAACCAAGGTGAACAGCACCGGCACATACAGCAGGCCGATCCGCTGCAAGCCGCGATGCCGCAGCATTTTGGGCAGCTGCCAAAACATTAGGCGTAGGCGCACACCGCGCATCCCAACGAACTGTAGGCTCATCTGCGCCACGGCGCCAACCACCCACCCAATCGCCACGCCCTGAATGCCGATGCGCGGCGCAAGCGCCAACGTCACCACCACGATCATCAGGTTGAAGAGCGCAGCGGCAAAGGCAGGGTAGGTGAAGCGCCGCAGCGCGTAGAGCATCCCTGCCAGCACCGAAAAAGTACTCATGAAGATGAGGGATGGTGCGGTGAAGCGCAGCAGTTCGGTCGAGAGGTTGAAGGAAGCCCAGCTCATGCCGCCGCCGCGCAGCATGGCAGGGTTGAGGGTGAAGGGCGCATCGAGCGGCGTCATGGAAGGCGCACCGCGATAAAACATGATGATATAAGGTGCAAAGAGCGTCATCAACAAGACCAGCGCGCCACTGATGAGCAGCACAAGGCTGACCAGCGCACTCACCACGCGCCACAGCTCTGTTTTATCTTTGCGGGCAGCATATTCACTCAGCACTGGCACAATGGCAGAATTGGTATGCCCAAAGATCGCCAAATCGTACAAATCTTGCGGGATGGTGATGGCGATCTGGAAGGCATCTACGGCGCGGCTGGCGCCAAACAGGTTGGAGAGCAAAATCTCTTTGGCAAAGCCAAGCGCACGGCTGGTGATGTTGCCAACGGCAAGGATCGTGGTGGCACGGGCAAGCCCTGTTGTGACTGCCTCTGAAGATTGATCCTCTTCTGCGGGCAAGGCAGGCGCACGGGTCACGGGTTCGGTCATAGCTAAGCTGCCTACTTCGGGCTAGGAATCGGCGGGTAGCGCACGGATGCGCGCAATCAGGGCAGATGTGCTGCGGTTGGGCAGCAGATCAATCAGCACGAGGCGCCCGCCGTATGCCTCGACGGCGGCACGCTCAGGCAGCGGCTTGTGATGATAATCGCCACCTTTCACATAGATTTCAGGTTGCAGGGCGCTGATCAGCGCGTTGGCAGTGCTGCCCGTAAAAATGACTGCCGCTGTCACGCAGTAGAGCGCCGCGATCAAGCGTGCGCGCTCTGCGGCTGGCACAATTGGGCGCCCACCACCCTTGAGTGTGTGTGTCCCGTCATCATCGTTAATGCCAACCAACAATGCACCGCCAAGCGCACGTGCCTGTTCCAAATAGTCAAGGTGACCGACGTGCAGCAAGTCAAAATGCCCGTTGGTAAAGACGAGTGGCACGCCCGCCGCACGCAGTTCGGCGCGCCAGGCAAGGGCATCCGCTAGGCTGAGGACGCGATGTGCTGTGTTTGAGTGTTGCATTGGCGAAATTGTAGCGTGCGCTAGGGTGCTGCGCTAGGGTGCGCTTGGGTTATAATTGATTGGATAAGCAGACTAAAAAGGAATCGACAGACTATGACGGCAAAATCACCGCAGCGTTGCATTCTTGTCTCGAACGATGATGGCATTTTTGCGCCCGGCTTGTTGGCATTGGCAACTGCCATGCGCGACTTTGGGCGCGTGGTTGTGATTGGACCTGAGGAAAATCAGAGCGCGAACGGACACCGCAAAACGCTGACCAAACCGCTGCGCGTTACGCCGGTCAAGATCGGTGAAAACATCGAGGCATACAGCACCGATGGCGCGCCTGCTGATTGTATCGCCATCGCCCTGATTGGCTTGCTTGGTGTGCAGGCTGATCTGGTTGTCTCTGGGGTCAATCGCGGCGCTAATCTTGGGCAAGACCTCACCTACAGCGGCACAGTGGCAGCTGCCTTTGAAGGCACTATTCACGGCAAGCCTTCCATCGCCTTCTCGCTCGACTCCCGCTCGCTAGAGGCAGACTACAGCGCGGCAGCACAGGTTGCCAAGCAAGTTGCTCAGCATGTGCTTGCCAATGGGCTGCCGCCGATGACTCTGCTAAATGTGAACATTCCCTATCTGCCTTATGATCAGATTAGAGGCACGCAGATCACGCGGCAAGGCACGCGCATTTATCACGATGAATTGGTCACACGCCTTGATCCTGACGGGCGCCCTTACTACTGGATCGGCGGTAAAGCGCCCACCGGCGATGTGAGCGCTGAAGGCACGGATATTTGGGCAGTTCATCAGGGCTACGTCTCGATCACGCCGGTGCATTTGGATATGACAGCCTATCCAATGATCGAGCCATTGAAGGCGTGGAAATTCTAGCGTGCAATGCCAAATCGGAGTCTCTCGCGGATTTTAGTGGCAGGTGGCACGGGCTTTTTGGGCTTTCGGGTGGTGCGTGCGCTGCTAGAGGAAGATGCCCAAGTGACGGTGCTGCTGCGCCCAGAGCAAGAGGAAAAACTCGGTGTGCTGCGTGCCAGCCTGCAAGTTGTGCATGGCGATGTATGGAACCCTGCCAGTTTGCGTGGGCGTGCGCGTGGGCATGGCACCGTCATTCACCTGATCGGTGGTCTGAAGCAGAACTCGGCACGTGGGCTAACCTTTCGCCACCTAAATTTTGTTTCGGCGCGCAACGTAGCGCAAATGGCAGTCAATGATGGGGTGCCGCATTGCGTGTTACTGAGCGCTGCTGCGGTGGCGGGCTTGCCAAGCGGCTACCTTGAGGCAAAGCGCGAGGCAGAGCGCTCTGTGCAGAAGTGCGGCTTGGCATGGACGATCATTCACGCGCCGCCGCTCTATGTGCCAAACGAACGGCGCAGCCTGATCGGGATGCTGCTGAGCGTGTTCGGCGCGCTGCCCCTGATCGGCTTACCCCTGACCAACATGCGCCCGCTGGCAGCCGAACTGGCAGCCCGCGCCATCGCACGGCTGGCGCTTTCCGCCGATAGCTTCAAGAATCGGTTGATCAGCCCTGCCCAACTGCGGCAGATTGGCTTTGCTGCCGAACGGCGCTTGCGCCAAGCACGCGCTCAACGCACGCTGCCCCACGAAGCCGAGCCATTCAGTGATGATGAACCGCCTTTTGGCTGGCTGCCGCCCACCCGCTAAGGCGGGCTACTCGGCAACGGGCAGTGTGAAGCTGAATGCGCTGCCCACGCCAAGTTCGCTCTCCACCCAGATGCGCCCACCCATCATCTCCACCAGCCTGCGCGTGATGGCAAGCCCTAAACCTGTGCCACCATACTCGCGTGTGATCGAGCCATCCGCCTGACGGAACTCGTCAAAGATAATCGCCTGATCTTCAGGGCGAATGCCGATGCCGGTGTCCTGCACAGTGGTCAGCAAAAAGGCGCGCTCCCCTTCATAAGTTAGGTGGCTGCGGACGGTGACGCCGCCCTGTTTGGTGAACTTGATCGCATTGCCTAATAAATTCACAATGACCTGGCGCAGCCGCGTTGAATCTGCCTGCACAGAAGGCAATTCGTCGGCTATCTCATAGTTCAGATACAGCCCACGGGCAGCCGCCTGACTCTCAAGGTTATAGAACGTGGCATGGACTTCTTCACGCAGATCGACCGCCTCGAGGTGAAGTTCCATCTTGCCAGAGTCAATGCGCGAAAGGTCAAGCAGGTCATCAATCAGCGCCAGCAGGCTGCGCCCATTCCGCAGAATGCGCTCCAGGCGGTCCGACTGTTTTTCGTTGAGCGCGCCATAGGTTTGGCGCAGCAGCATCTCGCTATAGCCGTTGATGCTGTTCATGGGCGTGCGAAGTTCGTGGCTGACGCGTGCGAGAAACTCGCTCTTAAGCTGATTCGCCTGCATCAGCTCCACCGCACGATCTTCCAATGCCTCAAAGAGCATGGCGTTTTCAAGGGCAACCGCTGCTTGGGAAGCAAACAGCGCGGCGAGTTCTTTTTCCTCATCGCTAAAGGTGCGGGAATGATAGGCATAGAGGTTCAAAACGCCCAAATGCTGATCGCCTTTTTGTAACGGCACAACCAAGACCTGCTGCCAGCCTTCTTCGGCGATCAGGGCGCGTTGTGCCTCATCAGCGGTCACCGTGTCAGCAGTCAATACATAGGGCTGATGTGAGAATGCGGTCAGGGCGCGGCGTTCACGTATATAACGCTCTGAAAGCCCTATGGAGGCGCGCAATGTGTAGGTTTCGCTGTTAGGCTCTGGCGTCATCAGGCTAACAGAGGGCAGATCGAAGGTTTGGGCAGCCTCGCGCACAATGGCGTCGAGCAGCACGTTGGTGTTCAACTGCCCGCTTAGGTTGCGGCTGCTGATCTGCAAACGCTCTAGGCGGCGCAGGCGGCGCTGCTCACGCTGATGGTAGGTGATGCTCTCGTAGGCGATGGCGCCCTGGTTTGCCAACGCCTCCAGCAGTTGCACCTCTGGCGGATCAAAGACGCGCATCGGGTTGTCAGAGGCAATCTCCAGCACGCCAATAGGTTCACAACGCCGCAAAATTGGCACAAACAGCACGCTGATGTGGGCGTGGAGTGGGTAGGCGGCAAGGTGTTCGGCAAAGGCGGGTATGGTGCTGCCTGCCCGCGCTGCGATGCTATGCGTTAGGGTGCTGAGCAAGTGCGGCGCACGGCGCAGCAGATAGGGTGTGGTCATCACATCGAGCGTGCGTGTGGTGAGGTGCGTTGCTTGAATGTTGAGCTGCCCTTGCTCATCATGCACAGACACCACTGTGTTATCTACGCCATCCAGTGCCTGAATAACACGCGCCAATTGGCTGAACATGGTTGTCATATCGGTTGTGTTGCTCAGCCCAACCGCCACCTCGCGCAGGAGCGCCTGTTCGTGCGCCTGCCGCTGCGCCTGGCGGAACAGCCGTGCATTTTCAAGGGCGATGGTGGCTTGGCCGGTCAGTGTTTGGGCAAGGCGCACATCGCTGCCGCTAAATTCACGTGGCGCACGTGGTTCGACCCACAGCACACACCCAATCACGCGCTCACCAACCACAATCGGCAAGGTAAGCTGTGTGCATAAGCCGCTGCTGCTGCCGCCAAGCGCCGTGATAGGGTAGGTGACCACCACTTGCCGCTGGGTTTGCACGGCGCGCTCAATGGCACTGTACTGCACAAAGGCAGGCGTTTGCCCAACGAGGGTTGGCAGCAAGTTTTCGGGCATTTCGGGCAAGCGATATTCTGCCTCAACCGTCAGGCGCCCGCGTGCCTGTTCGTAGGTTACCAACAGACACCACGCTGCGTCCAGCGCACGCCCCATATGCTTCACAATGGCATTCACCAGTTCGCCATAGTCTAGGATGGCGCTCAGGTCACGGCTAATTTGGTAGACAATGCCCTGCTCAAGCAAGCGCCGCCGCGCCTGATCCCACAGCTGTGCATTCTCAATGGCAATCGAAACTTGGGCGGCAAGCGTCTCTAAGGCAATGCAATCCGCCATGCGGAAGCCATTCACCTTTGCGGAATATGCCTCGATAACGCCTAAGGTGCGCGTGCTGTAGCGCATCGGAACGACGAGCGCACTGCCAACCGTGATCCACATCGCGCTGTTGGGCAAGGCACAGGCAGCCACATGGTCGCCATCTTCGCTGAGGTCAATCACCACCTGCGTTTCAGTGCTGCTGACGGCACGCCCAACGATGCCAACGTTTGCAGCAAGGGTAATCCCTTCCACAACCGCTGCCTGCACCCTGTTTGTGGCAGAGGCACTCAGCTCAAGCTGGGTGCCGTTCATCTCCAGCAGCCAAACGTTCACCACCGCATAGCCAAGCTGCAAGTGAATAGCACGGGCAACCTTGCGCGTCAGCTCTGTTAGGCTGCGCGTGGCGGTTAGCTCTTGGCTGATGCGGCTGACCAAGGCCATTAGGTCGGCGCGTTGGCGCTCGGCTGCGAAAAGTTGTGCGTTTTCAATGCTGGTTGCCACCTGAGCAGCGATAGCACGCATCAAATCGAGGTGCGTCTCTTGAAAATCGCCCTGATGTCGGTTGATGACGCTGAACGTGCCAAGGGTGCGGTTGCGCGTGTTCAGTGGATAGGTGATGATGTTGTGCCAATTCGGGGCAAGGCGTTCAGCCTCAGCCAGATGATTGTTGAGGTAGTAGCGCCCTGCTTGGTAGGCATATACGGTTGTATCGTCTGAAGTGAGCGGCAGATCAGGCAGTGCCACAGCTTGGGCAATGCCATACTGTGAGCGCCGATGCCCAACCAACGCCGATTGTTCATCGTTAGGCAGGTAGAGGAAGGCGCCTTGCGCTTCCAACAGATCAGCAGCCTCATGCACCACACGCGCTAACATCTCATCCAGATCAAGCGTTGTGCTGGTGATCTCGGCAATCTCGCGCAAGGCGATTGTCTCGCGCAGGCGTTCGCTCATATCGCCCAGCAGTTCCGTGCTGCGCAGGGCTGCCGCCACATGGCTGCCCATCGCCATCAGCAGTTGTGCATCGGCACGGCTGAAATCCGTGCGCTTGTTGCCCACCAAAAAAACGCCCATCGGCTCATCTTGCACACGCAGCGGCACAAGCAACAAGTTGTGCAAGGCAAGCCGATCTACCAATTGGTAGTAAGCCTCGCTGCTATCCTGCGTTGCGCTGTGAATATCATTGGTAAGGTATGGGCTGCCCGCCGAAAAGACGATGGCAAGGTGGCTGCCCGGCGCGTTGACCGGAAAGCGCAGCGTCCCGATCTCGTTAGGGATGCCAAACGAGGCATTGGGCGGCAAACTGAGCGTGTTGGAATAGCGATCATAGAGGAAGAAGGCGCCCACACCAATGCCGAGCATTTGACGGCTCAGCTTCAGCACCACCCCGAACATCTCATCTGCGCTGAAACTGCTAGCAGCCATCGCCGCCACTTCCAAGAGCGCGGCTGTCTCTGAAAGGCGATTTTGCGTATCTTGCAGCAGGGTGCGGTTATCAATTGCCAGCGCGATCTGATCGAGCAGCGACACAGCGCGTTCGGCGTGCCACTGTTCAAAGGGCGCATTTTCGCGCAGATTCATAATGAACAGCGCACCAATAGGGCGCCCGCGTGCCACTAAGGGCATTGCCAATAGCGCACGCACCTCGTAATCTTCAATTAAACTGGTGGGCGGATTGCTCAACTGATGCGCATCATTCAAAATAACCACCTCACCAGAGGTGATGATATGCTCCACCAGCGTTGCGCTGCCGGTATCGCGTTTGCCCGTCACCAAATCGCCCACATCCAAGCCGTAGGCAGCCGTGCGGTAGGCGCGCCGCTCGGTCACGTTCCAGAGTGAGATTAAACAAGCATCCGCGCCAACGAGCGTTGCCAATGGCTGAAGCATCTTCGGCAGCAGTTCTTCAAGCGGCATATCCGAAGAGGCAAGGCGGCTCACTTCGTTCCGCAAATAAAGTTCTTCATTATAGTCTGTTAAGCGTTCATAGCGGCGGCTGAGCATTTCGTAGAGTTGGGCTGTATTTAGCACAAGGGCAGCTTGATCGGCAATTAGACGTGCAATGGCAAGGTGCTGCGGCTGGTATGCATTAGCGCGTGTGGACTGCGCGTGGAACACGCCGAGCAGTTTGCCGCTGAACAGCATCGGCACGGCAAGCTCAGCGCGCACAGCTTTTGAATCGAAAGAGTCATCCGACTCATTGACGATGAGTGCCTCTTGCGAGAGTGCCGCGACGCCGATCACACCTTCGCCTAATCGGATCGGCGCAAGCGGATGTGCCTCCGGTGCAGTGTAGGGAAGCAGCACATCTGTTTCGGCATCATAGAGTGCAATGCCGCCATGATCAAAGGGCAGCACTTCACGGGCGCGCTCGATAAGCTGTAAGAGGGCATCTTGAATGTTTAGGGCAGGCGCAGTTGGTGAATTGCTCATCATGAATACTCTACTAAAAAGTTGCTCAGTGTCTTTTTAGATTATAGCGCACTCTTGCTTCTGGGCTTGCTGGGAAGGTGTCTTGAAAAGGTAGGAAGATGATCAGGGCTGCACAAATTGGGCGAGCGTTGGTAGGATCAGCATAGGGATGAGAACATACCACTTATGACGCATAACTACACACGCCTGCTGCTGATCGGCTTGGGGCTGGGCTTTCTCGCCTTTGTGAGCGTGGCGCTGCTCAGTGATCTCTCTACGTTGTTAGACCATGCAACCGCCTTTGCGTGGTGGGTGATGCTGCCTGTCTTGGCGCTGCGCGTGGCAAACTGGGCGCTGCGCTTTCTGAAGTGGCACTTTTACCTGCACGTGGTGGGTGTGCGGAATATCTCGGTGCGGGCGAGCGCAGCGGTCTTTGTAACGGGCTTTCCGTTAGCGGTGAGCCCGGGCAAGGTGGCGGAAGTGCTGAAAAGTTTTATGCTTCAGCACATCAGCGGCGCGCCAATTGCCAGCACGCTGCCAGTGGTTGCTGCTGAGCGCCTTTCGGATGGCATGGCGGTGCTGCTGCTGATTGCGTGGGCAATCCTGAACCTTGCCGCGCACGCTTATTGGTCAGTGGTTACTGTGGCATTGGGCGGGCTGCTGCTGGGCATCGTGATTTTGCAGAATCGCCCATTGTGTTTGGCGCTGCTGCGCTTGCTCAGCCGCCTACCGCTGGTCGGGCAGTTTGCGCGTAGTTTCAAAGCCTTTTATGAGAGCAGCTATAAGATAGTGCAACTGCCAAGCCTGCTCTTTTCGGTTGGGCTTGGCACGCTTGCCAACCTGTTGGATGGGCTGGGCGTCTACCTGATTTTAGTGGGCATGGGCTTGCCCGCCACAGCCGAGACGTTCTTTCAGGCGCTCTTGGTGATCAGCCTTTCGGTGGTGGCAGGTGCGCTGAGCGGAATGCCGGGCAGCATCGGCGCCTCTGATCTGACTATCACTGGCACGCTGCAACGCCTAGTTGGGCTGAGCGTGCCACAGGCGGGCTTTGCCACGCTCATCACGCGCTTTGTGCAGCTGTGGTTTGGTGTGTTGGTGGGTGCGGTGGTTGCCTTTACGGCACGGCGGACGCTTTTCCCACAGCCGAAAGCAGCGGAAGTGCTTCAGCCTCTGCCACACCCAGAACAACCTTAGCCTTACCCTACGCTCTGCCACCCTTTGATTGACTAGCCGTGGGTGAGTCGCTACAATGTGGGTGAGCATGAAAATTTATGGAAGTCGCGTTTAAGTTGGTGAGAGGAACTACCATGAAGGTGCATGGACAACACAAGCGCCGTGCTGCCCGTGGGCAAGGTCTGGCAGAATACGCGCTGATCTTGTCGTTAGTGGGCATTGTGAGCATCGCTGCGCTTTTCGCACTCGGTTTGCTCATCCAAAGGACGTTGGGTGTGTTGGGTGGCTCGATGGGTACAAAGTGGGAATCGGGAGGCGTTACTGCGATTGAGATTACCCGCGCTGAGTGTCAGGTCGATATTTACCGTGATATTCTGGGCTACTACATACAGGGCAACACCAATGTCGATCCCGCCACGCTGATCTTGCGGACAAACTTTGGAGATGGCGTCAATCGGCAAGGGCAAGCCCTGCTCTTAGAACCCGATGGCGCAGGCAAATTCAAACTAGAACGGGTTGAGACAGATGTCCCTGTTGAGGCGGGCAATTGCCCAACCGGCATCGCCATTCAATCCCCTGACGGATCAATTGCCATTTCACCAATGCGTGTGCGCGTCTTCACCGATCCCTTCCCTGACGAGTAACCTGGAAACACTGCACACTTATGAGCGATAAACACGACGATTGGTCGCTGCGTAAAGAGATCAACAAGCGCCGAACACAACAAACGCCTAGCGCACCCAGCGAACCACAACGCACACCACCACAACAACCCGCACAGCCGCCCGTCGCTTCTCCTGCTGCGCGTCAGTCGTCGCCGCCCGCACCTGCCCGACGCACTAGCCCTTTGCCGCCTCCGATCAAGCGCGCCACCCGCGAAATACCATCACCCGCACCCGAAAAGCCACGCCGCAACACGCGCCCGCTGATTTACTTTGGCTTTTTTATGACCGTGGTGCTGATCGGTGCCTTGGTCACACTCTTTAGTGGCGCTGGCAGCGATGCGCCCACCGAACCAACCCTAAGTTATAGTAACATCAAGTTCACGGCAGCCGATGTGGTTGAATATCTGCGGCGGGCGGGCGTGCCGATTAGCGATCTGCAAGCGCTGAGCGTGCCAAATGAGTTATTCTCGGCAACGCAAGGCTACCAATTTTTGGTGGTGCGTGGTGATCAGGTCGGTGTCTATATCGTGCTGAGCTACGATCCTGAAGAAGAACTTGGGCGCAATGCGGTGTGGCTTTCTACAAATGAAACTTATAAAGTTTGGCGCACATTTACTGCTGCCAATATCCGTGTGATGTATCGTCCCAACAATTCACCGACCCTAGATGCCGAGCTGGATAGCCACCTCACCTCACTGTTGGTGGCACCCTATCGCGCCATGTTCCCAACCACCACCGGCACGCCCTTGGCGGCTGCCTTTGTGCAGACCCTCACCGCACAGCCGACAGCCACGCGCCCGATAGCGACTGCCACGCGCTTCATCGTCACCCTTTCGCCCGACGAACGCGCCACTGCTGATTTCACACCGCAAGGCGGCATGTTCGACGTAACCATCACGCCGCTGCCAACCTTGCCGCCGCGTGATCAGCGCCCAACCAGCACACCGCTGCCAACCCGCACACCGATCAGCGCCGGCTTTAGCAGCATCCTGACTCGTGCGCCCGGTCAGCCCACGCTGAGCATTCCCGGCGCGCCAACCGCCACACCACAGGCGTTCAGCACACCGACCGCGACGCCTTTTGGCACGCTGCCACCAACAGTCCCGCCCGGCGTCCTCATCTTGAACGAGACGCCTGTGTCCGTTGCCATTTTGCCCACTGTTGCGCCAAAGGTTGAAAATTCTGCCTCGTTCAACGACCGCGCACCGCGCTTCGTCGATCCTTTCCGCCTGATCCCTGAGGCAAGCACCACCAACCAATACGGATCAACGCTCATCTACACCGTTCCAAGTGGTGCACAATACCTCGTCGTGCTGTGGATCACCAACTCGCCCGACGAAGCCTACCAACGGTATACCGTTGATCTGGCTGCCATCAACGGTTATCAGCAGGTGCCCGTTGGCGAGGCAGGCATCGTCACTGCGCCACAAAACTACGTCCTGGCGATGGCGATCCGCGCCAACATGGTGTTGATCATTTACCGTCCACCGGAATACAGCACTGTGCCAAGCGATCCTATCTCACAAGATCAGGTTGTGGCGCTCCTCAAAGCGCTCTACGAGGCTATTCCTGTGAACTGATCGAAATACCACCACCTGACAAAAGCGCGGTATGCTTGACGGGTGAGTGTGAACTCACCCGTTCCCGTTGATTGTGAGGAGTTGTGCGCCATGCGTAAGACGCTTGCCCATCGTTTGGCTAAACTGCGCTATAGGCATCACGCGCCACGCGGTAAGTGGCAAACAGTCGGTGCCGTGCGTGACGCTGAAATAGACTGGCAAGGCGTGATCCTGCACACAACGCATGGCACACTGCGCCTTGATGTTCTGGCGGTGGATTGCATGTGTGTGCGCTTTGCACCTGCCAGCACCTTGCCACTGCCCAGCTCCTACACCGTCCTCAAGAACGATTGGCAAAGCCCGCCCTTCAACTTGATCGAAGGCGCTGAGCGGCTGACCCTAAGGGTAGAAGGCGGCATGACCTGCTACATCAACCGCGCCGATTGCCGCCTCACCTTTGTGGAGGCTCAAGGTGGGCTGATTGGGCAAGATGCCGAGCCGATCAGCTTTCGGCAGGGCGAGTTTGCCCTGCACCGCAGCTTGCCCGCTGATATGCGCTGCTACGGCTTGGCGGCGCAGTCTGCGGCGCTCAATTTGCGCGGCAAGCGTTATCTGTTCCGCACGCCTGACTTGCAGTCCGCCAGCACCGAAAAACAGCCCGCCCTTGCCAACATGCCGTTTCTGTTGACTGTAGGGGATCAGGCTGCCAGCGCCATTTTTTGGGATAATCCCTCACGCGGCTACGTAGATGTAGGCGCAGAAAAGGCAGATCGGGTGACTTTCTGCGGCACGCTTGGCGAGCTGCGCTACTACCAATTCAGCGGCAGCCCGTTCAGCATTTTGAAGCGCTATAGCGAGCTGATCGGGCGGCTGCCGCTGCCGCCGCTGTGGGCGCTTGGCGTTCACCTTGTTTGCCCACGCCCAACCTCTGCCGAGCAGTTGCGGGCAATCGCCACCGAATGCCGTGCGCGCCAAATGCATTGCGATGCGCTTTACTTTGATCTGGACTATATGGAAGCCTTCCGCCTTTTTACGTGGGATAACGGGCGCTTTCCCACACCTTCGGCGTTGGTGGCAGATTTGCAGCGGCGCGGCTTCAAGAGTCTGTTGGCGCTTTATCCGGCTGTGAAGGCTGATCCTGCCGATAAACTCTATCAGAGTGGCGTGCAGTCGCACATTTTCCTCAAATATCCTGACGGGCATTTAGTCAGGGTGCGCTCCCTAGCGGGCGAGAGCACCCTGCCGGATTTCACCAACCCTGCGGCACGCGGCTGGTGGGCAGAACGCTGTGCTGAACTGCTCAGGACAGGCATTCATGGCTTTTGGCAGCCTTTGCCCGAACCACCTCTGACCGATGCCGTCCAGTATGTTTTTGAGGGAACGCCGACCAGTCACGTCGTGGCGCAGAATGTCTATGGCGCCTGCATGGCACAGGCGGAGCAAGTTGCCCAGCAAACAGCACGCCCGAATGCGCGCCCTGTGGTGGTTGGGCGCGCCGCACAGGGCGGAATGCACCGTTATGCGATCACGTGGGCAAGCGATGAGCGCGCCGATTGGAAAAGCCTGCGCCGAATGCTGAGCGCCGTGCTGAACAGCGGCTTGAGCGGGCTGCCTTTCAGCGGCGCACGGGTCAGCGGCGCGGTGAACGACCCTGAGTGGTTTGTACGTTTTGTGCAACTGAGCGCTTTTCTGCCCTATTGCTTCATGCCGAGCGGCGCATCTGCGCCGCCGCTGTGGGCGTTTGGGCATCCCTACGAGGCAATTATCCGCCGCTATCTCGGCTTGCGCTATCAGCTTTTGCCCTATTTGTATTCAGTGACGGCAGAAGCTGCCCAAAACGGCACACCGATCATGCGTCCGTTATTCATGGCAGATGAGCGCGACCCTGCCCTGCGCGGCATTGAAGACGCCTTCCTGCTCGGCAATTCGCTGCTGATCGCACCCATCTTGGAGAAAGGCGCTGCCCACCGCGCTGTGTCCTTGCCTGCGGGCAAGTGGTACAGCGTGTTTGGCGTGCAGTCCTACGAAGGTGGGCAAGTGGTGCGCCTTGATGCACCCCTAGATCACTTGCCGATTTTTGTGCGGGCGGGGCATGTGCTGCCACTGTGGGTAGGGCAACAGTATGTTGGGCAGAAGCCACTCGAAGAGGTGCGGCTGCGCGTTTATGCGGGCAACGCCGAAACCAGCTTTTATGAAGATGCAGGCGAAGGCTTCCATTCTCAACAAGGGGCTTACCGCTGGCTGTATTTCACTTGCCGCACGTCGTCCGACGGCGGCGTGGCACTGGATTGGCGGCGCACGGGTGCTTACCAGCCCGCCTATCGGCGCTACCGTTTTGAAGTCTACGGCGTGCCAAGCGAACCCCATAGCGTAATGCTGGATGACTCTGCCGCGCCTTTATGGTACTATGAAGACGGCGTGGTCGAATTTGCAGTAACACAGCCCTTTGAACGGGCGCGCATTGTGATCCATAAACGTGATGACCCACAAGAAACACTGCTGCGTTCGCCGCTGCGTGGCAAAGGATAATTGTTAGCATTTAACAAACATATTGACACAAACCTTTGATAGTCTTTATAATTAAAAATAGCTGTGTTTCCAAAACGTGCAGCCGCCATTTTTAGTGCGGCTGCTAACATTAAGGCGATCCTCGTGAACACGACCACTAATGGCTATGTGCCAGCCCGCGTGCTGAAGTTTCAGCTTGGCTTTTTATTGGAAGGGACTCGTAGGCAGCTTAGCGAAACCGAACTCGATGTGCCGCGCGTGCGCGTGGCAGATGATGTGATGGTGGACTATCTGCGCGGCGAGCTGCGTTTCAGCCGCACCTCTCGCGGCATTTTGGTGCAGGGCGCACTGCGTACGATCATCCTCTTAGAATGCAAGCGCTGCCTTGCCGATGTGCCAACCGCGCTTGAGATAACCTTAGAAGAACTTTACATCTCCCAGCCAGAGATGGACGCAGAATTCACCATCGGTGAAGATGGCGTGCTAGACCTTGCGCCGCTGCTGCGCCAAGAGATTATCTTGGAGACGCCCAGCAGCGTGCTGTGCAAGCCTGACTGTGCCGGACTCTGCCCTGACTGTGGGCAAAACTTGAACGAAGGGAGTTGTGCTTGCCAACGCGAAACTGTTGATCCGCGCTTTGCCGCCCTAAAAGCGCTGCGCGACAAACTCTCGAAACCGAATGAATAGCCATTCGGTGTTGTGGAAGTGGTGAAGGGGGAAACGACACCATGCAGAATTTTTCAACAAGTGATGATCACCGCGCTGAACTGACTGAACTTTTAGAGAAGGCTGACGCGCAAGGCTTTCTCACTTTTGAAGATATTTACGAATATGTCAGCGAAGAAGGTAACAACCCTGACGAATTAATCCCGCTTTTGCAGGCGGCGGGCATAGAAATTTATGCTGATGCAGAGTTTGATGAAGAAGACGCCCCCGACTTTTTAGAAGATGAAGAAGCCCTACCTAACCTGAATGCCATCCCAAGCGAGGATAGCGTTGGGCTTTACCTGAAAGAGATGGCTTGTGTGCCGCTGCTCAGCCTTGAGGAGGAAGTGGCGATTGCGGAGCGTATTGTGGCAGGCATGGCTGCCAGCGCAGCCTTACCAAAGGCTGAAGGCGAAGAGCTGAGCCGCCTAGCTGCCCTGATTGAGGAGGGGCGGCTCGCCCGCGATCACATTATCCGCGCCAATACGCGCCTTGTGGTCAGCATTGCCAAACGTTACATGGGGCGCGGCGTGCCGTTCCTCGATCTGATCCAGGAGGGCAATCTAGGGCTGATCAAGGCTGTCGAGAAGTTCGACCACACGCGCGGCTACCGCTTCAGCACCTACGCCACCTGGTGGATTCGCCAAACGATCACACGCGCCATCGCTGATCAAGGGCGCACCATTCGCGTGCCTGTGCATATGTCTGACCGCATTCGGAACATCTACCGTGTGGTGCGCCAATTGGAACAGGAACATGGGCGCAAACCTACCACCGAAGAAATCGCCCTGAGCATGAACACCGACCCACGCAAAATCCAGTGGATGCTCAAGGTCAGTTGGCGACCGTTAAGCCTAGAACGTCCGGTTGGTGAAGAAGAAGACAGCGAGCTAGGCAGCTTCATTGAGGATGACAGTGTGCCAACACCCACCCAGAGCGCCTATCAAAACCTGCTGCGCGAAAAGGTTGAGGAAGTCCTCAGCACGCTCACGCCACGCGAAGCGCGCATTTTACGCCTGCGCTTCGGCTTGCACAACGGCAAACAATATACCCTTGAGGAAGTTGGGCAAAAATTCGGCTTAACCCGTGAGCGCATCCGCCAGATCGAAGGCAAGGCGCTGCGCCGCTTGCGGCATCCGCGCCGTTCGCGCCACCTGCGCGACTTTTTGCAGTAACCCCACAGGGCGTTGTGCCATAGCGCGCCGCGCCCTTCATAATTGCACTGCGCCATAGCGCGCCGTACAATCTACCCCAGCCTAACAGCAAGATTCGGAGCGACTCCCATGCAAATTACGATTACCCTCAATGGGCAAGCGCGCACGTTGGCTGTGCAGCCGCACGAGACTCTGATGACCGTCTTACGCCGTGAAGCCTGCTTCAGCGTTAAGCACGGCTGCGAGAGCGGCGAATGCGGCGCTTGCACCGTCCTGATTGATGGCAAACCAACCATCACTTGCCTCACGCTGGCAGCCACTGCTAACGGCAAGGCGATCACCACACTGGAAGCCCTTGCCAGCAAAACCAGCGAAATGCATCCACTCCAACAGGCATTTGTGGAGACCGGCGCGATCCAATGCGGCTATTGCACGCCCGCCCAAATTCTGTGCGCCAAAGCGCTGCTTGATCAGAATCAAAATCCGACTGAGGCAGAAGTCCGTGCTGCCTTTAATGGTGTGCTGTGCCGTTGTACCGGCTATGTAAAGCCTGTGCAGGCTGTGCTGCGCGCTGCGGCAGTTATGCGCGGCGAAGCTGTGCCACCTGTGGAGGAAGATGAGCGCGCTGTGATGCTGCCCATTGACCTGCTCCGTCCGTTCGGCAGCGATGCACCGCACGCCACAGACGATAGCGCAACCGATGGCGGCGGCTTGCAGACCAAAACGCCCGTTAAGCCGCTCGTCGTGCCGACGACCGACCTCCGCGAGACGGCTGTCATCGGCAAGCCTGAGCAGAAGGTGGACGCCGTGAAGTTAGCGCTTGGCAAGCCCGTCTTTGCCGATGATATTGAGCTACGTGGAATGCTCTACGGCGCGTTGATGACCAGCCCGCACGCCCATGCGCGCATCAAGCACATTGATACCAGTAAGGCAAAGGCGATTCTCGGCGTTCACGCCGTGCTGACCTATCAAGATGTGCCGCGTGTGATCTATGCCAGCGGCGGGCAGAGCTATCCCAATCCGCCGCCTTACGATCAAGTCAGCCTTGATAGCAAAGTGCGCCATGTTGGCGACCGTGTGGCGATTGTCGCCGCTGAGTCGCCCGAACTCTGCCAGCGCGCTATCGAGGCAATTGAGGTGGAATGGGAAGTCTTGCCCGCCGTCTTTGACCCTGAAGAGGCGATCAGCGGCAAGGCGCCGATCATCCACGATGAATCGGATGCCGTCAGCATTCACGATGCCTCGCGCAACATCGTTTGCCACATGCACGCCAAAATCGGCGATGCTGAGCAGGCTTGGGCTGAGTCTGACCTGATCGTTGAAGGCGAGTATCGCGTTCATCAGGTGCAGCAGGCATCCATTGAGCCGCATATTGTGATCAGCTATTGGGATGAGGATGAGCGCCTCGTCATTCGCACCAGCACGCAAGTGCCGTTTCACGTCCGCCGCATGATCGCGCCGCTGATCGGCTTGCCTGTGGCGCGCATTCGCGTCATCAAGCCGCGCATTGGCGGCGGCTTTGGCGGCAAGCAAGAGATGCTGATTGAAGACCTTGCCGCGCACCTTACGCTTGCCACCGGACGCCCGATCCGTTTTGAGTACACCCGTGAACAGGAATTCACCAGTGCGCGCAGCCGCCACCCGCAGATTTTGCGCTACAAAAGCGGCGTTAAAAAAGATGGCACGTTGGTTGGGCAAGAACTTTACATTTTGGGTAATACCGGCGCCTATGGCACGCACGGACTCACGGTGCAGACGGTCAGCGGAATGCGCGGACTATCCACCTACAACGCGCCCTACCGCCGCTTTGATTGCGATGTGGTCTACACCAACCTGCCCACGCCGGGCGCTTATCGCGGCTATGGTGCGCCACAAGCGCTCTTCGCCCTTGAAATCCACATGGAGCAGATCGCGCAGAAGCTGGGCATGGATGTGCTGGCATTCAAGGCGAAAAACTGGGTGAAAGTGGGCGATCCGCTGCCGCTGGCAGAAGCACTTGGCGAAGCACGTGAAGGCTTTCCGCAGCAGGTGGTCACCTCTGGGCTTGCCGAGTGCATTGAGTTGGGCGCCAAGGCAATCGGCTGGCACGAGAAGCGCGGTCAGCGTGGCGAAGGTCACATCAAGCGCGGCATTGGCATGGCAGTTTGTATGCACGGCACAGCCATCGCCGGCTTGGATATGGGCGCAGCCAGCATCAAGATGAACGACGATGGCTCGTTTAATGTGCTGGTCGGCGGCACGGATCTCGGCACCGGCTCAGATACGGTCATCGCGCAGATCGTGGCAGAGACGCTCGGCGTGCCACTCAGCAAGATTATCATGTATTCCAGCGATACCGATTTCACGCCGTTTGATACCGGCGCCTATGCCAGCAGCACGACGTACATCAGCGGCGGCGCTGCCATGCGTGCTGCCGAACAAGTGCGCGCTCAAATTCAAAAAGTGGCGGCGCACCTGCTCCAAGTGGCTGATCCTGAGTCGCTGTGGCTGGCAGATGAGCGCGTCTACGCATCAGGCGGCAAGTTCGTCACGTTGGAGGCGGTGGCGCTGCATTCGCTGCACAAGGAAGATCAGCACCAGATCATGGCTACTGCCAGCCATATGTCGTATGCCTCGCCGCCGCCCTTTGCGGGGCAGTTTGCTGAGGTGGAGATTGATACGCGCAGCGGGCAAATGACGGTTAAAAAGTTGGTGATGGCGGTAGATTGCGGCGTGCCAATTAATCCGCTGACTGCCTCTGGGCAGGTGGAAGGCGGCATGACGCAAGCGCTTGGCTACGCGCACTGTGAGGAAATGGTCTATGATGAACATGGCACGCCATTAGCAACCAAATTCGGTGAGTACCACATCTACCAAGCGGATGAAATGCCTGAGACTCGCGTGATCTTCGTAGAAACCTATGAGCCAACCGGTCCCTTTGGCGCGAAGGCAGTTGCCGAAATTCCGAAGGATGGCGTTGCACCGGCACTGGCAAGCGCTATCTATGATGCGATAGGCGTCTGGATTCACGAGATTCCGTACACGCCTGAGCGCATTTGGCAGGCATTGCAGCAGAAAAAAGAGGCTTAGCGCAGCGCTAGGGCATAGAATACCGTCAGCAGCGCCGTGATCGCCACCCGCAATGCCGCCACCGCGATCACGCCGCTGCCTGCCCATAGTACGTTACCAAGCACCAGTAGCAGCACGCCTGTGATGACACCGACTGCCACATATGCCTGCCGATTGTGTGCAGTTAAGGCTGCCAACAGTGGCGTTGCTGCACAGATCGGCGGCAGCATACCGCATTGCACGATCAGGATCGGCACGCTTGGCGCATAGGCTGAACCTAACACAGCAGGCGTAATCACATCCGCAAGGGTGATTGGCAGTCCACTAAGCGGGATGCTGATGAGCAACCAGAACAGCACATCACGCCGCACGCGCAGGCGAAAGGCTGCTTGATCGCTCATCAGGGCAACATAGCGCGGCAAAACGACTACGCCCCAGACCGTCGGCACGATGATAATCAGGTTGAGCAAGCGGAAAGGTGCTGCGTAGAGCGCCAAAGCGCGCTCACCATACAGCGCCTGCACGGCATACGAATCGACTGCGTGAAAGATAGCACTGAAGGCAGCGATTAAGGTGAACCCGAAGGCTGAACGCAGTAATGCATTCCATGCAACGTTGGTTAGGTTGCCTGTTTGCCCGTGCCGCCGCCATGCCCGCCATAACAGCAGCAGCCCACCGCCATGCCCAAGACCGAGTGCCGCTATAAGCGCGGCGGCACCGTCTTGCCCATGCACGACACTGATCAGCGTAAAGGCAATCGTCAGCACTGAGATAAAAATTTGGGTGAAGCCTTCTAGCTGCCCAACCTGCCGCGCCTTGCCAAGCCCGATCAGCGCGGCGGCGTAAGCGCGCATTGCACCACGCGGCAGCAAGCCCAACCCACCGATCAGCAGCAGATCGGCGCGCCCGAAGGCAGCCGTGAACGCGGTGAGGATGACCATACCCAAAATGAGCGCCACGCCAACGCCTAAGCGCAAACGAATGGCGCGCCGCAGCAAAGAAACGCCGCCGCGCCGCGCCGAAAGCTCACGGGTGAGGATCGGATCAAGCCCAAAATCTGCCAGCACACCCACCAAACCAAGCGTTGTGGTTGCCAGCGAATAGGCGCCAAAGGCGGGCGCGGAAAGCAGGCGCACCCATAGCAGCCCAACCAGTGCGCTGAGCAGCATTCCGCCGCCCCGACTGCTGAGCAGGGCAAGAAAATCGAGTGCAAGGTGCATGTGCTGTGAGCCTTTCCCTGAGAACTGTTATAATAGCACCATTTTTCGGCACAAGCGCACACGAGGTATGGCTCTATGACCTTCGACTCCCTAATAAACGACCTTGCACCCATGCTGCGCGAAATCGGTTTGCGCGTCTTGTTGGCAATCTTGGCATTGCTGCTGACTTGGGCAATGCGGCGCGTGCTGCTGCGCTTGATCCTTGTGCCGTTTCGCCGCCGCCTAGCGCGCACCTCACTGGGCGCTAAACTCGCCGATGTGCTAAATCAGCCGATCCTCATCGGCATTTTGGCGTTGGGCATTTTCATCGCCATGCTGATCTTAGGCATTGATCCGCGCCAAGATACCCTGCTGCGAGCGCTGATCAACACGCTGTTATTTCTGGCAGTGGCGAGTGCTATCTACCGCGCTGTGCTGATTATGCGGCTGGCAGATAGCCTGTCCGGCGCCACAGGCGTCATCATAGATAGGCGCCTGGAGCCGTTTTTGAACGCTGCCTTGCGCTTGGTCGTTATTGTGTTGGCAGCCTCAGTCATCCTGCAAGAATGGGGCGTGAATATCAGTGCGATTGTGGCAGGCTTGGGCGTCGGTACATTGGGCATCTCGCTGGCAGCACAAGACACAGTGGCAAACCTGTTCGGCTTTGTCTCGATTGTGGCAGACCGTCCTTTTGGGGTGGGCGACTATATCGCCGTGCAAGATATTGAAGGCACTGTGGAGCATGTTGGCTTGCGCTCAACAGCCATCCGCAAAATGGATCAATCACGGGTGATGATCCCGAACAGCGTGCTGAACAAAGTTGCCATCTCGAACTGGTCGCGTTTGCAGAAGCGCCGCTTCCAGCTAACGTTAAACGCGCCTGCCGAGACGCAAAATACGCAAATGGAATGGTTGCTTTCCAGCCTGCGCCAAATGCTGAGCGAGCTTCCCAAAGTTGAGCAAGATACTAGCGTTGTGTTGTTCACCAAGATTAACGACAACGGCACGCTGCTGATCGAGCTGCGCGGCTATATCTTGGAAGTGCCGTGGGTGAATTACATGCGCGAGGTCGAGCGCATCAACCTTGATGCACTCAGCCTGCTGCACCGCATGGCAACCATTGATCCGCGCCGCAGCACGGGCTTTTTGCCACAAGCACCGGTCATTTCCGACGAGAATCGGCAGACCAACTAGGCTTCCAGCCATGCCGCGCCGCCGGGCTGCGCGGCGCGCACTTCTAACACGCCCTCAATTGCGTTTAGTTCAGCGCGCACCCGTTCTAGGGCATCGGGCAGGCAAATGCAATGCACGTTGGCGCCGGCATCAATGGTATAGCACACGCCAATGCCTTCGGCGCGCAGTTGGCGCACGCGCCGCATGATGGCGACGGTGGGCGGCAGCCAATAGAGCAAGGGTGGTGTACTGGTCTGCATCACGGCGTGCATCATATCGGAATCATGTTCCACCACACGCGCTAGGCGCTCAAAATCGCGGTGCAGCACTGCTTGCACACAGTCTTCAAAGCGGGCGGGCGCCGTTGCCACACGCGCCGCTTGGAGTGGGCTGCTATCTGCCAACTGATGCCCTTCTGTGCTGCCGATTGCCTTATGCCCTGTGCTGATGATCGCCACCAGATCAGTAAGCTGCCAGTGTTCGGCAGGAGCAATGCTCTCTGCATAACTGCTGGCGTGATCGCTGCCCATGTGCCAGACCACAAAGCCGTTTGGCACGCTGCGCGCCGCCGAACCAGAGCCGCGCCGCGCATAGGCGCTGAGTTCAGCCTCAGTCAGGTTCAGCTCAAGGGCAGCCGCCGCCGCCAGCGAGAGTGCCGCAAAGGCTGAGGCAGAGGACGCAATGCCAGCACCAGCGGGAAAGTTGTTGTGCGAGATGACCTCAGCGTGCAGCGTGCTGCCTGCCAAGCGCCGCGCATAATCCAAGTGCGCCGAAATGCGGGCAAGGCTGCCCCCCTGCATTTCGTGATCATCCACAAGGGCGCGATCCTCAACCAAATCAGGGCTAAAGCGCACCGTTGTGCGCGTGAACAAACCGCCCAGATTCATAGAGAGCGACGGATTAACAGGCAGCCGCAAGGCATGGTCGCGGTTGCCCCAGTATTTGATGAAAGCAATGTTGCTATAGGCACAAGCGGTGGCTTGGTGGTTTGGCACAGCGCATCCTTAGAGTGCGTCATTATGGGCGAATGAAAGAAGGTGGCGGTCTATCCACACCGCAATTGGGGAAGCCGTAACAGGCATCTGGCTCAAGGTAGCCGTTGGCATCGAAGCGCCCACTGCGGATGTTGGTGAAATCGAGCTTTTCCACGCTGGACGGCATCACGCAATCCAGCGCAGTCAGCGGATTTTCGGGCGTGCGCGCAGTGACCATCGGTTGGCTGGGATTGAAGTAGTTGTAGACGATCCGCGAAATGCCCTCCATCATCTCCCAGAGGGCGATGTTGCCAACCTGCTGACCGGGCAGCAAGCGCTCCCAAGTGTAGATGACCAAGATGTAGTTGCCGCCGGGCGTATAGACAATGGCAGCATCGTTATTGTTCCAGCTTTGGTTGCCGGGCGCCCAGCCGTTTTTGTGGGCAACACGGGTGCCGGGCGGCACACCTAGCTCAATCATGCGCCCAATGATGTTGCCGCTGAGCAGTTCAAGCATTTGCTGGCACTCGCTTTGGGTGAAGCGTTCAGGGGCGGCGGCTGCTAAACCACTGCCATATTCGGCGCAATCGTAAAGTTGTTGGAGCAGGATCGCCATATCTTCGGGTGTGGTGCGGCTCCAACGGTCAGGGCGGGCGTCAAAGTTTGGGTTTGGGACGGGCGGTGGGTTGTCGTTGATGCTCCACAAATCCGATGAGCCAACCCACAGCGGTGCGTTGATGAAGGTGTAGCGCGCACCGACTTGTTTCATGGTCTCGTTCAC
The DNA here is from genome assembly GCA_034436355.1 of Anaerolineae bacterium. Classification (GTDB taxonomy): domain Bacteria; phylum Chloroflexota; class Anaerolineae; order Aggregatilineales; family UBA2796; genus CP2-2F. The sequence continues at coordinate 129,604 of DAOTVQ010000028.1, forward strand.
TTGGCGCAGTCCGTCGGCTAAGGCGGCGCGTGGATTAGCGCCTTGCCCTGTGGCTTGCATCAAAAAGTTGGAGGATTCGTTGATGCTGCACAGGATCGAACTTGCCATTAGCCAGCGCATATCGGGCTGCGGCGTGAAGTTCAACTGAGCAAAGGTGTTGAGCAGGATCGGGATTTTGACCGTGCTGGCGGATGAATAGGCAATATCGCCGTTGATCCACATCTCAGCGCCGTCTTGCAAATCAATCACGCCGACTGAAGCAAGCGTATCAGGCCCGTTTGGCACAAAATTACGGCTTTGGATGTATTGCAGAATGGCAGCGCGCAGGGTTGCCATATCAGCAGCCTTTGCGCCTTCGTTTTGCATGGGTAGTTTGGCAGTGCGGTTCAGGGGGCGGAACAATGCCTCCTCCACAATCGGGATGGCACGATCCACATCAAGGCGCGTGCCAGCCGCGCCGGCGCCGAAGCTGAGCGTGTTGAGGTCGAAGTTACCGCTGCTGGCAGCCTGATCATAGCGGCGCGCAATATCGGCGAGTACTTCGCGCAGGCGCGCTTCCGAATAATCGGCGATGAGTGGCACATTGATCGGGTTGGTGGGGCGCCGCCAGAGGTAATTCCAAAAATCCTGCCAATAGCTGTTGCTGAGCGCAGTTTGGGCGCGGATTTCCGCCTGCATTTGATCGCTTTTGACCACAAAGCCGATGCTGGCAGGCAACAGCTGAATGGGATGCCCAAGATATTCAAGCGTGATGGGCTGTTGATAGATGTTCTCCCAGGCGGCAACTGCCTCAGCAAGGCGCAGCCCGCTGACAGGCACGCCCGCCACCGTAATATCAGTTTGCAAGCGCTCACGGCTTTCTTCAAAGCGCACTAACTCTAGGGCAAACAGCACAAGGGCTGCGATCAACATCAGCCCAGAGAAAATGCCCAACACGGGCAACCGCACCGCTTGCCGCCGAGCGCCTAAGCCCGTCACAGACATAACCAACCACTCCCACACGCTACTTCGGCAGCATATTATAGCTGATGCCGCGCCCTGAATCTAGGTTTTGGCGCAGCGCTTAGCCCGCTTTAAGAATGGGCTGCCTTTAGCTTTCAGTGCGCGCAATGCGGAAGCCAACAAACTCCAGCCCGTGGGCAGGGTTCACTTCCTCACGCTTGGCAGCCCGCAGGTTGCCCTGATCAACGTTCATCCACGAACCGCCGCGCCGCACGCGCCCTGTGGCACTGCTATAGATATCCTCAGCGCCCGTGTGATAGTCGGTCAGGCACAGCTCCCAAACGTTGCCGCACATATCCACCACGCCAAACGGGCTTTTGCCCACCTCAGCGTAGTGGGTGACGGGCGTGGTGCGATCACTTTTGTAGTTGCAGCGCGTTGCATCAAACGAATCGCCCCAGGCATAGATAAAATTCGGTGTGCCTTGTGCAGCGCGCTGCCATTGGCGCTCGGTAGGCAGCATGATCGCCTCACCTGTGCAGTCCGTCAGCCATAGGCAGAAGGCAACCGCCTCATACCACGAGACGCCCACGACAGGATGCTGCGGCTGATTCCAGCGCTCGGATTGCCAAAAGCGTGGCTGCACCCAACCTTTTTCTTGGCGCACGCGCCAGCCCTCTGGCGTCCACCATGCCTGCGTCGCATAGCCTTTGGCGCGGATGAACTTCTCAAATTGGGCGTTGGTGATGGGATATTTGGCAATCTTAAAGGTGAAGACCTCTTGCAACGTATTGCGTGCCAGATAGCCACCTTGCTCTAGGCGCACCTTGCCCGCCGTAATATCCACCCATTCAAAGGGCAGGTCGGTGTTGAGGATCTCGGCGGCGGTTGGGCGTGGTTTGGGTAAGATTGTGATGTGTGTCGAGCTATCCGATTTATCAGACGGTAAGCGCTCAGGTGGGGCAGCCTGTTGGATGAATGGGTTGCGCGTTTCAGTTTTATCCCGTTGTGCCTGCAAAGTTGCCAAATGTTCGAGCAAGGGCAATGCCGCTTGATAGTTGCCACTTTGGCAGAGCGCCAGCAGCCGATCATGCAACACCGCTTCCTCTTCCGTAAGCAGCGGCACATAGGGCGGCGGTTGGTAAGGATCGGGTGGATTCTGAACAGCAATCGGGATGAATTCAACTAACTTAACAATGGCTTCCTCGTAAAAGCGTGGATAGAACTCAATGCCTTGCCGACCGCCAATGGCGCTAATATCGGTGGGCAGTTGATCGGGCGGCGGTGGGTAGCGCCCTTCGTGCGCCAGCAGCACAATGGGCTTGCCCAAGCGCAGTGCCTCACTAATCTCGCGGCGCATCCAATCCTCAGGGTCATGAATACGCTCGTTGAAGGTATGTTCGGAAACGACCAACAGCACACAATCACTGTTACGCAAATTGCGTAGGATGCTTTCCTCAAAATTAGACGAATCGATGCTGGAAAAATCAATAAAAATTTCGGCGCTAATCTTGTTACGCATATCTGCCACAAGGCGGTGCGTAAAATCCCAACTTTTGCGGCGGTAGCTGATGAACAGCTTATATTTAGGTTTAGATGGCGCAAGGTCTGGGCGCAACTTTTCCACGTAGGGCTGAAGGTGATCGGCAAGGTCGCCGCCTTCACGCTCTTGAATCGCCTGCAGCAGCGACATCAAATCGGCACGGCTGACCTCGTAAAAATGGTTGATGAGCGTCTCGGTATAGGTTGCTGCGGGCAGGTCAAGCGATACGCTGTAGGGCTTCTTATTATCGCCCCAAAACGTCCAAGTCAAGATGTTTTTGCGCCGTTCACGATCCGAAAAAAGCGGTGTGAGTAAGGCGATTAGGTCTTTCACTTCATGACGCGAGTAGGGCATGGTGTTTTGCCTTAATGATCAGCGGTAGACAGTTGATCTGTGCTTGAAGATGTTGCTAACAAAAATACAACCTTTTGAAAAGCGTACTGTGAAATACAGCAGAAGGCAAGTCTCAACTTTGGCATGGGATTGCCTCAGATAGGCACTAAGGCTATAATCGCGCCCAGTCTATAAGCGTTTGAAATGACTTTACGCTTGTTCTGTGGGGAGCCGTATGCCCGAATCAACACCCGCGCGCCCACCGCGCATTCTGTCTGGCATTCAGCCGTCCGGTCAGTTGACGATTGGCAACTATCTTGGCGCGCTGAAGCAGTGGGTGCAACTTCAGACCGATTATGACTGCTACTACTGCATTGTGGATATGCACGCCATCACCGTGCCGCAAGACCCAACCGATCTGCGCGAAGGCACACGCCGCAACGCCGCCCTGTACCTTGCCTGTGGCATTCAGCTTGAACACGCCACCGTCTTTGTGCAATCGCACGTGGCGGCGCACGCCGAGCTGGGCTGGATTTTGGGCTGCTACACGCCGATGGGCTGGCTGAACCGCATGACGCAATTCAAGGATAAGGCAGCCAAGCAGCAGGCGGAGTCGGTCAGCGCTGGCTTGTTCACCTATCCCGCCCTGATGGCGGCTGATATTCTGCTCTATCAGGCGGATTTAGTGCCAGTGGGCGATGATCAGCGCCAACACCTTGAGCTGACCCGCGATTTGGCGCAGCGCTTCAACAGCCAATACGGTGAAACCTTCACCATCCCCGACGCCTTCATTCCGAAGGCAGGTGCGCGCATTATGGGCTTGGATGATCCGCTGGCGAAGATGAGCAAGAGCGATCCGAGCGAATATCATGCCGTTTACATGCTGGATGAGCCTGATCGCATCAAGAAGAAGATCATGCGTGCCGTCACTGACTCTGGCAGCGGCATTCACTTCAGCGATGATCCGCAAAAGGCGGGCGTCAACAACCTGCTAACCATTTATCAGGCATTCACCGATGAAACAGCCGAGGCGATTGAGGCGCGTTTTGCGGGCAAAGGCTATGGTGATCTGAAAAAGGCGGTGGTGGAGGCAACGGTCGAAGGGCTGCGCCCAATTCAGGCGCGCTACCGCGAACTGACTGCCGAAGGCGGGCATATTGATGCGGTATTGGCACAGGGCGCGGCAAAGGCGCGTCTGGTTGCCAACGCCACACTGCACGCCGTGCAGGATCGGATTGGCTTCCTTGCCGCGGCGGATCGCGTATAACAATGTCTGATGCTGAGCGTGCGGCGGATGCCGCCCACAGTGAGCCTTATACGCCGCCGCCGCTGCTCGGCTGCCTGTATTGCCACACCGAAGGCAGCACCCGCCTGAGCGCGCCGCGTAAGTTCTTGGGCATTGGCGGCGATCTGCCCACGCTGACGTGCAGCCACTGCCACACGGTTGCCCTCTTTGAAGCAGGCGCGCCCGAAACGCCCCACGAGTGGCGCATCCGCTATAAAAAGCTGAGCCGTGCGCCGCGCTACTACTACATGACGGTGCAGTTTGGCACGCGCTGGCACACCGCCGAACAAGCTATGCAGATCAGCCGCAATGGCTATGCGCAACGCTGGCGTGTGCGTCAGGCGCACAGCGGCGACCTAACCTTTCTGCAACCAACGCGCTTTTCGCCGCCGCCACCGCTGATGAGCTACGATGAATTGGTCTACCTGACCCTGAACGGCGTCACCCTTAAACAGAGCAGCGGCGGATCACTTTCTGCCACCGATGAGACAATCCTTGATGCTGGCACCTTCTACCTCACTGATCAAAAGGTGCATCTGCTGGGGCATCGGCGCGATTGGTCGCACAAGCTGAGCGATATTCGGTCGGTAGACTACAACGAACGCTATTGGCGCATTTACGTCGGCGCCAACCAACAGCACTATCAGGGGCAAAATTATCCCGATCAGCTCGACGCGCAGTTGTTTGCCGCTATTGTGCAAGCGCTGCTGCCTAAGAAAGAAGACGAGGAAGACTAACCGCTATGCGCCTTGCCATGCTCTCGGATATTCACGGCAACCTGCACGCCCTTGAGGCGGTGCTTGCCGATCTGCGCGCTTATGCCGCACCTGACCGCACATGGGTGCTTGGGGATCTGTGTTTACTTGGCGCACACCCCGCCGAATGCTTGCAGCGCGTCCGCGAACTGCCACACGTGCAAGTGATCAGCGGCAACACAGATCGGCGCTTGGTCACAGGGCAGCGCAGCCATTACCGCCCCAAAGATGCCGAAGAGTGGGCGAAATTTGCAGATTGGCTGGCACAGCGCGATGCCTGCCATAACTGGACGATCAGCCAGCTTAGCTACACGGATTATGAGTACCTTGCTGCCTTGCCGCCCGAAATTGACTTGCATGTGCCAAACTATGGCTGGCTGCTTGGCTATCATGGTGCGCCCGGCAATGATGAGGCGAACCTGCTGCCCGAAACACCCGCCGATGAGGTGCTGGATTACTTCCTAGACCGCGAAGGGCGCTTTGGCGTTGGCGGACACACGCATATCCCAATGGATCGGGATTTGGGCGCGTGGCGGGTGGTGAACCTTGGCAGCGTTGGCTTGCCCAAAGATGATCCGCGCCCATCATATGCGATTGCCACCTTTGAAAATGGCAGCGTGCATGTCGAGATTCGGCGCGTGGCTTACGATGTGGAGGCTGCCCTGACCGCCTTAGCGCAATCAGGGAATGCAGCGTGGCAGTGGGCAGCCGAAAACTTCAAGCGCGCCTAAAGCAGGTTGCGTTTGCGCCCACCACCTGAGGGCTGCCCTTCTAAACGGACAAGGTAGATGGCGCCTTTGCTATCGCCCACCGCAAAATCTATGCCGTTGGGCGCCGCTGCCGCGCATGTGATCGGGCTGGCAGCGCGGAACGTTGCCATGATCTGCTGCGTGCGTGCCGCATAGATACGCAGCCACCGATCTGCATCGGCGCTAAAGATCAGGCTGCCGTCTGCTGTGTAGCCGCAGGCAGTGATCGGTGCGCTGCCACTGCGCGCAAAGGTTGCCAGTGCGCCGCTGCGCCGATCAAATAGGCTGAGCGTTCCGTCCGCAGTGCCAAGCAGCACAAGGTTGCCTTCAGGCTGAAAAGCAATCGCTGTGTAGGTGATCAACGGATCGGCGAAGGTGTGGATCACCTCACCCTTTGCCAATGACCATAAAGCCGCACTGCGATCTTTACAGAGCGTGAGCAACAACTCGTCGGTTGGGCTGAATAAACAGGCGATTACAGCATCGCGGTGACCTTTCAGAGTCAGGACGAGCTGCCCGCTTTCAGCGTCAAACAGCCGCACCGCCCGATCTGCGCCACCAGAGGCTACCAGCCAATTCGGGCGCGGCATGGCGCCAATCTTGAGCGGCTTCAGGCTGAAGGCACACGCCAGCACGGAGTCCAAATGACCGCCGAACTGCCGCAGCATTGCACCGCGATCAACATCCCATGCGCGCAGGGTGCGGTCACTGCTGGCAGTCAGTGCCAGGCGCCCATCAGCGCGCAACGCCAGCGCATAAATGCCGCCTACATGCCCACGCATGGTCTGGAGTCGCTCACCCGTATCCGCGTGCCAAACGCGCACCTCACGATCTTGCGAAGCGCTGATCAGGCGCGCCGAATCGGGTGTGAAAGCAATACCTTGGAGCGCTGCGCCGTGCGGCTCAACAGGTATGCGCTCTGCCTGTGGCAGCGTCCAGAGGCGCAGCGCGCCCTCGCGCCCGCCAGAGAGCAATCTGCCGAGTGGATCAACGGTGCAGGCACTGACCGCCGCCCGATGCCCTGTGAAGTGTGCCAATAATCGCCCACTTGCCACTTCCCACAGCCGCACAGTTCGATCTTCGCTCGAGGCGGCAATCAACAGCCGATCTGCTACAAAAGTGAGCGCAATGGCGGTGATCGCGCCTGTGCCACCTGCCAGAGTCCGCAGCAGCGCACCGCTGCGCGCATCCCACAGGCAAACTTGCCCATCGGCGCCGCCGCTTGCCACCAACGGATGGCGATCCTCCAAACCTGCACACGCCGTCACCGCGCCGCGATGCCCTTCAAGCGTATGTAGCAGCAGGTTACCCGCCGCATCCCACAGGCGAATGGTGCCATCTGCACTGCCCGAAATTGCCACGCGCTTGCCACCCGCACCGACGGCAAAGGCGCAGCACAGCACCGCGGCAGGATGTTCGTAGAAGGCGGCGCACAGTTGACCGCTGCTGGTATCCCACAAGCGCAGCAAGCGATCCTCGCCCGCCGTCAGGGCAAGTGTGCTATCTGCACTCAGGGCGCAGCCCAACACCGCCCGCTTGTGATCGTCCCATAGGTGTAAGCGCACGTCGCGCCCTAAATCCCAGAGGTGCGCTGTGCCATCACTAGCCGCGCTCAGGGCATAGCGCCCATCACTGCTCAACGCGCAACTGGTCAGGGCTGCCGTGCCGGAGTCGCTGTTGTGTGCCAGCCATTCGCGGCGCAACACACCATCTTGCCACAGACGCAAGAAGCCATCGGCGCAAGCAGCCAGCCAACACACGCTTGAGGCTGCCTCAGACTCTAGGGCAAGCCGACTCACAGCGCTGCCCTCAGATTGGCTGGCAGCCAGGGCAAGCGGCGCTGATCCTTGCCAGAGTACGAGTGATTCATGAGGCGGCGTGCTAAAAGGTGACCACACCACGCGCAGCCATGCGCCGCGCCAAGCGGCGGCGGCAGCGCGCAGCGACTCGGTCAGGGCAGGCACATGCTGCAAACGGTTATAAAGCTGCCCAAACAGCGCGTTGGAATCGCCGCCGATGCTTGGGATAGCGATCCGCGCCGCCTGTGCAACGCGTTCTAAGGCGGCGGCACGCTCTAAATGCCCGTCATCCAGCAAGGCAAGGCGCACCTCAATCAAATCATCCAGAATATCCGCCACTGAAACGCGCTTTAGGCGTGCTGTTAAAAAGCTGAGATTGGTCAACAGGTCGAAGGCGGCTAGGCTGCCCTCAGCGCGCAGCACATGCGCGGGCAAATGCTGCCATGCATAGAGTTCCATTGCCTCAGGGTCATCGCGCCGCAAGACCTGATCAAGGCGTGCATGGGCAGCACGGATGCCTTCAGCCGCATTCTCTAACAACCAGTAGCGTAAGGCGCTGTGCGCTAACTGCCACTCAGCCTTGTTGGTTGTCTCTTCCAGCAGCGGGCGCAAGGGCATGAGGCGTTTGGGCAGAGTGGCTGGCTCAAGGTTAAGCAAGTGAGCCAGCAAACGATTAGAGAGTGGCGCACGGGCAGCTGCCAACACATGCAACACCTCAAGATCGTTTGGGCTAAGGCGCGCCACCAAATAGGCAAACAATGCCTCTAGGCTTTCGGGCAGGCTGTCAAGTTCGGCAAGGCTGATGTGCTGATGTGCCAAGCAGGCGGTGACCACATTCAGATACAGTGGATTGCCTTGCGCCTTTTCGATCAGCGCGGCAAGGTCAACTTCGCCGCCGCTGAGGTTGGGCATGAGCGCGGCGAAATGCGTGCTGAGTGTGGCATACAACGCGTTGCGGTCTTCGTCGTTATCGGCGTGCAGGGCAAGCCGTTGAGCATTGCGGAAAAGCAGCTCTAAGGCAGGGTGGGGTGCAGCCGCCACCACAAGGCGCAGCACATCAGGAAAGTTCTGGAGCGCAACACGCACCACATCGGCGATGGTGCTGCCAGAGTGTTCAAAAGCTGCGTCAAGAGCATCTATGAAGAGGAAGATCGGCGGATGGGGCGGTAGTTGGCTAAGTGGTGCTAAGACACGGCTCTCGAACGCCTCTCGCGGATCAACCAGCACTTCGCGCAGCGCGTCGCCAGTGGGCGCTTCCTGATCGGCGGGCAGAAAGCCCGCCAACTGCCACACCACAGAGTCAACAAAAGTGCGTGGATCGAGTGTGCGCGCCTGCCCACTGATCAAATCGTAGCGGGCAACACGCTCACCGACCAGATCGGCAAAGCGGCGCATGAGGGTGCTTTTGCCAATGCCGTGCGCGCCAACCACATACAGCACAGGGCTGGCGGCGCGGTCAGTGCGCCATGCACGGAAGGCGTCCAATGCCCATTGGCGTTCGGTGAGGGCTTGTGTTGCGCTGAACTGCGGCAGTTGGGGCAGCATTTCGGTGCTGAGGGCGGCTGCATTCGGGCGCGCTGCCTGCGGCACGGCACGGCGTTCGCCGCTAGGGCGCAAGGCATTGGTGAAGGCGCGTGCCAACTCGCCTGCGGACGGGTAGCGATCCGCCGGCAGTTTGGCAAGGGCGCGCTGAATGACGCTATCTACAGCGGTTGGCAGATCGGTGCGGTGCGCGCCGAGCAGCGGCGGCAGGTCGTTCAGGTGTTTATACATCAACGAGAAAATGTTTTCGGCATGGAAAGGCGGTTCGCCGCACAGCATCTCATAGAGCATAGCGCCTAAGGCGTAAACATCGGTCTGTGGCATCACGTCGAGCGCTTGCCACTGTTCGGGCGACATATAAGACGGCGTGCCGACGGCTTCGCCTGTCCGCGTCAGCCCGTGGGTGCCTGTCAGCTTGGCGATGCCAAAATCGCACAGAAAAGCGTTGCCTTCCCGATCCAACAAGACGTTGTGCGGCTTCATATCACGGTGAATGATATTCCGTGCGTGAGCGTAGTCCAGCGCGGCGGCAATCTGGCTGATCAAGCGTTCCACTTCTGTGATGCTTAAATTTTTAGCCCGCACACGGCTGTTCAGGCTGCCGCCATCCAGATAGCGCATCACAATGTAGGGAAAGCCGTCTAGCTGTCCATAGTCATAGATCGGCAGAATGTGGATATGCTCTAAGTTGGCAATGATCTGCACTTCGCGCACAAAACGCTCTAGTTCGGGTGAGCCTTCCTCTGTGCGCTGGCTCATGACCTTGATCGCCACTTCACGGTTTACGGTCTGCTGGCGCGCCTTGTAGACGGTGGACATGCCGCCGCGCCCGATGAAGGCAGTCAATTCATAGCTGCCGAGCGTCTTGCCGACCAAATCAAACACCATATGCCTCACTTCTCACTGCTAATCCGCGCCTAGTATATCCCGTTTGGCAGACCTAAACATTGCCGCTTGCGTGTATTTGCTGGTATACTTTTGCACAGGCTGAAAATAGTCTTTGTTGATCAGCCTATATTGCCTTTTTAGCTTAGTATTCTTGCATTTTATGAAACAACCATCTACAAAACTGCGTGTGCAGAACATCACGCTGCGCTTTGGTGGCATCGTCGCGCTGAATGATGTCTCGTTTGAGGTGAAACAAGGCGAGATTCTCGCCCTGATCGGACCGAACGGCGCAGGCAAAACAAGCTGCATCAACAGCATTGGCGGCTTTTACCGCCCCCAAGAGGGGCGCATCTTCCTTGATGAACAGGATGTTTCGCGCCTTGCCCCTTACCAACGCGCCAAACTTGGGCTTTCACGCACCTTCCAAAACATCGCCCTCTATACGAATGCGACCACGCTTGATAACCTGATGGCAGCCCGCCATATCCATATGCGCTCGAACCTGATTGGCGAGGCGATCTTTTGGGGCATGGCGCAGCGCGAAGAAATCAAGCATCGGCGCGTTGTGGAGGAAATCCTTGATTTTCTGGAAATGCAATCCATCCGCAAGAGCATTGTAGGCAGGCTCGGCTATGGCTTGCGGAAGCGCGTGGAACTGGGGCGTGCGCTTGCCCTAGAGCCTTCGCTGCTGCTGCTGGATGAGCCGATGGCAGGCATGAATGTTGAAGAAAAAGAAGATATGGCGCGCTTCATCCTCGATATTCACGAGCGGCGCGGCGTGACAATTGTCCTCATCGAACATGATATGGGCTTGGTGATGGATATTGCCCATCGGATTGTGGTGCTGGATTTTGGGCGCAAGATTGCCGAAGGCACGCCGCAAGAAATCCGTAACAACCAAGCCGTCATCAATGCTTATCTTGGTCAGGCGGAGTAAAAAGCATGGTTGCCCTACAAAACCCAAGAGCGGCAGTAGCCGCACACACACAGCCAAGCGGTGAGCATCCACACCTTGCACCGCTTGATCCGAACCTAGATACGCTGCCCAAAAACTTTGTTGCCACAGCCAAGCAGCACGGCGCCCGCCGCATTGCTATGCGTAAGAAGCGCTATGGCTTGTGGCAGGAATACACCTGGGCGGAATGCCTTGCCCATGTGCGTGATTTCTGCTTGGGCTTGGTGAGCATGGGCTTGCAACGCGGCGAAAAAGTCAGCATTATTGGGGATAACGACCCTGAATATTACTGGGCAGAATTGGCAGTGCAGGCTGCCGGTGGCACAAGCATCGGCATTTTCACCGACGCCAATCCGCAAGAACTAACCTATGTGCTGAAAGACTCTGAATCGGTCTTCATCATCGCGCACGATCAAGAGCAGTGCGATAAGATGCTGGAATTGCGCGCCGCGGTGCCGAACATTCGCGCTGTCATCTATTGGGATGAGCAAGGCTTGTGGCACTATGAGGATGACTGGCTGCTCAGCTTTGAGCAAGTGCAGGAAAAAGGGCGTGCCTACGCCGTGCAGCATCCGAATGCTTTTGAGGCATTGGTAGCGCAAGGCACGGGCGATGAGATCGCCATCTTCAGCTACACCAGCGGCACAACCAGCTTGCCTAAAGGTGCGATGATCTCACACCGCAATCTGATCTATGGAATGCGCCATGTGATCGCAGTAGCACCAATTTATGCCGACGACAATTACGTTTCGTTCAGCCCATTGGCATGGATCACGGAACAGACGCTCGGCTTGACCTGCCACGTTTGCACTGGCACAGCCGTCAACTTCCCTGAGCGTGCTGAGACCATTCAGGCAGATATTCGTGAAGTGGCGCCTTCTGCGCTGTTGTTCCCAAGCCGCCTGTGGGAAAGCCTGCTGAGCATGGTGCAGGTGCGGATGGCAGATGCCAGCCCGATTAACCGCGCTTTATACGCGCTTTTTATGCCCGTTGGCTATAAAGTGGTGGATTTTGAAGATCAGGGCAAGCGCGTGCCGTTGCTGTGGCGTGCGCTCTACCGCATTGGGGATATAGCGATCTTCAATCCGCTGCGCGATAAGCTGGGCATGGTCAAAATGCGCGAGGCGTATACGTCAGGCGCTTCCCTCAGCCCGGACGCACTGCGTTGGTTCCGCGCCATTGGCGTTACGCTTAAAAACCTGTATGGCTCTACCGAGTGCCAAACGCATACCTTGCACTATGGCGGCGAAGTGCGCTTTGAAACGGTTGGCAAGCCGCCGCCCGGCGTCGAGATTCGGATCGCCGAAAAGAACGAGATACACATTCGCAGCCGCAGCGTGTTTCAGGGCTACTACAACGCGCCCGAAGAATCGGCGAAGGCGCTTGACGCTGAGGGTTGGTTCCACAGCGGCGATGCGGGCTACCTAAACGCCGAAGGGCATTTGATCTACCTTGACCGTGTGAAAGACCTTGTGCAGTTGGCAAACGGCGAGTATTTCAGCCCGCAATACCTTGAGGTGCGCCTGCGCTTTAGTTCCTACATTCAGGATGCCATGGCGCTGGGCAGCAACGAACGTGACTTTGTGAGTGCGCTGATCATCATCCAATTTGATAATGTGGCGCGCTGGGCAGAGAAAAATCGGATTGGCTTCACGACTTTTGTAGACCTTTCGCAAAAGCAGGAAGTCTACGACCTGATCCGCAAAGATGTGCAGCGTGTGAACGCCGTTTTGCCTGAGGCAGCGCGCATCAAACGCTTTAGCATCTTGCACAAGGCATTCGATGCTGACGAAGCAGAGCTAACACGCACGCGCAAACTGCGGCGCGGCTTCCTTGCTGAGCGCTACCGTGAGATCATCGAGGCGATCTACAGCGGCGCAGAAGGCGTGAAGGTGCGCGCAGAGGTGAAATACCGCGATGGGCGCACGGGCGTGGTCGAAACAGCCGTGCGCGTCATGGATGTTTAAGCAATACTTTTGAAAAATACTAAAGGTTACGCTTTCATGGAAATTTTTGGGCAACCCGGCTTTGCTGTGCTGCAAGGGCTGATCACCGGCGTGCTGACTGGTGGCATCTATGCCCTGATTGCACTCGGCATTGTCATCATCAACAAGGCGTCGGGCGTCTTTAACTTTGCACATGGCTACATGATGCTCTTGGGCGGGCTGCTGTTCTGGACGTTTTTCCAGAACCAGCAGTTAGCGCCCATTGTGGCGTTTGCGCTGAGTGGCGCGCTGTTGGCGATTCTCTCGACAGGGGTGCGTTATCCCGCTACGTGGACACGCGGTGGGCGTGTGGCGGTCATCAGCGTGGCGTGGGCAGTCGGCGGGTTCATCTTGTTGCAGACCGATAATCTGTTCCTGCGCGCCATCGTTGGCACGGCGCTTGGCACGGCGCTGCTGGGCTTATTGATCGAACGCCTTGCCATCCGTCCACTGATCAGCCAACCGCTGTTCACCACCGTCATGATGACTTTGGTGGTGGGAGAGGTGCTGCTGGGCGTTACACAGCTCACCTGGGGCAGCGTCGAGCGTTCGCTGCCCATTTTTGCCACAACCAACGCGCTTGGGCTGCCGCAGGCATACCCACCTATCCGTATACGCGATGTCTTGGGTGGCACGGTCGTCATCAAAACAGAACTGCTGATCGCCTTTGGCATAGCGGTAGCTGCTTTCACGGGCTTTGTGCTGTTCTTCCGCTATACGCGCCTAGGGCTTTCCATGCGCGCAACGGCTGAAAACGCCGATCTTGCCCAAGCGGTGGGCTTGCGCGTGCGCGTCGTGTTAGCGGTGGCGTGGGCAATCGCTGGTGTGTTGGCAGCCCTTGCTGCCACGCTGCATGGCAGCAGCACCGCGCTCGCCATCACGATGCCGGGCTTGGCGCTGCGCGTCTTTCCGGCGGTGCTGCTGGGCGGCTTGGAGTCTATTGGCGGCGCATTTGTCGGTGGCTTGGTGATCGGCTTGGCGGAAAAACTTGGCACGGTCTATTTTGGCAGCGATGTGGGTGAACAACTGATCCCGTTTGTGGTGCTGATGATCGTGTTAGTGGTGCGTCCGAGCGGTTTGTTTGGTGAGAAGCGCATAGAGAGAGTGTGAGCATGTCTGCCAATATCCGCCCTAGCGGCGTCTTCGATACCACTTACGCGCAAGAGATGCGGATCAACCGCACACGCTTTGATCAAATCCTTTCGGCAGGCTTTCTGGGCGTGATTCTGCTGCTGCCGCTGCTCTCGCGCAGTGGGCCCTTTGGCATAGATTTGGTGCAGCCGGGCTTCATCGGCACGGTGGAGCGCATCGCCATCCTGATGATTGCTGTGCAAGGGCTGAACCTGTTGGTTGGCTACACAGGTCAGATTACGCTTGGGCAGGCTGCCTTTATGGCAGTGGGCGCCTACAGCACCGCCATCCTGATGCGTAACGGCGTCAGCTTTTGGTTTGCCCTGCCGCTTGCTGCGCTGTTTAGCGGCGTGGTTGGGTTGATCTTTGGGCTACCCTCGCTGCGTGTGAAGGGCTTTTACCTAGCAATGGCAACCCTTGCCGCGCAGTTCATCATCCCTTGGCTGCTGCGGAATCCGTTAGCGCCGCTGACCAATGGCTCCAGCCCGTTAGCCGTGCCACGTGCCGATCTGTTTGGGCAAGAGATCAGCGGCTTATCGCTGTACTATGTGCTGATCATTGCCTGCCTGCTGGCGATGATCGTCGCCCGTAACCTCATTCGCACGCGCACCGGGCGCGCCTTTGTCTCGATCCGCGATAATGACGTGGCAGCCGAATTGTTAGGCATCAATGTGTTCGCCTACAAACTGCGCGCCTTTTTCGTCTGTGCTGTGTTTGCAGGCTTGGCAGGCGGCTTGCTGGCAATCGAGGCGCGCAGCATCTCGCCCGACCGCTTTGATCTACGCACCTCCATCGAACTGCTGGCAATGTTGATCATCGGGGGTGCAGGCTTCTCGCAAGCACCGATCTTCGGCGTGAGCGTGCTTGCCATCCTGCGCGAGACGTTTATCCCGAGCATCACACCCGCGCTGCAAGAGTGGCTGCCACGCTTGCTGCCCTTCGTGGATTCCGTAAACATCAACGCCGCCATTGCACCACTGATCTTTGGCGTGGTCATCATTGCCTTCTTAATCATCGAGCCACGCGGCTTGGCATACCGTTGGGAGATTTTCAAAATCTCGTGGAAGTTGCGCCCGTTCTCTTACTAGCAGTCTAGGTGACGGCAGGTAACCCAAAATTTGCTGCCGCACAGGTGGTAAAACCGTTTTTCAATCGTTTTAAGGAGATTTTCAGACTATGCGTACCCGTTTACTCGTTTTCGCCCTCGTTTTTGCCCTAGCGCTCGTCGGTTTGAGCGTTGGGCAATCCGCACCGACTGCCTTCGCGCAAGGCGGTATGGGCATGATGCGCACCGAATGTAAAGAAGACCTCACCGGCAAGACGATCACGCTGCACACCTTCGGCGACCTGAGCGGGCCCTTTGCACCCATCACACAGCCACTGGCAGCAGGCTTTGCCGATGCCTTGAAGTACTACAATGCCAATGGCGGCATTTGTGGTGCGGTAATCACGCTCCAGCAGGATGACACGGCAGGGCGCCAAGAGCAGACTCAATCGCTCTATCAGCGCTACCGTTCCTTTGATCCCAAGCCGCTGATGCTGCTGCTGTACTCCTCTGCCGATGCTGAACTGCTGCGTGAGCAGGTTGCCGATGATGAAATTCCCGTGTTCCTGTTCGCAGGCTCCACCATTGGTCTGTATGGCGAGGACGCAGCGACGCCGGGCTGGATTTTCGCCGGCATTCCGCTGTATACCGATCAGTTCGGCGCGTTCTGCCGCTGGCTCGGTAAAGCCTGGACAACTGACCTAGGGCGCGAGGGTTCGCCCAAGATCGGTCACCTAAGCTGGGAAGGCGCCTTCGGACGCTCTAGCGAGACGGCAGAAACAACTGCCTATTGCGCCGCGCAAGGCGTGGAAGTGGTCGGCGGTGAGTACTTCCTGCCCACCGCAACCGACGTGACCGCCCAGATCAACAACTTGGTCAGCAAGGGCGCCAATGTGCTGTTCACCACGTCGCTCGCCAGCGGCACGGCACTCATTGCCAAAGACCTTGTAACGCTTGGTCTGGAAGAAGAAGTCATGCTGAGCGGCGTCAACTGGGCATTGGATAGCTCCGTGGGTCTGCTGGGTCAGGCAACCTTCAAGCCCAGCGGGCTGCCTTCCACCGATAACATCTACGGCGTCATGCCCTACATCTGGTGGGATGAGCCAACCGACGGCACCAAGCTGGTGCAAGAGCAGTTCACTGCCAACCAACGCCCGCTGACGGCACGCGGTATCTCGTACTTGGCAGGCTTCGGTGCAGTGGATACCTACATCGAGCTGATCACGCAGACCGTCAATCGCGTCGGCTACGATAACCTGAGCGGCGCTGAGGTCAAGAAAACCTTCGAGACCTTCAAGTACGAGGCACTCGGCGGCGTCTTTAAGTATGACTTTGCTGAGAATGTGCGCGCCCAGAACTCGGCGCGGATCGGGCGCTTGACCTACGCACGCGGTGCGGATGGCATGCCAATCGTGGTTGAGGTAGGTGGCAACAAGCTGCTCGTACCAGTTGTGTTGCCCGTCACCACCGAGTTTGAAACCGTCCCCGACTTGAAGCCGGGCGGCGCGGATGTTGTGAACTAACCTACTGTGATAGGCGCGTAGTGGTCGGATTAATCCGACCACTACCACTACGGCTGTCAATTAGAGAAACTTCCTTATGTTACAAGTCCAAAACATTGAAGTTGTTTACAGCAACGTGATTCTTGTCCTGCGCGGCATCTCGTTTGAGGTGAAGCCGGGTCAGATTGTGGCACTGATGGGACCAAATGGCGCGGGCAAATCCACCACGCTTAAGGCGATCAGTGGCTTGCTGCGCGGCGAAAATGGCGAGGTGACACGCGGGCAGATCGTTTGGGAAGATCACGCCATTCACAACCGCGATGCCGACGAAGTGGTTCGGAAAGGCATTGTGCAGGTCATTGAAGGTCGCCCGCTCTTCCGCCACCTGAGCGTTGAGGAAAACCTGAGCCTCGGCGGCATTGTTTATGAGAATGGGCGGCACATCCGCGATGATCTGGAGCGCGTCTACACCTACTTCCCGCGCCTGCGCGACCTGCGTAAGCGCACCAGCGGCTACCTGAGCGGCGGCGAAGGGCAGATGTTGGTGATCGGGCGTGCGCTGATGGCACATCCGCGCCTGTTGATGCTGGATGAGCCAAGCCTTGGGCTGGCGCCGCTGCTGGTTGCCGAAATTTTCGAGATCGTCAAAGAAATTAACCGCAAAGAGGCAGTTTCAATCCTGCTGGTGGAACAAAACGCACGCGCCGCACTCTCGATTGTTCACTATGGCTATGTGATGGAAAACGGTAGAATTGTGCTGGATGGCTCGGCAGACCAGCTTGCCGCCAATGAAGACATCAAAGAGTTCTACCTAGGGCTGACGCAACTTGGCGAGCGCAAAAGCTACCGCGATGTGAAGCACTACAAGCGGCGCAAGCGCTGGCTTGGCTGATTCGAGCAGGAAACGTAACAAGCGAGAGCGAAATGAGCGACCTAAACAGCAAACTCCGTGAGGCAGTGCAGCACGCCTATGCCAATGCGCCTGCCTTCAAGCAGATTATGGATGAGGCAGGCGTTGCACCCGCTGCCATTCAAGGCGTGGATGACCTGCCCAAAATCCCGATCACCAGCAAGGATAAACTGGTGCAAATGCAGCAGGCAAATCCGCCGTTTGGTGGCTGGCTGGCAGTGCCAATGAGCCAGTTACAGCGCATCTATTTCTCGCCCGGTCCGCTCTACGATCCGCAAGGCTTTGCCGACGCAGACGGCGCACAAGGTGCTGTGCAGGCTTTGCAGGCAGGCGGCTTCCAAGCAGGCGATCTGGCACTCAACACCTTCCTGTACCACATGGTGCCAGCCGGCTTGTGGCTGGATGAGGCACTGCGGCTGGCAGGTATTACGGTTGTGCCGCTGGGCCCAGGCAATACCGACCTGCTGATCATGGTGATGATGACCTTGAAGCCCAATGCCTACGTCGGCACGCCCAGCTTCTTAGAGACCATCTATACACGCGCTGCACAGATGGGCGTCACACCAACCTTCACGAAGGCGTTCTTCAGCGCCGAGCCATATCTGCCCGCCCAACGCGAAAAGTTTGAAGGTGACTACAAGCTGCGGACTTCACAAGCATACGGCACGGCTGATCTGGGCATGGTCGGCTTTGAGCGTGAGGGCAAACAAGGCTTTTACCTGCCCGACACGCTGATTGTGGAGATTGCCGACCCTGAGACGGGTAAGGTGCTGCCTGATGGTGAAGTCGGTGAGGTGGTGGTGACAACCTTCAACCGTGCCTATCCACTCATTCGGTTCGGCACGGGCGATCTGAGCGTGGCAGAGCGCGACGCGGACGGCGAACGCTTTTTGCGCGCCTTGGTAGGGCGTTCGGGCGAGGCGCTCAAGGTGCGCGGTATGTTCCTGCACCCGAACCAACTGCGCCTGATCGGGAACGCCTTCCCGCAAGTAGATGGCATTGCCGCAACGGTGCAGCGCAGCGATGGCGATCATCTCTTTGTGCAGGTCATGTTTGCTGAAGGGCAGCCTGTTGAAGATGTGGTTGCCTTCAAGGTGCGCTTTGGCGAGGTCTTTAAGCAGTTGGCACGCTTGCGCGCTGATAACATCGAGATTGTGCCGAGTGGGACGCTCAAAAGCGGCGAGCGCAGCCTGAAAGCATTGTAGAACTGCCAACGGGACGGTGAGTCACCGTCCCGCGCTTGATCGGCTTTCAGATCAGCCGACGACCAACGTCCCAACTTTCTCACCCATCACGGCGGCTTCTAACATGCCTTCCTGCCAGAAATCCACCACCAGAATCGGCAAATTATTATCCATGCAGAGCGTGAAGGCGGTCATATCCATCACCTCGAGGCGCTTGGCGATTGCCTCTTGATAGGTCAGCCTGTCGTAACGACGCGCATTCGGATTCTTCTTCGGGTCGCTATCGTAGATGCCATCTACCTTCGTCGCTTTGATGAGCAGGTCTGCGCCGATCTCCATAGCGCGCAGCGCCGCCGCTGTATCGGTTGTGAAGTATGGATTGCCCGTGCCGCCACTGATGATCACCACGCGCTTTTTCTCCAAGTGGCGGATGGCGCGCAGGCGGATGTATGGCTCGGCAACTTTGTTCATCTCAATGGCGCTCTGCACGCGGGTGGTAATGCCTTCGCGCTCTAGGGCGTCGCGCAGGGCAAGGGCATTCATCACAGTGGCGATCATGCCCATATAATCGGCGGTGGATTGATCCATACCGCGATCCACGCCGATCTTACCGCGCCATAGGTTGCCTGCACCAATCACAACGCCAACTTGCACACCCAAATCGTAAATGGCTTTGACGCGGTGCGCCATAAAAGCAGCCTGATTCGGATCAATGCCTGCGCCGCCTTCGCCAGAGAGCGCTTCGCCACTGAGCTTGAGCAGAATGCGGGTGTAGTGCGGCGTGTTGGTTGGAGAGGTGTTCATCTTATTCCTACTTTCTTTCTGTATACCTTCAATAAGCAAAAAAAGGATCAGGCAGTTTACCTGATCCTCCAAACATTCCTCAAAACGCGCTTGCCGTGCCGTGCTTACTCGGCTGCGTCACCCGAGCTGCCATCTTCACCAAGCTCAAAGCGCACGAAACGCCGCACGACGATATTTTCCTTGATCTCGGCGATCAGGTTAGTGACCACTTCCGAGACTTTCTTCGAGTCGTCGAAGAACCAAGGCTGCTCCATCAGCACAATCTCTTCGTACCACTTGTTCATGCGCCCGTCCACAATCTTGGCGGCAACGGACTCGCTCTTGCCTTCGGCAACCGTGCGCTCAATCTGAAGCTGGCGCTCTTTTTCGGCTGCCGCTTGCGGCACGTCCTCACGGCGCAAGTAGCGCGGCGCGGCGTTGGCAATGTGCAGCGCCAAATCTTTGGCAAATTGGCGGAACTGCTCGTTACGTGCCACAAAGTCCGTCTCGCTGTTCACTTCCACGATCACGCCCATGCGCCCGTTATGGTGCATGTAGGTTTGCACAATGCCATCGTTGGCAGCGCGCCCAGATTTCTTGGCAGCCGTGGCAACGCCCTTCTTACGCAGAAACTCGGCGGCTTTCTCCAGATCGCCACCGCTTTCTGCTAAGGCGTTGCGGCATTCGTTAAAGCCCGCACCGGTCAGATCGCGGAGTTGCTTAACCATTTGTGCGCTTATTTCAGCCACAGGTGTCTTACTCCTTAGTCGCTATCTTCATCATCATCAAAGCTGCTGTTGCTAAGTTTCGCCAATATGGACTCACCCAGATAGGCGGTATCTTCCATGTCATCTGACTCTTCGCCGTCCAGCACTGCGTCCGTGGCGATGTCTCTGCCGTAAGTATCCACGAATGAATCGTCATCTGTCTTGCCGCGAATAGCGTGACCCTCTAGGGCGGCATCGGCAATCTTGCTGGTCAGCAGCTTAATGGCACGGATAGCGTCATCGTTAGCGGGAATGACGTAATCAATCTGATTCGGGTCGCAGTTGGTGTCCACTAGGGCAATAATCGGAATTTTCAGGATGTTTGCCTCTTTGATGGCGGTATGCTCACGGCGCACATCAATCACGAACAACATGCTCGGCAGGCGCGTCATGTGGCGTAGACCGCCAAGGCGCACGCGCAGTTTTTCCACCATGCGCTGGCGGGTCAGGATTTCTTTCTTGGTATAGAAACCGACCTCACCTGTTTCCATCTCTTCCTCAAAGCGCTTCAACTGCTCAATGCGCGCCTTGATGGTACGCCAATTGGTGAGCGTGCCGCCCAACCAACGTTGGTTGACGTAAGGCATTTGGCAGCGCTCTGCCTCTTGCTGGATGGTCTCTTGTGCCTGCCGTTTGGTGCCAACGAACAGCACCTTGTTGCCGGCGGCAACAGTTTGCTTGACCAGCTCGTAGGCTTCCTCAAGGTTGGTGAGCGTCTGCTGAAGGTCGAGAATGTGAATGCCGTTACGCTCAGTGAAGATGTAGGGCTTCATACGCGGGTCCCACTTCTTGGCGCGATGCCCAAAGTGAACACCCGTCTCTAGAAGCGCTTTCATAGAAACGACTGACATGCTTTGCAAAACTCCTCTAGGTGTTGTGTTGAACCGCCTTACCCGTCATGCGCGGCGCTCATTCCCACAGGAACACACACGCCACGTCAGGGTAGGTTGGATTAGGACTGCGCTAGTCCCAACAGGGCAGTATAACACAGCCCAAACAGCCCTTCAAGGGTGGTGTGTTTAAGGGCTTCATCTTTCTGCACCATACGCGCCCCAACCTGCGGGCTTGACTTAGAGCGCGCTCTAAATTGTAGAGTAATGCCAGTGTTGGCTTTTAGGCATTTGAATGAGGGGAGACACGCTATGGAAAAGCGCACACTGGGACGTTCTAATATCGAAGTTTCCGCACTGGGGATGGGCTGTTGGGCAATCGGTGGGCCCTTTAAGTTCATCGAGATCGAGGCGGGCTGGGGTGAAGTGGATGACGCAGAGTCGATCCGCACCGTGCAGCACGCCTTAGCCAGCGGCATCACCTTTTTCGATACCGCCGTCAGCTATGGTGCAGGTCACAGTGAGCATCTTTTGGGCAAGGCACTCGAAGGGCAGCGCCATCGTGCGGTCATTGCCACCAAATTTGGCTGGCAGATCGAGTTTGCGGCAAAGCACGTCCAGCATTATCCAAAGGCTGAGGCTATTGTAGAGCAAGTGCGCGCCGAATGTGAGGCAAGCCTGCGCCGCCTGAACACAGACTACATTGATCTTTACCAACTGCATGTCTGGGACTACCCCGTTGGGCAGGTGCCTGCCCTGCTGGATGTGCTGGAAACGTTGGTGCGCGAAGGCAAAATCCGTGCCTATGGCTGGAGTACCGATTCGGTGGACGGCGCACGTGCCTTTGCTGAAGGGCAGCATTGCGCTGCTATTCAGCACGATTTGAACGTGGTGAAAGATGCACCGCACATGCTGGCACTCTGCGAGCAGGTGCAGCTTGCCAGCGTGAACCGCAGCCCATTGGCACGCGGTGCACTGACGGGCAAATATAGCCGAGCAACCACCTTTCCGACCAACGACGTTCGCCACGACACCTGGTCGTGGGAGACCTTTTTTGAACCGACTCTGGAGAAGCTGACTGCACTGCGCGACGTGCTGACCAGTGGCGGGCGCACGCTGACGCAAGGCGCGCTGGCGTGGATTTGGGCGCGCAGCCCCATCACTGTGCCAATTCCCGGCATTCGCACCGTTGCCCAATGCACCGAAAACGCTGCTGCCATGCAGCTTGGTGCGCTAAACGCTGACCAAATGCGCCAGATTGATGCGATCATGGGGCGGGCTGCCCCAGCCGCCTAGCCCGCTGCCGACCAAGCAACGCAAAGGGCGGGAAGTTTCCCGCCCTGCCTGTGCTGAAGAAGTTTGCTGCTCGTGCGTTTAGTCGCGGTTGGCGAAGATGCGCAGCAGGAATAGGAACAGGTTCACAAAGTCCATGAACAGGTGGAAAGCGCCGATCAGGGCGATGCGCTGCGCGCCAGTTTGATCGCCTGTGGCAGCGATCTGCGCGGCATTATTCTTGATCCACTGCGTGTCGTAGGCAGTCAAGCCCGCGAAGATCAGCACACCGGCATAGGTGATGATCCAAGTGATGGCAGGGCTGCGCAGGAAGATGTTCACCACGCTGGCGATGATCAAGCCGATGAGCGCCATCAGCAGGATGCTGCCGAACTTGGAGAGGTCAATCTTGGTGGTGTAGCCCAAAAAGCTCATCACGCCGAACATGCCTGCCGTGGCGATCAGGGCAGCGATGATATCGCCGATCTGGTAGGCGAGCAGAATGCCGCCGAGCATGTAGCCAAACAGCGCCGTGAACAGGAAATAGAAGGCTGCGCCCACCGTGGTGTTGGTGCGCATGATGATCGGCTGAAGGGCAAAAGCAAGGATGAAGTAGGCGATCAGCGAGCCGATGGACAGGACAGGGTTAAGTAATGGCGAAGCACTGATGGCATTTTCCAGCGCCAAGACTTGTGCGGCGGTTGCATCACCAGTCAAGACCACGTTCAGCAGATCGCGGATCGGCGCGCCGAGGATGAAGGCGATGCCGAATGCCACCAGCAAGCCGGCTGCCAGCCACAGGTACACCTGGCGCATAATGGTCGCCATGTCCAAGCCCGCAGGCATTGGGCGGCTTTCAACTTCTACGTTGGAGAAAAAGCCCATACGAACCTCCGTTACGAATTGTTTCTAAGGCTGTGCTTAGTGCTTTGTCTGATTTGGTTAACTTTCATTATAGTGCGAGTTAGCGCACAAGACAAGCGCTCTGTGTAAGAAATGCCTAAATTTCACCGCAACGCCCTTCTATCGGTCAGCGTTGAAGGCGCGCTGCCAGAAGGTGCAAAACAGCAGGCGCTCACACTGAGCGCCTGCTGCCTTAGAAAGTAGCCAACCTGTGAAGGTGCGTTTTAGTCGCCAGCGGCGGGTGCAGGGGCAACCTTGCTGGCTGCCTTGCCGTTGGTGGGTGCTACCACGGTTGGGTCGCCCAGCACATATTCGGGGTAGCTGACCATGCCGTGTTCGTAGGCATCCAAGCCCATGGTCTCGCCTTCGGCTGGCACACGCAGACCGACCGTCGCCTTGATGATGGCGAACATGATCGCGCTTGAGATCAGGACAAACGCACCAACTGCCACCACACCAATCACCTGTGTGACGAGCTGTGCCGTGCCGCCGCCATGTAGCAAGCCAAACTCTGCGCCGAAAATGCCCACTGCCAAGGTTCCCCACACGCCTGCAAAGCCATGCACGGGCACCGCGCCCACCGCATCATCAATCTGCAAGCGCTCTAGCAGCCGCGTGCCAAAGAACATGATCACACCGCCAATCGCGCCGATGATGATCGCTTCCGTCGGCGTGACGAAGGCGCACGGTGCTGTGATGGCAACCAAGCCTGCCAGCGCACCATTGAGCGTTGCCGGCAGTTGCGGCTTACCAACCACAATCCAGTTGATGAACAAGCCAGCGGCAGCACCGGCGGCAGCGGCGGCGTTGGTGGTGACCGTGATCAAGCCTAGGGCAGCGCCATCGGCGTTCAACTGCGAGCCGGGATTGAAGCCGAACCAGCCGAACCACAGGATGAACACACCGAGCGTGGCAGCCGTCATGTTATGCCCTGCCATAGGCTTGGCATCCTTGCCGAAACGCCCCAGCCGCGGCCCTAAGAAGATCGCGCCCATCAAGCCAATCCAGGCGCCTGTGGAGTGAACGACCGTCGAGCCGGCAAAATCGGTGAAAGGCGCATCCAACGTCGAGAGCCAGCCACCGCCCCAAATCCAGTGACCAACGACCGGGTAGATGATGGCGCTCACGATCAGGCTGTAGAGCAAGTAGCCGCGAAACTCGGTGCGTCCGCCCATGGCGCCGGAAGCAATGGTTGCCGCCGTGCCAGCGAACACCAATTGGAAGAAGAAGAACGCATAGGTTGGCACCGTCAGCCCGGGATAGGTTTCTGGGATACCGCTGAGGAAGAACCATTCTGTGCCGAAAAAGGCGTTGCCCGCCCCGAACATGATGCCAAAGCCAACGGCGCCGAACATGATCGAGGCAGCCACAAAGTCAAACAGGTTTTTCATCATGATGTTGACGACGTGCTTCACACTGACGAAACCCGCCTCCAACAGGGCAAAGCCCGCTTGCATAAAAAAGACAAGGAATGCTGCAATCAGCATCCAGACGGTGTCAAGGTTCGCCTCAAACTTGGCGAGCCGTGCGGCGGTATCGTCCTCTTGGGCAATCACTTTGCCCGCTTCTGGCGCGCTGACGTTTGCCAGCGGCGCTTGGAGGGCTGCCTCAGCGCTCTGTGCGTTACTAGCAACCACTGGTGTCACTGCCGCTTTGGTCAGGGCAAAGGCAAGAACGAATAACACCAATGCCTGCAAAGCAGCTCTCGTTGTGATGCGACGTTTCTTGAGCATTTCGATTTTCCCCCGTGTCTTTCGCCCAAATGAGTTAGCCGTTGTCTGGGCTTGACTGCTTAAGGATAGAAAATCTAAGCGCTGTGCAATATGTATGATTTACCACAACTTTCGCGGGTGACTTTTGTTACTTTTGCCGAAGGTTAACACTCAGGGGATAGTACTCATATTGACCTGCCTCATCTGGAAAGGCGGCGCGGTATTTCTCCGCGCCACCTCGCCAGCAGGTATTGTTTGGTGCTGCCCAGTCCATTGAAGCAGAAAGGGCAGCCGTGCTGACTAAGCATGGGCGCTCCCGCCAGCACTTAGACCAGATTACATGCCCTTGAAAACGTCGGGATCGGTGGCGGGCAGCACAGGCTTGAGTGCGCTCATGCCAACCACTTCCATCACCTTATCACGCCCTGGATAGCCGACCGCCATGCTCTCAAAGCCTTCTGCCTTGCCATCCAAGAAGGGCGTCAGGGTTGGCACCGCGTCCGAGACGTTGAAGAAGATCGCCTCTAGCAGGGCAACGTTGTTGGGCGGCGTCTGCCCACCGATGCTGCGCATGAAGGAGAGGTGCTGCGCCTCGACGCCGGCTACCTGTGCGGCAACCATCGCCAGCAGCGGCTGCTCGGCGGCGGCGAAGATGCGTGTGGCAGCCAGATACGCACCGATGAAGGCATTCTCTGCCACTTCAGTGACGGCAGCAAGGGTCGCTTTGTTATCGAAGACGCCCTGCGGGAAGTAGAATTCCCCTGTGAGCGCCTGTGCGCCGTTGGCGTTCAGGTAATCAAGGTGAATCTGCTCGGCTTCCAGCGCGGCAACCATGTATGCCTTCTCAAAGTCGCTGAACATGATGCCGCCTTTGGTCAGGGCGGTGTAGTAGTGCGTGGTTGCCAGCGTTTCGGCGGTGGCGGCAAGGTTCAGCACTGTTTGCAAATCGTCGTCTTTCATCTGCCCAAAGACGCGGCGCACGCCGAACACACCGTGAAAACCGACTGCGGCGGCACCCGCAACCACGGCGCTGCCCTTAAGAAAATTACGGCGAGAAATGGTAGACATCTGACATTCCCTCTTTTGAAAGTAGGAGAAACAAGCGTTGCGAATGCCGCAGGGTGATCATTTTGCCCGCAACTATCAATCTATACGGCGAAGAAAATGCGTATAGATTTACAAGCCGTTCCACAGAAAGATGAGTGCTTGATGAGTGCGCCGTGCATTTGGCAAAAGCCAACCAGATCGGGTATCTTTCAGGTGGTGAGCAGGCGCTGCACGGCAGGTTAATCTATGGATGATGGGCAACTCATTGCTGAGATCAAGCGGCGCAATCAAGAGGCGATGGTGCAGCTCTATCAGCGCTATGCCAACCTCATCTATAGCATTGCCTACCGCGTGCTGAATGATGAGGGCAGCGCTGAAGAATGTTCGCAAGATGTCTTTTTACGGGTCTGGCAGCGGATTGAGCAATACGATGCAGGGCGTGGCGCCTTTGCCACATGGCTATCGGGCATTGCGCGCAATATGGCGATTGATCGGCTGCGCCAGACGGCACGGCAGGTGGCAACGCCTTACGATCTGCTCAGCAACGATGGACGCCCTGCCTTTGAGTTCTTGCAGGACTGGGTGGATCGGGAGCGCGCTCAGAGTTTGCGCGCCATGATCGAGAACCTGCCCACCGATCAGGTGCAGGTGATTGCCCTGAGCTATTACGGCGGCATGACGCAATCAGAAATTGCCGAGCATCTCGGCATTCCGCTTGGCACAGTCAAAACACGGATGCGTTCGGCGCTGCAAAAACTGCGCGACGCATGGGAATACGAGTAACGCATGTGGGCAGCAGTGCTGCCCCGCCGAGTGAGGCAGACGTGAGCAAAGCATCATGAACGATCAGGATATTTCTGACCTCATCGCCGCCTATGCGCTGAACACACTCTCCGCAGAAGAGCGTGCCCAAGTGGAGGGACTCTTAGCGCGCTCAGCAGAGGCGCAAGCCCTGTTGCACAGCTATGAGCGGATGTTCGGTGGCTTAGGGGCGCTCACCACACAGCGCAGCGTGCCTGAAGGCGCTGTCGAACGCTTCCGTGCGCGCCTTGCGGCAGAGTCCGCGCCGAAAAGCCACCCTTTGCCGCCGCCCAAACGCCGTCCACCGTTATGGATTGCTTTTGCCGCCGCCGCGCTGCTCATCATCGCCTTAGGCTTGCTGGTGGTGTTCACGCCGCAAACCGATCCGATTGTAGAAATCTTGGGCAATCCGAATGCGGTGCGCGTTGAACTGACGCCACAGGCAGAGGTGGCGGGCACCATCCGCTTTGTGGCGTTGCCCAACACCGATCAGGGCGTCTTGGTGGCAGACCTGCCCGCGCCCGCCGCTGATCAACAATATCAATTGTGGTTCATCACGGCTGAGGGCATCCGTAGTGGCGGCGTTTTGGAAGGCGACCAACCTTTGCGCGTAGCAGTGCCAGATCCCAGCATGTCCTACACGCTTGGCATCACCTTAGAGCCACGCGGCGGCAGCCAACAACCGACCAGCGCGCCGCTTTTCGTTGGCAGCTTGCCGCGCCTGCGTGGGTAGCTTAACTATAAGCACCCCAGACTGCCAGCCACAGCACAATCACGCCTAGCACGGCGATGAGTGCCAAGCCACCTAGCACAAGGGTCAGCGGCTGAAGCGTATCGGTCACGGGTGGCACGCCATAATCATAATTGGGACCGTAGCTGCCCGCCCCATAGCGGTTATCATAATGGGTGCCACCATATGCAGGGTTTTGCGGCGGCACGGGCGTCCCAGCGCCTGTCCAACCCGAAGGTTGCGGCTGTGCCGACGGTTGCTGCGTAACGGCGGCACGGGTAGCGCCAGACGGCGCAGGGCTGCCGTAGTAGCGTGGTGGCTCCGTCGGTTTAACGGGCGGCTGTAGCACACCGCCGCTTGGCGCGCCACTGTAAGGGGGCGGCGTCACTTGGGCGGGACTGTGCGGCGCACTGACCTGATAGGGATTCACAGGTCCTGAAGTGGCATCGCGTGGTGGGGCAGGCGTTTGCAGTTGAGAGGCTTGCACAGGCGGTGCTGCCTGGCTGCCGCCAAGGGCGGGAATGCCGCTGCTAGGCGAAGCACCTGTCGGCTTGATAGCAGGAATAGCTGTTGTGCCACGCAAGCCCTTTTGCACATCAATCAGGACGCGCCCAAGCTGATCGGCTTGCGAGAAGCGCGCCGTTGGCTCTTTTGCCATACATTTGTGGATGATCCAATCAAGGGTGGTTGGCACATTCGGATTTGCTTCAAGCACATGCGGCACTTGATCGTTGATGTGTGCCAACGCCAGCTCTTTTTGATCCATACCGATGAAAGGCAGCTTAGCGGTCAGCATTTCGTACAGCACAATGCCGATCATGTAGACATCTGAGGCGGGCGTTGGCTGCATCCCTTGTGCCTGTTCGGGCGAGAAATACTGCGGGCTGCCCCAGACCACCTCTTGGCGCGTTATTGCTTGTGTATGGGTGATGACCTGTGCAATGCCAAAGTCGGTCACCTTCACCGTATCATTGCTATAGAGCAAGATATTTTGCGGCTTCACATCGGCATGAACCAACCCCGAACGGTGCGCGTAGCCAATGCCGGCACACATCTGGATGCCGATGTGCAGCGCACGCTCAACGGAAAAGGGCGCGCTGGTGCGGATGTGCTTCTTCAGGTCTTGCGCGTCAACATACTCCATGACGATGTAGAACAGCGCGCCTTCGTTATCCGCGTCAAAGACGGTCACGATGTTTGGGTGCAGCAGGCTTGCCACACGGCGCGCCTCTTCGCGGAAGTTCTCGCGGAATGCCTCATTTGCCGTCAGGCTAGAGCGCAGCGTTTTGAGCGCTACCGTGCGCCCTAGGCGTATGTCATGCGCTTTGTAGACAACTGCCATGCCGCCTGAACCAAGCGTTTCAAGGATTCGAAAGCGCTTGTTGATCAGTTGATTTTCTGATGCCATCCGCTCATTCCTCACAGGTTAACGCAGCGTGCTTCGTGTTTATAGTCTAGCAGATTTGGTGATGCTATCCAAGCGGCGAGGGCGGCGCGCCAAAATACCTTGAACTCATTCAGGCTGCCTGTTCCCATAGCGGCAAAAAAACGCTATGATGTGGCAATATCTTTCACTTGAGAAATTGGTGGCGTGATGGCAGGCGGACAACCTCTTACGTACCTTAAAAACGGGCAGATGCTCGGCAAATATCGGATTGATGGGCTGCTTGGGCGCGGCAACATGGCAGAAGTCTACCGCGCCTTTAACCCTGATTTGGCACAGCATGTGGCGATCAAAGTCATCCAGCCGCTGCGCCTTGAAGACGGCGAATCGGTGGCGCGTTTTCGGCAAGAAGCGCGTGCGGTGGCAGCCCTCAGCCACCCGAACATCTTGCGCGTTTTTGACTTTGATGTGCAAGACGGTTTGCACTACATGGTGATGGAACTCATCGAAGGTGAGACGCTGGCAAAGCGCATCACCGACTCGCCCAACGGCTTGCCCTTACCCGAAGTGCGCCGTTGGTTCAGCCAGTTGTGCGCCGCGCTGGACTACGCCCATCAGCGCGGCGTGATTCACCGCGATGTGAAGCCTGCCAACGTCATGCTTGTCGATGGCGAACGCCTGATTCTGACGGATTTCGGCTTGGCACGCCTTGCCGACTCGGAAAAGCTGACGGCAACTGGCTATACAACTGGCTCACCGGCTTATATGTCGCCCGAACAGATTGAAGGTGTGAGTGATCTGACCAGCCGCGCCGATATTTATGCGCTTGGCTGTCTGCTCTTTGAACTGCTCACAGCGCGCACGCCTTTTAGCGGCAACTCTACGGCAAGCATCATTGTGAAGCATCTCAATTCGCCGCCGCCCGCGCCAAGCGAGTTAGTGCAAGGTTTGCCCCAAGGTGTGGATCATGTGGTGTTGCGTGCCTTGAGCAAAAATCCCGCAGATCGGTTTGCCACCGCCCGCGAGATGTCGGAAGCATTTGAGGCAGCTCTAGCAGGGCAGTCAATTGCAACTGCCGCGGCTGTACTTGCCACTTCCACACCCGATCCCAACGCGACGGAGCGCCTACCCGACTCTGAAAAACGCACCCAACTTACCAAGCCCTCTCAAGCTGATCTTGAGGCTGGCACAGTGCGCGTTCCAAGCACCGAACGGCTACCCAGCGGCACAGGGCGAATGCCGTCTTTTGCCGCAGTTGCCATTGTCGCAGTCATCAGTTTGTTAGCGGGCTTGGGCTTAGTGGCAGTGCTAAGCCAGCCTGCTGACCCACCAGCGCCCGAAGGCATGGTCTTTGTGCGCGGCGGCACCTTTCTGATGGGCTTGGCAACCGGCGGTGAGCATGAGCGCCCACCGCACAATGTAACAGTGCCGCCGTTCTTCATAGACCGCACCGAAGTGACCAACCGCGCCTACTTTGATTTCATTCGGCGGACAGGCTTTGAAGCACCCGCTGCTTGGGTGGAACCCGGCGTTGATCCGACGTGGGAAGTGCGCGCAACCGAAGGCTATGTGATCGGTGATATTAACGACCGTTTCAGCTACGATGGCGCGCAGGTAAGCGCCCTCACCGATGCTGAAGTGACGCTCACCCTGAACCCTGCGACCAACCGCGGCGAGGTCATCGTCACCTTCACGGGCGAGATCAAAACAGAAGCAAACCGCACCCTGAGCGGTGAAATTCGCATTGTGCATAATGTTTTCAGAGGCACAACGTCTTTTCAGGAAGGTGGCATTGGCGATCACGTGCATATGCACGGCGATACAGGACAGGAATCGCCCATTTTGCCCGCTGTGGTGGGTGATATTAACACTTGGGGCAACGCCGATCTGTATGTGGATGGCGAACGCGTGTACCGTGGGCTTGGCGCACACATGATGGTCATGCCTGCCGTGCGGGATGCTGATCACCGCGTGCTGCGTGCCGATGGCACCTGCTGCTATTCACCGCAGCGCCCTGCCGATGGGCGCGTGGATGTTTCGCGCCGCGAACTGCTGCTGATCCTCTCGCGGGAAGACGGCGGCGAATACAGCGGCACGCGCCCACGCACCGCACCGCCGGAAGAACCTGTCTGGCTCGATCTCTATTTCCGCCAAGTGCAGTTTGTGCGGCGTCCGCCTGCCCCGAACATTCCGCCCAACGCCGATAATCAGCCTGTGACGGGCGTCTCATGGGCAGAGGCAGTCGCTTACTGCCGCTCCATCGGCAAGCGGCTGCCCACAGAGGCAGAGTGGGAATATGCCGCACGCGGCACAGATGGGCGTTTGTATCCGTGGGGCAACACTACGGATGCACTACCTGCCAATGTCAATTCGGGTGGCTTGCGCGATGTGGGCAGCTTCCCTGAAGGTGCCAGCCCGTTTGGTGTGCTGGACATGGCGGGCAACGCATGGGAATGGGTCTCGGATTGGTATGCCGCAGACTACTATGCGCGCAATGAAAACCAGAACCCGAAAGGCCCTGCGACGGGCAGAGATCGCGTATTGCGCGGTGGCGGCGCACGCACGCTTGATCCGCTAGGCTTGGTCGAATATCGCGCTACGCACCGCTTGCCCATGTCGCCTGAGGCACGCGGCGTCTTTTTCGGCTTCCGCTGCGCGCAGGATGCACGTGAGGTCGTCCGTTAAGATGCGCCCATTCGCCCGACTTGGCATTTACGGCGTCACCCTGATCGCCGTAATTGCCTTATTGGTGATCAGCAGTGGCAGCACCCGCCGCAACCCTGAAACCATGCTGCCGCTGCCAACCTACGACGCCAGCGCCTTCCGCGATGTTGAGTCGGCGGTGCAGGCTGCCTTTGAGATTCCCGATGATCTGCGGCTGCTAACGCCCTCTGATCTGTGCGGCAACCTGCACGCCGCTTGGAATCAGGATTGGCAGCGCGTGATCGGCGCGCTCACCTTGCTGGATAATCAGGCGGCAACTTGCGAAGGCGACGACTCGCCGCGCTTGCTGCTCTACCCCGCTTACTACAACTACGGCGCGGCACTAGAGCGGCGCGGTAACTTGCCCGCTGCCCTAGAGTCCTATCGGCGGGCGCTTGCCATTCAGCCGCAAGGCACAGAGGCAGCCCAAGCGCTCCGCAAGCACAACGCCTTAGTCGCACCGCCGCCCGAAACCTGCTCGCCCGAAGAAATTGCCGCCGCCCAACTGCCTGCCTATACACCGCACGGCAAGGGCGGCTTTGTGCGCCTTGCGGCAGGGCGTTTCAGCGCGGATGGCGTTCCGTTTGTAGTGCGTGGCGTGAATTACTATCCATCTCGTGCGCCGTGGCGGCGCTTCCTGACCGAGTCAGACCTGAGCAGCATCGCCCGCGAACTCGATCTGCTGGCAGCCTCAGGCGTGAACACCATCCGCATTTTTGCGTGGCACGCCGCGCTGTTCCAATGTGTGGGCAGCGGCATTGTGCCAAATCCTGAAGGCTTCGCCCGATTGGATGGTACGTTGCGCCTTGCCGCTGCGCGTGGGCTGCGCGTGCTGCTGACCCTGAACGATCTGCCTGATCTGTTGGTGCGCCCACTCTACACACAATCGGAAATGGCAGATGCCCAAAGCCTGTTCATCGTGACGCGCTACCGTGATGAGCCTGCTATTTTGGCGTTCGATCTGCGGAACGAGGGCGATATTGATTATGTGCGCGGCTATGCGCGCTCAGCAGATGTGATCGCGTGGCTGAATCAGCTTGCGCCGCGTGTGCGTGCCGCAGCGCCCAATCACCTGATCACCGCCGGCTGGAATGAAGGCTCGTTGGCAACTGAGCGTGCGGTAGATTTCCTCAGCTTTCACCATTGGCGCTCTGCGGAGAACTTGCAGCAGCGCATCAATAGCTTACGGGCAGGCAGCCGCAAGCCGATCCTGCTCCAAGAGCTAGGTTATCCCGCCCGTGCGGGCAACCGCGCTGCCTTAGCTGATCAGGCGAATAAACTGGAGTCGGCAATTCGTGCGGCGGAAAACGCGAATCTGCTCGGGTGGCTGCTGTGGACGGCATTTGACTTTCCTACCGATGTAACGTGCATTCCGCCGGCTTGCCCCAGCGCAGATAACGCGGAGCATCACTTTGGCTTGTGGACGGTGGACTACGCACCTAAGCCCGCTGTGCAAGTGTTGGAGCGCTTCACGCGCTAAGGTTGACGCAATCAGCGCGGCGTGCTACCTTAGTGCAGCGTGATCCACATCTGACAATGAGCAATTCTCCACACAGCGGAAAGGCAAAGCATGGAAAACAATCGGGTGCTTACGACGGCGCTGCCGCAGCATCTTGGGCAGCGCGTGCGAGTGATGGGCTGGCTGCATCGGCTGCGGGCAATGGGTGGCGTGAACTTTTTGGTGCTGCGCGATAGGGCGGGCATTGTGCAGGCGGTTGCCAGCCACGAGGCAATCGCGCCGCTGCATGGCTTGCTGGCAGAGACTGTCCTCGCCATCAGTGGCATTGTCGTGCAAGAGCCACAAGCGCCGGGCGGCTATGAACTGCATGATCCACACATTGAGGTGATCACGCCCGTGCATGAGCCGACGCCGTTCTCGCTCTATAAAGACCGTGTACGCGCCACGCTGCCCGTCTTCCTTGACCATGCCGTGATCGGTCACCGCGCCCTAGAGCGCCGTGCAGTGCTGCGCCTTGCCGCCGGCGTGATGGCGGGCTTCCGCGCTGTGCTTGCCCAGCGCGATTTCACCGAAATTCAGACGCCTAAGCTGGTTGCCAGCGCCACCGAAAGCGGCGCGAACGTCTTCCCGGTTGAATATTTCGGGCGCACCGCCTACCTAGCACAGAGTCCGCAGTTCTACAAGCAGATCATGGTGGGCGTCTTTGAGCGCGTCTATGAGGTCGGGCCCGTCTTCCGTGCCGAACCGCACGCCACCACGCGCCACCTAAACGAATATGTCAGCCTTGACTGCGAATTTGGCTTCATCCGCGATCATTTCGATGTGATGGCAGTCTTGGCAGACGTAGTGCGCGGCATTTTAGGCTATCTGAGCCAACAGTACGCCGCTGAGCTAAGCCTGCTCAATGTGACCATGCCGCTGTTGCCTGAGGCAATTCCGCACATCTTCTTTCCCGAAGCGCAGCAGATGCTCCACGATAAGTTTGGCGTGAAGAACGCCCTCGGCGAGCCTGACCTTGCCCCAGAACATGAGCGCCTTCTGGGCGAGTGGGCAAAAGAGACCTACCAGAGCGATTTTCTGTTTGTGACGGGCTATCCAATGGTCAAGCGTCCGTTCTACACGCATCCCAACCGCGAGGATCCGCGCTACTCAAACAGCTTTGATCTGCTCTTTCGCGGGCTGGAGCTGGTGACGGGCGGTCAGCGTTTGCACAAGTATGAGGACTATCTGGCGGCGGCGGCGCGCTTTCGCTATAACGTGGAAGCCTTCAAGCACTACTTTGAGGCGTTCAAGTTCGGGATGCCGCCACACGGCGGCTTCGCCATCGGCATGGAACGCTTTGTGACGCAGCTTCTGGGCTTGGATAACTTGCGGCAGGCAACGCTGTTCCCGCGTGATATTCACCGCTTAGAGCCGTAGGCGTTTAGGGCAGCGGCTCTTTCAAGTCGTAGATGCCATCGCGGATTGCCCAACGCGGGTTGCCTTCTGTGCTGAGCAGCACATCGCCTTCACGGTGCAGCGGCGCACCTGTGATTGGGCATTTGAA
Source organism: Anaerolineae bacterium (assembly GCA_034436355.1). Taxonomy (GTDB): domain Bacteria; phylum Chloroflexota; class Anaerolineae; order Aggregatilineales; family UBA2796; genus CP2-2F. The sequence continues at coordinate 164,089 of DAOTVQ010000028.1, forward strand.
CAACTGATCGCGCCCAATAAGTGTGCTAGGCACACCTTCGACGCGATTTTCCACAAAAATCTGCGGCGCGTAAGGCAACATGCCGCCAAGCGGCTGCAAGAGCCGATCTATGCCGACCATCAGGCGCAGCGGGAACACTTTCTTGAAGAGTCCCAGCCGCAGCCAAGAGGCAGCCGCACGACGGCGCACTGTGAAGCCTGCGCCGCTGAGCGCCTCGCGGATGTAAGCGGGATGAAAATCAAAGTTGAGGCGCACGAACTCCAGTGGTTCGTGGTTGTAGGGACTCCACGTTTGGCGGCGGAAAGCATAGCGCAGGATTGCCTTCAGGTTCAGTTTGTTAGCAAATTCCAACACAAAGGTGCTGCCATTCGCCATGCTATGGCGGATTTGGCGCAGGGCGGCGGGTGCATCGGCAAGGTGATGCACCACGCGGCACAGCAAGCCGGCATCAAAGGCGTTGGCGGCAAAGGGCAGCTTGTAGAGATCGGCTGCCACATAGATGAATCGATCTGAGCGCCCAAGCCGTGCCTGAGCATCTTGCAGCATGGTGCGTGAATAGTCCATCACGACCACTTCTTCAAAGCCCGCCGCCTCGTTGATCAGGCGCCCGAAGCCTGCGCCAAAATCGGCGTAGCGCTTGCCGCCCCGTGGCAAAAAGCGCCGCAAGATCAGGCGTTCAACGGCGTCCTCATACTCGCGCCCTTTGCCTTCCCAAAAGTCGGCGCGGTAGGTGGAGCCTTCATAATCGCAAATGGCAGGCTGTGAAGCAGGTGGCTGAGTCATGACGGCAAAAATCCTATCAAGGTGTGGGCGGTGGCAGGGTTGGGATAAAGAGTGTTGGCGTTGGCGCGATGGGCGTCACTGTGGGTGGGATAACGGGCGTTGGTGTGGGCAGCGGCGTTAGGTTGGTGGGCGGTGCAGCGTTGGGCGCGGTGGCAGTCCCTTCAAATGGCACAACAATGATCGTGGCGTTGGGCGGTGGCGCTGAGGGCGTGTAGGTGGGCAGGTTGGCGCCGGGTCCGGTGCGGAAGCCCGGCCACGGATTACGGATAAAGTCGTTATCTGCCAGCAGGTCGGGTGGCTGCCCTGCCAAAATCTGCCCGATCACAATCCACATTTCATTCCAATTCTTGGGCAGGTTGGTGACGACGCGGGTCAGCGGACCGATCACGTTTTGCAGGCTTTTCGCCACATCGTTAAGCTGCGTCTGATCAAGGGGAATATCCACCGGCACGCGCAGGGCAACTGGCACCTTCAGATCAACCGGCACTTTCAGATCAACTGGCACCTTCAAGTCAATCGGCAAGGTGCTATCCACCGGCACCTGCAAATTGAGCGCGACAGGCAGTTGCAAGCCTTGCGGCAGCGTGATCGCCACCGAACCGCGAATGGTGCCACCGCCGCCGGGCAGGGCAAAGGCAGCATTCGCCGTAATCGGCACAGGCTGCGTCAGCGTTACGACGGTGTTCTGCTGAAGCGGAATGTTCAGCACCACCGGGATGGTATCCTTGACGTTGATCGTATCCACCACCTGAATTTGATCTTTCACATTGATGGTGTCATTCACGTTGATGGTGGTGATGATGCGCGCTTCATTCAAGCCCACAAAGCTGCTATACAAGCCTCCCAGCAGCGGCTCGGCAATGCCGTTGGTGATCTGAAAGATCACAGTCAGCAGCAGCAAGATCACGATCAGGAAAACAAAGTTGACGATGAATGAGAAAAAGATGGCTACGTTCTTAAATGCGTTCCAAAAGCGCCGTAAACCGACCATGCCTGCTTCTCCCTGCCTGCTAGACGGATGCTCAGCCACACCATGATAGCACCTCTTAGGCAGAATGGGCAAACAAAAGCCTAACATGATGGGCATAGGGCAAGCGTAGGGCAGCGGGCAGAGTCTTTGATCATTCTAACCCTGCATCGCTGCACTGATCTGGTATAAGATATGTAACAAACGCCGCAACTGTTATCTATCATTTAACGGCATCATCTAGAGACGATATGAGGAGTTTTTATCATGGGCGACGCACCTAACCCGCCGCAGAAAATCTTGGTGATTGACGACGATCCCGCCCAGTGCGAAATGATCGCCACCACGCTCAGCTATGCCGGCTACCACACCACTATGGCGGCTAACGGCACAGAGGGCTTAGCGCGTTTTCAGGCTGACCCGCCCGATATGGTTGTGGTAGACTTTGCGATGCCCGGCATGAACGGCATCGAGTTTGTGAACGCCATGCGCGCTATCGAGACGCAGCGCACGCTCGTGCTGATGGTGGCGGGTTATGCTCAGAGCTTCCTTGCTGCGCTGGATATCTCCGGCGGTGTGGATAGCTACCTGATCAAGCCGATTTTACAGCAAGATTTAGTGACGCGTGTGGCAGATTTATTCGCCGGACGCTTCTAGGAGCATTTTGACCAATGAATTTTGAACTAACCCAAGAACAACGCATGTATCAGCGTGCCGTGCGCGACTTCTGCGAAGGCGAGATCAAGCCGTATGCGGCGCAGATCGAGCAGCAGGGCGATCTGCGTTGGGAAGCCATCCGCAAGATGCCGCAGCTAGGCTTAACAGGCATCCAAGTGCCTGAGGAATACGGCGGCGCCGCTATGGATACGATCAGTGCCTCTCTAGCTGTGGAGGAGCTGGGGCGCGTCTGTGGCTCAACAGCGCTCTCGATCTCTGCCCACAATGGCTTAGGCTGCCTGCCGATTGTGCGCTGGGGAACGCCTGCCCAAAAAGAGAAATTTCTGCCGCGCCTGACCAGCGGCGAGGCACTAGGCGCCTTAGCGCTCACCGAACCGAACGCCGGCTCTGACCTGATGAGCGCACAGACCAGCGCCACGCTGGAGGGCGATCAGTATGTGGTCAGTGGCACAAAGGCGTGGATCACCAATGCGCGCTTTGCGCCTGTCATCATCACCTTAACGCGCACCGATAAGGCGGCTGGCACACGCGGCTTCAGCCATATCCTTGTGGAGACTGACCGTGACGGGCTGACCGTGCATCCGCCCGAAAAGAAGATGGGCTTGAAAGGCTCCTCCACGCACATGATCAGCTATGACCACGTGCGCGTGCCAGCCGACAATGTGTTGGGCGAACTTGGGCGCGGCTTTCAACAGACGATGGAGACGCTCGACGGCGGCAGGATCAGCATCGGTGCGCTGAGCGTTGGCTTGGCACAAGGTGCTTTTGAAGAAGCGGTGAAGTATGCGCGGCAGCGTGCCGCCTTTGGCAAGCCGATCAGCGAACATCAGGCGATTCAGTGGATGATTGCCGATGCCGCGCTCGAAATTGACGCCGCACGCCTGCTGGTCTACCGTGCATCGTGGCTGAAAGATCACGGCAAGCCCTTCACCAAAGAGGCGGCGATGGCAAAACTCTTTGCCAGCGAGGTGGCAGAGCGCGTGTGCTTCAACGCCATTCAGATACACGGCAGCTATGGCTACAGCGCCGAGTTTCCCGTCGAGCGCATGTACCGCGATCAGCGCTTGATGAGCATTGGCGAAGGCACCAGCCAAATTCAGCGCCTAGTCATTGCACGGCGTGTGCTGAGCGAGATGCAGGGCTAACCGCTCCCAGTTGATCGGAGATTGTTATAGGGAAACGCCGCTGCCTGCTGGAGATATGCTACACTTTCTCTATACAACCTAGCACAACAATCACCGGTGAAGACTATGCCAACCCTTTTCGCTCAAGTTGTCTGCCTTTCCTGTGGACACACAATGCTGCCCGACCCGATGATCGCCAAGTGTGAACGCTGCGGCGACTGGTGGCTAGATGCCCGCTATCACTACTCAGAAGTCAAGTGGGCGCAGGGCTTGCCGCGTCGCCCGTTCTCACTGTGGCGCTACGAGGAATTGCTGCCGCTTAGCGATCAAACGCAGCGCGTCTCCATCGGCGAAGGTATGACTCCGATCATCCGTGCCGAGCGGCTGGGCGAGTCGCTCGGTCACGAACATATCCTGATCAAAGATGAGCGCCGTATGCCCACCAATTCCTTTAAGGATCGGCAAGGGGCGCTGTCTGTCTCCATTCTGCGGCAAGCGGGCATCAAAGAATGTGTATTGGCATCCACAGGCAACGCGGCGGCTGCCTATGCTGCCTACTGTGCGCGGGCGGGCATCAAGCTGTGGGTATTTCTGCCCAGCATGGTGCCTGCCGAGAAAATGCGCGAACTCGGCTTGTACGGTGCAGAGCTGATCAAGGTGACCGGCACCTACGACCAAACCAAGAAGGTTGCCGCCGACTTTGCCGCCCGCCGCAACCTCTACTTTGATCGCGGTTCAAAGGGCATTCCCGGCAAAGAGAGCATGAAGACAATGGCGTTCGAGATCGCCGAGCAGCTCAGCCTAGACTATGGCGCGGATGGGCGCTGGATCGCGCCTGATTGGTACATTCAGGCAGTCAGCGGCGGCATCGGACCGCTGGGCGTCTACAAAGGCTTTTTGGAACTTTACCAAATCGGCTTGATTGATAAGGTACCAAAGCTCGGCATTGTGCAGGTTTCGGGCTGTGCGCCGATGGTGCGCGCTTTTGAACAAGGTAACACCGTAGCCGAGCCAGTCATCCCTGAGACGCTGATCACCGTGTTGGCGACAGGCGATCCGGGTCACGCCTATACCATGCTGCGCGAGGCGATCCTGACGCATGGCGGCGCTATGGTCAGTGTGGATGATGGGCAAGCCTTCCGCGCCATGCGCCGCGTGGCACGCACCGAAGGCTTCAGCGTCGAGCCTGCCACGGCGGTTGCCTTTGCCGGCTTAGAGAAGTTGATTGCCACTGGCGTAGTGCAGCCGCACGAAAAGCTGCTGCTCAACTGCTCCGGACACACCTTCCCGGCAGAAAAGCACATCCTCGAAGATCAGTATGTGCTAGAACTCGAACTGGGCGCGGCTGCACCTTCCCAACAAACGGAAGGACTCGGCGCGGCGCTAGAGCGCCTTGATGAGCAGATCACGACTGTGGTGGTCATTGACGACAATCCGCACGATACGCGCCTCATTCGCCGTTTGTTGCAGGCACACAAGAACTATCGCGTCTTTGAGTCCAACCATCCGCTGGATGGACTCGATCTGGTGCGCCAGCGCCGCCCTGATCTGGTCATCACCGACCTAACCATGCCCGAAATTGACGGCTTCAGCCTGCTGGAAGCGCTGAAGGCAGACCCTGAAACTGCTCATATTCCAGTGATTGTGCTGAGCGGTAAATCGCTTACGCCATCGGATAAGGCGCGCCTGAGTGGGCAGATTGACTCGGTCTGGTTGAAGGGCAACTACAGCACCCGCGAATTGGTTGACCATGTAGTGACGACTCTCGCAGATCGCCCTGCTGAAAGCCACACCGATGAGCGACCCAGCCCTGCTCCAACGGCAAGAAAGCCCGCCGAAACGCCGCAGCCAATGGAAGGCGCCTTCAAAGTGCTGATCGTGGATGACAATCCCTATGATGCGCGTTTAGTGCGCCGCATTCTGGAGGCGAGCCGCAAGTTCAGCGTGACGGAGGCGCGCACTGGTGAAAGCGCGCTAAAGGCGATGCACGAACAACCACCGGATTTGGTCATCTTGGATATTATGCTGCCGGATATGGGCGGCTTGGACGTGCTGCAACACATCCGCCAATCGGACGATTTGCGAGAGGTGCGCGTGGCAGTCATGAGTGCTAAAGAGATCGGCGAAATTGACCGCACACGCCTGCACAATGCCGTCTTTTGGCAGAAGGCGACTCTGGATCGCAAACGCTTGGTCGAGGCGGTTGAGGCGCAGCTCACCCAAGCGAACGGCTAAAGGCTTTTGAAATAGCGGCGCGCTAGGTTACTAGCGCGCAGTGCTTCAACGGCGGCTTTGAGTGCGTCCTTGCCAATAGGTGACGAACAGACCCAACAAGGCAAGAAGCGCGCCAATGCCTTGAAAGATAGGATCGCGCAGGAACTCGGCAAAGGCAACCAAGAAACTGGCTTCTTGCGGCGGTGTGGCGCTCTCAATGCTTTGCGCGGCGCGGGTTGCCTGTGCAATGACCGTCGCAAGGTCGCGCACTTGGGCGGTCTGTGTGAAGGCTAGATCGGGTGTTGGGCTGGCGGGTGCTGGTGTTTGGGTGGCGGGCAGCGTGGCACCGACGATCAGCGCACTAAGCGCCGTTTGCGTTTGTTGAAGGGATCGCTGGATGTTCAGCAGTGCCTCGTTGGTAGCGGTGGCAGCGGCTGCCGCCGAAAGTTGGTCGCCTTGCTCAGCGGTGGCGGT
>DAOTVQ010000029.1:0-122342 GCA_034436355.1 Anaerolineae bacterium
GGTGAACATCAGCAGCACGATCAGCCCAATCATGCCGTTTGCGGCGACGTTGTGCAGAAAGTCGCTCAACGGGCTGATGGTGGTTGGGAACAACCCAATGCCGATCATCAGCACACAGATGCCGACAAGGCTGACTTGCAACACGCGGTAGCCCTGCCAAGTGAGCGTGCCACTATCCCGCAACAAGCGCAGCATGTCAATTTCTTCAAGGGCAACCGCAAGCGCCGCCAAGCCCGCGAAGATCAGGCTCAGGTTGAAGACCAAGCCCGCGATGCTATCATGCCCAAGCGCGCTGAGTGAACGCTGCCACCACAACCGATCACTGCTCACCCACATGGCAAAGATGAAGGCGCCGATCAGAAAGACGCCCACAAGCGTGAGGATTTGCCGCGTTTTGAGCGTGACCGCCCAGAAGGCAAGCCCAAAGGCTAACCCACCGCCATAGCCCGTCGCTAGGATAACGACACCAAGCCGTGTGAGCGTTGCGCCCTCAAACAGGCGCACCACGAGCAGCATCACGCCCAACGAAATGCCAAAGAGTAGCACACCAACGATCAATGAGACCGCCAAGCGCCCGATCCATTCGCTGCCAAAGGCAGCCGCCTGCCGTTCTAACGCGCTGACGGTTGGATCATAGCGCGCTAAGCGCCGAAAGCTGATCGCCACCACCACTAGGCTGATGCTTAAAGTGAGGTAGATAAACGTGCTGCTGATGCTCTGTGAAGTTAGGGTAAGGCTGGTAAACGGCAGCCCAAGCGTATCCGCAATTGGCACAAGGTCAAGGTGGTTGGTGTTCAGCAGGCTGAACCCGAAACTGCCCAAGGCAGCAGCAATTGCACAGCGCAACGCTAACTTCAGGCGGCGCTGCGCCCAGTCTGCCAGTGACGGTTGGCTGATGGTCATAGACGCTCCTCACAACACACAACGACTCAAACGTGCTAAGCATACCCTACTGCGCTGTATTGCGGAGTTACCTTGTCTCGCCTAGGCTGTGCTAGAATCAATGTAAATAAACGCATCAAGGCGCACAAGCGATGACCCTCATCAAAATCTGTGGCATCACCAACCAAGCCGATCTGCTTGCCGCCATCGAAGTCGGCGCGGATATGGTTGGCTTCATTTTTCACCCCAGTAGCCCACGCGCCGTGACTTCTGATCAAGTTGCCAGCCTGACCGCAACCTTACGCGGCTTGGATGCACCGCGCCTTCCGCTGTGTGTGGGCGTTTTTGTTGATCCTGATCCGTCCGAACTGCCCAGAATCCTCAGCGTTTGCCGTTTGGGTGCAGCCCAAATTCACCGCGCCGATGCGGAAAAACTGCGGCAGATCGCCTTTGTCACCAACGGCGCGTTTTATCCCGCCTTGCAAGCCCAGACCTTTGAGGAAATCACAACGGCGTTGGCGCACCTCAGTGATGAAACGCCCAGCGCGCCGCCCTGGCTGCCGCAACTGCTGCTAGACGCCTATCATCCGACGTTAGCAGGCGGCACTGGCACCCGCACCGACCTCACTTTGGCGCGCCGTGCGGCAAACGCGGTCAACCGTTTGATGCTAGCGGGCGGCTTAACGCCTGAGAACGTTGGCGAGACGGTGCGCGCCGTGCGCCCGTGGGCGGTGGATGTCTCTAGTGGTGTGGAGGCGCAGCCCGCCCTGAAAGATCACGATAAACTACGCGCTTTTGTGGCTGCGGTGCGCGCTGCCGATGCTGATTAGCGCGCTAGGCAGTGTGTTGCTGTGCCGCAAAGGCATCAATCAGGGTTTGGCGGGCGCGCTCGATGTGATGGCGAATGGCGCGCTCGGCTGCTTCGGGATCATGTGCCTCAAGAGCGGCGATGATCTGGGCGTGTTCTTCGTTATCTTGTGCCTCGCGCTGCGGCGGGTCGCCATCCGACAAAAACTGACTCCACAGCATTTTGGGAAACCACGTCCAGATGGCGCGCAGCGTGCGGATCAGATAGGTGCGCGCCGATGCCTCTACGATCTTCAGGTGAAAGCGCTCGTTCAGCTCGCGCACTTCCGCTAACGACTCCGCGCCGTGCAATTCAGACATGCGCTCGTGCAGTGCGCGCAGTTCTGCCAGTTCCGCCTCTGTAATGCGCTGCGCGGCGCTGGCGGCTGCTTGTGCCTCCAACACAAGGCGGATGGCATACACATCCAGCACATCCTCAGGGCGAAAATCCACCACCCGTGCGCCGCGGTATGGCACATGCTCCACCAAGCCTTCTGCCTCAAGCTGTTTGAGCGCCTCACGGATAGGTGTGTAGCTGATGCCTAATTCAGCAGAGAGGGCGGCTTGGCGCAGCCAATCGCCACCGCGCAGCTTGCCCTGTGCAATCATGGCACGCAGGCGCTCCACAACAATATCGCGCAGTTGTTTGGGTTGGGTATCGCTCGGATCGTTCACGGCATTTCTCGCAGCATGGTTTTAAGCTATGCCTAGAGATTATATATAATGCCGTGAAACGTCAATAGGGCGTCAGTTGGGCAGGTGAATAAATGGATGCAGCACGCCTGCTACCTCTCTAGGGGCGGCGGCGCGGCGTGCGTTTGGCGCCCTGCGGATAACTTGTGCGTGGCTTGCCACCGCTTGGTTTGAACGGACGGCGTGCCGCAGGGCGCGATGGACGTTCACTGCGCTCGCCGCGCTCTGTGCGTGGTGCGCGCTCATCACGCCGATCATCACGCCGTTCGTAACGCTCACCACTGCGCGGCACAAACGGACGCCGACCAGTAGGGCGTGCGGGACGTTCACCGCGATCACTGCGCTCGCCGCGCTCTGTGCGTGGTGCGCGCTCATCACGCCGTTCGTAACGCTCACCGCGCCGATCATCCCGTCTATCACGCGCTGCGCCCCGCCCAGAACGTATCGGACGGCGCAGCGGGCGTCCATCACGGCGCACGGCATCCGCTGCGGGCGCACGCCGCACAAAACGCGGGCGCGGCAGCATGGTTAGGCTGTTGGCAAGTGCGCGCAGGGCAGCCACTTCAGCCTCAGTCAGGTAGCGCCACTCGCCAGGGCGCAAATTGCCAAGCGCCAGCGAGGCGAAATGTGTGCGGACAAGGCGCTGCACCGGATAGCCTAAGGTGCTGGCAATCCGCCGAATTTGGCGTTTGCGCCCTTCGGTCATGGTGATTTGTAAGGTTGTGGTGCGCGGATCACGGCTTAGCACCTTGATCTGGACGGGCAGCGTCATCCCGTCATCCAGCATCACGCCACGCGCCCAGATTTCGAGCGCCTCTTCAGGAATGCGCCCATGCACGGTCACCTCATAGACCTTTGCCTTCTGGTAACGCGGATGGGTTAGGCGTTCTGCCAGATCGCCGTCATTGGTCATCAGCACCAAGCCTTCGCTATCAGCGTCTAGCCTGCCCGCAGGGTACAAATGCCCTTCAATCGGGATCAGATCGCGCACGGTTTGGCGGGTTTCTTGGTGCTGCGGCGTGACGGCAGTCACCACTTGCAGCGGCTTGTTAAGCATGATGTAGACGCGCTCAGTGCTAATTTTGAGGCGTTCACCGTCAACGCGCACATCGTCTACGCTCAGGTCGGCGCGGTCGCCTAGGATGGCACGCTTGCCGTTGACGGTCACGCGCCCTTGCTGAATAAGCAGCTCAGAATCGCGCCGCGAGGCAATGCCCGCCTGCGCGATCAGCTTTTGAAGTCTTTCTTGCATCGTGAATACCCTCTCTAGGGTGTGTTGGGATACAGGTGCGGCAAACAGGCAGACACGCACCTACTTGTCGTCGTTTTGGTCGTCAGAGTCGGATGGTTCTGGCGGCACATCGCGGAAGCGCCTGCCGAACAGGCTGCTCGATGGGCGGGATGGCGCTTCACCATCCAGCGGCGAATTGGTAAAGGGCGAAGGGCTTTCGGGTGGCTTGGGCGGTTTGGAAGATGTTCCAAAGATGCTGCCACTGGAACGCCCAAAAACACTCGATGACCGCGGTGGCTCTGAACGCAGCCTGCTAAAGATGCCGCCGCTGCTTAGAAACGTGGACGGACGCGGCGGCACGTCTTTCACGGTGCGTGCGCCGCGCAGTTGTGGCAGTTTGGCATGGATAATTGGCTCAGCGCCGAGCCGAATGTGCAGTCGATCTGCCATCGCTTGAATGGCGGCACGCAGTTCGGCATGTTTTTCGTTGAGCATGGCAGCCGTTTCAATTTGGGCATAGAGCGTGATGTGCGCGTCGCCATGGATGCCGATCACCTCTACCTCGCTGCACTTCACCTGCATCACTTTGGAAGTGGCGATGAAGACCTGGTCGCAGACTGAGGCAGCATCTAAGTACAGCTCACCTTTGCCATAGCGCACTCGCACCCGTGAGGTGTCATGGCGAAGCGTTGGGGCGTCTTCAAAATGCACGGCGATGAAAAACAGCACAGTCAGCAGCACACCGAACAAGATCGTTGCTAGGTCGTGCGCGTTTTCGGGCGTGCCGCCAAAGACCGATTGCAAAAATGCTTGAAGACCGCCCTGAAAGAACAGCCGCACAATCAGCGTGATGAAGAAAGCGGTGATCAGCGCAATGCCGAAATTACCAAGGTGTTTTTGCCACTTGTCCTGCATGAATTACGTCCTCACCATCCCCTAAGGCACACACGCTCATTTGCTAACTTGCAGTTTAGCAGATAAAACGCTTTTTGTGAATGCGCTCTAACACCCATTCTAAAGTGCTTTGGGAAAGTTTTGTGATAGCTTGTCTGTGCTAATAAGTTGCTTAAGATGTTTGGTTTAGTGTAGTATAGTATTGTTGAAGCATTAAGACTTTAGGAGATTGCTGTGACACTCATTAGCCTTGTGTACGTCAGCTTTGCCAGACACCCAATGAGCGAAGATGAACTGCGCGCTCTGCTGGAAGAGTGCCGCACAAACAACGAAAAACTGAATGTGACGGGCATGTTGCTTTATCGAAATGGCTTTTTCATTCAAGCCTTAGAAGGTGATGAAGAGGTTGTTGAAAAGCTCTATGCTGAAATCCTCAAAGACCCACGTCATCAAGATGTGCTGCGCGTCTACAAAGCACCCATCATGGTGCGTTCCTTCCCAAACTGGACGATGGGCTTCAACCGAATCAGCGACCAGCACCACCTTGCTATGGAAGGCTATAGCGACTTCTTGGCGAAACCAAGCGCCGAATACTTCACACAACAGCCTTCCCGCGCCCAGATGTTGTTAGAGAGCTTCCGTAACGAGACGTTCTTCTAGGCAGCCCTACTGTGCGGCGATCAGCGTGCCAATGTGCAGATCGCCGCGCAATGCCGCCCTAATCTGCCCCGCCTCTGTGCCGCCCATAATCTGCACTTGCAAGCCCGCCACACGCACTGCCAACGCCAGCATCGCCTGCACCTTTGCCAGCATCCCACCAGTGACATCGGTGCCACCAGAGCCGCCTAAGGCGCTTGCCACCTCATCAAAGTTATGCGGTGTAATGCGCGGGATGACCTTCCCATCTGCATCGTAAACGCCTTCTGTCTCGCCCAAGAGCAGGATGCGCGCTGGATGCAAGCGCTCGGCAAGGTAGAAGAAAATTGCCTCTGTAGAGAGGATGGTGCCGCCGCGCACAGCATCGAACGCCACATCGCCATGCACCAGCGGCACAAGGTGGCGCGCAAGGGCAAGGCGGATCAAATCGCTCTCTAGGCTGATTAGCTTGCCCGCTTCGCAGCGCGCTGAGGCAGAGGGTTGAAAGCCCAGCACAGGCAAGCCCGCCTCACAGAGTGCTTCTAAGACCAAGGCATTCAACCGCCGCGCCATACGGCTAACTTCGGCAAAGCCGTGCCAATCCGCCGCTGTGTGAACGCCTTGCGCCGTCCCATACTGCTGCGCGGCAACATGCCCAAACGAGCCGCTGCCATGCCCAATCAGCAGCGGCTGCGAAGGTGTGTAGGCAGCCGCGATTTCGGCAGCGGTGCGCGCCATAACCTCAGGGCGGTATGCCTGCTGAGCGCGTTTATCGGTGATGAGCGAACCGCCGAGTTTCAAAAAGGTGAGCATTCTGCCCTCACGCTAAGCGCATTACCCACGTTTGCGCCGCGCCTGCATCGCGCAGTGCCGCCGCGATGCGCTGGGCAAGGTCGGGTTCGATCAGCGCGATCAGGCTGCCGCCGCGCCCGCCACCGCTCAATTTTGCGCCATAGGCGCCCTGCCGCCGCGCCACCGCACACAATTGATCAAGGTGTGCGGAGGAAACCGTCAGCGCCCGCAGCAAACTGTGATTGGTGTTCATCAGCTCGCCCAAGTCCAGCAAGGATTCGCCGCTTTCAATCAGGGAGCGCGCTGCCCGCGTCAGGTTGCCGATCTCAGCGATAATCGCGCTATAGTGCGCCTGATCGCGTGTGTAGAGCCGCCGCACGTCGCTAACGGTCTCCCGTGTGGAAGCACTCACGCCTGAATCGGCAATTAGGAAGGTCAGCGGCGCGCCAACCTGAAACAACTGTGGCGCTGTGCCGCGCACAAAATAGACGGGCTGGTTATAGACGATCACGGTGTTATCAATGCCGCTGGGCGTGCCGTGATGCAGTTTTTCAACCTGATAGACCAAAGCGTTGAGTTTATCGCCTTCCAGCGGTTCGCCAAGTGCGGCGCTCAGGGCGCGCATGAGCGCCGCACTGACGGCTGCGCCACTGCCAAAGCCGCCGCCAATCGGAATATTCGAGTGCAGTTCTAGGGTGAGGTCAGGTGGCGGTTTCATCAGCGCTTTTAGCACAAGCTGCGCGGCGTAGATCAAGGCGTTGTCAGCAGTGTCGTTGGCAAGCGTCACATGCAGCCTGAGGTTGCTGGCAGGGTTGATGATGCTTAAGCCGCTGCCATATGGCGCGCTGGAGGCTGTTACTTGCGCTTGCAGCGTGTTGAATGGCGCGGCAATAGCAGGCTCGCCATAGACAACGGCATGTTCACCAAATAAGATAACTTTGGCGGGTGCGCTGTAGGTGTGCATGGCTAACGCAAGCGATCTATCCACGTCGGCAAGTAGATGAGCGCACCGACCACCAAAACGAACAGCACCGCCGTGATCAACAAAGGTTTATCTTTGAACAGCAGTTCATCGGGTGCGCTGCCCTCACCTTTCACATGGATCAGGTAGAGGTAACGAAACAAGCCGTAGACAGCGAACGGCACGCTCAGCAGCATCAGGTTGCCGCCCAAATTGGTGCGCGACTCGAAGGTGTAAAAGGTGTAGCTGATGATGGTGGCGTTGGTCACCATCCGCAGCATGTCATCCAGCAGCGGCAGGTTGTAATCTTTATAGGTGGCGCGCACGTCCTGCGCCGCCTCTGCCAGCAGCACCAACTCTTGCCGACGCTTGCCAACTGCCAAGAAGAGCGCCAACGCGCCCACCACCACATACAACCACGGCGAGAAGTTGGTGACATTGATGACGACCACGCCCGCCACCACGCGCATGATGAAGCCGCTTGCCACCGTGATCACATCAATGATGACCACATTCTTCAGGTAGAAGGAATAGGCAAGGTCTTTGGTGTAATAGGCGATCAGCACCAACGCCAACGGCACATTCACCAACAGCGCGCTCACAAGGGTCAGGATCGGCAGGCTAACCGCCGCAAAAATAGCGATGTTCAGCGGCAACTGTCCCGAAGGAATGGCGCGGTGCTTCTTCTTTGGGTGCAGTTTGTCGCGCTCGATATCCACAATATCATTCAGCAGATAGACGGCGCTGGACATCAGGCAGTAGAGCGCAAAGGCTGCCGTCACGCGCAGCAGTGAGTCGAACTGCCCAAGCTGCCGATCAAAGAGGATCGGGATGAAGACGAACAGGTTTTTCGTCCATTGGGTGGGGCGCATGGTGCGGATTAGCCCGCGCAACCACATAGGCAGCAAGCGCCAAGCGGCAATCAACGGTGCGGGCGCAAAAGTGGCAGGTTTTTCCAAGTGCGTTTTATCCTTGAACTGCATCTCAGCGCACATTATACACCAAATCAAGCGCGCCTAGCCTAACTGTGATGGCTTTGTGTATTGCGCTCATTCGCCGCACACCGTTGACTTTTGCACCGAACTGCGCTAGAATACGTGCAAGATGGCAACCCCTGAAGCGTCGGGACGGAGCCGCACATGCCTTTGAGCATGGCGAGAGACGGCGACGCAGCACCTTTTGCAAAAAACGCGCCTCTCCGCGCCTATGGAGAGGCGCTTTGCATTATGGCGGATTTTGATCATACTACACCTAACCCTTTACAACACAACAGATAGGACGAACGCACAATGAGTCACATCCTCGCTGAACACGATCACGGTCGCTTGATCAAATCCCTGAAGGCGCAGCGCTTTATGTTTGAGGTTGCCCTTGAACAAGTGCGCCCTGAACACTTCCAACAGCACGGCGCCTTAGGCGTGTGGTCGGTTAAGGATATCGTGGCGCACCTCAGCGCGTGGGATAGGCGCAGCACGCGCTGGATTGAGGCGCACGGGCGCGGAGAACAGCCCGCCCTGCCCGAAGCGGGCTATCGTTGGGCAGATGTGGACACGCTCAACGCGCTCACCTATGCCCAACACCGCCATGATCGCCCTGAGGAGGTGCTGCGCGCCTTTCAGGAGTCTTTCCCGCCTTTATTAGCGGCGGCGGAGGCGCTTACACAGGCGCAGATCAACCAGACGATCACCTATCACGATGGGCAAGCGTTGCAAAGCATACACGGCGGCAAGCTGATTGTGTGGTGCTACCAACACTACCGTGAACACGCTGCACACATCAAGGCATGGCTGGCAACTATTCGAGAAGGGATGTTTTCGAGGCATGGCTGATAATTTACGCTACCTAGAGGCGATCCGCGATCATGTGCTGATCTTCGATGGGGCGATGGGAACGAGCATCCAGCGCTATAAGCTGACCGCTGAGGATTTCGGCGGCGAACAGCTCAACGGCTGTAACGATTACCTCGTCATCACCCGCCCAGATGTCATTGAGGCAATTCACGCCAGCTTCCTAGAAGTTGGCAGCGAAGTGCTGGAGACGAACACCTTTCGTTCCAACCGCCTGACGCTTGGCGAATATGGCTTGGGCGATCAGGTGCTGGTGATCAACCGCACGGCTGCACAGTTGGCGCGCCGTGTTGCGGATCGCTTCGCCGCCGAGACGGGCATTCCGCGCTATGTGGCAGGCAGCATCGGACCGAGCGGCAAGCTGCCTTCCTCCGATGATCCTGATCTCTCGAACATCACCTTTGATGAACTGGCAGAGGTGTTCGCAGAGCAGGCGCGTGGTTTGGTCGAAGGTGGCGTAGATGTCCTCTTGATTGAAACCAGCCAAGATATTCTGGAAGTACGTGCGGCTGTCTATGGTATCACACGCTACTTCAACGAGAGCGGTAAGCGGGTTGCCTTGCAGGTACAGGTGACGCTTGATGTTTCCGGCAAGATGCTGCTTGGCACGGATATTGCCGCCGCGCTAACCATCCTAGAGGCGCTGCCCATTGATGTGATCGGCTTGAACTGCTCAACAGGTCCCGAACACATGCGCGAGCCGATCCGCTATCTGGTCGAGAACAGCACCAAGCCGATCAGCGTGCTGCCCAACGCGGGCTTGCCGCTGAATGTGGATGGCGAGGCAGTCTACCCGATGGAACCGCACCCATTCGCGCACATGCTCGGCGAATTTGTGGAGTGGGGCGTCAGTTGTGTGGGCGGCTGCTGCGGCACGACGCCAGAACACCTCAAAGAATTGGTGGCGCAAGTCCATGCCCGTCGCAAACGTCAAGCAGCGATCAGCGCGCCTGAGCCAAAGGTTGCCTCTGCCATGCGTGCCGTGCCGATGCGCTTCATCCCAGGTCCGACGATGGTTGGTGAGCGCGTCAATTCGCAGGGCAGCCGCAAGATCAAGCGCCTGCTGCTGGCAGATGACTATGAGGGCATTCTGCAAGTGGCACAAGAGCAGGTGGATAGTGGCGCGCACATCTTGGATGTGTGTGTGGCGCTCACCGAGCGCGCTGATGAGGCACGGCAGATGCAGACGCTCGTCAAAAAGCTGGCGATGAGCATCGAAGCGCCCCTTATGATTGACGTGACCGATCCGGATGTGGCAGAGGCTGCCCTCAGCGTCTATCCCGGGCGCGGCATCATCAACGGCAACAATTTGGAGAACGGGCGCGAGCGCATTGACCGCATCCTGCCGATTGCCAAGAAGCACGGCGCTGCCGTCCTCTCCATGACCATTGATGAAGTCGGTATGGCGAAAACCGCACAGCGCAAGCTAGAAGTGGCGCGCCGCATCCACGAGATCGCTGTCAATGAATATGGCATGAAGCCTGAGGACTTGATCTTCGATGATCTGGTCTTTACGCTTGCCACCGGCGACCCTGAGTTTGCCAACAGCGCCATAGAAACCCTCGAAGGCATCAAGCTGATCAAGGCGGAACTGCCGGGCGTGTTGACCTCGCTGGGCGTTAGCAACCTCAGCTTTGGCTTGGGCGAAGGTGCGCGTGCCGTGCTGAACAGCGTCTTTTTGTATCATGCCGTGCAGGCGGGCTTGGATATGGCGATTGTCAATCCCGCCCACATCAAGCCCTACGCCGAAATTCCCGAAGAGCAGCGCGAACTTGCCAACGATCTGATCTTCAACCGCCGTGAGGACGCCCTGCCGCGCTTCATTGCCTACTTTGATCAAAACGCCGTCCAGTTGGAGAGCAGCAGCGAGGTTGACCCAACCGAAGGCATGACGCCTGAGCAAAAATTGCATTGGCAGATCGTCCACCGTAAGAAGGAAGGCGTTGAGGCACTGGTGGACGCCTGCTTGCAGAATCAGAGCGCGGTGGCTGTCCTGAACAACGTACTGCTGCCTGCCATGAAGGAAGTGGGCGATAAATTCGGCGCGGGCGAGCTGATCCTGCCCTTTGTGCTGCAAAGCGCCGAGACCATGAAGAAGACCGTCGCCTACCTCGAAAACTTCCTAGAGCGCAAAGACGGCGCGGCGAAGGGTGTTGTGGTGCTGGCAACCGTCTACGGCGATGTTCACGACATCGGCAAAAACTTGGTCAAGACGATCCTCAGCAACAACGGCTACATTGTGCATGATCTGGGCAAGCAAGTGCCAGCCAACGTGATCATCGAGGCGGCGGTGCAGCACAACGCCACAGCCATCGGCTTGAGCGCCCTCTTGGTTAGCACCTCCAAGCAGATGCCCGTTGTGGTCAATGAGCTGACGCGGCGCGGCTTGAAATTCCCTGTGCTGATCGGCGGCGCTGCCATCAATCGGCGCTTTGGGCGGCGTATCCTGTTCTTGGAAGATAGTGGCGAGCCGTATCCGCATGGCGTCTTTTACTGCAAGGATGCTTTTGAGGGCTTAGAAGTGATGGATAAGCTGGTGGATGACGACCAACGCCCAACCTTCCTCGATCAGATTGTGACCGAGGCGTACACCGAGCTGGGCAAGCCCGCGCCAAGCCGCCCAACCGCTGCCAAGCGCCGCAGCACGCTGGCGCCTGCGCCCGATATTCCCACGCCGCCTTTCTGGGGAACGCGCACCATTGACCGCATGTCCACGGAGGTTGTGCTGGAATACATCCACAAGCCCGAACTGTTCCGCCTTAGCTGGGGCGCAAAAAATGCTCAGGGCGAGGACTGGGCAAAGCTGAGCGCCGAATTTGAGGCGCGCCTTGCCAAGATGAAACGCGAGGCGATCCGCAACCGCTGGCTGTATCCGCAGGCAGCCTATGGCTATTTCCCTGCCAACAGCAGCGGCAATGACCTGCTGATCTACGATCCGCAGCGCTACGCGGAGTCAGGTGAACGCCTTGAGATTGCACGCTTCAGCTTTCCGCGCCAAGATGACGGCGAGTTTCTGTGCATCAGCGACTACTATTTGCCAACAGAGGCAGAGCGCGCCGATGTGTGCGCCTTGCAGATCGTGACAGTGGGTGAGGTTGCTACGCAGCACTTTGAAGCGCTGCAAAATGATGATCAGTACAGTGAGGCATACTACTTCCACGGGCTGGCAGTTCAGGCAGCAGAGGCAACCGCCGTTTATGTGAACAATCATATTCGGCGCGAGCTAGGCATCCCTGAAAAGCGCGGTAAGCGCTACTCGTGGGGCTATCCGGCTTGCCCAGAGTTGGCTGATCACGAGACGGTGCTGCGCCTGCTGCCAGAGGCGGCACAGAAAATCGGGATGCAGCTCACCAGTGCCTATCAGTGGGTGCCAGAGCAATCCACCGCCGCGATCTTCGCCCACCATCCGTCGGCGAAGTATTACGCGGTTGGTAGCGGGCGTCTTGAGCAACTTATGGCGGAATGAGTAAACGAACGCAGAATGAACGCAAATTTACAAACTGGGTATCGCTGCCTGAAGGCGGGCGGCGATACTGGTATGATGCACAAGGTGAAGATTTCGGCTATGCACGCTACGTCAAAATAGTGGATCAAGACGAAAACACGGTTGCCTTCTATCAGGAAATTTATGATAACGAGGGTGTTTTGATTGAAATACATCATAAATATCCGATAGATAGGGGACATCAGCGAGTAGGTGGTGATCAAGAATGAACGTACCAACGCCACAAACAGTGATTGAACAACTCTTAGCATATCTGAACAATCGCATCAGCCGTCAGAGTCTGGTGCATTGGGCAGAAGATGCGCTCTTTGCGCTTGCGGAAAGCGAGGCAGATGTGCCACAAACAGAAGTGTTGATGGAAGTGCTAGGCTATCTCGGCGCAGCCGACACGCCGTCTTTTCCACTCACTTGGGAGCGTCTTTCCGCTTTCCTAGAGAAACTCGGCGCGCAAGTTGAGGTCTCGATCAGGGCGTGATCGCTGAACGGATGCTGGAAACACCGCTGAAATGGGCGGGCGGCAAGCGTTGGCTGGTGCCTTATCTGCTGCCGCTCTGGACTGCCTATCAAGCGGCGACGCCCAACGGCCGCTTGGTGGAGCCATTCTGTGGCAGTCTTTCGGTGGCGCTTGGCTTGCAGCCTGAGCGCGCCCTGCTCAACGACCTGAATCCGCACCTGATCACCTTTTGGCGGCAGGTGCAGCGCGGCTTGACCGTTGATCTGCTGATGGCGAACGACAAAACGCTCTACTACGAGCAGCGTGAGCGCTTCAACGCGCTGATTGCAGCAGGGCAGGCGGATTCGGCTGAGGCGGCACAGTTGTTCTACTACCTGAATCGGACGGGCTTTAATGGGCTGTGCCGCTTCAACAGCAAGGGCTTTTTCAACGTCCCGTTTGGGCGCTATAAGACGATCAACTATTGGCAAACTGCCGATTTCGCGCCTTTCGCGGCGCGTTTGGCAAACTGGACATTTGCAGCGGGCAACTTTGAAGCACTCGCCTTGCAGCCTGACGATTTCATCTACGCCGATCCGCCTTACGACGTGGAATTCACCAGCTATTCGGCAGGTGGCTTCACGTGGGATGATCAGGTGCGCTTGGCAGGCTGGCTGAGCAAACATCAGGGCGCAGTTGTGCTGAGCAATCAGGCAACTGAGCGTATCATAGACCTTTACACAGCGCACGGCTTTACACTAACCTACCTTGATGCGCCGCGCCGCATCAGCGCCAACGGTGATCGAACGCCCGCGCGTGAAGTGCTGGCAGTCAGGAATCTCGGTCTAAAAGTGAGCAGGAGTGAGTAGGCATGGCGACTGAAGCGCACCCAATCAGCGCAGCGCAAGAAGCAGTGGCAGCTGAGCCATTGCTAGCAGGAATCGATTCCGATCAGCGTGTTGAGATTATCAATGGAGAGTTGGTCGAGATGAGTCCTGTTGGTGTATTGCATCATATCATCGTTATGAATATCTTGCGGTTGCTTGATTCGTTTGTGATGAACGAACATTTGGGGCTAGTTTTCCCTGATGGCTTGCTCTATCTGATGCACAAGACAAGCGGACTCAGAGGCGCGCTCGTACCCGATGTTTCCTACATCAGCAAGGCTGCACTACCCGCCGAATGGGATCAGCACAAACCATTCCCCGGCGCGCCAACCCTTGCCGTTGAAGTTATCTCGCCCGATGAGCCTGCCCTCAAGATTAATCAGAAATTGAAGATTTACCTTGAGTCTGGCACGGCAGAGGTCTGGATCGTCTACCCTGAGGCGGAAGAAGTCTATCAATACCGCGCCGATGCAACAGATACAATTCGTGTCTATCGCGGTGAGGCAGCTATTCCCTGTGCGCCGCTGGCAGGCTTGGCAATCACTGCCGCGCAGTGTTTCGCGCAACCTAAGTTGGATTAATTTCACCCGAAAAGGACGTTTTTACCATGCACTATCGCTTTATGGGCAAAACAGGCTTGAAGGTCAGCGAACTCTGTTTAGGCGCAATGACCTTTGGGCGTGAGGCAGACGAGGCAACCAGCTTCGCCATTATGGATCGCTTCTTTGAAGCAGGCGGCAACTTCATTGATACAGCCGATGTCTACACACGCGGCGTCTCGGAAGAGATCGTTGGGCGGTGGCTGCGCGGCAAACCGCGTGAGGATGTGATCCTCGCCACCAAAGTGCGCTTCCCGATGGGCGATCAGCCCAACAACGTCGGCTTGAGCCGCAAACACATCCTAGATGGCGTTCATGCCAGCTTGCGCCGCCTGCAAACGGATTACATTGATCTCTACCAAGTTCACTGCTGGGATCCGATCACGCCACTGGAAGAGACGCTCAGCACGTTGGATAGCCTTGTGAAGGCGGGCAAGGTGCGCTACATCGGCGCCAGCAACTATCTGGGCTGGCAACTGCAAAAATCGGTAGACCTCTGCAAGGCGAACGGTTGGGAGCAGTTCACCTGCCTACAGCCGCTTTATAACTTGCTGCACCGCACCCTTGAATGGGAATTGGTGCCAGTCTGTTTGAATGAAGGCATCGGCATCATCCCCTGGAGTCCGCTGCGCGGCGGCTGGCTGAGCGGCAAGTATAAGCGCGGCATGACGGCACCCATCGCCAACACCCGCGTTGATGAGGCTGAAAAACACGGCTGGAGCGAGGCATGGTCAACCCTTGCCACCGAGCGCACTTGGCAGATCATTGACGAACTGCACGCCGTCGCTGCTGAGGCGAATAAATCCGCCGCGCAGGTTGCCATCAATTGGCTGTTGGCGCAAAAGGGCGTCACAGCGCCGATCATCGGTGCGCGCAACCTCACACAGCTTGAGGATAACATCGGCGCCAGCGGCTGGGCGCTGAGCGCGGAGCATCTGGCGCGCCTTGATGCCGTCAGCACGGCGGAGTTGGTCTATCCCTACGATTTCGTGGGACGGGCGCAAAAAACGCGCTAATGTTAGTTGCCATTTCTCGCACAGGTGTGGCTATTCGTCTAACCGAAGAGCGTTGGGCGCACATTGTTGAGCAACATGCTGAACTCGCTGAATTAAAAGCAGAGGTTCTAGAAACTGTTTCGCAGGCAGAGCGTGTTTTTGCTGGAAATACAGGTGAAAAATTGGCAGTACGCCAAGTTGAAGATGGCAAATGGATGGTGGTTGTTTACCGTGAGTTAGAGGCTGACGGATTTGTCATCACTGCTTTTCTAACGCGCCGCGCACGCTCATTTGAGCGAAGGAGATTGCTATGGTCTTAGCGGATTTACAAACTTACTTGGACTTGCTGCCACAAGTGCGGCAGTCCCCTGATCATAGTTTGTGGCTGCACTACGATGTAGAGGCAGATGTACTTTACATCAACTTCAAGAAGCCGAGCTATGCCACAGATAGCGAACTCACCCAAGATGATATTGTTATCCGCTATGAACAGGATGTTGTCATTGGGTTGACAATTTTACATGCCAGTGCGCGTAGACGTACAGAGGAATAAATAGCATAACCATGCCACACACCCAACCTTTTCTTGAACGCTTGAAGCAGGGCGGCGTTGGTCTATCCCTACGATTTCGTGGGACGGGCGCAAAAAACGCGCTAGGGAGGCACTATGGCAGATATTCCAACCACTGTGGACTTAAAGAAGTATATTGATCACCACTATTTCGGCGACCGTCCACATATTCGCGGGCGGCGTGTGCCGATTGGTCAGATCGCGGCTTATTACTACGAGAGCCATTTGAGCGTGGCACAAATCGCCTACGAACTAACGCTCTCTGAGGCGCAAGTTCTGGCGGCGCTGCTTTTCTACCAAGAGCATAAGGCAACCGTAGAGGCTGTTGAGGCGGCAGAGCAAGCCGCCAAAGATGAGATGATGCGGCGGCATGGAAGCAGCGCTTAACTTTTACTTTGATGAGATGATGCCGCATAGTGTTGCCGATCAACTCACACAAGCTGGGATTGCTGTCACGTTGGCTGTCGAGGTTGGTATGATGGGTAAAGACGATCTGACTGAGCATCTACCCTACGCCACACAACACAATCTCGTCCTCGTAACGCTTGATCGCCCATTCGCAGGGCGTGCGTCGTATGTTTTCGATCATGGCGGTCTAATTTGCTGGACGGGCGATAGCCGCGATTTCGGCGGTATGGTGTGCTGCCTGAGCGCTTTTGCAGGGCAATACACACCAGAGACAGTGCGCGGTCAGGTTTTTTGGTTCAATAGCTAGAGGATGTATCTACAATGCCACACACCCAACCTTTTCTTGAACGCTTGAAGCAAGGCGTCATTCTTGCTGATGGCGCCATGGGCACCACCTTGCATCAGGGCGGCGCGCCGCTGGATGCCTGCTTTGACGCCTTGAACCTGAGCGCGCCACAGCGTGTTGAGGCGGTTCACCGCGCCTTTGTGGAGGCGGGCGCTGAGTTGATCGAGACCAACACCTTCGGCGCGAATCGCTTTAAGTTGGCTGATCACAACCGCGCCACCGACGTGACCGCCATCAACCACGCCGCCGTGATGTTGGCACGGGCTGCCATTGGCAACAAGCCGATTGACGTGGCAGGCTCGGTTGGACCGCTTGGCGTGCGCCTAGCGCCTTACGGGCGCGTGAGCGCGGAACAGGCTTTTGAGGCATTCTACGAACAGATCGCAGCGCTGATCGTGGGCGGCGCTGATCTGATCATCTTGGAGACCTTCACCGACCTTGCCGAAATTGCCGAGGCGGTGCGCGCCGCACGCGCCGCCAACCCGAACATTCCCGTGATCGCCAGCATGACCTTCACCCGCGATGGTACGACCGTTTATGGTGACCCGCCGCGTGAGGTGGCGAACGCGCTTGCCGCTACGGGTGCGGATGTGATCGGCGTTAACTGTAGTGGCGGACCTTCCCAACTGACGCGCATTGCACAGATTATGCGCGCTGTTGAGCCTGATCTGCCGATCTTGGTCATGCCCAACGCCGGCTTTCCAGAGACGATCAATGGGCGCGTGATGTATCCCGCCACGCCTGATTATTTCGGCGATTATGCCGTGATTTTGCGCGGCATGGGCGTGAATATCATTGGCGGCTGCTGCGGCACCACGCCTGACCACATCCGCGCCATGCGCGCCGCCCTGGACGCGCCCAACCGCACGCCGCACATCGTCATCCTCCCTGTGGAGACGAACGGCGTTAGCACGGCGGATACCCAAGAAGCGCCGACGCGCCTTGCCCAAAAGCTGGCAGTTGGCAAGTTCTTCACCACCGTGGAGATGGCGCCGCCGCGCAGCTTTAACGCGCAAAAGGTGCTGGCAGCCGCCCAAATGCTGCAAGCCGCCGGCGTAGATTGCATTGATGTTTCTGATAGCCCTATGGCGCGGATGCGGATGAGTCCGTGGGCAGTTTGCCACCTGATCCAAGATCGGCTGGGCATGGAGACTATCCTGCATTTCCCCACACGCGGACGCAACATCCTGCGCGTGCAGGGCGATCTTTTGGCGGCACACGCCCTGAACGTGCGGAATATCTTGGTGGTGATGGGCGATCCAACCTCCATCGGCGATTATCCTGAGGCGAACGACAAATACGACATCGTGCCAAGCGGCCTGATCAAGCTCATCAAGCAGAACTTGAACAGCGGGCAGGATCAGGCGGGCAATAGCATCGGGCAGCCGACTTCCTTCGCCGTTGGCTGTGCGCTAAACCTCTGCCCACAGGATATAGACGCCGAGATCAAGACGCTGCGGAAGAAGATCGAGGCAGGCGCGGATTTCGCCCTGACGCAAAGCGTCTATGAGCCGCACAAGGTCGCGCAGTTCCTAGCGCGCTACGCAGAACTATACGGCGCGCTCACCTTGCCGATTTTGGTGGGTGTGCTGCCGCTGTATGGCGCACGGCACGCCGCCTTTTTGCACAACGAAGTGCCGGGCATCAACATCCCCGACCATATTCTGGCGCGCATCAACGCGGCGGGCGATGTCGCACCTGCCACAGGCGTCCAGATCGCGGCGGAACTGCTGCGCGACTTGCGCGGCATGGTGCAGGGCGCGTATATCATCCCGCCATTCGGTAAATACGAAATGGCGGCGGAGATCGTCGAGTCGTTGGCGCAGCCTGCCTGAGCGTTTGTTATGTGCAGGGGCGGGATACATTCCGTCCCTGCGCGCTTGCTACAGCCTAAAGCGCAAAAGTATGCTATGATCAGATGAATTGATAAGGTTGTAGCTTGGTGTACTGTTAGGATACGCTCTTATGCAGCAAACGCGACAACACATCCTTGAAATCTTGCGCGAACGCAGCGAAGCAACGGTAGATGAACTGGTGAACGCACTGCACACGCGCATTCAGCACAACATCACGGCGGTCACCGTGCGCCATCACCTGGATATTCTGCGCGGCGAAGACCTGGTGACTGCCCCGAAGGGGCGGCGCAGCGGCACGCCCGGCAGACCGCAATACGTCTACGCGCTGACCGACAAAGCACGCGAACAGTTCCCGAATAACTATCATCACCTGATGCAGCATCTCTTTCAGCAGCTTAAAGCGCGCTTGGATGCCTCTCAGGTGAATGTCATCCTAGAGGGTGTGGCGGATCAGATGGTGGCAGAGGCAAACTTGCCCACAGCCTCGCTAAACGCTATCCCAATGCCCGTCCGCCTTGATCATGTGGTGAACTATCTGAACGCACATGGCTATGAGGCGCGCTGGGAGACGTGCAGTGAAGGCTACATCTTGCGGACGCACAACTGCCCTTACCACCAGCTTGCCGGCGAACACGGCGAACTATGCGGCATGGATATGCGCTTGATCAGCGGCTTGCTGGGCGTTGTGCCGCGCAACATGGGCAGGCTTGCCGAAGACGCCGAGAGCTGTGCCTATCTGATCCCTGCCCCGCAGCCCATTACGCAGACCGCATAGATCGCTGACCATGCTCACGCCAGTGTGCTGCACATCCTGCTGCACCTCGTCAACCACGGCACCGATCACCGCGCCCAAACGCTCGCCATGCTGCACACGCTGGGCGCGGAAACGATTGATCAAGACCTGATCTTCTTCTTGCGCCAATAGCTATTCGTAGCGCATGGCACTTAGCACATCGGTGCGCGCCGCCTGCCGCGATGGGAAATAGGCCGCCACCGCACCGACACTAACGGCGAACGCCAGCACGATGCCAATATCCATCAGGTTGACGCCAAATTGAATGCCCAGCATCTTGTGCAGCACCACCGTGTTGAAAGTTGAGGCAAGCACGCCCCACGGCACGCCCACCAACAGCCCTACGCCAATCAGCAGCAGCGCCTCGATCAGCACGCTGCGTGTGACCTGTCCGCGAGTCATGCCCACTGCACGCAGCATTCCCAGTTCACGGCGGCGATCCAGCACTGCCACAAAAAGCGCACTCGCCAAGCCCGCCACCACGATGATCAGCAGCAGGCTGGTCAGCATCCGCGAAACCGTTGTGATGCTGTCAAAGCGTGCCATGAAGGCAGCCGCCACCATCTCGTTATCGTAGATCAATGCACCACGCGGCACGAATTGGCGCGTTAGGTCGCGCCGCAGGGCGTCTAGGTCTGCCTCTGGTGCTGCCTTTAGCGCGAGACGGTTCAGGCTGTGATCGCCCCAGAAGTGCTGATAGACTGCCAAATCCATGATGAACATGCCCTGATCCACAATGCCATAGGTGTTGCCTAGCACCTCAAAGGTGACCGCACCGCTTGGCGTTTCAAGCGTCACTTGTGAGCCTGTGGTGATGCCCGCCATGAAATTCGCCATGCCTGCTGCCAACAGCGAAGGGTTGTTCAAATCAGGCAGGCGCGTATAGCCGCTTGCCTCATCGCCATCACTCCACATAAGGCGCCCACCCGCAGCGCGCAGTGCCGCCACATCGAGCGCCCGCAGATAGGAATCGCCGCCATTGTGCGGAATCAGGCGGATCTTTTCGCGCAGCACATGCGCTACATCTCTCCGTGCCGCCAATGCCTCGCTAATGCCTTCCGGCAGCGGCAGCGAAGGCATCAGCGCGTCTCTGCCGGCGCCCATCACGCCCAACTCAAAGATATTCTCACCTTGCTGCCATGCCTTAATAAAGGTGCGGTAGCCAAAGTTTGAGCCAGTGGTGACGAAACTGACCCCAGTGCTGATCGAGAGCAGGATGCCGACCGCCGCCACACGCCGCGTGCGCTGCGTCAGGTTATGGGCGGCGATGCGCCCACTTACTCCAAAGACACGCGCCAAGAAGGGCAGCGCAACCTGACCCGTGAAGAGCAGCATTGGCGGTGTGAGCAGCGCTGCCGCTGTTAACAGCGCATAGGCGCTGATATTCGTTAGCACCACGCCTTGCAAATTAGGCTGGGAGAGCAGCCCAACCAAGAGCGCAATGCCAATCAGCACGGCAGCGCTGATCAGGCGGCGGCGCTGCACCTGTATGGCATCGCGCTGAGCGCGGATGCCTGCTAACGCCTCAGTCGGGTCAATTTGGGTGGCTGCGCGTGCTGCCAAGCCACCTGCCAACATCGAAAAGCCGATTGCCGCGCCAAAGGCGATGAATGGTGTTGACGGTGCAACACTCAGGCTGACCGCTGACGTGAAGGCAGAGGTATCATTCTTCGGCAACACAGGCAGTTGGTCGCCAACGCTGACCATCAGGTAGCCCAACCCGATGCCGAGTATGCCGCCGATCATGCCTAACACCGCCGCTTCGGCGATGAAAAGCCGCTGAACGCTGCGGCGCGTCATACCTAGTGCGCGCAAGACGCCGATCTCGCTGCGGCGCTGCGCCACTGCCACGCTGATCGCACCATAGATGAGCGTAGCGCCCAATGAAAGAATCATCAAACTAACGCCCGCCATAATAAGCGCGGCAACTTCGGCAAACAGGCTGCCGCCGCGCCCGCTGGGTGCCGCCACACTCAGCGACGGCACAATCGCCTGCAAACGCTTGCCCAAAGCTGCCTCGTCTGTGCCTTCACGCGGCAGGATGCTGATTGAGTCGATCAGCACATTCCCGCGTAGGGCTGCCAGATCAGTGAGTGTCATGATCGCCAGATCGCCGCTGTTTAGCCGCCCAATGCCTTCCTCTGCCAATGTACCAACCACGGTGAGCGTCCGCAGACCGCCCGCGCCGAAAAAGCTCAGCGTTTGCCCAAGCTGGTAGCCATGCTCTGCGGCATATTTGGCAGAGAGCAGCACAGCGCCCTCACGGGCAAATTCACCTGCGCACAGCCTGATCAATTTCCGAATCAACGCCGAGAAACGCCATCAAATCGCGCTGACCAACCACAATACCGCCTGAAAATGCCAGCGGCGCGGCAGCAGCAACGCCTTCCACCGCACGCAGATCGGGCAGCATGTCGGTTGCAAAGGGTGTGCCATCCGCCGTGCGAATTTCAAGGGCAGCGCGCCCATGCAGATCGTTGGTGGCAGTGGTAAAAGCGCTTTGGAGTGTGCCGACAATGGTTGGTCCGAAGATGAAAGTTGCCACGCCCATCACCACGCCCATCAGCGAGACAAGCTGGCGCAACCAGTGGCGGCGTAGATAGCGCAGTCCACTAAAGCGGAAAATGGTTAACGTTTGGCTTGCCATAGGGTTCTGCCTTTAGGTGTGTGGCAGCGCGTCTAGCGCGCCAATTTGCTCTAGGATGCGCCCATCGCTCAGCGTGATGATCCGATCTGCGTAGGCAGCAGCTTTTGGATCATGCGTCACAAGGATTAAGGTGCGTCCCTGTTCATTCACCAATTCACGCAGCAGTTGCAGCACATCCTCACCTGTTTTGCTATCAAGGTTGCCGGTTGGCTCATCGCCCAGCAGCAGTGCCGCATCATTGATCAGGGCGCGGGCAATCGCAACGCGCTGCTGCTGCCCGCCGCTCAGTTCATCAGGGCGGTGCTGCTGCCGATCTGCCAAGCCAACCTGCTCCAGCAAGCGCACGCCCTTCGGGCGGATGGCAGCCAACGGTTTGCCATCCATCAGCAGCGGCAGGCAGACGTTTTCTAAGGCAGTCATGGTGGGCAGCAGATTAAACGCCTGAAAGATAAAGCCAATCTGGCGGCGGCGAAAAATTGTTAAGGCGTCGTCGCTCAGGCTGTTGAGCGCCTGCCCAAAGAGCGTCAGCGTTCCGCTGCTTGGCGCGGTTAAGCCCGCGATCAGGTGCAGCAAGGTGCTTTTGCCGCTGCCGCTGGCGCCCATAATGGCGACAAACTGCCCCGTTGGAATGCTCAAAGAGAGGTCGTCTAGGGCGCGCACATCGGTTTTGCCCTGCCGATAGACTTTGCTAACGCCGCGCAGTTGCACAGCGGTTTGGCGTGCCTGTGAATGATTCATGCACTAATCTCCGCCTTCCACATCTTCCGAAAACAACGCTTTGATCTTCGCCTCGCAGTGGCGCAGCCACCGTATATCCGCCTCTGCGTGCTGAAGGGCTACATCAATCAGCAGCGTGCTGATGACGCGCTCACGGTGAATGCGGGCGCGCTCAGCCGCATCGGTGGCGCTCTGCAATGCGCGCTTTGCCTGTTGTTCAAGGCGCACCTTGCGCTCGGTAAGCTGCATCATCTGCGCCATATACACGCTCTGTTGGCTGTGCAGCAGCAGCAGCAGCGTCTCCACATCCTCGGCGCGCATGAACATC
This sequence comes from Anaerolineae bacterium, assembly GCA_034436355.1. Classification (GTDB taxonomy): domain Bacteria; phylum Chloroflexota; class Anaerolineae; order Aggregatilineales; family UBA2796; genus CP2-2F. The sequence continues at coordinate 22,868 of DAOTVQ010000029.1, forward strand.
AGCTTGAGAAAGAGTTCATCCCGCAGCGCACGCGGCTCAGCCTTGATCGGTGCTAGACGCCATGACTCAAAGGCGGCGCTGCCTTCCGCCGTGATGCGGTAAATCTTCTTATCGGGCTTATCACTCTGTGCCACCGCCTCATAGGCAACTAAGCCTTCTTCATACAAGCGCTCTAAGGTGCTGTAAATCTGCCCGAAATTGAGCGTCCAAAAGACGCCGACCTTCTGCTCAAATGCCTGTTTCAGGTCGTAGCCATGCCGCGGGCTTTCCGCCAACAAGCCGAGCAGCGCATATTTGACCGACATCGCACCTCCTATATACATTTATATATGCAAGTATATAGCTAGTTTTTGAAGCGAGTCAAGCGGGCTGTTTATGAATTTTTCGTAAAGAATGGCTAGCAGCGTGTTTAGGCGAGGAACAAGAAGCCGAACAGCACCCAAAAAGCGCTGTAGCGCAGCGGACGCCACAGCCTGAAGTGCGCGGCATATAGGATCACGCTGATGACCAAGGCGGGCAAAAAGCGTGCTAAGCCGAATGGCTCGGCAAAGGTCGAAAGCGGCGTGAAGGGAATAAGTGCCGCGTTTGCCAACAAGATCAGGCTGTAGAGCGCCCACTTGCCGCGCAGCACATCGCGCAGGGTGCGCCACAACGCCCACAGCGAAGGCAGCAAGCCCATCAAGATCGGAATCGCGGCGAGGGCAAGCGTTGTTGGCGTGATGCCGACGCGGAAAATTCGCCAAATGCCATTGTATGGCACGATCTCGAAGGGCGTGGCGCCGGCGCCGCCTGAGCCAATGCCGAAACTGCCCAGCCACTGCCACAAGACGAGTTGCCATGCCACAAAAGGCAGCAGCGCACCCAACCCGATCAGAAAAGCACGGCGCGGTTGGCGGTTGAGCAGCAACGCCAGTGCCGCGCCCGCCGCCGTGATCAGCGTTACCTCTTTGGCAAGCGCGGCGAGCGCAAAGAGCGCCGCACTCCACCCGAAGTGGCGGCGGTGCAGTGCCAAAAGCGCAATCAGCAGCAAGCCGTAGGCAAGCGGCTCAGTGGTGCTGGCGCGCACCGCGAAAAAGATGCCGCCAAACAAGCCGTAGATCAACGCATACCAACCGCTGACGCGCTCTGCGCGCAAGAGCGCCGCCAAGGCTGCCGTGCCGAAGCCAAGCGCGGTAAGGTTGATGAGCAAAAGGGCGTATGGCACTAGGGCAGCCTGACCAAAGCTGAGCAGCCGCGCCAACGCCGCGCCTAAAATGCGCTGATAGCGGTAGGCGGGCTGTTCGCAATCAAAGAGGCGTCCGAGTTGGCGGTGCAAGGCGCGCTGATAGGTGTAGCCAAAGGTTGGGTGGCGGCACACCGATCCAATTTGCCCTTCCGCACGGACGGGATCAGCGGCAATCCACGCTGTGAACTGCCCATCGTAGCCCTGTGTGCCAGCCGCCCGTGGACGAATCAGCTCTTGAATATCGCCGCCCGCACGCAGCACCATGAACGCGCAGTAGAGGCTGCACAGAATCACGGCTACACCGACAGGCGTCCGCCAGGCAAGGCGCATTCGATCACCTTGCCACCAGTGCCAGCAGCACGCCAATCATGATCAGCCCGATCACGATGCCGATCACAATGGTGCTGCCCGCGTTTGCCTCGACCTGATCGCTAGGCGGCTTGGCAGACTCAATGCGGATCATGCCGCCACCTTTCGGATCGCCAACGCGCCGCGCTGCGATCACTTCGTTCAGGTTGCGGTTGAGCGTGACGGCTTGCGGCTGTGGTGCAGGCTTGCTCAGGCTGACCACGCCAGCGGGCGGCGGTGGTGGCGCAGGTTTGGGCGGCGGACGGCGCGCACCTGTGCCAATGTAAAAGCCGCAGCGCGCACAGAACTGCTCTTTGGTGCTGTTGGGCGCGCCGCAGTTACGGCAGAGTTTTACGCCCTCAAGCTGCACATGCGGCACAGGGTGCGGTGTGGGCGGCGGCGTGTCGGTGGCGCTTACCTCAGCAGGCAGTTGCACGGTGATAGCACGCCTGCCGCTGATCACGCCGCCCGTGCTGCCGCTGATCGGGTGGCTGGGTGCGGCGCTCGGCGCCGTTGGCTGCGCGGACTCAGGCGGTGCGTTGAGGGTTGCCTCAGGCAGCGCGGCAAGGGCGCTGTGCCATTCCGCCAAAGGTGGACATTCGGCAAGGCTGCGGCTGTGCCATGCGGCGCGCAGCAGATCGGTCAGCTGTGGCGAGAAGCGCTCGGACAGCACCTCACACAGCAGCTTGAAGCGCGTGCTGGTGGCGTCTTGCATCTCGGCGCTGGCGAAATAGTGTTCATCGGCGCTGAATTGTCGTATTTTAGGGTGCGTCCAGCCGAGCATCTCAGCGATCAGGATCGCCGCGCCGAAACGGTCACCTTCGGCGTGCCACTGCCCATGTTGGCGGCTGGCAGTGTGCTGATAGCCATCCTGCCCGATGGGCATCTCGACGGGTGCGGGCATGTTCAGCGCGTACATTTCTTCAATATCCACCAATTCAACCTGCCCAAGTTTGCGCTCAATCAGCACATTAGCGCCGGCAATATCGCAATGGGCAACCTTGCGCGCCTCAAGGCTCGCCATGATCGCGGCTGTTTGGCGGGCAAGGCGCACACCTTCCGCCACCGAGAGCGCCATGCGCGTGCTGATCACATCATACCATGTGACGCCGGGCAGCCATGGCATCAACATGCCGTAATCTAGGGCGGGATGCTTAACGATCAAATCAGTGTGTGTGCGCTGTGTAAAGACGGTGCGTTGTGCGGCGCGCAAGCCATGCAGATCGGCAAATTGGCGCAGCGATTCAGCCACTTTGACCAACTCTGGCACGCGGTATTTCAGCTTGAAGTATTTGAGCGCCATGCGCTCGGCATTGGGCGCGATCATCTGGATCACGAAGCCGCGCCCACCGCGCTGCACATAGGGAATGCCAGCCAGAGCGGGATGCTCTGCCACACGGTAAGTGAGTCCGCTGATCGTGATCGGCTGGTTGACTTCGACTCGAATTTGCGCCCGACTCATGTTTTTATGCCCTATCCGCGCAGATTGACGAGATACCAAACGGCTGCCAAGCCGACCGAGATTGCTAAGGCAACGCCTGTCACCAACTGCCACGCCAATGGCTCGGTGTGTGCTGTGCTGTGCTGTGGTGCAGGGCTTGGCGCGGCGCTGATGGCTGGCACCATCACTTGCTCGGTGGCGATCTTTTTGGTGGTGATCGGCTTGGAAGGTGGTGCAGCTTTGCGGGTAATATCCGCTTCAGCGGTGAGCGGCGCTTCAAGGCGAAAAGGTGCGCTCAGGGCGCTGGGTTGGTGTGTGCTGGCAAGCGCCTGCACAGCACACTGATAGCTGCCTTGCGGCGCGCTGAGTAAAAAGGTGGGCGCCTCAGCCGCTGGCACATCTGCGGTGAAGGCGCGCCCGTCGCCTTCGATCCAGACGCGGTACCATTCGGCTGAAGGCACCGCTTGCCAACGCAAGGCAGGCTCGCCGATGATAAGCTGCGGTGACGGCGTCTCGAGCGGTGGCAGCAGATCAGGTGCCGCGTGGAGCGCTACATCGAGCAGGGAGAGGTCATCACTGGCAGGCAAGCTGAGCAGTTCGTCGGCAAGGGCGTTCAGGCTTTCAAGGGTGAAGCGCTTAAGCATATCGGCACGGCTGCCAAAGCCGTCGCTATAAGCCATCAGGCGCGCCACACCGTCTAGGGGCTGCACCAACACCTGCGGATCGCCATTCTTGGCGCCCAGTCGGCTTGACCAGCGCTGCCGAGTCTCCCACACAGCATTGGGCAAGGGCAGTTCTGCGCCATTGGCGTCAAAGAGGCGTAGGCGCAAATCGCCCATCCAGCAGGCGGCGAATTTGCCTGTGGTCAGGTCGAGCAGGGCGGCGATGAACATTGTCTCGCTGCCGTTTTCGCGCTTACGGGCAAGCGCATCCTGTAGCATAGGCGGCAGATCAGGGCGGATAGGGTGCGCGGCAACCAGTTCAGCGGCGGCGGGCTGCCACGCGCTAAGCTGCTCGCTCAGGGCAGTGCGGAACGCCTCAGGGGCATTTGGAAAGGGCAGATCGGCAAGCCATGCCGTCAGTTTCTCGCCCAAGAAGCGAGCGGCAAGATCGCCATAGAAGGATTGGCTGACGCCATCACAAACGGCGAAGGCAAGCCGCGCAGCAGTAGCGCAGAAGGCGATGAAATCTTGCCCACGTCCGCCTGCCTGCTGCGAATCGCGGGAGCGATCATAGAGGTAGGTGAGCGCCATGCCGCCGAAATATTCGCGGCGGGCGGGCGTGTCGCTCTCTTGATTTAGGGTGACGATGTGTGGCACGCTGTGTTTGCCTTCCCCGATAAGCTGCACTGCGTGGGCAAGCCCGTACTTGCCCATAAACACTTAAGCGACGGGTGTTGCACCACTCATGGTGAACGCCATACGGATGAGTTCACGGGTTTGGGCAGGGAACAGCATGGGTGCATCTGCCTGCAAGTTATAGCCGAACTCTTGCATCTCAACGCGGTAGCTCTCTGGGATGGGCGACGACATGCGGAGCAGCGTCCGTGCATAGTCGTTCGCCAAATCTGCCTCGCTGGTCACGCCTTGCCAGGCGTAGGCATCCTCCACAGGCTGCTTGAGGATTCTATCGCTGATGAAGATGTTCTCGACCAAAACGTTGCCGTCGGGCGTTCCCATCTGCATAATGCGTTGCACAATGGGCGTTGGATCATCGCCCTGATATTCGCCATCGGTCATGTGGCAGATCAGCGGTGCAGGGTGTGCCTGCATGTAGGGCAGTTCCTGCGCCAGCAGATTTTCGGCGGCAAGGAAGGCGGCGGCGGTGTTGGTGCCGCCGCGTGGCGAAAATTCCGGCACGCCATCGCGCACGAACTGATCAATGGTGCGGATGCCGCCCAGCACGTCATGCACCTGGGATTCATAGGCATAGACTGCCAAGCGATAGCGCGGTGCGACCAACTCACCCTTCGTGGAGCGCGCCACCATCTCGGTAGCGATCTCTTGCAAGGCGTCGGAGACGATCTCGACGCGGCGTTTATCGCCAAGGGCTTGGCTCATCGAGCCGCTGATGTCTAGCAGGTAAATGATTAAGACCGGCGTAGTTGACGTTGCCACAGCAGTATAAGGCATGGGATCGCGTTCCTTCATCGCAGGGCGGGCGCGGCGCGCAGCCCACCTTTTGGGTGAATGCAAGATGTAGCAGACTCTACCCTAAGTGCGGCGTTTTGGCGAATGCTGTGCTTAGGGGTATACTGGAAGCGCGCACAGGAAAGGTGACCGATGACACGACGCAGATCAAACACTTCCAGTCGGCGGCGGCAGCGGCGCAATGCGCGGCGCTCACGCGAGCGGCGCTTTGAGATTACCGTCTATTTGCTCATTTTCGGGCTGTTCGCCATCGCCTACTTCATGCCGAACGTCTCGCCGAATTTTGTGGCGTTGGCAGGGGGCGCCATCCTGACGGGATCAGGGCTGTGGCAGACTGCCAGTGGCTGGCGCGTGAACATCTTCACGTGGATCGGCGGCTTGTTCCTGCTGGCAGTGGTCTTTGTGGCATCTCAAGGGCGCGGCGAAATACCGGGCGGCATTCTGCTGCCCATCGGCGTGCTGATTGGTGTGGTGGCTGCCAGCGTGGTGGATGGCGACCTGTAACCTTTAGCTGCCGCGTAAGGTGGCAAGGCGCTCACGGGCGGCTTTGAGCGCCTTCGTCTTCTCTGCCGCCATTGCCTTCAGCATGTCCTCACCGCGTGCGCGTGCCAGCCGCACCGACATTTTTAGGCGCATTAGTGGGCTGTGCAGCAATTCGCGGCGCTCGCGGTGCGTCCATTCGATTTCTTCATCAAGCTGCGCGCTGATGCGCTGTAGATCGGCGTAGCTCTCAGGGCGCGGCGCAGTGTCTGCCACAAGGCGTTCGGAAGGCGCTTCGGCAAGGGCTTGCAGCGCGGCAAGGTCTTTTTCGCGGTAGGCGGCGTTGATGCGCGCCATCAGCGCTGTGCAGCGCGCCTTTTGTTCAGGATCACTGACCGTATCTGGGTGGAATTGGCGTGCCAGACGGCGGTAGAGCGCACGCAGATCGTCCTCATTAGGTGCAGGCGCTTGCGGCGTGATGACTTCATAGGTCTCGCTGCCGCGGTTGGGATCAGTGCGCGCCGCGAAATATTCGGCAAACGAGCGAAACTCGCCGCCGAATAAATCTTCATCGGTGCGTGGTTTGCCTTGCCGTGCGCGTTCTAACTCATTAATCGCCGACTCAACCAGTTCGATCTCTGTCTCAATGCGCCCAACCACCTGATCATATTCGGCGGAAAAGCGTTCCAGATCGGTTTGCAAGGCGAACAGCTCTGCGCGCAGCTCATAGAGCGCGGCGCGTTTCAGGTCAATTTCAGCGCGCAGGCGCTCAAGGTTAGGTGTGGTCATGGGCGCTCATAGACGTAAAAAGCAAGGCTGCCATCCTCGCGCAAGTAAACGCGCCGAAAATGCCCCTTCGGGTGAATAACCATCAAGCGCCTTAAGTCTTCAAGGCGTGCCAAGCCTGCAAAGATGGCAAACGGCTGCTGCCCATCAAAATCCGTCAGCCCATGCATGTCGTAGACTAAGTATGGGCGGTTGTTCATCAAGTAGCGCACGACAAGGGTATGTTCAACACCCGTCGAGAGGTCTTCGATCAGCAGCACTTGGCGACCATCGCGGTGTGCTTGCAGCATTTCACGGGCAAGGGCGTTGGTCGCCTGATTAGGACGGTTGACCAAGCCTTTACCTGTTGGCACATAAACAGCCAAGTAATACCAAAGGTTACCAAGGCAGACCATCAGACCAATGCCCACCAAAATTGTATTTAGGGCATGAGGACGTTTTAGATGTTCGGCAAGCGTATGAGCGATCAGCAGGATGCCAACGCCCACAAAGATGGCAAAGGCGCTATCGGCGATCAGGTAACGCTGAAAATGCGGCGGCGAATGGCTGAGCGTAGAGCCGAGAAAGATGACTGCTACCATCCAGCCCATCGGCAGTGACCACTTGGGATGCCGCCACATAATGCGCCCCACCAACAGCACACTGATCAGGAAGAAGGGAATGCCGAAAACGCCGATCAGGCTGCTGCCACCATAATCATACCAACCTGCCACATCACTAAACCAAATCGGCGCGAGGAACGAATTTCGCACTTGCTCCCAAATATACTGACCAATATTCTGCCCACTTTCAACAATGAAATCCCATTGTCCACTTACAAAGATGTTGGTGACGGTGCGCGTGGTGAGCGGCTGCTGATTTGCCAACAGGTAGTAGTGGTGCGGCACAAGGATCAGGAAGGCGGCGGCGGGCAACATGAGCAGCTGCCGCCATTGGCGGGCGATGATTGCGCGCTCGCGCAGCCAGAGCCACATGATCAGCCCCAGCATGATGAACGGAATCGCCCGCCCGCCAATGTAGAAAAGCTGTGTCATGCCCAGCGCCATGCCGCTCAGGGCGAAATCTACAGTTGACCCACGCCGCAGACCGCGCAAGAGCAAATAAAACGCCAGTGCCGCGAAGAGTGGATCGCCCGGCTGATTGAGCGCTAAGCGCCCAAACTGCACATGGAACGACCACGCGATGACGAACAGCGCGCTTGCCAAGCCGATCCGCCAGCCGCCTAACTCTCTGCCAAGCAGGTAAATTGCCACGACGGTCAGCGCGCTAAAAATGGCTGCCCACAAGCGCGCCGCCGCCACCGTCGGACCGAACACGCTGATCGAAATGCCGATCAGGGCTTGGTAAAGGCGCACCCAAGACAGGACGCCCGGCGCAAAGGGTGAGGTGAGGAAATTCTGCCGCAGCAGGTTCGTGCCTTCTTCAGGGAATATCGCCTCATCCTGATCGAACAGGTAAGGCACGTTCTCAAGGTTGACGGCGCGCATGAGCAGCGCACCGATCAGCAGCGCGGCAAGCAGCCACCACTCCCAACGCACTAGCGGAAAAGTGTTCGGGTGCTGGCTGCCCATTGGCAGTGGCTTCACCGCCTGAAGGAAGGCGATCATGCCCAGCGCCCACGTCAGCAGTTGTTCGCCCATATAGGTCACTGGCGGTTCATGGGCGCCGCGCCATGCCGTAAAGGCGATCAGCCCAACTGAGAGCGCCATCCACCGCCACTGGATTGTGAAGGGCTGCACAGCGGCAGGCGGCTCAATTTTGAGCGGCAGCGGCAGCGAAACACCATATGCTGCAAAAAAGACCATGCCCGCGCCCACACCCAGCAAGGTGATTGCACTGCTCACGCTGGGCGAATCGAGCGGCGCGCCGCTAAGCTGCACTGCACCAACATAGAGCGTTGCCACACCGCCCAACAACAGCGCAATTTGCCCCCAGCGTGCCTCGCGCAGCGCGCCTAAGCCATTCACAAGCTGCCCCACACGCACTTGAGCAGTGTTGTTGGCAGCAAGCTGTGTAAACTGGCGGGCGAACAATGCAATTGCCACAGAGCTAATGCTCAACACGAGAAAAGCGGTTGGCACCTGCTGAATAGGCAGCAAAAGCAGTGGCAGCGCCACACATGCCACCAGAATGCTGCCGAACATCATCCAACGCATCACGCTTGCTTATTCCTTGACGCTAGTTGATCTTATCATTACTTTAGCATACAATGTCGGTTAAGAAGCCTTTGTGCGGATCGCACAACAAACGATCCCTAAAGATTATACAGTGTGGATAAAGCGCGCCACCCAATGGCTTCGTAAAATTTCGTTAACTTCTTGCAAGAACACTTTGGGAGACTGCTCGTGACCGATCAACAACAAGCGATCAACGCCGTAACGCAGCCCAGCCGCGCCCTGACCTTCCGCAGCGCTCGCGCCGAGTGGCTCTATCGTTGGTTGGACGGTGAAACGCCTGACCCTGCTCTGTTAGAGCAGCACGGCTTTCAAGCCACACAATATTATGCCGTCGTCATTTACCGCCCAATCCTCTTTCCCGATCCGTCTTCAACGCAAGCAGCCAATGGCACACAGTTTGCGGCGTTTCTGCACGTCGAGGCAAACCGACGCGGCATCAATGGACCCGTGCTTGCCTATGATAATAACGCCGCTGTGCTGTTTCATCCAATTGAAGACCCACAGCAAACTACCCGCTTAAAGCGCAAAACTGAAGAGATTCGCAAACAACTTTCAGCGCGCCTGAATGGCGCCGATATTCACTGCGGTGTTGGTCGCCCTGCCTGCGGCATGGACGCCCTGCGCTATTCCTTTCACGAGGCAGAGCAGGCATTGCGCCTGAGCGACGAATTGCAGATGCAATCGCGTGCCACATTCTTTGGCAATTCTAGCCTGTTCATGCTGCTGCGTTCCTTAAAAAGCCCTGAAGAACTAGAGCGATTCTGCATGAATTGGCTGGCAGACTTGATCCGTTATGATGCGCGCCAACATAGCGACCTGCTCGAAACGCTGCGCGCCTACTTTGCCAACAACGGCAACATGGCGCTCACTGCCAAAGAACTGCGAATTCACCGCAACACACTTGCCTATCGGCTGAACCGCATTGCGGAGATCACGCGCCTCGATCTGGAAGATGCTGATGTGCGCCTGAATTTGCACCTTGCCCTGAAGGCGTATGAAGTGCTGATGGCGCCAGCGTCCGTCTCGCTCTGAAACTGGTTTAACGAACCACACCTAACGCACACAAGCCCTTCTGCGCGGCATGAAGGGCTTTGTTGTGCGCCTAAGGGTTGGCTTAGCGTAGGGAGAGCGTCTTACGAATCGGCGTGCAGCACGCTATAATGATGCGTATCCTATCCACTTGAAACGCTGTTTAACGAGAGCGCATGAAAGCCATTCAAACTGTTGCCGAACGCCTGATCGAGAATGTAAGCCGTGTCATCATCGGCAAACGCAATGAAATCCGCCTGACTGTGATCGGTTTGCTCTGTCAAGGTCACGTCCTGCTTGAAGACGTGCCGGGCGTTGGCAAAACCATGCTGGCAAAGGCACTTGCCCGTTCCATTGGCTGCACCTTCAGCCGCATTCAATTCACGCCAGATATGCTGCCCTCAGACGTCACGGGCGTCTCGGTTTTTAACCAACAAACCCGCGAATTTGAATTCCGCGCCGGCCCGATCTTTGCCCAAGTGGTGCTTGCCGATGAGATCAACCGCGCCACGCCCAAAACGCAAGCCGCCCTGCTGGAGGCAATGGAAGAACGCCAAGTGACCGTAGACGGCATCACCTATCAGGTGGAACCGCCCTTCATGGTGCTTGCCACCCAAAATCCGATTGAATATGAAGGCACTTTCCCGCTGCCAGAGGCGCAGTTAGACCGCTTCTTGCTGCGCTTGCGCTTGGGCTATCCCACGCCGCAAGAAGAAATGGCGATGCTGGATGCCCAGCAAATCCGCCACCCGCTGACCAGCATTGGGCAAGTGCTGAGCGTTGAAGAACTGCTCAACACCCAACGGCTGATCCGTAATGTGGCAGTCAGCGAAGACGTGAAGCGCTACATCATCGAGATTGTAACCGCCACCCGCCACCACCCAGACATTTACCTTGGCGCCAGTCCGCGTGGCGCGCTGGCGCTCTATCGGACGGCGCAAGCACGGGCTGCTATCGCTGGGCGCGATCATGTCATCCCGGATGATGTGAAAGCGCTGGCAGAGGCAACCTTAGCGCACCGCGTCATCGTTGGGCCCTCTGCCCGCCTGAAAGAGATCACCGCCCGCGCCATCATCCAAAGTATGTTGGCTGCCCTGCCCGTCCCCGGCGCCAGCCCTATCCGTGTGTAATGCCCTATGCCTAGCCTGCGCCCAAATGCCTTGCTCTGGCTGCTGATCCTACTCAGCGTGATGGCACTTGCCTGCGCGCAAAGCACCGCGCCCGTCTTGTATGTGACTGCCACGCCGCAAAGCCTTGTGCCAAGCGCCGAAGCGCCGCTGCCTAACCCATTTTTGCCCACGCCCACGCCCATCGGCGCAACCGCAACCGCCATCCAACCGACGCCTAACCCGCCCAACCAAGTTGCCATGAATGCCGCGCCGCAGCCCTACACCATTCAGCAGGGCGATACCCTCTCAGGCTTGGCAGCCCTCTATGGCACAACCGTCGGTGAGATTCTGCGCCTGAATCCTGCCCTGAACGAAAACAGCGTCCTAGCAGTTGGGCAGATCATCACCCTGCCCGGCAGACCGACCCAAACCACGCCCAACTTCAAGATCATCCCTGATAGTGAATTGGTCTATTCGCCCGCCCTCAAGGGCTTTGATGTAGCAACCTACATCCGCTTTCAGCCGGGCTTCATCCGCGTTTACTCGGAAGATGTGGGCGGTGGGCGCTTTATGAGTGGCGCAGAGATTGTGCAGTTCATCGCCCAGAGCGCCAGCGTCAACCCGCGCCTGCTGCTGGCACTTTTGGAATACCGCAGCGGTTGGATCACCAACCCCGTGCCAACGGGCGATGCAATGACCTACCCCATGGGCAACCGCAACGAACGCGCCCGCAGCTTGCTCAGCCAACTGGATTGGGCAGCCGCGCAGTTGAACGGCGGCTACTACGGCTGGCGCACACGCGGACTCAGCACCCTAGAGTTTGCCGACCGTTCGCGGCTTGCCTTTGCACCGGAACTGAACGGCGGCACGGTTGCTGTGCAGAACTACCTTGCCCGTTCCGCACGCGACCGCAACCAATGGCTGCTGGATGTTAGCCCACAAGGTTTTTTCACAACCTATATGGCGCTCTTTGGCGATCCGTTCCGCTACGCGGTTGAGCCGATTGTGCCGCCTGATCTTAAGCAGCCTGAATTGGCGCTGCCCTTCCCACGCGGCGAGATTTGGTACCTCACCTCAGGTCCGCACGGCGGTTGGGATGCCCGCCAAAGTGGGTGGGCAGCCATAGATTTTGCGCCGCCCAAACCCCCTGATGCTATCCTGAACACACAGGGCAACTGCTACGTTTCGCCCAACTTCACCACCAGCATGTCCGCCGGCTTGGTCGTCCGCAGCGGTGATGGTGTGGTGGTCGTTGATCTGGACATGGACGGCGATGAGCGCACTGGCTGGACGTTGGTTTACCTGCATATTGCAGAGGCAGACCGCACGCCTGCCGGCACAGTGGTTCAGGTAGGTAGTCCCATTGGACGCCCTTCCTGCCAAGGACTCTATCTAAACTCGCTCGGCACGCATGTGCATATTGCACGGCGCTACAACGGCGAATGGATTGTGGCAGACTGCCCTGCTTGCCTGCCCGATGTGCCAAATGTGCCATTCGTGATGAGTGGCTGGGAACTGAAAGGCTACGTTGGGCAGGTGTATCAGGGCTATTTGCAGAAAGAAGGTCAGATACGCCGTGCCGAACAAGGGCGCGACGATCCGACCAATCAGGTGCAGTGGTAGGCGCTATGTCTGTTCGGCGCGGTGCTTGGTGAAGTAAATTTGCCAAGCGCCGCAGCCTGCAATGAAGGGCTGCATCATCGCCTGTTCCGCCTGCACGGTATGCATCAGATCATGCCCCGCCCATTCGTGCAGCATCTCCGCCAACGAGACAACGCCTAGCTCGGCATGGCGCGCACGGCGATCTAAATCAGCCGTAGTGAGCGTCTCTAGCAAGGTCAGCGACTCGGCGCGCAAGGCGGCAAACGTTGAAACCATCTCTAGCATAGCGGCTTTAGGTGGTGTGCCTTCGCGGTCAGGGTCAAACGCCTGAAAATCTTGCCCTGCTAAAAAGCTACGCACGCGGACGGGAAAGACATAGCGCTCAGTATCAAGCAGGTGGCTTAAGACTGCCACGGCTGACCACTCGCCTGCCGCTGGGCTGTGATTTAACAGATCAGGCGGATAGCTTTCGGCAAAGGTTTGCCAGCGGCTGGGCGTGCTTCGCAAGACGGCGATCACGGCGGTGAGCAAGTTCTCCATAGGGCAGCCTATTCCACAACTTGTGCGCTGGCGATGATCGTCTGCAAGGCGTCGTGGTAGTCGGCGGCGGTGCCTTCCAACACTTGCAGCACTGTGATCTGCACAAAATAAGGCTTATCGCCAAGGGTGGTGGCAAGGCTGAGCGGCGCGTTGGGTGCGCTGCCGCCTTGTGCAAAAAACACCTCGCGTTCGTTAATCCGCAGGCTTTCGGCGGGCTGCTGCACGCTGTTCTGCACAGCTTCAGCAGGCGTGGTGCTGCCCAAACCACTCAGCGGCTGCAAGGTGATGCTCAGAATAATGCGTCGGTTGCTCAGTCCACCGGTGATTTCCCAGCCTTCGGGCAGGTCAAAACTGACGGCAACCGCCAAATCGGTGGCGGGATCACTCAGTTGCAGCACCATTTGGTCGGGCGTGCTGACGAGTGGGCTAGGCGTCGCGCTGTCCAGATCAATAGCAGGGACGGGTGTTTGTGTGGGCAGGGCGGTTGGCTGCGGGCTGCCACAAGCGGCAGTCAGCCCGATGATGAGCAGCAGCAAGAGCGTGCGGGACGGTTTGGACATGGTGTGTTCCTTCGTTGGGTTGAAAGGTTGTGCGAAATGCGCTTAACTCTAAAGAGATGTGCGGTATCTGTCAAGCACACGTTTGTTTGCCGCTTTTTAAGGCGCCTTAGGTTATAATTGAGCAGTGTAGCGCACGCAAGGCAGACCATGAGCAACCAACCCGAGCTACTCCTTTTGAACGGACCTAACCTCAATTTGCTGGGCAGCCGAGAGCCAAACATCTACGGCGCGCTGACCTTGCCTGAAATCGAGGCGCGTGCCACTGCCTATGCCGCAGCGCGTGGTGTGCTGCTGCGCGCCATGCAGAGCAACCATGAAGGCGCCTTGCTAGATGCCATTCACGCGGCACGGACGTGGGCGCGTGGCATCATCTTGAATGCCGGCGCCTACACGCATACATCCATTGCCCTGCGCGATGCGATCAGCGGCGTGGGCTTGCCCACGGTGGAAGTGCATCTTTCCAACATTCACGCTCGTGAGCCGTTCCGCCACCATTCTTATATGGCGGCAGTGTGTATCGGTCAGATTAGCGGCTTTGGGTGGCGCGGCTATGTGTTGGCGATTGAAGCGCTGCTGGGGCATTTAGGGCTGCTCAGCGATGGCTGAGCGGCTGGTGAGTGTGGTGCTGTATCGGGCTAGGCGCGCTATACTTTTAAGTGTTTTAAGCATCAATGCCACAGGATGGGTGCATCATGATCGATCAACGCATTGAGATTATCGAAGGCGATATTACCAAACTGGCAGTAGATGCCATCGTGAACGCTGCCAACGAAATGTTATTGGGCGGCGCCGGCGTAGATGGTGCTATTCACCGTGTGGCAGGTCCGCAGTTATTGGAAGAATGCCTGAAAATTGGTGGCTGCCCAACCGGTGAGGCGCGCCTGACGCAAGGCTATCATTTGCCCGCACGCTATGTCATCCACACGGTCGGTCCGATTTGGGCGGGCGGCGTTGATAACGAAGATGCAATGCTTGCCCGCGCCTACCGTTCTAGCTTGACGCTGGCGGTGCAGCACACTATTCGCAGCATCGCTTTCCCATCCATCAGCACGGGCAGCTATGGCTTTCCGATGGAGCGTGCCGCCCCTATCGCCCTACGCACCGTGCGCGATTTCCTCGCCACCGATAGCACCCTTCAGCGCGTGATTTTCGTCTGCTTTGGAGAGGCTGCCTACACCCTTTACAGGCGCTTTTATAACGCGCTGCATATCGCCTGAATGCTGCCGCCGCGGCAAGGGCGATCAGCGCCTTAGCCGCACCAACTCCAAACGTTCTTCCGCCTAACGCCTTTTGCCTTCGGCAGAGACTCTACTATCCTTAGATGGCTACCCGTGCTATACTCCTCATAAGAAGCAGTTCTCCCATCACAGACAGGTTGCAGTCAGACATGAGGCATTTTCTCGAAATTGCAGAATGGTCAGCGCCAGAGCTAGAGTCGCTGCTTAACCTTGCCGTTCACCTCAAATTAGAATGGCAAAGCGGCGGCAATCGCCCCGTACTTGGCGGTAAAATTTTAGCGATGGTCTTTCAAAAGCCATCCCTTCGCACACGGGTCAGTTTTCAGGTTGCCATGAAGCACTTGGGCGGTGATGCGATCTACCTTAGCCCAGATGAGATTGGCTTGGGCAAGCGGGAGAGCATTCCCGATGTGGCGCGTGTGCTAAGCGGCTATGCACAGGGCATTATGGCGCGTGTTTTTGCGCCGACCCATCTGACCGAATTGGCGGCATGGGCAAGGGTGCCAGTCATCAACGGCTTGAGCGATGCCAGCCATCCCTGTCAGGCATTTGCCGATATGCTGACGCTCTTTGAGCATTTCGGCGCGTTACGCGGACTGAAGATCGCCTACGTGGGCGACTCGAACAATGTGACATACTCGCTGGGTGAGGCGGCGGCGCGCTATGGTGCCGTGCTGCGCGTGGCAAGCCCGCAAGGCTACCAAATGAGCGCGGAGGCGGCGGAACATCTGCGTGGGCTGGGCTTAGCGCTCACCCTGACCGAGGATCCGAAGGCAGCTGTCGAAGGGGTGGATTGCATCTATACCGATACGTGGACGAGCATGGGGCAAGAGGCAGAGGCAGCGGCGCGGCGGCGGGTGTTCCCGCCCTATCAGGTCAATGCGGAGTTGCTGCGCCTAGCAGCCAAACACGCAGTTGTGCTGCACTGCTTGCCGGCGCATCGCGGTGAAGAAATTACCGATGAGGTTGCCGATGGCGGGCAATCGCTGATCTTTCAGCAGGCAGCCAATCGGCTGCACGCACAAAAGGCAATTTTGGCGCGGCTGATGGGCAATTAGCGCGCAAGGAAGCAAGGTTTCTTAGGGATCGGACGGGCAGAGCGATGGCGGCGAAACAAGAGACATACGAACACTATCTAAACTTGGGTCACAGCCTTGCATGGGATCAGGAGTGGGATAAGGCAGTCAATGCCTATGCACGCGCCCTGCAAGAAAGCCCTGAGGAGCCTGATCCCTACAAGTACCTCGGCTTAGCGCTCATGAACACCAAGCGCTATAACGACGCGCTGAAGGTGCTGATGAAATGCCATAAGATCGCGCCGGATGATCCTGTGCCGCTAGAGCGCAGCGCCGACGTGCTAGAACGGCTTGGTCGCCTGAAAGAGGCGGCAACGCAATACGTCAGCGTGGCGGAAATTTACCTTGCCCAGCGCGATATTGAGAAGGCAATTGGCAACTTTGAGCGTGCAACGCTGCTCACGCCGGGCTTGCTGCAAATTCACTTCCGCCTTGCCCAGCTTTATGAGCGCACAGGGCGTAAGCGATCCGCTGTGCTGCAATACCTCACCCTTGCCTTTAACTTCCAGCGCAGCAAAGACCGCGACCGTGCCATGCAGGCAATTGAACGCGCCTTGCGCCTAGAGCCAAGCAATGTTCAGGTGCTGAACGCCAAACGCGCCATCGAGTCGGGCGAGCTGATGGCGGTGCCGCAGCAAGACGACCGCCCGAAAGATGGCAAACCCAAGGTCACTTCCCAACTCTTTGAATTTGACGCGCCGGACGATGCACCTGTCTCGCTGGCTGAATCGAACGCCGCCGGTCCACTGGGCGAGGCAACCGAAAAAGCACTGGCAAACCTTGCCGAACACCTGCTGGAAGGCGGCTTAACAATGGCAGAGGCGCAGGCAATTCAGGGCATTGAACTTCAGAAGATCGGCGAAAGCGAGCAGGCTGTTCAGGCATTCCAAGCCGCCGAGAAGATGGGCATTCGGCATCCTGCCCTCTATATGTGCTTAGGCTCGCTGCATGTGGTGCTTGGGCAGTGGCAAAACGGCGTCCAGTACCTCTCGCGTGTGCAGGATGCCACCTATGCAGCAGGCGTGGCGCACGGCATGGGGCAGGCATACGTTGGCATGGGGCAGATACGCGAAGCTGCCGAACAGTTCATCCGTGCCTTGCAACTTGCCGACCTACAGCTTGCCATCAACCCTGATGAGGCAAATCAGCTCACCGCCGTTTATGACGAACTGCTGGCTGCCACCAAACAGATGCAGGATTACGACCTTGCTGAGACCTGCACCGAGTTTAACCGCTGGCTCTCTGGTGCGGATTGGAAAATCCGCATTCCGCAGACGCGGCGCGCCATTGATGATCGCATTCGCGGCGGCGGCAGCAACGAACTGATTGATATCGTCAAAGACCCCTCTATCGTCGAAGCACTCACACGGGTCGATACCTACATTCGGCGCAGGTTGTTCACGCTGGCAGCCGATGAGGCGATGTGGATCATCGAGAAGCAGCCCACCTCGCTGCCTGCCCACCAGCGCGTGGCGCAAGTGCTGATGGAAGAAGGGCAAATGCAGGCTGCCATCACCAAATATAACGTGGTCATCAATAGCTTTCTTGCCCGTGATGACCGCACCAGTGCTGCCATGATCCTTGACGAAGTGATCAAGGTGGCGCCGATGGATGTCAACCTGCGCCTGAGCCTGATTGACCTGCTGGAGCGCGAAGGCGAAGAGGCGCGTGTTTTGGATGAATACATTGGCTTGGCAAGCGCCTACTACCAATTGGCAGAGATGGATCAGGCACGCGATACTTACCTAGCCGCTAACCGTTTGGCGCAGCGCCTAAACGCGCCTGTGGAAAAACGGCTTGAGATCCTCTTCCGCCTTGCCGATATTTACATGACGCGCCTTGACTGGCGGCAAGCCCAGCGCACCTTTGAACAGGCACGCGATCTGGTGCCAAGCGATGATAAACCGCGCCGTGAGTTGGTTGAAATTCACTTCCGCATTGGCAACCCGATTGAGGCGATGCGCGAACTGGATAACCTGCTGCGCCTGTATGCACAATCGCGGCGCGGCAGCCAGATTCTCTCAACGTTAGAGAGCATGGTGGCAGCACGCCCTAACGAAATGGGCTTGCGCTCGCGCTTGGCTGCCGTCTACCAACAGCTGCGCCGCATCCCAGAAGCCATTGAACAGCTTGACGCGCTCGGTGAAATGCAGCTGGATGCCGGCTTGCTGCAAGAGGCGTGTGCAACCATTCGGCAAATTGTCAGCCTGCGCCCACAGAACGTGGAACAGTATCAAAGCCTGTTGGCGCAGATGGGCTGTTGAGCGTTACCCATGTGCGGCGAACCCTGTTGGCTGATCGAAAGCTACCTGAATGTTTCGGCGCTGCTCGATATTTTCGTCGTGGCGCTCATCTTTTTCGGGTTAAGCCTGCTGCTGCGGAACACGCAAGCACTTTCGCTGCTGCGCGGTGTGATTATCCTATTGGCAGTCGTCAGCCTCACCGCCTCTATTTTTCCCTTTCCCGCCTTCCGCTGGCTGATCGGCCATGTGCTGACGGTTGCCGCCGTTGCCATTCCGATCATTTTTCAGCCCGAACTGCGCCGCCTGCTTGAACAACTGGGCAGGGCGGGCTTTGGCTTGAATCGGCTGCCGGAAAGCCAGCGCGTGCGCCAAAAGATCATTGATGAGATTTGTGCGGCGGCGGCACGCCTTTCCGAACGGCGGCAGGGCGCCCTGATCGTCATTCAGCGCGAGACCAGCCTGCAAGAATATATTGATACCGGCGTGCTGCTGGAAGGTGAGGTCAGCGCGCAAATCTTGCTCACCATCTTCTATCCCAAAACCGAACTGCACGACGGCGCCGTGATCTTGCGGGAAGGCAAGATTGCCGCCGCCGCCTGTGTGCTGCCACTCTCCAGCGGGCGCCACCTGACCGACCGCAAACTCGGCACGCGCCACCGCGCCGCGCTGGGCATTAGCGAGGTGAGCGACGGCGTGTGCGTCGTTGTTTCGGAAGAGACGGGGCAAATTTCCGTCACCAACAGCGGGCGCATGATTCGCCGCCTGGACGCCAACCGCCTCCGCACCATTTTGCAGGCATTCTATGCAGAGGCAGAGCAATCACCGCCGTTCTTAACCGCCCTCATCGAGCGTTGGCGTGCCTTCCGCCAGCGCCTAACAGGGCAGCCCGTTTTGAAAGATAGGCAACTGAAAGGCTAGGCGATGGGCGCAACCGATCATCGGGAAAAGGCAGGGCGCGGCGCAGTGACGCTTGGCATTGTGACGGTGAGCGACACACGCACGCCCGAAACTGACGAAAACGGCATCTGGCTGCGCGAGACGTTCGGCGCGCTTGGGCATGTGGTGGCGGGCTACCGCATTGTGAAAGATGAGCCTGATCAGGTTGCCGCCGTGCTAGACGAAATGGTAAGCCTGCCCAACATGCAGATCGTGCTGTTCAACGGCGGCACAGGCATTGCGCCGCGCGATACCACCTACGACGTAATCGCCCGCAAGCTGGAAAAGACGCTCAGCGGCTTTGGCGAACTGTTCCGAATGCTCAGCTATCAGCAGGTTGGGGCAGCTGCCATGCTCAGCCGCGCCACCGCCGGCGTCTATCGCGGCAAGCTGATCATCAGCACGCCCGGCTCGCCTAAGGCAGTCAAGCTGGCGGTGGAGGCGCTCATCTTGCCCGAACTCAACCACCTCGCTTGGGAGATTGCACGGGAAGCGTAGCCGCACCGCCTGCTTTCGGCTATACTTTGGCGCGCAAAGCGATTTTTCACACCCAACAGGCAAACCTACCATGCAAGCAACGATTACTGTGCTGCCCGGCGATGGCATCGGACCTGAGGTGACGGCGATTGCCGTCGCGCTGCTCAAAGAGGTTGCTGCGCTCGGCGGGCATACCTTCACCTTTCAAGAGGCGCTCTTCGGCGGCTGCGCCATAGATGCCGCTGGCGATCCCTTCCCTGCCGAAACGCGCATGATGTGCGAAAACTGCGATGCCGTGCTGCTGGGTGCCGTCGGCGGCGTGCAGTGGTCAGACCCAACTGCCAAAGTGCGCCCTGAACAAGGCTTGTTGCGCCTGCGCCAGCATTTCGGCTTGTTTGCCAATTTGCGCCCGGTGCGCGCCTACCCGATGCTGGCAAGCCATGCGCCGCTCCGTGCTGACCTGCTGGAAGGCGTGGACATGCTCTTCATCCGCGAGCTGACGGGCGGTGCTTATTTCGGCGCACGCCAAGAGCAGGGCGACGGTGATAGCGCCTACGACACCATGATCTACAGCGTGCCAGAGGTGCAGCGCGTGGCGCACGTCGCCTTCTGTGCCGCGCAAGGGCGGCGCAAGCACCTAACCTCTGTGGATAAGGCGAATGTGCTGGCAAGTTCGCGCTTGTGGCAGCGCACCGTGAAACAAGTTGCCGCCGACTATCCGGATGTTCAGCTTGACCATGCCCTTGTGGATTCGTTCGCCATGCAGCTTATCCGCACGCCTTCGCGCTTTGATGTGGTCGTCACAGAGAATATGTTCGGTGATATTCTGACCGACGAGGCAGCAGTCTTGGCGGGTTCACTGGGTATGCTGCCTTCTGCCTCGTTGGGTGAAGGCACTTTTGGTGTCTACGAGCCGATTCACGGCAGCGCGCCGGACATTGCGGGCAAGGGCATTGCCAACCCAATTGGCACCATCCTGAGTGCGGCGTTGTTGCTGCGGCACAGCCTCAGTCTGGGTGATGAGGCAGCCGCCTTAGAAGCGGCAGTGCAAGCAGTGCTGGAGTCCGGGGCGCGCACGGGCGATATTGCCCAGCCGAACGCGCCTGTGCTGGGCAGTGCCGCCTTTGGCGAGCAAGTGCGCGCCGCTCTGCGGAAGGCACACTAGCGCCACTGCGCATAAAGCGCTTTAAGCTGCGCTGCCGCCGCCTGCCACGTAAAACGCGCCGCTTGCGCGAAGCCGCGTTCAAGGCGTGCGGCACGCGCTGCGCTGTCTTCTTCCAAGAGGGCGATTAATCCGACGCGAATCGCCTCTACGGAGTATGGATCGATCAGCAGGGCGGCATCACCCGCCACTTCTGGCAGCGAAGAGACGTTCGCGGTGAGGACAGGCACACCGCACGCCATGCCTTCCAAAACGGGCAAGCCAAAGCCTTCATAAAGCGATGGGAAGGCAACACAGGCTGCCGCACTGTAGAGCGTGGGCAGATCAGCTTCATCGGCAAAGCCAACAAACCGCACCCGCTCGCCCAAGGCACGCGCCTGTGCGTGGATCGGTGCTTCCAGCCAGCCGCGCCCCCCGACGATCACCAGTTTGAGGTCGGCAAACCGTGTGGGCAGTGCCGCCATTGCCTGCATCAGGCGTTCGTAGTTCTTGCGCGGCTGCACGGTGCCAACGGCTAATACATAGGGTGCATCGCCAATGCCATACTTGGCGCGGATGGCGGCTTGTGCATCGGCAGCGCGGATCGGCGTGAAGGCTGCGCTCACGCCGCTGTATAACACCGTGATCTTTGCCTCAGGAATGCCATACAAGTCCATCAGATCGGCTTTGGTGGCAGCGGAGTCAGCAAGGATGTGATCGGCACGGCGCGCCGAGCGCGGCACCACCGCCTCTAAATATGCCTTCAGGCGCGGCGCCGCAGACTGCGGCACTCGCGCAAACGAGAGATCATGCACGGTGAGCAAGGTAGGCGTGCGTGGTAAGGTGGGCGGCAGCACAAAATCGGTGGCGTGGAACAGGCGCAGCTTGCCCGTGAAAACCTCCACAGGCAGCGGCAGGCGCGCACGCTGCCACAGGCGTGCAAGGCTCAGCGGTGAAAGGCGGGTTGGTGCATAGCGGAAATTGGCAGCAGGCAGAGGCGGCAGCGCAGCACGCCGAGCGCCCGCCACAAACAGGCGGTAGGGCTGCGTAGTGTCTTGCACGGCAAGGGCGGCGATCAGTTCGCGCACGTAGCGCCCAATGCCGCCGCCTTGCTCGTAGGCAGGCGTGTAATCTATGCCGATTGGCACGCGCCGCGCCTATTCTACGTCGTTATAGGTCCAATAGCGGTTGGCGAAGAAATTCCAAAGCGCCACAAGGATCAGCGCCATAATGACCGCCATATTCGCACCCAGTTTCCACTGGGTGTTATCTTGCAAATTTAGCGTCACAAGGTGATTGGCGGCAAGGTAGCGCACAAAGTTGGCAAAGATCGGCGAGAAGAGCCAAACGACACCGCCCCGCACTGCCAAACCGACGGCGCTTACGGCAAAGAACTGCGCCAGTTGATAGCGAATGCGCCGCGACCGTGAGTCGGGATACGTCCAGTAGCGATTCCACAGAAAGTTGCTGGAGACAGCCAGTGTGAAGCCAATCATGGCGGATAAGACCACCGGTGCTAATTGCTCATCCTGCACCTGAAAGACGAAGCGCATCAGGATGTTGGTTGTTCCAAGATCAATGGCTGCGCCAATGGCACCGACCACCAAAAACTTTAGGAAACGTTCCAGTTCGCGTGGTTTCTCGCCGCCAAAGCGGATGCTAATGCGGCGAATGATACCCATGCGCTCGGTGGAGTCGAGCGCAAGGCTATCGGATGAATTCATAGAAGACTGTTGCCTCACGTCGTTATGCTTTTCGAGTGATGCTGCGTGTCGCAGCCACAAGCGTGCCAATTAAACCAAGCATTGCGCCAAAGTGCAAGAACAGATTATTGACGTATAGTTTATCGAACAGGCTGTGAACCGCAATATGCGCCCACACCGCCAAGATGCCAAGCCCTGCGCCGCGCCAAAAAGCGTTGGGCAAGCGTAGGCTACGCAAACTCAGGCGAACAAGGGCAAGCCACATGCTCACGTATGCCAGCAAGCCAACCAAGCCCGTCTCCGCCAGCACATTCAGGTAGTAATTATGCGCGTGACCCAGCGCCAGCTGCCAATTGACCAACGCATGGCGCCCATAAGCTGCCTCATAGCCGCCAAAGCCCACGCCAAACAGCGGCGACTCATCCGCCATGCTCAGGGCTGCCTGCCAATGCGCCAAACGCTCCACCACTGCGTAGTTGGCATCACTGATCGGCACACCGCGCACATCTTGGAAGCCTGTTAGGTCTTGGGCAAAATCGCTAAAGCGCGCCAGCAAGGCATTCGGGATGCTACCACTAAGCGTAGCCAATAAAACCACACCCGCGCATCCCACTCCCATAACAATACCGATCCAGCGTCGGCGCGGCGCAAGCACGATCAGCACGCCGAGCGCCGCCCCAAAGCCAAGCCACGCGCCCCGACTCCATGAAACTGCCAAGCCAACACCGATCAAGGCTGCGGCGCCCACCAGCAGGCTTGCCACGCCAAGCCATGCACGGCGCGCTGTGCCGTGCTGCTGCCCTGCCATGCTGAAAGCACCAAAGGCAGCCCCAAGCGCCAAAGGCAGCGTCATGCCCATGAAGGCGCCAAACGGGTTCGGCTGCCCGAAGCTGCCAAAGGCACGAAAGTAACGGTAATCGAGTATCCATAAGTGCGGTGCGCCAGAGCCACCCATAAACTGATAGATGCCGATGATCGCCTGCACGACGGCTGCCGCCAGCAGGGCGCCAAGCAGCCAACCAATGCCGTGCCGCTGGCAGAGCGCGGCAGCAATCAGCGCCATGAGTGCCATTTGCAGCCATTTGATCAGCTCGTTGAGCGTTGCACTGACCGAGTCTGCCGTGAAAAGGCTGAGCGATGCCGCCAAGATGAAGGCTGCCAGCGGCACAAGCACGCCCAAGCGTGGCAGCATCACACGGCGCGACTCGGCAATCTGTTTGAGCAGCCACAGTGCAGCGGTCAAGGCAAAGGCGATCTGCCCTATATCCAGCGGGAGGCGCAGCGCCGCCTCCGTCTCGATCAATGCCTTCATTGGCGCAAGGATCAAAGTTGCTGCCACAGCCACCCGCAGATCGATCAAGCTCAGCAGGCACAGCGCTAAACCACCTAAGAACAGCACTGCATAATCCAGCGGCAGGGCAGCCAACCCACCAACGCCAAGCGCGGCGATCAACCAGCCAAGCGGCAGAGAGGGTAGACGTTCTAGGCGCAGCACGGTGTTTGTTTCAAGAGGCGGCGTGCTGCGGCGGGTTCAAATTTGCGCCGACCCGCGAACGGAAATAGTCAATGGTGCGCCCTAAGCCTTCGCGCAGGTCTACGCGAGGGGCGTAGTTCAGCAGGCTTTTGGCGCGGGTAATATCCGGCTGGCGCGTCTGTGGATCGCCTTCAATGCGATCCATTTTGCGGAACTCCAAACCGCCGCCATTCGCCGTCATTTCGTTGATGATCTGAGCAAATGCTAAGATAGACATCTCGAACGGATTGCCAAGGTTGACGGGCATTGAAGCGTCGTCGGAAGGCGGCAGCATCAGCAGGCGGTAAATGCCTTCCACCAGATCGCTCACGTAGCAAAAGCTGCGCGTTTGCGCGCCATCGCCATAGACGGTCAGTGGTTCGCCGCGCAGCGCCTGCCCAATGAAGTTTGGCACAACGCGCCCATCGTCAAGGCGCATTCGTTCACCGTAAGTGTTGAAGATACGCACAATGCGCGTGTCTACCGCATGTGAGCGATGGTATGCCATTGTGAGCGCTTCGGCAAAACGTTTCGCCTCGTCATACACGCCGCGCGGTCCGATGGTGTTCACGTTACCGGGATAATCTTCCCGCTGTGGATGCACCAACGGATCGCCATACACCTCTGACGTGCTTGCCAGCAGAAAGCGCGCCCGTTTGGCAAGCGCTAAGCCCAGCGCGTTATGGGTGCCAAGCGCGCCAACTTTCAGCGTTTGAATGGGCAGCTTTAGGTAGTCAATCGGGCTGGCAGGCGAAGCAAAGTGCAGCACTGCATCCAACTGACCGCCCACGTAGATGTAATTGGTCACATCATGGCGGATGAAGGTGAAATCGGCGCGTCCGATCAAATGCTGGATGTTGTCTGTATTGCCGGTGATCAGGTTGTCCATGGCGATCACACTGTGACCTTCTGCCAGCAGCCGATCCGCAAGGTGCGAGCCAAGAAAACCTGCGCCACCTGTGATTAAAACACGCACGCTGTCTATATCTCCTGTCTTGTGGAATAGCGCTAAGTATACCTAATCGGCGGTGGAAGGCAAAGCTGGCAGCGCAACGGTGAAGGTTGATCCGCGCCCGATCTCGCTCTCCAGCCAAACTTTGCCGCGCTGCATCTCCACCAATTGGCGGGTGATGGGCAAGCCTAAGCCGGTGCCAGCAAACTCGCGCACCGATGAGCCATCCACTTGGCGGAATGCGTCAAAGATCAGGTCGAAATCTTCTTGGGCAATGCCAATGCCGCTATCTTCCACTGCAATACACAGCCAACGGCCGGGCATCAGCGGCACGCCTTCCACAAAATCGGGCAGTTCCCAGCTGTAGGCGCGCACCACAACGCCGCCTTCACGGGTGAACTTGACGGCGTTGCTCATCAAATTGAGGACGACTTGGCGCAGGCGGATGGTGTCTGCCTCCACCATCGGCAGATCATCGGGAATTTCGGCGCGCAAGCTCAGTTGTTTTGCCTCTGCCAACGGGGCAATCTGGGCGATGGCTGCCTCGATCAGCGGCTGCACGTGCAGCACCTCGAAATTCAACGTCATGCGCCCTGATTCGATCTTGGCAAGGTCTAGCACGTCGTTGATCAACATCAACAGGTGCGTGGCATTATCATAGACGCGCTGTAAACGTTCGCGCTGCCGCTCGGTCAGATCGCCATAGACGCCTTTAATGACCATCTCGGTGTAGCCCATGATGGCGTTTAGCGGCGTGCGAAGTTCGTGGCTCATGGTGGCAAGAACTGGCTTTTAAGCTCGTTTGCCTCTAGCGCCTGTGCGTACAGATCGGCATTTTCGACGGCAAGGGCAACTTGCGTCGCCAGCGTGCGGCACGTCTCGATTTCTTCATAGGTAAAATCGCGGGCATTAGCAAGCACATCCACGCCGATTGAGCCGATCAAACGTCCTTTAACGAACATGCGCGCCACAATCAGCGAACGAATGCCGTTGCGGTGCAGTAAGGGCAGCAAGCCGATCAGGCGTGGGTCTTCATCAACGTTATGGCTCACCAATGCCTCTTGGTCATGCAGGTAATCAAAGACCACTGTGGGTATATCGCCCAAGCCATAGTCACTCGGCGGATATTCCGCCACAATGCGGGCGCGTTCGCCTGTTTCATCCAGCAGTACGATGCCGCAGTGATCGACCTTGAGCAGTTTCACGATTTGCTCAGCGGCAAGCGTCAGGATGTGATTGCGATCCAGCGAGGCAGACAGCAGCGTGCCAACTTTATAAAGCGATTCTAGGCGGCGCGCACGCTCTTTAAGCTGCGTGGCAGCCGCCGCCAATTGGCTGAAGAGCGCCGCGTTTTCTAGAGCAAGCGACACTTGCGTGGCAATGGTGGCGAAAACCTGCTGCTCATGGCTGCTGAAGGCGTTTGGGCGTTCGCTCTGCATACTCAGCACGCCGATCACAGCGCCGTTGCGCGCACGCAGCGGCACGCCAAGCCATGAATGCAGCGTGTTCGACCGCCCGCTGAAAGGCAGCCGCCGAATGCCAAGCCCTTCAATGTGGTCTTGCTGCTTGTGAACGTCTTCGATGTAGAGTGGCAAACCACTGCGAATAACATAGCCGCCAAAGCCGCTGACCGGGTATGTTTGCCCAGTGGGCAGTGTTTCGCCTTCATCATAGAGGTAGAGCGCCTGCATGGTATCGGTGGATTCGTGATAGCGCATCACGTAAAAGGTAGAGACGTGGAACAGTGCTGCCACTTGGCGGCGAATATCATCCCAGACCTCATCCAGATCGTAGGCTGCCACCAGTTTTTGGCTGATGGCATTCAAAGCAGCGAGCTGCTCCACCTTAGAGCGTTCCGCTGCAAACAAACGCGCATTATCCACCGCCACCGCAAGCTGATCGGCAATGCCTTGCAGCGTTTCCACGTCCTCAGGCTGAAAAGCATAGGTATGTTGGCTCTGCACATCCAGCGTGCCGATCACCGTGTTGCCAAAGCGCATGGGCAGCACCACTTCCGAGCCAATGCTCATCAGGGTATGGCGCAGTCCGCAGCGTTTATCACTCTCTGAATCGCTGATGAGCAGGGCAGTGCGCGTTGCGAGTGCCGCGTAATTTAGATCGTCCATCTCCAGGCGCAGCGGAATCTCAGCCGTTTGCAGGCGTCCTTCGGGTGTATAGACGGCCTTAATGTCTAGCGCGTTGGCTTCCCACAGCAGCACCGCCACCAAATCGAAATCGAAAAGCGCCTGTGCCACAGAGGCGACCTGCCGCACCAAGGACTCGATATCCAGCTTGGAGGTGGCAGCGCGGGAAACTTCCACTGCGGCACGCAGGCGGCGCGTTTGCTGTTGCAGCGAGAATAGCAAGCGCTGCTGTTCGCCCAAATTTTGAATGATGGCGCCGAAACTGGCCATGCGCTGCTGATGATCGCGCATGGGGAAAACGGCAAGGCGCACAGGCAGCGGATCGCCTTCGATTGTCTTTTGGGTCACATCGCCCGACCAGCCTGCTGCCGTGCGCGATTGCACGATGAGATCGCGGGCGATGCGCGTTTCTTCACCCGCATAATAGAGTTCGCTGACGTTGCGCCCGATCAAGTCAGTAGGATGGTCAAAGCCATAGAGTTGGGCAGCGGCAAGGTTGGCATACGTAAGCGTGCCATCCAAGGCGGCAACATCAATCGCCACGTTCGCATTTTCCACCAATTGGCGGAAGATTTGCGGGCTGGCGGGCCACGCCAAGCGCGCTAGGGCAGCGGCGGCGCTGTTCACAAACTGATAGGCGAGCGCGGCGCGGATAGGGTCGAACGGTGTGGGCGATTCAATCATCACCAAGCCGTGCGGCTCATCGCCAGCCAGCAGCGGCAGCACCATAGCGCAACCATCGGCGGTTGTCTGCGGCGTCAGGCTGATGGCTGCCTCTTGTGCGGCGTCAGGCAAATTCACATAACCTTCCGGCGTTTGGCTTTGCAGCACCTGAATGTTGACCGCTGCGCCAAACAGCCACACCAGCACTTCGCGCAGCGTCTCGATGGCGACCTGTGCGTTGGGCGCAGCCTCCAACGCCTGTTGGGCAATGTGGCTGGCACGCAGCCAATCGTTCAGGTCGTTCGGCGCAACCAAAGGGGCGGATTCCATAGCCTGTTACTCGCTCTCTCGGACGGTGATCAAGGGGGCAGGCACCACTTCGGCGTGCGCCTCACCAACGCGCAGCCGCCTGCCAAAAGCAGCGTAGGGTGGTTTCACAAAGCCCAGCCCAACAGCCGCAATGCCCTCGTGTGGCAGCAAGGGTGTGGCAAGGCTGGTCAGCACGCCAACGACTTCCCCTTCAGCATGGATAGGCGTGCCGAGCGCAGCAGGCGCACTCAGGTGCAGCTTGACCAACGTTTTGGCAAGCCGATTGCGGCTCTCCATGCGGGCGATGATCTCTTGCCCAATGTAGCAGCCTTTGTTGAAACTGACTGAGTCCCACAAATTCGCCTCCAGTGGGATGTAGTCTTCGGTCAGTTCGTGGTGCGCGGCGGGTAAGCCTGCTGTGATGCGAAGCTGCTCATAGAGGGCGGCATCGGCAGCCTGCACGTGCGGCGCGCCAAGCAGTTCTGCGCGTAGGGCGGCAAGCTGTTCGGGCGGCGCGATCAGGATGAAGCCTTCGCCGTGCAGCGGAAAGGTGCGTGCGATGATGAGCTTACGCGCTGAATCCTCCACAAAGCTGTGCAGGGCAAGCGCCGCTGCACCGCTGATCAAGGTTTCGGCAAGCGCGCCTGCACCTTCGCCGTGCAACTCTAACTGACCAAGCTCCGCGCTCTGATCGCTGATCTGGAAGCGATCCTGCCAAAAGACGTGCCGCCGCAGCCAGTTGACCACGACCTGCGGATAGTTCGCCAGCATCAGCGCTGTTTCGCCGCGATGATAAATCAGCACACGGTCAATAATGCGCGCTAGAGCAGTCGTTAACACGGTGGCGCAGCCTTCACCAACCTTCAAACGCTTGACGTCGTTGGTAGACATGCGGTGCGGCAAATCCAGCCGATCACGGTCGCTCAGGGCAAGGCGCCCTTGCGCTGAGCTGCGTTCAAAAAGGAAGATCGGTAGGCGATTCGTCATGCTCACAATCCCTGTTCGGCGCGCCATGCCCGAATTTGCTCGGCGTGTTCCTCTTCGTGCCAGTGCGCGCTATCGGCAATTAAGTAGGTGAGTGGCTCACCTTCCATCCAGCGAAACTTCCGCACATCGGTCAGTGTGCGTTCGTCCAGCGCTTCCACGGCGCGCAGCAGGTGCTTATGCACGCCGTGGAAATCTTCCAGCACCAATTCGAGCGGACGCGGCGCATTCACATGATATTGCTGGGCGTTGAACTCATCCACATCCTCAATCTGCACGATGTTTGGCACCTGCGATGGACGATCAAGGCGTGCTAAGGCTGTCACCAGCTCTGATTCCCAAACGGTCAGGTGCGCCAGCACATCCTTGACCGACCACAAGCCGACCACGCCCGGTCGCAGCATGGCATCTGGCGATAAACCCTCAATCGCTGCCAGCAAATTAGCCCGCGCACGGCGCAGTTGTTCCAGCACAGCCTGTTTTTGAACGTCTTTTTGCATGGTCTTCACTTTGTTAACCCTGAATCGGTAGGCTGGCACTCGGTGTTACAATGCGCGCACTGCTGGCATAGGGTGATGTGACCCCAAAGCGAGAGGTGCTTTTGTCGCGTTCGGTGAGTTGCGTTGGCAGCACAATGTGGACTGTGGTGCCGGGCAGTGTCTCCATATTCATGCCGCTGCTCTCGACCCAGATGCGCCCACCATGCGCGCTGATCACACCGCGTGCAATCGTCAAGCCCAAGCCCGGGCCTGCGCCCATAAACTTCGTGGCGCCCGTCGAATGCAAGCCCGGATCGCCTACACGGAAGAACTTTTCAAAGATCAGTTCGTGGTTTCTGGGATCAATGCCAATGCCCGTATCTTTGATCTCAACGTGGATCACCTCATCATTATCGGCATCTTGCTCTAGGCGTGCGGTAATGTCTATCCGTCCGCCATCGGGCGTATATTTGATAGCGTTCAAGACCACGTTTTTGAACGCCTGCACCATACGCTGCTGATCTGCCTCAATCTCGGGCAAGCCTTTCAAGCCGCGTGCGGTCAGCTGCAATTTGCGCTGCTTGATGTTCTCTTGCAGCGGCTCAATCGAAAGACGCAGCACAGTGTCTAGCGAGGTTGGCACAAAGCGCAAGTCCATGGCATCCAGACCCAGTCGGCTCACATCCAGCATATCGGCAATGAGCGCTTCAAGGCGCTCGGTTGCCTTGCGAATGTTGCCTGTCATCACGCCAACGCGATCCGGCTCGATCATCGGCTGCTGGCTGAGCGTATCCAGAATATCCGTGTAGCCAAGAATCTGGGTGAGCGGCGTGCGAAGTTCGTGGCTGGCAATCGTCACGAAGTCCGTCTTGACCGAGTCCAGCAATTCAAGGCGCTCTTTGGTGCTGATAATATCGCGGTTGAGTGCTTGTGTTTCGTCGCGTGCCTTACGCAGATCGCTGACGAGGCGCGCATTCCGCAGCGCAACGCCCGTCTGGGTGGCAAGCGTCGTGAACAGTTCTAAATCCTGGGGCGAGAACGGATCATCGCTGCTTTTGGCACTCATGGCAAGGATGCCGATGATCTGCCCTTGCATGATGATGGGCGCATAGGCGCTCATGCGGAGCTGCTTGAAGAACGATTTGAGTTCGGGCGCAACCTCCAGATAATCCCGTGAATACTCGATGTCATATTGCAGCAGTGGGCGGCGCTGCTCGAAGAGTGTGGCATAGATCGGGCTGCTGCGCGGCAGCCACCCGCGCAGTTCGGGCATCTCGCTCAGGGCGCTCCGCATTGGTTCCATGCGGATTGTCTCGTTGTTTTCGCTGGTGGCAAGCAGCACGCCGGCATGTTTCACACGCAGCGCATTCCGCAGCGCGCCAATTGCCATATCCGAGAGTTCGGGCAGTTCCACCACGCCGGCAATATCTTGGCTATATTGGCGGACGAAAGCGGTGCTATCTTCTGTGGGCGCGCCAAAAACGCGATCCACAAGGGCGATGCTGAACAGGCGCAGCGGCACATACACAGCGGTGGCTGCGGCAGCCGCGCCGATCACTAACAGCAAACGGTTCGGATCGTTGTCGGGAATATTTTGGGTGATGAGGATCGCACCGACGATGACGAGGAAAGTGATTGCCAAAGTCAGGGCGCTGGCAAAGGTCAGGCGGAAAATACGCCGCACGTCCAGCACACGCAGGCTCAGCACAGCGTATGTGACGCCGAACAAGCCGCTGATCTGCATCAGCCAGCCGATCTCGCGCAAGCCATTGCTGCCACTGACGCCGATCAGGGCGCCCATCAACACCAAAGGCGTCATCAGCAGCCAGAACATCGAGCGGTTGGCAACTTCGGCAAGGTGCGCTGTGGTGAAGCTATAAACGGCGGCAACTAGCGTGATCGCCCCTAAGATCAGCCAATAGCCAAGCGTGGCAAGGCTCAAGGTGGCATTTTCCGCACCAAAGGCGGCTGTGATCCAGCCCGCTTGCCCAAGCACCACTTTTTCAGGCGCGCTGACTGCTCCGAAAAACAAGCCGATCCATATCAGCACGCTTAGCCCAAACAAGCCATAGACGAAGCGCCCACCCAAATAACGAGCAGTCAGCGCGCCATAGCCCGCTAACATTGCGCTCATCAGCAGCACCGCAGTGGCAGGTTGCGTCAGGCTGCCAACAAATAAGGGCGCTAGGGGTCCGAGGTGCGCCTCTGGCACCAAAAAATGAATGGTTTGCCCAATCAGGGCAAGCATCAGCGTGCCGCGCAGCCAACGGCGCGCACGGCTGACTTTGCTGCTGCGGCGCAGGCTGTAGGTAAGCATGGCAAGGTAGCCCGCACAAATTAGCGCGGCAAGAATATAGGTAGATGAAATCTCCACAAGTGTTCAGCGGCACGCTTTGCCTGTTTCAGGTAGCTGCGCCGCCTGCCTCCCTTCCTAGAAATATGGTGCGGCTTGAAGAGACCCGCTGCACACAGCAATTTTACCGCGATTTATGCTTCGGCACTGTTTTTGTGCAGCGTATTGCAGAACCCACGCCTGAAAGCCGGCTAAGGCGCCCTCGCTGCCGCCTAGGATGTACTGCCCGTCTGCTGAATAGCTAGGGCGACTGCCTCGCCCGTTTCGGCAGCCAGATGCACTCTGCCACCGCGCAAATAGTCACCGGCGAACCACAAACCACGCAACACACTGTTTAGCTGTGCTGCCTCTGCCAGAGTATCGGGCTGGGAGTAGCGCCAGCGCTGAATATCTGCCCAATCGAAATCGGTCAGGCGTTCGCCCAGCAGCTGGGAGGCATGGGCTGCCACTTCGTTCACAATGGCGTCGTTGTCATTGTCCCAGTGGGCAAAGCTGTAAGCGCCGCTCATTTGCGCCACAACCACAGCTTGCCCACGTCTAGCGTGACCCATTTTAGCATGTTCATAGGCAAACCACGCCATCGGATCGCGTTTATCCGTGTTGACCAACGCATAGAAGGGACGCGGCGCCAGATCGCGTTCATAGCCAAGCGCAATCGAGAGGCAGCGGCGATAGCTGGCAGCTTGAAGCGCCGTTTGCAAAGCCACCGTCTCGGTGTGCGGCAGATCGCTGGCGGCGAGCAGATCGGCAGCTTGCCCGCTGGGAATAGCCATCACAACTTGCTCATAGTCGCCCAGTGGGCTGCCTTCCACATCATAGAGCCGATAGCCGCCCTGCGCGTGCGCCTGTATTTTGCCAATTCGCACGCGCAGGCGCACCTCAAAGCGCCTTGAATCTGCCAACAACTTGCCCAAAGTTGCCATCCCATGCCGATATGACCATTTTGGCACAGCGTTCTGTTCGGGATCACCTTCATGAATGACATGATCCGAGTCAAACGTCCAGACCGGACGCGCAATGTCTGAAAGATCGGCACTGCTGAGTTCTTGCAGCATTAAGCGGCGCAACGGATCGCTGTCTGATCTTAGGTATTGTGCGCCGTGATCCACATAAACGCGCCCGCTGGGTCGGTCATACCAGCGTGTGGCTGCCCGCCCGCCAAAGCCACGGCTTTTTTCAAAGACAACCACCTCGCCGCCGAGTGTATAGGCAGCCGTCAAACCTGCGATTCCTGCTCCAATCACGGCGATTGCCATAAAGTTTTCACCGCCTCTCAAATTTGATGTAAACTTATATCAGATCATAAAGACTGAACGTGCATAAGCCAAACAGGTGCAGAAAATACAAGTGCGCTATGCCTGACCAAAAATGCCCGAACTGCCAAACGCCCTATCGCGCTGGTGAGATGGTCTGCCGCAAGTGTGGCATGATCTTGTTTGATCCGCGCACCAGCACCGTTCACATCCGCATCAACCCAGAGTTAATCCGTTTGAAGCGCCGCCCTGGTGATACGCATGAACTGCTCACCCTCAGCGAGCATACCCTGCAAATCCAGATTCGCGGGCTGAGCGAACGCCTTATTTTTGAAGAAGGCACCTCCGTTGTGTTAGGGCGCATCGACCTGAACAGCCCCGATATGGCACGTTTCGATCTGACGCGCTTTGGCGGGCATGAACGCGGCGTCTCCCGTGAACACTGTGTGATCAGCTATAACGGCACGCAATTTCTGGTCACCGATTTGAACAGTTCCAACGGCACGTTCATCAACCGCAAGCGCCTTGAGCCGAACGAGCCAACGCCGTTGAATGATGGTGACGAACTGACCTTAGGCAACCTTACGATGACCGTGCGCTTTAGCGCAAACGAAAGCACACTCTAGAGCAGAAAGCGGCTTCCATGACTATTCTTGGCTGGCATCACATCACGTTGGTCTGTGCCGATGCCGCACGCACCGTAGATTTCTATACGCGCATACTCGGTTTGCGCTTCATCAAGAAAACGGTCAACTTTGATGCACCTGATAGCTATCACATTTATTTTGGCAATTATGAAGGCGCACCCGGCAGCGCCATCACCTTTTTTGAGTGGGGAAATGCGCCGCGTGGTGCGGCGGGCATTGGCGGCACCCATCACTTTGCCCTGCAAGTGCCAGACCGCACCGCCCTGCTGAAGTGGAAACGCTGGCTGCATGACCATGCCGTGCGCGTGGACGGCATTTATAATCGTAAATATTTTGAGTCTATCTATTTCCGCGACCCGGACGGCTGCATTGTGGAACTTGCCACCAACACGCCCGGCTTCAGCGTGGATGAAGCCCCTGAGTCGCTTGGCACAGTCCATCAGGTGCCGCCGCCCGAACTCACCGCCCGCCACCGCGATGCAGAGGCAATCGCCGCTGAGCTGTGGGCAGAGCCGATTGAGGCGATCACGCCTGATATGGCGCTGACACGCGGCTTGCATCATATCTCTGCCATTTGCAGCGATATTCAGCGCACACACGCTTATTATGGCGAATTGTTCGGGCTGCGCCTCGTCAAAATGACTGAAGATTTCGATAATCTCGGCGCGCCGCACTGGTACTGGGGCGTCGGCGAAGGCGCGCCCGGCACGCTCATCACCTATTTTGAGCGCCCTAGCGGCACGCGCCGCGCTCAAATTGGCACAGGGCAAACACACCATTTCGCCTTTGGCTTGCCCAACGCTGAAGTGCAGCTTGAATGGCGCGAAAAACTGATCGCGGCGGGCTTATCGGTCTCACCAGTGATGGAGCGCGTCTACTTCAAGAGCATCTACACCCGCGATCCCGATGGGCATATTGTGGAACTAGCCACAGTTGATCCCGGCTTTGCGGTGGATGAACCGCTTGAATCGCTTGGCAGCGCGCTCAAATTGCCACCCTGGCTAGAGCCGCAGCGCGCCATGATCGAGCGCATGTTGCCGCCGCTGCCCTAGAGGTAATTGTTATGGCTGAACGCCCTGTGCGCGCCTTGGATCCGATGCCTTTTGTGGTGGCGCTCATCGCCCTGCTGATCGGCTTGCTGGCTGCCTCGTTTTTTGCCCGCCTACCCGATGATCGGCTGATCATCGCCCGCTATGCAGAGCAATTCAACAGCACAGGGCAGCTCGTCTTTAATCGCGGTGAGAACACTTTGCTGATGGCTGCGCCGCTGCCAATGCTGGCACAAGCGCTCATCGGCGCAGATGCGCTCTTTGCCCTGAGCTTAGCGCTGGGTGCAGCTTGTCTCTACGCTGTGGCAGAAGGTGCCGCGCTCACGAGTGCCTCTCGGCTGTTGGTGGCGGGCATTTTCGCCCTTGCCTACCCGTTGTGGGTTGGCGCTGGCACGGCTTATCCGCCGATGACGGCGCTGGCGCTGTTGGGCTTGCGCTTGGCGCAGCAAGGGCGCTGGCGTTGGGCAGGGCTTGCCTTTGCAGCGGCGGCGCTATGCGGCACGGAGGTGCTTGTGCTGATCGCGCTCATGGCGCTCTATGCGGCGCAGCAGGGCAAAGCATGGCGCTTCATACTGCCCTGTGCAGCAATCTTAGGTGCGGCATTCGTGGCACTCTGGCTGCACTATGGCTTCGAGGCGCACTTTATAGAAGGCTTGCTCACTTTTCGGCGCAGCGCGCCGCCGGCTGAGGATGCGCTCTCGCTGCCTTTGATCGGGCTGCTGCTCTTGGCTGCGCTGCCGATGTGGTGGAGCGCACGTCACGAGAAGTTTGTGGCATTGCTCGGCGCGTGGATAGCGCTCTACGTTGGCGTCTGGGGCGGCGTTTTTCGGCTGGAAGGCGGCTTCTCCTACGCGCTGATCGTGCCTGCGGCGGCGCTCTTGGCGGGCAGGCTTTTTCAGCGTGCGCCGATCTTAAGTGTGTTAGGTGTTGGTGTGGCGGTTGGCACATGCGTTATTGCGCTCAGCACGCTGATGGCGCCGCGCGCCTTGCCGCCGTTGTTCCCTGTGCCAGCAGGGACGCAGAGCGTTGCCGTGCCATCCAAAGGCTTGCTGTTCCACCAAACATGGCGTTTAGATCAACATCTGATCGCGCTCGACGGCAGCTTGCAGCCTGACCTACGCCGTATGCTGGAGCGTGGTGATTTGCACTCAGCGCTGGTGCGCTACGCGCCTGATATGCTCTACCTTGCCCATGCAGAGGATGACTGGCGGTATACCGATGCCTTCACAACGCTTGGCTACACACCTTATCAAGCTGATCGTTTCTTTCAGCGCGCTCTGCCTATCACAACGTTTACGGGACGCTTCTTCAGCGTGGATCAGGCGTTCAGCCCTGATTTGCACTTGCGCCAAGCCGAACTGACGACCGAACTTAGCACAGGTGGCGATCTGCTGCGTGTGCGCTTGCGCTGGGAAGTTCAGCGCCCTGCCCGCCGCCCGATCACGGTGCAGATCGCGCTTGGGCAGGCAGAACAACGCACCGAGTTTGCCGCGAACGTGTTCGGCGCAGGCAGCTTTGACACCTATCATGCCGTGCGCTTGCCGCCTGCTCTGCCTGAGGGCGCTGCGACGCTGCGTGTGCGTGCCATCGTGAACGGCGGCACGCTTGCCGAAGTGGAAGTGGCACGCCTTACGGTGCGCGCCATGACGGATTAGGCGGATAAACGCACTATGCGATCAAGATAATCTTCGGGAATTGACACAGTCACTTCAAGCCTCAGTAGTTCCGCAGTGCTTCCTCGATGGTCTCACCATCCGTCACAATGCCAACTTCCTCGCCGCTGATCACATAATAGATTCCATCATCGTCAAAGCGTTCAAGATGAAAGTGTAAGGTCTGCATGTGCTGTTCCTCGCTACACAAAGCCTTATCGGTTCATACTTTGCACCAATGCCAACAAAGCCTCTCCGCTAGGCAATTCCTCCCGCCAGAGCAAACTTGGGTCAAGGGCAAAGTGTGGCAGCAAGCGTGAGATGAAGCGCCCTTGCTCATCACGCGGCAACAACTGGTAGCGCGGCGTCGGTTCATCGCCAGTGTGCAGCAGCGTCAAATGGTAAATCATGACCGCCTGCCGCAAGGGATCGATCAACCAATACTCACGGACGCCTGCTGCCTCATACTCAGTAAATTTGATACCGTAATCACGGCTGCTGCTCTCTGGGGAGACAACTTCAATGACAATATCCGCCGCACCTTCGATATAGGTTGCTTTGGCGTGCTGAACGTTATCACTGAGCAAAATCATTAAATCAGGTTCACGCGCTGCCTTGTCCTCACCTAAGTACATTGGGATATTGGGCTGAATAAGTCTGCCTAAACCGCGCCCACTCAAAAAGAAATGCAGCACCATGCCCAGCAAGAAGATGATGTTTTGATGCTGTTGGTTGTTGGTCATCTCATAAATTGCCACCTTGCCACCGATCCACTCGCTGCGAAAGCCTTCCAAGCTGCCATACAGGCGCAGATACTCCGCAAAGCTGAGTTCTGTAGGCAGATCAGGTGCAGTGCGTGCTGGCTGTGTGATCATCGGTGTATCACTCAGGGCAAGTTGCAAAAAAGCGCGATGTTGTTGCCGTCAGGATCGTGGAGTGTGGCGTAGCGCTGTCCCCAGGGTGCGTCAAAGGGCGCTTTCTGCCCGTGGTAGCCGTTTGCCACCAAACGGTCGTAAGTGGCGTTCACCTCAGCCACGCTCGCGCACAGAAAGTCAAGGCTGATGCGATGTCCGCCTGCTGGTGGCGTCCATTCGGCATCAAAACGCTGGATGACCTCAACCGTATCCCACGCAAAGCGCAAGCCATTTGGCAGCACAACCTCCACATGCCCTTCGGCATCGTGTGCGGCGGGAATTTCCAGCCCAAGCGCACGGTAGAAGTCGAGCGAGGTCTTCATATCACGCACAACCAAGCCGATCAGGTCTAGTTTGGGAACCATGCAACACACTCCTAAGCTAAACAGGTGACAAGTGCTTATCAAGGTTGGCAGCGCTGCGCGCCTCACCATGCCACACATTATAGCCTGATTCGAGCCACTTGGCAGGCGGCAACTTTCAAAAGCGCACCTTTCAAGCGCTACGCGCTATAATGAAGGTGGCACACACCCTAAAATTGATTAGCCAAAAGGATCGGTTTCTCGATGCTTTCTGATATTGCCATTGCCCAGCGCGCCCACTTAAAACACATTCATGAGATCGCCGCGCAAATGGGCTTAACCCCTGATGATCTCGACCTCTACGGCAGCCCTTATGTTGCCAAACTGCGCCTTGAGGCGCTGCCGAAACTGAGCAGCCGCCCGAATGGACGCTATATTGATGTGACCGCCATCACGCCGACGCCGCTGGGTGAAGGCAAAACGACCACCACCGTTGGGCTAGGGCAAGCGATGCAGCACATCGGCAAGCGCGCCGTGATCACGCTGCGGCAGCCCTCACAAGGTCCGACATTTGGCATCAAAGGCGGTGCTGCTGGCGGTGGCTATTCGCAAGTGGTGCCGATGGAGAC
The DNA here is from genome assembly GCA_034436355.1 of Anaerolineae bacterium. Taxonomy (GTDB): domain Bacteria; phylum Chloroflexota; class Anaerolineae; order Aggregatilineales; family UBA2796; genus CP2-2F. Next base: position 60,972 of record DAOTVQ010000029.1, read on the forward strand.
CTTCAACCTGCACCTGACGGGCGATATTCATGCCGTCAGCGCTGCCAACAACCTGCTGGCTGCCATGATTGACAACAAATTGATGCGCGGCAATCCGCTGCGGATTGACCCTGATAGCATCACGTGGAAGCGCGTCGTAGACATGAACGACCGCGCCCTGCGGCAAATCATCGTTGGGCTAGGCGGCAGAGCCGAAGGCGGCGTGCTGCGCGAGACGGGCTTTGATATTGCGGTTGCCAGCGAGGTGATGGCAATCCTCGCCCTGACCACTTCCCTAGAAGACATGCGCGCACGCTTTGGACGCATTGTGATCGGCTTCACGGAGGATAAACAGCCCGTCACCGCTGAGCAAATCGGTGCCGCCGGCGCCATGACCGTCCTGATGAAAGAGGCACTACGCCCGAACCTGCTCCAAACGCTTGAAAATACGCCCGCCATCGTCCACGCTGGACCGTTTGCCAACATCGCGCATGGCAATAGCAGCATCCTTGCCGATCAGTTCGCCATCAAGTGCGCGGATTATGTGATTACCGAAAGCGGCTTTGGCGCCGATATTGGCGCGGAGAAATTCTTTAACATCAAATGCCGCTATAGTGGCTTGGCGCCTGATGCCGCCGTGCTGGTGGTGACGGTGCGTGCGCTAAAAGCACACAGCGGACGCTACCGCATTGTGGCAGGCAAAGCGCTGCCGCCAGAATTGTTGGAGCGCAACATTGCCGATGTCGAGGCAGGTGCGGCAAACCTGCTCAAGCAGATTGAGAACGTGCGCTTGCACGGCGTTACGCCGGTGGTGGCGATCAACGTCTTTGAGAGCGATCATCCCGACGAGATCGAGGTGATTCGGCGCATCGCCGTAGAAGGCGGCGCGCTGGGTGCAGCCGTTTCGCGCCATTTCACCGATGGCGGGCGCGGCGCAATCGAATTGGCGGAAATGGTGGTGCAAGCCGCCGAAACGCCTAGCCAATTCCGCTTCCTCTATGAGCTGGATCAGCCTATCAAGGCGAAGATCGAGGCGATTGCCACCAAAATCTACGGCGCGGAGGGCGTCAGCTTTGAGCCGCAAGCGGAAAAGCAAATCGCTATGTACGAGCGTGCTGGGCTGGGCAACTTGCCGATCTGCATGGCGAAGACGCACCTGAGCCTGAGCCATGATCCAACGCGGCGCGGCGCACCAAAAGGCTTCACGCTGCCCATCCGCGAGGTGCGCGCCAGCGTGGGTGCGGGCTTCATCTATCCGCTGTGTGGCGAAATGCGGACGATGCCGGGGCTGTCCGAGCATCCCGCCGCCGAGAAAGTGGACATTGATGGAGATGGGAATATTGTTGGGTTGTTCTAACAAAACTCACCCTTGTGAGGCGGAAAGATTTCTGCCTCACAAAAACGCTTTGCCTTCCAAGAAAACGTTTACACGCGCTGCTTTGTTGACCCTTTATGAACTCTAGAAAACGTGCTACCATTTTAGACAACGAAAAATTGCTCCAACTAGGTGCTTGACAAGGAGAGGAGGCGTATGTTAGACTGTGAACACTTGGGAGGCGCGGGCGATGGTGCGTAGCGAAACTCGCAAACAACCCATTGACCCGAATGCTATCTACAGTAGGCAAGAAGCGGCTGAAGCGCTCGGAGTGAGCCTCAGCACACTCAAAAAGCTGATCAGCGCGGGGCATCTGCGCGTCAGCCAGCCGGAAGGCGTTCGGCGTATTTTCATCAAGGGCGAGAGCATTCTCGCAATGCTTGACCAGACCGTTTTAGAAAGGCGTGCTTAGCATGGTTAACCAAATGGTGAGAGGGATTGCAATCGGGAAGATGAGCGCATCTGCGTTCGTCATCCGTGCGCGCCTCGTCGCCAGCGAGGGCGCCACCGCTAAGCCTCTCAGTGGTTTTACGAAGGCACAGGGTTCGCCACTGCCAAGTTTGGCAGGCTTGCTGGGTGGAGTGTTTGCCACAGGCAACGGCGCAGGGCTACGGAATGCCTTGCCCAACCCACGGCGCAATGATCAAGATGATCCACGTGCCGCGCAGTTCGTAAACCTAATCAGCGTGAACACGCAGCGAACGGAGAGTGGATACAGCGCCAGTACTTGGCACGGAATGTATCCAATGCACATTAAAAACGGTCGGTTCAACGTCTTGGGAACATGCCGAAGGAGGCTTATCGCGTAACAAACGCGACCTTCACGCGGAGTGTTCTTTACCCGCAACGCACCTTGAGCAAGCACGGGAGACGTAGAGCCGAAAAACAGAGGTTCTACGTCTTTTTTGTCTGTCGGTGCCATTGGGAGTGACCAGCTTATGTTGAGCAATCGTCTGGACATTCGCGTCTACCAGACTTTGTTTACGGAAGATCGCTTCGCGTCCTTATTCAAAACAGTAGATCGCTTGCACGATGTGGTGAGCGAAGGCAAGCTCGAACAGGTTACGAACTTGTCTCCAGAGGAGGTGATTGGGTGGCTACAAGATATAGCTTACACACTCAACGAGACCATCAGAGAACTGCAATCTTCGGAAGAACCCGAAGAAGCGGATCAAGCGTGGTAGAAGCCTTTTTAGTGCGTTCAGTAATCAGTGTACGGTGCATATGTCCCATAACGGAGGGAACAATGCAGGCTCAACAAACCAGTTGTAGTGCTGACGGTTCGGGTGCGACGTATGGCAATGATGAGCCAGCCCTGAGCGTGCGCGGCGGCAAAATGTTCGCCATACATCGCACGTTCGGCGCAAAAGGCTGTTTGCCACACCCGCAAATGGGTACGCATTAGGGCTTTTCTGGAACAATCCCATATGGTGAATGGGCGGATGGTTCTGGAAGAGCGCATAACAGCAGTTGAAGCAACCTAATGCAAACAACCGGAATTCCATCCGCAACCAGCACAGAATGTACTCTTCATCTCGGGCGTGCTGGAAGCCATTCAACCGAACTACTGTCCGAAACCATAACGACAAATTCGTTTTACAACTTCACGTGTGAACTGTTCCGAGCAAGCCCGTAGCGGCGGCACATGGCAAGCGGCTTGCTCAGCAGCCTTTAGCGTTCTTGCGCTCGGTGGCAATGTCCACACATTGGGCGATAATTTCTCTAGGTGATGTGCTTTCCGCCGCTGAATCCCTTCGGCTTGGGTGCGGCAAATGGGTGTTGGCAAGCCTGAGAGGATGATCAGCGCATGGCGGAAAGCCTCACAGCGGCAGCTAGGGCAACTTGGCTGCCGCTTTTTTGTGCTGTGGTGCTGTCTGCCTCAGCCTTCATAGCCCTGCGCGCGCAGGGCAGCCGCCAAAGCCTGCAAGGCGCGGTATTGCAGCGCTTTGATGGCATCTACGCTTTTGCCCATCACTTGCGCGGTTAGCTCTAGGTTATAGCCCTCGATGAAGCGCAAGGCGATCACTTGCCGCTGCGGATCGGTGAGGCTGCCCAGCGCGGTGCGCAGTTGGTCGGCGCGGTATTCGGCGAGCAGTGGCGCGTCAAGGTCGCTCTCGGTGCTGATCTCGACGCTCTCCAGCGGCGCTTGATCGGCGGTGCGTTTGTAACGACGGTAGTGATCAATCACCCGCGCATGGGCAATCCGATACAACCAGACCAATAAGGGAGCGCTGCGGTCTTCATAGGCGGGCAGGCTCTCCACCACGCGCAGAAAGACCTCCGCGGTGAGGTCTTCGGCGGTCTGTGCCGATTCCACGCGAAAGAGGATGTAGCGATAGATTTTATCCACATAAGCGCGGTAGAGTGCCGCAAAAGCGTTTTGGTCGCCGCGCTGCGCCGCCTTGATCAACGCCTGTTCGCGTCGCCGTTCCACCGTGAATGCCCTGCGCCCTTCCGAATTGCTGTGCAGATGCAATTGTAATCACGGGAAGGCGAATCGCGCTACCGCTCTGGCAGTAACTTATAAAGCTGATTGAGCAATTCAATAACCGCCTCCGCCGAGATTGGATCGGATGGGATGGTGGTATAGGCTTTCGGGCGGAAAATGGTGATCAAGAGATTGCCTTTCACGACCATCGCCAAGATTTCGTTGCGCGGCGCGCTGAGAATGCCCGTCTTGCCGACGGGGATGCGTTGGTAGGCGCTGATGGTTGCCAAGAGCGCGTTGTAGTGCGCCACGGCGGCTGGCTGGGAAGACAGAATTTCTAGCGTAACACGGTATTGGGCAGCACCGCCACGCACCGCGTAGGGAAGCGTCGCGGTCGACTCATCGGCTGTGGCAGCATTTGCCAAAAAGCGCAGATTACCAACGGTGCGCGGGGCATTCACGGCGAAAGAGCGCGTTCTGTTAACATTGGCGCGTACAGGCGCTTGGTTGGGCAGCCGAACGGGCGTGCCATTGAGGATGAGATCGGGGACAGGCGTCGCCGTCTGGAAAGGGGTGTGGCTGGGCGTCACGCTCGGCTGTAGGGTTGGCGTGGCTGTTACGACGACGAGCGGGGTGGGCGTGAAAGTGGCGGTGAAGGTTGGGCTTGCGGTTAGGGTGAAAGTGGCTGTAGCGGTGCTGGTCGCCGTCGGCGTTTGGGTTGCAGTGGCTGTTGGCGCTAAGGCTGTCGCCGTGGCAGCTGCGCTAAGGACGGCTTGCTGCACAAGGGTTTGAAGCTGCTGTGCGTTGGCAGTTTCCGTGAACTGTGCCGCAACCGTTTGCTGGGCAAACATTTGCAAATCAAGTGTGGCAGTGCTTGTTGAGGTTTGGGTTGGCGTCAGGGTGGCTGTGGGGTTTTGCAGCAACGCGAAGGCAGCCTGTGTGGCGGCAGCCTCTGCCAGATTTTGCTGCACCAATGTTTCTCGATACAGTTCAGCTGTTTGCGTCAAACGCACATCTGCGGTCTGGCGTGCCTGTGTTTCCACCACACCAACCGCCTGACCCGCGCCTACGCCTGAATCGTTAGCACGGCTGAGGATGAAGGCGATCAGGCTGCCTAAGACGAGCAGCACAGCAGCGCCAACCCACCAGACCTGAAGGCTGCTCGGCGGGCTAGGCGGCGCTTTTGAATCAATGGTCACCTCAAGATCAGGCGGCACTTTGCCCGATATTGCCAACCGAAAGGCATCTACAAACTCGCCCGCGCTCCTAAAACGCCGAGTCGGGTCTTTCGCCATGCCTTTGTTCAGCACAATTTCAAGGCTTCGGGGCAGTTCAGGGCATAGCTGGGACAGCGCTTTAGGGGGTTCGTGCAGGTGTTTATACATAATATTCGCAGCCTGTTCACCTTCAAAAGGCAGCTCGCCACTGAGCAGTTCAAAGGTCAACACGGCTAAGGCGTACAGATCAGTATAGGCGTTGAGCGCTTCACCACGCCATTGTTCAGGCGCCATATAGGCAGGCGTGCCAACCATCACCCCCGTTTGCGTCAGTGCAGTGCCAGCCGTTGGCATTGAGGCAGTCTGATCGCTCAGGACGCGGGCAATCCCAAAATCGGTTAGGATAGCACTGCCATCCGCGCCAATCAGCACATTTTGTGGTTTAAGATCGCGGTGAATGATGCCTTTTCTGTGGGCATAATCTAAGGCGCTGGCAATTTGCTCAAGATAGGTGAGTGCCGCAGACGGTGTGAGCTTTTTCTGTTCCCTAAGCACCTGCGCCAAACTACCCTGCCCTTGCAACGCCATCACAAGGTAAACCAGATCGTCTGCTGAACCAAAGTCAAAGACGCGCAAGATGAAGGGGTGCTGAAGGTTTGCCACCACCTTTGCCTCACGCTCAAAGCGCGCCACGAAGTCTTTCTGATGGGCAAATTGCCCTTGGATGACTTTAATTGCCACATCCCGATCTAGGGAAATCTGGCGCGCACGATAAACAACTGCCATGCCACCTTGCCCGAGCATGGCAGTGATTGCATAATCCCCAATTTGCCGCCCAATCAGAGATGATGTATTCGTCATAAGTCTTTCAAAGCCCTGTTTGATGTGTTTCAGGAAAGTCTGTCTAAAACATTGTACATTAAAAATCGCATGGCTTTTTGTCAAGATTATGCTAAGTAAATTAGCTGTCAAAATGTTATCCACAGAGATTGGTAAAATATCCTTTTGAAGCGTTTGCCTGCGTCACACCACGCCCACCGCCGAACCCTGAACCCAATTTTCCCCAAGTGCTTGACAAGCCTTTTTTTTCTCTCTATACTGATTGCAAGCGTTTGCAAAAAAAAGATGCGCTCAAAAGTTGTTTTGCCGTCTTTCCGCGCTTTAGCAAGCGGTTATTTTTGCAGAGATTTGCAAACGTTTGTAAAAGTCTTTACTTTACGTTATTGAGGCTTATGTTTTCCAAATGAACGAAACACCGCCGCGCAAAAACCGCCAGGTGACCATTGTAGATATTGCCCGCGAAACCGGCGTCTCTTATTCGACCGTTTCACGGGTGCTGAGTGGCTTTGAGTTCGTTAAGGAAGACACACGGCAGCGCGTGCTAGAGGCTGCCCAACGCTTGGGCTATGTTGCCAACATTGGCGCCCGCAGCCTTGCCGGCGGCAAATCGCACGTGATTGGGCTGCTCGTCCCCGGCCTCGATAATGGGTACATCGGTGAAGTAGCCCGCGGCATTGATGAAGAACTTGCCCGCGTCAACTACGATCTGATGCTCTACACCACCCACCGCCAACGCGGCAAGGAATCCGCCTATGTACATGCCATCGCCAACGGGCTGACCGACGGGCTGATCTTAGTTGTGCCGTTGGTGATGGATTATTTGCAAGGGCTTCAAGCGCAGAACTTCCCCTATGTGCTGGTGGATCAGGGCGATCCGACCAACCGTAGCAACATCGTAGACGCCACCAACTGGCAAGGCGCTTATGCTGCCACTGAATACCTGATCAATTTGGGGCATAGCCGCATTGGGCTGATCAGCGGGCTGATGCAAATTGCCAGTGCGCGGGAACGCCTTGAAGGCTACAAGGCTGCCCTTGCCGATCACCAGATCGCCTTCGATCCTGCTCTGATCGCCGAGGGCGATTTCTGGCAGACGAGCGGCTATCAGGCTGCACTCCGCCTGCTTGATCTCAATCCGCTACCGACCGCCATCTTTGCCAGCAATGACCTATCCGCCTTCGGCGCCATGGATGCCATCCGTGAGCGTGGGCTGTCCATTCCTGACGATATTTCCATCGTCGGCTTTGACGATATTCCGCAAGCCTCGCTAGTGCATCCCAAACTGACGACCGTGCGCCAACCCCTTGACCAAATGGGGCGCGTGGCGGTGCAAATGCTGCTCGATCAGATCGAAAATCCTAGTCAGCCACCACGCCGCATTACGCTCGCAACCCAGCTCATCGTGCGTGATTCCTGCAAACCCAGACGCTGAGTGCGAACAAAGGAGGACACAAGCATTTACCCATACCCACCATGATCGGTTCGGTTTACAGGCTAACAGTTAGAGATTGTTCTAAGAGGAGACTTTTCTCATGTCGTACAGCAAACGTTTCGCTTATATGCTGATCGCCCTGACGCTCATCGCGTTGGCGGTCGCACCGGTTGCCCAGGCGCAAAGCCCTGTGGTCATCACTTGGTGGCACATCAACACCGATGAGACGCAGGCAGCTTTCTGGCAGACCGTTGCCGATGAATTCGCGGCAGCTAATCCCAATGTGAAGTTCGAGATCGTCGTTTTGGAAAATGAGGCGTTTAAGAGCCGCCTTGTGACTGTGATGCAAGCGGGCGATCCGCCTGACCTGTTCCAGAGCTGGGGCGGTGGCGTGCTGTGGCAGTATGCCGAGGCAGGCTTGGTGAAAAACATCGCTGCCGAGTTGGAAGGTGACTGGAAAGACTCGTTCAGCGCCCAAGCTGCCCTTGAACTGTATGGGCGCAATGGCGAGTACTACGGTGTGCCGTGGTCATGGGGCGCCGTAGGCATGTTCTACAACAAGGCGCTCTTTGCCCAAGCCGGCATCGAAAAGACACCCGAAACCTGGACGGAGTTCATTGAAGTCGTCAAGACCTTGAAGGCAGCCGGCATCACGCCCATTGCCTTGGGCGAACGCGATAAGTGGCCCGGTCACTTCTGGTGGGTCTATTTGGCAATCCGCTTGGGCGGCGAAGAGGCTTTCTTGGCAGCTTACGACCGCAGCGGCAGCTTTGAGGCAGAACCCTTCGTGAAGGCAGGCGAGTATCTGAAGGAACTGATTGACCTAGAGCCATTCCTAGAGGGGTACCTCGGCTTGGGCTACGGCGATCAGGCAGCAGCCATGGGCGATGGCAACGCCGCCATGGAGCTGATGGGGCAATGGTCGCCTGCGGTGCAGGCAGGCTCTAGCCAGAGCGGCGGACTCGGTGAAGACCTCGGCTGGTTCCCCTTCCCCGTCGTTGAAGGCGGCGCAGGCAACCCCAATGATGTGCTGGGCGGCGGTGATGGGTTCGCGGTAGGCGCCAAGGCTGAACCGGAAGTTGTGGAATTCCTCAAATACCTCACCAGCGCAGACGTGCAGCGCCGTGCTGCGGCGATCTGGGTAGTGCCAACCGTTGCTGAGGCTGAAGATGCCCTCACCGACCCTGTTTTGCAGACCATCATCAAAGCCCGTAACGAAGCGCCCTACTTCCAGCTCTACTACGATCAGTTCCTGCCGCCGGCTATGGGTCAGGTGGTCAATGATAGCGTGGAGGCACTCTTCGCCGGTGTGTATTCGCCCGCCGAAGTGGCAGCAGCCGTCGAGGCTTCTGCACGGAGTGAACTAGAGTAATTCAAGGGTGGGTGTGTAGACCGCTTTGGCTGCAACCGATAGGCGAGTCTGCACACCTACCACTCGAACCCTGACGTTTTAGCGTCACCGCTAAGTTTAGCAAATGTGAGTGCGCCATGTCTACCATTCGCTTTCGGGTTCTGCCGCGCGCTGTGCCAACAGCCGCTAACGAGACCTTCAACCGCACACGCAACAAGTGGCTGACCATTGGGCTGCTTGTGCTGCCGGGCATGACAATCTTTCTGGTCTTTTTGCTGATGCCCATTTCCCAGTCAGGCTATTTCAGCCTGTTCAAGTGGAATGGCTTCGGTCCACCGACCGATTTTCGCGGGATCAGCAACTATGTTGACCTCGTGAATGATGGCATCTTCATCAGATCGATTGGTCACAGCCTGATCCTGATGTCCTCTTCGCTGGTGATCCAACTGCCTTTGGCGTTAGGCTTGGCGCTCTTGGTCGGGCGGGGAAAACTTTTTGGAAGGCAAATTTTCCGAGCAATTCTGTTCGTCCCCTACGTCTTCTCGGAAGTGATCACCGCCCTGATCTGGTTGTATGTGCTGCACCCAAACTTGGGCTTGATGAACAAAGTTTTTGATGCGATCATCCCGAACTTTAAGTTCATCCCTTGGCTGGCAGACCGCAATATTGCCTTGTATGCCATCTTTTTAGTGCTGACGTGGAAATTTTTCGGCTTTTACATGATCTTATACATGGCAGGGCTGCAATCTATCCCGAAAGACCTTGAAGAAGCAGGGCGTATTGATGGCTGTAATGAGGTGCAAGTGCTGCGCTTCATCACCATACCGTTGTTGGGCAGCACCATTCGCCTGACGGTCTTCCTCTCGGTGTTAGGCTCTTTCCAGCAGTTCGTCATCATCTGGATTCTGACACAGGGCGGCCCCGTCAATGCCACCTCCACCATCGCCACCTACCTCTATAAGTATGGTATTCAGCGTTTTGCGCTTGGCTATGGCAGCGCCGTTGCCGTCGTGCTGTTCTGCATCACGCTGTTTTTCTCCATCGGCTATCAGCGGATTGTGATGCGCCAAGACTATGCGCTAAGGGACTAGAATCACATGATAAACTATGCAACTGCGGTCACTGCACCGCCGAGACAAACCCGACGCCACATCAACTACAGTCGGCTGCTGCTGGCTATCCTGAAATACGTTGTGTTGTGCGCGGTCACGCTGATCATCCTGGCGCCCAGCCTTATCGCAGTCTTAGGCGGCATTCGCACAACGGGCGAATTTTTGGCAGAGCCGTTCGGCTTGCCCAAAGAGGGCATTCAGTGGCGCAACTTTGAGCGCATCCTGACCAACCCTGATTTTTGGAATGCCTTCAAAAACAGCCTGCTGATCACGGGTGGTGTGGTGATCATTGGCGTCACATTGTCTTCCTGCCTTGCCTTTGCCTTCAGCCGAATGCGCTTTACGGGCAAAACGCTGATCTTTAACATCCTGTCGTTAGGGTTGCTCTTTCCCTTGGTGGTGGCAATCCTGCCCATCTTCATCCAAATCCGCCAGCTGGGGCTGATCAACAATCTGTGGGGCGTCATCTTGCCGATGGTCGCCTTTGGCTTGCCGGGCAGCGTGGTCATCTTACGTGGCTTTTTCATGGCAATCCCAACCGAATTGGAAGATGCCGCCTACATTGACGGCTGCTCAACCTTAGGCTTCTTCCGCTTCATCCTGCTGCCGATGGCGCGCCCAGCCATTGCGGCGGTTGCCACCTTGCAGGTAATCGGGGCGTGGAATGAGTATTTCCTGCCGCTGCTGGTGCTGAATGATCAAAAACTGTGGCCCCTGCCGCTCGGCATTATGCAGTTTCAAGGGCAGTACGGTTCGGAATGGGCGTTGATCATGGCGTACATCACGATCCTAATCGTTCCCGTCGTCATCTTTTACATCCTGACGCAGCGCTTCATCGTCACAGGGCTAACCGGCGGCGAGCTAAAGGGTTAACCACGAAGCCATTCATCTTGAGAAACTAGGTTCGGAAAATGACTATCTCACCACGTTATCTCGATCCGTATCAAACCATTCAGGCACGGGTGGATGCCCTGCTTGCCGAAATGACGCTGCCCGAAAAGGTTGCCCAACTGTGGGGCGTGTGGGTGAATGCGCTCATCAACGCGGAACGGCAGTTTGTGCCAGAGCGCGCCGCGCCACACCTGCAAAATGGCATTGGGCAGATTTCCCGCGTGGGCGGTGCGTCCATCTTGCCGCCCGTGCAGAGCGCCGAACTTGCCAACACCATCCAACGCTATCTGAAAGACCACACACGGCTAGGCATCCCGGCAATCGTCCACGAGGAAAGCTGCGCCGGCTACCTAGCGCCCAACGCCACCACCTTCCCACAGGCAATCGGCTTGGCGGCCACGTGGCTGCCCGAACTGGTCGAACAGATGACAAGCCTCATCCGCCAGCAAATGCGCTCAGTTGGCGCACACCACGCGCTGGCACCCGTCCTTGATGTGGCGCGTGATCCGCGCTGGGGACGCGTCGAAGAAACTTTCGGCGAAGACCCATACCTCATCAGCCAGATGGGCATTGCCTACGTGCGCGGCTTGCAAGGCGACGATCTGCGGGAAGGCATCGCTGCCACCCTCAAGCATTTCCTCAGCTACAGCGCCTCTGAGGGCGGCATGAACTGGGCGCCTGCCCACGTTGGTGCGCGTGAACTGCGGGAGGTCTACGCCGCGCCCTTTAAGGCTGCCCTGCACGTGGCGAAGGCTGCCACCGTCATGAACGCTTACCATGAGGTGGACGGCGTGCCAGTCGGCAGCTCGCGGGAGATTCTGTACGACTTCTTGCGCGGCGAACTCGGCTTCAACGGCGTGGTGGCGTCGGATTATTTCACGCTGAAGACCTTTGTCGAATATCACAAGATTGCAGCCGACAAAACTGAGGCGGCACGCTATGGGCTGCTGGCAGGTATAGACATTGAACTGCCCGCCGCCGATTGCTATGGGGAACCGCTGCTGCGCGGGCTGGCAGAGGGCAGAATTGACCCGCAGCTGGTGGAAGAAAGCGCTAAGCGCGTCCTCATCCTCAAGTTCCAGTTGGGCTTGTTTGAAAATCCGTTCGTCGAGACAGGGCGCGTCCCTGAAATCTACAGCAGTGACTATGGCGTGGCGCTCTCCCGCCAGATTGCCGAGAAAACGTTGGTGCTGCTCAAGAACGAGGGCCCACTGCTGCCGCTGAGCGCCTCGCTGGACTCTATCGCGGTCATCGGGCCTCATGCCGATAGCATCCGCTTGTTGCAGGGCGATTACCACTTCCCATCCCACCATGAAGGCGTTTTCGATCCGACGGTGAGCCTTGACGCACCCACGCCCGGCGCCAACGCCATGCACCAAAACTGGGCTGATCTGTTCCCACCGTCGGTCAGTGTGTTGGCGGGCATTCGTGCCGCCGTTGCGCCGACCACTCAAGTGATCTACGCGAAGGGCTGCGAAGTGACGGGCGATGATCGCTCAGGCTTTGCGATGGCAGTCGCCGCTGCCCAGCAAGCCAAAGTTGCCATCGTAGTGGTGGGCGATAAATCAGGGCTATCGCAGCCATCAGGTGCCACCTGCGGCGAGGCAGTGGACAGCGGCACCTTAGAACTGCCCGGCGTTCAGCTTGATCTGATCAAGGCGATTCACGAAAGCGGCACGCCTGTGGTGGTGGTCTTGCTCAGCGGCAGACCGTACACCCTCACATGGCTAGATGCCAACATTCCCGCCATCCTAGCGGCGTGGTTCCCGGCAGAACAAGGCAGCGCGGCAATTGCCAACGCCCTGTTTGGCAAGGTCAATCCGGGCGGTAAACTGCCCGTAACCTTCCCGCGCCACGTTGGGCAGGTGCCAGTCTTCTACGCGCACAAGCCTTCGGGCGGGCGCAGCAATTGGTGGGGCGATTACTTTGATCTGTCTGTCAAGCCATTATATGCCTTTGGGCATGGGCTGAGCTACACACGCTTTGAATACAGCGATCTGACGCTTGATCTGGCGCAAGCACGTGCCGATCAGCAGGTCACCATCGCCTTCACGCTCAAAAATGTGGGCGAACGGGCAGGCGACGAAGTGGCACAACTTTATGTAGGCGATCCGATTGCCAGCGTGACGCGCCCTGTGAAGCTGCTCAAAGGCTTCAAGCGCATCACCTTGCAGCCCAACGAGAGCAAGCGCATCACCTTCACGCTGGATGTGCGGCATTTGGCGTTCTATGACCGTGAGATGCGCTATGTGGTGGAGCCCGGTCAGATCGTAGTTGGCATTGGTGCTTCCGCTGAGGACATTCGGCTGACGGGCGCGTTTGAAATTGTGGGCGAGACAACGCCCGTTGAGCAAGTCTATTCAACGCCCGTGCAGGTTTCCTGAAGGGCGTGCTAAGTTCGTGCGGCGCAGTCGGTAGGGCGGCACCTAAAGGCTGCGCTGTTAGTGAGAGGAACTTCTGGGATGTCTTCTAAATTTCTGGCGCTGATCATCTTAAGCGCACTGGTTTACCAAATGAGCTTTCCTATGCTGTCATCCAGCGAAGCAGGACGCAGCGATCCACTCAGCCGCTTAGGGCAGAACGGCAGCGGCGCCTTCTTCAGCGGGCAATATCCCAACCTGCTGGCTGAAGCCGGCTATAGCCAAGAAGCCATTGATGCTCGGATTGAAGAAGTGTGGAACACGCTGTTCTACGGTAACGATAACACCGAGCGTGTCTACTATCCCGTCGGTGAGGATATGGCATATATCCTAGATGTGAACAACAACGACGTCCGCAGCGAAGGCATGTCTTACGGCATGATGATCGCTGTGCAGTTGGATAAGAAGGCGGAATTTGACCGCCTTTGGAAGTGGGCGCGCACCTATATGTACCACACGGACCCACAGTATCGCGGCTTTTTCTCGTGGCAACACGCGACGGATGGCACCCGCTTGGATAGAAATTCTGCCCCAGATGGCGAAACGTGGTTTGTGATGGCGCTCTTTTTTGCGGCGGCACGCTGGGGCGACGGCGAAGGCATCTTCAACTACACCGCCGAGGCGAACGCGCTGCTGCACGAAATGCTGCACAAGCCTGAAACCAGCCAAACGCTAACCGTCATGTTTGATGCCAAGACGACCTACGTTGTGTTTGTTCCCAACTATGGCGAACTGAGCAGCTTCACCGATCCATCCTACCATGCGCCGCACTACTACGAACTGTGGGCGCGTTGGGCAGCCGCCGATCAGGATTTCTGGGCGCGTGCAGCCACTGCCAGCCGTGCCTTTTGGCAGCTTGCCGCTCACCCTGAAACCGGCTTAATGCCCAACTATGCCAACTTTGACGGCACGCCCAAACCCTGGGGCGATTACGGTGAGTTCTTCTATGCGGATGCTTGGCGCTGCGCCATGATGGTAGCGATGGATCACGTCTGGTTTGGTGTTGATCCATGGCAGGTGGAACAGAGCAACCGTCTGTTGCGCTTCTTCCACACGCTGGGCATTGAGAGCTACACCGCAAAATTCCGCGTGGATGGCACGCCTGCTCAGCCGCAACACCGTTCATTAGGGCTGATCGCCATGAATGCCACGGCAGCCCTCGCCGCTGATGATGACATCCGTTGGGAGTTTGTGCGCGCCTTCTGGGACTCGCCGCTAACGGTTGGGCGCTACCGCTACTACGATAACCTACTCTATATGTTCGCGCTGCTCCAGCTTAGCGGAAATTTCAGGATTTACACGCCCGCGGGCTTCTAAGTGACGAACGCGGCATAGCCTGCTAAAGGGTAACAGCCCGCCCTGTTTACGGGGCGGGCTTGAGGATCGGGTGAAGCTGCCTGCCCTTCGGCTGCTGAGTCAATCGTCCTGATCGGCAGCGTCGGTGTCGGAGCTCTCCATGTGTGGTGGCGATTCCTCACCACCTTCCCCCAGCGCGGTGAAGCGCATGAAGGCGCGCTCAATCGGACTCATGTCCTCAGGATATTGATTATCGTCGTAGGCTTCGAGGATGCGGTAGCCCTCTTTGATGTAGCTGCGGATGGTGTGCGGGCTGATGCCCATTTCGTCGGCGGCAAGCTGCGCCGGCATCCCTTCGATAACGCACAACCACAGCGCTTGGCGAATGCGCTCCGTTAGTTCGGGATATTCGCGTGGGCGCGGCAGAACCTCTATGATGCCCAGCAGCGGCGAGTTTTCCCCGTGCAGGGCTTCCCAAATGCCTTTTGTGACGGTGAACGGCTTTTGCATCGCGTAGATGATGGCGTTCATTAGCAGCAGACGCACCTCATTGCGTAAAAAGTAGGCGCGTGCTTCGGCAGCGTGCGCTAATTGCACACGCAACGGTGCGCTTTGGTGGGCAAGGCAGATCACATGCAGATTGGGAATAATCTGCCGAAAGTGCCGCACCATCCGAGAGAGCGCAGCATCCGCATAGGTATCTGCATCAAAGAGCAGCACATCAGGATATTCCACTTGCGGCAAATCCTCTAGCACAGCCAGCGCCTGATCAAACGACTCCGCTAAGCCAACTACCCGTGTGCGCCGATCCCACGCCATATAGCTGTTAAGCGCACGCAGCGCATAGAAATCATGGTCAATGATCATCACTTTCAGATTTATGCGTTGGATCATTGTGCTGTGTCCCTCGCCGTTTCCCGCCAACCTAAGCCGTGGATAAGTATAGCGCAGCACCTAGCATTCTGCCTTGCTTTTGGCTAGTATAGGGCGCTGTTTGTAAGACTAGCTATCGTCTGGATACTGCGAGTAACAATGATGAGACTTCGAGGGTGTTTGACATTTTTCGGGCGTGCGGCGGTGCTGATCGCCTTGCTGATCGGCGTGATTGTGCTGGCGAATGCAGCCCTCGGCAGCCTGCGTGAGCTAAGCGCCCGTGCCGAACGGCGCGCCCTAATTGAACAGCACAGCACCCTTTTCCCCGGCACCGCCACCGCTGTGCAAGAAGGCAGGCTGAGCGTGCCAACTCCAACGCCGCTTGCCGTGCAGCTTGGCGCACAAGCTGGTGCAGTGCTGCCCGCCCGCTACATGCCGCCCGCTGCCCAACAAGGCAACTTTGCGCCGCCGCTGCTGCCAACCAACACGCGCCGCCCAACCCGCACCCCTGATCCAAGCGCTTTCACGCCCACGCCCGAACCCAGCCCCACCGCACCGCCCGCCACCAGTACCCTGCCGCGTGTGCCTGCCCGTGAAACCTGCACCGACCGCCCACAGCCCACAGCCATCCCTGCCCGTGCGCCGCGCTTGCGCTCTGAAGATGACATCTTGAATATCATCTTGCTGGGCAGCGATGGCGACTTGCAGCCGAACGAGCCTTCCTTCCGCACCGATACGATGGTGATCGTCTCTGTCAACCGCACAGTCGGCAGCGTGGCAATGCTCAGCCTCCCGCGTGACTTGTACATCTGCATCCCACAGCTTGGAATGCAGCGCATCAACGTTGCCTATGGGTGGGGCGAATCGGTGGGCTGGTCGCCGGGCGGCGGCTTTGGCTTGCTGCAAGAGGCGATCCTCTACAATTTTGGCATCCCCATTCACTTCTATGCGCGGGTCAGCTTCAATGGCTTCCGCCAGATTATTGATACATTGGGCGGCATTAATGTAGCCGTTGAATGCCCAATGATTGACCAACTGCGCTTTACCGGGCAGTACGACGCACAACAGACGCCGATCTACGCGCCCTATACCCTTGACGTTGGCTACTACCGCATGGATGGCTCGTTAGCGCTGTGGTATGCGCGGGTGCGCCAGCGCCTGAGCGACTTTGACCGTAACCGCCGCCAACAGCAGATTTTGCGCGCCATTTGGCGAGAGGCGTTATCGCAAGGCGTGTTGCAGAAGGCGCCCGAACTCTGGGGACAGGCAAGCAGCATCGTCACCACCAATTTGCAACTGCCCGATATGCTTGGGCTGCTGCCGTTTGCCCTCAACCTCGCGCCGGAAAACATCCGCGGCTACCAATTGATCGGTGGGCGCGAGACCAGCCCGTGGACGACGCCTGCCGGCGAGAATGTGCAACTTCCCACCGACTTGCTGTTCGAGACGCTGCGCCAATTCTACACGCCGCCCACCCGCAACCGCCTGACCCGTGATATTGGCACGATTGAGGTGATCAACGGCTCGCCCAAGCCCAACTATGATCTGGTGGCGGTTGATCTGTTAGGTTGGGAAGGCTTTCGGGCAGTGGCACGCGGTCAGGGTGAGGCAGTTGCCCAAACCGTGATCTATGACTATACCGGCGCCGCTTCGCCGCAGGTGCTGCAAGAAATGCGCCGTATCCTCAACATCCGTGCGGATCGCATCATCAGCCAGCCCGATCCGAACCGCACCGTAGATTTCCGCGTGGTGCTAGGCGCGGACTACGTCTCGTGCAGTGCGGCGGGCTTTGGCACACGGGTGAACTGAGCCGCACACAGGTTCAAGGCGTGCAGAAGCACTTTCGGCACGCCTTCTCTACTTTGACAGGCGGTGCCGATAGCGTTACGCTTAGCGGCATACAGCGATAGATGACGAAAGCGAGCAAGGCATGTCGGATCATGACATTGGGCTGATCGGCTTGGCAGTGATGGGGCAGAATTTGGTGCTGAATATGGCGCGCAACGGCTACAAGGTGGCTGTTTATAACCGCACCGCTGCTGTTACCGATGAATTTGTGGCGCTGCATGGGGCGCAGCCGATCACGGGCGCGCATACCTTGCCTGACTTTGTGGCGCTGCTGCGGAAGCCGCGCATTATTCAGATCATGGTCAAGGCAGGCGCGGCGGTTGATTCAGTCATTGATCAACTCCTCCCACTCCTCGAAGCGGGCGACCTGATCATTGACGGCGGCAACAGCTACTTTCCCGATACTGAACGGCGTGAGGCGCGCTTAGCGGCACACGGCATCCGCTTTTTGGGCTTGGGCGTCAGCGGCGGCGAAGAAGGCGCGCTGTGGGGCCCGAGCCTGATGCCGGGCGGCACGCCTGAGGCATACGGCATGGTTGCACCGATCCTGACGGCGATTGCCGCCAAAGCACCGAGCGATGGCGCGCCATGCGTCACCTATCTAGGGCGTGGCGGCGCCGGGCATTACGTTAAGATGGTGCATAACGGCATTGAATACGGCGATATGCAGCTCATCGCTGAGAGCTACGACATCCTGAAGCGCGTGGTTGGCTTGAGCAACGCTGAACTTGCCGAAGTCTTTGCCGAATGGAACAGCGGCGAACTGGACTCATTCCTGATCGAGATCACGGCGCAAATCTTCCGCAAAGCCGATGATCAGGGGCAGGCGGGCGCGTTGGTCGATTACATCCTAGACGCAGCCGCGCAGAAAGGCACCGGCAAATGGACGAGCCAAAACGCGCTTGATCTGGGCGCGCCAACGCACACCCTGACGGCTGCCGTCGAAGCGCGCATCATTTCTGCCTTCAAAGCAGAACGAATCGCTGCCAGCCAAGTGTTGGGCGCGCCCGCACCGCACACCTTCACAGGCGATCAGAAAGCCTTCATCGAGGCGGTGCGCCGTGCGCTGTATTGCAGCAAGGTTGCCGCCTACGCACAAGGGATGGCGCTCATCGCGCTGGCGAGCCAAGAATACAACTACGCTGTGCCACTGGGCAAGACGGCTGCCATTTGGCGGGCGGGCTGCATTATTCGGGCGCGCT
This sequence comes from Anaerolineae bacterium, assembly GCA_034436355.1. GTDB lineage: Bacteria > Chloroflexota > Anaerolineae > Aggregatilineales > UBA2796 > CP2-2F. The sequence goes on from DAOTVQ010000029.1 coordinate 79,236, forward strand.
TCCTTGCCGATATTACAGACGCCTACGAAGCTGATCCGCACTTGGCAAACCTGATGCTTGCGCCAAAGTTCCGCGCCGCGCTGAGCGCCTATCAATCCGATTGGCGCGAGGTGGTCGCCACGGCGATCCGTGCGGGTGTGCCAACGCCCGCCTTCAGTGCCTCACTCGCCTACTATGACAGTTATCGCAGCGAGCGCTTGCCCGCCAACCTGATTCAGGCGCAGCGCGACCTGTTCGGCGCGCATACCTTCGAGCGTACCGACCGCGAAGGCAGCTTCCACGCCAACTGGTCGGCTTAGGAAAACTGAGTCATTTGTGAGAGACAAGGCGGGCAGCGTTCCCGCCTTGTCCGAGTCATCATAGATGCTGTGCGGCGTCCCTCACCGCACCTAGAAAGGATTAAACCGTCATGAAAATCACCCCTGAAGATGTCTTTGAGTATCACATGCGCGGCAGACCCGGCAAGATCGAGGTCAAGCCGACCAAACCACTGCTCACCCAGCGCGATCTCTCGCTTGCCTACTCACCCGGCGTGGCAGAGGCAGTCCTCGCTGTGGAGTCCGATCCGCTGAAGGCTTATGATTACACTGCCAAAGGCAACCTTGTGGCAGTCGTCAGCAATGGCACGGCGATCCTCGGCTTGGGTGATCGCGGTGCGCTTGCCAGCAAACCTGTGATGGAAGGCAAGGGCGTGCTGTTCAAGGCATTTGCCGATGTGGATGTATTCGATATTGAGGTTGACTCGCACGATCCCGAAGTGGTGATCGCTGTGTGCAAGGCAATCGCACCGACGCTTGGCGGCATCAACCTTGAGGACATCAAAGCGCCGGAATGCTTCCACATTGAGCGCACCCTGCGCGAACAGCTGGATATCCCCGTCTTTCACGACGATCAGCACGGCACGGCGATCATCAGCGGCGCGGCGCTGCTGAACGCCCTGAAGATCGTAGGCAAGCGCATTGAAGATTTGCGGCTGGTCATCAGCGGCGCCGGCGCCTCTGCCATCAGCACGGCGTACTTCTACGTCTCGCTGGGAATGCGGATGGAGAACATCCTAATGGTGGATACGACGGGCGTCATCTACGAAGGGCGCACCAAAGGCATGAACGAGTTCAAAGTGCCGTTTGCCCGCCAAACCGATAAGCGCACGCTGGCAGATGCCCTTGAAGGCGCCGATATGCTGCTGGGCTTGAGCGTTGCGGATGTGGTGACGCCAACCATGCTGGAAGGCATGGCAGAGCGCCCAATCCTGTTCACGCTTGCCAACCCAAACCCGGAGATCAAGTATGATCTAGCGCGCCAAGTGCGCCCGGATGCCATCATCGCCACTGGGCGCAGCGATTTGCCGAATCAGGTCAACAATGTGCTTGGTTTCCCGTTCATCTTCCGCGGCGCGCTAGATGTGCGCGCACGCACCATCAACGAGGCAATGAAGATCGCCGCCGCCAATGCCCTTGCCGCGCTAACGATGGAAGATGTGCCAGATAGTGTGCTGCACGCCTATGGGCTGAACAGCTTGAAATATGGCGCAGAATACCTGATTCCCAAGCCGCTTGATCCGTGGGTGCTGCTCTACGTGGCGCCAGCCGTGGCGCAGGCAGCCTTCGAGAGTGGCGTAGCGCGCATTGAACGCTTTGATGTCGAAGACTATCGCAACCAGTTGGCGGCACGGCAGGGCGTTGGGCGGCGCACGCGCCTTCAGATCATCCAGAAGGCGCGCATGGGCGCCAAACAGCGCTTGGTCTTTGGCGAAGGCGAAGTGAGCAGCGTCATCCGTGCGGCGGCGATTGTGGCGGAAGAAGGCATCGGCAAGCCGATCTTGATCGGGCGTGCTGCAACCATCCGCGCCACGATTGCCGATCTGGGCTTGGAGTTCTCGCCACAGATCGTTGATCCGCACACTTTTGAACAGCGCGACGCCTACACACAAGCCTACTACCAACTGCGCCAACGGCGCGGTGTGACGCTGCGCGCTGCTCATGAGGCGATCCTAGAGCCGAATGTGTTCGGTCCGATGTTGGTGGCGCAAGGCGATGCAGACGCCTACATCAGCGGCTTGACCTACGAATATCCAGAGGTCATCCGCCCGGCGCTGCAAATTTTCCATACGCAGCCCGGCGCACGCTTGGCAAGTGGCGTGTACATCATGGTTGCCAACCAAAAGGTCTACCTGTTCACCGATGCAACGGTCAACATCGAGCCGAACGCCGAAGACCTTGCCGAGATCGCCATCCTTGCCGCCGACTTTGCCGTGCAGCTTGACCTGAAGCCACGCCTTGCCATGCTCGCCTTCAGTAACTTTGGCAGCACGCGGCATCCACTGAGTGAAAAGGTGGCGCAGGCGGTGCAGATCACGCGCCGCAAACGTCCCGATCTGTTGGTGGATGGCGAAGTGCAGGCAGACCTTGCCGTCTCGCCTGAGGCAATGGCGGAACGCTTCCCATTCTCGCAAGTCAGCGATGCCAATGTGCTGGTCTTCCCTGATCTGCAATCGGCAAACATTGCCTATAAGCTGCTGGCAAACTTGGGCGGCGCAGAGGCAATCGGTCCGATCTTGTTGGGTGTGGGCGCACCGGTGCATGTGCTGCAAACTGGCGACTCGGTCGATGACATTGTGGCAATTGCCGCCATCGCCGCCATGGACGCCCAAAAGCGCAAGCAAGCGCGGATGGGTCAGGCGGTGTAGGGAACTTTACGAGGGCAACCGTCGTGTTGGTTGCCCTCAGTCAAATTGAGTACTTGGAGACAAATGATGACAACCTTCCGATAGATAGGCTCAGTGCCGCAAGCGACCATTTAATCTGCACTAAATATTCACAACGCCTTAACACCTGCACGCCAATTTTCGGGTATGCTATGTATGAGGTAGAAGGCTCAGCACAGGCAAGAGGGTGCAGCAATGGCAGGCTTTAGCATCGGCGAGACGGTCGGCGCCTATCGCATTATGGAACAGCTTGGGCATGGCGGCATGGCGACGGTCTATCGTGCCTATCATGCCAACCTTGATCGGGATGTAGCGCTAAAAGTGCTGCATACCATCTTCAAAGGCGAAACAGGCTTCCTAGAGCGTTTCAAGCGCGAAGCGCAGATCGTGGCGCGCCTTGAACATCCCAACATCGTGCCGATTTATGATTTTAGCGATCACAACGGCGTGGCATACCTTGTCATGAAGTTTGTGGAAGGGCAAACGCTCAAGGCGCGCATGGATCACAGCACGCTCACGCTGGATGAAATCGTCCGCATTGTGCGCGACGTGGCAGCCGCCCTTGATTTTGCCCACAGCCGCGATGTGCTGCACCGCGATATTAAACCTTCCAACGTGCTGATTGATAAACAAGGGCAGGTGTATATTGCTGATTTTGGCTTGGCACGCATCGCCAGCAGCGGCGAATCCACCCTTAGCCAAGATACCCTGCTCGGCACCCCGCAGTACATCTCGCCCGAACAGGCACAGGGCGCACGCGATCTTGATCCGCGCACGGATGTCTATTCCTTCGGCGTCATGCTGTATGAGATGGTGGTCGGGCGGGTGCCATACACAGCCGATACGCCGATTGCCATCATCCACAACCACATTTACGCGCCGCTGCCGCTGCCCAGCACGGTTAATCCGAATGTTTCGGGTGCGGTGGAGCGTGTGCTGCTCAAGGCGCTGGCAAAAGACCGCAATGACCGCTATCCGAGTGCCTCTGCCCTAGCCAACGCTTTCGCGCAGGCTGCCAGCGCACCTTATACACCGCCGGTGCGCGTGGCAACCGCCCCGCCCAAGCCAACTGTGCTGCTGACAGCCAAACCGCCTGCCAAACGCAGTCAGAGCAATGGGCTGTTCGGTTTGGCGGCGCTTGCCGTGATCGTGATCGGTGTGGCACTGATTGCCATCATCCAACAAAACACGCCCCCGCTCATCCCCACTGTTGCCGCTATGGTTAGCAGCCCAAGCGCTGTGGCGACGCAAGTGCCACCCAGTTCGCCTGTCGTGCGGACACTGCCACCCACCTGGACTCCGGCACCCACCGGCACCCGCCCACCGACCGTAACACCGCTGCCTACCTTCACACCGCCATCTGAGGCTGCACAACCAACCCGCCTTATTCAGCGCACGCCCTTATTGGCGGCTGCCAACGCTGACCCATTAGACGCCATTACGCCTAGCGCCTTAGCGCTACTGACTGAAGCACAAGCCTTGCGCTTCGTAGAAACCAACCCACAAAGCCCCAGTGCCTATTTTGTATTGGCGCTTGTGCAGAATCGCCTTAGTAAGATTAGCGATGCGAAGGCGAATTTTGAACTTGGCGCCAAACTTGCCAAAGACGATCCGATCTTTTTGGCTGCGTTGATCAATCGCCTTGAGGCGTTCCTTGCCCGCGGCAGGGGCAGCGCGCTCATCTTTGCTGATGTGCTGCTGAATGCCTATCTGTACAGCGCACCACGCAGCACTATCAATCACCATAATACGGCAGGACAAGCACTGTATGCGTATGCCACCAGCAAGACCAACGCCCTTGCCATTGGTGAGGCATTCCAAGTGGCTGTGAACGAGACCAAAAGCGCCGAACTGACCGCCTTAGCAGCGCTTTTCCTGCACACACAAGGCGAATCGCGTGCGGCAGAGGCAACGCTGAAACAGGCTGAGTCGATCAAAAGCAACACACCTGAATACATGCTGGTGAAAGGCATTTTGGCAAAGCATTCCAACCAAAGCGATCTGGCAGGCACCACCTTGCAGCGCATTGCAACCCGCAGCGACTGGATCGGGCGCACGGCAGCCGAACTGCTGCGCGAAGGCTAGGGCATGGCGGCGCACTTTGCGGTACACTCTGCCTAAGGCACTTTGCACCTAACGAAAGGATGTTCACACAATGCGCTTGCCGATTGTTGCCGGCAACTGGAAGATGTATAAAACGCCCGCTGAAGCGGCTGAGTTTGCTCAAGCGATTATCGTGCCGCTGCTGCCCTTTGAGGGCGTGGAGCGCGTGGTTTGCCCGCCCTTTGTGGCAATCCCTGCGGTGGCTGCCGCCTTACGCGGCACGCCGATCAAGGTTGGCGCGCAAAATGTGCATCAAGAGCCGCACGGCGCTTATACGGGCAGCGTTTCTGTGCCAATGCTGCAAGGCTTGGTGGAGTATGTGATCATTGGGCATTCAGAAGTTCGCCACTATCAAGGCGAGACGGATGCTATGATCAATGCGAAGGCGAAGGCGCTGCTGGCAGGCGGACTCAAGCCAATTATCGCGGTGGGCGAGTCGTTGGCGCAGCGCGAGGCGGGGCAAACCATCGCGCATGTTGGCGGGCAGGTGCGCGCTGCCTTCGAGGGTATTTCGGCTGAGGCACTGACCAATGTTGTGATCGCTTACGAGCCGATCTGGGCAATTGGCACGGGCAAGAATGCCTCACCTGAAGACGCCAACCAAACCATCAAAGAGGCGGTGCGCGATGTGCTGGCAGCGCTTTACGGCACAGCCGCCGCCGAGACAGTGCGGATTCAGTATGGCGGCAGTGTGAAGCCTGAGAATATGCGCGCCTACATGGCGATGCCTGAAATTGATGGCGCTTTGGTCGGCGGCGCCTCTCTAAAGGTGGATGACTTCACGGCGTTGGTGCGCCTCGCCCAAGAGGCAAAAAGCGCCTAGCACGGCGATCTGCTTATGTTTGCGAGCGACTTCACCACATCAGACATCCTCAACTTGTTCACGCCATGGGTGGTGTTTGGTGTGGTGGTCTTTTTGTTGGCGCGCTCCCAGTTTTGGATCAGGCAGCATTTGTTTGGCATCGGCTTGATCTGGCTGAACAGTAAAGGCACCGCCGCTTGGGTCTATATCCTCGTCCTGCTGCCGGGCATCCTGCTGCGCGAAATTAGCCGTTGGGTGGTGGCGGGCATGTTGGGCAGCCCACCCGCTTTCATCACGCCCAAGCCACAAATAGATGACGATGGCATTGTTAACACGCGAGTCTTTCATTTTGCCATCCTTAACCCTGTTTACGTCGGTATTCTCGCCATCACGCCGTTGGTGGTCGGCTTCACCCTCATGTTTGTGATTAGCTATGGCGTGCTGAATCTGCCGCAAGTGTTGACGTTGCTCGGCAATGCGGACTCGGTAGCGCTCCGTGAGGCAGTCGGCGCGCTCTTGGCACGCCCTGATCTGCCGTTGTGGCTGTACTTGCTGTTCGCCATCACCAACACCATGCTGCCAACCACCTCCGAACTGAGAAGCACCTGGTTTATTTGGGTGATCCTCGGCGCATTCATGCTCTTTCTGGCAGTTCTGGGCATGTATAACGCCATCCTGATCCTCCTCGCCGGACCGCTCGCCACTGCCATGTACACGCTTTCGGCAATCTATGGCAGTGTGCTGATCGTGAACTTGTTCATGCTGCTTGTGATCGGTATTGTGGAGAACATCGTCAGCCGCATGACCAATAGGAAAGTTGAATATCAGCCCAAGCCGCCTGAGCCGAAACGCGCCGCCCTCGATGCACCCCGCAGCATTTATGACTTGCGGCTGCCCACACCACCAGCGCCCGGCAAAGCACTGCCAGCCGGTGCAGCGCTCAAATTAGGCATGGGTAAAGTGACGCCCGAAGGCGCCCTGCCACCGCGTGCCACGGGCACCGATCTGCCCGCTGTGCCACCGAAAGCCGCGCCGCCTGAACCCGCACCAGCAAGACAATTCCCTGCGCCGCCCCCACGCCAGCAGCCGCCTGCCAGCCCGCCACCTTTGAGCGCCGCACCGCGCCAGACAGGCACACAAGCCGCCGCTAAACCGTTGCCGCCGCCACCTCAGCGCGCCGAACCGCCCCCGCCAACGCCCGCCAAGCCGCCGCCGCTTGCTGCCCCTGCACGGCAAACGGGCGCGCAGCCCACTCAAACTGCCCGCCCGCCCAGCGGCACGTTTGGCAGCTTTGCCCGCCAACCAATCACCCCTGCACCCAAGCCCAAACCCAAAGACGATGATGTGATCGAGGGTGAGGTGATCGAGGGCAAAGACGATAGCGACCTGAAATACGTGCCAGCCGACGAAGCCTGATCGCCTGCCTTTTTGCCCACAGGCTGCTCTCACTATCCGTATGTGGCATTCTTCACATAAAACTTATGATCCTCACATGACAGAATCACGCCTTATGTCAATAGGCAGTGCTGCCTTCGCATGGGACAATTCGGCATATAGCATCCGTCTAAAAAGATTAAACAAGCCCGTAAGGGTTGCCCATTCCCAACGAGGAGTAAGTGAGTATGGCAAAGGCAATTTCCGCCGTCCCCGCCAAAGAGAAGCCCGAACAGAATGGCAAAGGGCAGGGCGGTACACAGTGGGTTTATTTGTTCAGCGAACTGGATGTTGCACAGGCTGCTGCTGGCGGCAAGTGGGATGATGTACGCGCCTTCTTGGGTGGCAAAGGTGCCAACCTTGCCGAGATGACGCGCATTGGGCTGCCTGTGCCACCCGGCTTCACCATCACCACCCGCGCCTGTAATGCCTATTTGGACTCTGATCAAAGTTTCCCCATCGGCATGTGGTCTCAGGTGACTGAGGCAGTGCGCGCTGTGGAGGCAAAAACAGGCAAACAGTTCGGGGATCCCAACAATCCACTGTTATTCTCGGTGCGCTCTGGTGCGAAATTCTCCATGCCGGGCATGATGGATACCGTCCTGAATTTGGGCATGAATGACGACGTCGCCCGTGGCATGGTAGCGCTCACCAACGACACGCGCTTCGTCTACGACGCTTATCGCCGCTTCGTGCAGATGTTTGGCTGCGTGGTGATGAACATCGAGGATGAGGCGTTTGAGGACTACCTGAGCGAGACCAAGAAGAAGCGCGGCGTCAGCAGCGATACCGAACTCACCGCCGAAGATTGGCAGCAACTCACCGCCGAATTTAAGCTAATTTACCGCAAGCACGTCGGCGAAGAATTTCCAACCGATCCCTATGAGCAGCTTGGCAAAGCGATTGAAGCAGTCTTTAAGAGCTGGAACGGCAAGCGCGCCATTGATTACCGCAACGCTGCCAACATTCCGCATAACCTCGGCACGGCAGTGAACGTGCAGACGATGGTCTTTGGCAATATGGGCGAAGGCAGTGGCACGGGCGTTGCCTTCACGCGCAACCCAAGCACTGGTGAGCGCAAGCTCTTTGGCGACTACCTGATGAACGCGCAGGGTGAAGATGTGGTCGCGGGCATCCGCACGCCTAAGCCGATTAGTGAACTGGAGAGCGATAGCCCCGCCGTCTACAAGCAGTTTGTGGCAGTTGCCGAAAAGCTGGAGCAGCACTACCGCGATATGCAGGACGTGGAGTTCACCATCGAGCGCGGCACGCTCTATATGCTGCAAACACGCGATGGTAAACGCACGGCACGCGCTGCCGTCCGCATTGCAGTGGAGATGGCGGAAGAAGGCTTGATCAAGCGCGAAGAAGCCGTGCTGCGCGTCTCGCCTGAACAGGTTTCGCAATTGCTGCACCCACAATTTGATCCTGATGCCAAGCGCGATGCCAAGCGCAGCGGCAAGCGGATTGCTACGGGCGTGAATGCATCGCCCGGCGCGGCGGTTGGCGTGGTTGCCTTTGATGCCGACCTTGCCGAGAAGTGGGGCAAGGCAAAGAAATCCGTCATCATGGTGCGCCCCGAAACCAAGCCCGATGATGTTCATGGCATGTTGGCAAGCAAGGGCATTCTCACTTCTCGTGGTGGCGCAACCAGCCATGCGGCAGTGGTTGCCCGTCAGTTTGGTGTGCCGTGCGTGTGTGGCGCAGAAATGCTCGAAATTGATCTGCGCGCCCGCGTCATGAAAGTTGGTGAGGTCGAAGTGCATGAGGGCGACACCATCTCGATTGATGGCACCAGCGGTGAGGTGTTCGTGGGTGAACTCAAGCGCGAAGTGCCAGATTTCATGCGCGAAACCTACCTGCAAACCCTGCTCGGGTGGGCAGATAAATTCCGCCGCCTGAACATCTATGCCAACGCGGACTACCCGCAAGATGCACGGCGCGCCCGCGATTATGGCGCACTGGGCGTTGGTCTGTGCCGCACAGAGCATATGTTCTTCCAAGAGGAACGGCTGCCCATCATGCAAGCGGCAATCCTTGCCAAGCCGAACAGCCCTGAGGAACGTGCCGAGTTGGATAAGCTGGAAGTCTTCCAATACGACGATTTCTACGGCATTCTGAAGGCGATGGATGGGCTGCCTGTCATCATCCGCCTGCTGGATCCGCCGCTGCACGAGTTCCTGCCCGATCACGAGCAGTTGGCGCTGCGCGCTGCGGGCTTGCGCCTGATGGGCGACCGCCCGAAAGAGCTGGAGCGCGTTGAGGCGCTGATGAGCGCGGTTGAAGCGCTCCGCGAGTTCAACCCGATGATCGGTTTGCGCGGCTGCCGTCTGGGCATTACGCGTCCCGCCTTCAGCGAGATGCAAGTGCGCGCCCTCTTCCGCGCTGCCTGCCAACTGACCAAAGAAGGCTACGATGTGCATCCTGAGATCATGATCGCCGTCACCAGCACTGCCAACGAGGTGCGCGTGCTGCGCGAACTGGCAGAGCAAGTCGGTGCGGACGTGATGAAGAGCATGGGCTGCGCCGTCAACTACAAGATCGGCACGATGATTGAACTGCCCCGTGCGGCGATCACCGCCCACAAGATGGCGGAATACTCCGAGTTCTTCAGCTTTGGCACCAACGACCTGACCCAGACGACCTTTGGCATCAGCCGTGATGATGCTGAGGGCAAATTCCTGCTGGATTACGTCGAGCGCGGCTTGCTACCCACCAATCCCTTCCAGCAGTTGGATGAGGAAGGCGTTGGGTTCTTGATCGAAGTGGCGGTTGAGCGCGGACGCAAAGCACGCCCCGACCTTGAAGTTGGCATCTGCGGTGAACACGGCGGCGACCCTGCCAGCATCGGCTTCTGCCACCGAGCAGGCTTAGACTACGTTAGCTGCTCTCCCTTCCGTGTGCCTGTGGCACGTTTGGCAGCGGCACACGCCGCCCTGAAAGAAGCCGGGCGCAGCGCCAAAGACGACTAGCCCCTTAAAGTTTCCACAGCGCTAATCCTCTTGCCTCCAGTTCAAGGGTTTGCTGCACAAGCAAGCCCTTGAACGTTTATCACGGCAGCCAAGGCGCAACCAATGCCAAGGGACGGTGTTGTGCATTACGCCAGAGAGTTTGGTGATTGGAGTGTGGCAGGCGTGGATACTCTACAAATGCTTTTGAATGCGATACTGGCTGCCTTAATTGGCTATGCGCTGGGCGGTTTCCCATCCGCCTATGTAATTGGCAAGCTGAACGGTATAGATATTTTCAAAATTGGCAGCGGCAACATGGGCGCAACCAACATCTTGCGCGCCCTCGGCTTTAAGTGGGCGCTGCTGGTCTGGCTGATGGATACCGGCAAAGGCATTTTGGCGGTCTTGGTTGTGCGCGCTGTGCTGGTGGGCGATCCGACGCTGCACAGCATTTTGGCGGGCATCGCGGCTGTGATTGGGCATAGCTGGTCGCTGCCGGTGCGCCTGATCACGGGTCAGTTGCGCGGCGGCAAAGGTGCGGCAACCGCCGGCGGCACCTGGCTGATCATCTTCTTCCCGTGGGCGCACCTGATCATCGTGCCGCTCAGCGTGATGTTTGCCGTCATAATTGCCACGCGCTACGTTTCGCTGGCAGTCTTGGCAACGGCTGCCACAGGTTTGTTGGTCGCGCTGCATTTCGTCGCTCAAAATACAACGAATGCCTCGCCGCTGTATTTCATCTATGCACTGGCGATTGTTGTGCTGGTCTATTACCGCCATCGAGAGAACATTCAGCGCTTGCGCGAAGGGCGTGAGCGCCGCATTGGTGACCCTGCGTGAGAATAGCCCACCCTGTGGCGGTGCTGCTTGTGCTGCTGAGCGCGTGCAGCACCGCGCCCTTGCCTACCCTCACGCCAACGCGCCTGATCGTGCCGCCGTCGCAGGTGACACCGCCCACACTGCCACCAACATGGACGCTGCCACCCACCCTAACCGCCTTACCAACCTTCACGGCTTTTCCAACGGCAACCGTGCGCCCAACGCTCAGCGCGGCGGCGCAGTGTGAGGTTTTCCAGCTGGTTGCCGCGCCGCGTGAGGGCAGCGCGCTTGCCTACGCCGATGAAACACGCTTTGGCTGGCGTGGCGTGCCACGTGGCGGTGCAGTGGGCATTAGCGTGGGCATTGAGGGCAGCGGCGCGGGCATTCGGCTTGCCATTCCAGCGGAAGGCGATGGCATCTTCACCTTCTCGCTGCTGCGGCTGCCCTCAGAGGGCATCTACTACTGGCGGGTGTGGTTGGTGCATCCTGAGTATGGTGCAATCTGCCCGTATACGGGTGCTTTTACGCGCCTGCCGCCAGCCGCAACGGCTGCGCCCTGAAATGCTCAGCCGCCATTGCAGGCAAAACGGATGGCTACCTTAGCGATCTCCCTCTAACGTATCCGGATTACGCGCCACACGCGGCTCGTGCGCCACTTTTTTGCCCGCGCCAAGCGCTACGCTGCGCTGATAGGCTGCCCACACCGCCCGCGAAAGCACCGTCCGCAAGCCGCCTTTCTCTAGGTGATAGATTGCCTCAGCGGAGGTGCCGCCCGGACTCGTCACCTGATTCCGCAGCGCAGCAGGATGTTCATGGCTTTGCGCGGCATACTCCACCGAACCGCGCATGGTCTGGATCACCAACTGCTCTGCGATGCGCCGCGAAAAGCCCAAATGCACGCCGGCGTCAATCATCGCCTCCATGAACAAGAAGACGTAAGCAGGACCCGTGCCGCTGAGCGCCGTCGCCATATCCAGGTAGTGTTCATCTTCCACAAAGACCTCTTGCCCGAACGAGGCGAGAATCGCCCGCGCCTGCTGACGCCGATCTTCTGGCACGCCTTCGGCGGCTGCCCACACCGTGATGCCTTGCCCTATGCGTGCCGGTGTGTTCGGCATGGAGCGCACCACGTTCGGATTGCCTAATCCATCGCTGATCTGCGCGATGCTGGCGCCGGCAATAATGCTGATCACCAGCTTTGGCAGGCTGCCCAGCTCGCCCAAATCGGCAAAGACGCGATCCAACACCTGTGGCTTAATGCTGAGGATGGCAATCTCAGCGGCACGGACAGCCTCACGGTTGTGTGTTGTGGTCTGAATGCCAAAGCGCGCCTGAAGCGCCTCGCAGCGCTCTGGCAGCGGATCGGCGGCGATGATCTGGTCAGGGCGCAAGATATTATTCCGCAGCAGCGCGCCGATCATCGCCTCTGCCATCACACCACTTCCGATAAATGCCGTTATCAGACTATCGAAACTGTTGGCATTCATACCATTCTGATTGCTCATGATTCTTCCCCTGTAATTGGATACCCAACCTCGAACACTTCGCGCAGCGGCAGCGAAAACTCAGGCAGGATACTGCCACCTTCTAGTGTATCTGCCTCGCCTAACACCACACTCCGCACCTGATCGCCAATAAGTGTATGCTGTTCAAGCACTCGCGCTTTCGGAAAGACAACCCAGACCATCGCCACGCCAAAGCGCAGATAGCGCGCAGCTTTCTCACGCACCTGTGGATGGCTATCGCTTGGCGAGACAACTTCTACCACCAGCGCAGGCAAATCGGTGGCAAAGCGCGCCGCTTGAATGCCTGTAATGCGCGCCTTTGGGATGAAGGCAATATCTGGCGCCAGCACGGTATCTTCGGCAAAGCGGATGCCGCCTTCCGGTGAGTGCATAATGCCCAAATCAGCTTGCAAAACGTGCATACTCAGAAAGCTGCTCAGCCGCCATGTGATTACGCTTGCCAGCTGGCTGCTCGGCGTCATTTCGTAGATGTCCCCTTCGTAAAGTTCCAAGCGCCGTGCGCGGTTGGCGGGCAAAGCACAGACCGCCGCGAATTCATCAGCACTCAGCCTGACGCGCTGTATGCTCATAGTGACTTACGCCTCACCCTCGGACTCCGCTTCTTCCCCTGTAATCCACTCGTAACGCTTCTCGGCATTTTCAGGCTGTGCCAGCCTCAAAGGCATTCGCCGTCATCTTGAGCCGTGCTTGGATAGTCATCCACACACCTCCACACTGCCTTGCGGCACTAGCTCACAGCGGCTGCCGCCTTGTAGTATGCCACCTCTGCGGCTGCCAAACGTTCCCGATCCACGCTTACGCCAAGCCCGATGCCCTGTGGCACGTCAATGGTCGAGTCTGCGGCGTTCAAGGTGAACACTTCTTCGGTTAGGTCAGGATCATAGTAACGGTTGGTGGCGCTGATGTCGCTAGGCAGCGTGACGCCACTTAAGGATGCCAACGCCAGATTTGCCGCCCTGCCAACGCCCGTCTCCAACATGCCGCCAATCCAGAGTGGCACGCCTTCGGCACGACAGACCTCGTGTATCCTGAGCGACTCGATCAAGCCGCCCACACGCGCCGGTTTCAGGTTGACGATGCGCCCTGCGCCGATTTGCAGCATCAAGCGCACATCATCGGCTGTGTGAATGCTCTCATCAAGGCAGATCGGCGTTTGGAAATGCGGCTGTAACTTGCCATGCTGATAAATATCGAGGTAGCCCAGTGGCTGTTCGATCATGAGTAGGTTCAGATCATCAAGTTGCTTGAGCAGCGGCAAGTCGTCCAGTGTGTAGGCACTGTTGGCATCTGCCATCAGCAGAATGTTCGGGTAGGCGCTGCGGACGGCGCGCATCAGGTCAACATCCCAGCCGCGCTTGATCTTCAGCTTAATGCGCCGATAGCCTTCCTGCAAGCGCTTTTCAATAATGGCAAGCGTGGCGTCAATGCTGGGCTGAATGCCGATGCTGACGCCAACGGTGGCACGCGGCTTGCGCGGCGCACCGTTGCCTAGCAAATCACCAAGCGAAAGGTTGCGCTCGGTTGCCACCGCTGACCAGAAGGCGGTCTCCAGCGCCATGCGCGCCATTGGATGCCCACGAAAGGCGCGCAGTCTGCCTAAATCGTGCTGCCCTAAAACAACGGGGATGAAAAAATCGCGCAGGATGTGCAGGGCGGTTTCGGTTGTCTCGTAGCTGTAGCCGGGCGCCCAGGAGGCAACGCATTCGCCCCAGCCTGTGATGCCATTGGCAAGTTCAAGTTCAACCAGCACAGCGGCGCGCAGCGCGTCTTGCCCGCCATCGCTGCCAAAGCTGGTCACCAAGTTTTCAACCAGCGGCATGGCAATCGGGTGCAGGCGGATGTGCAAAATGGGCGACTCAGCGCGGAGTGGGTAGCTGTCTGCCATTGTACGCTCCTCTCTAGTTTGTGCTGAAACGGTTAATGCGAATCTCGCTGTATTCAGCGTAGCTTAACACATAAAAGCTGCGGGTGCGCCCTTCATACTCACCGTGAATGAAGTCGGTAACGGCATAGCCCTCGTTGTTGACCAAGCCTTCCAGCACGTCGCGGCTGTGGGCGCGCCATGCCGCTGCCAAGCCTGTATCGCTGTTCAGGAGCGCATCATAATCGGTGGGGATTTCAAACAAGGCGAGCGTGCTGTGCGGCTGCTCAACCTGTTCGGCAGGCATGGGCAGGTTTTGTGCGTTCACCCTCGTCGGGTTCAGGATGGTTGCCGTGCCGTCAAGATACTGCTGCAAAGTTAGCCCCGCCCGCCGCCCATGAATGCGCTGATCAACACGGTTGCTGGTCACCCACCATTCCGCCAGCAGGCGGTCAGACGAATGCAGCTTCACCAACGCCGAATCGGCGCTGCCATAGTAATCACGGTAGTAGACTTGCCCAATGGCGCCCAGCTTGCGGATGTTCAAATGAGCATTGCGGCTGAGCAGCGGATCAAATGTCCAGGTGATCAGGCGAATGCCTTGCTCAACGGCAAAGCGGCGCTGTGCCAGCTTCAGATCGTAGCCGACGCCCGTGCCGCGATATTCGGGCTGCACCGCCATCCGCTGCGAGACTAGCTTCAGGTTTGCCATGGCTGGGCGATCTGATTCAGGAGCTTCTAGACCCAAATAGCTGATGATAAAGCCGATCAACTGCTCGCCGCGCAGGGCGCCCAAGATCGAGCCGCCGTTGCGCGCTAATGAGATCAGCATGTGCTGGTAGATGACGGTGCTTGGATCGTCCCACACCAAGCGCTGAAGCGCCTCCACAGCCTGCAATTCTTCCAGAGTCTTCAGTGGACGAATAACATAGTCAGACATAGTGCCTCTCAGGATAAGTGTTTCTAAGCGATGCGGCGCGGGCGGCGGCGCAGCATGGCACGCAGCAGTTCCACGCCATAGCGCCTGCCGCGCATATAGGTGAGGATCGTATCTTCAAAGCGGCGCGGCTGCATCTCAAACAAGTCGTAAAGCGTACTCATGGGCGCCGTGCGGTTGCTGGCAAGCAGATCGAGCCATTGCAGCGTCAGCGGAAAGTAGGGAAACGCTCTGCCTAAAATGCCCGCCACCGCACGCAGCATCCAAGGTGGCATTGGCACGATCAGGCGTGGCGCTTTGGTCACGCGCATCACCGTGCGAATGATCTCGTTGAAGGTCATCAATTCTGGTCCGCCAATGCTCAGCGTTTGATCCACCGTGTCCAGATGTTCCATGCTGCGTACCAACGCCTCGACTAAGTCATCAATATAGAGCGGATGCAGCAGCCCTTCACCGCGCCCCGGCTGCAAGAAAACGAACGGATTAGCCCGCAACAGCTGCGCGATGCCGTTGATGAAAGTATCGCCGCGCCCAAAGACCAAGCCGCTGCGGAAGATGGTATATGCCAAGCCGCTAGCGCGCACCAGCTCTTCAACCTGCCCTTTGATCCGCAACAGCGTAAAGGCAGACGAAGGCGCCGCACCTAAATGGCTTAGCACCACCAAGCGCCCAATGCGCGCCGAGCGCCCCGCTGTGATGATGTTTTGTGTGCCTTGCAGGTCTATGCGCTCTAGATCGCGTTTTCTGCCCCACCACTGCGCGCTGGCAAGGTGAAAGACGGTATGCACGCCGATCATCGCACGGTAAAGGCTCTCGGCGT
The DNA here is from genome assembly GCA_034436355.1 of Anaerolineae bacterium. Classification (GTDB taxonomy): domain Bacteria; phylum Chloroflexota; class Anaerolineae; order Aggregatilineales; family UBA2796; genus CP2-2F. The sequence continues at coordinate 95,193 of DAOTVQ010000029.1, forward strand.
TATAGAGGCTGCCTTCGACCACTTCTACCGTTTCGCCTAGTGCAGCAGGCACTTTCGCGCCGTGTGCCGAAAGCACGCGCACAGGCTCGCTAGCTTGGGCAAGCCGTGCGATCAATGCCTGCCCCACAAAGCCCGTGCCGCCCGTCACCAAAATCATTCGCTCATCCACACCAATGCCGCGTGTTAGGCTATCCATTATACCTGATTGCAGCCCGTTCGGCGCGGGTGAGATCAGCACAGTTGCAGAGCCGCCCTGACTGCGCTACGATTGAACTTCACCTTGCCTGATCGGTCGTCCAGCACAAAAGGATGTTTGCCTATGTCCACGCCGCCACACTTGCCGCGCCATGCCCTGCTCTCTTGGGCAGATGTTGATCGGTTGATTGATATTCTTGTGCCGCAGATTCGCAACATCGGCTATTTCGATGCCATGCTGATCATTACGCGTGGCGGCATCATTCCCGGCGGCTTGCTCAGCGAGGCGTTGGATATCAGCTACACCCTCATCGCAGCGGTCAGCTTTCAGGGCAACCTAGAGCCACGCGCACAGCTTGCCGCCATGCCGACCTTTCTACAATTCCCTGAGGATGAGCTGCTCGCTGGGCGGCGCACCCTGATCGTGGATGATGTGTGGGGCAGCGGGCGCACCAGCACAGCCGTTAAAAATCGCTGCCTTGCCGCCGGCGCAACGCCGTTCTCTTGCGTGCTGCATTTTAACCCGTACCGTTCGCTGTTTAGCCGCGCCGAACCTGATTTCTATGCCGCCGTTGCTGACGCGCACGTCATCTATCCTTGGGAAGTGGATCGCGGCACGGATCGCATTCCACTGGGTTCCCCAGAAGATAACTGAGCGCCCTCATGCTTGATCTGCGCCCGCTGCTCAATTTGCGTTCGGATCGGCTCTATGGGCTGCCGCTGCTGGTGCTATACCTGACCGATGGCTGCAACAGCCGCTGCCTCACCTGCGATATTTGGCGGGCGCCACGCCGCAACATGCCGCTGGGGCTGGCGCTGCGCCTAGCAGCCGAATCCGCAGGGCTTGGCGTGCGGCATGTCCTCTTCAGCGGCGGCGAGGCGATGCAACATCCGCACTGGGCAGAGATTGCCACAACCTTTCGGGCGAGCGGCGTGAAGGTCAGCTTGCTGACCAATGGCATTTTGCTCAAAAAACAGGCAGAGCAGGTCATCCAGACGGTTGATCAACTCACGCTCAGCTTGGATGCTGCCACACCTGACCTGTACGCGCATATTCGCGGTGTGGATGCACTGCCGCTCATCCTTGAAGGCATGGCGCACATCGCACCGCACCTGCCGATCACCACGCGCACAACGGTGCAGCGTGCCAACTTTCGCCACCTCTCGGCAATTATTCAGGTGGCAAAGGCGCACGGCGCACGCAAAGTCAGCTTCTTGGCAGTGGATACGGCAAATTCCGAAGCGTTCGGCGTCCGTCCGTCGGAGTCTATTCAGAGTCCTGCCCTCAGTGCCGATGATCTGCCCGAATTTGCCGCCGTGCTGGACGCCCTAGAGCGCGACCATGCCGCCGATTTCGCCAGTGGGCTGATCGCTGAATCGCCGCAGAAACTGCGCCGCCTACACACCTTCTTTGCTGCCGCACACGGCTTGGCAACCTTTCAAGCGCCGCCTTGCAACGCGCCTCATCTCTCAGTGGTGGTGGAAGTAGACGGCAGGCTGCGCCCCTGCTACTTCTTGCCGACAGGCGGCAGCGTGGCTAATCAGGGCTTGGCAGATGCCCTAAACAGCTCGGCATTACGCGATCTGCGGCGTGCCTACCGCACGGGCGAACGCGCCGAATGCCTGCGCTGTGTCTGTCCGCTGCATCGCGGCGCAAAGGCACTGCTGCGCGACCTGCTATGAACTTGCCTGAGAGCGGTGCTGCCTTTGATCGCGTTGCCGCCACGTACGACGCCGATTCCACCAATGTGCCGCTAAGCCGCTGGCTGCGCGCCCAACTTTGGGAACGCCTTGCCGCACTTTTTCCGCCCGATTCTTACCTGCTGGAGCTAGGCTGTGGCACAGGCGAGGATGCTGTGTGGCTGGCGCAGCGCGGCGTGCGCGTGCTTACCACAGATATTAGCCCGCAGATGTTAGCGCTCACAGCGCAGAAGGCAGCCCAGCACGGCGTCGCGCACCTGATCGAAACGCGCCCGCTGGATTTTGCCCACGCCGAATCATGGACGCTGCCCGCCAATGCCTTCGATGGCGTTTACAGCAACTACGGCGCGCTGAACTGCACCAAGGATTGGGCAGTGCTAGGCAACGTGCTGGCGTGTGCCATCCGTCTGGATGGTTATGCCGCCTTCAGCGTGATTGGGCGCTTTAGCCTATGGGAAACGCTCTGGCACGCAGCACACGCCAAGTTCCGCACGGCGGCGCGGCGCTGGCGCGGCGAGTCCACCGCACAGATCGGCGGTGTGGCTTTCCCAATCTACTATCCAACGGCACGCCAATTCCGTAAGGCGTTCGGTGCAGCATGGCGTTTGCAAACCTTGCATGGCTGGGGCGTTTTTTTGCCGCCGAGCGATGTCTACCGCGCCCTTGAGCGCCGCCCACGCCTGATGCACCTGCTGTGTGCCTTAGAGCGCCGCTTTGCACACTTACCCATCAGCGCTTACCTCGCCGATCACTTTTGGCTCGCCCTACGGCGCACAGGTGGATAGCTCTGCCAACTGCAAGCCATCCACGATAGCTGTCGAGAGATAGCCGGCGGAGAACTGCACCAGTTCGTTGGGCAGCACAGTCAGCAGGCGCGCCGAAGGCTGATGCTGCCGCCCACCGGCATACAGCGAGGCAATCCCACGCAATGCGCCATCCGTGGCGCGGTAGGCAAGCAGCGCACCATCAGCAGTCAGCGCGTAGAGCAAGCAGCCCTCCCCCACTGCCAACAAGGGCGGCTGTGTTGGTAACGAAGGTAGGCGCACCATCCAGCGCAAGCCGCCGCCCGCCGAATAAGCATAGAGCATCTGCCCATAGCCGGGATAGATGTATAGGTTACCCAAGGGATCGGCTGCCGCCTGTGCCGCACGCCCAAGCGCAATGCCCGTATCCAATAATGGCGTTAAGACGGCATCCGCGCTGAGCAAGTTCACCTGTGAACCGACCGTGAGCAGGAAGCCACCGCCCTGCACAGGCAAGGGCGCAATCGGCGAGGGCGCACGCGCCGCATAGAGTAGGTGTCCATCGCTGCCCAGCACCACGATTTCATAGGCGCCGTCATTTTCAACGGCTGCCGCCAGCAGCGCGCCGCTGATCGCGTAGCGCTCCACACGCCGCCCGAGCGGTTCGCTCTGCCAGCGCACGCGCCCATCCGCCTCATAGGCAACGGCACGGTTTTGGTCATCCAAAAAGAGGATGGTTTCACCCACGCGCAGCGGCGGCGTTCGCAAGGTGCGGTCTGCGCGCCAGGCGCCAACAAAACGTGCGCCCTCAAAAACAAAGACCTGCCCTGCAACCGTTGCGCCCAAAAGGCGCCCGTCGGGCAGCGGTGCAATGCCGTTCAAGCCCTCCACGCGCAGCGCCCACAGGGGCGTGGTCAGCGCGCCGCCATTGGTGGCAAGCCTGCGCCCTTCCAACTGAAAGCGCGTGGCATACACGGCGCTGCCATCTGCTAACCAAAGTGGCGGCGCCGCAGGCAGGCTGCCGGCAGTCACGATGGCGCGGAAAGCAGGGCTTAGCCGCAGCCGCCACTGCTCAGTGAACTCGATAGGGTGCAGCCAGCCGCCTTCTAAGGGATCCGTGTTCCAGTAACCGGGTCCGCCTGTGCTGGCGCGCATTCGGCGGATTTCATAGTGCAGGTGTGGTGCGCTGTTGCGCGGATTGCCAATCGTGCCGATGATGTCGCCACGCAGCACGCACTGCCCCACACGTGGGAAAATATACGGCTCACGCGGCTCCATATGCCCATACAGCGAGAAGACGATGCTGCGGTCGGGCAAGGTGTGTTCAATGATGACCACGCCCTTTTCGGTATCCCACCCTTCGGGATCGCTAAAGGTGATCCTGCCACGCGCAGCCGCACGGACTGGCTCACCCGCCCGCTCAAACGCCATATCCACGCCGCTGTGATAGCCGTTAAAGCCAGCGCGATACATGCCGAAATCGTCATGTTCGAGGCTGATGCCGTCAATAGGATAATCAAAGCCATCTACAATGCCGCAGTCAGCATCGGCTTGGGCAGCAGCCTTCAGCACAGGCAGGGCAAGGGCAATTGTGAGGAAAACAATCAAGGCGCGGCAGACCGCAAAACGGGCAGGCATACACAACATTCCATCCTAGCAGGTCGGTTGGCTGCTGTTTTACCCAATGCAGCGCGCACAAGCAAGGGCAGAATGGAAAAGGGCGCACCGAAATGCGCCCAAATTGCCGTGAGATGTATGGCGCATGGGTAGCGTTGTTAGTCGGCGCTGATTGCCTCGCGGGCGTAGACGGGATAGAGCCAATCGGCATACTGCGGCACTTTCCCGCGCACCACATCAAAGAAAAGCTGGCGCAGGGCGCGCACCAACTCGCCCATTTTGCCCGTGCCAACCGGGCGGTGATCGACATAGGAAACTGCGGCGATCTGCACGCCAGTGCCACACAGAAAGACCTCATCCGCCACGTAGAGTTCGCTGCGGTCAATCTCGCGTTCTACAACTTCCATGCCCAACTGCTCTGTGATGAGCGTGAACAGGCTGCGGCGCACGATGCCCTCTAGGATGTTGGCATAGACAGGCGGCGTGATGACCTTGCCGCCGCGCACCATGAACAAATTAGCGGCACTTGCCTCTGAAACATGCCCATCCTGGTTCAGCACCAGCGCCTCATCATGCCCGTTGAGCATGACTTCGGTCTTGATCAGGGCGGAATTGGCATAGGCGCCGCTGATCTTGCCGCGCACAGGGATCGCGGTGTCATCCACGCGCCGCCAGGTAGAGGTGCCCAGTTTCAAGCCTTCCTCATGCTCAAGGTAGCTGCCGAACGGAATAGCGAAAATGGTCAGATCGCTCTCAAGATCGTGCAGGCGGACGCCGATGCCCTCGTGCGATTTGTACACCAATGGGCGGATGTAGGTATCTTGGTGGTACTCTTCGTGGCGCAGCAAATCCACCAGAATGGCGCGCAACTGCTCTGGTGTGTAAGGAACATCCATCAGCAACAACTCAGCGGATTGCTTCAGACGCACGAAGTGATCAAGCGGACGGAACAGGTAGAGTTCGGCTTTATCGGCATTCCAATAGGCGCGCATTCCACCGAAGACAGCCGTGCCATAGTTGAGCGCGTGCGTCATCACGCTGACTTTTGCCTGCTCAATCGGCACGATTTTCCCCTGAAAGAAGGCAAAACGTGGGCTGCTCATGAGTTACTCCTTGTTGCAAAATGCCTTACAACGTCTATAGCTTGATTGTAGATCACTTCGAGATAAATAGCGAGTAGGTGGCTTGAACATAAAACACAACGTCCGCCTTGAAACGCTCAGGCGGACGCTGCACTGTGGGCGGGTAAACGCGCTTAGCGGTAAGTGCTAAGGTAAGCGATGACGTCCTTCAGGTCTTGCAAATCCATCTGATCGGCGTAGTTCGCGGGCATCTGAACTGCCTCGCCGCCTGGCACGATGTAGCGGCTGGGATATAGGATCGACTCGGCGAGATACTGCTCAGCGGTGTAGCCCGCGAACTGATCCAACCGAAGGCGGATGTTCTCAACACGGGTGTAAGTGCCTGCCGTTGGCGCAAAGTTATAGGCAGCGCCGCCGGGCGCGCTGTGGCAAGCGGCACAGCCCAGTGCAGCATATTTCTGCTGGCCGGCTGCCGCATCACCGCCGCTTAGGTCAAGCACCATCACATCCACACCGGCGCCCAAGACCTCCTTATCGGCATCTACCGTGCCTTCGCCGGCAATCTTGAAGCCTTGCCGAATATCGTTCGGCGTCAGCTTGATTGCCTCTTCACGGTAGTTCATGAGGTAGGCGACGAGGTTCTCAATCTCATCTGGGCGCAGCGGACCGCCAGCATCTTGTCCCCATGCTTGCATGATGTTGCCATTCCAAAGCTGCCCGCTGGTCGGGCGCCCGGCGATTAGCGTGGAGCGCAGATATGCCTCTAAGCCGCCCGTCCATGAAAGTTCTTTCAGGCGCGGCTCACGGTTCAGTTCCCAGCCCTGAGCGCGCAGTTCTTCAACCTTTGCCTCCTGCTCGGCGATGCGCGGCAGCAGTTCGTCAATCTTCTGCGGCGTGGCGGGGTCAAACAGGCGAATGCGCGTATCCAGCTCGTCAAGCTGCAATTGCAGGCGTTGGCGCTCTTCCGAGCCTTCAGCCGCAGCATCACGGCGTGCGATCAGCTCGACGCGCTCGGCAATATCTGCCTGATAGGTGTCTATGGCGCGCACAAGGCGATCACGTTCGGCGCGCAGCGCACGCAGTTCATCGTTGGCAACCTTGCCCGGGTTCTCATCTAGAAAGAGCATCGGGTTTTTCAGGGCAGGGGCATAGCCGGATAAGCCCAAGCCATCTTCGGCATGGCAGCTATAGCAGTTGTTCAGGTAAATTTCTGCGCCGCGCTCTACGGAACGCCCTTCCCACTGCTGGGTGAAGACTTCCATGCGTGCTGGCTCATTGATGACGACCCAACCGACGAGCAGCATGATGCCAACAAAGGAGGCAATGCCCAGCACAATTTTATTTTGAATGTTCATTTGACGTTTGTGTCCTCAGCATTCACAGGGCTGATGTGCTATGCGGCAGAGGCGCGTCTGTGTGCGCACCTCGTGCCGTCTTGGTTAGGCTTAATGACCCACCTTCTGATATTCAGAGCGGCGGTCTACGAAAACTTGTTTGCCAGAGGCTTGCACCGCAGGCACCATAAAGGTCTTAGGCAAACCATTCGCATCCAGTTCTTGTGTGCCGTCTACGTTGTAGAGCGACTCGACCATCTTCACTTTCAGGCTGCCGTCGTCGTTGCGCAGCGGCTTGCCATCAGCGCCCACCTCAGCAGTGTTCCAAATCACCTTCAGGTCAATCCGCTTCAGGTTCGTTCCCCAGTCCATCACCGTCAGGATGCCAACCACATTCGGCAAATCCTTACCCCAGCGGTGCTTCAAATGGACGTATCTCTCCATCAGCTCGCGCATCTTGCCTTCTGGCACCGCTTGGCACAGCACCTCGCGGGAGGTATCGGGATAGAGCATGGGCTGTGGCATGGTGGCGCCCCACTGCACTAGCGAGAGCTTATGATCGGCATCTAGGTTGCTGGTGCAATACGTGCCGTTCACCCAAGCCTCGTAGGGCATGGCGCGTACCGAACCAACGCCTTCCATCGGCGCCAGTGCCTGCACGATTTCTTGGTCACCGGCAGTATCAACGCCCCACTTAGCAGTCCCCATATAGGAGAGGATGAACATCACAAAGCAGAAGCCGAGCATCAGGCTGAGTTGGAAGCGGCGGTGTGCGTAGCGGCGGCTCTTTGCCACATCCAGATAGGGATAGACAAAGAAAGCGATCAGCAGCACGGTTGGCAGCACCAAGCCGAACAGGATTTTATCGCCCAGCTTGAGCAAGCCCTGCAACCAGAAGAAATACCACGGCGCTGTCGTGTGCAGCGGCGTCACATTGGGGTTGGCGTGAGTTTCCAGCGGCGCATGGAAGAACCAGATGACCATGACGACCATCACCAGCACCGTCAAGCCGAACCACAACACTTCAGTGGTTGCCACATCGGGAATGAAGTAAACGCGCTTATCCATTGGCACGCGCTTGGCAGTGTCTTGCCCAATTTCTTCAAGGCGTGGCGGCAGGCTGTGACCATGCAGCACAACCTTGTAGTAATGCACGCCCAAGAAGATCACAGTCAGCATGGGCAGCAAAAAGACGTGCAGCAGATAGAAGCGCAACAGACCGCCCGCGCCAATATCGGGTGCGCCGCGCAGCAGCAGGTTCACATTCGTGCCGATGATCTCCGGCGGCGCCGCCTCAGCCATTGAGGTGCCAATCGTCACTGCCCAGAATGCCAACTGATCCCACGGCAGCAGGTAGCCGGTGAAGCTGAGGAACAGCGTTAGCACCAGCAGCACCATGCCTGTGAACCACGTGAATTGGCGCGGCTTTTTATAGGAGCCTGTGGCAAACGTTCGTATCGTATGCAATGCCACCACGATCACCATTGCCTCTGCGCCCAAGCGGTGCATATCCCGCATGAACTGCCCCAGCGGCACGTTGGTCATGATGTTGATCATGTCTTGATAGGCAACGGTGGGTGAGGGCGTGTAGAAGATCATCAGGAACATGCCGGTGATGATCTCGATCACGAAGGTGAAGGTGGAGAGGAATCCCAAGCGGAAGGTTGGGTAAATGCCCGTTACCGCCTGATGATAATAGCTTGGACGCATGTGCATCCAGAAGGCATCCGCGTGTGGCGTTAGGCGTGGGTTGGGACGCCGCGAGGGCGGATCACCACGCAGTGCTTCGCGGATGTCTTGAATGTTCATGCCCGCAGTGATGCGTTCAACCGTCTCGTCCACCAACTCCATAACGGCTTTCCGCACGCCCTTTTCCTTGATGTCGTCAAGGAAGGAAGGGAAAGGCAATACCGACATATTGCGCTCCTCAAAACTCACTTTTACGTTCGATTACGATACACCACACGCAAGGCGCTTGCGTTTCCCCGTGCCGCGCACTTGCGATGCTTCTTAAGTGTGGAAAAGCAGTTAGGCGCTGCCCGCACCGGCGCCCTTAATTTTTCTGCCCGTGTTGATCTCAATGCGCGTGGCGCCATCAATTTTGACGGGGCTGCCACTGGCATCCGATTCAACCGTGCCGGTCGGCGTTATGGCGCGCACGGCAAATCGGTCGAGGCTGCGCGGTGCCGGCCCCTCGATGAAGGTGCCATCCTCTTCAAATTTCGAGCCGTGGCAAGGGCATTCAAAGCGCCCGGTGGCGTCTACCCACTTAAATAGGCAGCCCAAGTGTGTGCAGACCATGCTCAATGCCAAAACGCCGTTGGGTGTGTTGCTCAGCCAATATTTGCCAGTTGGGTTGGCAACGGGCGTTGCGCCAACGGCTGGCACAGTGGCGGGATCAACACTGAACACACCGCCAAATTCGCCTTCACGAAAGCGCGGCAGCGCAAACCAAATGATGGCACCGGCAGTCTGCGCGAGGAAAACGGCCATGCTGGCGCCCCAGATATAGTATAAAAATTCACGGCGGTTAATCGGCTTAACTGCCACATCGCTGCCCGCCGCTGCCACAGGTGCAGACGCATTCTTCGTCTGTGCAGCGGCGGCTTTTCCTTTAGTAACGGTCGGTGTAGTCATGCGTCTCCTCTAGTTGTTCAGCCTGTCTGGCAGGGCTGATCAGCCTGCTTGCCCTTGCAGATGTTTTTTCCGTAAGCGTTGCGCTTGGATGGATCGTATGAGTAAAATTTATCACAAACTCCTATTCGTGTCAAAAAGATCAATCGCCTTTTCCAATAGATTGTGGCGCGGCGCACGCCCTAGGAATACAGGACAGCATCAGGCAGTTTTGCCACCCCCAGCTTGCGCGCCCATTTCGCATACTTGCTATAGAAATGCACCCAGAAGGCACTCAGGTGTGTGTGCGGCGTGGCAGCCAACAGCGCACGCTCAAAGGTGCGCCGATCTTCAAAGGGCGGCATTTCTAGCACAGCGCGCCCTAATTCATAGGGCATGTGAGCATCCGAGCCTACAGTGTACACCTTGCCATGTGCTTTGGCAAAGGCAAGCGCTTTGGCGTTATCTTGTGGGAAAAGGCAGCGCGCATTAAAGCCTTCGATAGCATCCACGAAGGGCAGAATGCGGCGCAGATTTTGCTCTTGCCAGGCGCCTTTCCGCAACCGATCAAAGGGGTGCGAAACGCTGATGAAGGCGCCCTGATCGCGCAGCCGCTGGATGGTCTCCTCGGGCGAGCGGAAGGGCGGCACCGTCTCCTGAACGAAAAACGCCAGCAGTTCGCCCTCAGTCGTCATGATTTCTTCACCCACAATGATGCGCTCTGGCGCCAGCTGCGCCAGCTTGAGCGCGCCACTGGCTGTGTTGTGGTCGGTCACTGCCACTTTATCCAGCTTGCGCGCCTCGCACGTCCGCAAGAAGGTCTCTAGGCGGGTTAGGCTATCTTTCGAGTAGAGGGTGTGGCTGTGCAGTTCTACGCGCCAACGCGTCATCGTCTTTCCTCAGCATTCGTGTGTGCCACCATTATGCCGCATTTTACACAGAGCGGCGACTCCTCACCAAGACTCGTTATAATGGCAGCACTGGTGCATTTTTAAGAAAGGACTGAAAAAATGGCTGACTTGGTGAAAAACTTCATTGGTGGCGAATGGCGTGCCGCACACAGTGGTGCAACCTTCCCAACGATCAATCCCGCCACAGAAGCGGTGGTGGCAGAGGTTGCTAAAGGTGGTGCGGAAGACGTAGAGGCGGCAATCGCGGCTGCCAAGCGCGCCTATGAAGGCTGGCGGCTGTTGCCTGCACCCCGCCGCGGCGAGATTCTCTACCGCGTTGGGCAGCTGCTGGTGGAGCGCAAAGAGCAAATCGCACGGCTGATGACGCAAGAGATGGGCAAGGTCATTGCTGAAGCACGTGGCGATGTGCAAGAGGCAATTGATATGGCGTTTTACATGGGCGGTGAAGGGCGGCGCTTGCTTGGCTACACCGCACCTGTCGAGATGCCCAATAAGTTTGGCATGGCGCTGCGCGATTCAGTGGGTGTGGTGGCGCTCATCACGCCGTGGAACTTCCCAATCGCCATCCCAAGCTGGAAATCGCTGCCGGCACTGGTGGCAGGCAACACGGTTGTTTTTAAGCCCGCCAGCGATACGCCGGCGCTTGGCGCGGCATGGGCAAAAGTCTTTCAGGATGCCGGCTTGCCCGAAGGCGTTTTTAACCTCGTTTTGGGGCCGGGCGGTGTGATCGGCAACGCCATCGCTGATCATCCCGATGTGCGCGTGATCTCGTTCACGGGCAGCACCGAAGTTGGCTACGATCTGTATGCCCGCGCAGCAAAGCGCGGCAAAAAGGTCAGCCTTGAACTCGGCGGCAAAAACGCGATCATCGTCATGGATGACGCCAACTTTGATCTCGCCGTTGAGGCGATCCTGTGGAGCGCCTTCGGCACGACCGGTCAGCGCTGCACTGCCACCAGCCGCCTGATCGTGCAGCGTGGCATCCGCGCCAAGCTGACCGAAGCCCTCGTAGCGCGTGCGAAGGCGCTCAAACTGGGCGATGGGCTGGATGAATCGGTGCAGGTGGGCCCTGTGGTAAACGCCAAAGCGCGTGAGACGGTTCATCACTATGTGGAGATCGGCAAGGGCGAAGGCGCACGCTTGCTGTGCGGTGGTGCTTATGGTGAAGGCAAAGGCTTCTTCTATCTGCCAACCATCTTTGATAACGTGACGCCGCAGATGTGCATCGGGCAGGAGGAAATTTTCGGGCCCGTCCTCTCCATCATTGAGGTCAGCAGCCTTGAGGAAGCCATCACGGTCAATAATAATGTTGCCTATGGGCTTTCCAGCAGCATCTTCACCGAGAACGTCAACGCTGCCTTCCGCGCCATCCGCGATCTGACCACTGGCATTGTCTACATCAACCATGGCACCACCGGCGCAGAAATTCAGTTTCCCTTCGGCGGCACACGCGGCACAGGCAACGGAATGCGTGAAGCAGGGCAGACCGCCCTCGACTCATTCACCGAGTGGAAGTCTGTTTATGTTGATTACAGCGGCAGGTTGCAGCGCGCTCAGATTGATACCGATACGATCCTTGGCAACTCGTAGTAACTCGTAAAAGGCTTGCAAAAATCTTGTAAAAATTTGCCATGTGCCTGCTTTAGAGGGCGTAAGGATTTTCATACGCCTTCTAAAGCTATGTTATCATAACCAGTAGTGAGCTAAGGCATTTATTTCCTAAAGCGCAAGAGAAGCTGGAAGGATTAGGCGATGGCAGCACCAAAAATTCAAGCGGATTACAACGGCTTGCGCGAGATCGCTCAGGCGTTTTCGCAAAATTCGGATAGGCTGGGCGCTATGAACCAGCGCCTGGTGGCAATGGTTGGCAATGAAATTCGTGGTAAGGGCTGGATTGGCAAGGGCGCGGATAATTTCATCCGCGAGATGGAGACGCTCGTCTTCCCAGCAATGGAGCGCCTTTTGCGCGCTCTGGCGGATGCTGCCAGCGCGACCCAGAAGGTTGCCCAAGTGTTGGAGCAGGCAGAGCAAGAAGGTGGCAGCCTGTTCAAAGGTGGCGAGAGCTTCAACAGCATTGCCGATAACATCATTGGGAATTTGGCAGAGCGCAATCCCAGCTTCAAATCGATTGCGAACGGCATCATCAACGGGATCAATGGCGGTGCCGGCGCGGGTAGTGCTGGCAGTGCGGCAGGCGGCGGCGCGGGCGGGCGCGGCGGCGCGGGCAACCTCCTTGATTCGATCCTGCGCGGCACAGGCGGGCTTGGCACCAACTTTGGCAGCGTTGTGGATAACATAATCAATGGCATCAATGGGCTGTTCGGCGGCGGCAAGCAGCCAACCTTCAACGACCTTGCCAACACAATCATTGAGAATCTGGGCAGCAGCACAAGCGGCGGCGGCGCGTTTAACGACATTGCCAACAGCATCATTGGGAACTTGCGCGGCAGCATGGGCGCGGGCGCCGGGCCCTTCAACCAACTTGCCGACGCGATGATCGCAGCCATGGGCGGCGGCGGTGACCCTGCCGGCGGCGCCTCTGGTGGCGGCGGCGGTGGCGGTGGCGGCGGCAACCCTGCCGGTGGCGGTGGTGGCACAGGTGGCACCACTGGCGCACTCAGCGAAGCGCTCGGACGCATGGAGAAAATGGATCAGATGCGTGCTGCACTGCGCGATGCTGTCTCTAAAATCAGCGGCATGAGCGCGGCGGAACTCGGTGCAAGCATCGGCGGTGTGTTGGCGGGCAAGCCCGGCATGGCGGTTGGTCACGCTGCCGGCAGCGCTATCGGCGCAGCCTTAAGCGGCGCAGCCGGCAGTGCAGGCGAAGCTGCTGAGTCGCTCGACTCGCTCTAGGCATTCGCACAATAAGATCAAACTGAGGGTGGGAGAAATCTCACCCTCTTTCTGTTTTAGGCTACTCACTGCCTCAGCAGCGCACGGATGACTTGCCAGTACAGGCGCACGCGCTCACGGCGCAGCGGACGCTCTAAGCCAAGTAAGCCTTTTAGCCCTTCCAAAAGCACTTGGTGCAGGTAGCTGAAGATCAGGAAGGCGCGCAGCACAAAGGCAGCCACCGCGCCGTGAAACTTCCGAAAGTAGCGCACCTTGCTCTGTTGAAAATAGATGTGTTTGGCGGCACTGACCTGTTCGGTGCTTTTGCCGCCGTGATGCACCACATAGGCGCCGCCGTGATAAACCACCTGCCACCCTGCCTGCTTGGCGCGCTTGCAGAAGTCCACTTCCTCACTGAACATGATGTAGCCTTCATCCAAGCCGCCAATCTGATCGTAGACGGCGCGCCGCAGCATCAGGGCTGAGCCTTGCACCCAATCCACCGCGGCAATTGCCGTATCAGGTACATCACGCGCATAGAAGTGATCCAACAGGCGCTTGGGCGCATACGGTTGAAGCCATGTACTCTCAAAAAGGGCGGTCATCAGCGTGGGAAAACGCCGCCGTGAGGATTGGTGCGTGCCATCGGTGTTGAGCGTATGGGCGCCCAGCACGCCAACTTGCGGATGCTGACGCAGGTAGGTGACCATCTGCGCCAGCGCAGCGCCCTGCACTTCGGTATCCGGGTTAAGCAGCAGCAGGTATTCGCCTTGTGCGGCTGCCAAGCCGATGTTGTTGCCGCGTGTGTAGCCAACGTTCTCGGCTTGTGGCAGCAGGCACACCTGTGGATAGGCTTCGCGCAGCAGGTCAGGCGTGCCATCGCTGCTGGCAGAATCAACCACGATGATCTCGGCATTCAGCGGTGCCGCACGCAAGGACTCGGCAATCGAATCTAGGCATTTGGCAAGGTAGTCACGCACATTCCACGAAACGATGATGATTGATAGCTCCATAGGGACGTATTGTAGCGCAGCGCCGCCTACCTATCCATGCTGCCTATCACTTCCGCAGCAGGCAGGGCAGCTTGCCAACCTTGCAGGTTTTCCATCAACAGATCGGTCAGGGCTTCTAGGTGAGCAGGCGCCGTGTTCAGGGCAGGGATATACTGATATGCCTTGCCACCTGCTTCCATGAAGACATGGCGATTTTCGACCGCAATCTCCTCAAGCGTTTCAAGGCAATCCGCTGCAAAGCCGGGGCAAATCACATCGACGCTTTGCACGCCGCTTTTACCTAACGCTTCCAATGTATCGCTGGTATAGGGCTTCAGCCATTCCTCGCGCCCAAACAGCGATTGAAAGGCAACCACATAGCGATCTTTGGGCAATTCTAGCGCTTCTGCCACAAGACGCGCCGTTTTCTGGCACTCGCAGTAGTATGGATCGCCTGCTGTGAAATAGCGCTTGGGAATGCCGTGAAAGGAAAACACCAGCTTTTCGCCTTGCCCGTTGTGCTGCCATGCCTGACGAATGCTCTCGACCAGTGCTGCGATGTAGCCCGCCTGATCATGATAGTGCGTGATGAAGCGCAGATCGGGCAGCCAGCGCCAGCCTTGCAGTTCGCGGGTGACTGCATCAAAGATTGAGGCGACGGTGGTTGCCGAATACTGCGGAAAGAGCGGCAGCACCACCAGGCGGCGGGCATTGGCTGCGCGCAGTTGGGCAAGGGCGTGCGGCACAGATGGGTTGCCATAGCGCATTCCAAGCGCAACCTTGATCGGTGTGCTGCTGCGCGCACTCAGGCGTTCTTGCACGCCGTCGGCAATCGCTTGCGAGTTCACCAAGAGTGGTGATCCGTGTTCTGTCCAGATCGAGGCATAGAGGGCGGCTGAGCGCGGCGGGCGCCTGTTGAGGATGATGGCGCGTGTTAGCAGCCACCACGCCAAGCGCGGAAACTCAAACACGCGCGGATCATCAAAGAATTGGCGCAGATAGCGGCGTAGGGCAGGGGCGGTTGGTGCATCAGGGGTGCCAAGGTTGGCGATCAGCACGCCAATGCAGTCAGGCGTGCCGTGCTGGTAGGCGGATGAGCCGATATACTTCATGGATTAACCTACATTAACTTAACATGAAATGACGGTGATATAGGTATTATGCAATTTTTAGTAGGTTTCTGCAAGTTTGAGGGCTAATCATGCAGCCAAAAAGTGTAGAAATGGCGCGGCTCGGCACGGAAGCGGAACGATCCATCTGCTTCCATAGCAAGTTGACCGCCTGTTGGCACCTCCGCGAGCGAGACCACCTCGCACACCGCAAAGCGCTGGAAGGGCGTTAAGGTGACCCACGTGGCGTCTTTGCCATCAAGAGAACCGCGCACGATCAAGCCGCCTTGCGCGGGATCGTCGGGCAGTTTGGCAGCCGTTACCCTGAACAGGTCATGGTCTGCCCACACCAAATCGCTGATATAGGATTGCCTGATTGGCGATGACTCTGCTAAGGTGCCGATAAGGGCTTCCAGCCTCTCAAAGTATGCTGCTTGCGCCACCTTAAGGTCATCCCACACTGCGTTCTGGTGATAGGCTGCGTGCTGATCAAACAGCGGCTGCCAAAGCTGCGCGATCAGGCGCTGTGGCTGTTTGGGAAGTCTTGAATCGCCACGTAGGGCAGCCGCAGCAATCAGCGGTTCGGCACAGTCCGTCAGGCAGCGCTCAAGCCGCCAAAAATCGCTAGAAATCTGCGTGCCGTTGAAAAACTCTATGAACAGATAGCCATCTTTATATGGTGGAAGATTTTCACGGTTGACCGTTGCCTGTGCTGCTTTTGCGTAAGCTATCGGTGTGCTGTGCAGCACGATATCCTGCGGGAGTGCTTGCAGCGCACTGGCAGACCATAGACGGTCGGCTGCGACTTGGGCAGACCACTGATAGGGCAGCATCAGGTGACCGCTCAGGCTGTACGGTGCAAGTGCATGGCGCATATTCGCAACCGCCTCCTCAAAGGTGATGGGATGTGGTATGCCTGCCCAGAGAATGTGCGTGCCGTCAGCGCCTTCCCAAAGCTGCTCTTGCACCGCGTGGGCGTCAGCGTTGGTCAGGATAGCCTGAATGTTGAAGCCGCGCAGCACTTGCGGCATGTAAGCATCCAACGCACCTGCGTTCAAGCACAGGGCGATGGGCATGGCGCCGCCAAAGACTTGCGCCGTTGCCGTGCCGCGCAGCAAATTGCGGATCAAGCCTTCCGCCGTGTGCGCCGATGGCTGCGGCAGCACATAGAACGGATTAATGAGCAGCGCGCCGCGCCGCACGGCTGCCTCAAGGCGCTCAAAGTGTTCAGGGCGTAACCGTAAGTAGTCTTCCAGCACCGCGCTGCCGCCAACAATGGTCAGGTGGCGAAAGGCGGGATCGGTTTCCAGCAGGTCGAGCGCCTGATCAAGTGCCTGCACCAACGCTGTTTGTTCCCAAAAGGTTGGGTTGGCGCGGTGCGGTGTGGTGAATAGGTTCACAAGGTGCAGATGGTAGCTGGCATAGCGCAGGCGCGGTTCACTCATGCAGAAAACTTCTCCCTGTGGCACAAAAATTGCCCGCCCTGTTCAACGCAGCGGCGGGCAAGACAACAAAGGATGATCATTCCGTTGGCGGCGCAGGGATTTCACGCGGCAGGCGCAAACGGAGCATTTTCAACGTGATCTTGACGGGACGGCGGCACTTTGGGCAGGGCATTTGATAGTGCGATTGCTTAGCCGCTTCAACCTCTGCAATTGCCGTTTTGATCGCCTCATTGTTCAGGCTGATCAACTGCCCGCATGAGGTGCATTTCGTGGAAAGCATAAAAGAACTCCTTCCTGTGGGCATTGTACCGCAGTGCGCTGCCCTTGTACACCGTGTATTGCGCCGCGAACTTGGCAAAGGTGCGCTTTCAAGGCGATAATTAGGGACGGATTAGCTTTCCCAACTGGAGAGAGACAATGAGTGATATTGAACGCAGCGCTACCGCCGCTTGGCACGGCACGCTCCGCGAAGGCGAAGGGCAAATCAGCACCCAAAGTGGCGCCTTGCAGAATTCACCCTTCACCTTTGTAACGCGCTTTGAGCAAGCGCCCGGCACCAACCCTGAAGAACTGATCGCCGCTGCTGAGGCAGGCTGCTTTACCATGAATGTGGCAGCCGTGCTTGGGCGCAAAGACTTTAAGAATGTGCAGGTGACGACCACTGCCGTCTGCGTGCTGAGCCAGGTGGATGGCGCCCGCAAGATCGCCAAGATCAAATTGGTCACACGCGGCAAGGCAGATGGACTCGATCTTGCCACCTTCACCGAAGTGGCAGAAGATGCCAAGAAGAACTGCATCATCTCGCGTGCGTTGGCAGGCGTAGATGAGTTCGAGCTAGACGCCGCACTCGCCGAATAAGCACCATACGCGGCACACTGCCCTTTGCCCGCACAGCCACTGCCACCGAACGGGTCGCGCTAGGGCAATTGTCCAACGCGCACAAGGCTGAGCGCCTGCACCGCCGCTGTGTAGTTCGGGTTGAACGTCACGGCGGCAGTCAAATCTTCTTGTGCCTCTGCCCAAAAGCCAAGCGCCGCACGGGCGATGCCGCGATAGTAGAACGCCTCTTCCACATGCCCTTTGGAAGTCTCGATGACGGATTCCGCCAAGCCGATCACCTGCTGATAGCTGCCACTGCGGTAGTATGCCTCGTAGGGCGTGAATTGATACCACAACATGCGGTAGGGAATCGGTTCGGCAAGGCTGAAGGCGCGGTCGAAGGCGAGCGCTGCCTCTGTATAGCGCCCTAAGGCGGTAAAGCTGCTGCCCATGTTGAACCACGCAAATGGATTTTCAGGGCGAGCGGCTGCCATTTCGCGGGCGCGGTCTAGCGTATAGCGGCGGTTATAGTCCACATCCCAGTTATCGCCCAGAATCGCCATCAGTTCGGCTTCGCGGGTCGGTTGGTAAACGACGATGTACTCACGGTTGAAGTGGCTCCACAGCTCATCCAGCACGGCGTAGCTCTCGTTCGTCTCACCCTTATAGGTATCCAACTTGTAGAGCCTGCCAACGGCGTCATCATAGGCGATGATGGTCAGGTAATGACCGATCCAGCCCTGCTGCGGCGTATCAGGGTCGTAGAAGCCCGTCTCTAGGATGACGATGAAGTTATTCGCCACCAGTTGGCGCACCAACGCCATATCGCCGCCGGTGCGTGTGATAGCGCGCAAGATGCCATTGGTGCGCGTATTCACATAACCTGCCAGTTCGCTTGGGCTAACGTTTTTATCCTGTTGGTTAGGCTTTAGGGCGCTTGCCACCATATCCTGCGGATCGCGCCAATTGTAGTAGCGCATTGCCTGCACAAGGTTAGCAGGTCCGCAGTTGTTGAACTTCTGCGGCTCCCACTGCAAGCCGCGAATGCGGAAACTGGTGGGAATGGGTGACCAGATCGGTGCAGGTGTGGCGCTAGGCAGCGGTGGTGGCATCAGCGTAGCGGTTGGGTCGCCCTGAAAGGCAACACGCAGCGCCTGACTGAGTGGCGTTGGGCTGGCGGTTGGCGTTGGCGTAAGCAAAGGTGCATCGGGCGTCAGCAGCACTGAAAAATCCCGCGAGGCTGTTGCCAGCGGCGTTGGGATGCGAAAAGGCGCCTCGGTGGCGCGTAAGGGCGAAAGAAACGGCAAATAACGAATGACGCGATCTTGATCGCTCACCGCTAAGCGCTGAAAGACGAACAGTCCCAGCGGAATCATCAGAATTGCAACAATCACAGCCAGCAGTGCCAGCCGAATAAACCACCGCTTAAACACAGCGTACTATCCTCTCCCTAGCCGAATGGAAAGGCGACGTGCGATCACGCCGCCACTTTAAGGGAAAGTATACCGCGCTTGGCAGCAGGCTGAAGGGACGCTTGCTAGGCGCTTGGGCTACGCTTAGGCGTTGGGCGCGCTGTTCAGGCGGTTTTCCCAACGCGGGCGCTGCGTATTATCCACGATCAGGATGCGCGGGTTGGCGCGCAGCGAAGCGCGATCCAGCATCTTGACGGTGTTCAAGAGCGCATCAAGCTGGAAAGGCTTCACAAAGAACAGATCGCAATCTACGGCAACCGCCTGTGCAATGGTCAGCGGATCATCATTGGCGCTGCACATGATCAGCACAATGCCCTGATCCTGAGCGCGGATGCGGCGTGCCACTTCAATGCCGCTGATGTCCGGCAGGTCTATATCCAAGAAGGCAAAGGCAAAGCGCTGTGTTTCGTAAAGGCGGAGCGCCTGTTCGCCGCTGTGTGCCTCTGTGAAGGGCAGTTGCACCATATCAAAGGCAACGCTCAGCAGCATACGGTTGGCGTCGTCGTCGTCAAGCAGCAGGGCGTGGTGTTCGTAGGTGCGTGGCTCGGTTGGTGGGTTGCTCATGGTGGGTGCTTTCTGTGCGGTTTGCAGGTGTTTCAAATCATTCATTAACGATTAACTCCTTGCGCCATGCGGCGCACCTAGTGCAGTTCCCAAACGGATTCGCCCGCTAACAAGCGCTGAATGCTGTGCGGGAAGCGATCAAAGTTAAGCGGCTTTGCCAAGAAGCCGTCAAAGCCTGCCTGCTCGGCGCGATGCACATCATCAGGCATCACTTGGGCGGTCATGGCGGCAATCGGCACATTGGCAAAGCGCGCATCGGCACGCAGTTTGGCAAGGATGTAGTAACCATCATGCCTATCAGGCAGGCGCAAATCTAGCAGGACGAGCTGAATAGGCGGCAGTGTGGCAAGGCAGGCTTCAAGCTGCGTCCAGGTGGCAAAGGCGTGAACATGCTTGATGCCAAGCAGGTTTAGCATGGCAACGGCAAGGGTCGTGTTCAGTGGTTCATCTTCCACCAGCAGCACGTTCACATTAGCGTGGGCGTCAGTCATGGTTCGGCGGTGCGCCTCCGCGCAGAGCAACACGGCTATAGGATGGGCAGGTTAAATGAGACAGTAGTGCCGACGCCGAGCTGACTCTCAATCCACATATCGCCGCCGTGCAACTGCACAAAGCGGCGGCTGATGGGCATTCCCAAGCCGCTGCCGCTGGCAGTTTGCTGTAAGGCGTTATCAATCTGCTTGAATTCTTCAAAGACTTTGGGCAAGTCTTCCGGCTTGATGCCAACGCCGGTATCGCGCACGGAAAAGATGACCTGATCACCTTGCTGTGCGGCGCGCAGCGTGATGCTGCCTTCGGCGGTGAATTTGGCGGCGTTGCTGATCAGGTTGAGCAGCACTTGCCGAATGCGCCGCCCATCTATGTTGAGGGTGGGCAGGCGCTCGTCAAAATCACGGTGCAGCGCGATGCCTTTATCTTTCGTTAAGCCGATCAACGTCGAGAACACGCCTTTCAAGAGCGGCTCTAGCGGTGTTGGCTCACGGCGCAGTTCCATCTTGCCCGCTTCAATCTTGGCAAGGTCGAGGATATCGTTGATCAAACCGAGCAGGTGCTGCCCGCCGTCATGCACATACGTCAGATAGTTGCGCTGCTGATCGGTGACTGCGCCGGCATGACCATCCGCCACAAGGCGCGTGAAGTTGATAACCGCATTCAAAGGTGTGCGGAGTTCGTGGCTCATATTGTTGATGAACTCGGTCTTGAGGCGATCAGCTTGTACCGCGACGGCACGGGCATTCTCTGCCTGCTGGCGGGAGATTTCGAGGGCAGCGTTCGCCTTTTGCAGTTCGCTGTTGCGCTCTTCTAATTCCTCGAACAGGCGCGCATTTCGCAGGGCAATGCCAGCATGTGCCGCAAGTGCTTGCAGCAGGTCTACCTCTTCATCAGTAAAATTGCGGTAGGTGCTGGTCTCCACCGCCAAAATGCCATAGAGTTCGTCATAGTAGAGGACGGGTACCGCCAATTCCGAAACCATGCCCGCAGCGATTGCCTGTGTGGCAAGTGAGGTGCGCTGATCAGCGCGCATATCCGGGGTGCGTGCGGGCAAACGCGCCCACGCCACCAAGCCTTTCAAATCTTCCTTCAGGCGCGAACGGATAAGCTGCGCCGTCTCGTGATCAATGCCTGCCCATGCAATCGGGCGCAGCTCGCCCGACTCAAAGTTCACATCCAGCAAGATGCTCATTTGCGCGTCGAGGATTTCACGGGCAGCTTCCACAATGTTCCGCAGCAATTCGTCGCTGGAAAGGCGCGCCGTCAGGTCTTGGGCAAGCCGCTGGAAGCGATCAAAGCGCCCGATTGCCTGTTGGCTCTCGTTCAGGCGGTAGGCGGTGGAGAGCGTCGCGCTGATCAGGGCTGCCACGCGGTCTATGGCAGCCCGTGCTGGCTCGGAAAGGGCGGAGGGGCGCGCTGCATACAGCCCAAGCACACCCAGCAGGTTATTCTCGTGGAGCAGCGGCAGCAGGTAGGCGCTCTCGGTGTTAGGCGGCAAGGGCGTTAGGCGCTTCTCCCGCGAGACAATTTCAATGTAGTAGGCTTTGCGCCCCATCCCAACCTCACCATACAGGCTGTAGCCGAGCTTAACGGTGGCAGGCAGATCAGGCGGACGTGCGCCAAAACACAGCGGTTTGGCAAGGCGGTTAGCGGCTGGCTCGTGCAGGTAGATCACCACACACTCGACGGCGGCGCGCTCAATCAGCCATTCGCCCGCCTGCTTCAAAAGCGCCTGCGGATCGGCTTGCCCGGCAAGGCGCAGCGCCAAATCCGTAACGGAAATTGGCAAATCGCTAATTGGCGAGTGATACTGCCCCGTCAGACGCGCTAAATGCGCGGCAGAATGCCCTTGCCTGCCCAAGAGCGCCCCCAAACGTCCTAACAAGCCTGTGCGTGTTCCCACATGCCCTACTTTCACGCCACACGGCGCAAACCCTACCTAAACTTTTCGCTAAGCTAAGTATGGCAGACTTCAGCAGGAATTTCAGTTAACAGGCATTTAAGTTCAGGTTAACGCTTTGTGGCTCGCCCAATCAGCGCCCATCCTCCAGCCTGTGGAGAGGGCAGAACACAGTTCAGGGCGCCCCGCAGTGCCGCGTTTGTGCATTAAGTTGCAATTGTGCCGCGCACAGTTTACACTCTGCGTAGGATCACAAGCGCTTATGCGCGCATACACAGTTTGCCAATTTTGGGTAGCGCCGCTTGTTCAAAGCTGCACAATGTGCTTTTTTCAGCAGTGTGCTGCCGAGAGCGCGTATTGAAGGCAGGCTTAGCGTGTGGTAACATTAGGCGCAATCAATCAATCTTTTTTCACGTTCCACAGTTCCACAGGGAGTTTTACAGGATGTCGCCATCTGGCAACAGCACAAACTATGCAGAGGCACTGCTTGAGCAGCTTAAAAGCTGGCAACCAACCATTCGCTCGGTAGAAGTTGGGCGGGTGATGGAGGTTGGTGATGGTATTGCGCGTGTTTCGGGCTTGCCCTCAGTCAAGCTAAGCGAATTAGTCGAATTTTCCAACGGTGTGTTGGGCATTGCCTTCAACCTTGAAGAAGATAACGTCGGCGTCATCATCATGGGTGAGTATATCCACATCCGTGAGGGTGATGAGGTGCGCGGGACGGGACGGATTGCCTCTGTGCCGGTTGGCATGGGCTTGATCGGGCGCGTGGTGAATGCGCTTGGGCAGCCCATTGATGGCAAGGGCGCTATTCAGGCAAGCGAATATTACAACGTGGAGCGCATCGCGCCCGGCGTCATCGAGCGCCAGGACGTGGATACGCCGCTGCAAACGGGCATCCTCGCCATTGACGCCATGTTCCCGATTGGGCGCGGTCAGCGTGAGTTGATCATTGGCGACCGCCAAACCGGCAAGACGGCAATCGCGCTTGATACGATCATTAATCAGCGCGGGCAGGATGTCTTCTGCATCTATGTGGCAATCGGGCAGAAAGAGGCGCAAATTGCCGCAGTGCGCGCCACGCTTGAACAGTACGGTGCTATGGAGTACACCACGATTGTGGTGGCTTCCGCCTCCGAGTCGGCAGCCCTGCAATACCTCTCGCCCTATGCCGGCTGCGCCATGGGCGAATGGTTTATGGAGAATGGCAAGAACGCCCTCATCATTTACGATGATCTCTCCAAGCACGCTTGGGCATACCGCCAAGTCTCGCTGTTGCTGCGCCGCCCGCCGGGACGTGAGGCATATCCGGGCGATGTGTTCTACCTGCACAGCCGCCTGCTAGAGCGCGCCGCCCGCCTTTCGGAAGCACGCGGTGGCGGCAGCCTCACTGCGCTGCCGATCATCGAGACGCTGCTGGGCGACGTCTCAGCCTACATCCCAACCAACGTGATCTCGATCACCGACGGGCAGATTTTCCTCGAAAGCGACCTGTTCAATGCCGGTCAGCGCCCTGCCATCAACGTCGGTATCTCGGTCAGCCGCGTCGGTGGTGACGCCCAGCGCAAGGCAATGAAGAAATTTGCCGGGCGTATGAAGGGTGAGCTTTCTCAGTTCCGTGCGTTGGCAGCCTTCGCCCAGTTCGGCGCTGACCTTGATCGCGCCACACAACAGCAGTTGGAGCGCGGCGTGCGCCTGACCGAACTGCTCAAGCAACCGCAGTATAACCCTGTGCCATTGGCAGATGAAGTGATGCTCATCTACGCAGGCACCCGTGGCTATATGGATCAGGTGGCGGTGGCGCAGGTGAACACCTGGCGCGCCGAGTTTTTGCGCTACGTTCACGCGCAGTATCCACAAATTGCCAGCAGCATCAGCAGTGCGGACACAAAGTATGACCTGACGGACGAGATGGAGAACTTGCTGAAGAAGGCGTTAGATGATTTTAACGCCCAGTGGCAGCAATCACAGGCAGCCAAAGCCTAAGCGAGGTCGGAATGCCTAACCCACGTGAAATTAAACGCCGCATTCGTTCGGTGAAGAATATTCGGCAGATCACGATGGCGCTGGAGGCGGTCTCCGCCTCCAAAGTGCGGCGTGCCACTGCTCAGGCGCTTTCGGCACGTGCCTATGCCAACACCGCCATGCAAGTCCTCACCGATATTTCAAGCGCCAGCGGCTCGGTGACGGCGCTCCATCCCTTGCTGGCAAGCCGCGAGCGCATTGGCAACGTCACCATTTGCCTGATCACCAGTGATCGCGGCTTGTCGGGTGCTTACAACGCCAACGTCATCCGTGTAGCGCGCCAGTTTGCCCAGCACCTTGAAAAGCCCGTGCGGTGGGTTGCCGTTGGGCGCAAAGGGCGCGATGCCTTAGTGCGCCTGCGCGAAACTGTTGAGGCAGAGTTCATCAACTTGCCCGCCTGGTGGACGATTGACGCCATGCGTCCGATCCGCCAAGTGTTGGTGGAAGATTTTCTGAAAGGCTACTCGGATGAGGTCTATGTTGCCTACACCGAGTTCATTAATACGCTGACGCAGAAACCGATGGTGCAGCGCTTGCTGCCCTTGGCATTTGATGAACAGAGCGCCCTCAGCCGCCCCGATTACCTCAAAATGATGGAAAAACCTGAGAGCAGCGTCTCGGACTATCTCTTCGAGCCAAGCGCCTCAGCCATCCTTGAGGAAATCGTGCCGAAGTTTGTCGAAAACATTCTGCTAGAGCTGATTTTGGAGAGCCAAGCCAGCGAACACAGCGCACGTATGGTCGCTATGCGAAATGCCTCAGATAACGCGAAAGCACTGGCTGATGACCTGAACCTGACCTATAACAAGGCACGGCAGTCGGCAATCACAGCAGAAATTCTGGATATTGTGGGCGGTGTGGAAGCGCTGCGCGGGCAAGATCACGCTGCGGCAGCCGAAAAATCGGTTAGCTAACACCGCGTTAGCATCTAAGACGTACCTGATTCAAACAGACTAGGAAACAAAGGCACCTATGGCAAATTCAAATGAAGTCCAGGGCAAGTTGGCACAGATTCTCGGCGCTGTGGTAGACGTCGAATTTCCCACCACGAGCAAGCTGCCCGATATTTACGATGCAATCCGTGTGCCAGTCGAAGGCGCAGACGATCTGATCCTCGAAGTGCAGATGCACTTGGGCGGCGGGCGTGTTCGGACTGTGGCGATGGATAGCACGGACGGCTTGGCGCGTGGGATGGCAGCCTATGCCACCGGCGCGCCGATCAGCGTGCCAGTTGGTCAGCCTGCGCTTGGGCGCTTGTTCAACGTGCTTGGGCGCGCCATTGATCAGCAAGGCGCCGTCACCTCGGATACCTACTACCCCATTCACCGCCCCAAACCAAACTTTGACGATCTGACCACCCGCCCCGAAATGTTCGAGACGGGCATCAAGGTCATTGACCTGATCGCGCCCTTCACCAAAGGCGGTAAGATGGGCGTCTTCGGAGGGGCAGGCACCGGCAAAACGGTGACGATCTCGGAGCTTATCCGTTCGGTGGCGGCTGTCCACAGCGGCGTTTCGGTCTTTGCCGGCGTGGGCGAGCGCACCCGCGAAGGCACGCAGCTTTACTATGAAATGAAAGACGTTTACCGTGTGATTGATAGCACGGTGATGGTCTTTGGGCAGATGAACGAGCCGCCCGGCGTCCGTTTGCGCGTGGCGCTGACCGGCTTGGCGCACGCCGAATACTTCCGCGATCAGGGCAAAGATGTGCTGCTGTTCATTGATAACATCTTCCGCTTCTCGCTGTCTGGCTCAGAAGTTTCGGCACTGCTTGGGCGTATGCCTTCCGCCGTCGGTTACCAGCCCACGCTGGCAAACGAGATGGGCAACCTGCAAGAGCGCATCGCCTCGACCAAAGTCGGCTCGATCACCTCGATGCAGGCAGTCTATGTGCCAGCCGACGACTACTCCGACCCGGCGCCTGTGGCAACCTTCACGCACCTGAACGGCACCATCGCCCTAGAGCGCGAGTTGGCAGCGCAAGGTCTGTTCCCCGCTGTTGATCCGCTGGCAAGCAACAGCCGTCTGCTTGATCCTGCCCTTGTCGGCGAAGATCACTACAACACGGCGCGTGAGGTGCAGCGCGTGCTGCAACGCTATAAGGACTTGCAAGACATCATCGCCATCTTGGGCATTGAAGAACTGCCCGCCGAAGATAAGGTGCTGGTGGCACGTGCGCGCCGCATTCAGCGCTTCCTGACCCAGCCCATGTTCGTGGCGGCGCGCTTCACCGGGCGCGAAGGGCGCTATGTGCCAATCAAAGAGACCATTCGTGGCTTCCGCCTGATCCTGAACGGCGATTTTGACCACGTGCCGGAGCAGATGTTCTACATGGCAGGCGGCATTGAAGACGTGATCGAGCGCTACGAAGAGGCGAAGGCAAAAGGCGAACTCTAAGCGCAGCGGCTGCCGTGCCAGATCGGTGCGGCAGCACACTTACGGAAAAGGATACAGTATGCCAATTCGTGTAGACATTGTGACCCAAGAAGGTCCGCTGTTCAGCGAGCCTGAAGCTGATATCGTGGTGCTGCCCGGCTCGGAAGGCGAGATGGGCGTTTTGCCCGGTCATGCCGCGCTGCTGGCAACGCTTGGCTTTGGCGAACTGCGCGTGCGGAAGGGCAACGCGGAGGAGAGCTTCATCGTCTATGGCGGTGTGGTGGAAGTGCGCCCAGAGCGCGTGATTGTGCTGGCAGATACCGCTGACTCGACCTTTGAACTGGACGCGAAAAAAGCGGAAGAGGCACGCGCCGCCGCCGAAAAGGTGATGCGTGAAGGGGTGCCGCCGGATAAGACCGCCGCCGTCATCCAAGAACTGCGCCGCGCCAACTTGCAGGAAAACGTGATGCGCCGCGTGCGGAACCGTCCGCCAACCATCCGCATCCGCGAATCTGCCAACGGCAATGGTGACGGCAGCAAAAACAGCTAAAAGCATCCCACACAGGCTTCGGGCGGCATTTTATACCCGCCCTGCCTAATTTTTAAGGAGGCACTATGCTCTCACCCGTCAAAACGCTTTCGGCAGCCGAGTTTGATCAATTCGTCCACCTGCCTGAAAACGCCGAAAAACTGTTTGAATACATCGGTGGAGAGGTTGTTGAGGTGCCATCTAATCCGCTTGCCTCAAAAATTTCGATCATTCTCGCCAGCGCGTTGCTGCATTTTGTAGCTGAACGCCAACTAGGGCATGTGACGGGTGAGGCGGGTGGCTACATGGTCTCTGGCGAGCGCTACGCGCCTGATGTCGCCTTCATCAGCAAGGCACGCCAAGAATCGCTTGCCACCGAAGGCTATAACCCAACACCGC